>NZ_DAISLT010000040.1:0-56755 GCF_036820275.1 Novosphingobium sp.
GCATCGACGGGCGCGCCAAATCTATTTGCGACTGACGCTGGCTCGATCCCGGCTACTCGCTACACGATTGTCGCGTCCGATCCCAAGGCCCCACTCCACCGTAGGTTGGCCGTTAGGAGAGCGTCCGGTTCAAAGTCGGGTTTTGAGGACAGCAGCCGCTCACATGGGTGTGGCTGCCGATCAATTTACGCCACTTTTCCGAAGCAGCAGGAATGTCGACCCATGCTGAAACTGGTCATCATCGGGGCGATCAGTGATCAAGCAGGTCCGCACCCGTTCCCTCCACCTGTCTCGGGTGAAAGATCTGAGCTGGGCATGCCGTACGATCGTTCTCCGTTTAAACGCTTCTGGTCATTTCGGGAACGAGAAGTTCACTGTTCGGGCCAAAGAGACAAGCTGTTCTCGCGTGCGGATCGACGGGTTGACGGCCGTCAGTCGTCCATTTATATCCATCCGGTCAGATATAAATGGACGACGCCAATGGGCCGCAAGAAGAGTATCGATCAGAACCGCATCCTTGATGCGGCCGAAGTCGTCGTTTCCAGGGTGGGGGCGGCGCGCCTGACGTTGGACGGCGTCGCTCAGGAGGCGGGGATCAGCAAGGGCAGCGTGATCTATGACTATGGCACCAAGCAGGCCCTGATAGAGGTCATGGTCGAACGCGCGGTCGTGCGTGACAATGCCTTCAACCAGGCAGCCGCAGAATCCTTCGAAGGCAGTGAAAATGCGACGCTGATGGGCAGGATATCCGCAGCGAGCCATCCTTTTCCCGACGAGTTCCGCGCGGTCGCGCTGAACATCTGCGCGGCACTGGCCCAGGACCGCTCGCTGCGCGCCGCCATCCAGAAGAACCAGACCGCCGTGATCGACCGTATTCGCGAGGAAGCGGGGCCGGCCAGAGGTCCGATGCTCGCCTATCTCGCGCTCGAAGGCCTCAAGTTGCTCGAAACCCTCGATTACCACCAATGGTCCGACGAAGAGCGCGAAGCGCTGCTCGACGATATCCGCTGGCTCGCATCCGGCCCTCCGGGCTGATCGTGCCGGGCCTTTGCCCGTAACCTACAAGGCAGAAAATCCCATGAACGACTATCAAGCCATCGGAGGCGAACGCGCCTCCGATCCAGAACTACTGTCTCCGCTCTTCCTGACCGGGGGCAGCGGCTATCTCGGGCGGAACCTGATCCGTCATTTCGTCGCCAAGGGCTTCGAGGTTGTCGCCCTCGTTCGCTCGCAGAAGTCCGCCGATGTGGTCCGCGCGCTTGGCGCAAGGCCCATTGTCGCGCAGCTTTCCAGTCCGGCCGTGGCCGAGGCCATGAAAGGGTGTCGCTCGCTGGTCCACGCTGCGGCCCATACGAGCCACGGTCCCGAGACGCCCGAGCATGTCCAGGTCAATGTCGAGGGAACCCGCGCCATATTTGCCATGGCCCGGCAGGCAGGTGTGCGGCGGGCGGCGCACGTCAGCACGGAATCGGTTCTTCTGGACGGCCGGGCTCTGGTCAACGTCGATGAGAACCGGGCGATGCCTTCGCGCTTTCCCGGCGCCTACTCGCGTACCAAGGCCGAGGCGGAGCGGATCGTACGCGCGCAGAGCGGCAATGGCTTCGAGGCTGTCATCGTACGGCCGCGCTTCGTCTGGGGGCGCGACGATACGACCGCCTTGCCGATCCTGACACAAGCCGCGCGTTCGGGGCAGATGGCATGGATCAACGGCGGTGAATACCTGACGTCAGCCACGCATGTCGCCAATGCCTGTCATGGCATCGAACTGGCGCTGCTGAAGGGCCGGGCGGGCGAGGCTTACTTCATCACCGATGGTGAACCCTCGACATTCCGCAGCTTTGTTTCCCGCTTGCTGGAAACGCAGGGGATCGTTCCCCCCGAAAAGGCGGTGCCATCCTGGCTGGTCGGCACCGTAGCCCGTGTGGGTGAGTTTGCGGCACGGCTTTCCGGGGGCCGGATCGGGCCTCCGGTCACCCGGCAGGATCTGGCGACGATGGCCGTGGAAGTGACCCTAGACATCACCAGGGCCAAACGCGATCTCGGATATGTCCCGGTAGTTTCAGTGGAAGAAGGCATGGCGGAACTGAAGCGCCTCGCTTCCGCCGGCGGAGATCAGCAGAAATAGGCGTTGGGCTGGGGGGCTGTGCCGGGCTGGCCTGCTTCCATCCATTCCAGCTTGCCCTTGAGGAACGCCAGTGCGGCATCGAGTTCGCGTTGGCGTTCCTCAAGCCTGACGATCTGCTTGCGCAGGACTTCCCCGGTCCGCTCCGGCGACCCGGCATCCCGGCGGTATTCCTCTGCGAGCGCGCCGATCTCTGCGAGCGAATAGCCGAGGGACTGTTGCAGCCGGATCATTTGCGCAGCGGTGACGTCGTCCGCGCTGAACACGTGATAGGGATTTGCTCCGCCTTTCCTTGCACTGCGCTCGGGCTTCAGGAGGCCTTTGGCGATGTAGAACCGCACTGTGTCGACCGAAAGTCCGGCCGTCTTGGCGAACTGCGAAATCAGCATGAAAGAGCCTTGACCATGGACCATACTCCACACTTATAGGTCCTGCCTGTCAATATCCGGAGTTGTTCAATGACTGGCATAAATCGTCTTCCTCAGATCGCATTCGGCAATGGCGGCCCAACCATCGGCATTCAGGGCCTGGGCTGCATGGGCATGAGTGAATTCTACGGCGATACCGATGAAACCGAATCCCGCGCCGCGCTGGAGTTCGCGCTCGAACTGGGTGTCACGATGTTCGACACTGCGGATGTCTACGGCATGGGCGAGAACGAGCGCTTCCTTGCGCCCTTCATTCAGGCGAACCGGGACCGGGCGGTGATCGCCACCAAGTTCGGCTATGCCCGGACGCCTGAGACCCCGGACGACTGGAGCCTCGACAATCGCCCCGAATTCATCCGCCAGGCAGCCGAGAACTCGCTACAGCGGCTCGGCATCGAGGTGATCGATCTCTATTACATGCATCGTCGCAGCACCGATGTGCCGCTCGCGGAATCGATCGGCGCGATGGCCGATCTCGTCGCCGAGGGCAAAGTGCGCGCTCTGGGCCTCTCTGCGGTCAGCGCAGAGGACCTGCGCGAAGCGCATGCTGTGCACCCGATCGCCGCGCTTCAGTCGGAGTGGTCGATCTTCACGCGCGATATCGAGGCCGAAATCGTGCCTGCCGCGGTGGATTTGGGCGTGACGGTCGTGCCCTATTCGCCGCTCGGGCGAGGGATGCTGACGGGCCAAGCCTTTGCCGAAAATCTCAGTGCCGGCGACGCACGATCCTATTTTCCGCGCTTCTCTGCCGAAAACCGGGAGGCAAACATGCGCCTCGTCGCCAAGATTGAAGAGATCGCTGCAGGGCAGGGCGCCACGTCGGCGCAAGTCGCGATCGCCTGGCTCTATGCCAAAGCCAGGGAGCTGGGCGCGGCGGTCTCGCCGATCCCCGGAACGCGCAATCGTTCGCGTCTTCAGCAGAATGTGGCCGCAGCCTCGATGAAGCTTGAGATCGCGGCTATGGCGGAACTGGAACCGCTCGCACGCAGTGTCGCAGGAATTGCCATCTGATCAAACGTCCGGCGAGCGTCCGGCGAGTTGGTCCTGCAGGACCGGCTCGCCGTTCGGCAATCGACGGAACTATGCAGACAGGCCCCTCTCGAGTTTGCGGTTTGAAGAGATGGTCGCCTCAGGAACCGGAACGCTCGTATTTTGCGACGTGGGCTTCCCGGTAAACGGCTGTCCCATATTGCTGGAAGCCGAGGCGGCCGGCAAGTTTTGTCGACGCTGCATTCGCAACATCGATGATGCAGACCGTACGGTTTGAGCCATGTTCATGGTCAAACCATCCGAGCAAAGCCGCCATCGCCTCCAATGCATAGCCCTTGCCATGCGACGCGCCCGCGAAGAGCCATGCGGCTTCAGGGCTGCCGTCGAAATCCGGGCCAAGCCCGCGCCGGAAATCGGCAAGGCCGACTTCACCGATGAAGGTGCCGCTTGCCCGTTCGAACACCGCAAACATGCCGTATCCGAGCAGGCTCCAGTGACCGGCGTAACGCAGGAGCCTGTGCCATGCCTCTTCGCGCGATGTCGGAAGCCCGCGAATGAATTCGTGTACTACAGGATCGCGGGCAAGCTCGAAAATGTGATCGAGGTCTTCGATCGAATGGGGGCGTAAAATCAGGCGTTCGGTCGCGAGCATCGAGAAATCCGTTGGAGTTTGTCTATCGGACGGCATGGAGCTGCCTTATTCCGTTCGGTAATTAGGCCATTATCGCGAGTGCCTACATGCACAACCGGGACGGCGAAGTTCATCTTCGCCGTCCCGATGATACATCAGATCATTCGCGCAGAAGGGAAACTTTGGCACGCCCTCTGGCCACCAGATCAAGTGGCCATTTGAATGTCCGCTTCCAGGCGCCGAAGGGCCGCTGTAGATGACTGTTATGGGCGCGTAGCTGTTGGACCAGTTCTGCTCGCTCCGTCGAGGAGCTCTGGTCGTGAAAGAACGGACAGGCAGGAGCAACCTGTGCCGAGGCGGCAAATCATTAAACCATCGTTTGCCTGTTAGACGCCGTTCCAGTGTCGATATTGGTGACGCAGCGGCGCGAACAGATACTCTCGCCAATCCGCTGCTCACCGATTGTGATGCGGAGTTACGAAAATGGCAGGCACGGAGATGAAGAGCCCTCGCGAAGCGGCCCGGGCATTCACACCCCAACTCACCGGCTATGTCGAAGACCCACTTTTCTCCAAGGTGTGGGAAGAGAAGGGGCTCAGCAAGCGCGATCGCAGTCTGGTCACGGTGGCTGCCCTTGTCGCACTGCACGCCGTCGAGGAGATGCCTGCCCATCTTCGCCGCGGAATCGAGAATGGCGTCACCAAGCAGGAATTCAGCGAACTGATCACGCACCTCGCGTTCTACGCGGGTTTTCCTGCAGCCATCTCCGCCTCGGTGCGCGCGGCCGAAACCCTCGGGCCGCTCGACGTCGCCTGAGACGAGCGATGACTTCCCTCTTTCATCATTGCGACACGCGAACCTTGTGGAGCTCAACATGCAAGTAACTGGCAAGATGCTGATCGGCCAATCGTCGGTGCGTGGCACCGCCGGGCAGATCCGTGCTTTCAACCCCGTCCTCAATGCCGAGATCGAACCGGTCTTCTACGGCGGCGGCGCTGGGGAGGTGGATCGCGCGTGCGGCCTGGCGGCTGAGGCCTTCCCCGCCTACCGCAACCTTTCGCCGGCTGCACGCGCAGCATTCATGCGCACCGCAGCGGACAATATCGAGGCGCTCGGCGATGTCCTCTACGACCGCCTGACTCTCGAGACGGGCCTGCCCAAAGCCCGGGCCGAGGGCGAGACGGCTCGCACAGTTGCGCAGTTTCGCATGTTCGCGGACCTCACGGAGGAGGGCCGCTGGCGGTGTGCGACTATCGATACCGCCGATGCGCAGCGCAAGCCCACCCCGCGTCTCGATCAGAGAATGCAGAAGATCGGGATCGGACCGGTGGCGGTCTTCGGCTCGAGCAACTTCCCGATGCTCTACTCGGTCGCTGGCGGCGACACCGCTTCTGCGCTTGCGGCCGGCTGCCCGGTCGTCGTCAAGGCTCACGGCTCGCACATGGGCGTTTCTGAGCTGGTAGGACGGGCAATCCAGAAAGCTGTCGCCCACCATGGTCTGCCCGAAGGCGTGTTCTCGCTCCTGATCGGTGCGGGCAACGAACTGGGCGAGGCTCTGGTCGACCATCATCTGATCCAGGCCGTGGGCTTCACCGGCTCGCAGGGCGGCGGCATGGCGCTGGTGCGCCGAGGCCTGGCCCGACCGCAGCCGATCCCGGTCTTTGCCGAGATGACGAGCATCAATCCGACCTTCCTGCTGCCGTCGGCCCAAGCGAGCCGTGCAGCGGAATTCGCGACGAGGTTCACTCAGCAGATGACGGCTGGCGTAGGGCAGATGTGCCTGAAGCCGGGCATGATCCTGGCTCTCGACGGCGCAAGTTACGACGTGCTGCGCAAGACGCTGAGCGCGGAAATCTCGAAGTCTCCAGCCGCGACCATGTTGAGCCCAGGCATTCTCGCCAATTACAACCGCGAGGTCGCCAACGAGATCAGCAGCGACAAGGTTAAGGTTCTGGTGGGGGGAAGTACCCCTTCGAAGCCCGGTGAGGGGCAGAGCCATATCCTCGAAATCGATGCGTCGGACCTGCTCGACGACATGGACCTCGCCTCGGAAATGTTTGGTCCCTCGGCAATGCTCGTGCGCTGCACCGATTTTCGCCAGATGCTGGAGTTTGCGGCGCGCATGAGCGGCCAGCTCACCGCAACCCTGCAGATCGACGAGCCGGACATGGATCTTGCTCGTGAGTTGATCCCGATCCTCGAGACGCGGACCAACCGGATCATTGCGAACAGCTTCTCGAACATGGTCGAGATCTCGCACGCGACCATTCATGGCGGTCCGTTCCCGGCCACCAGCGATCCCCGCTTCACTTCGGTAGGCACGACGGCGATCGACCGCTTCCTGCGCCCGATCTCGTACCAGAACCTGCCTGCAACCCTGCTCCCCGATCCCATCCAGGACGGCAACCCGCAAGGTCTGTGGCGCCTCGTGGACGGCAAACCGACCCGGGACTGATCCCTTGAGGCCGAACCCGGCCAACTCACAATTCATTACCCCCAGATCACTCCACCCAGCACCCTCTCAGAAAGGAAATACCCATGAAGGTTCTTACCGATACCATCCTGTCGAAGTCCGCATTCAGCGCCGATATCGATGTTCCGATCGAGAAGATCGATATCGCCGACTGGCTGTTCAACCTCGCCGAGGCCGAGTATCAGCGCTGCTGCCCGCCCGATCACATCGCGGCCGGATCGACCGTGACCGATGATGGTCGCCGCATGTCGATCAATGTCGAGATGATCGGCACCGGCCTTGTCGTCCAGCACTACGTCGCCGAGGAAGCAGGCCCGACGTACTGCCGCATGAACTCGATCTCCGACGTCTTCACCGCGAATGGCCGCACCCAGGTCAACGTGATCTGGGAACTGAAGGCAGAGGCGATCGAAGGTGGGCGCACCCGCTACACCAACAGCGTGACGGCCCATCCGACCGACGCCTTCATGGCCTTCATCGCCGAGCACGGCGTGAGCTACGAAGATGCAGCGGCTGCGCGGCAGTCTGCCGGCGGCGATCACAACAAACGCGAGACCCCGCTCTTCGCGGCAAGCATCGCGCGCAAGGCGCTTGGTCAGCCGAACCCGGCCTGATCTCCCCCATCGCTAGGGGGCGACGGGACTGATCGCCCGCGCCGTCGACCCTTGGCTGGGCGGCCCGGCATGTATCGAGGGACACCGCGGAGCATCGCCACCGAGGCGCATCGAACCGTGCTCGAAACATCAGGCGGACGGCCAGAGGCACTTCCCGAGAGGGCAGTGTTTCTGGCCGTTTTGTCATTCCGGTGGAGGGTACATGCATCCAGATGCCGGGCGCTTGCCCTGACCTACAGACCCTGGTCGGCGGAGGGCCAGGCAGCGCATCTCGTCAATGCACGCGACATTGAAGGTTTCAGGAGGTGTTTCTGCGTCTCCACGCGGCCGGAGGTTCACCGTTTTCCCTGGCGAACACCTTGGACAGATGACTTTGATCGGCGAAACCGCAGGCGGCCGCGATTTCAGCGATTGGGAGATCGGTCTCGAGCAACAATTTCCGTGCTCGCTCGACGCGGCGCTGCAGCAGCCATTGGTATGGCGCGACCCCCGTCGAGGCTCGGAAAGCCCGGGCGAAGTGACTGGTAGAAAGGCCGCATTCCGCAGCTAGGACGGGCAGGGCAATCCCAGTCGCCATGTTGCTTTCTATGAATTCCTTGGCCCGGTGCTCCTGCCAGGGTGCGAGACCCCCACCCGACGATGAGCGCAGCGAGATGAGATCGCCATAGTTTCGGGATAGATGGGCGGTAAGTGCCAGTCCGACGTGATCGACAAACAATTGGTTTAGCTCGGCGCCCGCACTGAGGGAGGGAAGCAGGGCCTGCACCAGGCCAACGATGACGGGGTCGCTGGTCGCCGCCCCCGGCGTATAGCGCAACCCCTGCAAGGTTGATCGCCGATCGTCCTCGATCGATGCGTTGAGAAGGGTGCGCGGAATGTGGAAGTTCACGCAATCAAATGAGGACAGCAGCTCAGCCTGCCATTCTTCCCGATAATCGTAGAGCATCATTTCGCCGACGGCCTGCCGATTGAAGGCAAGCTTGCGGCCATGAAGGTAAATGTCCCCGGTATAGTCGCGCAGCTGAACCCCAAGCTGAAACGCATCCTCCAGAAGATGCGGTGCGGTGAGCCCCGCATTTGGCTTGCCGGACTGCAGACGCGTAACGCCAAGAACCCCGCCCCCAATGCCGTTAATGGTTATCGAGCGCGACTCAAGAGATGGGATGAAGCTGTGATCTCGGTTGGAGGATGAGGATTGATCCATTCAGCTTCCCTGCCTGCACGGCTCGCGCGCGACGACAAAACACATCACTGAAGCCTGCCGCTCGCTGCGTTGTGCCGCCAGCCCTTCACGGGTTCCGTTGCCTCGATAGCACCATCGGCAGGCAGCGAGAAATTGAATGTCGTACCGGATTTCCGGGATTCAGAAACCCAGATCTCCCCTCCATGAGCCTCCACGATGGTGCGGCATACGGCCAGTCCTACTCCGATGCTGCCAGGCTTTGTCGTGAATAGCGGCTCGAAGATGCGATCGATGAATTCGGCAGCGATGCCGGCGCCGTCGTCCTCGATCGAGACCATCACCTCCGCGCTCTCTCTGACACGGGCAGAAACCCTAATCGATGACCGAACTTCCGCGTCGTCATGAGCTTCGATCGCGTTCAAAATAAGGTTGAGCAGTACCTGCTCTATCTGCACACGATCTGCGGTCACATTTGGAAGGTCGTCTGCTACGTCAACGATGACGCCCGATCCCCGTGCCGTGAGCTCTCCTTCCAACCGCGGCAAAATGGATTGAAAAACATCCTTCAGGATCAGGGTTTCAAGCTGGCTTTCCCGGCTATCGGCGTATTCCCGAGCCTGACGGATCATATCTGCGGAACGGGACGCCGCAACGACCATGCGGTTGATGTCCGCGGCCAACTCGGGGCATTCCTGCGCACTCTTGTCCAGCCAGTTAAGCGCGGCGTGCCCGCTGAAAAGGATGCTGGTCAGCGGCTGGCTGACAGCATCAGTCAGACTGCGAGCCAGATGGACCATATTCATGGCACGTGAAGCATGCTCCAGATGGCGGCGAGCCGCCTGCAGATCTGCCTCCTCACGCCGCTGTTGGGTAATATCCGTCGCGCTCATCACGACCGTGCCGGAGTTCACCCCGGCGATCGGAAAGGAGAGCGCGATATGGAAACAGCGCAATTCTCCCGCGATATCAAGCCTGATGCCATCCACGAAGCATTGCTCGCCCGCCTGAAATGCCTGGATTGCTCGCGCGACAATCGCATGATCGAGTGGGAGCGCGTATCCAGCATCATCGGCCATGCCCGCATGGGCAAATTGCTCCATCAACCTGCGCGCGCGCTCATTGCTCGACACCAGACCAGTCGACGGGAGCGGGCGGTACAAGACCGAAACTGGATCGCCTGGAGGGGTAGCCAGAAGGAAATTCTGATCGAACTCCCATATCGCGCTACCGATGCGATCAAACATGGCCCTTGCCACCACGTTGGCAGTCTATAGGTCCAACCCGCGCAGTGAGCGTCGGTGGCTGACGAAAGAGCTGGAGAACGGGCACGAGGCTTTCCCTAAGGGTTATGAGCCCTTAGCTATCTTCCGGCCAGCAACGTTTTGTCTTGAACGATCCTGCGGTTCTGGAAGGATACGATCGCGCCGCCAGTGGCACTCAATTCGCCCCGATGAAATGAAGCAGCTCATCGGGGTCCACTGGCTTGGCGAAGAACGCATCGGCGCCGGCAGACAGAGCCTTTTGGCCGTTTTTGGCCATAGCCAAAAACGGGACCCGTTGATCATCCCGCGTTTTGAGGTTGGCGGCTAACGCCCGCTTATTCCTATCAAAGTAAACTTGGTCAGGGGTTCGGATGGCGGTCATGAGAACGTATATCTGGGTCCGTTCTTTTATTCGCCGATCTCTTATTGCAAACGGTTATTACAAACTCGCTCAGGAAGGCCTGATCCCAGCCAGCATGACGCCGCCGAATGCTCCGCCCAGGCCGCCGACCGCGACGAGGTGATAGGCAGGCTCTTGCATTGCCAGCGACAGCACGATAACCGCCAGCGACAGCGCGACGATCGCCGCTCCCACCGCACGTCCACACCAACCGCCATGGAAACGCGCTTCTCCGGCCCTGGAGGCGCCGGCCGTTAGACTTGTCTGCCAAAGTCGCAGCCCGGTCCGGAATTCGTCGTGGAGCCGGCTGCGCGCGGGAGCATCCTGAGCGACGATGACCAGCGTCGGTCCTTTCCTGCGACCGAGCCTCAGATAGTCCTCCGCGCTCCATCCGGATATTGCTGCGAACGAGACCGGCCCCCGACGCGCGAACTGCAGCCCCTGCGAACCGATCGTCAAACTGTCGCGGGTCGGAAAGCCGAGGCCTGCGATCATCGGCGGGACAACGATACCCAAGAGCGCCAGGCCAATGGCGCCAAACACCAAATGGTACTGATAAACCGCGAAGATTCCCATGAAAATGCCCAATGAAAAACCCAGCGGAACGGCAAGCTGATGCCACCGCGTATAGACGCGCACCGGGTGACTTGTTTCGGAATTCCGTTTTTCTACCATACCTTGGCTCATATCTTCTCCCGACCGCCGCCAACCGTCATCGACACTGCGGGATTCAAGCTTGCAAACATTTCATGGCATTACAATCCGCAGCAGGAACCGTGGTCGTGACCGAACGTGGCGGAGCATTCTGTAGGCCGATGGGGGGCAGGCGGAGGCAATGCAAGGTCTTGATGCATGCCAACACTGAACCTGGCGCGGCTCATGTTTATCTTGCTAGTGTGACCAACTCGACCGCGAGCCCGCAATACTCAAAGAGAGCTCATCCCCCCTATTCTGATGATGGCCGCTCCCTTTGCTAGCCCCCAAAAACTGAAACGGAAATCTACCACACGGCAAAGCTTCACAGGCCTCGGAGAAAGGCTCGTTCCTTGATCAACTTCGCGCGCCGCGTACTCGCCTAAAGGAGCAGCTCTGGCGCGACCGGGTCCCTTCGGCCAGTCGCCTCCGCCAGCATGTTGAATGCCGTCCTCGAAGCGCAATACGCGGCGACGGCTACTGCCCAAGTTTCCATGCGTGCATTTAGGGCCTTTTCGAGGCGACACTGCTCATCACCGCGATCCGATCGACATCGGCCTTGCAAACCAGTGGTGCGTTGATGGCCTCAACGCGTCGGAAGCCGTTCTGAAAGTTGGCGTCCAGGATGAAACCATCAAGCTCGATGCGTACCGCGCCGAGTCTTGTGATGGCGGCCCCAGGTCGATGGTTTTGGCGATGCGAGTTCCCATTTCTCCGGCCCTCCATGGTTTGAGTATGGCAGTGGTTCGCCCGTGTTGCGACGGCGGCGACACACTGGTCCCGAATTGCAACGTCGATCGTGAGGCAGCGTCTTGCATAAATCATAAATAGCATCGACGTTTCGATGGCGCTTTCCCCTACGAAATTTTTTGCTTCAATCGATTATTTTATGGTGGTTGGCTTTATAGAACGATCTATAGCGCGAAGTTGCGACCGGAAAAGCAATCCAATTTGAGATGCAGCAATCGTTGATTGTGCTTTATGTGACAAAGATGTAATTTCATTCTTGAATTATTTGTCATTTCCAATATTCTTCACGTGCATCGTACTGGGTGCGATGCCGAGGCGTGAGAACCTTGCAAGCAGACAGAATTCGTCCCGCACAGGGATGAGACCGGGTAGCCTACGCTATGTCCAAGCCGCGTTTGCGGCCAAAGGCATTGGCGCATGCGCTTGTATGTTCTCAATACCCGGTCCTGCCGGCTCCGCCTCGCCAGTCGAGCGGAGCCGGTAGATGCTTTCAATGCAGCGAATTGCACACGCTGAGTGGCCCAAATGCGGTTGAATCTCGGCATTTCGCGCGTTCCCCTTGACGATGATGATCCGGTGCCACCTCAGCACGACCTTCTGGCTGCTTCGAGTGGAGTGCTTGAACGTATGTACCGGGAAGAGCGACCGGGATTGCTTCGGTTCGTGCTGCGAAAATCGCGGCGCGAGGACGCGGAAGATGTGGTTCAACAGATTTTCGCGCGGTTTGCGGCTCGCGGCAGGGTGGAGCCGCTTGAAAACCCCGCTGCTTATCTTCGCCAGTCGGCGATCAATCTGATGCGTGACAACGCTCGTGCGGTCAGACGCAATCCGGTGTCGGAGATCCTGGGGGAGGAGATCCTCGAGCTTCCCGGCCTCGATCAGGAGGCGAGGCTTGAAGCGCGAGATCGGCTCGCCCGGGTCGAGGCGGCGGTAAGCAAACTCAAGCCTCTGACGCGGCAGATCTTTCTCGCGCGCAGGGTTTACGGCTATAGTCTTTCGGAAATAGCGGAACAGACGGGTCTCAGCATCAAGGGGGTCGAGCGGCAGATGAGCATTGCCATCAAGAAGCTTGGACGGCACTTGCGCAGCCATGACTGATGATCGGCTTCCTCTGCAGCTCCTGAATCAAGCGCGTGGCTGGCTCGAAAGGCGCCAGGCCGGAGAGGATGGCGTTGAAGCCAGGCTTGCGGCGTGGCTGGCAGCCGATGCTCGCCACCGTCAGGCCTTCGCGCATGCGGAGCTCGTCTGGTCGGAAACCGGAATACTGCAAAAAGGTGACGCCGGCTTTGACGGCGTACTCATGCAGGCTCCGTTCTACCAACGGCGCAGCACACATGTCGGTCTGGCTGTGGCTGCGGCGATCGCCTTGGCAGGCTTTGCGTCGATATGGATTGCCGGGGAAACCGTTTTTCCCGAATGGATCGCACCGGCCCGGGCGGCGACTTATGAGACGAAGATCGGCGAAATCCGGACGTTTCGATTGGCGGATGCGAGCATGATCACGCTGGATACCGACACCCGCGTTGCGGTGACGCTGTCCGGTGGCAATCGTCAGATTGCGCTCTCGCGCGGGAGGATCCGGCTGGAGGGAGCTGTTGGCTCAGCGCCCGCGAAGGTCCTGGGCGGCGCGCAGGCGGTGACCGTCAGCGGCGGCGCCTTCGATGCTGCGCTCGCCGGGAAAGTGCTGCGGATCGGCGCGCCCGTGCGTGGAATAGAATTGAGCGGCACCGGGACGGAAACGGCTTCGCCCCGCGAGGTGCCTTCGGGCTCGCAAGTCGAGATCGGAGCCAAGCCGGGAGCGCGCCGGATAGCGCGTCAGGATGTCGAGTGGATATCCGGCATGCTCGCGCTCGACGGTACTCGCCTCGATGAGGCGGTTCACGCGATCAACCGCTACAATACCGTAAAAGTCCGATTGTCCGGAGAGGCGCTCGGCGGCTTGAAGATGGCCGGAGCGTTCCGGGCGACCGACCCGCAAGGTTTCGCGGAGGCGGCCGGCAAAACCCTGAACCTGCGGATAGCAAAGCGAAGCGCTGCGGAAATCGTGCTCTCGGCAAAATAGGCAGAAGCAGCTCTCGAAAATTCTGAAAAAAGTCGTGGGGCAGTTTCAGGCCCCGCAGTCTTCCCCTCTGAACCCGCCATCATTTCGGTTCAGGTGGAAAGACAAAAAATGAGAGAGAGTGCTTACTGCGTGACGCTGGGGCTGGCGTCCGTTTCCTTGATTGCCATTTCGAGCTGCCCGGCGGTTGCCATGGCGCAGCAAACTGCCGAGCTAACCATTGATCTTCCAGAGCAGCGCCTCGCGGACTCGCTTCGGGCTCTTGCGCTGCTTTCGGGCCGTACGATCCTTGCGGATGAGGCGAGCCTTGCGGAGAGCCGCGCTCCCGCTCTGCGCGGAACCTATACGCTTGCCGAAGCTCTCGGGATGCTGCTCGCCGGCAGCGGTCTTGCCGCCGTGCCTAGCGGAGACGGCTATTCGGTGGGGCGGTCGGAAACCGGTGCCGGGACTTCGGGCGACGATACGGTAACTCCGGAAAACGAGAACACGGCGATCACGGTTACCGGCACCCGTATCAGGGGCGCGCCGGTGACCTCGCCGGTCATTGCCGTCACCACCGACCAGATGCTGAACGAGGGCAAGGTCGATCTAGGCGATGTCGTGCGCAGCATTCCGCAATCGTTCGGAGGGGGGCAAAACCCCGGCGTGGGTTCGAACGTCCCGTCCGCCAGCGGCGTGGACGTCGGCGGGGCCTCCACGGTCAATCTGCGTGGTCTTGGCAGCGATGCCACGCTTACCCTCATCAACGGCCACCGCCTCGCCTACAACGGTTCGCGGCAGGGCGTCGACATTTCGGCCCTGCCGGCGGCGATGGTCGAGCGGATCGAGATCGTCGCCGACGGGGCCTCGGCGCTCTACGGCTCCGACGCGGTTGCGGGCGTCGCCAACATCATCCTGCGCCGCGACTATGAGGGGCTGCTGACCTCGGCGAATCTGGGCGCGGCGACGCAAGGCGGGAACTTCCGCCAGCAATACGGTCTGACTGCGGGCCGGCGTTGGGGTTCTGGCGGCTTCGTCGGCTCCTACGAGTTCGCCAGGAACACGGACATCCTGACCGGCGACCGCAGTTTCGCCGCATCACGGCCGGGTAATACGCTGATTCCGGCGCAGAAGCGCAACGCCTTTGCCGGCGCCGCGCATCAGGACGTCACCGGCTCGCTCAGCTTCGAGGTCGACGGCCTGTTCAACAACCGGGACAGCGTGCTGCTCCAGCCCAACAACATGGCCGGTAACCTCGCGATCAGCCGGACCGAAAAGGTCTCGCAGAGCAAGTCGTTTTCGATCGCGCCTTCGCTGAAGCTCAGCCTCCCGAGCGGCTGGCGCCTCGCGCTGTCGGGGGTCTACGGCACCGAAGACGTCCATCTCTGGAGCGACAGTTATCTGGGTGAGACCAAGACCGGCACGATCGCGCTTTGCTACTGCAACAAGGGAAGCTCGGCGGAACTGGCGGCCGACGGTCCGCTGTTCGCGCTTCCCGGCGGGCTTGCCCGGATCGCGATGGGACTTGGCTACCGCTACAACCAGCTGTTCATCGATCGGGGCGAGGGGGCACCCCTGACCGGCCGCTATTCGCAGGACAGCTATTACGGCTATGGCGAACTGAGCCTCCCGGTCATTTCACCCGATCAGAAAATCGCGGGGATCGATCGGCTGAACTTCAGCGGCGCGCTGCGGTTCGAGCGCTACCCGGGTGTCGGCAATGTCGTGACGCCGAAACTGGGCGTGATCTATGCCCCGATCCCGGACCTGGCGATCAAGGGAAACTGGGGCAAGTCGTTCCGGGCGCCGACGCTCTACCAGCAGTACCTGACGCAGAGCCAGCTCTACTACAACGCGACCTCGCTTGGCGGCACGAGCGGAACCGCGCTGATGCTCACGGGCGGCAACCCGAACCTGAAACCCGAGAGGGCGACGAGCTGGACGGCAACGCTGGAGTACAAGCCCCATCAGGTGCCGGGGCTCGGCATCCAGGTCGGCTATTTCTCGACGCAGTACCAGGACAGGATCGTCACGCCGATCACCTACTTCTCTCAGGCGCTGAGCAATCCGCTCTACGCGCCCTATGTCGAATGGAACCCGAGCCTGGCAACCATTGCCGCGACCGTCGCCAATGCCGCGACGTTCTACAATGCCACGGGCCTGCCTTTCGATGCCTCCAAGGTCGTGGCGATTGCCGATAACACGTCGGTGAATGCGGGCAACCAGCGGATCCGGGGCGTCGACGTCCTGGCCGATTACCAGCTCGATCTCGGACAAACGGCCGGATCGCTCGCGCTCTCGCTGAATGCCAGCTACCTGCACAGCACCCAGACGCTGATTGCGGGGGCGGCGCCGACGCGTCTCGCGGGCAGCCTGTTCAATCCGCCGCACTGGCGTGGCCGCGCAAGCGCGACCTGGAGCCTTGACGGTTTCTCGCTGAACGCGACCGTGAGCCGGACGGGCGGGGTCGAAGATGCCCGGACGGTCAACCCGGTCGCGATCGGCGGCCAGACGCTGGTCGATCTCACGATGCGCTACGCCTTCCAGCAGGGCCGCGGCCCGCTTCGGGGGCTCGTGTTGACGATGACCATGCAGAACGTGCTCAACGACAAACCCCGGACGATTGCCACGACGACGATCTACGATACCGCGTTCGACACGACGAACTATTCCGGGATCGGCCGCTATATCGGCCTTGGAATTACCAAGGCATGGTAAGCCTTCTCTTTCCGCGTGGCTTGCACGGGTCCGGACCGCTCAGGACGTTGCTTCTGGCGGGCGTTGCCCTTGTTCCTCAAGTCGCTTTCCCCTCGGCCGCTCACGCGAATTGCGAGGATCTCTTGCCTGCTTCCAGCGTGCGAGGGGCAGTCCAAGACACGACATCGCGCGCCGGCGTGCCGGCGCGGAAGGGCCTGCGGCCGGTTACCAGCGATGACCTCGTGCGGCTACGCGACCTGGGCCCCGCCGACGGTTCGGAAACGGCCAAGCCGAGCCCGCTTGCCGTCTCGCCGACCGGGAAGGAAGTAGCCTTCGTGCTCAGCCGTGCCGATCCCGCCGGCAATCGCTACTGCCGCGCGCTTGTCGTGGTTGCGCTCGCGGGAGGGGCTCCGCCCAGGATTGTCGGCAGCGGCGGCGACTACATGTTCGACGCCTTTCCGATGTACGGGCGCATGCTGCGAAATGGCTTCACCGCCGTCGTTACCCCCCAGTGGTCTCCCGATGGGCGGTCGATCGCCTACTTGCGGCGGGACGACGACCGGGAAGCCGGCAAGGTGCAGGTATGGCTTGCGCGAAGTGACGGAGGCGGTGCCCGCCCGGTCACGCACTCGCCGGTCGACGTGGAAGCTGCGGTCTGGAGCGAGGATGGAGCACGGCTCGTCTATTCCTCTCGCCCGGCTGCTGCCGAGGTGGAGCGCGCCGTCGCGCGAGAGGGCTTGGCCGGCTGGCTTTACGACGAGAGATCCGTGCCGACCGGCGGGCCGGTTCCGCAAGCGCCGGTGCAGCCGATCGAGACGATGTCGATCGCACCCGACGGCAGCGATACCAGACGGGCCGATGCCGGCGAGATGGCCCGGCTCGAAGCTGTCGATGCGTCAGACCACGCCTCGAAGGCAATCCGTTCTGACGGCTCTGTCGCTTCGGCCGCGCTCGTTGACGGCCATGTCTATGCACCGCGCCGTATAACGGTCGCCTCGGCGGGATCATATTCCTCGCAGCAGCCGTCGGTGAACTGTGAAGACCCCGTCTGTACCGGTACCTTTAACGGAGTGTGGTGGGGCACGGGCGGCAGAGAGGTGCTGTTCCTCCGGCGCGAAGGCTGGAACAAGGAAATCACCGCGCTCTATCGCTGGTCCGGGAAAACCGGCCAATCGCCGGTCTCGATCCTCAAGACGCGCGATGTTCTGCTGGGCTGCGTGCCCGCAGCGGCGGATTTGCTCTGCACGCGCGAGAACGCGACCACTCCCCGGCATATAGCGCGCGTAGATACCGGCAATGGACGGATCACCGGCATCTACGATCCCAATCCTGAGTTTCGCTGCCTGGCGCTGGGCAAAGTCGAACGCATTCGCTGGCGCAATGATCTCGGCCTCGAGACTTGGGGCGATCTTGTCCTGCCGCCTGGGTATCGACAGGGCAAGCCGCTGCCGATGGTGGTCGTCCAGTACCGCAGCCGGGGCTTTCTGCGCGGCGGTACCGGCGACGAGTATCCGATCCATGCCCTGGCAGCAAAAGGGATCGCAGTGCTGAGTATCGAGCGCCCCGCGTCGGTCGCGACCTTGCATCCCGAGATCCGTACCGGTGAGGAATTTCTCAAGGTAATGACCCGGGATTGGGCGGAGCGGCGGAGCATGCAATCGGCCATCGAGACCGGTGTGCGGATGGTCGTCGATCGCGGCATCGCCGATCCGGCGCGCCTCGGCATCACCGGGCTCAGCGACGGTGCCTCGTCGGCGCGCTGGGCGCTGCTGAATTCGGACCTGTTCAAGGTGGCCGCGATCAGCACCTGCTGCGTCGACGAAAACGCGCTCATCTACAACGGCCTGGCGGTCGAAAAGCAATTCGAGGAAATGGGTTACCCGCCGCCGGGCGGCGAGGATCGCGCGTTCTGGCAACCTTACTCGCTGGCACGCAATGCGAGGAGGGTGGATCGGCCGTTGCTGATGCAGCTTGCCGACGACGAATACCTTGGGGCGCTCAACACTTTCGCCGTATTGAGGTCGGCGAAACGCCCGGTTGAGATGTTCGTGTTTCCAGATGAGCATCACAACAAGTGGCAGCCCGTGCACCGGGCTGCGGTCTATGCGCGCAATCTCGATTGGTTCGCATTCTGGCTACAAGACAGGCGTGATCCCGTGCCGTCAAAGAAAGCACAGTACGCGCGCTGGGAGGCGATGCGCGATCACCCTCGGGCAAGTCCCTGATCCGAGGGTGAGGAACCGCGGCCGCCTTGCCGTTCGGCGGCCGCGGTTCGCATTCAGTCGTCGGTGAGGCCGGCCGGATTGCCGCCGAGAACTTCGTCGAGCGGCATGGGGCCGCCGCCCTGCGTCACAGCGCTCGCGGCACCCAGTTCGATGAGTTCTTCGAGGCTCCGGTTTTCATGGGTCATTTTCATGCTCCTCATTCGCGCTGCCAGAAGCGGCAGCACGACCGAGGTTATGGTCACGCGGCGGATATCCGAACTATATAGCGATTTGATCTCGCGAATATCAAATCCTGACGATGCCGGGTACCGGCGTGAATGTGGCCGGATCGTTGCGGCACTGCAGGCGTGGGGCGTAAGCGCGAGGGCTGGATCGGATCAGGCCTGGGTCAGCTCCAGCTCGACGCCCAGGCTTCAGCCTCGGCGAATTGCAGGACCCGGCGGAAGCGGTTGTCACGGGGCGGTCGGGGGTCGTCCAGCACTTCGAGCACTGCGGGAAGGTCGATCACGCCCTGCCGCGCCAGTTCTCCCCGGACAAGAATCTCCCTGACCTCCTTCCGCCAGGTCTCGAAGATTTCGGCGGTAAAGCTGTCCGGTGTGCCTTTCGAGCGTCGGAATATCGCGTGACGAGGCAGGTCGGGGGCAAAGGCCTGACGCGCCGGGTAGCGGTTCAGCCCTTCGCCGAACCACAGCCAGCTTGGAACGCGGAAGCAGGCTTCGACGAGGGGCTGGGACAGGAGGGGGGCGACGATCGGCGGGACACCGCAGGGATCAAGGGTCTCGATATAGCTCTGTCCCGCGGCGATAAGCCGGCAGAATGCTTCCTGTCCGGGTAGTAGTCCGCATGCTTGCGGCGGCAAGGCGAGGAGCGCCTCGGCTTCATGATCTTCGAAATCGCCGGTCAACAGGCTCCTGTCGCAGGTGCGGCGCGGCGAACGCTTGCCGAGCCAGGCACGCGCCAGGCCGTCTTTCGTGATCGTGCCGACCGGAACCTGGGTGATGGCGCTCATCGTTTTCGCCATGTGCCAGGCGGTCCTGCCGGGGCCGAACGTCCGAAGCGCGTCGGCAACCGGATTCGAGGAGTGCAGCGAGCAGAAAACCTGGTCGCCGCCGCCGCCGTTGAAGATGGCTTCAGCGCCCGTCGCATCGGCCAGTTCCGAGCAGTGCCGCATCGATTCCTGCCACATGAAGCGGCCGGCGGGGCGCGGTAGGCCGGTCGCGGTGCTGCGCGCGATCTCTATCCGCTTCACGTCGCGGTCACGCTCATGGAGGACAAGACCGAGATGGCTGCTGACGGAGCGCGCATAGTCACGCTCGTCGCCGAGAGCGTCGCGCGTGGTAAGCGTAAGGGCATCGATCTTGATTCCCGCCTCGACAAGCGCTGCGGCGACGATCGAGGAATCGACCCCTCCTGAAAGGAGCAGGACCACCCGATCAAACCGGCGAGCCCGGGCAGTGATGCATGCGCGCGCGGCTCGGGACACGATCTCGGAGGCCTCTTCGGCCGTTTCAGCGAACGGGCGTAACGGCAGACCTGCGGGGGACCACTTCGTGACCGTGCGTGTCTGCGTCGCGGTGAGGATGCGCATTGACCCCCCGCGAACTTCGGCGAGATCATGGAGACAGGTCGCTGTCCCGACATGATCCGGATGGAGCAGCTGGAGCGCTACCCGGTTCCAGTCCACTGATGGCGCGTAGAGCCCGTGCGCCCGCAGGATTCCGATGTCGCTGGCAATCGCCAGCGCTTCGCCGACCGGCACCACCAGGCAGGGGAGCGCCCCGAGCGGCGCGCGCAGGACACACGTATTGCCGAGCTCTGGATCGTGGACGATGGCGACGTATGGTCCCCAATAATGCTTCATCAATTCGCCGAGGTCGCTGGCCAGGATCGCCGCTGTTTCTTCGGGCGTCAGCGCCGTTACCCGGGATCCATCGTCTTTGCGGAACATCTCGCCCAAGATCGTGCCGCGGCCGCCCAACCGGATCGCCGGGTGGTTCAGTGCCGCGACTGTGAGCCTGTCGCTATCAAGAGCAAGTTCGCAGGCTGCGGAGGCAAGCACATCGGTCCTGAATTTGCCCGCGAGATCATCGAGCACTTCGCGGGAGGGCCGCAGCAGTGCGAGGAAGCGCGGGCCGGCCTCACGTCTACCGACCGAGACCGTTTCGGTAAGGCTCATACGACGAGGATCGGCGTGAACGGGCGGACGGTGTCGATGCGGTCGTTCAGGAGGTGTGCTCCGGCCTGTACCCAACAGTGTGCGGCAAAGGGCCGGAGCTGCACCGCCAGGACGAGGTCGACGGGCCAGCCGCGGCGTACCGCGTAGCTGGCGAGCGCAAGCGAGCGGGGCAGGCATCTGTCGTGCACCTGGGTTATCTCGCCGGTGCGTTCGAACTGCGCGGCGAGGTCGCGCATCGCGTCATCCGGGGGGGCGTGCCTGTTGCCTATCGCCGCCTTGCGTTCGGCAAGCCGCGCGATGGCCTGGTGGAAACGTCCGATCCGCAGCGCCAGGCGCGACAGCGCAATACCAGCTGCAAGCACCCCGACCGCAATCGGCCGAGCCGGGGCGGGCCTCTCGTCGAGAAAGCTGGCACGGGGAGGTTGGGGGAGGATGCAGGGTGTGGGTAGCTCCGGCCCGCGTGTCGGCATGAGCAGTCCGGCGTTTAGCAGGGGGGCGATCTCGATCGCCGGGGCCACGTCGGGAATGCCTGCAACCGCGGCGCGAAACCCCGCCTCGAGCCGGGGCGACAGGCAGAAGTAGCGATCAGAGGGCAGATCGAGGAAGACCAGGCGATCGCTCACCTCGCAGTAGCTGAGATCGCCGCGTAGCTTGAAGCCCATGTTTTCCGACCTCCTGAAGAACTGTCAGACACGCGCCGGAGGCGGACCGCGACCGATACGAGATCGGCCGCGGCCCGCTCTTCGGTCAATCGTCGGAAAGGCCGGCGACCTGGCCGAGGATTTCATCGCTGGGCTGCGGGCCCGTGCCATGGGTTTCCTCGCTCGCGGCGCCGAGATCGATCAGTTCTTCGTTGAGTTCGCGTGCCATCGTCTTGCTCCTTTCTTGCACTGCCGGAAGTGGCAGCAAGAACAAGGCTAGGTGGGAGAGGCCGAGATCCGAAATTTATACGAATCTGATCTCGCGAATATCAAATCCGATTGGAATCTATAGGTACGTTCAGATCACTCCCCTCGGTAGCGAAGGCGCACCAGTTCGGCCGCGAGGCGTTGCCGCCGCCGATGATAGGCCTGGAGGAGTTTTCTGACTTCGGTGAGGTTTTCCGCGCGCATCGCATCGATGATTGCCGTGAATTCGGCTTCCAGGTCATCGAAGATCTCGGGCTCGCCGTGTCTTACCGGATGCAGTCTGGCATTCGCCTGAAGCAAGGCGGCGATGTATTCC
This sequence comes from Novosphingobium sp., assembly GCF_036820275.1. Taxonomy (GTDB): domain Bacteria; phylum Pseudomonadota; class Alphaproteobacteria; order Sphingomonadales; family Sphingomonadaceae; genus Novosphingobium. The sequence continues at coordinate 21,907 of NZ_DAISLT010000040.1, forward strand.
GGATGACCGGATGCTCGGACAAGTTCGTGGAACATTGCACCTATCCTGTCAGGATAGGCTGACGCGTCGGCAAGACCCATGCCGTCTGCGGCGGGCAGGGCGGTGACCCGCCTCAGCGCCAGCGTGAGTATGTCGGCGGACCATCCGATCAGATCCTTTAGCGACGGTTCGTCGATCAACGGCACGTGATATCCCGTGCTGGTGCGGGTTTCGACCAGTCGTTCGCCGACAAGGCGGTTGAGAGCCTCGCGCACCGGTGTCGTGCTCGCGTTCAACTGCCGTGCAATCACTGCGGGATCGAGCCTGATGCCCGGCCGCGTTTCCCGGCTGGTTACGAGATCGCGGGTGTCGTCGTAGATCCGCTCGGAAGTGGGACCCGCGTTCATGTTACGGTGCATGCCGGCGGTTTGGTCGTTCGCTCAGCCGTGTGACGAGTTCGGTCTGATCGGGTCGCAGGGCATCGACAGCACCCAGCGGGGTGTTGGCATCGTGCCCCGCGTCCAGCAGAACCGAGGGGCATCGCCCTTCGTAGTTTCCTAGGTTCGGCCGGTGCTGTCGGTACCCGACGAGGGCGGCAAGCTCGGGATCGAAATTTCGCGCGATGTCCGGCGGGTAGGCGAGCCACTGGTTTTCGTAGGGCTTGAGCCAGCCGAGCGCGTAGCCGATGACGACGCCCCGGCGAATGTCCTGAGTGCGGTTGCGTCCGGCACCGTGCAGTGTGGAACCGAGGAAAAGCAGCGCGGCACCCGGGGGAATTTCTATCGGTATCGATGTCCCGGCGTGCTCAGGATCGAGGGCGGCGGTGCCATGGCTGCCGGGCCATACCAGCGTAGCGCCGTTCTCGGCCGTGAAGTGTGTAAGCGGCCACATGACATTGACAAGGAATTCGAATGTCCCTTTGGGTGCGGCCCACATGTCCTGGTCGCGGTGCGGGAACTGCGCTGGCGCGCCGCCGTGAACGGCAATTGCCTGCGTCGTGTTGAGCTGGAGGCAGTCGCACCATGGCAGCAGAGTCTGTTCGGCGATCGAGAGCACGAGCGGGTGGCGTACGAGCGCCTCGGCGCGGGGCGAGCGCACGAGCAGACGTCCGAAGCGCTTGGTAGTCTCTCCGTAGAAACCGCCCTCGCAGAAGGGCGTGCAGCGAAACCGCGCGGCCAGATCGTCATCGAGTGCGCCGATGAATTCGTAAGGCATCGCATTCTCGATAATGCAGTAGCCGTCTCGTTCAAGGTCAGCGGCGTGGACCGCGACCTGGCTCGACAGGTCCATCGCGCGTTCCTCAGTTCGGCCAGCGGTCTGGACCGCGGAGGTGGTTGGTGATGCCGGCGGCCGCCAGTTTCTCGGGGGTGGTGGAATCGATGTCGATGCGGATGGCTGCAAGCATTTCCCTGCCATCCCACCGCGGCGGGCCGAGGGGCTTGCAGTCCCAGCCGAACCGGAGCACCTGCCGGAACCAGCTTTCCGAGGCGACCGCGGTATAGGCGGCGATGCTGTTCACCAGGGCGTGATCGACCAGGGCGCAGATCAGCGCGTCCCGCGCCTCGCGGCGTTCGGCAGCGCGGAGGTCCCGGTCGAGGCAGAAGCGCGTGATTTCGCGGATCGCAGCGCTGCGCGGCGGATTGCCCTCGCAGAACTCCGGATAGAAGCTGTCGAGGATATGCGGCCGGGTCGTCGGGAGCAGGCGCGCCGAGGCATAGTGTTCGCAGTTAGGTCCTGTGAGAATCAAGTAGCGGGCGTGAGGGTCGTCGAACTGGTCGATCTCGTACCGGCCCGCAAGCACGGGAAGATCCCATTTCAGAAGATCGACGAAGACGGACTTGCGGGCAGCCCACATGGCGCGCAGCGCTTCATCGGGCGGCTGCCGGTTTCCATAGTTTTGCACTTTCAGCATCAGGCTTCTCCCTTCGCGGTGACGTTTGGTCATCACCCCTGGAAGGTCGCGCCGAATGCCGTTCCGGCGCCATACCCGGAAAGGGGTATGTCATCGCCGGTGGACATCGGTGAATGTCAGATTCCCATCGAATAGCGCCTGGATAACCAGCGATGTCCGCTTGTTCACGCGATACAGCCGAAACAGATTCTTGACGTGCAGGGTGATCGTCTCTTCGCTGCGGTCCAGATATGCCGCGATCTGGCGGTCGCCCATCCCACGCGCTACGAGGACGAGGATCTCGCGCTGCCGGTCGGTGATCCTGACCGGCTCTGCTCGTTCAATCATCCCGCGTTCCATCCGGAGGCTTCTCGCGGCATCGAATGCGAAGAGAGCGATCGATTGCGCAATCGGAAGAATCGGTGCGTCGATCATCGCCGGCGCGGAACCGACGAAAGACATCGAGCCGTGCGATTCTCCCGGGACATAGCTGGGCACGGTGTACCCGTGCGCGATGCCCTCCGCCCGTGCCATCTCGAGGATGAGATGATCGCGCTCGGTCAAGGAGATCATCCCGGGGATTTCCTCCCAGGCAAATCCACAGGCAGTCACGCAGCTTGCCCGATGCACGGGATCGTTGAGGCCAAGCCCGTACCGATCATAGAAGTCCGCCCACTGGTCAGGGTAGTTGTGCAGGCGGAACGACTTGGCATCGCGATCGAAGAAGCCACCGTGATGGGAGAGCGCATATCGCTGGAATCCCATCTCCCTCGTCGCCTCGTTCAAGGCTTCATGCAATTCATCGCAGCTTGTGACGGTCTTGAAGATGCGTACGAGCCGCATCATCCGTTCTATTGTCATGTCCACGATTTGAGATCGCGATCGTCGGCGGCGCCGCTTGTCGCCGTTATCCCAACTATCGCCCTTCCTCTCGTCAGAAGTCGGATCCGCAGTTTCTCAGGTTGCCGGTCCGCTTATTTTGCAATGAAAGTGTCATATCACCCCCTGCAGGGATTGGGGTATGCCCAACTTCAGACAGATTGTCCGAACCACGGTGAAAGTTTGTTAATCGCAAACCGGATCTTGGCCATATTGCAGCAATATCAATCAGTAGAATGAAACGGGGGTTCCTGCCTTGCTGGAAGGACGACTCCGCTTACGCCTATCTTCTTGGTGCGGACCGCGCTGGCCTCATGTGGGAATGGCTTCGCCGGGATGCAGGATATCTCGACTGGCATGCCAGAGCGTCTGCAGTAACAGGAGGAAAATGCCCGGATCCAGCGGCCTGGGGGCTTCACTTTCGCTGAACAACCGGACCGGGATTGCCTCTCGGCCCGGCTCATCTGGCGTGCCGAACGAGATCCTTCAACGCTGAGCGCCGAGTCGCTGCCGGCCAGGGTTGAGGATCCCGGCTGTCTCGTGGTCGATCGCCTCAGGCAATGGCTGACAATTGTCTGCAGTCCTTCCGGCGCAGAGCACGCGGTGTTCTCCGATGGGATGCATCACTTGCGGCTCGACATCCTTTCGGGAACGCTGCGGGGCGAGGCCGCGGTGCGGCTGCGCTTCTGCCTGGATGGAATGGAGACGGTCGGAGCCGGTACCCTATCTCTGCAGCGGCTGGTGCTGCTCCATCGGCACCAAAGATTCGGCAGGATGCTATACCCGCGTGATCCGGCCATTGCTCGCGGCGCGTTGCTGCTTCGCGTCCACGACGCACTCGCCGACGGAGCTACGCACCGGGATCTTGCATCCTGTCTTGCAGGCCGCGAGACGGCGGAGCGCGACTGGAGCGCCTCTTCCGATTCCCTGCGCTCAAGGGTGCGGAGACTGGTCCGTCAGGCCCGCGCGATGGCTGCCGGTGGGTACAAGGAACTGCTGCGCCGCTGAATCATTCCCACACGCTGCATCTGCCCGATCCAGACCGAATGCATCTCCATAGTATCGCGGGCGATGACCTCCGCGCTGCGACTGAACGCTGCGACCTTTTCCGGCACCATCCGAGACAGCTCGGCGTGGTTGCCGGTGAGCGGCGCGGCGGTCGCCGCCCGCATCACTTCGGTCTGCGCGTCGATGACGTCGCCGGAGGCCCGGAGGGTTTCCGCGCTTCGCAGCCATGTCGATTGCATGTCGAGCGCCGCCGACACGATGCGCGACCAGGCGCTGAACGGATCGAACATTCCGCCCCCACTCATGCCAGCATCCTCAGCGACGGCTCGCGCGCGTAGAAGCGCTGCGCGGCGGCTTTCACGAACGCGCCGTCCAGGCCGGTCACACCCTCGCCGGGCTCCACCCCGGCCTTGGCGAGCAACGGCTGTGCCCCGTCGCTGGCGCCGATTGCTTTCAGATGCCCGAACGCATTCATCACGAAATCGACCGCAGCCGCCTCCTTGACCATCGCCGCGCAGCCTTCCTCCGATAGGATGATGGCCACCGCGTCGAATATTTGGCTCGGAGACCCCGCGAGTTGACCATCCGCCTTCTGCACCGTCCCGTCGGACAGCCTGGCACCACCGACCTTGGGAGCGACCACCACCGCCTTGCCCTTCGCTTTCTTGACCGCCTTCATGACGGTGGAAAGCTTAACGGCGTCGGTTCCGTCGGCGATCAGGATGCCAACCGCACGGCCCTCGAGCGTCGCCTTCATGTTCTTGTGGATCGAGAGCGCATCGGATAGCGGCATGTCGATCGGCGACTTTGCAGCGGAAGCCTTCTTGGGCAGCGCGATGCCGAGGCCGCCGGCTACCCGCTTCGCAAGATCCTCGTCGACGTTAAGAAGGTTTGCGACCATGCGGCCCGGCACCTGGTCGAGCAGGCCGACCTTCGAGAGCTCGAACACGAATGATGACGCGATGTGCGCCTGCTCGCTCTCGGTCTGCGAGCGGTAGAACAGCCTTGCCTGGCTATAGTGATCGGCGAATGTCTCGGAGCGGACCCGCAGCTTCTCCCCGCTCTCGTCCGGCCCCGTCGCGGCATCCACCGTCGCAAAGCCGGCCATCGGACTTTCACGCGGTCCTCCATCCTCGCCATGCGCGGAAAGGCTGTTCGGCTCGTAGTTGGCACGGCCCTTGGGCACCATAGTCTGCATCTTGCCGTCCCGCTGGAAGTTGCCAAACGGGCAGCGTGGCGCGTTGATCGGAATCTGATGGAAATTGGTCGTGCCGAGGCGGGAGTTCTGGGTATCGAGATAGGAAAAAAGCCGCCCCTGCAGCAGCGGGTCGTTCGAGAAATCGATACCCGGCGGGATGTTCGATGGCAGGAACGCCACCTGCTCCGTTTCGGCGAAGAAGTTGTCGACGTTGCGGTTGAGCGTCAGCGTTCCGATCAGCCGAACCGGCACATCCTCCTCGGGAATGAGCTTCGTTGCGTCGAGCACGTCATAGGGCTGGGCGTCAGCGAATGCCTGATCGAAAACCTGGATGCCAAGATCCCACTGCGGAAAATCACCGGTGTCGATCGCTTCGAACAGGTCGCGGCGCTGATAATCGTTGTCGGCGGCCTGGAGCTTCAGTGCCTCGTCCCAGATCGTCGACTGGATCCCGAGCCTTGGCTTCCAATGGAATTTGACAAAGCTCACTTTGCCGGCAGCATTGACCAGCTTGAAGGTGTGGACCCCGAACCCCTCCATCGTGCGGAACGAACGCGGCAGGGTGCGGTCGGACATTGCCCACATCAGCATGTGGGTCGTCTCGGGCATCAGCGACGCCCAGTCCCAGAAGGTGTCGTGAGCGCTACCGGCCTGCGGATAGCCCCGGTCGGCCTCCATTTTTACGGCGTGGACGAGATCGGGAAACTTTAGCGCGTCCTGGATGAAGAACACCGGAATGTTGTTGCCGACCAGGTCCCAGTTGCCCTCGCGGGTGTAGAACTTGACCGCGAAGCCGCGGACGTCACGGGGCGTGTCGACCGATCCTGCGCCGCCCGCGACGGTGGAGAAGCGGACGAAGACCTCCGTCTTCTCGCCCTTGGTGAACACCGCGGCCTTCGACAGGTCCGAGATGTCGTCGGTCGCCTCGAACACACCATGCGCACCCGAGCCGCGCGCATGGACAATCCGCTCGGGAATGCGCTCATGATCGAAGTGGAAGATCTTCTCGCGAAGGACGAAATCCTCAAGCAGCGTCGGTCCGCGCGAACCGCTCTTCAGCGAGTTCTGATTGTCGCCTACGGGAACGCCGTGATTGGTGGTGAGGACGGCGGTGTCCAGATCCTCGGCTGTTTGGTGGGTCTCGCCGCCGGTGAGCTTGTTGCTGGACTTGGGTGACTTGGCCATGCCGGGCTGTCCTCTCTACGCGCGCACCTTCGATCTCACCCGCGCCAGTCCGCCATCATGATGCCAGTCTAGCTGCTCATCCGGCGATCCACCGTTGGTGTTCGAAGCACGGACCGAGACATTCAGCCCGTCCAAGCCCAAACGCGCGAAATGCGCTTTGGTCACCGTCGGACACGAACGCGGAGAACTTTTCCCAAGACCCTTAACCTGCGTTACAACGGTGGATGACCGATGATAGGCTTCATCTTGGCAGATCAAATGGATCGGGTTTGCATGGAAACGTCTGCAGGTCTGACCGGGCGCGACTGCTGCGCTGAAATCCAGAGCACGGCAGGTAATGCGTGGCAGGATTAAGCCTGCCCAAACCGAGGCCCTATCCAAGCGTGAAGCCATGCTCGGCGACGGCACCGACGTGTTGATCGGCTATTGCAGCTCGCGCAGCACAACACCCGATACCAGCGTCGATAAAGTCGAGCTCTTACGCGCGCTGGCGAACCACGCCGACTGTGGAACGACGCTCGTGAAAACCGCTAATGCTTTTCAACGAGAGGCATCAGCGGGCGCGCTGGCCATGTTTCTGCTGTCTCCGGAGAAACTGGCGTTGCTGGCGGACTACACATTCAGCGCGAAATAGGCAAAGCGGACCCAGTTTCACCATCCCCCCGCGCAAACGGTGGGATCCCCTCCGCGCGGGAAGGCCACGTCTCGGCCGCAGTCGACTTAGATGGCTGCTCGGACCGGTGACAGCGCCAAAATGCTCTCCGTCAATTCCGAGTTGCGGAACGGCTTGCTGAGACGAGGAATGTCGGAATCGATTCCCTCTTCGTCTGCGAACCCGGAGACGATGAGAACCGGCAATTCGGGCCGAAGGCGCTTGAGGTTTCGGCAGAGTTGAGTGCCTGTGATCCCGGGCATGAGGTGATCTGTAACCAGCAAGGCCGGCTCAACCCCATCTTGAATTTTCTGCAATGCCTCTTCCGATGACCCGACCTCGACGACAACATAACCGAGGTCGGTCAGCATGTCCGCCGTGCTCATGCGGACGATGGCGTCATCATCGACCAGAAGCGCAATTCCCCGGTGCTTGGAATGAACAGGGAGCCCCACCGTAGTTCGCGCCAGTTGGATGGCATCCGAACTTACCGGGAGCCAGAGTTCAACGGTGGTGCCGTTCCCCCGCGTGCTCTCAATCGTAAGGCCGCCACCGAGCTGGGCAGCTAGGCCATGGGCCATAGACAGTCCCAAACCGGTTCCCTTTCCAACACCCTTAGTCGAAAAGAATGGTTCGGTCGCACGCTTCAAGGTCTCAGGATCCATGCCAGACCCGGTATCGCTCACCCCCAAGCGGATGTACACGCCGCCTGCCAACCCTCGGTCGCCGGCTTCCACGGCTTCGAGCTTCGCGACGATGGTCAACTTGCCGCCATCCGGCATGGCGTCACGCGCGTTCACCGCGAGGTTGAGAAGAGCCATCTCCAGCTGGTTTGGGTCCGCCTTGGCAGGTGGCAGATCCTGGCCCAGATCAACCTGAACATCGATGGACGGCCCGATGGTCGACCCGATCAACTCCACCATCCCGCTAGCAAGCTGTGCTACATCCACTGCTACGGCCTGCAAAGGCTGACGCCTTGCGAAAGCGAGAAGGCGTTGAACGAGCGTTTTCGCGCGGTCTGCGGATTGCAGAGCGCCGCCGATCAGCCTCTGCTCACGTTCTGTCCCCACGCCTTTGCGCACGAGGAGATCGAGCGAACCGATGATCGGGGTGAGCAGATTGTTGAAATCATGGGCGACCCCGCCGGTCAGGCTACCCATCGCTTCCATCTTCTGGCTCTGACGAAGAGCCTCCCGGGCAATTTCGAGTTCAGCTTCGCGAACTTTCGCATCACTCAGATCACGCCCAACGGCGACGAAGTTGATACCGTCGGTTTCCGGCGCGACCGTCCATTCGATGTGCTTCCAGTTGCCCGCCCGCGTCGCGATACGATTTTCGAACCTTGTAGGTGACCGCGTCTCTGCCATTCTGGCGATCTGCGCCAGTGTCGGCGCCATGTCGTCGGGATGCATGAAACTTGCGTAGCCGCGAGTGAGAAGTTCGCTCTCCGTCCAGCCCAGGACTTGGGTCCACGCAGGACTGACGGCGGACATCATGCCGCTATAGTCGGCCCGCGCCAGCATGTCCTGCGATAGATCCCACAGCCGATCACGCTCCGCTCGCGCCCGTTCGATCGCAGCCTTGACCCGTTCGCCGACCTCCTGGACCAGCGTTTGTTCGGCTTCAGTCCATGTCCGCGAAGTGGCGCTCTGCACGGCGAGGAGGCCGACCCACTGCGCTTCCTCGAACAGGATGACGTCGATGAAGGCGCCGACCTGGCGAGATATCAAACCGGCCCGAGCCTCCGGGTTCAGACGTCTGTCCAGCCCGACATCCCTCACGACAACAGGCGTTCCATACTTATAGGCCGCCAAGAGGTCGGGACCGAAAGCTTCGAGGGAGTGCTCTCCGACGATCGATCCTACGCCGCAGACATAATCCCGCTTCACCGTCATCAAGCCGTTGGCGATCTCGGCGTAAAAGACCCGGCTCGCCCCCATAAGCTGGCCAAGCCGCTCTGCGGTGAGGTTCATAATTTCCGCAGGCGTACTTAGCGCGCGCAGGTCGTCAGACAGGGCTGTAAGGAAAGCGGTTCGCTGCTCGGTGGCCACGCGTTCTGTCGTCTCGGCAAGGAAGCAGATCACGCCCGCAGGCTCACCATTGGCATCGAGCACCGGCGAGTAGTCGAGATCCATCCATATCTGTTCAGGTGCGCCGTTCCGGTGAAGGGTCAGTTTCTGGTCTCGATAATGTAAGTTGCCGCCAGACAGTCCGACCTTCATCACATTGTCATTGAACTCGGCAACCTCGGTCCAGCCCTCCCGCACGTCCGAACCGAGCAGGCCCGGGTGGCGGCCACCTGCGAATCCCGAATAGGCGTCGTTGTAAAGCATAATCCCTCCCTCGCCCCATAGCATGACTATGGGGACGCGGGAGCGCAGGAGAATGGAAAGCGCCGTCTTTAGATGCGCGGGCCAATCTTCAATCGGCCCCAGCTTGGTGGCGGACCAGTCCTTCTTCGCGATCAAGTCCGCACAGTCCCCGCCGCCGGCCAGAAAGGCGAGGTCGGGGGTGAGGATGTCATTGTGCGCCCGTGCGATTGCCATCTTTTTAACACTCAGAAATTGGGTTTCCGAGCTGCCAGCTGCCAATCTCGCAGGCTCATCAGGATCATCGTTAGCGCACAGGCGCGTGCGAGCATACAACTCATCGCGGTCCCCGCGGCGTCGGTAGGATTTGAACGCCCATATTGCCGCAGATCAGCCGAAAAGATCGTCGATGGCTTTGGCGATATTGTGGGTCGTGTAGGGCTTCTGCACGACGGTGGCTGCCCTGTGTTCCATGGGGAGGCTCGCCTGCTCCCCATAGCCAGAAGCAAAGAAGTACGGGATACCGAGTTCCCGTAACCGATCCGCGACGCCGAAGCTGGTCTGGTCACCCAGATTGATGTCCAGGATCGCGAAATCAACTGTGCCCTTGTCGAGGATGTCATGCGCGGCTTCCGGGGTAGAAGCGGTCGCGACCACCGCGCCGAAGCGATCCAGAATGTCTTCTGCGTCTAGTGCGATGATGAGGCTGTCTTCGACAAGCAGGACAGCGCGCTTCCCAAGGAGATCCGGCGTAATGACCTGCTGGCTTGATACAGTCGGCCGGGCAACACGGATATTCGGGCCCCGGTGGGCCTTTGACTCAGAAAGGTGTCTGGAAGGGATACAGAATTCCGCTCGTACACCTTCGGTCGCATAGCTGATGCTTGCCTGCCCACCCAGGTCATAGGGGACAGAGCGGTTGACGATTGTCGTTCCGAAACCCTTTCGCGTCGGCGCCACCACCGGAGGGCCGCCTGTCTCCTGCCAGATGAGGATGAGGTCGTCCTTGTGGTCGCGCGACCAGTTGATATGGACTTCGCCACTTCCAGACAGACTGCCGTACTTGGTCGAGTTGGTCACAAGCTCGTGGATCACGAGCGCCATGGTGGAATAGGCCTGCGGATTAAGCAAAACCGGCGTCCCCGTCGCTATGATCGCGCTCTGGCGCGTTGCCGCGAAGGCCGCAGCCTCCGCATCAATCAGCGCTTCTAGCGGGGCCGGCCCCCAATGGTCGTCGGTGATCTGGTTGTGGGCACGAGCCAGCGCATGGATCCGGCCGTCGACCAGCTTCACGAAATCCTTCACCTCGTCGCTGTCGGGCTGCGACTGGCGGATCAGGCCGCGGATGACTCCCAGGATATTTCGGACACGGTGGTTCAGCTCCGCGATCAGCATTTCCTGGCGCGCCGTGGATTGACGTCTGTCCGCAGCAGCCTCGTCAGCCAGGCGAAGCACAACTTCGATCAAGGTCGCGCGCAGCGTCTCGGCGACCCTCAACTCGGACTGGGTAAAAGGTTCGGCGTGACCATCCACTTTCTCCAGCCACTCGGCAAAGCTTTCCCGGGGCGTTAGGCGCGGCCCGTTAGGCCCGTATTCCACTGGTTTGTGGGGATCGCCTGCCCATCGAACAGATTGCTTAAGTTCCGAGCGGAACAGAACGACATAATCTCGCGGTGACCGGGATATCGGAATTGCCAAGAGTCCTGCCGCGCTCGCCGCGAATGCTCCAGCTTCCTCGATAAGGCCGCCGATATGATCAATCGTGTAAACGCGTCCTGCGGCCAGGCCGTTCAGCGCCCGAATTATGCGGCGAAACTCTTCAGTGGGCGGCGTGGAACCTGAGAACGCATAGTTTCCGTTGATCCAAACGCCGACCCCGTCAGCCGGAATGGCGCGCGTCAGTATGTCGCCAAGCCAGTCCGGGTCGTTCAAGAGAGTCTCGTCGGATGCCACCGCCCCGAGAAGCTGGTCGGAGATATCTCTTGCCTGCCGCTCGTAATCGGCGATCTGCCGCCGTTCGCGAGACTCCAGACGCATCGAAAACATCTCGGCGAACAGCTCGCACAAGGACCGGCGCTCGAACGTGGGCGAGCGGGGCGAGTAGTTATGACAGGCGAACAGGCCCCAGAGCTCGTCGTTCACGATGATCGAAATCGACAGGGAGGCGGCAACGCCCATGTTCTTGAGATATTCTATATGGATCGGCGAGACAGACCGCAGGATGGAAAGCGAGAGGTCCAGCCGCTGCCCCAGCGCATCGACCTCCGGCGTGATGCCGACCGGAGTTGAATTTACGTCATGGATTACCCGGACAAGGTTGCGCTTGTAGAGGGCGCGCGCTTGCCGCGGAATGTCACTTGCGGGGTAGTGGAGCCCGAGGAAACTGCCGATACCGGGCTTGCACGCCTCCGCGACGACCTCCCCCGCGCCGCTCGAGGCGAACTTGTAGACCATCACGCGGTCATATCCAAGGAGCGAGCGGACCTGCCGTGCACCTTCACGATAGAAGGCCTTCAGGTCCTGGGTGCGGTCCAGGCGCGACATCATTGCGCGGACGGCGTTGGTCGAATCGCTGGTTGCCGCAGTTCCCGGTTCGGCTTCGATCACGATCTGGCCGGCGGAGAAGTGGACGGCGACATCGAAGGGTTGGCCCGATGTGCCAATTTGGCAACCGAACATCCGTTCCACCATGTCGTGCTCAGACAGGTAGGAAATCTTGTTGCGGAGATCATGGACAAATTTAGCCGGAACATAATCGGCGAGCGGGTTGCCGATTATGTCTTCAGGGTCAAAGCCAAGCAGGTCCCGGATATTTCGCGACACGCGCCCAATGATCCAGTCCGCGCTGACGGCAATCAGAAAGCCCGGGGCCTGAATGGCGCCGAGAAAGTGGATCGGTTCACGATCGCAATTTGTTAAGTCGACCTTATTGAAATCTGTCACACGTTTCCCTGCAGTTTGAAGGCCCGTCCCCGCCCTTGGAAGCAGAGAATATGGTGCTGAACGCTGCTGGCCCCGACGAGTTGCGCGGTGCGATCCCAATTGGGTCCTGCGGGATGATATGAACTGCACGTCGACGGTGCATTTTGGTGGTGAAACTAGCCCGGCGTCCGCACCCTTGTCATCGCTATCCCACATTGAGATGCGTTAACGCCTAACCCACTGGCGCGCTGCGCGAGACTGGAAGTTTTGCCGTCTGAAGCTTCGCGTGAGCCGCTGCAGAAGTCGTTCGGCCCCGCTCAGCGGAACGGGTACGTGCGCGCAGGCGTTAACCGCAGCGACCTGGATTTCGAAATGCAATAAAATGACCATCGAAACTGGAGTTATCAGAGTGAGGTCAGAGATCGGAACGCCCGTAAACGACTTGGCCCACGATCTGTCAGGCCCGTTTTCTACTCGGCGCGAAGGGGCACTCCCTGCGAGATGTGTCGAACCGTATCGGGAACCACGAAGGAGATTCGGACGCAACACGTCACTGCGAGAGATTTCAGCTAATTAACGCATGTGAATGTGACGCTCCGAATGACCCAGCAATGAGGACGGATTGGTTACTCATGGGGCACGGGAATTCTTTGACGTTGCATTTTTCTGCCTTTGCCAGGCTGTCCGACGCTGATCGGGAAGTACTCGCAAAGGCGCTTAAAAAGCGGGTTCGGGTGTTGCCGCCCAAGCACGACATTATCAGGGAAGGGGACCGCCCTCGCTACGTGAACGTGATTCTCGATGGCTGGGCCCAGCGCTACAAGCAACTGGCGGATGGACGGCGTCAGATTCTGTCGTTCTTCATCGCTGGAGATTTGTGCGACACGAATGTCTTCATTCTGAAGGCTATGGACCACTCGCTCTCGACGGTGACCGAGGTTAATCTGGCAGAGATATCCCAGTTCGAATTCCAGGAAATCATCGAGAATTCGCCGAGGATCTCGCAGGCGCTCTGGTGGAGCGAACTGGTGACCGTGGCCATCCAGCGTGAATGGACTACCAACATTGGGCAGCGCACCGCCTACGAGCGGATCGCTCACCTCTTTTGCGAGTTGTTCGTGCGGTTACGCACTGTCGGACGGACCGAAGGCAATTCCTGCGAGTTTCCCCTGATCCAATCGGAGATTGCCGATGCGACCGGACTGACCCAGGTGCACGTCAACCGCACGATCCAGGAGATGCGCCGCGACCAGCTCATCGAACTGCGGAACAAGCGCTTGCTGGTTTTCGATCTCGAACGTCTCAAATCGGTGTCCCTGTTCAACCCGAACTATCTCCACCTCGATCACGAGGGAGCGTTTATCGACGCTAACGACTGAGCGCGTCCGGCCATCATTGCGGACGGGGTCGCAACCGAACACAATTTAGCCGATCCACTCGATCGGATAAATTTCGGAGGAGGCTAGCGAGAATTCCGCAAATCTTTGGCGATGATCGCCGTCATCTTCCGTCGTGAGCTGAGTCGTTTGCATATCTGCCTCGGTCACCCGCACTTCAGACCCGGCTTTGCCTCGAGACATCGGTTTGAACGGTGCGATTGCCGCCGCCATCATCTGGTTCGAGAAAGCGGCAGCCCCGGAAAACCTATGAGAAAGAAGGGCGGCCTGTTTTTTCACAAACGGCCCCGTTTTCGAGCTGTTCTAAACAGACATCCATCGCAAGTAAATATAATATACGATGCTTAATTTATTGATAATCTGATGCCTTATGTAGCCCCCTGTTGAGGCTGGACGATGGTATTTGTTTAATGTTTAACCTTGTTTGTATGGGCGTAGGAAAGCATTACCTACTTCACAAAATCCGGTCTTCTCTGATTTTCCGTAACGTTGCATTCGCGTAATTCGGTGCGTAGCATTTGCAATTCGTCGATATATCCTTTCAGTCTTTCGGGGCCGAGTTGGTCGGAACAAGTAATTGCACGATCAGCTAGACGTTGGATCATCGTGTCTGCTTCTGCTGACGGCAGCTGAATTAGAATCCGTGCAAGCACATCGCGGATACAAAAATGGCGCCTTCGAACTGGAGGAAAGCTTTTTCAAGTTGGTGGGTACGCGCGGGCATTATTTTACTTCTTTGACCTTTCGTGGGGCGAATTTCAGAAAATGCTGTTGCGCGTCTATCTTTGATCGCGGCTGGCCATCATCACATAGATCAAGTTGTCAGGAAAAAATGACGCTGATCCGCTGCGGCATCGCTACGTCTTGAAAACCGGAATGCGAACTGACCGCCACAAGGGCCTGCCGTTAATTCCGCATGCATGGGCGACGCAGTTTGGTCGCCGCGATTACCTGATCCGCTTTAGCTGCCGGTCTGCTGATGGGGCGCGGCGACGGCCTTCGATTCAGGTGATTCGCGCTGCCGAAGAAATATCGAGAGCACGACGGTCGAGAGAAATTCGCTTTGCCAATTCTGGAACGATTCGAACCACAATTGCGGATCGAAGAGATATTGGATGGTTGTGGAAGGGATTGCGCCGTGACCGAGCGCATCCTCGGCCACCGCTCGCGCGCTTTGGGTCCAGTGGATCACGAAGGAAACCAGGAAAAGAAGTCCAAGGGCAATCCCGAGAGATCGGGCATAGAGCGCGCGCCATAGGCCGCCCCACTTCAGAATTGCAGGCGCGCCGGGTTTGTCGGCCTGAGCCGCCAGATCTGAGTCGCGCTGAGGCGCTTTCGGGTCCTTGGATTCCGAGGACCCCTTTTGAATCAGGATGGCTGTAAGGATTCCATAGGCCGACATCTGCAGGAACTCGCTCTCCCAGTTTGGAATGGAGTTGCCCTTTTAAGCCGGGTCGGCGAAATCCACGAAACGCGGCGCGGACTGCCCGGCGCCCCCGATCCAAACCAGAGCCGTTATATCGAGGCAGCCGTCAACGGAATCCTGATCGGCGGCCTTTACCTTCCAAACGGGAACCCTCGGCCTGGTCCCAAGTTCGAGTACAAGCTCGCATGGTTCGAGCGGCTCATCGATCATGCGGCGGGGCTGATCGAGACCGGGCTGCCGGTCATGCTCGCTGGGGATTTCAATGTCATGCCGACTGATCTTGACGTCTATAGACCGGAGCGCTGGATCGATGACGCGTTGTTCGCGCCCGAAGTGAGAGACGCCTACTTCCGGTTGCTTCGCCAAGGATGGGCCGACGCTTTACGCCGGCGTCATCCCGGTGAGGTCATCTACACTTTCTGGGACTATTTCCGGAACGCCTATGCTCGGAATGCCGGGCTGCGGATCGATCATCTTTTATTGAGCCCGGCGCTAGCGGATCGTCTCAGTGACGCGCAGGTCGACACCCATGTGCGCGGCTGGGAAAAGACCAGCGACCACGCCCCGGTGTGGATTGAGCTTGCCGGCAAGCCCAGGAGCAGACGTAGGAAGAAGGAGAGCGCCTGATGGAGATCACCAGTTTCCTGCTTTCCGAAAATGCCTGGCTACCAAACAATGATCGGCTGCCGGTGGTCATCTACCGCGCAGCGCTCGAGAGCGAGGGCAAGGACGATGATCTGGCCGCACGGTTCGAGGCCCTGTTTGCCGCCAATGGCTGGGTGCCGGACTGGCGCGACGGCATTTTTGATTATCATCATTATCACTCGACCGCGCATGAGGCGCTCGGAATATTTGCCGGGACGGCGACACTCGAACTCGGCGGACCAGGCGCCAGGCGGGTCGAAGTCGCTGCGGGCGATGCCTTGATGATACCGACCGGAACCGGGCATCGTTGCACCTCGGCCAGTGATGACTTCAAGGTTGTGGGCGCCTACCCGCAAGGTCAGAACTGGGATATCTGCAGGGAAGCCCCCGACGATGCGACCCGCGCGCGCATGGCGGCGCTGGCCGATCCTCGCCGGGATCCGGTCACGGGCGACAATGGCGCGAGGACAGGCCTGTGACCACGGGCTGGAAGCTCGATGCCGTCGAACGTATCGCTTTTGCTTCGTCAGCTTAGCGCGCTGCAGAAGGCGTGATGCGCCAGACCGTGTTGGACAAGTCATCGGCGACCAGCAACGCACGGCTGACTGGATCGTACGTCACGCCGACCGGACGGCCCCGGGCCTTGCCGTCCGGACCGATGAAACCGGTCACGAAATCGCGCGGTTTACCGGAGGGACGGCCGTCGGTGAAAGGAATCCACACGACCTTGTACCCCGCGAGTTGGCGGCGGTTCCAGCTGCCATGCTGGCCGACGAAGGCACCGTCGGCGTAATCTCCGCCGAAACCGCCGCCTGTCAGGAACGTCAGGCCGAGCGCAGCGACGTGCGAGCCTAGCGCATAGTCAGGGACGATGGCTTTGCGCGCCATCTCGGGCTTCTGCGGGTGGACGCGAGGGTCGAGATGATTGCCGTAGTAGCTGTAGGGCCAGCCGTAGAAGGCGCCAGGCTTCACCGAAGTCATGTAATCCGGCACGAGATCGGCGCCGAGTTCGTCGCGCTCGTTGACGACGGCCCAGAGCGCTTGTGTTGCCGGATTGATGGCGAGCGCGGTCGGATTGCGGATGCCCGAGGCATAAGTCCGGTGAGCGCCGCTCTCCCGATCGATTTCCCAGACGACCGCGCGTTCTTCTTCCAGAGCCATGCCGCGTTCGCCGATGTTGCTGTTCGACCCGATCCCGACATAGAGGCGCATACCATCGGCGCTGGCGCTCAGCGACTTGGTCCAGTGGTGATTTGGATTGGCCGGCAGCTTCGTTACCACCTCGCCGGGGTTGGCTATGCGGGTCGCGCCGTCAGGGTACGGGAACCGCAGCAGCGCGTCCTGATCCGCAACGTAGAGATTGCCATCGACCAGCGCCAGTCCGTAAGGCGCATTAAGACCGCCGATCAGCACGGTCTGTAGTTCGTACTTGCCGTCACCGTCGCGGTCCCGCAGCAGCGTCACGCGGTCGCCCCCCTTGGTGCCACTCTTGCCGAGGCTCTTGATGTAGCCTGCGATCACGTCTTTCGGGCGCAGCTTGGGTGCGCTGCCCCCGAGCCCCTCGGAAACGAGTATGTCGCCGTTGGGCAGGACCAGCGTCTGGCGCGGCACCTTGAGTCCGGTCGCGATCGGGGTGATCGTGAAACCCTGGGGAACGCTCGGCATGGCGCCGTTCCAGCCTGCAGGCCGCGCGATCTTCATCGGCGGCAGCAGCGTTTCCTTCATGCCCGGCAGCTCTGGACTGGCGCCGGTCTGGTCGAGTTCGGGAGCCTTGTCGCAGGCGGTGAGGGCGAGCGGGGCGGTCAGTGTCAGCAGGGCATGGCGCAGCATGGTCATGCGCGCAGCTCCCTCGGCACGGTATAGCCGATCCAGCCTGCAGCGAGCGCCAACACGGTGGAGATGAGGGAAAGGACAAGTCCGGTGGTGCCGACTGAACTCCACCCGTCGTGGCTGTGCTGGAAGGCGTTGATGAGGCCGATCACGAACAACGCGCCCAGCACGCCGGCAAGCCGGATACTCCCCGCGCGGTACGCTCGAACGAGCGCCCATGCCAGCGACAGCCCGGTGAAGACCAACGCGCCCGCAATCAGCCAGGCGGCGAAGTTCGACCACTGCATTTCGGAGCTGTTGAGGTAGGTCACGTCCGCCGCCAGCGCGCCGGGAAACAGCCCGACTGGAAAGGCAAGCAGTATGCCGTTGAGAGGATGGAGCACCCTGGGTACGCTGCGTGAACGGGCTGCTGGCAAGTCGAGGTCCTCAGGCGCCTTGGGCGGGGTCATCACCTTTAAATGCGCCGGATTGCGATGGGTTGCCGACAATCTTTATACCTCTCATGGCCCGACATCGCCGCCATTTGCGCGCAGCTGGTGACTGGCGCTGGCAGCAAAGCCCAGTGCGGTCGCCACCCGATCATTCCAGCCATAGGGATCGGAACGGATTACCGGTTCACCGTCATCGCCGAACAGGACGGTGTGGTAGAGCAGGCGCACTGGAATTTCATGCGGCAGCGGCACGAAAGTCTCCTTGCCGGTAGCGCGGGCGCGGTGCCAGTCGTCGAGGACGCCTTCGTCCTTCGCCAGCATCTCGGCAAAGCCCAGTGCGTCCTCCACACGGACGCAGCCGTGGCTGCGTTGGCGCTGGACTTCCTGGAACAGTTGCTTCGCCGGAGTGTCGTGCAGGTAGATCTGGTGCTCATTCTTCATGTCGAACTTGACAAGGCCCAGCGAATTCTTCGGGCCTGGCTGCTGCACGATCCAGCCATCCTTCCAGGCCATGTTGTTACGGCTCAGATATGCACTGCCCTTGCCCGCAATTTCCTTGCTCTGGATCGAGCGGGGCACCGTCCAGGTCGGATTGGCGACCAGGCGATAGATCGGCGAACCCAGTTGCGGGGTCTCGTTCTCGGGTTCGCCGACGACGACCTTGCGGGTATCGATCATTTTGCCATTACGCCAGTACGCCAGACGACCGGCGGCGATGTTGACGTCGATGCGCGTTTCCGGCGGATTACGCTCCAACCAGCGAAGGCGCTCCATGGCGACTGCGATCTCGCGCGCCTTGTCGGCATCGGACAGGTTGAGGATCTCCAATGCATCCTTGCCGATGACGCCGTCGGGTTTGATGCCGTAGTCGGCCTGCATACGCTTCACTGCCATGACCATCGCCGGTGAATAGCGCTCACCCTGCATCTGGCCGGCATCGAGGTAATCCGATGCGACAAGCTGGCGTGCGATCCGTTCAATGCGCGGATCGGTATCGCCCGGCTTGAGCGGCTTGCTGTCCTGAGGGATGGCAGGCGTCGGAGCATCCTTACTCCCGCGCAGGGTCAGGTACGCCTTCGACAGGCCCCGGTAGCCGTCGTCCTGCGGTGCAAGGCCCTCCAGCCAGGCCTTGAGATCCCCATCCTTCAGGGCCTTGGCGAGCCCAGGCAGCAGATCGGATCCGGGCCGCGCAACCGTGTAGATTTCGTAAAGCTTCTTCGGATCGGTGGCGCCGCGGGCAAGCGCGGCAGCATAGCGCAGGGCGCCTTGCGTCAGGGCACGGTCGCCCTCGGCATTGCCGGGACGGCCTTCGACAGGGAATGGCACGTGATCGAGCCCATGGGCGGCGCGTCCGTCTATCGCGGCCCGAAGATCGCGTAGGTCCGCGTCAGTCCAGTGAACCTGGTCGATGCTGACAGCCGGAGCTGGGGCGTCTGGGGTTTTGGAGGAGGGACCACATGCCGCCAACGCACATGTCACGGCCAGCAGGGGAAGAACGATCGACCGGTTACGCACACGGATCTCCTTGAAAGACCCGTATAACAACTGGTTGGTGCGCCGGATGTT
This sequence comes from Novosphingobium sp., assembly GCF_036820275.1. Taxonomy (GTDB): domain Bacteria; phylum Pseudomonadota; class Alphaproteobacteria; order Sphingomonadales; family Sphingomonadaceae; genus Novosphingobium. The sequence goes on from NZ_DAISLT010000040.1 coordinate 41,225, forward strand.
GCCTGCCGCGCGAAACGATGCGCCGCACTCAGGTTCTCGCGGCGAAGATCATCCTGTCCTTGCCCAGGAACGAGAACACATCGTCGAGCTTGTTCTCACCCACTGCAAAGCATCCTTGGCTGCGGCCAAGCTTGCCATGCGCGCGGATCATGTCCTCGTTGGCGTACCAGGCGCTATGGACGACCACTGCGCGGCTTAGCGCGTTGCTGTTCGTGGGATCGAGGCCAATCAACTGCTGCGAGCGCCCGTGCTTGCCGACGTAGTAATCCCCTGTGAGAAATGCGCCTTCGCTCGATGCGTTGGAATTGAAGGCATTGGAGAACCGCTCGACGAATCCGGTGTGGTGCGGGTCGGAACCGGAGCCGTGCGCCACCAGGAAGCGCAAAGCCTTTCCATCGACGACATCAAGGAAATGCATCCTCATGTCCGATGAAGATGCAGAGAAATCGACGATTGCGATACGGTCGCGCGCCTTGATCCGATCAGAATGCCTGTCGAGAGAGGCCAGCGCCTTGCGCAGAAGGCCGGGCTCCACTGTCGAGAATGTTCTTGGCGGGCTGTTGCCGCGAACGGTCGCGGGGGCGCTCGGCGTCTTTCCGGGCGGTAGCGCAGGCGCGGCGAACGGCGAGGGCTTCATGAGCGAAGAGGACCGTGAACAGGCGCCGACTACCACGGCCGCGCCCGCCATCATCATCGCCCGGCGATGCATTGCTATTTCATGCTGGGCCATAGGAGGTGATATGGGAGGTGACCGCGCGAATGGAAGACATTTTCCTGTATAATCAGATCAGGCGAGCGGCTGCGGAGGATATTCTCAGCAGCAGCGACAGGACTACCGCCAGCCGGGCCGCGGTACCCTACACGGTCAGCGCAAGCGCAGGCCGCTGCAACGCTTTCTTGCCCTGCTGCCGCACGAGTTCGCGGACTATCTTTGGAGAACGGGCGCCGCTGCTTGGCGTTTTGCGCCTCGTCCACATTTATCTACTCATAAGGTTCGGCATTCGCTTCGGGGGCCTTGTTTTGCGAGCCGCCGGTCATGATCCGGCGTTTCCGGCAGGTTTTTGTTGCTCCAGCAGACGCTTCAGCGCGGACAGGTCCTTCCTAACCATCGCGGCATCCTGATCGAAGTTCATATCATCCATACCGGGCTGCCGGAACAACGTGAACATCACCTGCGTCCCATTGCCGTTCTCGATCATCCGCAGAGGAATGTAGATCATTGGTTTCCCGGGCAACATGACCCAATGGTCGAGCACCCCGAAAGCGTTCGGGGGGCTGAACCGGACCGTGGCTTGCCCGAGCGGAGTCTCCGCCAGCCAGCGGTCTCCTTCGCGGTGGAGCGACGAGGACATGCCCGCAGCCCACTCCGGAAAGTTCTCAGGCCTACTGGCGAACGCATAGGCTTCGTCCATGCGGCGATCGACAAAAATATCGATTATGCGGGTTTCGAGAACGGTCATGGGTCAACCCCTTCACCGGTCGATAACCCGTGAGCAGGTGAGGAGTTCTCGCGTTGGTTTCCGGCAGGTTGAGCGAGCGCCGGGTCGAGGTGGGAAACGAGGCGGTGTGCGATGCATTGAATCCGACAACGTTTTGCACGGGAGCCTCCATTCGATGGCCGACTTCGATCTTTATTATTGGCCTGTTCCGTTTCGGGGACAGTTTGTCCGTGGCATCCTCGCCTATGCCGGGAAGAGCTGGAAAGAACACGACAGCGACGAAATCGGCGAACTCATGGCCCGCCCGCCCGCAAGCCAACCGGTGCCCTTTATGGGGCCACCTGTCCTTATCGAGAAAGCGGCAAAGTTTGCCATTGCCGAGATGCCCGCTATCTCGCTCTACCTTGGCGAGAAGCTGGAGCTCCTGCCGTCGTCTTCCGAAGATCGGGCGCGTTCGATGAAGGTCGTTAACGACGCAAACGACGTTCTGGACGAGCTGACCCTCGACGGCGGGCGCGAAATGTGGACCACGGACAAATGGCGTGAATTCGTGCCGCGCCTGGGCCGATGGATGGAAATCTGGGAGGCTACCGGATCGGCGAACGGGCTCCGAGAGGCAAGCGGCACCCTGCTCGGAAGCGAGAAGCCTGAGCTTGCGGATATCGTCACCGCCGTTCTCTGGTCGACGATGGCAGATCGCTTCGGCGTCATCGCGGCCCTTCTGGCACAAAACGCTCCTCGGGTAGCCGCCCTCACACGGCGGATGCAGGCAACGCCCGAACTCGCTCGGCTGGCCGAAGAAAGCCGCCGGAAGTTTGGCGACACGTATTGCGGGGGTGAGATCGAGAAATCCCTGCGCGCCGTCGCTGCCTGAGGGGGCGCCTTTCAACGCACTGTCGCACACATTGGTCCGATCAGCGACGACCGGGCACCAAACGCTCTCCGGCGGGTTGTGCGGATGCGAGGCAGGTCCACGTCAGGCGTGCCTGCTGCGAAAGGTGCGCGCATGGCCATGACCGTCAACGGCGAGGTCGCCGAAATTCCCCTTGATCCGCGAGTTTCGCTCCTCGATTTCCTGCGCGAGCATCTGCATCTATCCGGCACGAAGAAAGGCTGCGACCAGGGCGCTTGCGGCGCCTGCACCGTTCTTCTCGATGGTGACCGTATCCTGTCTTGCCTGTCACTTGCCGTACAGTGCGAGGGACGCTCGATCACGACCATTGAGGGGGTCGGGGCCCCAGGCCACCTGCATCCCCTGCAGCAGGCCTTCGTCGAGCATGACGGCTTTCAGTGCGGCTACTGCACCCCCGGTCAGATATGTTCCGCCATCGGCATGGCGGCGGAAATTTCGCGGGGGGTGCCAAGCCATGTGACCGCCGATCTCTCCGACGATCGAATAGAACTGAGCCATGACGAGTTGCGCGAGAGGATGAGCGGCAACCTGTGCCGCTGCGGGGCCTACAACGGCATCGTAGCGGCCATCGCCGAAAAAATTGCCGAAGAGCCGCTCGTGGAGGCGGCCGAATGAACCCGTTCACTTATGCGCGTGCCGCCGGCGCATCCGATGCCGTCCAGCAGGGTGGTAGTGACGGCGCGAAGTATCTCGGCGGCGGCACCAATCTCGTCGACCTTATGCGCGAGACAATCGAGCGACCGGCGAGTCTGGTGGATGTCACGGGATTTTCGCGTGAGATCGAGGAACTGCCCGGCGGCGGCCTGCTGATCGGCGCTGGAGTGCGCAATACCGTGCTCGCTGGGCACAGCCGGGTGCGCCGAGGCTACCCCGTGCTCACCCGGGCGATCGTTTCGGGTGCCAGCCCGCAGATCCGCAACATGGCAACGGTCGGCGGGAATATTCTTCAGCGGACCCGTTGCGCCTATTTCTACGATGAAGCAGGATCGCGCTGCAACAAGCGCAAACCGGGCGCGGGCTGCGATGCGATCGGCGGGTTCACCCGCAATCATGCGATCTTCGGTGCCTCGTCTTCATGCGTCGCGGTCCACCCTTCCGACATGTGCGTGGCGCTCGCGGCCCTGGACGCAGTGGTCCATCTACGCGGCCTCGGCGGCGAGCGGCGCATCGCGCTGGCGGACTTCCATCTCCTGCCCGGCGACCGGCCGGACATCGAGACCAGGCTGGAGGCGGGCGAACTCATCACCGGCATCGAACTGCCGCCGCTGCCAGGCAAGGTGCGCTCGACCTATCGCAAGGTGCGTGATCGTTCGAGCTACGCCTTCGCGCTGGTCTCCGTAGCGGCGGTGCTGGAAATCGAGGACGGACATGTCCGCGACGTGCGCATCGCATTCGGCGGGGTTGCGCACAAACCGTGGCGCGCGGCGCGGGCCGAGGCGGTGCTGCGCGGTAGCCCGGCGGAATCGTCAGCCTTTGCCATGGCGGCCGATGCGGAACTTGCCGCGGCGAGGACTCTAGCGGGCAATGCCTTCAAGATCGAGCTGGCCCGTCGCACGATGGTCGCCGTGCTTGAAGATCTCGCCGGAGGAGAAATCGCATGAGCATCGTCGGCGACGCCAAGCAAGCCATACAGGGTGCAGTGCAGGGCGCGATGGCGAAGGCTGTCGCACTCGCGCCTGACAGCTGGATTCCTGGAGGCGATCCCGATCCCCTGATCCGCGAGCGCTACGGTCACGTCGGCAAGCCGCTGTCGCGCATCGACGGCCCGCTCAAGGTATCGGGGCAGGCGCGCTTCGCGGCGGAATTCCCGATGGAAAGCATGGTCTATGCCGCGCTGGTCTTCAGCACCATTGCAAAGGGCCGCATCACGACGATCGATACAGCGCCGGCCAGCATCGCTCCGGGCGTTGTCGCGGTTATGGATCATCGCAACGCCCCGCGCCTTGCACGGCCGCCAGTGTTCATGTCGGCGCCCAAGGCGGCCGGCGGGGACGAGCTGCCGATCATGCAGGGTAATGAGATCCGCTGGAATGGCGAGCCGGTAGCGGTCGTGGTCGCCGAAACGCAGGAGGCGGCGGACCACGCCGCTTCGCTCATCCGTGTGACTTACGAGGAAGCGGGTTCACTGACCTCCTTTGCCGAGGCGCGGGCAGGGGGCACGCGGCCCGCGATTTTCATGGGCCAGCCTCTCCATGACGAGCGAGGCGATGCCAGGGCGGCGCTGGAAGAGGCCGAGGTGCGCATCGATGCCACGTACGCGACGCCGCGCCACAACCACAATGCCATCGAACTTCACGGCGTTACCGCCGCATGGCAGGGCGACGTGCTGCGCATCCACGATGCCTCGCAACTGGTCGCCCATACCGCCTGGTCGATTGGCCAGATGTTCGGCATGGCCGAAGACAAGGTGGTCGTCACTTCGCCCTATGTGGGCGGGGGTTTCGGCGGCAAGTGCCTATGGCAGCATCAGGTTCTCGCGGCCATGGCTGCGAAAGTAACCGGCCGCCCTGTGCGTCTCGTCCTCTCGCGCGAAGGGGTTTACCGCGTCGTCGGTGGCCGCTCGCCGACCGAGCAGCGCGTCGCACTCGGCGCCGACCGCGACGGAAGGCTCAAGGCGCTGATCCACACGGGCGTCACCGTCAAGACCGCGACCAACGCGATGCCCGAGCCGTTCATTCTGCCAGCGCGCAGCGCCTACGCCTCGGACACATTGAAGCTCGACGTGCAGACGGTGGAACTCGACATGCTGGCCAACACCTTCATGCGCGCACCGGGGGAAGCGGTCGGCACTTTCGCCCTGGAGAGCGCGATGGACGAATTGGCCGAGGCGCTCGGCATCGATCCGGTGGAACTGCGCATCCGCAACGAGCCGGAAAAAGACCCGACCACCGGCCTGCCATTCTCGTCCCGCCACATAATCGAGGCATGGCGCAGCGGCGCGCAGCGCTTCGATTGGGCGCGGCGCGACCCTCGCCCGGGCATGCGCCGGCAAGGTGAATGGCTTGTCGGCATGGGCTGCGCCTTGGGGACTTATCCCTATTACCGAATGCCCGGGGGTGCAGCGCGGATCACGCTCACGCGGGACGGCCGCGCCATCGTCGACATCGCGGCGCACGAGATGGGCATGGGCACTGCAACCGCGCAAACGCAGGTCACCGCCGAGCGCCTCGGGCTGCCGCTCGACCGAGTGACATTCAACTATGGCGATTCCACTTTGCCCGGCGTCGTTCTCGCAGGCGGATCGCAGCAGACTGCAGCGATCGGAGCGGCGGTGGGAGCTGCACATCGCGATCTGGTGAAGACGCTCCTCAAGCTGGCCGGCAACGATTCCCCGCTTGCCGGGCTCGGGCCGGGCGATGTCGTCAGCCGCGAGGAAGGGCTGTGCAAGGCCGACGATCCGACGAGGCATGAGAGTTACGCCGCCATACTCGCTCGCGCCGGACAGGATATGGTCAGCGTCGAGGCCGATGGCCCGCCGCCGCTGGAGACGATGCACTGGTCCATGCACAGCCATGCCGCAATGTTCTGTGAGGTGCGCGTCAACGCCGTAACTGGTGAACCACGTGTCAGCCGCTTCCTCGGCTCCTTCGATTGCGGGCGCATCCTCAATCCGAAGACCGCGATGAGCCAGTTCCGCGGCGGCATCATCATGGGGCTTGGTCTTGCGCTGATGGAAGACGCGCAGTTCGACGAGCGCAAGGGCCGGATCATGAACCCGAGTCTGTCGGAGTACCATGTTCCGGTGCATATGGACGTCCCCGAAATCGACGTGATCTGGACCGGCATCCCGGATCCGCACGCCCCGATGGGCGCCCGCGGCATCGGTGAGATTGGCATCACCGGCACCGGCGCCGCTGTCGCCAACGCCGTATACAACGCGACCGGCAAGCGCGTCCGCGACCTACCGATCACGCTCGATAAGCTCCTTTGAGGCTGAAGATCATGGCGCATCTTTCCTTTCCCAATGAAAGCGCGGCCTACCGAGAAGCCCGCAATGCGCTTCTCGACGCAGAGATCGAACTGCGTGCGCACAGCGAAAAGGTCGCGGCCATGCGCCGTGCATTGCCGCCCGGCGGCGCTGTGCCGGAGGACTACGTCTTCGAGCGGATCGGCGAGCACGGGATGCCCGAGCACGTTCGACTGAGCGAACTGTTCCATCCGCACGATACGCTAATCCTCTACAGTTTTATGTACGGCCCCGAAAAGACACTGCCGTGCCCGGGGTGCACGCACTTGCTCGATGGAATGAATGGGGCAGGCCGGCACGTCGAACAGCGCGCCTCGCTTTATATCGCCGCGAAGTCGCCGCTTGCCCGGCTGGTCGAGTGGGCACGCGTTCGCGGTTGGGATCATCTCAGGATGCTGAGCACTGCTGGCAACAACTACACTGCGGACTATTTCGGAGAGACAAGCAGGTTGTCACCCGAAATGCGCAGCGCCCACGGCATTGCCGAGGGCGAAGACTGGGACGAGACGATCTACAACGTCTTTCGCCGGGAAGACGGCAACACGATCCGTCACTTCTGGGGCAGCGAGTTGACCTATGCGCCCTCGGAGCCTGGACAGCACCACCGCTCGGGCGACGCCGCAAATCCGCTATGGGGCCTCCTCGACATGACACCCGAGGGGCGAGGCAGCTTCTTTCCAAAGGTGTGGTACGACTGAAGGCATGGGCGGTCGGCTGCGGGGCGGAGCAGTAAGGCGCGGCCTTTCAAATCCTCGTACCCGAATGCCAGCCCGCGCCCATGGGATCTTTTTGCACTGCCCGCTTCTTTTCGCACTGGCGACCGTTCCGGGCATCCTGGCCTTCGTCCGATACGCGAACAGCGGGTCTTGGCGACCGCGGCCGCTGGCCTCGCCATCGGTAAACGGCGTAGTCTGGGGCGCCAGCTGTCGGAAAAAGTGGATCGTCGGTACCTGGCGGCAAAAATCGGACGCTGAGGGTATGCGACGGGTCGGTGCCGTCTAACGCTCGTGCGACACGGCCCGCAACGCGGTTATGGGATACGCCCGTCAGCACGAAGCCGTCCAAACAGCGCGGAGATCCCATCCGCGGTGGGTTGGAATCTGGCGAAACCAGGATCCAGACACTCCTGCCGGCTCGTGACGGTTTGTCTGGCAATGATCAGCCATGTTCTTGCCGGTGCCTCCTTCGCAAGATTTGCGGAACATAGGGACAGAACAGATGTTCTAGAAACGAGCTGCTCGAAAAGGTCGACGCAGCGCTTGCATCAAGGGAGAGCCCCATGTTTCGCTGGGCCATCATTTTCGCTGTTGTTGCACTTATCGCGGCGCTGCTGGGCTTTGGCGGCGTTGCTGGCCTTTCGGCCAGTCTTGCAAAGGTCTTCCTGCTCGTTGCGGTCGTGATCCTGGTTCTTGGTTTCTTCTTCGGTCGGGGCAAGAGAGTTCCTTGACCCCCGGCTCGGGGCATTCTGTGTAGGCAGAAATTTTCTGCGGTGCCTTGAGCTGGAAATCGAGCCTCAGGATCATGCCTTGACGGCATGATCCTGAGGCAGTTTGCGTTCAATCATCCCTAAAACTGTATGGATCAACGCAGCAAGCGGCCGGTCGTGGCTCCGCCAAATAGAGTAGCTGCGATCATCGCCCCTCTCACCACCCGCATTACGATAGCGGCAACGTTGTCGTTCCCCCTCGGCTTGCCCGCCCCGTGCTCTGACCAAATCCTCCAAACCCTTGAAATGGCGGAACGAGTTTGATGGCGGGCAGGCCACGGCGAACGCCGCAAAATCCGAAGACGAGAAGACGAAGGCATGTATGCACCTGATCGCCGAATATGGGGCCATTAAGATCAATAAATTGGATCAGTTCTGCGCACTATTCGAAACAACGCCATCTTTCTTGGCGCCAGTCAATTCCTCGCGCGTCGAATGGCTGTCTGGAAGTTTTTACAGGCCATGGAGCTCGCTCGCTCCAACGTCAGTTCAAGAGCTAAAGGGGCCGCACTTCGACTAACTTCGGCGTGCCGTTGTAAACTGTCCATCTCGCTTCGGCCGTGAAACCATTTGCCCACGCGCTGTGTTGAATCCAACGAAACCGCGATTAAGGAACCCGATCATGCCGTCGACACCCAAAACGACTGAAGGCCCGGATGAGACCGGCGCTGGCAAGCGCACCAATCGGAAGGCCGAGGAAAAAGTCTCGCCCGGAGATAACAGCGCAACGATAGCAGGCCAGGGTCATGGCAGCCCGGCCATCGTCACTACGGAAATCGACGAGCCCGGCGCCCCCGAACCGACCGCGGATCGCCCGGGCCGCGGTCCGAGCGGCGCGGCGACAGCTGGCAAGTTCCCGGATGGGTTACCGGACAAGCCCTGAAACTATCTCAGGGCGGGGACTACCGGGGAAGGAATGAAGGACAGCAGAGATGCCTAGAGGTGACAAGAGCAGCTACACAGACAAGCAGAAGCGCCGCGCCGAGCATATCGAGGAGAGCTACGAAAAGCGTGGTACCCCCAAAAAGGAGGCCGAAAGCCGCGCCTGGGCAACCGTCAACAAGGAAAGCGGCGGCGGCAAGAAATCCGGATCGGGTCGAGGAAAGACCGAAAACCGGAGCGCGTCATCCCGGGGCGGCAAGGCGCATAAGTCCGGGTCGGCGGAACAACGATCGGCTGCTGCACGAAAGGGATGGGAAACCCGGCGGAGAAACGGCAACGCGTGACCGGTCGCATTGAAAACCGGGATGGTGCCAGGCTAGCATGATGGCGTTAGAGCTTGACCTACGGGTAAATCGGGCGCGCGCCTCCGTTGAACCCAGCCCGGTTTTGCTGAAGACAACTTGAGTGCCCGTCGAAGTTTGCGCTCCCCCGCAGAATTACAGTGCGCATCCTCGAACTCCTCGAACAGGATCTGGACTTTCCGGTTCAGGTCGCGCTGTTTCTTCGAAGGAGGAGATCAAGAGTACTCTTCATGACCTTATCGAATAGATCGCTGAGGGAGGGAAGGGCGCCTTGGACGGCAGTGTGGATGAAATACCTGGTTTTAGACAGGAAGTTTCACGATACTTTGACTTGATCTCGGGACCTCAAACGGAGCGGCATGCGCTCGCAACAAGCTTTGCCTTTGAGATTTACGGGGCCACATAGTCTTTCCCGAAATGCGCCGCCAACCGCTCGGCTTCCGATGGCGAAATGGGGACTGCGCTAAGAGCTGATAGCCTGATCGCATCGGATGCACGTTCGAACAAGGCGACGCACCGCTGATTGTCGAAACGCGAGGTGTAGAGGATGCCGTCGGCACTCGTCGTTTCGTGAATATGGCCGCTGATCTCCCAGGTACGGGCGTAAGCGTCGCCATGAACATCGGTGAAGGAAAGTCCATGTGCGGAAACCCCGGCATCCACCAGCGGATAGAGCCTGAGCGCCCGCGTGGTCACGAGCTCGCTTCGGACCCGCCCATCGATCGTGGTCGAAAGAATATAAGGGATCGCGGGCGTGCGCACGAAGGTTTCCCCAAACGCCGTCTCGATGGACCGCGCAGCGTAGAGGATCTTGTAGCTCCCGTCCGGGGAATCGAACCTGTTGACGGGATCGGGGCCGACCGGACCAAAGAAGACCGGGCTATGAACGGCGCGATGATAGCGGTGCAGATGTGCGCCCGCGCCGATACGGCGCATCAAAGTTACGGCCATGACGCGTCAGGCAGTCCAGCCCGTGACGAGCGCGACAAGTTGCTTTAGCGCCAGCGCGCCGGGCTTGCGAACCAAGATCTGCAAGGGTGTTTCCGGCTTCGGGCCATAACCCGTAACGGGTGTCGTGAGCAGCATGAGCTGCTCCCAAGGGTCGGTATCGCCGAAAGCTTCCAGCAGCTGCTTGAGGTTCGGCGCTGTGGCGCCATCGACGAATTGGCCCGCAGGATAGCGGATCTCGTTCCCGTACTGAACGCCAAGGATCTGACGGCGCTGTCGCTGCTTTTCGATCGCAGCGACACTTACTCCCAGCATCTCGGCGACGTCCGCGCGTTCCAGCATTCCGCCTGCTCGGTCCGCCATCTCGTCACGGAAACGCGCTGTCTTCTCGCGTGCAGCCTTGATCGCGGCAATATCCGCAGCCGATTCAGGCGCGATGTCCCGAGGGGCGATCGCGAGGGCATGGCGCAGATCCGCAGAACCTACGATATCCGCCAGCGTATCGTCGCTTGCGGACTCCACTGCCTTGGCGATAGCAAGTGTCAGCTTCTCCAGAGCCTTGCGCCGCAAGGTGTCGCCGGGCGCAATGTTTGCTGGAAGAGCGGCCTTCCCACCGGTCGATGATGCGTGCGTAGCCATGATCGTCCTTTCTGTCTCCAATATATGATATTTGACAAAAAGGACAAGATGTCCCGTCTTTTTCGACGTGACAAAATCGGCTTTCGATGGTCGCCGGGAGAAGGATTTGGAAGGCCTGCGTCCCGCCACCTTCAGGCCAGCGGCCGTTCCGACGGGCGACACACCGTGACCGGGAGGAGCCCGCCATGAGCAGTAGCTGGAAAAGACCTTCGCGACACGCAAGCAGGTCGAAGCGCCGTGGAGCACCTCATTCAGGAGTTGGGTGAGGAACGTGCGGACATCTTCACAACTCCGCAAGGTTCGCAGAACAGTTCGGAGGAGACGTTGAGCGGCTGCGATGCGCCCCGCAGTGCTGAAGCCTGGTCGGGAGGATACCGCGCTCGGGACGTTACGGGAATCGTCGGGTTCATATTCTGCCGCGATCCGGCTCTTACGGTCCTTGGATATTGGCGAGAGACCCTGTTTGCGGACTGACCAGTACGACTGCGCCGGTCGACGGCAATTGGCTCTCGCTGGTAGGTAACCGTCAAAGTCTCGCTTTCGGCGTCAGCTCGATTTTACCTTCATCATCTCCATCCCGATAATGCCGGCGATGGCCAGCAATCCTGAGTAGAACCAATCGTGGCGTCTCTGTTCGTTCAGGCCATCACCCCCCTCCTCCACGGCGAGGAAAAACGGGCGCTGGCCCAGACCTCCCGAGGATCCCTGGTAATTGAGCGTAACCGACGGGTTCGCAGCGAGGTCGGAGACCGTTACCGCGCTGTCGGCGGTAAAGAACCAGGAATCCCCATCGTAATCGACCTCGCGATTATTGCTCATGGGCCGCACACCAATCGCACCATCCTCGGTGTGGGGAACTAGCATCGTGAAATCGATATCCCTCATCTTCTTCGAGAGATCTTCGATGGTGTTCGTCATGCCTGATCCTTCTTCGCTGCTCTTCTCGCTTAACGCGGCGGCAGAAGGCGTGTCCCGCGGTCCGCGTCAACTCATCCAAAATCCTGCAAATTGCGTCGCGGCGGAATTGCTTAGATCATCACCGGGGGCTCTTGCGGCCAGCGTCGTTGCATTGGAGCGGCGGGGCGCGACAGGCAGTCGTGCAGCAGACTATAGCTTCTGCTCGGTTCTGCCTATTGCAACGGCCGAAATCTTCCCGTTTCGCGCTACAAGGATGTCATAGGTGAAATTCTCGCCAGGGTTCAGGTGCGTCGAGCCCGCCTTTCGCAGCGTATCTAAATGAATGAACACATCGCTGCTCCCATCATCCGGCTTGATGAATCCGTAGCCATGGCGGACACTGAAAAAGATTACCTGCCCAGTTTTCACCGAGTGCGCCCTGTTCACAAACCGGCCGGAAATCCGACTTTGCAAAAAAACTAGGGCAGAATTCAACGCAGCGCCAACAACCTGTGTTAAATCGCGCGCTCATCCCTCGAAGCCGAGGAGGAATCCTTGGCTCTCGCTTCGCTTTCATCGCACCTGACGTGCAGGCGCTCGAGACCAGTTGCTCTGAAAACTGGATGTTCGTTCGTGCAGACACCAATGCCATCCAGACGAGCAATCGCTATATCCGACTGCGCTCCGTCCACGACTTGAAGGAATTTACGGATCGTTCCAGCAAAACGGATTGCCTCAGCCTTCGAAAAGGCCGGGTTGCTCATCACGAAGGGCCTTTATCTCTTCAGTGGTTATGACAAACTCTTCTTGAGCCTTGTTGCTCGCGAGCCAGAGCCTGTGTGCAGCGGGAAGCAAAATACCCTGGTTCTCGTCGAAAACTTTTTCCGCACTGCTATCGTTGACAGGAAAAGAGAGGGCTTCGATCTGTTCCAGCGCATCGCGGGTGACATAGAACCGGTAGCGCGTTGCCTCCCATTGGCCGGTGAATTCCACAGCCTCGCGGTCGGCAACCCAACGTCGGACCGCAGGAGTGAACGTCAGATCGAGCATGCCGGTCTCCTCACGTGTTGTCTCAGCCCTGTCGGTCTTGGCCTTTCATCAAACCGAACAAATACCACCCATTCGTCACGCTGCGACGCGCAGTGTAACTTGGACAGGTCCTACCTTCGTAAGGATGCCTGGTTCGGAATGGCGAAGAGATTTTTCCTTATGTGCCACAATCCGGTCTCGCAGCGCGACAAGGTCGACACCGGATTTCCGGCTAACTGCGAACTGGCCCCCCGACAAGCTTTCCTGCTCATGAACGTGCTGCGCGAATTTTTCGGACAGCATCGCGACCATGACCGCGAATGGGACATCTTGCTCCAAAGCGGACTCGATATCGCCTATCAGAATTCTGGCATGCTGGCGGTGGGTATCGACCTGGAAAGTCGAGGGAAAGATATCCTCCTCCACTGCCAGGTGAATTCGTGTCTCGCTACAGATTTCTCGGGCAAGCACTTTTCTGCGCGATGCCGACTTTGCGTGATCGAACTGGCGAAAGAGGTCTCTGACTTTGCGGTGATCTGCCTTCAATAGCGCGATGGCATCGGTGAACACGGGTGGCATAGCGTCCTTCTTGTCCGGATATCTATCCATAAGTGCATTTCGGACGAACTCGTTCCCGGATGCCGTAAAGCCCCTGATCGTGCCCGAAAAATCTACGACGGAAACGCTAGGCACTTGGGACAGAGCATGAGCCCATTCGGATAGGGGCACGACGACCTGATACGTCAAATTCCTGCTGGAGTTTCGAGCAGTCGCGGCACCGATCCTTGGCTGCGGTGCGACCCCGAGACAATGTGATATTGTGTTCATCGGCAAGTGGTCGCGAATGACTTACCGGTGAATTGATAATGAGGCATGAGTTAAATCAATGGCCTGATTTGCATCGTGCAGAGCTTTCGGTTTTCTCTAATGTCCGTGCGATGAAGTGGCGGGATTGCGTCTTGCCTAAATGCCGGACTGACCCAGGGAGGGTCGATAATGGAGGTGCGATAGGATGAGACGATCGGGAGGAGTCGACCAAATCGCGTCGTTCGGCGCCCCAAACAGAAAGGCCGCAGTCGGCAGTTTCGGACATTGCATGGGCCGCTAGCGCCGGTTACTATACGTGAACCGGGATAGAGCAACCTCCCGGTCAGGCGTTTCGCCCAAGCGTTGCCTTCTGACCCCGCTGCGGCGAGGCATGGAGGTATTGGACAGAATGGCTGACAGCAGTTTGCATCACCCTTCATTTTCCGAGCTAACGCGCGTTTCGGCGCGGATCGGTTGTCTCAGTTTCGGAGGGCCCGCCGGGCAAATCGCTCTGATGCACCGCGAGCTGGTCGATGAGCGGCGCTGGGTCGATGAGGATGACTACCTCCAGGCTCTGAACTTGTGCCACTTGCTGCCGGGGCCGGAAGCGCAGCAACTCGCCACCTGGATTGGCTGGAAGCTCCATGGCTGGAAGGGCGGTGTTGTCGCCGGAGCACTGTTCGTTGTCCCTGGCGCGCTGGTTATGCTGGGTCTGTCGGTCCTCTACGCATTTGCGGCCAACCTTGCTTGGTTCACGGCGCTGTTCCTGGGGATCAAGGCGGCGGTACTGGCGATCATTATCCAGGCCCTGATGCGGATCGCGGGAAGGGCCCTCAAAACGGCGTTCCAGCGAGTGCTGGCGATCGCAGCCTTCACCGCGCTGTTCCTGTTTAATGCTCCATTTCCGCTGGTCGTGCTGATGGCCTTGGCACTTGGTGCGTGGGTCGGGGCAAAGCGGCCGGACTGGCTTGCGCTTAAGAAGAGCAGCACTCGAGACAGCAATCCGAGCCCGTGGGCGGCGAGCTTTAAGGCGGTGCTGATCTGGGCTGCGATCTGGACTGCGCCAATGGCGGCAATTTTCGTGTTCCTCGGGCGCGATCACGTATTGTGGCACATTGGCGTGTTCTTCTCGCAGCTCGCTGTGGTCACTTTTGGCGGCGCCTACGCAGTACTGGCCTACATGGCGCAAGAGGCTGTGAACGGCTTCGGCTGGCTTGCCGCAGGCGAAATGGCCGATGGCCTTGGCTTGGCAGAGACTACTCCAGGGCCGCTGATCATGGTGACGCAGTTTGTGGGTTACCTTGCTGCATTCCGTGCGCCTGAGCCGTTCAGCCCGGTTGTTGCCGGCGTCATGGGTGCCGTGCTTACCACATGGGTCACGTTTGCGCCGTGCTTCCTGTGGATCTTTGCTTTCGCACCATGGATGGATCGTTTGCAGCGTTCATCGGCACTCAAGGGAGGATTGGCGGCGGTGACGGCGGCGGTCGTAGGGGTGATTGCGAACCTCGCACTATGGTTTGCGCTGCATGTGCTGTTTGCAGTCGTCGATGAGGTCGCCATTGGGCCAATGCGGCTGCAGGTGCCAGAGTGGACCACCTTCGATTGGCGAGCAGCATTGATCGCAGCAGTCGCGGCAGCATTAATCTTCCGGCTGAAGATGGGAATAGTCCCCACCTTGGCTGTGGCAGCCACCTTGGGACTGATCATCGGAAAGCTTGCTTCAGGTTAGAATGATTGCCCGCACGACGGAATCATGCGGGCTGGCACCGGTAGGCTGTCCCACGCTATGAATATTCGAATGCTGGTGAAAGTAGCGATTGTTTGATGGGCCACCTTCGTCGATGACCGCTTCCATGCCAATTGCGGCCGTTTAGACTTGGTCTCTGATCGGCTGCAAAGTCCCGCGACGCGGCATTCGCCGTCAGCGAAACCGACCCTTTGTTGCCGTTACGCCGCCCAATTTTACTCCCTAGGAGCGGAACTGCCGCTTTTCCCTCCCGTGCTGTCAGGAAGCCGTGACTACCTAAGGGCAACAATCCTATGGCTTTGCCAAACAGCCCTCAGGTGACATCATTCGGTGCCGAAAGAGAGCTTCGGCTTACAGATCACATCAGTGAAGGCTCTGCCTCGCTGCCTCCCGCAAGGCAGAGGAGAGGTCTGAA
>NZ_DAISLT010000041.1:0-54797 GCF_036820275.1 Novosphingobium sp.
CCCGACCTCCCATCAGGATACACTCGTGGGAGGTCGGGTGGGGGAGAGGGCCGGTGCCGCTCAACGAATGCGCTTTCGCGCATTCGTCAAACAAACGTTTGCCTCAGCCGACGATTTCTTCGGGCTTGAAGAAGTAGGCGATTTCGATCGCCGCGTTCTCTTCCGAGTCCGAACCGTGGACCGAGTTGGCTTCGATCGATTCGGCGAAGGTCTTGCGGATGGTGCCTTCAGCGGCGTCGGCCGGGTTGGTGGCGCCCATCACGTCGCGGTTGGTCTTCACGGCGTCTTCGCCTTCGAGAACCTGCACGACCACCGGGCCGGAGATCATGAAGGAAACGAGGTCGTTGAAGAAGGGACGCTCCTTGTGGACGGCGTAGAAGCCTTCAGCCTGTTCCTGCGAGAGCTGGATGCGCTTCGAAGCGACGACGCGCAGGCCGGCTTCTTCGAGCAGCTTGGTGACGCCGCCGGTCAGGTTGCGGCGGGTCGCGTCGGGCTTGATGATCGAGAAGGTGCGGGTAACCGCCATGGTAGGTTCCTTAAAAAAGGGTTGGAATCTTGCGCGCGCCAGTAGCGGGGAACGGGCCGGATCGCAAGGCGGGCGCGGATTAACTTCGAGTAGCAGGGGCCGGCGCGGAGAGCCGGCCTAGGCCGCCTGTATCCAGCGGCCGCCTTCCTGCTTCCAGTAATAATGCTCCACGCCCTCCCGGCCGCGCAGCATGCGCCAAGTGTCGCGGGCGTGCTGGAGCGTGGCCTCGTCGAACAGGAAGAAGGTGCGCTCGAACGGCGTCTCGCCCTCGCGCCACTGCCCGTCGGCGATCGCCATGAACTTTGCGCCGTTGGTCGGCGCGGGCGCCTCGGAAAGCAGGATCGGCTGGCGATCCTCGTTTCCATCGCCCGCAAAGCCGTTGGCCAGGAAGCTCTCCGGTCCCACGGACCACAGGGCCTGGCAGATGCGCTGGCGCTGGCCGAGATCGCCGGAGACGACGAGCAGACGCCCGCCGTTCCCCGCGACCTTTCCGGCGATCAGCGCCAGGGCACTTTCGGCAGGATCGCGACTGAGCTGATAGAAATCGACGCGCATGTCGCGGCCCTGCCCTCTTTCACTCAGGCTTCGAGCGTGTCGCGCACGAAGCGGTCGAGCAGGCGCACGCCGAAGCCCGAAGCGCCCTTGTCCCAGGTCGCGCCCGGCTTGTCGGTCCAGACGGTGCCGGCAATGTCGAGATGCGCCCAGGGGGTGTCGTTCTCGATGAAGCGCAGCAGGAACTGCGCCGCGGTGATCGAGCCGCCGAAGCGCGGGCCGACGTTCTTGATGTCGGCGATCGGGCTGTCGATCATCTTGTCGTAGTTCGGGCCCATCGGCATGCGCCACAGGCGGTCGCCCGAGGCATCGCCAGCGGCCGAAAGCTGCGCGGCAAGGTCGTCATTGTTCGAGAACAGGCCTGCGTATTCATGCGCCAGCGACAGGATGATCGCGCCGGTCAGCGTGGCAAGGTCGACGACCTTGGCGGGCTTGTACTCGCGCTGCACCCAGGTGAGTGCGTCGCAGAGCACCAGGCGGCCTTCGGCGTCGGTGTTGATGACTTCGATGGTCTGACCCGACATCGAGGTCACCACGTCACCCGGACGCTGGGCATTGCCGTCGGGCATGTTTTCCACAAGTCCGCAGACGCCGATCACGTTGGCCTTCGCCTTGCGCAGTGCGAGCGCGAGCATGGTACCGGCCACCGCACCGGCGCCGCCCATGTCCCACTTCATGTCTTCCATGCCCGCGGCAGGCTTGATCGAGATGCCGCCGGTGTCGAAGGTCACGCCCTTGCCGACGAAGGCGACTGGCGCTTCGCCCGCCGTGCCGCCCAGCCATTCCATGACCAGCAGGCGGGCCGGACGAACCGAACCCTGCGCCACGCCAAGCAGCGAGCCCATGCCGAGTGCGGCCATTTCCTTGTCGTCGAGCACGCGGACCTTGAGGCCGCTGCCCGCCACTTTCGCCTCGACGCGGGCGACGAAGGATTCCGGATAGATCACGTTGGCCGGTTCGGTCACGAGTTCGCGGGTGAACGACACGCCGGCGACGATCGCCTGCTCGACCTCCCAGACCGCTTCGGTGCCTTCCGGCGCGCCGACCACGGCGATATCCACGAGGCTCGGCTTGGCGTCCTCGGCCAGCTTGGTGCGATAGGTATCGAGACGCCAGGCGCGCAGCACTGCGCCGAGCAGAGCGCCCGCGGCTTCGTCGGCCGAGAGGTCCGCGCCGGTCAGGTCCAGCGTCACCGCGGTCTCGCCCGAGGTCAGGTACTTGGCGACGACGGCCGCACCCGCGCGCTCGACAGCGCCCTTGCGGTCCTTGGCGTCGGCCGCGCCGATCCCGGCCAGCGCCACGCGCACGGCCTTGCCGTCACGCTCGACGAAGCCCTCGAAGACCTGCCCGGCCTTGCCGGTGAAGCGCGAGGCCTTGGCGCCTTCGACCAGAACCTGCTCGATATCGGCGGGAATCGAATCCTGGTTCACGAAGCGGGCGACGAGACGCGCCGGGGCGGCGACAGCAGCGTCAAGGAACTGGATATTCATGGGATCTCCTGAATCACGGGGGCGAGCGCCGATCTTGTGCGCTTCGCCGCAACAGCGGATTGCAGTTAGGCACAGGCGGTGCGATAGGCAAGGGATGCTCCCTGCCGCGCCGACCCTGCTGCAAGCCCCCCTTCGCCGCTTGCGACCCGTATCGCTGAGCGTGCTGGCCCTTGGAATCGCCGCATTCGGCCTGCCTTCGCATGCGTTTGCGCAGGACGTGTCGCGTCCCGTCGATACCGGCCCGATCGAGGGTGCGCCCCCAGCTCCGCCCGCTTCCACCGAAGACAACGTGCCGATCGCCTTCGAGGCGGACACCGTCGAATACGACCAGAACGACGAATTCGTGACCGCCACCGGCAATGTCGTGCTGCGCAAGGACAAGCAGTCCGTCCGCGCCGACAAGGTGACGTGGAACCGCAAGACCGGGCAGATCCTGGGCAGCGGCAATGTCCGCATGGTCGATCAGGACGGCAACCAGCTCTATACCGAAAGCGTCGAGCTGACCGACGAGCTGAAGACCGGCATGATGGAAAACCTGCTGCTGGTCATGCGCCAGGGCGGTCGTCTTGCCGCCACCAAGGGCGAGCGAATCGCCAATGGCGACGTCGTGCTCCAGCGCGCCGCCTATACCGGCTGCGCCGTGGAAAACGACGAAGGCTGCCCGAAGAAGCCGACCTGGCGGGTCGTCGCCAAGACGGTGGTCTATAGCGAGGAGCAGAATCGCGTACGCTTCAGCGACGCGCGGCTCGAACTCTTCGGCGTCGTCCAGCTGCCGCTGTTCGGTCTTTCGGTCAGCACCAACGGCGGCGCGGTTTCCGGCTTCCTGGTGCCGGACCTGCGATCGAGCCCGTCCAACGGCATCGAGGTTGCGCAGTCCTATTACTGGCGCATTGCCGACAACCGCGATCTCACCGGCTCGCTCCACGCCTATACCAAGGCGGCACCGATGGCCTCGTTCCAGTACCGCGCGCTGACCGATATCGGCGCCTACCAGATCACCGGCTATGCGACGTCAAGCAACCGCATTCCGATCAACAGCAGCAATCCGGACCCGAACCGCCAGCGCGCGTTCCGCGGCTACGTCTTCGCCAACGGCAAGTTCCAGCTCGACGAGAACTGGAGCGTGACCGCCTCGATCCGCCGCGCCACCGACCGCACGTTCGTCCGCCGCTACGACATCTCGCGCGACGATCGCCTGCGTTCGTCTGTCGAAGTCGAGCGGATCGACCAGGACAGCTATTTCTCCTTCGCGGGCTATGCCACGCAGACCCTGCAATCGAGCCGCGACCAGGGCCAGATCCCTGTCGCCTTCCCGGTGCTCGACTATCGTCACCGCTTCAACGAATCGCTGCTGGGCGGCAAGATCGAGACGCAGGTCAACACCATGGGCGTCACCCGCGTCGATGGACAGGACACCCAGCGCGCCTTCGCCAGCACCCAGTGGTCGCTGCGCAAGCTGACCGGCATGGGCCAGGAAGTGACGCTGACCGGCCTCGTGCGCGGAGACGTCTATCACTCCGACGAGAACGACCTGACCACGACCGCGCTCTATCGCGGACAGCCGGGCTGGCAGACCCGCGGCATCGCACTGGCCGCCGTGGACGTGAAGTGGCCGCTGGTCGGCCAGGTTTTCGGCGGCAGCCAGATCCTGACCCCGCGCGTCCAGTTCGTCGCCACGCCGAAGGTCAAGAATCTCGCGATCCCCAACGAGGATTCGCGCGCGATCGAACTGGAGGATTCCAACCTCTTCGCGCTCAACCGCTTCCCCGGCTACGACCGGTTCGAGGACGGCGTGCGCTTCACCTACGGCGTGGACTGGATGTTCGAACGCTCGCGCTGGCGCATCAAGTCGACCGTCGGGCAATCGATCCGCCTCAGCAACAAGCCCTCGATCCTGCCCGACGGCACCGGTCTTGCGAGCAAGACCTCGGACATCGTCGGCCGCACCGAACTGCGCTACCGCAACTTCTTCAACATCATCCACCGCTTCCGCGTCGACAAGGACACGCTGGCGGTGCGTCGCAACGAGTTCGACATCTCGCTGGGCAACAACCAGACCTATCTCGAACTCGGCTATACCAAGCTCAACCGCGACATCTCGATGGATATCGAGGACTTGAAGGACCGCGAGGAAGTGCGCGCCGCCGGCCGCGTCGCCTTCGCCAACTACTGGTCGCTGTTCGGTTCGGCCGTCGTCAACCTGACCGATCGCAAGGAAGACCCGACTTATGGCTCGGACGGCTTCCAGCCCCTGCGCTCGCGCGTCGGCATGGCTTACGAGGACGACTGCCTCCAGGTCTCCTTCACCTGGCGGCGGGACTACGTGACCTTCGGCGATGCCCGCAAGGGCAACTCGTTCCAGCTGGGCTTCGCGCTCAAGAACATCGGGGCATGGTGATCGGGCACGACTTGCCAAAGCGGCTATCGGACGTGCTCAGTTTCGGTTAAGCCGCGAGCCGACATAGGGCCGGTAATGCGTCCCTCGGCGAAATTCTCCATCGAGCGGCAGCGGCCGTGCGGGTCGAATACGGGATATAGGTCAAGGTGAAAGCTATCCAACGCAACACGTTCTTCAAGCGCGCGGCCTTTGTCTGCACTGCCGTCGCCACTTGCGGCACGCTGGCCGCAGCGCTCTCGTCCGGTACTGCCCTCGCCCAGTCACAGCAGGGCGAGATCGTCATTCCCGATGACGTGAAGATCTTCGGCAACGACAACCCCAACTTGCGCCGCGCCACTGCCGTGGTGAACGGCTCGGTCATCACCGGCACCGACGTCGACCAGCGCCTCGCCCTGATCCTCGCCGCCAACCAGGGCAAGATCAGCGAAGACGAACAGAAGCGCCTGCGCCTCCAGGTGCTGCGCAACCTGATCGACGAAACGCTCCAGATCCAGGAAGCCAAGGCCGCCGACGTTTCCGTGGACAATGCCGAGGTCGATCAGTCCTACGCCCGCGTCGCCTCGCAGAACTTCAACCAGAACACCCAGGCGATGGACGCCTACCTGAAGCGCGTCGGCTCCTCGCCGGACTCGCTCAAGCGCCAGATTCGCGGCGAACTCTCGTGGCAGCGCCTGCTCCAGCGCAACGTCCAGCCCTTCATCAACGTCTCCGACGATGAAGTGAACGAGTATATCGAACGCCTCAAGGCCTCGAAGGGCACCGAGGAATACCGTCTGGGCGAGATCTATCTTGCCGCCACCGCCGAATCCCAGCAGCAGGTCGAGGCGAACGCCAACCAGATCATGCAGCAGCTCCGCCAGGGCGGCAGCTTCGTCGCCTATGCCCGCCAGTATTCGCAGGCCTCGACCGCGCCGGTCGGCGGCGATCTCGGCTGGGTGCGCCTTGGCCAGCTTCCCGGCGAAGTCGGCGAAGCCGTGCGCGACATGCAGCCCGGCCAGCTTGCCGGCCCGATTGCCATCCCCGGCGGCTACGACATCGTCTACCTGATCGACAAGCGCCAGGTCCTGACCGCCGATCCGCGCGATGCCGTGCTGGCACTCAAGCAGATCTCGATCGAGTTCCCCAAGGGCGCCAGCGAAGCCCAGGCCAACGCCAAGGCCGAGAACTTCGCCAAGACGATCAAGACCGCCAAGGGCTGCGGCGACGTCGACAAGATCGCTGCGACCATCGGCGCCCAGGTCGTCGCCAACGACCAGGTCAAGGCCCGCGACCTGCCCGCGCAGATCCAGTCCTCGATCCTCAACCTGTCGCCCGGCGAGACCCTGCCGCCCTTCGGTTCGCTGACCGAAGGCGTGCGCATCCTGATGCTCTGCGGCCGCGACGACCCGCAAGTCGATTCCGGTCCGAACTTCGAGCAGGTCATGTCCCAGCTTGAGGACGACCGCATCAACAAGCGCGCGCAGATGTACCTGCGCGACCTTCGCCGCGACGCGGTGATCGAGTACAACTGACGATAACGGGGGCAGCGCAAATGGCGGCCAATACCGACGGCGCGCCGCCCCCAGCGGTTTCGCCCCTCCCAACTGCACCTTTGGCCGTCTCGCTGGGCGATCCGGCGGGTGTAGGCCCGGAGCTTTTCGCGCAGGCCTGGGCCGTGCGACATGAAGAGGGGCTTGCGCCCTTCTTCACCGTCGGCGGGGCAGAAGTGCTCAAGGCCGCTGCCCGCAGCCGGGGTATCGATCTCCCGATCGTCCGCATCTCCGCTCCCCACGAAGCCGCCGAAGTCTTCGCCAAGGCCTTGCCGGTGCTGGGCGACGAGGATGCCGACGCCCAGTTCGGCCAGCCCGACCTCAGCGGTGCCACCCTCGCTCTCCATTCGCTGACGCGCGCCACGCAGCTCGCGCTCTCCGGGGAAGCGAGCGGCGTCGTCACCGGCCCGATCGCCAAGTCGAAGCTCGCGGAAGTGGGCTTCATCCAGCCGGGCCAGACCGAGTTCCTCGCCGATGCCTGCGGCGTCGCCCACGGCGATGCCGTGATGATGCTGGCTGGACCCAACTTGCGCACGGTGCCGCTGACCGTCCATGTCGCGCTCTCGCAAGTCCCGGCCCTCGTCACTCGTGACCTGATCGAAGGCAAGGCGCGGATCGTCGCGCGCGCGCTCGCCCGCGACTTCGGCCTCTCCCCGGCGCGTATCGCCATTACCGGGCTCAATCCCCATGCCGGGGAAGACGGACGCATGGGCCGCGAGGAAATCGAGACCATCGCCCCCGCCATCGCCGCCCTCGCTGCCGAGGGTCTGGCCGTGACTGGCCCGCACCCGGCCGACGCGCTGTTTGCGGCACATGAGCGCGACAGGTTCGACGTCGCGCTCTGCATGTACCACGATCAGGCGCTTGTCCCGATCAAGACGCTCGATTTCGACGCCGGCGTCAACGTCACGCTCGGCCTGCCGATCGTGCGGACCTCACCCGACCACGGTACCGCCTTCGGCATCGCCGGAAAGAACGTGGCAAGCGCGGGCGCGACGATCGCCGCCATCCGCATGGCCGGCCAGTGCGCCGCGCGCAGGCTTTCGCCGGAGACCTTTGCATGACTACCCTTCCGCCGCTGCGCGAAGTGATCGCCCGCCACGGCCTCTCGGCCTCGAAGGCGCTCGGCCAGAACTTCCTGTTTGACGAGCAGTTGCTCGACCGCATCGCCGCCATTCCGGGCGGTCTCGAAGGACGGCAGGTGCTGGAAGTCGGCCCCGGCCCCGGCGGCCTCACCCGCGCCCTGCTGCGTGCGGGCGCCACCGTCACTGCGATCGAAATGGACCGCCGCTGCCTTCCGGCGCTGGCGGAAGTCGAGGCGGCTTTCCCCGGCAAGCTCAAGGTCATCGAAGGCGATGCGATGAAGATCGCGCCCGCCGACTTGTTCGACGGCCCTTACGCCGTCGTCGCCAACCTGCCCTACAATGTCGGCACCGCGCTGTTCACCGGCTGGCTTTCGGGCGAGGCATGGCCGCCGCAGTGGTCGTCGCTGACGCTGATGTTCCAGGAGGAAGTGGCCCGCCGCATCGTCGCCGAGCCGGATACCTCCGCCTACGGCCGCCTGGCCGTGCTGGCACAGTGGCGCTCGAAGGCGAAGCTGGCGATGAAAGTCCACCGCAGCGCTTTCACGCCGCCGCCCAAGGTCATGTCGGCGATCATCCACGTCGAGCCGGGCGAGGCGCCTGAAGGCGTGTCGATGCGGGTGCTGGAGCGCGTGACGGAAGCCGCCTTCGGCCAGCGCCGCAAGATGCTGCGCCAGAGCCTCAAGGGCGTGCCCGGCGCGCTGGATGCCTTGGAGAGCTTGGGCATCGATTCCCAGCGCCGCGCGGAAACGCTGTCGGTCGCGGAATTCGTCAGTGTGGCGAAGGTACTGACCCGGTCCTGACCGGACCGAGCGGATCTTATTGCGCCGCTTCGGCGGGAATGGGCTGCTTGACGGCGCCCAGATCAGGCTTCGTCAATTGCGCGGCCACCCAGACCGCCACCGCAAGGCCAAGCCCCATCAGCGCGAACTGGGCGAGTCGCCCCACCAGCGGCCCATCGGACGCCAGGAAACCGGCGACACCGCGTTCCTTCGGAAAACGCAGCGCTTCCGCCGCCAAAGCGACCGGCAGCACTTCGCCGCCGCTAGCACCCGGCAGATTCGCACGATCCCGCTCGGCGCGAACCGAGTCGAGACGCACGACCCGCGCGCCTTCTTCCGAATTGATACCGTCGGCCGGAACGCCGACAGACGGCGTACCGGGAATGGCGTGCCCATCGGCACGATCAGCACTGGACTTCTTCAACGCCGGGCCCCCCTAGCGAACACCACGTTGAATAGTGCCTTGCACGCGATAGATCAAATCAAAGTTAACGCGCGGGTGAGGCTTTGCGGTCAGGCCTCCGCCAGCGAAGGCACGGCAGTCTCAGCCTTTTTCCGGCGGCGCCAGGCATGGAGCAATGGCTCGGTATAACCGCTCGGCTGTTCCACGCCCTTGAAGACGAGATCGCAGGCCGCGCGGAAGGCGAACGAGGTCTCCCAGTTGCCCGCCATCGGCTCGTAGAGCGGATCGCCGGCGTTCTGCGCATCGACCTTGGCCGCCATGCGATGCAGCGAATCCAGCACCTGTTCCCGCGAGCAAACCCCGTGGAGCAGCCAGTTCGCCATGTGCTGGCTGGAGATACGCAGGGTCGCGCGGTCCTCCATCAGGCCGACATCGTCGATGTCCGGAACCTTCGAGCAACCGACGCCCTGGTCGATCCAGCGCACGACATAGCCGAGCAGGCCCTGGGCATTGTTGTCCAGTTCCTCACGCACTTCGGCCTCGGACCAGTTGGTGCCCTCGGCCAGAGGGACTTGCAGCAGCAGATCGAGACCCGGAATTTCCGCGCCTTGCATGTCGCAGCGCAGGCCGAAAACGTCGACCTCGTGATAGTGCATGGCATGAAGCGTCGCGGCCGTGGGCGACGGCACCCATGCGGTGTTCGCCCCGGTCCGCGGATGGGCGATCTTCTGTTCGAGCATGTCGCGCATCCGGTCCGGCGCGGCCCACATGCCCTTGCCGATCTGCGCCAAGCCCGAAAGCCCGAGCCGCAGCCCGATCGCGACATTGCGCTTCTCATAGGCCGCGATCCAGCCCGAACCCTTGATCGCGTTCTTGCGGATCATCGGCCCGGCGCGCATCGAAGTGTGGATCTCGTCACCCGTCCGGTCGAGGAAGCCGGTATTGATGAAGACGATCCGGTCCTTCACCGCCTGGATGCAGGCCGCGAGATTCGCCGAAGTGCGCCGCTCCTCGTCCATGACTCCGACCTTGATGGTATGGCGCGGCAGGCCCAGCAGGTCCTCGACGGCATCGAACAGGTCGTTGGTGAAGGCGCATTCCTCCGGCCCGTGCATCTTCGGCTTGACGATGTAGATCGCGCCTTCGCGGCTGTTGCCGAAGCGGGTCAGGCCCTTCACGTCCTGCGCCGAAATTGCGCTCGTCAGCACGGCGTCGAGAATGCCCTCGGGAATTTCCGAACCGTCGGCGAGCAGGATCGCCGGATTGGTCATGAGATGGCCGACATTGCGGACGAACAGCAGGCTGCGCCCCGGCAGTTCGAGCACTTCGCCGTCAGGCGTCTCAACCGCCTTGTCGGGCACCAGCGCGCGGGTATGGGTGCGACCGCCCTTCTCGAAACTCTCGGTGAGGTCGCCCCGGATCACGCCGAGCCAGTTGGCATAGCCCGCCAGCTTGTCCTCGGCATCGACCGCGGCGACGGAATCCTCCAGATCGACGATCGTGGTGAGCGCGGCCTCCAGCACGATATCGGCAATGCCCGCGCGGTCGGACCGGCCGACTTCGCTGCCCGCAT
The DNA here is from genome assembly GCF_036820275.1 of Novosphingobium sp. Taxonomy (GTDB): domain Bacteria; phylum Pseudomonadota; class Alphaproteobacteria; order Sphingomonadales; family Sphingomonadaceae; genus Novosphingobium. The sequence continues at coordinate 10,336 of NZ_DAISLT010000041.1, forward strand.
CGACGACGATCTCGATCCCCAGACCGTTCGAGCGATAGAACCGCCCGGCCTGCGTCGTGCCCAGATACTGCTCCGGATCGGCCAGCGCCACGTCGAGGCTTTCGACATCGGCCCAGCTCCCGGATACCAGCGGCAGCGCCTTGTCGAGGAACCGGCGCCCTTCCGCGATCACCGCCGCGCCGCGGGCCGGATCGTAGCCCCGCCCCTGCGCAGGCGCCGCATCGAGTGCATCGGTGCCGTAGAGGGCGTCATAGAGGCTGCCCCAGCGCGCATTGGCGGCGTTCAGCAGGAAACGGGCATTGAGCACGGGAACGACGAGTTGCGGCCCAGCCATCGCCGCGATCTCGGGATCGACGCCCGTAGTGCCGATGGAGAAATCGCCGGGCTCGGGCACGAGATAGCCGATCTCGCGGAGGAAAGCCTGATACTCCGCCTGATCGATGGGCTTGCCGGGGCGTTCAAGATGCCAGGCATCGATCGCCGATTGCAGCGCGTCGCGCCGCTCCAGCAGCGCCCGGTTGCGCGGCGCGAGTTCGGCCACCAGCGCCGCGAACCCCGCCCAGAACCGGGCGACATCCTGCCCGATCGGCGGCAAGACCTCGTCCTCGACGAAGCGCGCCAAGGCAGCATCGACCAAAAGGCCCGATCGTTCGATTCTGTCCGTCATTTTTCCTCGCATTCCAGGCACGCAGGCACAAGGCAGTGCGTGCGGCGACCGTGACATCTGTTCAAGATTGTCCTGGGGAGGATTGCCAAAGCTATGCCTCATCCCGATCCGATTGGCAAATGGGAACTGGCCATCCGCGCCGAAGCGGTCCCAAAGTGGCACCGCGTCGAGCCAGCTTATACCTTGCATCGGAACGACTTACAGCCGACATTCCCATGCGCCACGGGAACCTCGACCTGCCCTCACGGTTGCCCAAAGGGATATGCGGTACTGGAAGGATCGGAATGCTCCGCAAGATCAGCCGGCTTTTCGTCATCAAGACGCGCTGGGAAGCTTTCATGATCATCTACGCCCTCGCCCTGGGCGCGGTGGAGCGCGGCAGCGTCTACCTCACGCGCTTTCCCGGATGGGGCGGAAAGCTGCTGTTCCTGGCCTGCACCGGTGCCGTTTTCATGGCAGGCGCGAAGATCCTCGATTGCCTGAAGTTCGAACAGGCCCGGAAGCTGGCGGAAGAGGCGGAAAATGCGCCCGAAGTGGCCGAGGCGGTTTCCGACCGGGCGAATGCCGCCTGACGGAAGCGCGGAACCAACAGGTACATATCTGTCTGAAAGGTGGGGTGATTCTGTTGCAAGGCTCACCCCGGGCCCCTTGGAATCCCTTCTGTTGCCCGGTGGGTCCAACCGCGCTTTAGCTTTGTAACGTCAGGGCGTTAGCCCCTAGAATTACGCGGCGAGAGCGAGTGCTTCGTTGTCGTTGGCACTTGTGAGTTTTGAGCCTTGAACGGGTTACTCAGCCCGAATGAAAACACCGCTTTTCAACACACGTCGATCCTAGTTCGGCCCCGTCATCACCCCTGCGACAACAGGGTTGTCCGGCCGGATGGCTGGACGGGTGATGGTGGAGCCGCCGGGTACCGCCCCCGGGTCCGCTGTGCCTATTGTACGGCGCAGTTTATCATCATAGCCAGCAAGCTGGCGGAACCTCATATAGGGTGCCCGCCGGAAAAGAAAAGGGCGGGAATGACCCCGCCCTTCTGCAATTCCCCCGCTTTTCTGTAATCGATAGCCGATCTGTCGGCTCAGTCCTTCTTCAGCGCATCGCGGATTTCCGCCAGCAGTTCCACTTCCGTCGGGCCGGTGGGCGCTGCGGGTTCTTCCTTCTTGGGCAGCAGGCGATTGGCCTGGCGCACGATCAGGAAGATGACGAAGGCAAGAATCAGGAAGTTGATGATTGCGGTGAGGAAGGCGCCGTAGCCGAACATCGCCACGCCTGCCGCCTTCAGCCCGGCATACGTCATCGGCCCGGTATAGCCCGCCGGGATCGTGCCGAGCACCACGAACTTGTTGCTGAAATCGATGCCCCCGGTGATGAGGCCGATGAACGGCATGATGACGTCGTCGGTCAGCGAGGCGACGATCTTGCCGAACGCCGCGCCGATGATCACGCCGACGGCGAGGTCGAGCACGTTGCCGCGCGCGATGAAAGTCTTGAATTCCTGAAGCATGGGTCGGTTTCCCCTCGATCCTGTGCGGTCCATGGCCGGCGGTGAACCTGCCACATCGGTCGTTATGTAACAATCGCCCGAGTAACAAACGGTTGCGCGCGTCGTTTCACGGGTGCGACCGTCCTTGAACCGGGCCGGGTGGCTGCTATCTATTCCAGCAACAGGCATGGCCCCTCGGCCGTGCCGATCAGGAGGATCACGCATGTCCCTTTCCGCCCTGGCCCGCAAGAGCCGCACCGTGCTGGCCCTCGCGGCGGCGCTGTCGCTGGCTGCCTGCGGTTTCAACTCGGTTCCCACCAAGCAGGAAGCCGCCAAGGCCAAGTGGGCCGATGTCCAGGCCGCCTTCCAGGAACGCGCCAACCTCGTGCCCAACCTCGCCGCCGTGGCCAAGGGCGCCGCGACGCAGGAAAAGGAAATCCTCACCGGCGTGGTCGAGGCGCGCGCCAAGGCAACCAGCGTCCAGGTCAACGCCACGGACCTGAACGATCCCGCCAAGATGCAGCAGTTCCAGGCCGCACAGGCCCAGTTCGGCCAGAGCCTCTCGCGCCTGCTGGTCAGCGTCGAGCGGTATCCCGATCTCAAGTCGATCGTGAACTACCAGATGCTCCAGACCCAGCTTGAAGGGCAGGAAAACCGCATCCGCATTTCGGTGCGCGACTACAATGCCTCGGTTCAGGACTACAACACCGAAGTCCGCACCTTCCCGACGATGATCGGCGCCAAGCTGCGCGGCGCGGACCCGCTGGTCCCCTATCAGGCGACGACGCCGGGCGCAGAAAACGCGCCGAGCCTCGAAGGCAAGATCTGATACCGTGATCCGCTTGAAGGCCGTCTTCGCGGCCGTCCTGTTGGCGTTCGGCGCGCTGCTTGCCCAGCATGCAGCCGCCGCGCCCAGCTTTCCGAAGCTTACCGGCCGCGTCGTCGACGATGCCAAGCTGCTGAACCCGCAACAGGCAGCCGAGCTTACACAGAAGCTGGACGCGCTGGAGAAGAACTCCGGCCGCCAGTTGGTGGTCGTCACCCTGCCCAGCCTCCAGGGCTACGAGATTTCCGACTACGGCTACCAGCTCGGCCGGGCCTGGGGAATCGGCGAGAAGGACAAGAACAGCGGCGCGCTGCTGATCGTCGCGCCGAACGAGCGCAAGGTGCGGATAGAGGTCGGCTACGGCCTCGAACCGATCATCACCGACGGCCTCTCCTTCCTCATCATCAACAACCAGATCCTCCCCCGCTTCAAAGCCGACGACTATCCCGGCGGCATTGCGGCGGGCACGGATGCGCTCGTCAAGCAGCTCACCCTGCCGCCCGACCAGGCCCGCAAGGTGGCGGCGGACGCCGATGCCGCGCGCAAGCAAAGTTCCGGCGGCGGATTCCCGATCGGTACGATCGTCTTCATCCTCATCATCGTGTTCTTCGTGGTCATGCCGATGATCAACGAGGCGCGCGGCGGCGGACGGCGACGCGGCGGTTTCGGCGGCCCGATCATCTGGATGCCCGGCAGCTTCGGCGGCGACGATGACGACGATCACTTCGGCGGCGGCTGGGGTGGCGGCGGCGGTTTCGGTGGTGGTGGAGGCGGCTTCTCGGGCGGCGGCGGCAGCTTCGGCGGCGGCGGCGCGAGCGGCAGCTGGTAAGGGGGACAGAAACGATGCCGAAACCCGTTTATCTCTCCGCCGAGGACCACGACCGCATCAGCGCGGCCGTGGGCGAGGCGGAAATGCACAGCGCCGGCGAGATCGTCACCGTGCTGGCGGACCGCTCGGACGGCTATACCGACGTGGCCCTCGCCTGGGCCGCGATCGTCGCCTTCCTGGCGCTGGGCGCGCTGGTGATCGCGCCCGAATTCTACATGGGCCTCTACGAGAGCCTCTTGGCCGACTGGGGCCATGAATGGACCCCGCGCATGATCGTCGGCCTCGCCGCCGGGATCGCCGCGATCAAGTTCGGCGCGATGCTGCTGCTCCAGCTCATCCCGCCGCTCAAGTTCTGGCTGGTCCCGCCGCAGATCAAGACCATGCGCGTCCACGCCCACGCCGTCCGCGCCTTCCGCATCGGTGCCGAGCAGCGCACCACGGGGCGCACCGGCGTGCTCATCTACCTCTCCATGCGCGAACACCGCGCCGAAATCGTCGCCGACCGCGCCATCGCCGCCAAGGTCGACCCCGAAGTCTGGGGCCAGGCCATGTCCGCCATGCTCGCCCATGTCCGCGAGGGCCGGACCTGCGACGGCATGGTCGTGGCCGTGGGTAAGGTCGGTGCGATCCTCGCCCCGCATTTCCCCCGCGCCGATGACGACGTGAACGAACTTCCCGACAGGCTGATCGAAATATGACCGAAACCACCATTCTTCCGCCCGATGCCGACGCTCCTGACGAAGTGGTCTGGCAGGGCAAGTTCATCACCACCCGCAAGCGCGGCCGCTGGGAATACGTCAGCCGCGCGCGCGGCATCCGCGCTGCGGTGATCCTTGCCGTCGATGCGGACGAGCATGTCATCCTCGTCGACCAGTACCGCGTGCCGCTCGGCAAACGCTGCATCGAACTGCCCGCCGGTCTCGTCGGCGACCATGACGACAGCGCCGACGAAGACGCCAGCATCGCCGCCGCCCGCGAACTGGAAGAGGAAACCGGCTACCACGCCGGCCGCATGGAAAACCTCGGCGAGTTCTTCTCCTCGCCCGGCATGGTCAGCGAAAGCTTCACCCTGTTCCGCGCCCACGACCTCGTGAAAGTGGGCGAAGGCGGCGGCGTGGACAGCGAGGACATCGTCGTCCACCGCGTCCCTCTCGCCGGGATCGAGCAGGCGATCGCCGGATGGCGCGCGCAAGGCTATGCGATGGACGTGAAGCTGCTCACCCTGCTCGGCGCGCGGTTGCTCGGCTGACATGCGCACGCGCTTCGGCGTCTGCCAACGCAAGCGGCGCTTTGCGAGCGAGGCGGAAGCCCTGGAAGTGGCGGCGAAAGCGGCAGTCGTGCTGCGGCCCTATCGCTGCGCGCTTTGTCGGCAGTTTCATCTGACCGGGCGGACCAAGGGGATGCGGGTTCCGCAGTTCGTTCTTGAACGGAAGAAGGAAGAGGACGGCAGGGGAGCATAGCCCCCCTGCACCCCCGTTACTGTCTAGGTCATGCGGACCAACCGCGACGCGCGCCCATGGTTACGTCGTTAGGCGTATTGGCTGCGCCGCTAAGCAGTAGAAAGGGACCTCGTCGTCATCGCTGCTATCGCAGATTGCAGAGGATAATATCTCCTCTCAAAGCGTCGTGAAGATCGCTCCGAAATCCTTGCCGCCGTTTCCGGCCTCTACGAAAGCCTCGTAGATCTTCGTCGCATGTTCGCCCATCGGCACGGTAGCGCCCGAGGTGTCCGCGCCCGCCATCGCCAGTCGCAGATCCTTCAGCATCAGCGCCGAGGCAAAGCCGCCCGCATAGCCGTTGTCCGCCGGGCTACTCGCGCCGACACCCGGCATCGGTGTATAGTCGTTGAGCGACCAGCAATAGCCGGTGGCCTTCGAACTGATCTCGTAGAAAGTCTGCGGATCGAGTCCTGCCTTCTGCGCCAGCGCCAAAGCCTCGCAGGTGCCGATCATGTGGATCGCCAGCAGCATGTTGTTGCACATCTTGGCGACCTGACCCGCGCCGGTCTCGCCCGCGTGGATCACCGCCTTGGCCATGGGTTCGAGCACCGCCTTCGCCCGTTCGAACACCGCATCGCTCCCGCCGACCATGAATGTCAGCGTACCGCCGTTGGCCGCTGCGATCCCGCCCGAGACCGGCGCATCGGCCATCTCGTAACCCGCGGCCTGCGCCAGCACGACGACTTCGCGCGCGGTTTCAAGGTCGATGGTCGAGCAGTCGAGGAACAGCGCGCCCTCGGGCGCATGGCCGAAGACTTCGGCGGTATAGACGGAGCGCACGATCGCCCCGTTCGGCAACATGGTGACGACCGCATCGACGCCCTCGACCGCTTCGGAAACGGTGGCGAACGTCGTGCAGCCCTGCTCCGCCGCCTTGGCGACGGCTTCGGCGGACAGATCGAAAGCGCGAACCGCGTGGCCCGCCTTCACGAGATTGGCAGCCATACCGCCGCCCATGTTGCCAAGACCGATGAAGGCGATTTTCATGACATTCTCTCCCACGTTTCGTGCAGCCACAACCCGTCATCCCAGCGGAAGCTGGGACCGCTATAGCGTGACGCTACTTTGCATATATGGCCGGGCTAAGCGCCAAGCCCGCGCCCGACTCACAACGGTCCCGGCTGGCGCCGGGATAACGCGCTTACTTGCCCTTCCAGACCCCCGGCCGCTTCTCGACGAAGGCCTTCATGCCTTCGACCTTGTCCTCGGTAGCCGTCAGCACCTGGAACATGCGGCGCTCCAGGACGAGCGCCGTATCGAGCGTCGTCTCGAAGGCGAGATTGACCATTTCCTTGTTCATCGTCGCGGCCAGAGGCGGCATTCCGGCAATCGCTTCGGCAGCCTTGAGCGCTTCGTCCAGCAACTGGTCCAACGGCACGACACGGCTGACGAGGCCCGAACGCTCCGCCTCTGCCGCATCCATCATCCGGCCGGTAAGGCACATGTCCATCGCCTTCGACTTGCCGACCGCGCGGGTGAGGCGCTGCGAGCCGCCCATGCCCGGCGCGACGCCGAGCTTGATCTCCGGCTGGCCGAACTTCGCGTTCTCCGAGGCGATGATGAAATCCGCCATCATCGCCACTTCGCAGCCGCCGCCGAGCGCGAAGCCGTTCACCGCCGCGATCCAGGGCTTGCGGGTGGTCTTGACGATGCGGGAGGTCCACCCGGCGAAGAAGTCCTCGGAATAGAACTCCGCGCTGGGCTTGTCGGCCATTTCCTTGATGTCGGCGCCGGCGGCGAACGCCTTTTCGCCCGAACCCGTAAGCACAGCACAGCCCTGCGAGGGGTCTGCCTCGAAAGCCGCGAAAGCCTCGATCAGGTCCTCCAGCACCCGCGAATTCAGCGCATTGAGCGCCTGCGGGCGGTTCAGCGTGATAAGCGTGACGCTGCCCTTCTTCTCGACCAGGATCGTCTCGTAGCTCATAGGGGCTTCCATTCCTCTTCTGGGGCGAGCGGCGCAAAGATCGCATCCAGCATCGCATCGGTGACGCCTTCAGGCGTCGGGGGATTCCATCGGGGCGCGTTGTCCTTGTCGACGATGACCGCGCGCACGCCTTCCGCGAAGTCCGGCAGCACCAGCACACGGCTGGCCAAGCGATATTCCATCGCCATGTTCTGCGCGAAAGTCTCCAGCGTCAGCGAGGTGGCGAGCTGGCGAAGCGAGACCTTGCAGGCCTGCGGGCTCTTGATGCGCAAGGTGGCGAGTTCGCGCGCGGCCCACTCGCTGTCATCGCTCTCCAGCGAGGCGAGCACCTGCTCCAGCGTATCGAAAGCGAAATGCTTGCGGATCTGGGCCTCATGGGCGGCGATCTTCGCTTCGGGCGGCTTGACCGAGAGCGCGCCCAGCACGCCGCCGATCTCGTGCCCGGCAGCGATCCGGCGCTTGGCCTCGGGCAGCGCCTCGCTGGGCAGGTAGTGGGTGGCAAGGCCCGCCCAGAGGCATTCCGCCCCATCCAGCCGCGCCCCGGTGAGCGCAAGGAACTGGCCCAGCCGTCCGTCGAGCCGCGAGAGATACCAGCCGCCGCCGACGTCCGGGAACAGGCCGATGCCGGTTTCGGGCATCGCGAAGCGGGTATGCTCGGTCGCCACGCGGTACTGCGCGGGCTGCGAGATACCGACGCCGCCGCCCATCGTGATCCCGTCCATGAAGGCGACCACGGGCTTGCCGTAAGTGAAGAGCTGATGGTTGAGCCGGTACTCGGCCAGGAAGAACCTGCGCCCTTCCCGCCCGAGGTCCTCCAGCGCGGAGCGGCGCAGCAGGTTGATGTCTCCGCCCGAGCAGAAGCCGCGTCCCTCGCTGTGCTCGATCATCACCGCCTTCATCGTGTCGTCGTCGGCCCATCCGGCGAGCAACGCGCTCATCGCCTCGCACATGCCGAGCGTCAGCGCATGGATGGCCTTGGGGCGGTTGAGCGAGATGATCCCGGCCACGCCTTCGCGGCGATCGAGGATTTCTGCGGTCAGGGTCTCGGTGGTCATATGCTCGTGCCCCTTACTTGAGGAGGTCGCGGCCGATGATCATCCGCATGACCTCGTTGGTGCCTTCGAGGATACGATGGACGCGAAGGTCGCGCCAGAAGCGCTCGATGGGATAGTCGCGAAGATAACCGTATCCACCGAACAATTGCAGCGCACGGTCGACCACCGACGATCCGGTGTCGCTGGCCATCATCTTGGCCATGGCGGCGAAGCGGGTCTTGTCGGGCGATCCGGCAGTGACCTTGGCGGCGGCGAGATAGAGCAGCGCGCGGGCCGCCTCCAGCTCGGCCGCCATTTCGGCGAGACGGAACTGGGTGTTCTGGAACTCCGCGATCGGCTGGTCGAACTGCTTGCGATCCTTCACGTACTGGACCGCCTCGTCGAGACAGCGCTGCGCCCCGCCCAGCGAGCAGGCGCCGATATTGAGGCGGCCGCCGTCGAGCCCGGCCATCGCGAACTTGAAGCCGTCACCCTCGGCTCCGACGCGGTTCTCCACCGGAATGCGGGCATCCTCGAAGATCACCTGCGCGGTCGGGGAAGCGTTCCAGCCGAGCTTCTTCTCGGGCGCGCCGAAGGAGACGCCGGGCGTGTCCTTGTCCACCACGAAGCAGGAGATTCCCCGCGACTTGTGCTCGCCGGTACGAGCCATGACGACGTAGACGTCGTTGTAGCCGCCGCCCGAGATGAACTGCTTGGTGCCGTTCAGCACGTAGTGATCGCCGTCCAGCCGCGCCGAAGTCTTGAGCGCGGCGGCGTCCGAGCCGGAACCCGGCTCGGTCAGGCAATAGGAGCCGATCTTCTCCATCGAGCAGAGGTCGGGAAGATAGCGATCCTTGAGCTGCTGGTCACCGAACCTGTCGATCATCCAGGCGACCATGTTGTGGATCGAGATGTAGGCGCTGGTCGCCGGGCAACCGTAGGACATGGCCTCCATGATGAGCGCCGCGTCGAGACGGCCCAGGCCGATGCCGCCGCTTTCCTCGGACACGTAGATCGCGCCGAAGCCGAGTTCGCCGGCGGCCTTCCAGACATCGACCGGATAGTGATGCTTCTCGTCCCATTCGGCCGCATAAGGCGTGATGCGGTCGGCGGTGAACTTGCGCGCGGTCTCCTGGATCGCAAGCTGGTCCTCGGTCAGCCCAAACTGTTCGGTCATCTCTGTTCTGTTCCTGGCAGGTGCGGTTATGTGCTTCTAGGGGCACTTTGCATATGTGAGCGTACCGGGCATCGCGTCCGGTCCGGTGTCCTTGCGGACAAGGGTCTTGCCGCCGTCCGGCGAGCGCAGCGATACGTCAAGGTTCCAGCTCTGCCCTTCCCCGCTGAAGGCGAAATCACCCTCGATAGCGGTCGCGGAGCCGGACTTGATGACGCCCAGTTTCGCGACCGATTCGTAGAATTTCAGGGTATCGGCATCGATCGTCAGCAGGCCCTTGGCATCGCCGCGCGTGCTGGTGCAATCCGCATCGACCAGCCCCCACCGGCCGCGAAGCGCGGCGGGAATGGACGTGGGTATTCCCCCCGGTTCCGAAGCGGCAACAGAGGCCGTGGCGCTCGCCTCCGGCAGCGGGCTGGCGGTTTCCTCGGCACTGGGCTTGGCAGGCTCCTTCGAGCAGGCGGCCAACCCCAGAGCGAGCAGCAAAACGGTCACGGCCGGGGCGAGTACGTTGCTGATCTTCATCATCAAACGACCTTCCTTTCAGCAGGCATCCCGAAAGAACACCTGCCATCCGTAGCCTGTTCCGCCGCCCCTGTCCCCATCTGCAGAGTGACGACTTTCCGTCAGCCCATGGTCGGAATGATGAAGGCGCTGTCGCCCGCCCCGCCGTCCGGCCAGCGCTGGGTCACGGTCTTCACCTTGGTCCAGAAGCGCACGCCTTCCATGCCGTACTGGTTGTGGTCGCCGAAAGCCGAGCGCTTCCAGCCGCCGAAGCTGTGGTAGGCGACCGGCACCGGGATCGGCACGTTCACACCGACCATGCCGACCTGTACCCGCTGCACGAACTCGCGCGCGGCATGGCCGTTGCGGGTGAAGATAGCGACGCCGTTGCCGTACTGGTGCCTGGTCGGAAGCTCCACCGCTTCCTCGAAAGTCTTGGCACGAACGATCTGGAGGACCGGGCCGAAGATCTCTTCCTTGTAGGCGCTCATCTCGGGCGTCACATGGTCGAACAGCGACGGGCCGACGAAGAAGCCTTCCTCGTACCCCTGAAGCGAGAAGCCGCGACCGTCGACAACCAGCTCTGCGCCTTCGTCGACGCCGGTCTGGATCCAGTTCTCGATCTTCTGCTTGTGCACGGCGGTGACGACCGGGCCGTACTGCGCCTCGGGATCGTTGGAAACGCCGACCTTCAGCTTGTCGATCGCGGCGATCAGCTTTTCGCGCAGGATATCGGCGGTTTCGTCACCCACGGGAACGGCGACCGGCAGCGCCATGCAACGCTCGCCCGCCGAACCATAGGCCGCGCCCATGATGTCGTTGACGGCTTGGTCCATGTCCGCATCGGGCATGACGATGGCGTGGTTCTTCGCGCCGCCCATCGCCTGCACGCGCTTGCCGGCAGCGACGCCGCGCGAATAGACATAGTGCGCGATGTCGGACGAGCCGACGAAGCTGACGGCGGCGATGCCCGGATGGTCGAGGATCGCGTCCACCATCACCTTGTCGCCGTGGACGACCTGCAACACGCCTTCAGGTGCGCCGGCTTCCAGGAACAGTTCGGCAAGGCGGTTCGGCACCGAGGGATCGCGCTCTGACGGCTTGAGGATGAAGGTATTGCCCACCGCGACAGCCGGGGCGAACATCCACATCGGGATCATCGCCGGGAAGTTGAACGGGGTGATGCCCGCGCCCACGCCGAGCGGCGCGCGCAGCGAATAGACGTCGATGCCCGGCCCGGCGCCCTGCGTGTACTCGCCCTTCAGCATGTGCGGGATGGCGCAGCAGAATTCGACGACTTCAAGCCCGCGCTGGATGTCGCCCTTGGCGTCGTCCACGACCTTGCCATGCTCGCTCGCCAGCAGTTCGGCGAGGCTCTGCATGTTCTTCTCGATCAGTTCCTTGAACTTGAACAGCACGCGGGCGCGACGCTGCGGGTTCATCGCCGCCCATTTGGGTTGCACGGCCTGCGCGGTAGCGACCGCACGGTCGAGCAGCGCTGCATCGCCCAGCGGCACCTGAGCCTGCACCGCGCCGGTGCTGGGATTGAAAACGTCGCCGAGACGCGCGGCCGGGCCGCCGGGGCCGCCGACTACGAGATGATCAATCAGGCGCATTCCTCATCCTTTCACAATATTTTCGGCAGGCACGCACGGTGCGCTTTCCACGGTAGGTGATCCCGGTCCGATTTGCAGGCAAGCTGAAAATACGCCATCGATAACTGCACATATGCAGCCCCAAGGATCATTTGCCGCAGTGACGATACCTTGACGATACCTTCGATCGACTGGAGCGACTACCAGGCCTTCCTCGCCATCGCCCGGGCGGGACAACTGGCGGGCGCCGCGCGCGCGCTCGGCGTCGACCCGACGACCGTGGGCAGGCGGCTGCGCCGTTTGGAAGCCTCGCTCGGAACCGCGCTCTTCGAGCAGACCCGCAGCGGACAGGAACTGACCGAGGCCGGAGAGACCCTGCTTGCCTCGGTCGAAGCCATGGCCAGTGCCGCAGGGCGGATCACCGAACAGGCCGATGGCAACGACGGGCTTTACGGCACTCTCAGGATCAGCACTTCGGAAGGGTTCGGCTGCTGGTTCCTCGCGCGCCACCTCCCCCGCTTCCAGGCGGCGCATCCGCGCCTCGCCATCGACCTCGTCGCCAGCAGCGGCTTCCTCAGCCCGACCCGGCGAGAGGCGGATGTCGCCATCATGCTCTCGCGCCCGCGCACCGGGCCGCTGGTGGCCCACAAGCTCTCGGACTACACCCTGAGGCTCTACGGCACGCGCGACTATCTCGATGCCCACGGCACTCCGTCGCGCCCGGCCGACCTGCTCGAAGGCCACGCCCTCGTCGGCTACATCCCCGACCTCATCTACTCTCCCGAACTGCGCTATCTCGACGAAATCCAGCCGGGGCTGAAAGCGGCGATCCGCTCCCCCAGCATCACCGCACAACACAGTATGATCGCAGGCGGCGGCGGACTGGGCGTATTGCCCTGCTTCATGGCCGAAACCGACCCGCGCCTCGTTGCCGTGCTCCCCGAGAAGCGCATCGTCCGCAGCTTCTGGTTCGTCACGCACCAGGATATCCGCAAGCTCCCCCGCGTAACCGCCTTCCGCCAATGGCTTGACGAAACCGCCGCGCGCATGGAGGGAATACTCAAGCCCTGACATGCAGCAGGACCTACCGACAGGATGAACACCCCAGTGACCACAACGACCATCGACCCGTCCGAATTCCGCAAGGTGCTGGGTAGCTACCCGACCGGCGTCTGCGTGATTACCGCGCTCGACGACGATGACCGGCCCGCGGGCATGGTGGTCGGCTCGTTTACCTCGGTCTCGCTCGATCCGCCGCTCGTGGGCTTCTTCCCCGACCGCAAGAGCACGTCCTGGCCGCTGATCGAGAAGTCCGGGCATTTCTGCGTCAACGTCATGGCCAGCGACCAGACCGAGGTCTGCCGCGCCGTCACGGCCAAGGGCGACCAGAAGTTCGTCGGCGTCGACTATGTCGTCTCCGACCACAACCTGCCGATCATCAGGGATTCGATCGCAGCCATCGAATGCCGCCTCTATTCGGTGACCGAAGCGGGCGACCACTGGTTCGTGCTGGGCGAGGTGCTGCGCATGGAAACCGTTCGCGAGGACGATCCCATGCTGTTCCACAAAGGCCGCTACGGCGGTTTTGCCGAGCGCATGTAACCTCGCCGCTTGACTCCCGCACCCTGCGCTGTCCACCCGTTCAGCACAAACAGGCGCTTCGCGGGAGAGAATTGCATGACACGTTCGCTTGAAGGCAAAGTCGCCGTCGTCACCGGCGGCGGCTCGGGTATCGGCCGCGGCATCGCGGTACGGCTGGCGGAGGACAGGGCTGCGATCGCCGTTTGGGACCTCAACCCCGAAGGCGCGGCGGAAACGGTCCGCATGATCGAGGCGGAAGGCGGCACCGCCATCGCCCTGACCGCCGACTGCGCGGACAAGGCCGCGATCAAGGCCGCCGCCGAAGAGACCCGCGCGAAATTCGGCCCCATCACCATCCTCGTCAACAACGCCGGCATCGCGCCCTTCACGCCCTTCCTCGACATCGGCGAGGACGAGTTCGACAAGGTGATCCGCATCAACCTCAAGGGACCGTGGCTGGTCACCAAGGAGATCGTGCCGGACATGCTGGCCGCCGAATGGGGGCGGATCATCAACATCACCTCCTCCTCGACCCAGTCCGGCTCCTTCGCACAGAGCCACTACGTCTCGTCGAAGGGCGGCCTGCTGGGCATGACGAAGGCGCTGGCCATGGAACTGGGCGGCACCGGCATTACCGCCAACATGATTCCGCCGGGCTCGATCGACACGCCGATGCTGCGCCAGGCTCCCATCGATGCCGAAGCCTATGGCAAGACCCTGCCGGTCAAGCGGCTCGGCCAGGTTGCCGACATTGCCGCCGCTGCCGCGTTCCTCGCGTCGGAAGAAGCCAGCTACATGACCGGGCAGACGATCAGCACCAACGGCGGGCGCTACATGGGCTCGGCCTGATTTGTCAGGTGCGTCATGGGAATGGTCGCGCTAGCCTGCTTCCATGACGCAGGATTTCCGGATCGACATCGAACACGCAACGCTGGCCGGATGGCACCGCGAAGGCGACGGCACACCTCTGATACTCGTCCATGGCTTCGGCGGCTCCCGGCACGACTGGGAGCCGGTCGTGGCCGCCCTGCCCGCCGATCTCCCTCTGATCGCTTACGACCAGCGCGGCTTCGGCGACTCCGATACGGCTTCCGGCGAAGCCTTCTCCCATGCCGAAGACCTGCTGGCCTTGCTGGATAGTCTCGGGATCGCGCAGGCCGACTTGTGCGGCCTCTCGCTCGGTGGGGGAACCGTGCTCAACTTTGCCCTGAACCACCCGCAGCGGGTGCGACGACTGGTGCTGGTCAGCCCACTGATCGTCGGCTGGTCGTGGAGCGAGGACTGGATCGCGCGCTGGAAGGCCATCGGCCGGGCCGCACGAGACGGCGATATGGCGGGTGCTCGCGACCTCTGGTGGCAGCACCCCCTGTTCGACACCACGCGTGCGGGACCGGAAGCAGGCCGCCTCCGCGCCGGGATCGACAGTTTCCACGGCCGCCAATGGGTCCAGGACGACCAGCGCCCGGAACTGCCGGAAGCAGGCAGGCTGGCGGCGCTCGCCGTGCCCACCCTGCTCCTGACGGGCAGCCGCGACACAGCGGACTTCCGGCTCATTGCCGAACAGATCGTCGGCGCGAGCAAGCATGTGACCCGCATCGATCACCAGGCCGCAGGCCATTTGCTCAACCTGGAAGCACCGGAACAGATCGGCAGCGAAATCGCCGCGTTTCTCGGATAGGCCTGCGCTCCCGCGTGAAGCGCCGACGCGATCAATCCGCCGCCCGCCTTGACGCGGGAGGCCCTGCGCCGGACTTCTCTCATCGACGAATGGGAGAGGACCGATGAATCCACCGCGGCCACGGCCGAAGCTGGACCAGGAGAATACCGCGTTCTGGACAGGCGGCGGCGAGGGCAAGCTGAATATCGTGAAGTGCGGCGACTGCGGTGCGTTCACGCATCCGCCGCGCCTGCTCTGCCGCCATTGCCAGTCGGAAAACATCGCGCCCCACGCGGTGCCCGGCACCGGCACGATCGACAGCTTCACGGTGAACCATCAGCCCTGGGCCAAGGATCTGGAAGTGCCCTATGTGATCGCCCGGGTGAAGCTGGACGGCGCGCCGGGGGTCTACCTAACCACCAATATCGTGAACTGCCCCGTCGACGCGGTCGATTTCGAGGACAAGGTTCGTGTCGTGTTCGAAGAGCAGGACGGCATTTTCTACCCCCTCTTCGAGAAGGCGGACTGATCCGATGGCCAGCAAGGAAGCCTATATCACCGGCCTCGGCCAGTCCGAAGTCGGCGTGCGCCTGCCGCGCCACCCGCTGCTGCTGACGGTCGATGCCGTGCGGGAGGCGGTGGCCGATGCGGGGCTGACGCTCTCGCAGATCGACGGCGTGTTCACCTACCCCGGCAAGATGGCCGGATACAGCGCGTTCTCCCCGGTCAGCAGCGACGACCTGATCGAAGTGCTGGGCATCAGGTCCAAGTGGCATCTGGGCGCGATGGAGCAGCCCGCGCAGCTTTCCGCCATCGCCGCCGCCGCGATGGCGGTGAAGCAGGGACTCGTCCGCCACGCGATCTGTTTCCGCACCGTCTACGAAGCGGGCGGCATGGCCGATCCGTCCACGTATATGTCGGGCATGAAGCAGGACACGGTCTCCGGCTCGTCGCAATGGACCAGCCCGTTCTGGGCCACCTCCGCCGCCTGCTGGACCGCGCAATACGCGGCGCGGCACATGCACCGTTACGGCATGACGCGCGAGCAGCTTGCTCAGATCGCCATCAACGGATCGAAGAACGCCATGCGCAACCCGCGCGCGCGGGCGATCACCAAGGAAGAGCTGACGCTGGACAAGTACATGTCGGCGCGGATGATCTCCACGCCGCTCTGCCTCTACGACTGCGACCGCTTCACCGACGCGGCCACCGTGGTGATCGTTTCCGCCGGAGACGCGCTGGACGAAGTGAAGACCACGCCCGTGCGCATCGCCGCGATGTCGGGCTCGGTCGATCGTTACTCGTGGGATCAGGTGGAATGGTTCGCCGCCTACGAAACCGGCGCGGATCTCTGGACGCGCACCGACTACACCGTGCAGGATGTCGACACCGTGCAGTTCTACGACGGTTTCGCGTTCCTGCCGATCACCTGGCTGGAAGGCCTCGGCTTCTGCGAAAAAGGCGAAGGCGGCAGGTTCATCGATGGCGGCACGCGCATCGCGCTGGACGGCGAACTGCCGCTGAACACCTTCGGCGGTCAGCTTGGCGCAGGCCGCCTCCACGGCTTCGGTTTCGCGCATGAGGCGGTGAACCAGCTTCGCGGCACGGCCACCGGACGGCAGATTTCAGGCAATCCGAAAGTGGCGGTCGCGACTTCGGGCGGCGGCCCGATGGCGGCGGCGCTGCTCCTGGCTCGGGATTGACGAACAGCGATTCAAGCAAGGGAGCAGGCTCCCCCGGTCAATCCTTCACGTCTTCAGGCAACCGCCACCTTACCGGCCACCTTGCGTTGCCCGCGATGACGCTTGAGTCCGATCAAAGGCCGCAGCGGCCCGATCTCGCGCCCGATCAGGTAGAACAGCCAGGACCCGCCCGCCACGGCAGTGCAAAGGGTGAGGAACTCCGCCAGCGCGCCGAGGCCCATGTCGCGGATGCCGTAGCTGACGAAGACCATCACCGTCTGGTGGGCGATGTAGATCGGGAACACCGCCTCCACCAGCGTCGTGCGCCAGCGGTGGTCGAAGTTCCAGAAGCGGTCGGCGATGCCGAACAGCGCGATCACGGTGCCCCAGCACTGCATGGACTTGGCGAAGGACAGCGGCTGCTCCCAGGCGGCGGGAGTCGGGATATTGCCGGGATAGAACAGCGTATCGCCGATGACCCATGCATAGCCGAGAAGACCGAGCACCAAAGCCGGCTTCCACTGGCGCGCGATCGCCTGCCGCATCGGCTCCGAGCCGCGCAGCAGGAAGCCGAAGAGGAACATCCCGAAATAGTGGAGGTGCGCGCCGCGATCCTGGAGGAAGTTGTGCATGTCCGTCCAGCCGTAGGGCAACATGCGGATCAGGAAGATGACCCCGATACCCAGCGGCAGCAGCGCCGGTCCCGAAAGCAGCCGCTCGCAACCGCGACGAAGGGCCGAGCGCCAGGTCTCTGGCAGGATCATCAGCGCCGCGCAGAGCACCAGGGTATAGGCCAGCAGGTAGATCACGAACCACATGTGCATCGTGGCCGGAAGCACCTCGTATCCTACCTTATGGAAGCGGAAGGCATCGTATAGCAGGAAGTAACCATATCCATGCTCGTAGCCGCTGTTGACCAGACCCATGTAAGGCTGCGGCGGCACGACCACGGTCAGGCCGAAAAGCAGAGGGATTCCAAGGCGCAGGATGCGGCTCTTCAGGAAGGCCCGGTTGTCGCCGTCCTTCTTCAGCAGCGCCGCGCTGGCATAGCCGGAAATCGCGAAAAGCAGCGCGAGGCGCCAGGCGCTGAGGCCGAGCAGCGGAATCTCCGCCCAGCCGACCACGCCGCGCGAGGGAGTCTGATAACCCCACGGCGTGAACGAAAAGCCGACGTGGTAAAAGATCAGCAGAACGAACGCGCCGATGCGCAGCCAATCCATTCCATAGTGGCGTTGCGACGGGGCGGGCTTCATCATTCTCCGGTGGGGTGGTCGGGTCCGCCAGTTGCGGAAGCACGGCCCACTTAGGGATTTCGCGGCTTTTCTGCAATGACGGGGTTGTAACAGGTCGTCGCAGCCGGTCTCATGCACCCCTCTCCCCAGCCTGCCTTCTGCCGCCGAAACCTGCCTGTCCGAACCGGGAAAAGCATGTTCGATCGCGTGTCTGCGTGGCCTTGCAAATCTGTAATGGTTAGCAATACTTTTACCCTAGGCACTTATACGGATCTAACAGGCCCGCTCCGGGCATGCGCCTCTCTTCTCCCGAGGATCCGGCTCCCTTGAAGCACGCGATAATTCCGTCTCTGTCGGCCGCGTCCGGATCGGTCCCGCCCCTGGCTGCCGACAATCCGGCGCAGCTCTACGCGCAGGCAGCGGCGCTGACGGCGATGGGGGCATGGTCCTGCGACCTCGCCACCCAGGCCCTGTCCTGGACGGAGGGCGTGTTCCATATCTTCGGCGCTTCGCTCCACCGCCAGATGGACCGCCGGGAGACCCTGGAATTCTACACCGAGGAATCGCGCGCGCTGCTCGAACAGCTCCGTTCCCGCGCCATCGCGGAGGGTTCGGGCTTCTCGATGGAGGCGCAGATCGTGCGCGCCGACGGCCAGCGGCGCTGGATGCGCATCAATGCCGCCGTGCGCATGGAACAGGGCCGCGCGAGCGCGCTCTACGGCATGAAGCAGGACGTTACCGAAGAGCGCCTGCGCTGGGAACGCCTGCGCGAACTGGCCGAAAACGACGCCCTGACCGGCCTCGCCAACCGCGCGCGCTTCCAGTCCGACTTCCTCGATCGTCCCACGGATGACCCCGCATTGACCGGCATCGGCGCGCTCGTGCTGTTCGACATGAACGGCTTCAAGGCCGTGAACGACATGTGGGGCCATGCGGCGGGCGATGCCTGTCTCGCAGGCTTTGCCCGGCGCCTGAGCATCACTTTCCCCGAAGCCCGCCTGATTGCCCGGATCGGCGGCGACGAATTCGCGATGATCCTGGATCGGGGCAGTTCGTCCGCCGCGCTGGAAATGACGGTGCGCCACCGTATCAACGCGCTGGTTCTGCCGGTCGTCTGGCAGAACCAGCAACTGCCGCTCGGCGCCAGCGCGGGCATCGCCTTTCCCGGCCCCGATGGAAAGGTGGATCCCGAAGCGCTGTTCCACGAGGCCGATGCCGCACTCTATGCCGCCAAGCGACATGGCGGCAATCGCCTCTGCACCGCCGAAACCGTGTCCCGCTGAGGACGGCTCAGACGTCTTTCGGCTCTGTCCAGGTCGTGCGGGTCACGCGCGGGCTGAGGTATTTGGTCCCCGTCCAGCCCCCATCGACGACGATCGACTGCCCGTTGATCATCTCGCTGCCCGGCAGGCAGAGGAACGCGATCACCGAAGCGATATCTTCCGGCAAGGCGAGGCGCGGATAGGGCGTCGTCTCCACATTGGCGCGCTTGAAGCCCTCGTCCTCGAAGCGGTGGCGCACCATGTCGGTCATCGTAACGCCCGGCGCCACGCAGTTCGAACGGATGCCGCGCGGGCCATATTCGCAGGCCATGTGCTCGGTCAGGGACTTGAGCCCGCCCTTCGCCGCCGAATAGGCGCCGCCGCGCCGCCCGCCGATATGCGCGAAAGTACTGGTCACGTTGACCACGCTCGCACCTTGCGAAAGGTGCGGGATCACGTCGCGGCAGAGGCGGAACGGCGCGACCAGCATGATGTCGAGAAAATCGTCCAGCGTCTCGTCGTCGGTCTCGTCGAGCGGCTTGGGGCTGCCGACGCCGGCATTGTTCACCAGCGCGTCGATCCGGCCGAAGCGCTCCAGCGCGGCCTTGACGATCGCGCCCGGCGCCGCGGGATCGGTAAGGTCGGCACTGATCGCCAGCACATGGTCGGGATTGCCGATCGCGGCCTCCAGCGTGGCCAGCTTGTCCTTGCTGCGGCCGACGCCGACGATGACAAAGCCCTCGGCATGGAGGATCTTCGCGGTCTCCAGCCCGATGCCGCTGCCCGCGCCGGTGATGATCGCCGTCTTCATCGCATACTCCCGTATATATCTTCGCTTCCGGCTAGGCGTTTTCGCCGCTTCGGATAAGCCTGACCACGCCAGCAGCGATGCTTGATCGTCGCTGCGATAAGCGCTGCCGCTCGCCTTGGCCGCTCCCCGAGGCGGGTCTAGCGTCAGGCGCATCATGAGCACGAACCCGAACGATAAGGCCGCATTAGCCGGCATCCGCGTCATCGACATGAGCCGCGTCTTCGCCGCCCCCGTTGGCGCGCAGATCCTCGGCGACCTTGGCGCCGACGTCATCAAGATCGAGCGTCCCGGCGTGGGCGACGACGGGCGCGGCTACGGCTTCTCGTGGGTGCCCGGCAAGGACGGGATCGAGACCCGTCATTCCAGCTTTTTCACCGTATCCAACCGCAACAAGCGCTCGATCACGCTCAACCATTCCAGGCCCGAAGGACAGGCGATCCTCAAGGAACTGGTGAAGACGGCGGACGTGCTGATCGAGAACTACAAAGTGGGCGATCTGGCGCGCTTCGGCCTCGATTACGAGAGCCTCAGCGCCATCAACCCGCGCCTGATCTACTGCTCCGTCACCGGCTTCGGCCAGACCGGGCCGATGGCCGCACGGCCCGGCTATGACGGGCTGTTCCAGGCGACCGGCGGCATGATGGCCGTAACCGGCATTCCCGAGGGCCAGCCGGGAGGCGGTCCGCTGAAGACCGGCCCCAGCCTCGTCGACTTCGTGACCGGCCACAACACCGCACTCGCCATTCTGGGCGCGCTGCAATACCGGGGTCGCACCGGCGAAGGGCAGTTCATCGACATCGCCCTGCTCGACAGTTCGGTGGCCATGGTCAGCCACATCATGCAGGACTACCTGATCAGCGGACAGGCCCCTCCCCGCCTCGGCAACGGCGGCAACGGCGGCGGCCCAGCAGACCTGATGCGCTGCGCGGACGGCATCGTCTACCTCACCGCCGGCACCGACGAGCACTATCGCCGCCTGACCGTGCTGATGGAGCAGCCCGAACTCTTCACCGACCCGCGCTTCGACAGCAATCTCAAACGCGGCAAGACCAACCGGGCCGAACTGATGGACATCATCAACCAGTGGAGCAGCGGCTTCACCGTCACCCGGATGCAGGAGATGCTGGACGGCGTCGGCATTCCCGCCGCGCGCTACAACGAACTGGCGGACGTGTGGGAGGATGAGCAGGTCAGGCACCGGAATTTGCGCGCCACCACACCCCACGCCTGGGCGGAGAGCGGCACGGTGGACCTCATCGCCAGCCCGCTCGCGCAAATGTCGGCGAGCCCCGCCACGATCCGCATGGCCCCGCCGATGCTGGGCGAACATACCGCCGAAGTCCTCGCCGAGATCGGCATCGACGAGGCACGGCTGGCGGAACTGCGGAGCCTGGGCGCGGTCTGAAACGGCCGCCGTTCGGTCCCATCTCCCTTGCCTCCAATGGTTGCGGCGATGGCACCGTCATGCGACTAAGGCCTTCAACTCCTTGAAGGATCGGCGATGGCTACGATGCAGGACAAGCGATACGACTTCCTCTGGCTGGTCCAGCTCTGGATGCAGCGGGAGCGAGACATCGTCGGCTGGACGGCCACCTGCGGCGATGCCGTCGCGGCCAGCTATCGCATTCCCGCAGCGATGACCGCCCGCGACGCGGCGCTCGATTTCATGTCGTTCAACAGCGCCTCGTTCCGGGGCGATGCCGAAAACGAATGCCCCGAATGGATGACGGCTCTGAGCGATCCCAGCTACGAATAGAGGCAGCGTTTTCCTACAGGGCATCGCACGAGCTATGTTCCGCGCGATGCCATTCCTAGCAGCCATCCATCCGAAGCGCGGTCCGGTCGGGGATGCGCGGTACAGGGCATAGCGCTTTTCGCCCCGGACCGTGTCAACCGTGTCAACCTGGCCGCTCTTCGGCGCTCAGCGGCCCTTGAACGCGGGCTCCCGCTTTTCGGCAAAGGCCGTGACGCCCTCGACGAAATCCTCGGTTCGCGAGGCATCACGCTGGCCGAGGCGCTCGTTGGTCAGTGCCTGCTCCAGCGTGCTGTCGGTCGCCGCCCAGGCCACCTGCTTGATCCGGCGCAGCGACCAAGGCCCCCGCGCCAGTTCGCCTGCCAGAGCAAGTGCGGCGGAATCGAGGTCTTCATCGGGCACCACGCGGTTGACAAGGCCCCATTCCAGCGCCTTGGCGGCGGGCAGGCGCTCGCCCAGCAGCATCATCTCCATCGCGCGTACCCGGCCTACGGCGCGGGTCAGCAGCCACGAGGAGCCACCGTCCGGCACCAGGCCCACATGGCGGAAGGCCTGGAGGAAAAACCCGCTCTCCCCGCAGAGGATCAGGTCGCCCGCCATGGCAAGCCCCGCGCCCACGCCCGCCGCTGCGCCGCGCACGGCAGTGACGACCGGCTGCTCCATGTCGCGCATGGCGATGATGACCGGGTTGAAGTGGCGGTCCAGCAACGTGCCCACGTCGCGCCGCGGATCGGCGAGCATATCGCCTGCATCGCCTAGGTTCGCGCCCGAGCAGAACGCCTTGCCCTCCCCCGTCAGCACCACCGCGCGCGCTTCGAATGACGCGCGGTTCATGGCGTCGAACAGTTCCTCGCCCATCTGCGCCGAACCGGCGTTGCGCGTGGCCGGATCGTTCATCGATATCCGCGCGACACCTGCCTCAAGGGTGTAGAGGATCTTTTCGTAGGTCATTTCAGGCATCACTCCGTCGATCAGCGTGCCGGCTCAGGCCAGCATCCTTCCCAGACGGGCATTCACGATTTCCTCCGCTTCGGCAACGATCCTGTCTATCAGTTGCTTGCAGGTCGGAAGGTCGTGGATCAGCCCCTGCACCATGCCCGCCCAAAAGATGCCCTTGGTCAGATCGCCGCTCTGAAGCAGTTCGCGACCGACCGCTCCGGCAACAAGGTGCCTGATGTCGTCGAAAGTCGATTCGGGACGGGCGGAAATCTCGACCACTTCGTCGGAGACCCCGTTCTTGCCGACGCGCGCGGTGTTCTTGAACTTGCGGAAGATCAGGTTGGTGCCGCGCTCGTCGTTCTCGATATACCTGGCCTTGACGTTGTCGTGGATCGGCGCCTCCTGCGTGGCGCAGAAGCGAGTGCCCATGTTGATGCCCTCCGCCCCCAGCGCCAGCGCTGCGACAAGGCCGCGCCCATCGCCGAAACCACCGCTCGCCAGCATCGGGATCGAGACCTTGTCCGCCGCCGAAGGGATCAGGATCAGGCCCGGAATATCGTCCTCGCCCGGATGGCCCGCGCACTCGAAGCCGTCGATCGAGATGATGTCGCAGCCGTGCCGCTCGGCCGAAAGTGCATGGCGAACGGCCGTGCACTTGTGGATCACGGTAATCCCGTGCGGCTTCACCATCTCCCAGATCTCGCGCACCTGCTGGGTGCCGGCGGTCTCGACGATCTTCACGCCGCCGTCGATCGCGGCTTGGGCATAGGCCTTGTAGTCGGGCGGAAGCAGCGTCGGGAACACGGTGATGTTCACGGCGAAGGGCTTGTCGGTCATCGACCGGCAGCGCTCGATCTCCTCGCGCAGCGCCTGCGGACTGGGCTGGGTAAGCGCGGTCAGAGTGCCCAGACCGCCCGCGTTGGACACGGCGCTGGCCAGTTCGGCCAGGCCCACGCCCTGCATGCCGCCCTGCACGATCGGATGTTCGATACCGAGCATCTCGGTGACGCGGGTCTTGAACGCCATGGCCTGCAACTCTCCAAAAGCCTGTTTGCGGCAGTCCTAGGCGGGATCGGAGCGCTTGGGGACACCCCCGGCCTTCAATTCGCGCGGGCGATAGGAAACCCGTTCCGGATATTGAAAGCCCGCGCGTGATACCCAGATGCGACATCAACGATTTCAAGGAGTTTGAGAAAAGTGAACGGTTTCAAGACGGCCATGCTGCTGGCGGCGCTGACGGCGTTGTTCATGGGGCTGGGCTATATCTTCGGCGGCAGCGGCGGCGCGATGATTGCGCTCATCGTTGCGGCGGGGATGAACCTGTTCACCTTCTGGAACGCCGACAGCATCGTCCTGAGGATGCACAACGCCCGCGAAGTGGACGAACGCACCGCGCCGGAATTCTACAACCTCGTCGCCGATCTCGCCCGCCGTGCCCAGCTTCCGATGCCGCGCGTCTATCTGGTCGAAAGCGCGAACCCGAACGCCTTCGCCACCGGCCGCAATCCCGAGAACGCCGCCGTCGCTGCGACCACCGGCCTGCTCGACAGGCTGAACCGCGAGGAAGTGGCGGCAGTCATGGCGCACGAACTGGGCCATGTGAAGAACCGCGATACCCTCATCATGACGATGGTGGCGACGATCGCCGGGGCCATCTCGATGATCGCCAATTTCGGTCTGTTCTTCGGTCATATCGGCGGCGGCAACGGAGAGAACCGCCCGAACCCGATCGCCGCCATGGCCGCCGTGTTCATGGCGCCTTTCGCCGCGATGATCGTGCAGATGGCGATCAGCCGCACCCGCGAATTCGGCGCGGACAAGGCCGGTGCCGAAATCAGCGGCAATCCCCGCGCGCTCGCCTCGGCTCTCGCCAAGATCGCAGGACCCGCGCAGACGGTGCCGAGCGCGGCTTCGGAGCGGAACCCGGCAGCGGCGCAGCTCTACATCGTGCCGACCGCGGTTTCGGACCTGTTCTCCACGCACCCGGCGACCGAAAAGCGGATCGCGGCGCTGATGGCCATGGAGGGCACGTCCGCGCCGCGCCGATCGGCTTCCGCCCTCGATCCGACGCGTCGGTAAGCTCCAAATAGCGCGCCCACGATAGGGCGCGCATTGCCTGCCCCGCTCCCGGTTGTACATTCGTTCAATACGAATGAAGAACAAGCCGAGAGGTGTCGGAGTGCTGAAATCTGTCGACAGCGGGCTGCGGTCCGTCCCCTATCCGATCGACGATCCCGAGCGGATCCCGGTCAAGCGCTACTACGATGCCGATTTCTACCAGGCCGAACTGGACCACCTCTGGCCGCACGTCTGGCAGATGGCCTGCCGGGAAGAGCAGATTCCCGAGATCGGCGACTGGATCGAGTACGAGAACGTCGGAAAGTCCGTCATCGTGGTACGCACCGCCAGCGGCGTGAAGGCCTTTCACAACGCCTGCCGCCATCGCGGCGTCCCTTTCGCGGGCGGCACCGGCGACGCCCACGGCAACTGCAGGAAATCCGGCTTCGTCTGCCCGTTCCACGGCTGGCGCTGGAACATGGACGGCGAATCCACCCAGGTCTACGGCAGGCACATGTTCTCCGAGCGCCAGCTCCAGGAAGACGACATCCACCTGATCCCCTGCCGCGCCGAGACCTTCATCGGCTGCGTCTGGATCAACCATGACGACGAGGCGCCCTCGGTCCGTGAATCTCTCGGCCCGGTGGCCGGCAATCTGGAAGCGCGCGGGCTGGACAGGATGCGCGCGGAATGGTGCTTCGGCGCCGAGCTTCCCGCCAACTGGAAGATCGCGATGGAGGCCTTCATGGAAGGCTACCATGTGATGCAGACGCATCCGCAGCTCCAGCACGCCGCGCCGATGATGTACGATTCGATGTACAAGTCCCCGCGCGGCCCGGTGCCGATCATGGCCGAACCGCACTTGTCCTATCGTGAGAACCAGGAGCTACAGGTCAAGTCGATGGCCCTGCTGAGCGAGGGCATGGCGGGCATGGTCCACGAAAAGGAAGTGGAGATCGCCCGGGGCCTCATCGGCGTCGAGGAAGGGCTGCCGGAAGACCAGAACATGGCGATGTTCCACTGGCTCGGCATCGTCATGCACCAGATCACCGAGCAGCTGAAAGCGCGTGGCGAGCCGGTTCCCGATCTCTGCACGGTGTCGCAGACGCATCCGGTGAAAGCCGTGGAGTTCCTCTTCCCGCACTATTTCCTGCTGCCCTACTTCACCTCGATGTCGGCCTATCGCATCCGCCCGACCGGACCGGAAAGCTGCTTCTTCGAGATCTGGTCGCTGACGTATTGCGCGGAAGGGGAAGAGCCGGAACCCGTCATGGAAGCCACCGTCCTCCCGTACAACAGCCCCGATTTCCCACCGATCCCCCGGCAGGACTACGCAAACATCCCGCTTCAGCAGAAGGGCCTGCACGCCAGCGGTTTCGAATTCATGCGCCTGTCCAAGGACGTGGAAGGCATGATCAGCAACTACCAGCGGATCATCGACGGCTATCTCAAGGGCGTGCCGCAAGAAAAACTCAGCACGGCTATCCACAAGCTCGGCGGCAATTTCGACGGGCAGATCGAGGAACTCGGCTTCTGACTTCAAAACATCCGCCGCGATCTTTCACGAAAATCGCGGCGGACGATCGGGATCAGTCCGCAGGCGAATGGTCCGTCAGCGCCGACACCAGCGCCTTGACCTTCTTCTGCCGCCACTGCGGCAGCGGCGCCACCAGCCAGTAGCCGCGGCGGCTTGGCGTGACCGTCTGCATCACGCTGTCGTCGCCGGGCGCGATCAGGCCCTTCGCGAGGAGGCCGGGCACGCGGGCGCGCCCAAGGCCGGACCGCGCGGCGGCGATGGCCTGCCCGGCATCGCTCACCGCGATGGCCGGCTTGGCTTCCTCGTCGCTTTCATCGGCCTCTGCACCCGGAGTAGGGTCGCCCGGCCAGCCGATCCAGTCGCCCTCGCCCACTTCGACCCATTCCGCCGCACCCAGCGCCGCGCCTTCCAGCTCGCCGGGACCATCGGTCCAGCGCACGGCGAGGTCGAGGTTGGCTTCGGTGAAATCAGTCAGTTCACCATCGACGATGACGTAGCGCACTTGCGGATTTTCCGCACGGAACGTGGCCAATCGCGGTGCCAGCCAGGCGGCGAAGAACTCGCGAGGCGCCGCGATCGTGTAGACGTGGCTGGACTGGCCCGCCTGCATCGCTTGCACCGCATCCTCGAAATGGAGGAACCCGGTCCGCAGGGCGGCAAGGCCCGCGCCCGCTTCGTCGGTCAGTTCCAGCCCCTTGCTGGTGCGGCGGAACAGGACGACGCCCAGCAGGTCTTCCAGCGCGCGTATCTGCTGGCCGACGGCCGCCGGCGTCACCGCCAGTTCGTCGGCTGCACGGGTGAACGAGAGATGGCGTGCCGCTGCATCGAACACGCGCAGGGCATTGAGGGGCAGGTGCGTGCGCTTCATGGGAGTTCCCTATGCGCTGGCTTGCGCACGGGCAATGGCGAACTGACCTATACGCGCTTCAACGCGCCGTTGCAGGCGCGGCTAGCGGGAAGAACGGGATCAGCGCCTCGACCTCGCTGCCGTCGTCACGCAGGAAGGTGTAGTGGCCTTCCATGGAGCCCTGCGGTGTCGGCAGCGGACATCCCGAGACGTAGTCATGGCTATGGCCCGGCGCGATGACGGGCTGTTCGCCGACGACGCCCTCACCGTCGACCATGCTGACATCGCCGTTGCCGTCGGTGATGCGCCAGTGCCGGGTCATGAGTTGCAGGGTCTCGTCCGAATCGTTCTCGATGCGGATGTGGTAGACCCAAAACCACTTGCCCGCCTCGATGCGCGATTGCTCGGGCAGGAAGTTGACGGCGACCCTTACGGTCACGCCGTCCGTCATCGCGGTATGTTGGAAGAATTCCTTCATAACGCCTGCCAGACTAACGACGAATTGACGCCGCGACAACCGCGCAAGACTGCGACGGCGTCCCGATTTCAACCAGCTCGCCGTACGGCTGGCGCATCAAAGCGACAAATGTCCGTCGAAAGGATCGAGCCGGCACGACGAAGCCGTCCAGCTCGATCATTCAGAGACCTGCCTTGCTCAAAGCCTGGTCGAGGTCCTCGATCAGGTCGTCGGCATCTTCCAGGCCGACGTTGATGCGCAGCATGCCCTCGGTGACGCCCATGGCCTCACGCCCTTCCGGACCGACACCATGGTGGGTGGTCGAGGCCGGATGGCACATCAGCGAACGCGAATCGCCGATGTTGTTCGAGATGTCGATCAGTTCGAGAGCGTCGAGCAGGGCATGAGCCTGAGCACGGCCGCCATCGAGCTCGAAGCTGAAGATCGGCCCGCAGGCATCCATCTGCTTCTGCGCGAGCGCCTTCTGCGGATGGCTGTCGAGCCAGGGATGCAGGATCTTCGGCACGCGCCCGGCGACGAACTCACCGACCTTGAGCGCGTTCTCGCTCTGCTTCTTGGCGCGCAGATCGAGCGTTTCCAGGCCCTTGAGCACGACCCAGGCATTGAAGGGCGAGAGGTTCGGCCCGGTGTTGCGCTGGAACGGCAGCAGCTTGTCGTTGATGAATTCCTCGGTGCCGCAGACGGCACCGGCGAGCACGCGGCCCTGCCCGTCCATCAGCTTGGTCGCGGAATAGGCGACGACGTCCACCCCGAACTCCATCGGGCGTTGCAGCACCGGCGAGCAGAAGGCGTTGTCGACCACGGTGGTGATGCCATGTGCCTTGGCGATGGCGCAGATGCCTTCGATGTCGGCGATATCCATGGTCGGATTGGCCGGGGACTCGAAGAAGAACACCTTGGTGTTGGGACGGATCGCCGCTTCCCAGGCGGCGGTGTCGGTGGCGTCGACCACCGTCACCTCGATGCCGAAGCGCGGCAGCAGGTTGTCGCCCAGCCAGCGGCACGACCCGAAGGCGGCACGCGCCGAGACCATGTGGTCGCCGGCCGAAAGCTGGCAGAGCAGCGCCGTGGTCATCGCCGCCATGCCCGAGGCCTGGGTGCGGCAGGCTTCCGCGCCTTCGAGCAAGGCGATGCGCTCTTCCAGCATCTGCACGGTGGGGTTCTGGAGGCGCGAATAGGTCATGCCGTCGTCCTCGCCCATGAAGCGGGCAGTGACGGTGGCGGCATCGTCGTAGCTGTAGCCGGAGGTGAGGAACAGCGCTTCGCTGGTTTCCCCCATTTCCGAGCGCCAGGTTCCCCCGCGGATCGCGCGGGTGGCGGTGCGCCAGTTGCGGGTCTTCGAGCGGTCCTGTCCGGTGGTGCGTTTCATGGCCCAAGCCTCTAGGATCGCGACAGCGCCAGTGCAAGCGCCTCTGCAACCTTCCCTCCCGTATCGCTTCGGTGGAGCAAGTTTCCGCCAGTCTTGCAGTCCCCCCGCTTCGCCCTTATTCCGCCGCTCCGATGCCGAACGCTTCGCGCAATGACCGAGATCCGATCGGCTGGAGCCTGATCGTGGCGGGCCTGTTCCTGGCCCTCGCCCTGTTCCGACTCGCGGAGCCGGGCCGCTATTACTTCGACGAGGTCCACTACGTTCCGGCGGCGCTGAAGCTGCTGGAACTGATCCCGGCCAACCGCGAGCACCCGATGTTCGCCAAGGAAGTGATCGCCGGTTTCATCGCCCTGATCGGCGACCGCCCGGTGGCCTGGCGCATCGGCCCGCTGCTGTTCGGCGCCTTCGGCCTGTTCGCCTTCGCGCGCTTCATCTGGCACTTGTCGGGCCGCCGCCGCGCGACGATCACGGCAACGGTGCTGCTCGCGACGAACTTCATGTGGTTCGTCCAGAGCCGCATCTCGATGCTCGACATGATCGAGGCCTCGCTCTGCATGGTCGGTCTGTGGCAATTCGCCGCTGCGCTCCGCGCGCGGACGAGATGCATTGCCCGCGGCCATCTGGCAGCGGCAGGCATTGCCCTCGGGCTTTCGCTCGGCGCGAAATGGAGCAGCGCCCCGGCGCTCATGATACCCGGCCTGTGGTTCCTGGCGCTGCGCATCCGCGAGAACGGCTGGAGGCTCGTCGGCCGCCGGGGAGCCGGTCCGATCCCCGGAATCTCGCTGGTGGAAGCGGCGTTCTGGCTCGGACTGCTGCCGCTCCTTGTCTATTGGGCGACTTACGCGCCCGCGATGTTCTACAGCATCCGGCCGACTTCGCCCTGGGGCTTCATCGAGCAGCACCGCCACATGATCGCGCTTCAGGACAGCGTGAAGAAGCCGCATCCCTACCGCAGCTACTGGTACCAGTGGATGGTCGACTGGCGGCCGATCTGGTATCAATTCGAGAATATCGACGGCCACCAGCACGGCATCGTCATGCTGGGCAACCCCGTCTCGATGATCGCGGGTCTCTTCGCGCTGGGTTGGGGTATCTGGGCCGCGCTGCTGCGGGCGCGGCGCGACGTGCTGACGGTGATCCTGCTCTACGCGAGCACGCTCGGCATCTGGATCGTCAACGGCAAGCCGATCCAGTTCTACTACCACTACCTCCTGCCCGGCGCCTTCCTGATGGCCGTGCTGGCCTTCGCGCTGGATGTGCTGTGGCAGCGGAAGGACCGCTGGCGTCACCTCGCCACGGGCACGTTCGTCGGCTCGGTCGGTCTGTTCGTGCTGTTCTACCCGATCATCTCGGGCGCGCCGTTGCCGACCAAGGAATTCTACAATTTCTGGATGTGGTTCCCGAACTGGCGCTGAGCCTTCAGGCGCCCTGCATCTCGGCCGTCAGCACATCGATCCGGCTATCGCCTTCCAGAAGCAGTTCGATTACACCTGACGTTCCCGGCGGCCTGCGATGGCGCGCCGGCCATCCCTCTCGACCGGCGATGGCAAAAACTTCGGCGATGGTCAGCGGCGTGGCAAGCGAAATACCACTGTCGCTCGATGAAGGAGCCCCTTCCGGCCGCTCCAGGATTGCGAGATCGGGTCCCTGCGTCGAGGCGATGACCCAGCCCGCCCCGGCAGGGACCGCCGGGCGATCGACGATTTCGGCAAGCACGGCCGCGACATGACGTGGATCGCGAACCTTCATGGAAACGCGCAGTATCATGGTTTGCCCTATCCCCCGTCGGTTTTCCGCGAAGACAGGATCGCAGCTTACCGCACAATGGGAATCCGGCGAATGCCTTACCGGCACCGTCGAAGGTATTTTCAGGAGAAGCGCGCTTTGGTCCGCAGGAAGACCGCCGCAAGCACCGCGCCCAGCCCTGCCATCGCCATGTCCTTCTGCGGGTCCCAGGGATCGCCCTGCTGTCCATTGTAGGCCAGCGCGTCCGGCCCCGCCATGAACACGGTGAGCAGCCATTCGAAGATCTCGTAGAGCGCGCTGCCGGCCAATACGAATTCGACCGCGATGTAAGTCGCGAGCGCCGGCGACAGCGCCTTGTGCCGGGCCAGCCAGCACGAGATCGGATGAACCCAGAGCGCGCCGAAGCCGAAATGGACGAGTCGATCCCAGGAGTTGCGCTCCAACCCCAGCGTCGCGGCGGGAGATGGCAGCCCCAGCGCCCGCGCCCAATCCTCGTAGGGAACGAAGGAATAGATGTAGCGGCCGCCGATGGTGTGGAGCACCAGGAACAGGCAGACGCAGGCCACTGCGCTCGTCGGCATGGGCCAGCGTCGCAGCGAGGCGCCGATACCGGCAAGGATCGCCAGGGTCGGCAGGTTCTGCATCGGCGCCAGCCGCGGAAACGGCGTGTCCAGCAAGCTGAACAACGCCGCCATGCCCGTCACCACGAGCAACAGGATCTGACCGCGCGGCACGCGGTGCCGCGTCGTCATGGTACTCAGTACTTGCCCCAGACGAACTTCGACGACAGCGCGAAGTTGAACACCGAGGCCAGGAGCACGCCGGTGATCACCGCCAGCACGTCATGGATGCCGATCGTCTTGAGCACCGCAGCCGAACCGATATTGGTGAGCAGGCCCAGCGAGCAGGTCAGCGCGAACTGCGCCCAACCGCGCATCAACGGGCCGAAACCGCGCAGGCGCTTGTCCGAATAGGTCAGTTCGTTGTTCAGCACGAAATTGAAAGTCATCGCGACGACGGCCGCAATGGTGTTCGAGATGTTGAACGTCGCGCTCTCGGACCAGTTTCCGTAGACGAAGCGCTCGGCGAACACGAGGTGAAGCATCACCCACAGCACGCTCAGCTGCACCACCACGCCCAGCGCACCAACGGTGCCGAACAGCGCGAAACGGGTCGGAATGATCCGCCCCAGCCACTTGTCGTAAAGACCCACAAGGAATTCGAACACGACGGTCTGGTCCAATTTGCTTTCGCCTTCCGCACGTGCCGCGAAATGGAGCGGGAACTCCTTGACGCGAAGCGGACGGTCGACGGTTGCGAGGATATCGAGAAGAATCTTGAAGCCCACACCCGAAAGACGGTGGGCATCGGCACGCAGGGTTTCGGCGCGGAGCATGAAGAACCCGCTCATCGGGTCGGTCAGTTCCACGCCGGTCACCTTGTTGGCGATCCGGTTGGCGAGGCCCGAAGCCTTGACGCGGTCGGGACGGCCCCAGGCCTCGGTGCTGGCGCCTTCGGCGAAGCGCGAGGCATAGGCGAGATCATATTCGCCCGAGGTCACCGCCTTGAGCATCTGCGGCAGCAGGGCCGGATCATGCTGGTGGTCGGCGTCCATCACCGCCACGACCGGTGCGGCGGTGGAGCACATGCCCTCGATCGCCGCACTAGCAAGGCCGCGCCGCCCGATACGCTGGATGCAGCGCACGCGCGGATCGACGAGCGACAGACGGCGGGCCTCATCCGAGGTGCCGTCCGGGCTGTTGTCGTCGACGAAGACGGCTTCCCACGCCACGCCTTGCAGCGCGGCGTCGAGACGCTCGATCATCGTCGCGATGTTCTTGCGCTCGTTATAGGTGGGCAGGACGATCGCCAGCTCCAGCGGCCTTGCCGCAGCTTCGATCGTCCCAGCAATATCCGAACCAGGTATGTTCATGCGCCCCGTGGTAGGTGGTAAATCTGAATAAATCTTGCCGCCAGTGAAGGCCCGCGAACGCCTTACAGGCGTTCGAGGACCGCGTCACCGATTTCCCGCGTGCCCGCGGTGCCGCCGAGATCGCCGCCCTTGATCCCGTCGGCCAATGTCCTGGCAACCGCTGCCTCGATCCGCGCCGCCTCGGCTTCGAGACCGAGCGAATGGCGCAGCAGCATGGCCGCCGAAAGGACCGTCGCCATCGGATTGGCAAGGCCCTTGCCCGCGATGTCCGGCGCCGAACCGTGGATCGGCTCATAGAGACCGTAAGTGCCCTCGGCAAGGCTGGCCGAAGCGAGCAGGCCGATCGAGCCCACGCACATCGAGGCCTGGTCCGAAAGAATGTCGCCGAAGAGATTGCCGGTGACGATCACGTCGAACTGGCCGGGGTTCTTCACCAGCTGCATCGCCGCATTGTCGACGTACATGTGGGTGAGTTCGACCTCGGGATATTCCTTGGCAACCTCGATCACCACGTCGCGCCAGAGCTGCGAGGTTTCGAGCACATTGGCCTTGTCGACCGAGCAGAGCTTCTTGCCGCGACCCATCGCCGCCTTGAAGCCGACATGCGCAATGCGGCGCACTTCGTCCTCGGCATAGGACATCATGTCCCAGCCCTGACGGCGGCCGTCTTCCAACGTGCGCATGCCCTTTTCACCGAAGTAGACGTCGCCGTTCAGCTCGCGCACGATCAGCAGGTCGATCTTGCTGGCGACTTCGGGGCGCAGCGTGGTCAGGTCCTCAAGACCCGCGAAGACTTGCGCCGGGCGCAGGTTCGCGAAGAGGCCGAGTTCCTTGCGAAGGCCGAGAATCGCCTGTTCCGGGCGCAGATGGCGCTCCAGGTGGTCGCAGGAGAAATCGCCCACGGCACCGAACAGGATCGCCTGCGCCGAGCGCGCAATGTCCAGGGTTTCGGCGGGAAGCGGGTGGCCGTGCTTGTAGTAGGCCGCGCCGCCGACATCGCCTTCGACCAGCTCAAGCCCCGGAAGCTCAAGCTTTTCGAGGACGCGCACCGCCTGCTCGGTGACCTCGGGACCGATCCCGTCTCCTGCAAAAACCGCGATACGCATGTCGTTCTCCGCTTGCTTCTCAGCCATGAATCCGTGCCAGCCGCTCACGCAGCAGGACGCGCGACCCCATAGCGTCTCCACGCCGATCGGCAAGCGGATAGCGCGCAAGCTCTCGGCCGAGCCGGTCGAAAGTGGTGAGTATCGCGCCCCAATCATCGTCCTCGGGACGGCCAACCGGCACCCCGTAGCCCAGTTCGCGTAGCAGCAGGACTTCGTAGGAAAGCAGCGGCAAGGCCCAGCCACGCGCCGAGGGCGCGACGCAGATCGCGTCCAGCAGCGCGCAGAGCGCATCGTAGAGCGCGGGGAACGGCTGGCGTTCCGGCAAGGCGATGGCGGTGAGCGCCGTGACCCAGGAAATCGCGGCGGCGGGCAGCGGCTCGGTCAGCCAGGGGCCTCGGCTGGTGACGAGTTCGATCCGCGCGAAAGGAAGCTGACTATCGCTCTTGGAGCGAACCTCTGCCTCCACGGCATTGCCCGGAATCAGCACCGGGCGCAGTTCGCGTCCCCTGCCCCCGGCCACATAGGCGGCGACCACCCCCGTCTCGGCCGTGAGCAGCCGGGCGATCACCGCCGCCTCGCCGTGCGGGCGGGCGGCACAGACTATGGCGGGCGCGCGAAGCTGCATGTGGTGCGGTTAATGACGCTCGGGCATCGGCAAGACAAGGTTCCAGCACCGGAAACGCAAAACGCGGAGGAAATTCCCCCGCGCCTTTGTGATTCCGAATGTCGGAGCGAAGAGCGGCCTTACTGGCCCGACTTGCCTTCGAGCGCGTCGATGCGTGCCTTCAGCGCCTCGACCTCGCCGCGGGCGGTGGCGGCGAGTTCCTTCACGGCCTCGAACTCCTCGCGGGTGACATAGTCCATGTCGCCCAGAAGTTCCTTGAAGCGCTCGCGCGCATTGTCGCGCGCTTCACGGCCCACGCCGGCGAGCGTGCCGGCAGCACTGTTCATCATCTTGACGAAATCGGCGACGAAGGGGTTTTCGCTTTGCATGGGGCCTATTTGGTATCTTGCGCGAAACCGCGCAAGAGGCCTTTGCGCGAATCTCCTGCAAAGGCCCCTCAGATCTCGAAACGCTCCACGGCGCGCGGACCTTCCACGCCGTCCAGCGCGGGATTGGCCTGGAGGAAGGCGTAATTGAGGTACGTCGCGAAGCAGACCCACGCGAGATAGGGCACCAGCAGCAGCGCCGCAACCGGACGGACGCGCGCGAACAGCGCGATCGTCACCAGCACCGCCACGTCCAGCAGGCCGATCACGATCAGGCCGCCGGTGATCCGGTGGGCGCCGAAGAATACAGGGCTCCAGGCGAGATTCAGCGCGAACTGCACGGCGAAGGCGATGACCGCCAAGACACGCCCCGGCGCACCGCGCGCCGCGCAGACCATCGCCAGCGCTACGCCCATCAGCACGTAGAGAACGGTCCAGACGATCCCGAAAGTCACCGGCGGCGGATAGATGCCGGGCTTCACCAAGGCATCGAACCAGGGGTTGCCCGGCCCGCTCTGCGCCATGCGGCCGGATACGAAGCCGAGGAGCACCACAAGGGGAACGAGCACGAGGGCCCAGCGCAGCAGACTGGCGCGCAATTGGCCGGACGAGGCGATCAGGTTCATTCCCTTGGCAACTCCCGAATCAGGGAAAAACGGCGTTGATACGCGGGTTGTGTAACGAGCCTGCCTTGCGCGCAATCGCAACAGGCCGGGAAAATCACCCGCGCCGCGCCGAAACGAGGAACTCGATGTTGCCTTCCGGCCCCTTGATCGGACTCTCGACGATGCCCTGAATGACCCAGCCGTCCGCTTCCAGCCAGTCGCGCACTTCGTTGCAGACCCGCTCGTGCAACACCGGATCGCGCACGACCCCGCCCTTGCCCACCTCATTGCGGCCGACTTCGAATTGCGGCTTGATGAGCGCCACCAACCGGCATTCCGGCGCGGCAAGGCCCAGCGGCACTTCCAGAACTTTGGCCAGGCCGATGAAGCTGGCGTCGCAGACGACC
Organism: Novosphingobium sp.; assembly: GCF_036820275.1. Classification (GTDB taxonomy): domain Bacteria; phylum Pseudomonadota; class Alphaproteobacteria; order Sphingomonadales; family Sphingomonadaceae; genus Novosphingobium. The sequence goes on from NZ_DAISLT010000041.1 coordinate 45,864, forward strand.
CAGTTGCACGGCGCATCGATCTGCTGGGCCGTCAGAATGCGGGCGCTGGTCTGCTCCAGCACGGTGACGCGCGGGTCCTGCCGGAGTTTCCACGCGAGCTGGTTCGTGCCCGAATCCACCGCGAAGACGCGCTCGGCGCCGTTCGTCAGCAGAACGTCGGTGAAGCCGCCGGTCGAACTGCCGATGTCCATCGCGACGGCGCCGGTGGGATCGAGTTCGAAATGCTCGATGGCATGGGCCAGCTTGATTCCCCCGCGCGACACCCAGGGATGATCGCGCCCGCGCACGTCCAGCGGGGCATCGGCCTTGATGCTCTGGCCGGGCTTGGCGATCTTGGTCTCGCCCGAAAAGACCAGCCCCGCCAGCACCATCGCCTGCGCGCGGGTACGGCTTTCGACAAGACCGCGATCGACCAGCGCCTGATCGACGCGCGTCTTCGCGGCCTTGGGCTCGGGGCCTGATTTCTTTTCGACGGGACGGGGTTCGATCGGGTCAGTCATGGCTTTGCATACTTGAGATGAGCGGCGCCTCATTCCATACCAAGGGGATGAAGGCAAATCCGCGCCGGCGCACCGACGCCCATTCGTTGTCCCGCAAGCTGCTGGCGACCGCTCCCCTGACCGCATTGGCTCTCGTTGCCGCCTGCGTCCCGGCGGCCAAGCCGCCGGTCCAGGCGCCGCGTCCCGTTCCGACGACTCCGACCCCGCCACCGCAGCCCGCTCCGCCGCCGCCCACCGATTGGCGCGATGCGCCGCAGACGCCGGGCGACTGGCGGATCACCAGCCCCGGCATCGCCAGCTTCGCGAACGGCGCGTTCGGCATCCGCTGCAACCGCGCCGCCTCCACGGTTTCGCTGTTCCGCAGCGGCCAGAGCACCGGGCCGGTCTCGCTGTCGATCACGACCTCCGACACGACTCGCGCCCTCGCTGCGAATCCGGTCAGCGGCGGCGTGCAGGTCGATCTGCCCGCCCGCGATCGCCTGCTCGATTCGATGGCCTTCAGCCGGGGCCGTTTCGCCGTGCAGGCTCAGGGCATGCCGACGCTCTATGTTCCGAGCTGGGCGGAAATCTCGCGCGTGATCGAAGATTGCCGCTAAAGTCGCGCGGACATCCCTGCTCCATTTTCGAAAGAGTATGGAGCAGGCCTTCCCGAGCCTGAGTCTCCGCCTTTCCAACGCTATGGCCAGAAGTGAACGGGACTCGTCCGGTCCAGATCGGCCAACCACGGCACGATTCGCAGCTAAAATCCGGCAATTCCAGGGGGTTTCAGGCCGCAGCTTCTACCCCCCAGAAACCACCCTCAGGCAGGGTTTGCAGGCTGGGGAAAACTAGCCCGAAGCCTCGATAATGACCGCAAAAAAGATGATTGCAAGGCTTGTTGTGCGCTGCGGAATCGGACACAAATTTCACAGGACGACGGGTCTCGGGAAACGCGCCCAAGACATTCCGAAGTCCAGCCGCTCCGGTGCAACATCCAGGGCGGCAACCTTGGCTAAACAGCGCGAAAGGAGGTGATCCGATGTCTCATGGTTCAGCAGAGAGGTCGGCAATTTCCGTCGCGAGGCATTATCGCTAAATCCTGATGAAGCGATAAAGGCTTTCGCTGGCGGCACTTCCCGGCCGCTGACCATGCGAAGGGCCGCACCGGGCAACCGGGGCGGCCCTTCTCATTTGGCCGCCCTCATTTCAGAGCCGGGATTTCTTCCCCAAAGCATCGTCCCCAAAACATCGTCTGGCGCATGGCAAAAGGCGAAATTCGCACTGGCTCTCCACCACTTCCCAACGCAAAGGCGACCGTGCACAGGATCGCTTCCTGCCGGGAGCCAGGCATTCGTGTTTGCCTCCCCCTTGCAGCGTGGTTATGCTATAAAAACGCGTATCAAAATTACTTTTCGGTTGCCAAGAATGTAATTTTCATTCAACGCCCGCCGGAAACGCACACAAGAGGACTAGTTCGATGGCGACTCTCGCCGATGCCGGCCTGACTTTCACCACCCAGCCCCACCCCTCGCCCGCCAGCACGGAGCAGCGTGAGGCCGTACTTGCCAACCCCGGCTTCGGCACGAACTTCTCCGATCACATGGTGACGATCGAGTGGACCGAGGGCCAGGGCTGGCACGATGCCGTCGTCGGCCCGCGCCAGCCGATCGCGCTCGATCCCGCCGCCTCGGTGCTGCATTACGCGCAGGAAATCTTCGAAGGCCTCAAGGCCTACAAGCAGGCCGACGGCTCGATCTCGCTGTTCCGCCCCGAAGCGAACGCCGCGCGCTTCAACCAGTCCGCCCAGCGCCTGGCCATGCCCGAACTGCCCGAATCGCTTTTCGTCGAGGCGATCGAGCGCCTCGTCAAGATCGACCGGGAATGGATCCCGGCTGCTGAAGGCGCCTCGCTCTACTTGCGCCCCTTCATGATCGCGACCGAGGCCTTCCTCGGCGTGCGTCCGGCCAAGCAGTACAAGTTCATCGTCATCGCCAGCCCGGCGGGCAACTACTTCAAGTCGGGCGCACCGGCGGTCTCGATCTGGGTTTCCGACTATACCCGTGCCGCTCCCGGCGGCACCGGCGCGGCCAAGTGCGGCGGCAACTACGCTGCCAGCCTCGTGCCCCAGGCCGAGGCGATCGCGCGCGGCCATGACCAGGTCGTCTTCCTCGATGCTGCCGAGCACAAGTGGATCGAGGAACTGGGCGGCATGAACCTCTACTTCGTGTTCGAGGACGGCACCCTGCTGACCCCCGCCCTCACGGGCACGATCCTGCCCGGCATCACCCGCGACAGCCTGCTCCAGCTCGCGCGCGAGGAAGGCCTCAAGGTCGAGGAAGGCAAGTACAGCCTGGACCAGTGGCGCGAGGATGCGACCTCGGGCAAGCTCATCGAAACCTTCGCCTGCGGCACCGCCGCGGTCGTCACCTCGGTGGGCAAGGTCTCCGGCCGCGACGGTGAGTTCGTGATCGGCTCGGGCGGCCCCGGCCAGCTCACCGCCAAGCTCAAGAACCGCCTGGTCTCGATCCAGCGCGGCGAAGCGGCAGATACCCACGGCTGGATCCGCAAGGTCTCGTAAGAAAAAGCAGGGTCCTGGGGGAGCATCTCCCAGGACCCCTTTGCGCCCTTGCTACGCCTTGCTGCGAATTACCGCCCCGGCGTCACGCCGATCAGGCGCAGCATTGCAGTCTGCGAGCGCGCCAGACGGTCCACGGTTTCCTCCAGCGACAAATCCGGACGCACGCTGTTGCGATAGACGCGAGGACCGATCATCGCCCAGGTCAACAGTAGCGCGGCGAAAGCTTCGGCATCGATATCCGCCGTTTCGACGCCTTCAGCGAATTGCGACCGCAGGCCTTCGACAAGCGTATCCCAATGCGGGTAACGCTCGGCCACGCGACCGGGAGTCAGGAATTCCTCCGTCCACAACGCGACCACCTCGGGCTTCTCGATCACGAAGTGGGTGATGAAGCGCGTGCGGTTTTCCGGCGTATCCGAAGGTGCGAAGGCGGCTGCGAACTGATTGGCAGACCATTCCCGCACCGCTGCCAGCAAGGCCTCACGGCTGTCGAAATGATAGTAGACCGTGGTGCGATTGACCCCGGCCTCCCGCGCGACTTCGGAAAGCGACAGCGCTTCCGTGCCCTTCTCCGACATGAGCCGCACCGCGGTATCGATCAGCAGGGCATGGGTTTCCTGGAACCCCTTGTTACGGCGACGCGAGGGTTGCCTGCGGCCCGCTGGCGCTATCGGCGCGTCGATCGTCTTTGTCATTGGACTACTGCCTGTCTGTGCGGCGCGGCCGGATCAGGTCGCAAGAATCCGCTAGACGATTGATTTAAAATGAGATTCATAAAAAGTCGAGGGCAAGGAGCGGATTATGTCGCCTACGGCCCATTAGCAAGCGGCGAAGACGGTCCCCCGGCCTTGTCGCTCCCTGCCCAGCTCCCTAGATTTGCCTCCGACACATCAAGGAGTTGCTCATGGCCGATCCCACTTACACACCGCCGAAAGTCTGGACCTGGGACAAGGGTAACGGCGGCGAATGGGCCAGCATCAACCGTCCCACCGCCGGTGCCAGACAGGACAAGGAACTGCCGCGGGGCGTACATCCCCTGCAACTCTACTCGCTGGGTACGCCCAATGGGCAGAAGGTCACCATCATGCTGGAGGAACTCCTGGCAGCCGGCGTGAAGGAAGCCGAATATGACGCCTGGCTGATCAACATCGGCGAAGGCGACCAGTTCGGCTCGGGCTTCGTCTCGGTCAATCCGAACTCCAAGATTCCGGCATTGCTCGACTATTCCGGAGACAAGCCCGTTCGCATCTTCGAATCGGGCGCGATCCTGCTCTATCTTGCGGATAAATTCGGAAAGTTCGTTCCGGCCGATTACCCCGAACGCGCAGAATGCCTGTCCTGGCTCATGTGGCAGATGTCCACCGCGCCTCTGATTGGCGGCGGCTTCGGACATTTCTATGCCTATGCGCCGGAAAAGTACGAATACCCGATCAATCGCTATGCGATGGAAACCAAGCGCATTCTCGACGTGGCCGACAGGCGCCTTGGCGAGACCCGCTATGTCGCGGGCGAGGAATACACGATCGCCGACATTGCTGCCTATGGCTGGTTCGGCGGCTTTGTGCGCGGCGATGCCTATGGCGACGCCGCGACGTTCCTCGATGTGCAGAGCTACGGAAACCTGATGCGCTGGGGCGAGGAACTGGGCGCCCGCGAACCTGTCCAGCGTGGACGTATCGTCAACCGCAACGGTGAAGGATTCGTCCAGGAACGCCATACCGCTGCGGATATCGACGTCGTGCTCAAGGTCTGAGAGACCATATGAATGCCGGTTCTGGAAAACTCTTCGATAAGGGCTTTTCAGCACCGGCATTAGCCGCTAAGCGCGCACTCCCTGCTGGGGCGTCGCCAAGTGGTAAGGCACCGGTTTTTGGTACCGGCATTCGCAGGTTCGAATCCTGCCGCCCCAGCCAGCCGAACCCTCGAGATTCGGCCAGATATCACTGAAAATCCTTCAAAAATCGAGATAGGGCTTCGGCCCACCACCTGGACCCGGCTAGCCACGGTTAGCCCCGTTTGGACGGCGTTTGTATCACGATTTGTATCATGATTTTCTGCGATTCGGGGCCGGCCAAGGAGTCGGTAAATGCCACGGAAAATCGCCTTTTCACCTGCATCCCTGGACGCACTGAACACAGGTTCAATCCGGGACCCTTTGTATCCCGGTTTAGGGCTGGAAGTTCTCCCCAGCGGAAAGAAGGTCTGGAAATACGCCCGCCGCCTGTCCGGCGACGGTCAGCTGGTGCGCATGCGGCTGGGCTACTATCCCGCCCATTCGATCGCCGATGCCCGGTGCTGGGCAAAATCCCTCAACGACGATGTCGAGGTCGGCGTCGATCCGCGTGAGGCACGGCGAATAGCGGATGCGCGGTCATCGATGACAGTTGCCCGGGCCCACGAGCACTACATGGAAGCCGCGCGCGAGGGCCGCGGATCGCGCGCCAAGCGGATAAACAAGCCTCGCACGATCAAGGACAAGCTGGAGATCTACAAGCGGGACATCGCTCCCAAACTGGCGCGGAAGTCCATTTACGATGTCACCGAGAAGGACCTCATCAACCTTGTGGCAGCGAAGGGGCGAACCGCGAGAGTACGCGCGAATCGCCTGGCGGCAGAATTGAAGGTTTTCTTCGGGTGGGCCGCCAGCCTGAGAGGCCTCATCGTCGGCCTCGAGGTCGATCCCTCGCGCAGGCTTGCCGATCTCCGCTTTCCGGAGGCGCCGCGTAGCCGCAAGCTCAGCCTCGAGGAAATCGGGTGGTTCCTTAAGGCCGTTGCCCTCGAGGAGGAGCGAGATTTGCGACGCGGCATGTTGCTCTGGCTTCTGACCGCCGCCCGATTCGCGGAAGTGATTCGCGCGAACTCCGCCGAGATCGAGAACGGTATCTGGACGATCCCCTCAGCCCGCTCGAAGAACAATCACGCCCACACCATTCAGCTCGGTCCATGGGGCCGCCATCTCATGGTTTCAAACGCGGATTGGGTCTTCCCGTCACCGAGGATTGCCGGGCCGCGAACCAACGGCTGGTATCCGGCCAAGAAGCGTGTCCTTGCAGCGATGTCGCAGTTTGCCGGCCGTGAGGTCGATCATTTCGTACCGCATGATTTTCGCCGGACGGCGAGGAGCAACACCAAGCGACTCAAGGTCGACTATGAGACTGCGGAGGCCATGCTGAACCATCTCAAGGTGGGCCTCGAGCGTATCTACGATGGATACGAGCTGGAGGAGGAGAAAGCGGCGTGGTTCCTCAAGTGGGAGTGCGAGATTGTTGAAATCGCTCATCAAGCCGGAGTCGCGAGAGCCTTGGAAATCCCGACAGGCCCTTTCAAACCGCTTCACTGACAGCGAATCTCAGCAAACTGACCGACCGCGGCGTACAATGCGCCGCGGTCGGCGCCTGCAACATCGCATCCCAGAACCTACAGGAACTGCAGCCGTGGGGCTAAATTGGCTGGGCCAAACCCACTTCGTCGCCCTCTCGGTGCAACCGCAAAGAAGAGTCATCGGCAGAGCCGGCCGGAAGAACTGCTTCTTTCACGTTAGGTAACCGGCGCTGCCCACGCTGCGGCACGCGGTGACAGATCCACCCCCGACGGTACCGATTAGATGTCGCCCGGCTTACAGGGGCGGCCTCTTCGGCTTTTCAGCTCAAGCAAATGCTTCAGGCGCCGCCGGCCGAAGGCAGCACAGATCCCGTCCTGCGCTCCTCGACCAGCTCGCACTGCGTCAAATCGATGCCAGGGAGTGGCACCATCTCCACGTCATCTCGGGCGAGCGCCCTCACCGCGTCGATAAGCTGCGGCACCAGATCGCGGAGCTGGACCAGATCCGCCCGCGTGCCTGTACGCGAACTTGCCAACGCGTGGAGCCGACCGGCGTGTTCGATCAGTTCGCCGTATGTCATGCCTTGCACCCTCAATAGCTCGCCCAGTCGAGTTCCGCTTCATCCAGGGCCTCGAACATATCGCCATCCGCCTGAAGCATGCTCAGGCGCTTGCGTACCGCCTCGGGATCGCCATCGCGCGGAAAGCCACGATCGACCAGTGCGCCTTTCGCCAGATCGCCGACAAGCCCGCCGCGCTCGACCTGCATGAGGAGCCAGCGCCCGAAAGGCCCGCGTTCGGCAGGTGTAGCCGTCTGGCCCGCTGGGCGCGGCCGGCTCTCCAGCGCTGTGGACATGAAAGCTCCGTACGCGGTGACGCGGCCGAAGTCGCTCAACGCGCCATCTTCGCCGAGAATGCGCGTGATCTCCCGCATTAGATCGTCGGTGCTGCTCCGTTGTGCTTCGCTCATAGCGGCCCCTCCTACTCGGCCGACTCGGCGGCCAAACGCCACAAGGTGGCCGGATCGTTCAAGTCGATCTCTTCGACGCAGACCAGGTCGCGGGTTACCTCGATCTTCTCGTCGAGCCGCCGCAGCACGGCGGGGAAAATGTCCACGAGCTGGACGTAATCGTCAATCGTCGCCCCTTCCCTGTCGGCCTGCACGTAGCGGTGCCGGGCCAGCCTGAGCAGGTCCTCATCGGTCAGGGGAAGCGTCAATTGGTCGTTTGCCATGGAGTGGCCCTCTCACGAATCGAATGACCCGCCCTAGCATGTTCGCTATATGTTCACATCATGATTTGGCGGACTACGGCCCTATGGAAGGTCGAAGAGCAAGCTTTCCCATCCTGCATTCTACTCTATAAAAAGGATATTGCTGTCGAATGGCTCTGAACGGCAATCGCGTTAATCGGGCTTCTCAGACAAGCGTTGCGCCTGGCGGGATGTAATGGATTGGCCGCGAGGCGCCCGTCTCAGTTCTGCGCTCCCAAAGTGTCTGGGCGACACCGAGGGCAAAGCCGAGCAGAACCCAGAGCACGATCTTGATGCGCCAATTCATTGCCACGGCCGTGCCAGACCCGCCGAAATGAGATAGTTGCCCGCATCCCGCCCGTTGACGGAAAGGCGCGCCAGGGTCCGGCCATAGCGATCGGTGCCAGTGCGCTGGATCTGCGGTGAGCCCGAGGACAGAAATGCCCGGAGCTGGTCGCGGCTGGCAAGCCCGGCCTCGTAGTCGCACCACGGCGGATTGCGTGACGCCGCCAGCTTTGCGCGGCTCTGGGCCGTGCAGCGCGACGATCCCACCACCTCCGGCGCATCGATGTTGACCAGGCGCACCCGCTCACCGTCGCAGAGGCGAACGGTGTCTCCGTCGTGGACGGAAGCAACACAGGCGATCGCAGCGGCGGCAAGGATCAGAGGCATGAATCTTGCCTAACAGGTCGGCGAGAGGCAGTGTGATGAAAATTCTGTCAGGATTCCGGGGGCATATGATCGCCCTTACTCAGAAGGCCGTCTGCTGGGCCCGTTCCGCCTTTTTGTCTTCCGTGATCAGCGGATTTTCCTGGCGCCCCATTGTCCAGTTTTTCCCGAGGCGAACGGTAGCGTTAGGCGCACACCAGATCTCGCCTGAGCTATCGAGGGCCGTGACCCAGATGAGATTGTGCTCCTGGCCGTAGTCGATCATTCCGATCGCATAGCCGTCGCCCTTGCCTACAACGTGAAGGGGTATGGTGGGGTTGAGCTGCGTGAACATTCCAGGCCTCTGGATTGCAAAGGAAGGGCCGGCGCACACTAGCGCGCCGGCTCCTGTCAGGCTTACTTGGGCTTGCCCGCACCCGGCTCGGAGGTCTTCGGCGCCTTGCCGTCCTCGATACGGCCTTCATTGCGCAGGTCACGACCTTCCTGTGCCTTGCGCTGCGCTTCCGGCGACTTGCCGTGCTCGTTCAGCTCTTCCTTGATGTAGCCGGCGGCTTCTTTCATTTCGCCCTTGATGCTCATCGATCTCTCCTTTGGAAGGTGCCACGATAAGGTGTGGCAGATCATAAAGCCTCAAGA
>NZ_DAISLT010000042.1:0-46360 GCF_036820275.1 Novosphingobium sp.
CGGCGCCTGCCAGCGGGTAGATATAGCTGAAGCTGCGCGGATAGAGGCTGCCCGGCGGGTTCTGCTGGGTGATCGAGAGCTTCTTCACCTCGCGCGTGTCGAGGCGCCAGGTCAGCAGATAGCGCCCGTCCGGCGACCACTGCGCCGATACCGGCATGGCCGGTTCCTCGGTGCCTTCGCGCAGGATATCCGAAAGCTGCGGGATGGAGCGTCCATAGGGCTGCTCGCGCGTGCCGTCGGTAGTGAGTGCCGTTTCGCGGCCCGACGCCACGTCTACGGCGAAGAGATTGAAGTCGCGCGCGACGATCTTCGTCTTGCCATCGGGCGAGGGGAGGTCGAGTTCCTGGTGGTCGGCTTCCTCGACCTGCACGGCCTTGCCCGCCGCATCCATGGTCCAGAGCGCGCCGTCGAAAGCGTGGAAGCGGACTTCGTTCTTCGCCGGATCGTATTCCACTTCTGCAAGATGCGCATCGTCGAGCATGACCGGCGCGCCCTTGGCGGCGGTCAGTCCGGCAAGCAGTGCCGAGGTCGTCGTGACCTGCCGGGTCTGCTGCGTGCCGAGATCGAGGAACTGGTAGCGCTGGTCGAGGCGATTGCCGGTGCGATAGAACAATCCGCCTTCCACGAAGCGTGGGGCGATGTCGGCATTGTCGATGAGATCGCCGAGTGCACTGCCGAGATAGCTGTCGGCCGCGGCATAGCGCTGGTCGATGCTGGGCTGCGCGGTGACGGTGCGGGGAGCGATTTCGCGCGCGAACACGGCGGATGGCAGTGCTGTTGCCGTGACGGCCCAGGTGAGTGCGAGCAGGCTGATGGATTTCGACAGGGAGATATGCGAAGCGCTCACGGCTGCGGTCCATCAGTTGTTTGGGAGAACAATCTTGTCATGACGCGCACCGGCGTTATCGTCAAGAAGAATATACGATATATGATCTGCGCTTTTCTGGGCTAGCCAGAGCGTTATTCTTGTTACAGACCAGACGCGATGACGAAAGAGAGCACAATGGCCGTAAACGGATCGGGTGAAGGTTCTGAAATGCTGCCCCTGATGAGTGGGCGCCTGCACCACGCGGTGGCGCAGCGGTTGGCGACGCAGATCGTGAGCGGGGAATATCTGGAGGGGCATGTCTTTCCCGCCGAGGTCGAGCATGCGGAAATACTCGGAGTATCTCGCTCGGTCCTGCGCGAGGCGTTCCGGATGCTCACGGCCAAGGGGCTGGTCTCCAGCAGGCCCAAGGCCGGGACGCGGGTGAACGAGCGGCGCAAGTGGAATCTGCTCGATCCCGATGTGCTCGGCTGGCAGATCCAGTGCGGAGCCAGCGACGAGTTCCTGCGCGACTTGTTCGAACTGCGCATGGTCGTCGAACCCCAGGCGGCCGAGATGGCGGCCCTGCGCCGGGATGACGGGCAATTGCTGGACATGGCCAACGCGCTCGACACGATGGAGCGCTATACCCTTACCAGCCCCAAGGGGCGTGCCGCCGATATCCGCTTCCACGAACTCCTGATGGAGGCGACCCGCAACGAGATGTTGCTGGCGCTGTCCAATTCCATCTCCACGGCGATCGCTTCGACCACCGCGATCAAGCATGCCATGCAGGACAGTCCGCCGCGCGATCCGATGCCCGAACATCACGCGCTCTATACGCAGATCGCGGATCGCAACCCGGCGAAGGCGCGAAAGGCGATGGTGACGCTGATCGAACTCGCCCATGCTGATACCCAAGTCGCGCTGCGTCGCTGAGCTTTATGGAGACAATGTTACAAAGAAGGGATTGACTTCGGGGACCTGACTTCTATCAATACCGTATACGATATTCGATAGGAGTTATTGGAATGCAGGCCAATCGGCGCGAATGGATGGCTGGCGTGGCGGCGCTTGCCATTTGCTCTGTCCCCCTCAAGGGCTTCGCCGCCGTCATTGCGCCCAAGCTGCCGATCAAGGCGAAGCCGCTGCCGCTGACCGACGTGCGCCTTGCGCCGTCGGACTACGCGACCGCGGTGGAAGTCAATGTCGACTACCTGATGTCGCTCAGTCCTGATCGCTTCCTGCATAACTTCCGCAAGTACGCGGGTCTCGAACCCAAGGCGCCGATCTACGGCGGCTGGGAATCCGACACGATCGCCGGCCATACGCTCGGCCACTACATGACCGCGCTGGTGCTGGCCTGGCAGCAGACCGGCAATCCCGAATGCCGCCGCCGCGCCGACTACATCGTCGATCAGCTGGCAGAGTGCCAGGCGCAGCGCACCGACGGCTACATCGGCGCCCTCGGCCGCAAGACCAAGGACGGCAAGGTCGTCGACGGGCAGGAGATCTTCCCCGAAGTCATGCGCGGCGAGATCAAGTCGGGCGGGTTTGACCTCAACGGCTCGTGGTCGCCGCTCTATACCGTGCACAAGTACTTCCAGGGCCTGCTCGACATCAATGCCGCCTGGGGCAATGCCAAGGCGCTTCAGGTCGTCATCGGCCTCGGCGGCTATTTCGAGAAGGTCTTCGCCGCGCTCGATGACAAGCAGATGCAGGAACTCCTCGGCTGCGAATATGGCGGCCTCAACGAGAGCTATGCCGATCTCTACGCCCAGACCGGCGACCTCCGCTGGCTGAAGGTGGCCGAGCGCATCTACGACAGGAAGGTGCTCGACCCGCTGGTCGCGCAGGAAGACAAGCTCAGCAACTTCCACGCCAATACCCAGGTGCCCAAGCTGATCGGCCTGGCGCGCATTCACGAGCTGACCGGCAAGGACGAGCCGGGCCGTGCAGCCCGCTTCTTCTGGGAGCGCGTGACCCAGCACCACAGCTACGTGATCGGCGGCAATGCCGACCGCGAATACTTCTTCGAGCCGGACACCGTGGCGCTGCACCTCACGGAATCCACCTGCGAGCATTGCAACACCTACAACATGCTCAAGCTGACCCGTCAGCTTTATTCGTGGCAGCCGGACGCCGCGCTGTTCGACTATTACGAGCGTGCCCACCTCAACCACGTCATGTCGGCGCAGAACCCGGAAACCGGGGGCTTCACGTACATGACCCCGATGATGAGCGGCGCCCCGCGCGGCTATTCGGGGCCCGGCGAGGAAGCCTTCTGGTGCTGCGTCGGCTCGGGCATGGAGAGCCATTCGAAGCACGGCGATTCCATCTTCTGGGAAGGCGACGATACGCTCTTCGTCAATCTCTACATCCCTTCGACCGGGCAGTGGAAGGCCAAGGGCGCGGCCTTCACCATCGCCACCGAATATCCCTTCAAGTCGGACGTGAAGATCACGCTGGACGCGGTGAAGCAGGGCAAGTTCGCCGTGGCGCTGCGTATTCCGGGCTGGTCGAACGGCAAGGCGACCATCACGGTCAACGGCGCTGCGGTGCCTGCCACGCCGGTCGGCGGCTATGCCGTGATCGACCGCCGCTGGAAGAAGGGCGACGTGATCGCGCTCAACCTGCCGCTCGAACTGCGCCTTGAAACCGCACAGGGTTCGCAGGACGTGGTGGCCGTTGTGCGCGGCCCGATGGTCATGGCGGCAGACCTCGGTCCGGCCGAGATGGAGTTCACCGGCGTCGAACCGGCCATGGTCGGCGACAACCCGCTGGCCGCGTTCAAGCCGATCGTCTCGGACCGCCCGCGCTTCCAGACCACCGGCATCGTGCGCCCCGGCGACCGCATGTTCGTGCCGTTCTATAGCCAGTACGACCGCCGCAGCGCCGTCTACTTCAAGCGCTTCACCGAGAGCGGCTGGAAGAGCGAGGAGGCCGCATTCCTGGCAGAGCAGGCCCGCCAGAAGGACATCGCCGCCCGCTCGATCGACGTCATGCACCTCGGCGAAATGCAGCCCGAACGCGACCACGAACTGACCTCGGAAATCTCCTACCCGGTCTCCTATCGCGGCCGCAACGGACGCGATGCCCGCTCGGGCGGCTACTTCGAGTTCAAGATGAAGGTGAAGTCGGGTCCGCTGCTGCTTCAGGCCAGCTACTGGGGCAGCGAGCGTTCGCGCGTGTTCGATATCCTGATCGACAACGTGAAGATCGCCACCCAGAAGCTCGACAACGATGCCGCCGGCAAGTTCTTCGATGTGGACTATCCGCTGCCCGAGGCTCTCACCAAGGGCAAGAACAGCGTAAAGGTGCGCTTCGTGCCGCATGACCGCAGCTCGGCGGGGCCGGTCTTCGGCGTGCGCCTGTTTACCGAGAAGAAGTGACTGAAAACGTGAGTGAAGACGTTGCCCTGACGATCGCCGAAGCGGACGAACTCGCCCGCACGGTGCTCGAAGCCTGGGGCCTCGCGCCCGACCATGCCGCCGCCGTCGCCCACACCATGGTGTCGGGCGAGCGGGACGGTTGCACCTCGCACGGGCTTTACCGCCTCCTCGTCGCCGCCAATTCGGTCGAGCGCGGGGTGGTGGTGCCGGACGCCGTGCCCGAAGTGAGCGAACCGGCGCAGGCGCTGGTGCGCGTGGACGGCAAGGGCGGCTTCGCCCAGCTTCCCTTCGAGCGCGGCATGCCGCTGTTGGTAGAGAAAGCTCGCAAGTTCGGCATCGCCGCGATGGCGCTTAACAACGTGGTTCACTTCGCCGCGCTCTGGCCCGAGGTCGAGGCACTGGCGGAGCAGGGTCTTGTCGCCTTTGCCTTCACGCCGAGCCATTCCTGGGTGGCGCCTGCTGGCGGCACCAAGCCGGTGTTCGGCACCAACCCGATCGCCTTCGGCTGGCCGCGACCCGATCGGGCGCCTTTCGTGTTCGACTTCGCCACCAGCGCCGTCGCGCGCGGCGAGATCGAACTGCATCGCCGCGCGGGGAAGGAAATCCCGCTCGACTGGGGCTATGACGCCGACGGAAACCCGTCGAGCGATGCCAAGGCCGTGCTCGACGGTGCCATGCGCACGTTCGGCGGCCACAAGGGCTCGGCGCTCGCGGCGATGGTCGAACTCCTGGCCGGACCGCTGATCGGCGACATGACCAGCGCGGAATCGATGGCCGCCGATCAGGATCGCGGCGGTTCGCCCATCGGCGGCGAGTTCATCATCGCCATCGATCCGGCGGGCTTCCTCGGCGCGGGCGTGGAAGAGCACCTGCGCCGTGCAGAGGCCATGTTCGACATGATCGAAGGGCAGGGCGCTCGCCTGCCGGGATCGCGCCGCCTGATCGCGCGCGCGCGCTCCGACAAGGAGGGGCTGCGCATTCCCGCCAAGCTCCACCAGGACATTCTCGAGGTTCTCGAAAGGGGAAATGACGTGAAGAATTCGGTTGGCCGCGCCATGATGCTGGCCGGCGCCGCTCTGGTCGCCACGCCTGCGGTCACGGCTTTCGCCGCGTCCGCCGCGCAGGTCTCCAAGAAGCAGACCGCGGATCAGGCTTTCGAGGCGATCTATACCGCCGAATACGAATGGCGCCAGAAGCAGATCGGTCCCTGCGAGGATACCCCCAAGGACAGCAAGATCGTTCTCCCCGACCTTGGCCCCAAGGCGCAGGCCGATCGTCTCGCCTGCTGGACCAAGGTGGAAGGCCAGCTTGCGGCCCTCGACCAGAAGCAGCTTTCGCCTGCCAACCGCATCAACTTCGCGGTCTACAAGGGGCAGGTCGATGCGCTGCTGGCTTCGCAGCGGTTCAAGGACTACGAAAAGCCCTTCAACGCCGATACCAGCTTCTGGGGCGACCTTGCCGACTGGGCGCGCAATCCGCTCAAGGACAAGGCGGCGGCCGACAACTATCTCGAAATGCTGCGCGAAATCCCGCGCTACTACGATCAGCAGATCGAGAACATGCGCGCAGGCCTCAAGCGCGGCTTCACCGGCCCGCAGGTCACGCTTACCGGGCGCGACAAGGGTATCGAACTGGTGACGCAGGCCAAGTCGGTCGAGGCTTCGCCGTTCTACGAACCCTTCCGCAAGCTGCCCTCGACGATCCCCGCCGCCGATCAGGAGAAGCTGCGTGCCGAGGCTCGCAAGCTCATCACCGAGGGCGTCGTACCCGCGCACGTCAAGCTGCTGGCCTTCATGCGCAGCGAGTACGAAACCGGCGCGCGCAAGACGCTGGCGGCGTACGACCTGCCGGACGGCAAGGCCTACTATCAGTCGAAGATCGCCGAGTTCGTCACCCTCGACAAGACGCCCGAGCAGATCCACCAGATCGGCCTTAGCGAAATGGCGCGCATCCGTTCGCAGATGAACGAGGTGATGCAGCAGGTCGAGTTCAAGGGCGACCTCAAGGCCTTCCTGCACTTCCTGCGCACCGATCCGCAGTTCTATCCCAAGACCCCGAACGAGCTGCTCTACCGCGCGGCCTGGATCGCCAAGCAGTTCGACGGCAAGGCGGACCAGTTCTTCGGTCACATGCCGCGCAGCCGCTTCGCCATCAAGCCGGTGCCGGACGACATCGCGCCGTTCTATACCGGCGGTCGCGGCGGTCCGGGCATCTATCTGGTCAACACTTACGACCTGCCGAGCCGTCCGTTCTATTCGCAGATCGCGCTGACCCTGCACGAATCCGCGCCCGGCCACGCGATGCAGATGCCGCTGGCGATGGAGAACAAGGACTTGCCCGCCTTCCGCCGCGACACCTACCTTTCGGCCTATGGCGAAGGCTGGGCGCTCTATTGCGAGGCGCTGGGCGAGGACATGGGCATGTACGAAACGCCCTACGACCGCTTCGGGATGCTGAGCTACCAGGCCTGGCGCGCCTCGCGCCTCGTCGTCGATACCGGCATCCACGCGATGGGCTGGAGCCGCGAACAGGCGCAGCAGTACTTCCGCGACAACACCGCGCTCTCGGACCACGAGATCGAGACCGAAGTCGATCGCTACATCTCCTGGCCGGGGCAGGCGCTGTCCTACTACATGGGCCAGCTGGCCTTCGTTGATGGGCGCAAGAAGGCGGAGGCCGCGCTAGGCCCCAAGTTCAACATCCGCGCCTTCCACGATGCGGTGCTCGAACTGGGCGGCGTGCCGCTGACAGTGCTCGACCAGCGGGTCGATCAGCTCATCAAGGATGGCGGCAAGGGGCCATACCCCGATGAGGAATAAGCTTGCAGTGATCCTGGTGGCCGGCGCATTGGCGTCGGCCGCCTCGGCGCAGCAGTCCGCTGCTCCGGCCGGACGGGACATCACCGTGCCGGGCAACCCGATCCTTGCGGACGGCGACTATTACTCGGCCGACCCCGCGCCGTTCGTCGCCGACGGGCAGTTCTGGATCCTGACCGGGCACGATATGGCCGCGCCCGACGTCAACGACTTCATCATGCCCGACTGGCAACTGCTGAGGACCGACGATCCCACGCCCGGTTCGAACGGGGCGAAGTGGACGCACTATCCCGCATTCCTCAAGCCCGAGAACGTCTTCACCTGGGCGGAACCGGCAAGGGCCTATGCCGGACAGATCATCCAGGGGCCGGACAAGCGTTTCTATCTCTACGCCCCGGTGATGGAGAAGAACAGCGACGCCAAGGACCGTTTCGCCATCGGCGTCGCCGTGGCGGATAGCCCGGTCGGCCCGTGGCGCGACGCGCACCCCTCGGGGCCGATCGTCTCGCAGAAAGTGCCGGTCGCCAACGACATCCAGAACATCGACCCGACGATCCTGATCGACGACGATGGCCGGGTCTACCTGTACTGGGGCACGTTCGGCCAGATGCGCGGCATGGAACTGGCGCGCGACATGATCACGCCCAAAGGGCCGGAACAGACCATCACCGGCCTTACCGGATTCTTCGAAGCGCCATGGATCATGAAGCGCAAGGGCACGTATTACATGCTCTATGCGGGTAACAAGGCAAGTCCGACCTCGGACTGCACGCCTGCCGTCTATCATGCCTGCATCGCCTACGGCACCGCGCCTTCGCCGATGGGGCCGTGGACCTACCAGGGCGTGGCGCTGAAACCTGTATCGTCCACCACCTCGCATCCGGGCGCGGTCGAGTTCAAGGGCCAGTGGTACATGGTCTATCACACGGCGGACGCGAAAGGCGGCGGCCACTTCCGCCGCAGCGTCGCGGTCGACCGGATGCAGTGGGACGACAGCGTCAGTCCCGCGCGCATCCGCACGGTCGTGCCGACGCGCCGCCCGCAGCCGCCGCTCCCGCCCAGCCGCAACATCGCGCGCTCGGCCTGGGCTACGGCCTCGAACGACCCGGTGCCGGTCCAGTTCTGGATCAAGGCGCTCAACAACGGGGTAGTAAAGGACGCTCCGCTTCCGCCCGACATGTGGGGAAGCTGGTCGCCGAACAACCCGCCGCGCCAGTGGATCGAGTACCGCTGGGACAAGCCGGTGACGATCGACGGTTCGCGCATACGCTTCTGGAACGACCAACCCGCCGGCTCGGGCGTAGGCGTCGCGCCCCCGGCGAAGTGGCATCTGGAATACTGGGCCGCGAAGGGATGGAAGCCGGTGCCGGGCGCGAGCGGCTACGGCACCGGAACCGATGCCTTCCAGCAAGTGACCTTCCCGAAAATCACCACGCGCTGTTTGCGCGCGGTGATGGAGGCATCGACCGACGGCAAGACCCACGCAGCGCTTGCCGCGCAAGAGTGGGAA
This sequence comes from Novosphingobium sp., assembly GCF_036820275.1. GTDB lineage: Bacteria > Pseudomonadota > Alphaproteobacteria > Sphingomonadales > Sphingomonadaceae > Novosphingobium. The sequence continues at coordinate 8,524 of NZ_DAISLT010000042.1, forward strand.
GTGCTGGCGCCGACCAGCGCGCAATCGGTTGATCGCGGCGATCTACCAGCTCCGAGAGCCTGCGGGTAACCTCACCTAACTACAGTTTCGCACAACGATCAGGGGCGCAGGTCATCAACCTGCGCCCCTAAACGCATGTGCTTTTCGGATATTTCAAGAAGCAGGATTACTCAGACAAAAATGTTTCCAAACCGTCACAATCGGCTTGACAGAAACCCTATATCGTAGGACGTATACGATATAAGCAATGGTGCCGTAGCAAGGGCGCCGGGGATCAAAACAGGGGGTTTTGCTATGACATCATTAAAAGTCCTGAAGCTTTCTACCGCGCTGGGTTCGGTCTTGGTCATCGGTGTTGCCGCTCCTGCATGGGCGCAGGATCAGGCCGCTGTTTCGTCCGAATTGTCTGACCAGAATGACAGCCCGAAGGCCGACATTGTCGTGACCGGTGTTCGTGGTAGCGTGGAGGCAGCCGCAACCAAGAAAAAGAACTCGAAGCAGATCGTCGATTCCGTTGTTGCAGAGGACGTCGGCAAACTTCCGGATAACAATGTCGTCGATGCCCTGGCGCGCGTTACCGGCGTGCAGATCGACCGTGCGCGAGGGCAGGGGCAGAGTCTGACCATCCGCGGCCTTGCTGAAGTTCAGACCACGGTTAATGGCAACAACACCAACCTAGGCGACGGCCGGTCGCTGAACCTTGCCGATATACCGGCAGAACTGCTCAAGCAGGTCGATGTCTACAAGACTCGTACCGCTGATCAGGTCGAAGGGGGGATCGCTGGTACTGTAAACGTCGAACTGCGGCGCCCTTTCGACATGAAAAAGGGCTGGACCGTTGCGGGTAGCGTTCGCGGCTCTTATGATGACATTTCTGAAAAGGTCAGCCCCTATGGCAGTCTTTTGGTTGCCAACCGCTTCGATACCGGAATCGGGGAAATTGGTTTTCTGGTCAATGCCTCATGGACTAAGACCAACTACCGCGAAAATTACATCGAAAGTGAATCGCCTTTCGAAATGGATCTCGACGACGGATCGCAAGTCGTCATTCCGTATCGCGCATATTACGGAATTGAACAGGGAAGTGTGAAGCGCCCGTCGATTAACGCGGTGTTGCAATGGCGCGCGAATGATAAGCTCGATTTCGTACTTGAAGGCGGTTATCTTGGATCGCGTGAGAATCGGTCAGCCGAGCGATTGTATGTACAGGATCTGCCCTTTGCCGGGGAACTGAGTAACATCGTTCTTATGCCCGATGGACGGACGGTGAAGTCCGCCACTTACAGTAATCCAAACGGAATCGCAGCAGGCATCGATAGCTTGTACAATCGCCTGCACTCGAATTTGTATACAACGAATTTCGAAGGTCATTATAATTCTGGAATCATGCACCTGAATTTCGGGGCGCAGTATAATTGGTCGAATGAAGGCTATTACTTTGTCGAATCGGTGCTGCGTCCAGGCACTTTAACTTCTGCTGATATCGATTTCGCATCTGATATCTACAGCAAGGGCGCCCCGTCGATTTCCTTCAACGGAGTGGATCTTTCTGATCTCTCGAAGTACGTAGTTGATCGCTTTCAGGATAATAAAGGCGGCTCTAAGAATAAGGAATTCTCTACTCAGGCTGACCTGACTCTGGACATTATGCCAGATGGTCTTCTGCGCAATCTTCAGATTGGTGCTCGCTACAACCAGCGCCGGGCCAGCAGATACTATGGCTACCGTGATGGTTATCCCACTGTGAACGGCACACGCGCATCGCTCAGCACTTTCCCCGGTTATGATGCGGCTGCTATGATCGGCCCGGATATCGGTGGTTCCTCAGCCGAATGGTATCGTATTCCCGGCTCTGTCGTGATGGATAACATCGCGGCAATTCGAGAATATATTCAGCGAACCAATCCTGCCAACGCGGATATCTTCTCGACCGTGAATCCGCCGAGTGACCGGGGATCGACGTTCCGCTCCAACGAAAAGAATTTTGCCGCTTACGCCCAGATCAACTATGGCTTCGATGTCGGAAGCATTCCAATCGACGGCATTGCCGGTGTACGCTACACGAACACTTGGGGTACCTCCGAAAGTTACAGCTACCGGCCGGGGGCGAACGGTACGATTATCGAAACGGCGCCAGGTCGTGGGAACTACACCGATCTGCTGCCAAGCTTTACAGCTCTCGTTCATTTTACGCCTAAGATGCAGTTGCGGATGTCTTATACGACTAACGTGCAACGGCCTACTTTCGCTGATATGCGTCCCTTCTATTCGGTCGATACGGGCGGTGCACAACCGGTGGTCTATGCCGGCAATCCTGAACTGAAAGCTCAGCGTGAACATGCGTATGACGTTAGTGCCGAATATTATTTCGGTCGCGGCGGTCAGGTCTCATTGGCAGGCTATTACAAGAAGGCGACTGGTTTCCTGTACTATAGCCGCGAGCAAGTCAGTGCAGCAGCGATGCAGGCCTACGGTATCAATGTGGCTGACTATGGCGCGACTTTCGGGTACGTAGAGCAGCAGCGTAATGCAGGAGATGGTACGTTTATCGGTGTGGAAGGCACGGTACAGTCGTTCTTCGACTTCTTGCCGGGCATCCTGAGCAACTTTGGTGCAAGCTTGAATGCTAGCCATATCTTCAAGGCACGGGTGGAATACCCCTATCCGGAAGATTTTCCTGGTGCATTTGACTCTCCGAACACTTCGAAATGGACTGCAAACGCCACTCTTTTCTATGATACCCCGAAATTCAGTGCGCGCGTGGCGTACAATTATCGCTCGTCATATCGCATAAATATTTGGACGAACAATCCGGAATATTCGCCTTATCAAGCGGATACTTACAAGTTGGATGCGGCCATAAACTATACTCCGGTTAGCTTCATGACCCTCTCCCTGGAAGCGTCGAACATTCTCGGAAACGATGTTTATCGCTATCACGGTAGCGAGGAACTCTTGCCACTCGGCGTTCGCACGCTGGCGCGGACGGTGCAGGGAAGCGTTCGCTTCCGCTTCTGATGCAGCGCGTATCGCATGCAATCTGAAAAGGGAGCCGCTTCGGGAAACCGGGGCGGCTCTTTTTCTTGGATTCCTGCCGGTTGCAGAACGATGCACAAAATTTCGATGTTGGTGAGAATTTTGCAATTGTCGTATGCTTCGTAATATCGTATACGATATTTCAATTCAGAGAGAGTAGGAAGAACTTACATGGCAATTGGTTGGAAGGGTGTGTTCCCGGCAGTCACGACGCAGCTCCGTGAGGATCTGTCGATCGATCTCGCCGACACCCAGCGCGTCGTCGACGATCTGATCAACGACGGCGTGACCGGCGTGATCGCGCTCGGCACCGTGGGTGAGAACAACTCGCTCGAATTCGAAGAAAAGGTTCAGGTTCTCTCGGCCATCGTCGAGGCGGTGAACGGCCGCGTTCCGGTCGTGACCGGCACTTCCGAATTCGACACGCGCCGTGCCGTGCGGTATGCTCAGGCTGCTGAAAAGGCCGGCGCCGATGGCCTCATGCTGCTGCCGCCGATGGTCTATGTGACCAAGCCGCATGAACTCGTAGCCCACTTCAAGGGCGTGGCCGACCAGACCGGCCTGCCGATCATGCTCTACAACAACCCGCCCGCCTACCGCACCGTGATCGACAAGGAAGTCCTTGCCGCTCTGGTCGATGTGAAGAACATCGTCGCAGTCAAGGAATCGGCTCCCGATACCCGCCGCTTCACCGACTTCCGGAACGAGTTCGGCGATCGCTATACGCTGTTCGCAGGCCTCGACGACGTGGCTCTCGAAGGTCTCTACCTCGGTGCCCAGGGCTGGGTTTCGGGTCTCACCAACGCCTTCCCGAAGGAATCGGTCGAGCTGGTCAAGGCTTTCGAGCGCGGCGATCACGCCAAGGCCATGGAAATCTATCGCTGGTTCATGCCGCTTCTCCACCTCGATGCCGACCACGATCTGGTCCAGTCGATCAAGCTGGCCGAACAGGTCATGGGCCGCGGTTCGGAGCGCGTCCTGCCTCCGCGCTACGTCCTTGAGGGCGAACGCCGTGCGCAGGTGATCGCGATGGTCGAGAAGGCCGCCGCCACCCGCCCCGATCTCACGATCGCAGCAGCAGCCTGAAGGAGCGTCGATGCGGCACACTTTCTTCTGCATCGACGGCCACACAGCCGGTAACCCCGTTCGCCTTGTGGCGGGCGGGGCTCCGCTGTTGAAGGGCGCCTCCATGTCCGAACGGCGGCAGGATTTCCTGTCGCGCTTCGACTGGATACGCACCGGCCTGTGCTTCGAACCGCGCGGGCACGACATGATGTCGGGCGGCTTCCTCTATCCGCCGACCGATGCCGCCAACGACATCGGTATCCTGTTCATCGAGACCTCCGGCTGCCTGCCGATGTGCGGACACGGCACCATCGGCATGGTCACCTTCGGCCTCGAACACGGGCTGATCCAGCCTGCGACGCCGGGCAAGCTGCGCGTCGAGGTTCCAGCAGGCGTGATCGAGATCGCCTACGAGACCGAAGGTCCGAAGGTCACTTCGGTGCGCATCACCAATGTCCCCGCCTATGTTGCCGAGCGCGGCATCGAAGTGGACGTGGAAGGCATCGGCCCGCTCTCCATCGACGTGTCCTATGGCGGCAATTACTATGCCATCGTCGAACCGCAGGGCAACTATACCGGCCTCGACGATCTCGGCGCCTCGCGCATTATCGAGCTTTCGGGCCGTATCCGCGAAGCCGTGCGCGCGAAGTACGAGCCGGTCCACCCACTCGATTCCACGATCCGCGGCGTCAGCCACGTCCTCTGGGCTGACAAGCCCAAGCATGAGGGCGCGGACGGCCGCAACGCCGTGTTCTACGGCGACAAGGCGATCGACCGCAGCCCCTGCGGCACCGGAACCTCGGCGCGCATCGCACATCTCCACGCAACCGGACGCCTCAAGCAAGGCGAGCGGTTCGTGCACGAGAGCTATATCTGCAGCCGCTTCATCGGCGTGGTGGAGCAGGAAGTCATGCTTGGCGACAAGCCGGCGATTATCCCTTCGATCGAAGGCTCGGCCGTCGCCACCGGCTTCAACACGATCTGGATCGATCAGGCCGACCCCTTCTGGGCCGGTTTCCAGGTGACCTGATACGGAGCAGGGGGAAGGCTTGCGAGCCTTCTCCCTGTTTTCAGTAGTGTGCCCGTTCGAGCGGCACGACGAAGGGCAGCGGCCCGGCCATGTCGACATGGCTGGTCACGCCGTAGACCGCGCGTAGACGCTCTGCCGTCAGAACCTCCTGCGGCGTTCCGTCGGCGACAAGTTCGCCTCCGTTCACCAGCAGCAGTCGGTCGCAATAGCGTGCTGCCATCGTCAGGTCGTGCAGCACGGCCACGACGAGCTTGCCGCCTTGCGCCTCGCGCGCGAGCAAATCCATGACGTCGATCTGATGGCCGGGATCGAGCGAGGCGAGCGGCTCGTCCACCACCAGCGCCGGGGCGCCGACCGCAAGGGCGCGGGCCAGCATGGCGCGGGCGCGCTCGCCGCCGGAGAGTTCGGTCGCTACCCTGCCTGCGAGATCGGTGACGTCGGCGCGGGCCATGGCATCCTGCACGGCGCGTTCGTCGTCGGCCGAAATCCGCGACATCGGGCCGAGATGCGGCAGGCGGCCGAGTGCGACGAGGCGCTCCACCGTGAGCGGCCAGTGCAGGGTCTGACCTTGCGGGAGGTAGGCGACGCGGCGGGCGAGGTCGCGGGGCTGGAGCCGCGCAAGAGGCTCGCCGTCCACCGAGATCGCGCCGCTGGCCGGGGGGACGAGACCGAGCATGGCGCGGACCAGCGTGGACTTGCCCGCGCCGTTGGGGCCGATCACCCCGACCAGTGCGCCGGGGCGGAGCGTGGCGGAAAGGCCGCGCAGCACTTCGCGGCGGCCGAGGCGGACATGCAGGCCCTCGATAGCGATGGTCACCACAGGCGGCGCTCCCGAAGCAGGTGGAAGAGGAAGACCGGAACCCCGAGGAAGGCGGTCACCACGCCCAGTTTGAGTTCCGCCTGGGTGGGGATCAGCCGCACGAGAATGTCGGCGGCGGTCAGCAGCACCGCGCCGCCCAGCATCGAGGGGATGAGCAGGGCGGAAGGGCTGCGGTCGGTGAGCGGGCGGACGAGGTGAGGCACGATCAGGCCCACGAAGCCGATCGCGCCCGATACGGCGACGGCTCCGCCCACGCCGATCGCCACGCCCAGCATCAGGCGGTGGCGGGTACGGCGCAGATCGACGCCCAGCGAACGGGCGCCGTCTTCGCCCAGCGAGAGGGCGTCAAGCGCGCGGGGATTGGCGAGCAGCAGTGCGGCACCGACGGCCACGCAGGGCAGGGCGATCCACACGTGCTCCATCGACCGGTTCTCGATCGAGCCGAGCAGCCAGGACATGATCTCCATCGCCGCGAAGGGATTGGGCGAGAGGTTGAGCGCCAGGCTGATCCCGGCGCCTGCCAGCGTCGAGACGGCGATCCCGGCAAGGATCAGGCTCAGCGGGCTTTCCGAACGTCCGGCAAGGGCGAAGAGCAGGGCGATGGCGACCAGTCCGGTGGCGATGGCGAGCATGGGCAGCATCGCCGGATGCCATTCGGAAAGACCGAAATAGAGCGCGATCACCGCTCCCAGTGCGGAAGCGTTCGACGCGCCCAGCACCGAGGGTTCGGCCAGCGGATTGCGCAAGTAGCCTTGCAGGACGGCCCCGGCGAGGCCCAGCATGGCGCCGACCATCAGGCCGATCAGGCTGCGCGGCAGGCGCAGTTCGAACAGGATCGCGCGGGCGACGCGATCGTGCGCGGGATCGGTGAGCGCTGCGAAGATCCGGCCCCAGCCTAGCGATACCGGCCCCACGGCCAGCGAAGTGAGAGCCACCACGACGAGCGCGATTGTCAGCAGCGGGATCAGGGCCGGGTGGCGCGAACGGGATGAACTGCGGCTCTGCACGAATATCCTCGCATGCGATCGGCTGCCCGTCACGCTTGTGTCCCGGGTCCGTGTTGGTAAGGACCCATGCCATGGGCCTCGGAAAAATCCATCGCTATCTTCGGCTTGTCCCCTGCCTCGTGCTGTTGGGGGCCTCGCCGATGGCATCTTCCGGCGAACGGAGCGACGGCATCAGGGTCTATCCGCATCGGATCGTCTCGCTCAATCTCTGTGCGGACCAGTTGCTGGTCGCTCTGGCCGATCGCGACCAGATCGCCGGGCTGACACGCTATGCCTCCGACCCGGCAATGTCGGACGTAGCCGCCGCCGCGAAGGGGCTGCCGGTCTTCGGCGGTTCGGCGGAGGAAGTACTGGCCGCCGATCCCGATCTTGTGATCGGCATGCCTGCCCGGCGCAACCCTGCGATCGCCGTGCTGAAGAACCAGCACTATGCCTCGCTCGATCTCAAGTCGGCGCAGAATTACGAGGAGATTCTGGCCTCGATCCGCGACGTGGCCCGCGCCGTCGGTCATCCGGAGCGCGGGGAGGCGATGATCGCGCGCATGAACGCGCAGCTTGCCGGTCTGCACAGCGCCGGGCGCGGCAGGGTTGCCGCCTATTACCAGCGGCGCGGTTATCTTACCGGCACGGGTACGCTGGTGGACGATCTGATGACACGGGTGGGTCTCGTCAATCTGGCGGGCAAGCTCGGCAAGCCGTCGCTCTCGCAGATGAGCCTTGAGGAAATGGCGATGGCGCATCCCGATTACATCGTGATCGACAGCGCCACGCAGCGGGTTTCCGATCAGGGCACCGAGATGATCCATCACCCGATCCTGCGGGACATTCCGCGCGTGGCGATCCCGCAGGCCTGGACCGTCTGCGGCGGTCCGGCCTACGTCAAGGCGGCGAAGGCGCTGGCGGCGCAGATCAGCGCTCGCTGACCTGCGCGCGCCAATCGAGCCGGGCTTGCCAGCCGCGCCGTTCGAGTTCGGGTACATGGTCCGGTTCGAGCGGATGGCCTAGGCACAGCAGGGCGATCAGGCGCCAGTCCTGCGGCACGTCAAGAAGGGTGCTCACATAGCCGGGCTCGACGACCGAGACCCAGCCGAGACCCAACCCTCTGGCGCGAGCGGCCAGCCAGAGCGTGTGGATCGCCAGCACGACCGAAAACCCGCGGGTTTCCGGCATTGTCGCCGCCCCGAGACGGCCGCCGATCGGCGTCTCATCATCGCAGAACACGGCGATGAGTTCAGGAGCCTCACGCATGCCGTGGAGTTTGAGCGCGGCATAGGCCGAGCGGCGATCCTCGGCCATGACCGCTCCGGCGCGCGCGATTTCTGCATCGGCATGGGCGGCCAGCGCCTCGCGCTGCTGCGCCGAGCGTATCCGCACGAAACGCCAGGGCTGTGAATTGCCGACCGAGGGAGCAAGCTGCGCCGTCTCCAGTAGTTCCGCCACGACACCTTCCTCCAGCGGATCGCTGCGGAAGTGGCGCACGTCGCGTCGCCACGCCAGCAGTTCGGCCAGGTCACGCTGGAACTCGGGGCCGAACTGCGGCGTCATCGTTAGAATTCGATGCCCGCCTGCGCCTTCACGCCGGAGCGGAACGGATGCTTCACCAGGGTCATTTCGGTGACGAGATCGGCGGCTTCCATCAGGGCTTCCGGCGCGTTGCGGCCGGTCACGAGGACATGCTTCATCTCGCCGCGCGTGGTGAGCACTTCCAGCACTTCGTCGAGCGGCAGATAGTCGTAGCGCAGCACGATGTTGAGTTCGTCCGCCAAGACCATGTCGTAGGCGGGATCGGCCACCATGCGCTTCACTTCTTCCCACGCCTCGCGCGAGAGTTCGATGTCGCGGGCGCGGTCCTGCGTGTTCCAGGTGAAGCCTTCGCCCATCGGCTTGAACTCGACAGAATCGGGAAAGGCATCGAAGACGACCTTCTCGCCAGTGGTCATCGCGCCCTTCACGAACTGGACGACGCCCACTTTCTTGCCGTGGCCGATGGCGCGTACCACCATGCCGAGAGCGGCGGTGGTCTTGCCCTTGCCCTTGCCGGTGTGGACGATCAGCAGGCCCTTTTCGACCGTCTTTCCGGCCATGATCTTGTCATGCGCGGCCTGCTTCTTTTTCATTTTCTCGGCGTGCTGTTCGTCGGTACGCTGCACCATGGTCATGCTCCTGAGAGGGCCGCGAGCGTCAGGCCCGCGCTGTTCGATCGGGGTTTCCAGAGGCCGCGCTCCAGCGCCTCGGCAAGGCGCGCGGCAGTTTCGCGCAAGGCAGCCGGGTTCGCCTCGGTCATGAAGTTTCGCACCGCCTCGTCCTCGATGAAGGCGGCATGGACGGCGTCGAAATGATGGTCCTTCACCGCGTGCGTCGTGGCGGCAAAGGCGAAGAGGTAATCGACCGAGGCGGCGATCTCGAACGCACCCTTGTAGCCATGCCGCATGACGCCCGCGATCCACTTGGGATTGGTGACGCGCCCGCGCACGATGCGGCCGATCTCGTCCTCCAGCGTGCGGACGACCGGGCGCTCCGGGCGGCTGTGGTCGTTGTGATAGCTGATCGGCGCGCGGCCTTTCAGATGCTCGACGGCAGCAGCGATGCCGCCTTCGAACTGATAGTAATCGTCGCTGTCGAGCAGGTCGTGCTCGCGGTTGTCCTGGTTCTGGACCACGGCATCGACCGAGGCGAGGCGGGCGGCGAAGAGACCGCGTTCGGCATCGCCTTCGACGCCGCCGCCATAGGCGTAGCTGCCCCAGTCGAGGTAGACATCGGCCAGATCGCTGCGTTCGTGCCAGATCTTCTCGTCGATCATGGCCTGAAGTCCGGCCCCGTAAGCACCCGGTTTCGATCCGAATACGCGCGCACCGGCGCGGCGGGCGGCCTGCGTTTCGGCCTCGCCGCTTTCGACCAGCGCGGCGGCTTCGGCGCGGTGGCGCTCGGCGGCGGGGTTGTCGCCCAGCGGTTCGTCCAGCGCCATCACCGCGCGCGCGGCGCTGTCGATCAGGTCGATCTGTTCGGGGAAGGCATCGCGGAAGAAGCCGGAGACGCGCAAGGTCACGTCCACGCGCGGGCGGCCGAGTTCGGCCACGGTCATCACCTCGAACCCGACCACGCGGCCCGAAGTCCAGTCCCAGCGCGGGCGCGCGCCCATCAGTGCAAGGGCCTGCGCGATATCGTCGCCGCCGGTGCGCATGTTGGCGGTGCCCCATGCGGAAAGCGCGATGGCCTTGGGGTACTCGCCCTCGCGTTGGAGGTAGTCCTCCACCAGCAGATCGGCGGACTTGCGCCCGAGTTCCCAGGCGACGGCGGTGGGCACGGCGCGGGTGTCGACCGAGTAGAAGTTGCGCCCTGTGGGAAGAACGTCAGGCCGCCCGCGCGTGGGCGCGCCGGAGGGGCCGGGTAGGACAAAGCGGCCATCGAGGCCGGCGAGCAGGGCCTCGGCCTCGCGCGGGCCGCAGAGGTCGATGCGAGGAGCGAGGTCGGTTGCGATGGCGTCGAGGACGGCTGCGGTGTTCAGCCCCATGCCCTTACCGCCTACTCCACCGTCATGCTGAACTTGTTTAGCTGCGCTGGCCTTGCGGCTCAGCATCCATTCCTCGGCCTCGACCGGCGGGTCCATCGGCGAGATGGACCCTGAAACAAGTTCAGGGTGACGATGAGGGAGGAGGGTGTCGACCAACTCCGCCGCCAGCAGTTCGAGCCGCTCCACGGCATCGCCGTGCGTGCGCCAAGGCTCATCCGAAATCGCTGCCAGTGCTTTAGGCCGCGCGCCGTCCCAGCGGTCCCCCATCCGGCAGTCGAGCGGGTCGAAGTCCAAGCCGAAGTCCTCCGCCATCGCCCGCAGCAGCGAGGCTTGCCCGGCATGGTCATAGCCACGCGGCGTGCGGGCCAGCGCGACCAGCAGGTCGCGCCGCAAGCGGCCTTCGGGCGACTGCGTGAAGACATGCAGACCGTCGCGGATCTGCAGTTCCTTCAGTTCGCAGAGGTAGTTGTCGATCGCGGAAAGCGCGTCGTCGTCGTCACCGCTGGCCCCGGCATCGCGATCGAGACCGTGGCTGCGGGCGAGGTCGAGGATATCGCGGCGCAGCCGGTCGAGACGGCGCGGGTCCATGCCCGCGGCGAGGTAGTATTCGTCCACCAGCGCTTCGAGCTGCTTCAGCGGGCCGTAGGTCTCGGCGCGGGTCAGCGGCGGGGTGAGGTGATCGATCACCAGCGCGCCGATGCGACGCTTGGCCTGCGTGCCTTCGCCGGGGTCGTTGACGATGAAGGGGTAGAGTTGCGGCAGCGGTCCGGCGCAGATCTCCGGGAAGCACTCGCGCGAGAGCGAGATGGCTTTGCCCGGCAGCCATTCCAGATTGCCATGCTTGCCGACATGGACCACGGCCTGCGCGCCGAAGTCCTGCGCCAGCCAGATGTGGAAGGCGAGGTAGGCGTGGGGCGGCGGCAGGGCCGGGTCGTGATAGCTGGCTTTGGGATCGATATTGTAGCCGCGCGCGGGCTGCACGGCGACGGCGAGATTGCCGAAGCGGTGCACCGGCAAACGGAATGCGCCGTCCCGCACGAAGGGATCGGCCGCAGGTTCGCCCCAGCGCTCGACCATGGCCTTGCGCGCGCTTTCGGGCACCGCTGCGAAGGCGGCTTGGTAAGCTGCAAGCGGTAGCGAAACTTCACCTGGGCGGTCCAGCGATGTCAGGTCGTTGGTCACGCCGCCGGTCATCAGGCGCATCAGCGCGGCGCCGTCCCTTGGCGCTTCGCCTATGTCATAGCCCGCGTCGGCCAGAGCGGCGATGATCGCGACGGTGCTGGCGGGGGTGTCGAGGCCGACGCCGTTGCCGATGCGACCGTCGCGGTTGGGATAGTTCGCCAGCACCAGCGCGACGCGGCGCTCGGGCGATGCGGTGCGGCGCAGGCTTGCCCAGTTGGCGGCGAGATCGGCGACGAACGCCACCCGGTCAGGAGCGACGCGCGGGACGACGATGCCGCACTGGGTCACCTCGTCGAAGCGCTCGGCTGCCTTGAAGGCGACGGCGCGAGTGAACAGGCGGCCGTCCACTTCGGGCAGCGCCACGTTCATCGCCAGATCGCGCGGGCCAAGTCCGCGCGCGGCGCTTTGCCACTCGCTTTCCTCGACGCCCGCGAAAGCGACTTGCAGGATCGGGCAGTCCGCCTTTTCCAGAATGCCGGGCTTGCGATCGTCACCGGCGGAGGAGGAGGCGAAACTGGTAGCATTGACGATCACATCGGGCGTGATCTCGCCCAGCAACCCGCCCAGCCAATCCACTGCGAAAGGCTCCCGCAAGGCGCGAACATGGACGGCGGCGACGTTGAAGCCGCGTTCCCGTAGCGCTGCGATCATCGCATCCACGGCGTCCAGCGTTCCCGCGATCATCAGCGCGCGGTAGAACACCAGCAGCACAAGCGGACGACCTTCGACCCAGCCCGCCTGCACTTCGGAAAGCCCGGCGCGCTCGGTGCCCGAAAGGTAGAGCCCGGCATCGGCCACGGGCACCGGATCGTCCGGCTCGCCCGCGTCATGGCCGATGGTTCGCGCGGCGGTGCGCAGGAACGACAGGGCATTGGCGGTGCCGCCCTGCCGCAGATAGTCGCGTAATTTCTCGCGCAGATCGGCGGGCAGGGTGGAGGCGCGGTCGAGTGCGGGATCGGCCTCTCGCCCGTCGGCAATGGCGGCAAAGGCAATGCCGTTCTCCCGCGCGACGCGGGCGATTTCGTCGATGCCGTAGCCCCAGTAGCTCTTGCCGCCGAGCAGGACCACGCAGACGAATTTGGCGTGCGCGATCACTTTCTCGACATAGAGGTCGATCGAATAGGGGTGGCGCAGTTGCAGCAGGTTGGCGAGGCGAACGCTGGGAGCGCCTTCCGGCATGCGCGCCGCTGCGCCCGCAAAGCAGGCGAGTTCGCTGTCCGCCACGGTGAGGATCACCATGTCGCCGGGAGACTGGTCGAGGTCGATCGCCTCCTCGCCGTTGGAGATCGTTCCCGGCGTGGCGGACAGCAGGTGCATCAGGCGTCTACAGCGCCGAGAACTCCGGCAAGCCCCGCCTCGATGGCGGCGCGGTCCAGTCCCTTCTGGCCGATGACGACAAGCTGAGTGCGCCGCGCTTCCTGTGGCAGCCAGGCGCGGTCGTAGAAGTGCTGGATGCGCGGGCCGACGGCCTGCACGACCAGACGGCTTGGCTTGCCGCCAACGGCGACCATGCCCTTCACACGCAGAATGTCGTGTTCCGCGATCAGGTCGTTCAGACGAGCGAGCAGGGCGTCGAGATCGGCCACGTCGCCGCCGGAGACCACGAAGCTGTCGAAGTCGTCATGATCGTGATCCTCGTCCAGTCCGTCGATGTGCGAGGGACGGGAATCGAGGTCGTCCTCGGCAGCGGCGGTGATGCCCAGCAGCGCGGCGATATCGACGGCGCCGTGATCGGCACGCACGATCTTCACGCCGGGGCGCGTTTCGGCCAGCACCAGCGTCTCGACATGAGCGAGGGCATCGGCGTCGACGAGGTCGGTCTTGTTGAGCACGACCATGTCCGCGCAGCCCAGCTGTTCCTCGAACAGTTCCTCCAGCGGGCTTTCATGATCGAGCATCGGATCGGCGGCGCGCGCGGCGGCCAGGGCGGCTTCGTCGGTGGCGAAACGGCCTGCCGCGACGGCATCGGCGTCGATCAGGGCGACCACGCCGTCAACCGTGGCGCGGGTGCGGATGTCGGGCCACTGGAAAGCCTTCACCAGCGGCTTGGGCAGGGCAAGCCCGCTGGTTTCGATGATGATGTGATCGGGCTTGTTCTCGCGGTCGAGCAGCTTCTGCATGGTCGGCAGGAAGTCGTCGGCGACGGTGCAGCAGATGCAGCCGTTGGCCAGTTCGACGATATCGTCTTCCGGGCAGGCTTCGTCATTGCAGCCCTTCACCAGTTCGCCGTCCACGCCGACATCGCCGAATTCGTTGATGACGAGCGCGAGACGGCGGCCCTTGGCGTTCTGGAGGAGGTGGCGGATCAGCGTCGTCTTGCCTGCGCCGAGGAAGCCGGTGATGACGGTGGTGGGAACTTTGCTCATAAATCGTCTCCCGCGCGCCAGCGACCTGAAACGGCGGGGCTTCCCGTCGCAGGCGCGACGAAGGCGGCGCGCCGGGTCGGACCGGCGCACGGGCGCCCGACACGGCATGCCGCTGCGGCCCCGGCCGCATGCATCACGTCGCTCAGACGGAAGAGTTACCGTGCCTCGGCCATCCCCTGGACGCGGGCAAGAGCGACATCGACGCCGGCAGGTTTCCTGGCTCGCGGGTCATCACGCGATGCACGGCCTTCCCAGGCCCCGCAGGATTTAGCGTCCGGCCCAGTGGCTGCGTCGGGAGCGCTTGTCCCGCCGCGAATGTGCATCGCGCTCGCCGCTTACAGTTGCAGGGACAGCCCCGGAATCGAGCAAACTCTTTCGAGTCAGGCTCTACCGTAGTTCCCATATTAAGCCCCTTGCGGGGCACCGGCGCGATCTTTGCCGGGGCACGATTTGCGCCCCGAACTTCGAGGCGATTAGCCGGGCGCGTGCCCGCTCGCAAGCCCCAGCGACTGCAATCGCCACGAGCGGTTGAACGAGAGCACGGTGTGCGAGAGCGGGGCCACGTCGATGGCGAGTGTCGAACGCAGCGGCAGGTCCAGCGCATGGGCAAGCGCGGCGCGGACGATCATGGGGTGGGTGATGGCGCAGACCGGCGCGTCGAGGGCGGCGATCCGGTCCATCCATGCGCCGATGCGCTTCAGGGCCTGATCCATGGATTCGCCTCCGGGAGTGCCCTGCGTCGGGTCCGAGAGCCAGAGGTCCAACGCTCCCGGCTGCGCGCCCGCGATCTCGGCGAAGGAGCGGCCGGTCCAGTCGCCATAGGAGAGGTCCGAAAGCAGGGCTTCCTCGCTGGCTGACAGCGCCATCGCCGAGGCGGTCTCGGCAGCGGCGCGAGAAGGGCTGCGGTACGCGGATGTGCGGAAGCGATCCGAGAGAACCGCTTGCGCGGCGGCGCGGGCACCGGCGGCATCGAGCGGTTCCGCCGGGTCTGGAAAACGGCCCTCACGGCTCGATGCCGTGGCGGCGATGCAGATCAGTAGGAGGGTCGTCGCCAAGCGTAAATTCCGTGAAGTCGTTGACGCCGCGGTCCGCGCGGTCCTAAGGATGCGGCGTCGAGTATCGAAGAAGCCGGTGTGAATCCGGCGCGGTCGCGCCACTGTAATCGCACGGGAACAGTCCCGTCGAGAGCCAGACCTTCCTTCTCGGCAACAGGTTTTCCGGGGACGCGCAATCCCGCCAAGGAGCATGACAATGGCTGTTTCCGCCGCAGTTTTCGATGACGCCTTCATCCCGGTCGAGGGCGGCCATGCCATTCCGATCGAGGATATCGCTCCCTGGGCCGTGCTCGGCACGTTGCTGGCGATGATCTTCCTCTATTTCGTCAGCACCGAGCAGGGCGCCTTCTCGCTGTTCCAGGGCATGTACGTGCATGAATTCGTGCACGACGGACGCCATCTCCTCGGCTTCCCCTGCCACTGATCCAGCGATGACAAAAGACCTGCTCTGGCGCGGGATGCTTGCCGGCATCCTGGGCGCGCTGCTTGCCACGCTTTTCGCACGCGGTTTCGCCGAACCGCAGATCGACCTCGCGATCGGCTATGAGGAAAGCCACTCGGCCCATGCGGCTCCCGAACACGCCGGAATGGCCCACGCGGAGCCGCAGGAAGAGGAACTCGTGAGCCGCGATACCCAGAAGGGCGCGGGGCTGGTGACGGCGCTGGCGCTTTACGGTGCGGCGGTCGGGGGGATATTCTCGCTCGTCTTCGCTTATGGCTACGGCCGCATGGGGCACCTCGGCCCGCGCAGCTTTGCGCTGCTGCTGGCGGCGCTGACGTTCGTGCTTGTCGTGGTGGTGCCCGCGATCAAGTATCCGCAGACTCCGCCCGCCGTCGGCAAGCACGAGACGGTGGCCTTGCGCACCGCCGCCTATTTCGGGATGATCGCGCTTTCGCTCGGTGCGGCGGTTGTCGCGGCGCGCATCCGGGGGGCTCTGGCCCGTCCCGGACGCGGGTTTGACGCGACCCTGCTCGGTTTCTTCGTCTATCTGGGGATCGTCGGTCTCGGCCAGTTCCTGCTGCCGACGATCAACGAAGTCCCCGGCGATTTCCCCGCCGTCCTGCTGTGGAATTTCCGCGTCGCCTCGATCGGCACGCAGCTTGTCCTCTGGGCGACGATCGGACTGGTCTTCGGCCTTTGGGCTGAGCGGGTTCTCAAGCGGGTTCGATAAGCTGTAGTACAAGGCTCCAAATGTTCAGGAGCCTTGTACTTTCACCGTGCGGCGCAGCGGCGCGCGGCTTAGCTCGTTGCCCGCCTGTGTGGTTTTCTGGAGAAGTTTCAGGAATATATCGCCTTCTTCTGCCGTAAGATGCGAAATAAGGTCGGCCTGAACTTTGTCCACTAAGGGCGTCGCGCTATCCAGCGCCTCCCGGCCCAAGTCGCTCAGCATCAACACACGGGCGCGCCGGTCGGTCGGGCTGACTTCGCGGTCGACGAGGCGCTTCTGTACGAGCCTGTCGATCACCCCACCGATGGTCACGCGATCGTAGGCGATCATGCCTGCGAGGGTTTGCTGGTCCAGCCCAGGATGATCGAACAGCGTCAGGAGCGCCGCGTATTGGACCGATGTGAGGTCCAGACCCGCCTCGGCCCTGCGCGCCGCAAAACGGGCAACGGAAATCTGTTGCAGGCGGCGGATCAGGTGCCCGGGCATGGTTTCTAGGTCGCTCATGGCGCCACCTAGCGTGAGAACCGCCATCTGCTCAAGATGATGTTACGCCAGAAAGGCTTACGCAGGTTCTTTTGTAACAAATTTAGCGGCCTGATCGTTCGGAACGCCGCCAAAGCAGGCGCTGGGCCTATACCGACGGTGAAGCGGCCTTGTTTGACGCGGCAGAGCTGGAATTCGGCGGGATCGACGCAGTCCTCGTCCGGCGGGCCGAACTGCGAAAAAGGGGCGCCCAAGACGCCCCTTCTTTCTCTACGCAACGGTTTACAAGTGGCGATCAGCGCGGGCATTTCACCGGATCGTTGCGCTTGCAGTAGGGGTTGCTGGCTTCCCATTTCGCATGGGCCGCTTCGTAGTCGCGCACGGCGGCGTCGTGGCTGCGCACGGCTTCGTTATAGGCGGTTTCCTCGCGCTGGCGGCGTGCGGCTTCGGTGGCGATGGTCGCTTCACGGGCCTGTTCGCGGGCGACATTGTCTTCGACTTGCGCGCGGGCCGCGCGGGCCTGTTCCTCGTTGAGCGTCTTGCGCTGCTGCTCCGGATTTCCGGCTTCCGGCCGGTTCGGCTGCGCTGCATCCTGCGCGATGGCGGGCAGGGGGCTCAGCGCCAGGGCCGCGGTGACGAACGAAAGGGTGTGCAAGCGGTTCATGGGTCGGTTCCTTGCGGTATCAATTCCGGGACGAATGCCGGGACAGGGCATGAACTATCGAGAACGGTTTCGGCTCCGTCCATGATCGAGATCACATTTGAACGGTCATGTTCGGAGAGCGGGGCTGACGGCAAGATGAACGCCGTCCAGCCCGAGCCAGCGCGCCATCTCTTCCAGTTCCGCGCTCAGGGCTTCGCGGGTGTGGAGTGGAGCATCGGCTTCCAGATGGACCGACTGGACGATCAGCCGGGATGCCGCCCGGTCGGTCTTGAGATCGACCCGCGCCGCCAGCCGGTCTCCGAGCAGGAAGGGCAGGACATAGTAACCGTGCCTGCGCTTTTCTGCGGGCACGTAGATCTCGATCCGGTAGTGGAAGCCGAACAGCCGCTCGGTGCGATCCCGCTCCCAGATCAGCGGATCGAACGGGGCGAGCAGGGCGCGCGCCTCGATGCGGCGGGGACGGCGTGCTTCACGGTGGAGCCAGGCGTGACGCTTGCCTTCGATGGAGACCGGCACCAGCACGCCTTCCTCGGCCAGGGCGGCAATGGCGGGGCGCGCCTGTTCGGGCGACTGGCGGAAGTAGTCGCGCAGTTCCCTGTCGGTCGCGATGCCGTGGGCGCGGGCGGCGCGCTCGATCAGGGCGCGGTGGGCATCGGCATCCGAGGGGGTAGGAACCGCGAGTACCGCTTCTGGAAGCACGCGTTCGGTCAGATCGTAGACCCGCTCGAAGCCGCGCCGCCGGGAGGCCGTGGTTATATGTCCGGCCCAGAACAGCCATTCGAGAGCGCGTTTGGTGTCGCTCCATTCCCACCAGCCGGATTGGCCCTTGTGGGTCTCGAAGTCCGAGGCGGCCAGAGGACCTTCCTCGCGGAGGCGTTCCAGCAGCGCCATGGCTTCCGTGCGGCGTTCGGTGGCATAGACGCGCATCCGGCCCCAGCCGCTCTCGCCGCGATCGGCGCTCGCCATGCGCCAGCGGAGCAGCGGGTGGACGGCGAAGGGTAGCAATGAGGCTTCGTGTGCCCAGTACTCGAACAGCTTGCGCTGACGTTTCGGACCCCAGGACAGACTGTCCAGGTCTGCCCGGTCATAGGCGCCCAGGCGCGAGAAGGCGGGGAGGTAATGGGCGCGGGAGAGGACGTTGACGCTGTCGATCTGATGCAGCTGCACCCGTTCGATTGTGCGGCGCAAATGGCCGATGTCCGGTGCTTCCGGCCTGCTACGGCCAAAGCCCTGTGCGGCGAGGGCGATCCGCCGCGCCAGAGAGAGTCCAATCCTTTCGATTTCCATCACTTGCGGAGACTAGGCATAGCGCTCGTCTCCGCAAGTGATATCGGTTCAGCGAACCGTGCCGATCAGCGTCGGGGCGTCGGCGATGAAGCGGTCCAGCACGCCGTCGGCGATCTTGATCGGCCCGTCGAAGCGGGTCGCGCCGGGGATCGACTGCACTGCCGAGGCTTCCGCGGCGAGCTTTCCGGCCTCCGCGAAGTAGCGCGGGGCGGCGGCGTTGCCGCGATCGGCAGCATCGAGTCCGGCTGCCGACAACTGGAGCGCGCGGCCCCAGATCTGCATGGCATCGAGCCAGGGACGCGACTGCTGCGCGAAGGCCGGATCGACGGTTCCCGAACGGATCACGTCGGATGCGCTCGCCAGTTCGTCGGCGCGGCGGCTGAGATCGGCGATCGCTGCCTTGCGCGCAGCATTGTCGCCATCGGCAAGGGCTTCGCGCACGCGGTCGAGTGCGGCCTTCAGCTTCGGTGCTTGTTCCTGCCAGGGCTGGCTGCCGAAAGTGGGGGCCATATGCTGGGTGTCGAAGAAGGTCAGCAGCGCCTGCGTCGCCTTGTCGTCGCCGCCCGCAAGGTCGCTGGCGGCGGCGCGCCAGGTCAGGTCGGCGTCATAGGCCTTGTCGTTCCAGGCGAAGGCGGCGAGGCCGGTCACGGCAACGCGGCTCGGCGCTTCCTGGTTCATCGGGTTCGACAGGATTCCGCTCAGTTCCGAGGAAAGTCCGGCTTCGCGGCGGGCGTAAGGCGCGAGCAGCAGGCGGCCGGTGGTCTGGGCATAGTCGTTGACCGGATAGTTGTCCCAGAGCAGGGTCTTGCGTCCGAAAGCCTTGGTCGCCTGCTTGCCGTCGGGGATCGAGATCGCGGGCGGCACCACGTCGGTGCCGGTCCACTGCACGACGACGCGCGGGTCGAGATGTTCGCGCAGGGCCGCCTTGTAGGGGGTTTCCTTCGCGTCGTAATATTCGGTCGGCACCATGATGAGCGGGCGCGACTTCGGATCCTTGCGCAGCAGGTCCGCCTGTACCGCGTTCAGCAACTTGGCCTGCGCGACACCTGCGGCTTCCGCACCCGAGGGGCCGAAAGCGGTCTTGTCACCCTCGCAGTTCCACTTGGTATATTCGATGTCGTCGAGCGCGACATAGAAGCTGTGGACGCCGATCGCCCGCACGGCATCCAGCTTGGCTTCCAGCGCCTTGCGGTCGGCAGGATCGGAGAAGCAGATCGAGGGGCCGGGCGAGACCGCGTAGACGAAATCGACGTGGTTGCGCCGTGCGGTCGCCGCCAGCGTGCCGAGCTGCGAGAGAGTGGCGGCGGGGTAGGCCTCGCGCCAGCGGTCGCGGGCGTAGGGATCGTCCTTGGGGCTGTAGACGTAAGTATTCGCTTTTACGGTGGCGAGGAAGTCCAGGTGCTTGGTGCGGTCGGCCATCGTCCACGGCGCGCCGTAGAAGCCTTCGATCGTACCCCGGATCGGCATCGCCGGGTGATCCTGGATGATCAGGGCCGGGAATTGCGGGCGGCGCGCGAGCTGGCGGAAGGTCTGCGCGGCGTGGAACAGGCCGTCATCGTCCTGACCGGCCAGAATGACGAGGGCGCCGCTATCCATGGCGGCCGCGGCAATGGTGTAGCCTTCGGCGTGGGTGTCGAGGGTGGTCTTGCTGCGCTTCAGAGCCTCGCGCACGGGCGCCGCAGTGCCGGTGCCGATCACGATGTAGGTCTGCCGGAGCGTGGCGGGCAGGTTGCGCGCGGTCTCGATAGTGTCGACGCCTGACGATTTCAGGATGTCGCGGATCAGGGAAACGGTCTCAGGCTCGGTGCCGGGGGCGGCGACCAGCACGACCGAGGTTCCGAGCGCGATAGTGCCCCGGCCCAAGGCCATCGATGCAGGGGCCGGATAGATCGCGGGCAGGGTGGGCACTTGCGCGGATGCGCAGTCGGCCAGCACGCCGCTCATTCCGGCGCTTGCCAGCAGTATCGAAAGGAAGGTGCCGGATCGGCCCTTAAGTCGCGTCATCCCAAATCCCCGGTATCATAGTGGTATTATCGGCAGGGCGTAACGCCTTTGCAGGTTTACTACAAGATAGCGATTTCAGCGGAGAGGAATCTCTCGAATGATGGGTCCAAACTGTATCCAATTTGACGTGCTGTCGGGCATGCGCCGGAAGGGCGAAAAATTTTTGAGGTTCCCGGCAATCCGCTCCGTCCTGTGTTCAGCTTCACGATGCTATTGGCGGCAGTCGGAACGAGCGGGAGCCTTTCACGTGCTTAAATCGAATCCATTTACATCGAGCTTGCTGGCGGTTGCGGGCGTTTTCGCGCTTGCAGCCTGCTCCGCGCAGTCAGCCGGACCTGTCTCCGCACCGCCGCCTGCTGCCGTGCCGGAAACGATCGCGATCGCGGTTGGGCCGTGTTTCGGTTTCTGTCCGGTCTACGAGGTGCGGGTGGCTCCATCCGGGAGCGTGACGTTCGAAGGTCAGCGCCACACGGCGACGCTGGGCGTCAAGGAGCGGGAGGCGGGAGAGAAAACCTACCGCGCACTGGCCGAGGCTCTGGCGCCTTTTCGGCCCGCGGACGGAACGACCGCCCGTGTCGAATGCGACGCGGCCATCAGCGATACGTCCTCCTACACCATCACCTGGAGCGACGCGGCGGGTCGCACGACGACCGCTACGCACCAGCGCGGTTGTTCCGGTGGTCCCGGTCAGGCTCTGGACGGTGTGCTGAAGGACCTTCCCAAGCGCCTCGACATCGAAGGCTGGGCCGCGCAGGTCACGCGCCCGGGCGTCTCGCGAGGCTGATCGAAGGCCGGACCTGACCGGAAAGTCTGCACGCTTTCCGGTCAGGTCGCTGTATCAGTGATCGGCGTTTTCGTAGGATTCCAAAGCCTTGCGGTCCTCATCCGAGACGAATTCGCATGCGAGCAAGGTCTTGCCCTCCATGGCCGGTCCTTCACGGGCGACGATGGAAATCAGGCC
Source organism: Novosphingobium sp. (assembly GCF_036820275.1). GTDB lineage: Bacteria > Pseudomonadota > Alphaproteobacteria > Sphingomonadales > Sphingomonadaceae > Novosphingobium. The sequence continues at coordinate 30,164 of NZ_DAISLT010000042.1, forward strand.
GAGGTCTTTCAGGGCTTGCTGGTCGTCTGGAAGTACGCGCGAGAAGCCCAGGGTGGAGGCGCCGAGCAAGTGGCTCTTTTCCGGCGACAGACCATAGCGGCGGGCGAGTTCGGCCGCGACGGGGCCGTCGAGCAACACGCCTACCGACATGCCCGCGAAGACCACGTCCTGCGTGGTGAACCCGTCCTTCTCGATGGGTTCCGGCAGGCGATAGATCGCGGCGCCGAGCGTGGAGGTATCCGGCTGGGCGAGTTTCTCGGCGGCCTCGTAAAGTTCCGTCGCGTTGGCGGTCGTGTAAGGCGGCTGGCACAGCGCGGCGGCGAAGAAATCGGGGGCAGCATCGGCGGCCATGGCCGGTGCGCTGCCTGACGCCATGGCGGCGGCGATAAGGGCAATCTTTCGGATCATGGCCGGCCTATGCTGGAATTGTTGACGTTTATCAACTAATTGTCGGAAGCGAAGGGTCAGCGTTTCGGCGCCTTGGGCTTTTGCGCGCGCACTTCTCCCAGCAGAATGCCGAGATGCTTTTCCGCTTCCGCTGCGTCCTTCTGCGGGAAAGCGGCGGTCATGCGGCCGCTCCAGTAACCGTAGTTCACCGTGGTCAGGCTGAACAGCCAGGGCTGGTTATCGCGATAGCCGCTGAACGTGCCGCGATAGGCTTCTAGGCGCCGGTTGGTCGGGATCTTCGCGGGTCCTTCCGATGCGATCGAAGGGGCGGCGAAGTGCGACATCGCGGCCTGCCGCATGATCATGTAGTGATCGCGGGCCGACATCTGGTCGATATGGACGATCGCCATGCGGACCACGAGGTGGTCCTTGCCGGAGTCGAGCGGACGATCGTAGCCGATGGCGATATATTCGCCGCTCGGATCGTAAGTCTTTTCGCTCAGGCGCTGAAAACCGTCGAACTCGGCGGGAAAGTGCAGGCCACTGGCCGTGTGGATCAGCGTCGTGCCGTCCGGCGCGAGCGTGAAGCCCTCGGGAATTTCTCCGGAGGTCGTTACGGCAGCCGCTGCGGGAACTTGCACTGCATCTTGCGCAGACGCGGGCATTGCAAGAAGCAGCCCCATAGCCACGACCGAGCCGAAAATCATCGAAGTCTTCATGGTACGTCCCCCGTTGGTCGAGCGTGATGCGCAGAGGACATCACCGTCGAAGCCAATTCTAGGACCAACGGGAGACCGGGATCAACATCTGAATTTGTTGGAGATTTGTCGGTAGACCTTCCTTTGTGCAGGCAAATCAGAAGCGCTTCTTTTCCGTTACGTCGATCTGTACGACGCGGCCGTCATGCACGGTCAGGGCAATCTGGCCATAGCGCAGTTCCTGAAGCGCCTCGCGCACTTTGGCGAGGCTTTCCTCGAGATTGCGGAGCGCCTGGGTATCGTCGGTCATCATCGGTCTCCCGCAGTGGAGAAGGTTCTGGCCCGTTTCGCGGCAATGGCGACCGTATCGCCGATGGCTGGCGGGGTATCGTGGGAGTCGACGTCGATCTCGACGATCGTTCCGTTTTCCTGGAGTCGTCCTTCGACGCGCCAGGAGCCGGCCTTGCGGAACACGTTATCGACGACGACCCGGTCGCTGCCTTCTGCGACGATCTCGATGTCATGGGGGCGGATGTGGCGACCGTCTGGCAGGCGGTTGGTCTCGCCCACGAAGTGCGAGACGAAGGCCGTGGCGGGTTCCATGTAGACCTGTTCGGGCGTGCCGATCTGGTCGATACGGCCGTGGTCCATCACCACCACCCGGTCGGCAAGTTCGAGCGCCTCTTCCTGGTCGTGGGTGACGAAGATCGAGGTCAGGCCCATTTGCTTGTGCAGGTCGCGCAGCCAGCGGCGCAGGTCTTTGCGAACTTTGGCGTCGAGCGCGCCGAAGGGTTCGTCGAGCAGGAGCAGGCTCGGTTCGATGGCGAGTGCGCGGGCGAGGGCGACGCGCTGGCGCTGGCCGCCCGAGAGCTGGCCGGGGTAGCGATCTCCGAGGCCTTCGAGCTGGACCACCCGCAGCAGTTCCTGCGCGCGCGCCTTGATCTCGGCCTTGGCGGGACGGTTGCGGGCCTTGCGCACGGTGAGGCCGAAGGCGATGTTGTCGGCCACGGTCATGTGGCGGAACAGCGCATATTGCTGGAAAACGAAGCCGACGTTGCGCTTGCCGACGGGAATGTCGGAAACGTCGTCACCGTTGAAGTAGACGTGGCCTTCGTCCTGGAATTCAAGGCCGGCGATGATGCGCAGCAGCGTCGTCTTGCCGGAGCCGGAAGGGCCGAGCAGGGCGATGAACTCGCCGGGCTGGATCTCCAGGTCGATGCCGTGGAGCGCCGGGTAGTTGCCGAAACGCTTGGTGATGTTTTCTACGCGGATCAATGCTTTGCTCCCGAGTGAAGGTCGAAGCGCCATTCGAGCACGGTCTTGAGGACGAGGGTGACGAGAGCGAGGGCGGCCAGCAGCGAAGCCACCGCGAAAGCGCCGACGAAGTCGTATTCGTTGTAGAGGATCTCGACATGCAGCGGCATCGTGTTGGTCTCGCCGCGAATGTGGCCCGAGACGACCGAGACTGCGCCGAACTCGCCCATGGCCCGCGCATTGCAGAGCAGCACGCCGTAAAGCAGGCCCCAGCGGATGTTCGGCAGGGTAACGTGCCAGAACGTCTGCCAGCCGTTGGCACCCAGCGATACCGCGGCTTCCTCGTCCTCCTTGCCCTGCTCCATCATCAGCGGGATCAGCTCGCGGGCGACGAAGGGGAAAGTGATGAAGACGGTGGCGAGGATGATGCCCGGCACCGCGAAGATGATCTTCAGCCCGTGCGCGGAAAGCCATGGTCCCAGCAGGCCCTGCGCGCCGAACAGCAGCACGAAGATCAGGCCCGAGACCACCGGCGAAACCGAGAACGGCAGGTCGATCAGCGTCAGCAGCAGGTTCTTGCCGGGGAAGGCGAACTTGGTGATCGCCCAGCTTGCGGCAAGGCCGAAGACCATGTTGAGCGGCACGCTGATCGCCGCGATGATAAGCGTCAGGCGGATCGCCGAGAAGGCATCGGGATTGGAAACGGCATCGAGGAACGGGCCGATCCCCTGCTTCAAGGCTTCGCTGAACACCGCGATCAGCGGCAGCATCAGGAAGAATGCCAGGAAGGCGAGCGCCAGAGTGATGAGCAGGATCTGAGCCGTCCGGCTTTCCGTACCGGGCGTTATCCTGCGGGTTTTCCGGGTCATGCGCCGAGCCTCCTGCGACGAATGGACTGGAGCGCATTGAGCGTGAACAGCACCGCGAAGGACACCAGCATCATGACCATCGCGATCGCGGTGGCGCCGTCGTAGTTGTACTGTTCGAGCTGGGTGACGATCAGCAGCGGCGCGATCTCGGTCTTGCCGGGCATGTTGCCCGAGATGAAGATCACCGAACCGTATTCACCCACGCCGCGCGCGAAGGCCAGCGCGAACCCGGTGAACAGCGCGGGCAGGATCGCCGGGAAGATCACCCGCGCGAAAGTCTGGGCGCGGCCCGCGCCGAGCGTCGCGGCGGCTTCCTCCACGTCCTTGCCGAGATCGGCAAGGACCGGCTCCACCGAGCGCACTACGAAAGGCAGGCCGATGAAGACGAGCGCCACCGTAATGCCGAGCGAGGTGAAGGCGACCTTGATGCCGAGCGGGTCGAGGTACTGACCCACCCAGCCGCTCGGCGCGTAGAGCGCCGTCAGCGCGATGCCGGCAACGGCGGTGGGCAGCGCGAAGGGCAGGTCCACCAGCGCAGAAATCACCCGCTTGCCGGGGAATTCGTAGCGGACCAGCACCCAGGCGACGAGCAGGCCGAACACCGCGTTCACGAAGGCAGCGGCCAGCGCCGTGCCGAAGCTCAGGCGATAGGCGGTGAGGGCGCGCTCCGAAAAGCCGACGTCGACGAAGGCCTGCCAGCCCATTCCCGCCGACTTGATGAACAGCATGGAGAGCGGGATCAGCACGATCAGGGAAAGCCAGGCCAGGCTGAACCCGAAGGTCAGTCCGAAGCCCGGCAGCACGGAGGGCGCACGCCATGTGGTCTTGCGCGTCGTCATGGATGGCATCTGCAGTGGCCTGCTCGATCTTGGCGCGGGGCGCGGTTTATTTCTTGGTGTAGATGCGGTCGAACACGCCGCCGTCGTCGAAGTAGGTCTTCTGCGCCTTGGTCCAGCCGCCGAAATCCTCATCGATGGTGGTGAGATTCAGCTTGGGGAACTGGTTGGCGAACTGCTCGGCGATCTTGGGATCGCTCGGGCGGTAGAAGTTGCGGGCGATCGCGACCTGGGCTTCGGGGGTATAGAGATATTCGAGGTAGGCCTTCGAGACTTCCTCGGTACCGTGCTTCTTCGCGTTGGCGCTGACGACGGCCACCGGCGGTTCGGCGAGGATCGAGATGGAAGGCACGACGATCTCGAACTTGCCCGCGCCCAGCTTCTTCTCGGCCAGCAGCGCCTCGTTTTCCCAGGCGAGCAGGACGTCGCCGATGCCGCGTTCCACGAAAGTCGTGGTGGCGCCGCGCGCGCCGCTGTCGAGTACGGGAACTTGCGCGAAGAGGCGCTTCACGTAAGTCTCGGCCGCTGCGTCCGACCCGCCCGCCTTGCGGCCATAGGCCCAGGCGGCGAGGAAGTTCCAGCGCGCGCCGCCGCTGGTCTTGGGGTTCGGGGTGATGACCTGCACGCCCGGCTTCACCAAGTCGTTCCAGTCATGAATGCCCTTGGGGTTGCCCTTGCGGACAAGGAACACGATCGTCGAGGTATAAGGCGAGCTGTTGTCGGGCAGCGCCTTCTGCCAGTCGGCCGGGAGCAGCTTGGCCTTGTTGGAGATCACGTCGATATCATAGGCCAGCGCGAGAGTGGCGACATCGGCTTCGAGACCGTCGATGATCGCGCGGCTCTGCTTGCCTGAGCCGCCATGGCTCATGCGGAAGGTCACGTCCTGCCCGGTCTTCTTCTTCCAGTAGGCGGCAAAGGCCGGGTTCACGGCCTGATAGAGTTCGCGCGTCGGATCGTAGGAAACGTTGGTGATCTCGACCGAATTGCCGGACTTCCCGCCGGAGCATCCTGCAAGCGAGACGGCCAGCGCGCCGGCAGCGGCCATCGACAGGAACAGGCGGCGATTGAGGATTCCGGCATTCATCGTGTCATGTCTCCCATCGTGATGGCTCACGCCTAAACTCAATCGATTTTGTTGACATTAAATATGTAATTGCAGGGCGGCAAGCATACCTTTTGGCCGAAGCCTATACCCCGGTTCGCCTCGCCTTTGGAGCAGGCCTCGGGCGACGGTCTCGGCGAATTTTGTTCGCGTCGGCTGCATTTTCAAAAGGATAATGGGCCATTCGCCGGAGCGGTTCCATCCTCCAAAGGGGGCAGCAATCTATTGTCACGGAAAGCACCGCCCTGTTCAAGCGCAAGGCGGGTGAGCGCGATTTCAGGCGCCGACAAGAGCGCAGCCTGCTGGGATCGAGAATCATTTTCAACTCTGGGTTGAAAGACATTCGCCTGAATGGCGGATTATCGAAAAGCGGAGCAAGCTGCATAGGGCCCTGGAATTACACCCCATTTGTCCCGGAGCGCTCCATGAAGAAGACCTTCTCAATTGCCGCCATCGCCCTTGCCGCCTCCACGCTGGTAGGCGTTCCCTCGCTCGTCGTTGCTCAGGCCTCCGTCGCGCCGGAGGCCGTCCAGGCCGGAACCTACAAAGTCGAGAGCAACCACACGCTTGCGCAGTTCGGCGTCAACCACTTCGGCTTCAACGATTTCTTCGGCACGATCCCCGGTGCCACCGGTTCGCTGGTGCTGAACCCGAAGGCCCTGAACAAGTCCAGCCTCGACGTCTCGCTGCCCGTCGCGCGTATCTTCACTACCAATGCGACGCTCGACAGCGAACTGGTCAGCGCCGACTGGTTCGACGCCGCGACCTACCCGACGATCCGCTTCGTTTCGCAGAAGGTGGAGCAGACCGGCCCGCGCACCGCGCGCATTTCCGGCACGGTGACGATGCACGGCGTCAGCAAGCCGCTGGTGCTGGACGCGACCTTCGGCGGCGCGGGCGTGAACCCGATGGACAAGGCCTATACCGTGGGCTTCAGCGCCACGGGTTCGCTCAAGCGCTCTGAGTTCGGCGTGTCCAAGTATGTTCCGGCGGTGAGCGACGAAGTGCAGATTCGTATCACCGCTGCCTTCGAAAAGGTGAACTGAGCGTTGTAGATTCTGCCAGGGGATACCTTTCGAAGGTCTCCCCTGGCAGGTCGGTGCCATCACATGTGGCCGGTGCGGCAGCTTTCGTAGAGGAACCAGGCGCGGCGCTCGGTCTCGTCGATCCAGACCTCGATCAGGCTGGCGGTGGCGATATCGCCATATTCGTCGCAGAGCGCATGGACAGAGCGCATTTCCGCCACGAGCTGCTTGTTGTCGCCATGCAGTTCGGCGAGCATGCCCTGCGGATCGACATAATCGGCATTGTTGTCGAGCAGGCGCTGATGGCTGGAAATGTCCGAGATCGAGCGGATCGTGGTGCCGCCAATCTTGCGCGCGCGTTCGGCGATGGGATCGGTCATCGCGAAGATCTGGTCGCCCTGCTCGTCGAGCAGCAGGTGATAGTCGCGGAAATTCGGGCCGCTCATGTGCCAGTGGAAGTTCTTGGTCTTCAGGTAGAGCGCGAAGACGTCGGCGAGCAGGGCCTTGAGGCCACCGGAAATGTCGCGGGTGGCGTCGGCGCCGAGATCGGTGGGAGTGCCGAGCTGGCGCTGGGCGGGCGAGATGATGGATCGGTCGGACATCGATTGGCTCCGGGAGGATAGCGGCGACCCGATGCCGCCACGCTTCATCAGGTAGTCACGGTGCGGCGTCCAACCCAGCTAGACCAAAGTATGGCGTTCCCTGTCCCCGGCGATGAGGCGATCGTGAAGTGCGGCGGGGCCTTGGCCCCGGATGCATCATGGGCTAGAGCGGCTGATCCGGCTGCACCGGATCAGCCGCTCTAAGCTTCTGGTTTGTCGCATTTTCCGAGTCATCAGGTTTCCACCTGATTAGAAAATGCTCTAGGCGCTTCTCAGGAGAACAGGAATGGCGCTATCCACCCGCGCAACGAAGATGCTCGAAAAAGTCGGCGTGACTTTCGACCTTCATGCCTACGACTACGACCCTTCGGCCGAGAGCATCGGGCTTGCCGCAGCAGCAGCGATCGGAGCTGATCCGGGGCAGGTGTTCAAGACCCTGATGGTCCTTGCCGACGGCAGGTCCGCATGCGTCATTGCCCCCAGCAGCGGCGAAGTCTCGATGAAGAAAGCCGCCGCTGCGCTCGGAGCCAAAAGCGCGGCGATGATGAAGCCTGCCGATGCCGAGCGACTGACCGGCTACAAGATCGGCGGCATCAGCCCTTTCGGCCAGATGCGCCAGGTCCCGGTCGTCATCGATGAAACGGCGATCCTCTGGGATGCGATCTACATCAACGGCGGCCAGCGCGGCTTGCAGGTCAGGCTGGCCGGAGAGGATGCACGGCAGGCCCTCGACGCGAAATTCGCGGATATCGCAAGCTAACGGCCTAATAGAGCTATGATAATGTCAACGCGCCCTCAAGCCTCGGCGTGGTCGAAGACGTAGCCGAAGGAGCGCACTGTGCGGGGCAGGTGGGGAACCTGCATCGAGCGCAGCTTGCGGCGAAGGCGGCTTACCCAGGAGTCCACGGTCCGTTCGTCGCAGACTTCCACGCTCTTCCCGAGCACGCCGATCAGTTCCCCGCGCGTGAACACGCGGTTGGGATTGCGGGCGAAGTGATTGAGCAGCCGCTGCTCGTTCGATTGCAGCGGCACCACCAGCCCCTTGTAGCGCGTCAGGTGAGAGTCCGGCTGGATCGTGAGTTCGCCGATCTGGATCGCCGGCGCTTCCTTGCGCGCGGCGGCGGTCGGCTGGTAGATTCGCAGGCGCTGCACCAGCGCGGTCGGGGTGAGGGGGCCGATCAGGTAATCATCCGCCCCGGCGTCCAGCGCACGCGCCTGCGATCGCGGATCGGCTTCGGGCAGCACCATCGTGACGTGCAAGGGGTGGTCGTTGATGCGATCCTGCAACAAGCCGCAGAGCTGAAGTCCCGACATTTCGGGAAGAATCCAGTCCACGAAGACCCAGGTCGGCGCTTTCGCGGCGCGCATGCAGAGGTCGGTCGCATTCATCACTTCCACCTCGAAGGAGAGGAAGGCGTCGCGAACGGCGCTGATGTGGGCGAGTTCGCCCGACGTCAGCACGATGTCTCCGGATTTGATCATTGTCTCCACCATTTCGGCACGAATGATCGGGTCACATAGTACCCCTTTCATTGCCATGCACATGTCAAATTTGTCATGTTCGCGTTGCCACAATTGCGTCAAGAAAATTACAAAAAAGCAACACGGATGTGACGCAGCCCCCGCCTAGTGAGCCTCCCTGTCGCCCCCGACGGGCGATCCCCTTGCTGCGACTGCAAGGAGGAAAGCTTAGCATTTCAGGGAGTTTTCGCATGATTCGCCACGCCATCCGTCTGGCGGCCACTTGCAGCATCGTCGCATTGAGCCAGGCCCCGGTTGCCGCCTTTGCTGACGAAGCAGCAACAAATGCAGCAACTGCCGACAGCGGGGAATCCGCTCCGATCATCGTCACCGCCACCAAGCGCGAGACCGATCTGCAGAAGACCCCGATCGCCATCGCCGTCATCGGCAGCGCGGATATCGAGAAGCAGCACGTCCAGAGCCTGATCGACCTTGCCAGCGGCACCGTTCCCTCGCTGCGCGTGGCGACGTTCGAGGCGCGCCAGTCTGCCCTCACGGTCGGCATTCGCGGCATCGTGCCGTTCGACGCCAACCAGACCGCACGCGACCAGGGCGTCGGCGTCTATCTCGACGGCGTCTACCTCGGCCGCCAGCAGGGCCTGAACGCCGCGCTGTTCGACGTGCAGCGCATCGAAGTCCTGCGCGGCCCGCAGGGCACGCTGTTCGGCCGTAACACCGAAGGCGGCGCGCTCTCGATCGTCACCAAGGCGCCGACCGGCCAGTTCGGCGGCCGCGTGGAAGCGGGCATCGGCAACTACGGCCAGCGCACCGGCGAAGCCCACATCGACCTGCCCGAGTTCCACAACATCTCGATCAAGGTCGACGGCGTCTACCAGCACCAGGACGCGACGACGAAGAACCCGCTCGCGGGCCAGACCGGCTTCAACTATTACGACCGCGTCGGCGGGCGCATCCAGGCCCAGTGGAAGCCGGTGGAAGGCTTCACGGCGAACATCTCGTTCGACAAGTCGCGCGATGACAATACGCCGATGTACAGCCAGCTCATCAACTACAACCCCAAGGGCCTGCCGGTCGCGACCCTCGCGCAGATCGCTGCGAACGGCGGCAAACTGCCGAGCGGCACGATCGCGCCGCTTTCCCCGCTGGTGCATGTGAGCGGCGACAAGCGCATGAAGACCGCCGACATCGGCGTGCCGCAGCAGCCGAGCGTGGACCGCACGCAGGGCATCATGGGCAACCTCAGCTATGACGTAAGCCCGGATCTCACGATCCGCTCGATCACCGCCTGGCGCCAGGTCGACACCGATCAGTACGACAACTCGGGCGGCGCCCACCGCACCGTGTTCCTGCCGAATACCAAGTTCAGCCGCTACTCGCTGTCGTTCCTCGACCAGCACCAGTTCAGCCAGGAACTCCAGCTCGTCGGCAGCCTGCCCCACCTCGATTTCGTGGCGGGTGCCTACTACTACAACGAGCATGCCAGCGAAAACGCCGCGACGCCCAGTTCCAATATCTGGAACTCGGACGGCACCGGCTACACCACACTCAGCCCCAACGTGACGGGCGCGGTGACCTCCGGCAACCAGGGCTGGGCCGACGACTCGCTGTTCCTCCAGCGTGATAGCCACGCCAAGGCGCAGAGCATCGCCGCCTTCGCCCAGGCGACCTATACGCCTGCCGGTCTCGACCAGGTCCACCTGACCGCCGGTGGCCGTTACACCCACGATAAGCGCGACGGCGTGCTGGACATCGTGAACGGCGCTACGGTCAACTACGGCTTCCACTATCGCAAGGACCGCTTCGACCCGATGGTCACCCTGGCCTGGGATGCCACGGACGACGTGAACCTCTATGCCAAGTATGCGACCGGATACCGCGCCGGCGGCGCCAACGATCGTTCGCAGACCTTCGACGCCTTCGGTCCGGAAACGGTCAAGTCGTACGAAGTCGGTGCGAAGATGATGTTCCTCGACCGCAAGGTTCGCCTGAACCTGGCCGGCTACATCATGGATCGTGACGGGACACAGGTCGATTTCGACAACGTCAACACCGATCCGAACAGCCCCTACTTCAACCTGCACACGCAGGAGACGCTGAACGCGCCGGGCACTACCAAGATCCGCGGCATCGAGGCGGAACTGAACGTCCACCCGACGAACAACCTGACCTTCGGCGCTTCTTACGCCTATACTTACACCCGCGTCCCCAAGACGCTGAACCCGTTCCTCAGCACGGCTGCCAATCCGGTCTACCAGAACGTCTTCATCGTCTACACGCCGCCGCATGCGGCCTCGGCCTTCATCGATTACTCGGTGCCGGTGGGCAGCGGCGACGAAAGCGTGCAGTTCCACCTCGACGCGGCCTATGCCGACCGCCAGTACAGCTTCGAGGACGAGAACGTGAAGGCGCAGAGCAGCTTCATCGTCAATGGCCGCATCGCACTGGCCGATATCCCGATGTCGGATGCCGGCACGACGCTGACTGTTTCGCTGTGGAGCCGCAACCTGCTCAACGAGACGCATATCTATCGTCTCTCGAACGCCAATGCGAGCACGCTGGGTGCCTATGGCAACTTCAACCCGCCGCGTACTTTCGGCGTGGAAGGTGTTGTTCACTTCTGATCGCGATTTCCGGCGGTGTCCTTCCCTTGAGGCCCGCCGGCAGGTTCCTGCCTGAATACTGCACGCGGCGAGACTCCGGTCCCGCCGCGTGCTTTTTTATAGAGGCTGGATCAGCGGCACTTCACGTTGCCGCGGTCGATCGAACGACCCAGCAGGGCACCGCCCGCACCGCCGGCCAGGGTGCCGAGGGTGTTGCCGCCGACAAGCTTGGCGAGCAGGGCACCGCCCACCGCGCCGACCACGAGGCCGGTGGTGCCGTCCGAACGGCGGCAATAGGCGCGGCCGTCCTTGCCACGATAGATGCGGTCGTTGCGGCTCAGGCGGCGATCCTTGTAGTTGCCCTTGTGATAGCTGCGCGAGGGTTCCCAGCTGCGGTCGTTGTCGCGCCAGGCATGGGCCGAGCGGTCGTTGCGGTCGCCCGGACGCGCTTCGGCGGACAGGGTGACGGTTGCCGAAGCGACGGCGATGAGGGCGCCGAGACCGATTGCACGTTTGAACATCTTGATGGACCTTCCGATGAGGTTGGGAAATGAATGAGCGAGCGGGTTCCCGCTGCGAGCAGGTCTTCTCAACGAGTTGCGGGCTTAACGGTTCCTGAAACGATATCGGGCGGTGGACGGCGGGCCTTCGATATGGCAGCGAGCCGCGATAACCGATGCGATTTTTCCGCCGCCGTCCTCGGTACGGGGCAGGAGAATGCATCCGCACATTTCTGAACGGGGTTTCATGGCGAAGGAAAATGGCAGTGCGCGTGCGGGCTCTCCGCTCGAACTGACCTTGCGCGGGGTGCTGCTCGGCGGCGTGATCACGCTGCTGTTCACGGCGGCAAACGTCTATCTCGGCCTCAAGGTCGGCCTGACGTTCGCGACCTCGATCCCGGCGGCGGTGATCTCGATGGCGATCCTGCGCGGGTTCAAGGACTCGACGATCTTCGAGAACAATATCGTCCAGACCGTCGCCAGCGCGGCGGGGACCCTGGCCGCGATCATCTTCGTGCTGCCGGGCCTCGTGATGATCGGCTGGTGGCAAGGCTTCCCCTATTGGACCACGGCGGCGATTACCGGCACCGGCGGTATCCTCGGCGTACTGTTCTCCGTGCCGCTGCGCCGCGCGCTCGTGCTCGACACCCCGCTGCCCTATCCCGAGGGTCACGCTGCCGCCGAAGTCCTGCGCGTCGGCTCGGAATCGCGCGAAGGCGCGGTGGAGAGCGCCAAGGGTCTGTCGGTGCTCCTGTGGAACGCGCTGGCCTCGGCCGGGTTCGCCATTCTCACGCAGACGCGGCTGGCCGTGGCGGAAGCCTCTGTCTGGTTCCGGGCAGGGCCGGGCGCGACCGGCATTTCCGGGGGTCTGTCCTTTGCACTGATGGGCGTCGGTCATCTCGTGGGCATTTCCGTGGGCATGGCAATGTTCCTCGGACTCGTCGTCGGCTGGTGGGTGCTTCTGCCGATCCTGACCGCGCAGAACCCGCTGCCGGGCGGCGCGGAAGTCTGGGCGACGACGGTGTTCTCCGACAATGTTCGCTTCTTCGGCGCGGGCGTGATCGGCGTGGCGGCGGTCTGGACCCTGCTGCGCATCGCCGGGCCGGTGATCGGCGGCGTGCGTTCCGCCATGGCGGCAAGCCGCGCGCGGCAGTCCGGCGCGACGCTCGCCGTCGAGGAGCAGGACCTGCCGATCTCGATCGTCTTCATCGGCACCCTGGCCATGCTCGTGCCGATCGCGATCCTGCTCTGGAGCGTCGTCGGCAGCGGCCCGCTGGCCGGATCGGAAATGCTGCTGATCTCCGGCGCGCTGCTGTTCATTCTGGTGATCGGCCTGCTGATCGCTGCCGTCTGCGGCTACATGGCAGGCCTGATCGGCGCCTCCAATTCCCCGGTTTCGGGCATCGGCATCCTTTCCGTGGTTGCCGCCTCGCTCATGCTGGTCGGCCTGTTCGGCCGCGACCAGCCGCCGGGAACGACCGATGCGCTGGTCGCCTATGCCCTGATCGTCACCGGCATCGTCTTCGGCGTGGCAACGATCTCCAACGACAACCTTCAGGACCTCAAGACCGGCCAGCTCATCGGCGCGACGCCGTGGAAGCAGCAGGTGGCGCTGGTGATCGGCGTGGTCTTTGGCTCACTGGTGATCCCGCCGGTGCTCGACCTGCTGAATACCGCCTTCGGCTTTGCCGGAGCGGCCAATGCCGGGCCGAATGCCCTTCCTGCACCGCAGGCCGCGTTGATCTCAACCTTGGCCAAGGGCGTGCTGGGCGGCAATCTCAACTGGACGATGATCGGCTGGGGCGCCGCTGCCGGCGTCGGCTTCATCGTGCTCGACGAAGTGCTGGGGCTGATGGGCCGACTGCGCCTGCCCCCGCTCGGCATCGGTATCGGCATCTACCTGCCGATGAGCGTGATCCTGCCGACGGTGATCGGCGCGGTGCTCGGGTTCTTCTACGACCGCTGGGCATCGAAGCAGCGCGATCCGGAATTCGCCGAGCGCATGGGTGTGTTGACTGCTACCGGCCTGATCGTCGGTGAAAGCCTCTGGGGCGTGACGTTCGCGGCTATTGTTGCCGCATCAGGCAGCGATGCGCCGCTGGCCGTGGTCGGCGACGGTTTCGCCGTTCCCGCGCTGGTAGGTGGCACGGTGCTGTTCTTCGTACTCGTCCATGCTCTCTACCGGCGCACGCGTCAGTTGGTAGTCTCCGATTAACTTTACCCACCCCCGGCATTCTGCACGATGCCGGGGGTGGGGCCACCCGGTGCCGATAACGCATCTTTCTGTAATAAAACGATATCGCGAATCCCCTCAGGACATCGCCTGAGGCGATTGTGGTTGCGCGATAGATGCATGTTAATCCGCATTCGATTGCATCGAAAAAGGCAGTTCTTAAATCTCTAAATTGACTGTGGAAGTCGCGAGAACTGCATCCGTTTTGAAGGTTTATTTTGGGTCCGAAATGAACCTATGACAATCCCCGTCAAATTCTTTGCGGGTCGATTTTATCACCGATTTATCTGTTGAAATTAAACGATAATCATCACTTTTTTGAAAGCCGGTGGCTTCATTTTCTGCGCTCTTGAGCGCGATGTTTCACAGCGCAGAAACCTCCATCCTCCGACCAAGTGGGCGATATCCGCGACCAACCGTTCCAATCACGCGGGAAACATCGGCGCTGACGTCTCGTTGCACCTCGTAACTGGGTGGAAACGCAAAAGTTATTCGCCTTATATGATGGTGTGTAGACGTATCGATGAAGCTACCGGGGCATTGATGTTCGGTGGAGAAATCCCTTGTCTCCCGTCGAGCATGGCGTTTGACTGTTAGTTCTGTAAAATAACGACGCTACTTTATTTCCCCGATCGCAGTCTTCCTCGATACGCCGACGAACGGATGCGTCGCCTATGGCGACGTCCATGTTGGGAGTTACGAGATGGACAAGCGGGTCGAGATCGTGGATCGCGGAAGCAAGGCTGCCAAGGCTTCGGTTGCAGGCAGTGGGGAAACCCGGATACCGGTTCCGATTGACTCGAATATCCGGATCGACGCGCCTCCCAGTTCGGTCGCATCGATGGTTCGCGAAGGCGACGACCTGATCCTGAAGTTCGCGGACGGATCGAGCATCCGTCTGGAAGGCTACTTCGCCTGCCAACCCGAGGATCTCGGCCAGCTGAGCCTGGACGATCCGTCGAGCGGCGCGCAATGGCTTGTCAATCTGAGCGACACGGCCTGCGTCGCGCCCGGCGATGTATCGAGCGAGGCACTCAGTTACGATTTTGCGCCGCTTGATGCCGCGTCGGCCTCTGCCGGAACCGCAGCGGCAGGTGCGGCCGGCGGCGGTATCAGCAACGGGTTGCTGATCGGCCTTGGCGCGCTGGGTCTCGGAGGCGGAATTGCCGCGGCCGCAAGCGGCGGCGGCGGTGGCGGCAGACGCGGAGGTTCCAGCACCCCTCCCGACACCACTCCTCCTCCTGCTCCGGTCGTGACGGGTGCGACCGACGATGCGGCGCCGGTAACAGGTGCGATTGCGGCAGGTGGTTCGACCAACGATTCCACGCCGACTTTCAGCGGGACGGCCGAGGCAGGCTCGGTCGTAGCTGTTTTCGATAACGGCACACAGATCGGCACTGTGACGGTGGGGACCAGCGGCAGCTGGACATTCACGCCGACAACGCCGCTGGGAGACGGTCCGCATAGCGTGACGTTCCAGGCGACCGATTCTGCCGGGAACAAAGGCGCGGCATCGGCTCCCTTCACGTTCACGGTCGATACGGTGCCTCCGGAGGCTCCCCTCTTGATCGGTGCGACCGACGATGCGGCACCTGTAACGGGGGCGATCACCGCGGGCGCCTTGACCAACGACTCGACGCCAACATTCAGCGGAACGGCAGAACCCGGCTCGGTGGTGGCCGTGTTCGACGGCACCACGCAGATCGGCACCGCAACGGTGGGTCCCGACGGCAACTGGACGTTCACGCCGCCGACCCCGCTGGCCGATGGCCCGCATAGCCTGACGTTCCAGACGACCGATGCTGCAGGAAACCAGAGCACCGCCAGTGCGCCGTTCGACTTCACGGTCGATACTGCCGCGCCTGCGGCGCCGACACTCAACCCAACCGACGGTACGACGATCTCGGGCACGGCGGAAGCGGGCGCGACGATCGGTGTCGATACCGATGGTGACGGTATCCCCGACGCCACTGCCGTTGCAGGTGAAAACGGAACGTGGAGCGTCACGCTTCCCGCGCCTTTGCCCAACGGTACGGCGATCAGTGCCACGGCGACGGATGCGGCGGGCAATGTGTCCACTCCGGGCAGCACCACCGTTGACAGCAACATCGACACGACGCCCCCGGCCGCTCCCGTGGTGACGGGTGCGACCGACGATGCCGAACCGGGCATCGGTGCGATCACCGCAGGCGGCGCGACCAACGACACGACGCCGACGTTCAGCGGGACGACCGAGCCGGGCTCGGTGGTGGCGGTGTTCGACAACGGCACCCAGATCGGCACCGCGACGGTGGCTGCCAACGGCGACTGGACGTTTACCCCTGCGCCGCCGCTGGCCGATGGCCCGCATAGCCTGACTTTCACCGCGACGGACGCTGCCGGCAATCAGGGCACGGCCTCGGCGCCCTTCGCCTTTACGGTGGACACCAGTCCGCCGGAAGCGCCGACGCTCAATCCCACCGACGGTACGACGATCTCGGGCACGGCGGAACCTGGCGCGACGATCGGTGTCGATACCGACGGTGACGGTATCCCCGACGCCACTGCCGTTGCGGGTGAAAACGGAACGTGGAGCGTCACGCTTCCCGCGCCTTTGCCCAACGGTACGG
>NZ_DAISLT010000042.1:46460-53866 GCF_036820275.1 Novosphingobium sp.
CGCCCTTCGCCTTTACGGTGGACACCAGTCCGCCGGAAGCGCCGACGCTCAATCCTACCGACGGTACGGTCATCTCCGGAACAGCGGAAGCGGGGGCCACGATCGGCATCGATCTCGACGGGAACGGCGAACCCGACGCTTTCGCTCAGGCAGACGGTGCCGGAAACTGGATCTATCTGCCGGGCACCCCGCTTCCCGACGGCGCGACGATTTCCGTCACGGCTACCGATGCGGCGGGCAACAGCACCCAACCCGTGTCGATCGTCGTCGATGCTACGGTTCCGCTCGCGCCGAGCATCCTCGAAGTGGTGGATGATGTCGAAGGCGTTACCGGGGCCGTCGCGCGGGGCGGCACCAGCAACGATCCAACGCTGACCATCAACGGTACCGCGGAAGCCGGATCGATCATTCGGATCTACGATGGCGAGACGCTGGTCGGCACCACCACCGCAAGCGATACCGGCGCCTGGAGCGTGACGACCGGCACGCTTTCCGAAGGCATCCACGGCTTTTCAGTTACTGCGACGAATGCGGTCGGCCATGTCAGCGGACCATCGACGACGTATGTCGTGACGCTCGATTTCTCTCCCCCGGCGCTGACGGTCAATCCGACCGATGGCGAGACTCTTTCCGGAACGACCGAACCCGGCGCATCGGTGCTGGTCGATATCGACGGGGACGGCAATGCCGATCTGACGGCGACGGTGGCGCCGAACGGTGCCTGGGTGGTGAACTTCCCGTCGCCGCTCGAAAACGGCGCGGTGGTGAACGTGGTGGCGGTCGATCCGGCGGGCAACGCCACGGCGCCTTCGCCGGTCACGGTCGATACCTCGATCGATGCCTCGCTGCCGTCCGAGCCGGTGGTGGGTTCGGTCACCGACGGGGTGAACCCCGTGGAAGGCGCGCTGGTCAACGGCGATGCCACCAACGACCCGCAGCCCTTGCTGAGCGGCACCGCCGATCCGGGGTCGACCGTGACGATCTATAACAACGGCGTCCAGATCGGCACGGCCAGTGTAGGCGGAACCGGCGTGTGGACCTTCCGCATTCCCGCGCCGCTGTCGGACGGCGAGCACAGCCTGACCACGACCACTACGGGCGCGAACGGCAATGTCAGTCTGCCGTCACCCGCGTTCGAACTGACCGTCGATACCCAGCCGCCCGCCGCCCCCGCCGTCAATCCTTCCAATGGCGAGACGATTACCGGCACGGCCGAGCCGGGCACGACGGTAAGCGTCAATATCGGCGGCGTCATCGAAACGGCGCAAGTGAACGAGAGCGGTGCCTGGAGCATCACGCCCGCCTCTCCGCTTCCCAGCGGTCCCATCCAGGTGACGGCGATCGACGCCGCGGGGAACGTATCCGCCCCGACCAATGCCGCGATCGATGCGAATGCACCGCCCGCACCCTCGATCGGCGCCGTTCTCGATGACGTGGGCCCCAAGCAGGTACCTATTGTCAGCGGCGCACCGACAGACGATGCGCGACCGGTCTTCACCGGCACTTCGGAGGGCAATGCCGTCATCCGGATCTACGAAGGCACGACGCTGCTGGGTACGGCCGTCGCGAACGGGAATGGCGAATGGTCCGTCACCCCGGATGCGCCGCTGTCCGAGGGCACCCACAACCTGACGATCACGGCCACCGATGCAGTGGGCAATGAAAGCGGTCCTACTCCGTTCCAACTGGTCGTGGACACCCAGGCCCCGAATGCTCCTGCGATTACGCTGGTCGCGGACAGTGCCGGACCGGAGAGCGGCAATGTCGGCCCTGGCGGCTTCACCGACGATCCGCGACCGGTGCTGACCGGTTCGGCCGAGCCGGACTCCGTCGTCTCGATCTACAGCAACGGCATCCTTCTCGGAACCGCGGATGCGAACGGTCTCGGGATCTGGACTTTCACGCCCGACGCGGACCTTCCGCAAGGCAGCAACAGCTTCCTGATCGTCGCAGCCGATGCGGCGGGCAACGTCAGTGCGCCTTCCGCGCCTTATCAGGTCACGGTCGATACGGACGGGCCGACGCAGCCGGTGATCGTTTCCGGCTTCGATAACGTCGGTTCGGTTCAGGGGAACTTCCTGAGTGGATCGTCCAGCGACGATACTCTGCCGGTTCTGACCGGCACCGCCGATCCGAATGCGATCGTCACGATCTCCCAGGGCGGCGTTCCGGTAACGACGGTTACGGCGGATATCTTTGGAAACTGGACGTTCACACCGAGCCAGGCACTTGTCGACGGCAGTTACGTCTTCACCGCCAGCGTCACCAATCCCGCCGGCGTCACCGTGCTGTCGGCGCCGTTCCAGCTGACGGTGACGACGCAAGGCCCGGCGGCCCCGTCGATCGTTGCCGCCGAAGACGGAACGGGCCGCTATACCGGCCCGCTCGACACCGAAGACTATACGGACGATGTTCTGCCGGTGCTTTCGGGGACGGCGGCCGTCGGCAGCACCGTAACCATTCTGGACAACGGCGTCGCCATCGGCACTGCGGTAATGGACGGCAGCGGCGGTTGGACGTTTACGCCGCCCGGCGGTCTTGGCGAGGGACGACACGATTTCACCGCGACTGCGACCGATGCCGTGGGCAACACCAGCCAGGCCTCCGGCGTGTTCACGCTCTTCGTGGACACCAGCGCGCCCGAGGCACCGATCGTGGAACCGAGCGCGGGCACGGTCCTGACCGGAACTGCCGAGCCAAACGCCCGGATCGAACTCGACTTCACCGGTGACGGCATCATCGACGATGTCACGACGGCGGACGGCGACGGGCTTTGGACCTATATCGCCAATCCGCCGCTGCTTAACGGCGTGACGGTGACCGTCGTTGCCGTCGATGCTGCGGGGAATGTCTCGGGAACCGACAGTATCGTCATCGATCTGACGCCGCCCGCCGCCCCGATCATCACCGGCGTGATCGATGCCGTCGGCGAGCAGACCGGGAACGTGCCCAATGGCGGTGGCACCGACGATCCGCTGCCGGTCATCACCGGCACGGCCGAACCCGGCGCGACGGTGACGATCTACGACAACGGCGTGCCGCTCGGTACGGCCGAAGCTTCTGCCACGGGTGCGTGGCAGTTCGAGATAACCGCGCCGCTCTCCGACATCGCCCATGTCTTTACTGCCAGTGCGGAGGATGCCCTCGGCAATGCCGGCGGGCTTTCGGAACCTTACGGATTCACGGTCGATACCGGCACGCCCGGCGTGCCCGTGATCACCGGGGTGGAGGATCACGCGGGCCTCATCCTCGGCAATGTCGGTCCCGGCGGCACCACCGACGATGCCCTGCCGACGATCAGCGGCACCTCCGACGCCAATGCCACGATCACGATTTACGACGGTACGATCGAACTGGGCACGACCGTTGCCGATGGTAGCGGGTTCTGGAGCTTCACGCCGACCGATGCGCTGCCGGACAAGGCCTACGATTTGCGCGCCACGGCGACGAACGTGGCCGGCAATACCGGCGCAGCCTCGAACGACTACGAGGTGACGGTGGACACGGTTCCGCCCGCCTTGCCTTCGCTCGATAGCGTCAGCGGCAACGAGCCGGGCAATGTCGGTGCCATTGTCGAGGGTGGCCTTTCCAACGATACCACGCCGTTCCTGAGCGGCACGGCCGGAGCCGATGAGGTCATCTCGATCTTCAACAACGGCGTGCTGGTGGACACCGTCACGGCAGGCCCGACCGGCGAATGGAGCACCACGCTCAACCTTGGCGAAGGGCCGCAGAGCATCACGGTGAGTGCAGCCAATGCGGCGGGCAACAGCAGCCCGACCACGGCGCCGTTCACCTTCACCATCGATGCCACCGATCCCGATGCGCCCACGGTCAATCCGACCAACGGCACCGGAACGCTGACCGGCACCGCAGAGCCGGATTCGACGGTCTCGATCTCGATCGGCGGCGCCGCAGCAGTCACGGCATTGGTCGATCAGGACGGCAACTGGAGCCTTCCGCTTTCGGGCAATCCGCCTGATGGCACGCCGATCGTCGTCATCGCCATCGATCCGGCGGGGAACAGCTCGCTGCCGACCAATGCCGCCGTCGATCTCGCCCCCCCGGCACCGCCGCAGCTGTTGACGGCGACTGACGATCAGGGTGACGTTCTTGGCCCGATCGGCTCGGGCGGCACCACCGACGACAGCCTGCCGGTCCTGACCGGCACCAGCGAGGCGAATGCCACGATCGTCGTCTACGACAACGGTGGCGAGATCGGCAGGACCCAGGCGGACGCCGGCGGCGCGTGGACGTTCACGCCTTCCACACCGCTTTCGGACGACTTCCACAGCCTCACGTTCGCCGCCATCGATACGGCGGGCAATCTGGGCCTGCCTGGCCCCGCCTTCGAGTTCACCGTGCTCACCACCCCGCCTTCGGTGCCAAGCATCACCACCGTAACGGACAATGACGGGGCACCGATCACGATCGTTCGGGGAGGCAGCACCAACGACGAAACGCCGCTGCTGAGCGGGTCCGCCGATCCGGGTGCGATCATCACCCTCTTCATCGACGGCGCGGAAGTAGTCCCGCTTTCGCCGATCGTTGCCGATCCCGTCACGGGGCTCTGGTCCTACACGCCCACGCTTACGGAGGGGCCGCATAGCTTCACCGTGACCGCAACCAACGCGGCCGGTAACGAAAGCGCGCAGTCTCCGGCCTATGGGATCGTCGTCGACCTGACCGATCCCAACCCGCCGACCATCAACCTCAGCGACGGCAACACGGTCACCGGAACCGGGGAAGCCGGGGCGACGATCACGCTGTTCGTCAGCGGGGACGGCTCGATTTACACAACCGTGGTGAACAGCCGCGGGGAGTGGAGTATACCCGTGACGGGCGGCCGGGCCTCCGACGGGGCGGGCCTGACGGCCATCGCCACCGATCCGGCGGGCAACGTCTCGTTGCCGGGCTCCGGTGTGGTCGATTACGACAACGGCATCCCGCAGCCTGAAATCCCGGTCCTGCTCTCGATCACCGATGCGGTCGGGGACATTCAGGGACCGATCGACAACAATGGCGTGACCAACGACAGGCTCCCGACGATCACCGGGACTTCCAGCGCCAATGCCCTCATCACGATTTATGACGGCGCGGCCATTATCGGCACGACAACCAGCGGTCCCGGCGGCAGCTGGAGCTTCACGCCGACACTGCCCCTCGGCGAGAGCGGGCACAGCATCAGCGCCACTGCGACGGTCGGCGGGGTGCAGAGCATCAGCGGCAACACGATCGCCTTCACGGTCGATGTCACGCCTCCGGGCCAGCCGGTCGTGGCGGCCAGCAACGGCGCGGTGCTGAGCGGCACGGTCGAGGCCAATGCAACGGTGAGCATCGATTTCGGCGGGTCCTCCGGTCCGGTTACGGTGCAGGCGGACGCGAACGGCAACTGGAGCTTTACGCCGGTGCCATCGCTGGCCGATGGAACCTTGGTCAATGTCGTGGCGATCGATGCGGCAGGCAACCAGTCTGTCGGAGCCACGATCGCGGTCGATGCGGCGCCTCCGGCCACGCCTTCGATCACCGGCGCGACCGACGATGTCGGTCTGGTGCTGGGACCGATCGTCAACGGGGGCGGCACCGACGATACGACGCCGACGCTGTCCGGCACGGCCGAAGTGGGGGCGACGATATCGATCTACGACGGCACCACGCTGCTCGGAACGACGACGGCAACGGACGGCACATGGACGTTCACGTCCACCGTGTTGCCGGAAGGCCCGCACAGCTTCACCGTCACCGCCGCCGATGCGCTCGGCAATGTCAGCGGCAGTTCGGCTGCCTTCTCGCTGACGATCGTGACCGGCACGCCTGCCGCGCCCGTCATTACCGGCGCCTTCGACGACGCGACGCCGGGTGTCGGTGCAATCGCCAACGGCGGGGCGACCAACGACAGCCAGCCCACGCTCAGCGGCAGCGGTTCGGTCGGGGATACCATCTCGATCTACAACGGCAGCACTTTCGTCGGTTCGGCGGTCGTCGTGGCCGGTGGAACCTGGAGCGTTACGCCCAATGCGGCACTGACCGACGGCACATATACGCTGACTGCGGTGGCCACCAATATCGCCGGTACGCAAGGCCCGGCATCCTCGTCGTTCACCGTCACCATCGATACGGCGGCGCCCGGCACGCCGGTCCTGATCGGCGTAACCGATGACGTGGGGCCGATCCTCGGCGTTCTCGCCAACGGTGCCGTCACCGACGATACCCTGCCGACCTTGACGGGGACTGCCGAGGGCAATTCGCTGATCTCCGTCTATGACGGCCAGACCCTGCTGGGCACCACGCTGGCCAGCGCCTCCGGCGCCTGGACGTTCACGCCGCCAGCACCGCTGGGTGTCGGGGGGCATGCCCTCACCGTCACGGCAACCGACGCCCTGGGCAACCAGAGCACGGCGACAGCGGCCTTCAACCTGACCGTCGACCTCACCCCGCCGGCCGCTCCGGTCATCACCGGGGCGCTGGACGATGTCGGCGGATCGCAGGGACCGATCGCCACCGGCGGTCTCAGCGACGATGCCCTGCCGCAGCTTTCCGGTACAGCAGAGGCGAATTCCACCGTCTTCGTCTACAATAACGGTGCTCTGCTCGGCTCGGCGCTCGTCAACGGATCGGGGACCTGGACCTTCACACCGCCTTCGCCGCTGGCAGATGGCGCGCACAGCTTCACGGCGACGGCGCGCGATCCCGCAGGCAACCTGAGCGGGACGTCGGCGGCCTTCGTGGTCAATATCGATACGACGCCGCCGGTCGCTCCGGTCATCACCGCGATAACCGACGATCTCCTGCCGCAAGTCGGCACGGTGGCGAGCGGCGGCGTGACCAACGATACGCAGCCGACGCTTTCCGGCACGGCGGAAGCCAATGCCTCGGTATCGATCTATGACAACGGCAACCTGATCGGCACCGTCAATGCCGGACCGACGGGAAGCTGGACCTTCACGCCTGGCGCTCTGTTGCCGGAGGGTAACCACAGCTTCACGGCGCGCGCCACGGATGCCACCGGCAATCAGGGTGCGGCATCCACGGCCTATTCCGTGCGCATCGACACGACGCCACCTGCGGCACCGGTCATCTCCGGTGCGACCGACGATGTCGGTAGCGTGCAGGGTCTGGTGGTGAGCGGCGGCGTGACCGACGATACTCTGCCGCTGCTGCGGGGCACGGCCGAAGCGGGCTCGACGGTGACGATCCTGTCGGGCGGAGTGGCGATCGGTACGACCCAGGCCAATGCCGCCGGAAACTGGACGTTCACGCCGCCCGGCGCTCTGGCGGAAGGGACCTACACCTTCACGGCGGTGGCAACGGATGCGGCGGGCAATACCGGCGGAGCCTCCCCATCGTTCGTGATAACGGTGGACGTTACCGCGCCGCCGCCTCCGGTAATCACGGGCATCACCGAC
>NZ_DAISLT010000043.1:0-52238 GCF_036820275.1 Novosphingobium sp.
CGGAAGCCATTTCTCATCATGACTTCTCGGGAGGCTGTCTTCCACCCTTAAATCAATCTTGGTGTTCATGGGGCGCGCTGCTCGCTGGGGAGGGCGTCATGGACCCATAGGCGCGCCGCTGCCCGGCTTTCCAGACGCATTGACCCTTTCCGGTCGTGCCCTTCCAGGGGGGTGACGGCGCGTGCTGTGGTCAGGCTGCCGGTGCGGCTTGGACCACATCGGGCGCCCCCTCAGACAACAGCCGGGCGGTTCGCCTTCTCTCACGTCGGCTGTTTCGGCCCGGAAGCAGGCATTCGGCCGTCGTCCCACCCGAAGCACTGGCAGCGGCCTTGCGGCGACTGGAGCGCGGGGATGTCGTCATGGACCAATCGGCGCCCGATCTGGGCTTCGTC
Organism: Novosphingobium sp.; assembly: GCF_036820275.1. Classification (GTDB taxonomy): domain Bacteria; phylum Pseudomonadota; class Alphaproteobacteria; order Sphingomonadales; family Sphingomonadaceae; genus Novosphingobium. The sequence continues at coordinate 393 of NZ_DAISLT010000043.1, forward strand.
CATCGCAAGCTGAACGACACGCATATCTATTTTCTGGTCAATACCGGCCCGCAGCGACTACGCACGCGCGCGCGCTTTGCGGGCGACAACGGCAAGGGCGCTTGGTGGGATGCCTTGGCCGGCGACCGTGCAGGAGCGGGAACAGGCGAAATTGCGATTGACTTGGCGCCTTATCAAACCCGTTTTCTCGTGTTCGGGAATGACACCCCCCGGTTGCAGATAGCCGATGCGGATATGAGACAGGTGCTCGATCTCTCTCAAGGCTGGGTTGCGAAGGCCGAAAGGGACAGGGGCGAACCGCCTTTGCCTGGGCATAGCTGGACGAGGGATCCCGCATTCGCCCATTATTCGAGATCGGTGACCTATTCCCGAACTATCGACCTTCCCGAGCAACCTGCTGCGGGCGAACGATTGATGCTTGATCTTGGCGACGACCGCCCGGTCCCGATTCAGTCCCCCAATCCTGATCGTCCGCAGGCAGAATTGGACGCGCCAGTGCGTGATGCGGCTATTGTACGGGTCAACGGTACTGAAGTCGGTGCGATATGGGCGCCGCCTTGGCGGCTGGACGTGACCCCGATGCTGCGTCATGGCGCGAACCGGATCGAACTCGTCGTCATGAACAGCGCCCTCAACGCGCTCGCGGCGCAGCCTCCGGCGGATTTTCGGCTATTGTCGATGCGCTTCGGGGAGCGTTTCAAAAATCAGGATCAGCAACTGATCCATGCGCGACCGGCGGGCCTGCTTGGCCAGATCCGGCTGATTTCCACGAACCAGGAATAAGGATGGAATGATGGCTATCGATCGCAGATCGCTCATGCAGGCGGCACTGCTCCTGCCCGCGCTACCTGCCGTTGCCTACGCGCGCGCTGTCAGGTCGTATCGCATTTTCCATGTCGACGCGCCATTTCCGATGCCGGCCATTCGAGTTCCTGACTTCACCGGCGCATCGCATTTTTCCATTGTCCGCTACGGGGCTGTCGCGGGCGATCAGGGCAAGACCAGTGCCGCGATCCAGAAGGCGATCGCCGCAGCCCACGCGGCAGGCGGCGGCGTGGTGCTCGTGCCCGCAGGCAATTGGCTCACCGGACCCATTCATCTGAAGAGCAACGTCAACCTCCATGTTGAAGATGGAGCCACGCTGCTTTTCTCGGCCAATCCGCAAGATTATCTGCCTCCGGTTCCTACCAGTTGGGAGGGGATCGAATGCCTGAACTATTCGCCGCTCGTCTACGCGCGTGAATGCGAAAATGTCGCTGTCACAGGCAGCGGCCGGCTTGAGGCGCAACTTGACGTCTGGCGCGAATGGTATCTTCGGCCAAAGGCGCACATGGGTGGGCTGGTTGAGCTGTATCAGATGGCGCGTGCGGGGACGCCAGTCGAGCGGCGTGACATGACCAAGGGTGCCGCCAATCTCAGGCCGCATTTCATCCAGTTTAATCGCTGTCGTCACGTCCTGATCGAGGGCATATCGATCCAGAACAGCCCCTTCTGGACGATCCATCCCTATCTTTGTCGCGACGTGGTGATCCGGGACGTTCGCATTTCTGCGCATGGCCACAATAATGATGGCGTCGATCCCGAAATGAGCCAGAATATGTTGATCGAAGACTGCGTGTTCGACCAGGGCGACGATGCTGTTTCCGTCAAATCCGGGCGAGAGGATGATGGTTGGCGACTTGCGACCCCGTCGCGCAACATCGCCATGCGCAATTGCCTTGTGAAGAACGGCCATCAGTTGATGGCGATCGGCAGCGAGATTTCTGGCGGGATCGAGAATGTGTTCGTCGACCATTGCCGCGTCGAGCAAGGGGAAGGGGTGAAAAGCAGGCTCAACAACCTTCTATTCGTCAAGACCAACGAACGGCGCGGCGGGTTTGTCCGGAACATCCATCTTTCCAATATCAATTCGACCGCGATCGCGGGTGGCGTGCTAAGCGTCGATACAGATGTGCTGTATCAGTGGCGGACGCTGGTACCGACCTATCAGCGCAAGCTGACGCCGATTGAGGGGCTGCACATTCGGAATGTGACCGCTGCTTCGGCCCGATATCGGGCCAGCGTTCGCGGAGAGGAGGCGCTGCCCGTCAAAGGTGTGACACTGAGCGATGTCCAAGTCGGCGAGATCACAGGTAAAGCCATCGACCTGACGAATGTGCTTGGCTTCTCAGATCGGTAGCTAGCCGCGTCATGTTGTCTGCTCATGTCATGGATCAGCAGAGCGGACAGTCGGCACTTGGGGATCGAAAATCGAACGCTGAACGTCTTGAATGGGTCGGTCACGAAACCGCACGCCGACCCGATCGAATGCCAGCTATCTCGTTCCGCGTCTTCGAAACTGTCGTTCTGGACAGTCCAACATCCCAGCCACTCGGAGCCGCTTTGAATCTGGAGAACATCGCCTACTTTGGCGGTGCCAAGACCAGGGTCGAAGATCAGCTGTTTTGGCCCAGGCAGTGCGCAGAATCGAAATCCCAACGGCGGTGCTCCTAGACTGACCCTCACAAGGTCCCAACACGCCTGCAAGTTGGCCTTAGAACGGTGGCTCCCGCATAAACCCTTATCACGCTCAACGCCTTGACGAGAGCCCAGGGGCTTTCCATCTGACCGGGGCAAATCTGAACCATGCGAGCCAAGGATACGATGACGACAGATTCCGCTATCGCCTCTGAAACCCGCGCCTTCGAGGCGGATGTCTCCAAGCTGCTGCACATGATGGTCCATTCGGTCTATTCGGACCGGGACGTATTCCTGCGCGAGCTGATCTCGAATGCCGCCGATGCGTGCGAGAAGCTGCGCTATGAAGCGATTGGCGATCCGTCGCTTTTAGGCGACGATCCGCAGCCGAAAATCACCATCACACTGGACAAGGATGCCGGCACGCTGACCGTGGCGGACAACGGCATCGGCATGACCGCTGCCGATATGGGCGAAACGCTCGGCACCATCGCCCGTTCCGGGACCAAGGCTTTCATGGACAGGCTCTCCGCGGACAAGAACGGAGAAGGCCAGCAGCTAATCGGTCAGTTCGGCGTCGGTTTCTATTCGGCGTTCATGGTGGCGGGCAAAGTCGACGTCGTGTCGCGGCGAGCGGGTGAAAGTGATGCATCCAGCTGGTCGTCCGATGGACTTGGCACGTACACAATTGCGCCCGTAGATCCAGCGCAAGCACCTGCCCGCGGGACCAAAGTCACTCTCCATCTTCTTGATGACGCGAAAAGCTATGCGGAGCGCTACAACCTCGAGCGGATCGTCAAGGCCCAATCGGGCCATGTACCGGTCCCCATTTTCATCGAGGAAGCCGGAAGCGACGAGGAAGCTCGGCAACTCGCGGACGGCTTGGCGCTGTGGACCAAACCGAAGTCGGACATCAGCGAGGAAGATTACACCGACTTCTATCGCAACGTGGCGGGCCAGTTCGATAAGCCCGCCCTGACGCTCCATTACCGGGCAGAGGGGCGGCATGAGTATTCGGTGCTGACTTTCGTTCCGGAAAGCAAGCCATTCGATCTGTTCGATCCCGATCGCAGCGGGCGCATTAAGCTTTACGTCCGGCGCGTGTTCATCACCGATGAGGCGGAGATCCTGCCGCGCTATCTGCGCTTCGTGCGCGGCCTCGTCGATTCCGCGGACCTGCCGCTCAATATGTCGCGCGAGATGATCCAGGACAGCCCCGTCCTTTCGGCAATCCAGAAGGGCGTGAGTAACCGCGTTCTTTCCGAGCTGGAGAAGCTCGCCGACGCCGAGCCCGAACGCTTTGCGGCGATCTGGGAAAACTTCGGGGCCGTGCTGAAGGAAGGTCTCTACGAAGACTTTGCACGGCGCGAGACCCTGCTCGGCCTTACCCGCTTCAAGACCACGACCTCGAACAGTGAGTGGCGCTCGCTCAAGGATTACGTTTCCGCACTGAAGGAAAACCAGACGGCAATCTACTATGCGACCGGTACCGACCTCGAACGGATCGCCGATTCCCCGCAGCTTGAGGGTTTCAAGGCACGCGGCATCGAAGTACTGCTGCTACCCGACCAGATCGACAACTTCTGGACGTCGATGGGCGCGGAATACGAAGGCAAGCCGTTCAAGTCGGTTACACAGGGTGCGGCCGATCTCAGCCTCATTCCCCTGGCGGAAGGTCGCGAGCCAGCCAAGGCCGCCGAGGATGTGACCGGGTTCATTGATTTCGCAAAGGAAGCCCTGGCAGATCATGTCTCCGACGTTCGGATTTCAGACCGCCTGACCACGAGCGCGGTTTGCATTGTCGCCCCCGACAACGCGATGGACCTCCAGCTCGAGAAGATGCTGGCGTCCGCCGGCCGTGCACCGGAGCGGGCGAAGCCTGTTCTGGAAGTCAATGCCGGGCACACGTTGATCGGGAAGCTGGCGCAGAGCAGTGCCACGAACGATGAACGGCGCGACCTTTCGTTTCTTCTCCTCGACGAAGCCCGGATCGCCGAGGGCGAAGCACCGGCCGACCCGCGGGGATTCGTGGAGCGGCTTGAGCGCTTGATGGCCAAATCTCTATAAGGCCAGCGAGGGGAGCCGCTTGGCTCCCCTCCGTCTTGCCACGCTCATCAACCAAGAAGCTTGGTGACTGAGGGTACTGTGGCTGCGCGAGGTTACTCCCGCGTCTTCGTCAGCCGCGTAAAACTTCGTCGTATATAGAACGACAGATCGATTGGCCATTGACGCCCTGGCACCAGGGAACGCGTCTCGCACGCATGCCGATAATAACGCTTCTGCAAGTCCCGATAATCCAACGGCCGGCGGATTGCGATCCACAAGCCCGACTTCCGGCCTATAAGGGTGGCCAACCACCTCAGATATCGGCTGATCAAGGTGCGCGGCCCGCCGACTGATCATTCGCACCGCTTTGCGCTACCAGTGCCGAGCAATCCGAGTGCTAGGAAATGTACTTTCTCGTTCGTTCCGCTTCGCGATGGGAGCGAAATCTGACGCTAATTTCGGTGTCGGATCGACGGATCACGGAACATGGCGGTTCGAGCAGCCCAAGGGCGACGCCGCGTGAGAACCGCGTGAGTTCGGTGCTCGTCAGCGCATAGAGAGTCAGGTCCGAGGGATCAATCTGTCTCATCCTCTTTGTCTCCACTCTGTCGCGCAAAGCCTCGGAAAAGCATACGGAGCCGTCCCGGTCGGCTCTTCCCCTCGCATCACAAATCCTTTGCACCATCGTCCAGGACTGCTTCTCCTTTGCCGTATCAGAGATCACCGTTTCGGTGGATTAGAGCTGCAAGTCCTTCGCTGCCCCCATGGACGCCGTTGCGCCCCGGCGTGGCGGGATCGGTCGCGAGTGGCACTCTGGCCTGTCGCCGCCGCTAAGGAAATTGGGAAAGACGCGACACCGACAGGCCAGCAACCAGGGTCAGGCAGCTTCGCTAACCTGATCCTTCGTCTCGCCAAGTCGAGCAGTGACCGGCTCGCCGCCGCGGATCTCGATGCGCCGCGGCTTCATCGCCTCGGGCACGACACGTTTGAGATCGACGGAAAGCAGGCCGTTTTCGAATGTGGCATTTCCGGCTTCGACGAAATCAGCAAGCTGGAACCGCCGCTCAAAAGAGCGCGCCGCAATGCCGCGATGCAGATACTCGCATTTGCTGTCGTCTTCAGCGCGCTTGCCGGTGACAATGAGCAAGTTCTGTTGAGCGACCAGTTCGATATCTTCGGGTCTAAACCCAGCGACCGCGAGCGTAATGCGGTAGCTATCCTCGCCGAGCTTCAAAATATCGAAGGGCGGATAGCCGTCCTCCTCACGCGCGCCTGCTTCGAGCAGATTGAACAACCGGTCAAAACCGACCGTCGAGCGCTGATAAGGCGTAAAGTCAAAGTTGGTTCTCATTTTTCCAAATCCTCTGTTGAGCGATCTGGGCATGAGCTACGCCGGTAGCAAAAGAGCCGGCGTTCTCCATGACCCACCGGGCCCGAACGCGGCGCCCGGCAATCGCTAGCTAATGTAGTCGAATTCCGCTTCAAGATGGGGCTCGAAGTTTTTTTGCAGAACGGGATGCATCGGCGGCAACGGCGTCTCATCCCTGGCGCGACAGAATATCATTCCAGCCGCAGGACATGGTTCACCGGCCGCCATTCGGTCGGTCGGATCAGACGGTCATGGGCAATTCTGACTGAATGGAGAGCGCCCTCGATCTCGCGCCGCCAGTGGTCGAGAAAGTCGAACAGCACCGGAAAATCAGGCGCAAGATCGTATTCCTGCCAGATGAACGGTTGCAAGATCGAGGGCGCATCCGGAAGATAGAAATGAATTTCCGCAGTCGTCAGCCCGTAACCTTCCAACTGCGCCAGAAAGCTGCGGTCCATCATTGGCGCGAGCGGATCGGATTCTCGCCTCGTTCAAGATCGCGCATTGCGGCAAGGATGTCGTCGATCGGTACGGCGCGTTTCGCACCGGGCGGTTTGCGCAAGGCGGGCTCATTTCGGACCGCGGACCGATCGGAAGCCCACGATGCGAGTATGGCACGCTTCACTTCCGGCTCCAGGCTCGGGTGATGTGCAACATCGAAGGGGTGAAGAAAACGCGAGAATGGCTGCGACATGGCCGTCTCTCCTTTCCTTGAGTCGCGGTGATCAAGTGCGCGGTGATGCCGCACACGAGATATTTTGGTGGTTCATTGAGTCGCGTCAAGATGCCAATGCAGTGGCTGCATGCCGCTCGAACGCGCGCTTTTGGCACTCGTTGGGCGGGACTGCCAAAATTTTTTTGGCACCCTCTTGAAGCGCAAAAGGGGTTTTCATAATTTGCCCGCACCTGTCGCGCAGAAGAGCGATAGGCCCATCACATCTTGTTTTGCATCTGGAGGTTTTGCCATGCATTTCCGCCCCTTGCACGACCGTGTGGTCGTCCGCCGCATTGAAGCTGAAGAGAAGACTTCAGGCGGCATCATTATCCCCGACACCGCCAAGGAAAAGCCGCAAGAAGGCGAAGTCCTCGCCGTCGGTCCTGGTACGCGCGACGATCGCGGGCAACTCGCCGAACTATCTGTCAAGGTCGGTGACCGGATCCTGTTCGGCAAATGGTCGGGGACCGAGGTCAAGATCGATGACGAGGATCTGCTCATCATGAAGGAGAGCGATATCCTTGGCGTAGTCGAAACCCAGGCTGAGCTGAAGCAGGCGGCCTGAGCACGCCTGCCGTCCCTCTAACGTTCAGGAAGGAAAAATCGGAAAGGAGTTTGGCAATGGCTGCCAAGGAAGTAAAGTTTGCGTCCGATGCGCGTGATCGCATGCTGCGCGGCGTGGATACGCTGGCCAACGCGGTGAAGGTGACGCTTGGGCCCAAGGGCCGCAACGTCGTGATCGAGAAGTCGTTCGGTGCGCCGCGCATCACCAAGGACGGCGTCACCGTCGCCAAGGAAATCGAACTCAAGGACAAGTTCGAGAACATGGGCGCGCAGATGCTGCGCGAAGTCGCCAACAAGCAGAACGACAAGGCCGGTGACGGCACCACCACCGCCACCGTTCTAGCCCAGGCGATTGTTCGTGAGGGGGCAAAAGCGGTCGCCGCGGGGATGAACCCGATGGACGTCAAGCGGGGTATCGATCTCGCCGTGAACGCCGTCGTCAACGATCTCGAAAGCCACGCCAGGAAGGTAAGCGCCAACAGCGAAATCGCGCAGGTCGCGACCATCTCGGCTAATGGCGACGAGGAAGTCGGCCGTATTCTCGCCGAGGCGATGGATAAGGTCGGCAACGAAGGCGTCATCACCGTCGAGGAGGCCAAGAGCCTCGCGACCGAACTCGAAACGGTCGAGGGCATGCAGTTCGACCGCGGCTATCTCTCGCCCTACTTCGTCACCGATGCCGAGAAGCTCAAGGTTGAGTTCGACGATCCCTATATCCTCATCCACGAGAAGAAGCTCTCGAATCTGCAGGCGCTCGTCCCGCTGCTCGAGAAGGTGGTGCAGTCGGGGCGCCCGCTACTCATCATCGCCGAGGACGTCGAAGGCGAGGCCTTGGCAACGCTGGTCGTCAACAGGCTGCGCGGCGGGCTCAAGGTCGCGGCGGTCAAGGCGCCGGGCTTCGGCGATCGGCGCAAGGCGATGCTCGAGGACATCGCCGTCCTCACCGGCGGCAATGTCGTTAGCGACGATCTCGGGATCAAGCTCGAGACCGTCGCCGTCTCGATGCTGGGTAGCGCCAAGAAGATCATCATCGACAAGGATAACACGACCGTCGTCGATGGCGCGGGCTCGCGTTCCGACATCGATGCCCGCCTCGCCCAGATCCGCTCACAGATCGAAAACACGACCAGCGATTACGACCGTGAGAAACTGCAGGAGCGTGTGGCCAAGCTCGCGGGCGGTGTGGCGGTGATCCGCGTCGGTGGTGCCACCGAGGTGGAGGTCAAAGAGCGCAAGGACCGCGTCGACGATGCACTTCATGCGACCCGTGCTGCCGTAGAGGAAGGCATCCTGCCGGGCGGCGGGATCGCACTACTGCGAGCATTGAAAGCACTTGATGGTCTCAAGGTGGCGAATGACGATCAGCAGTCAGGCATCGACATCGTTCGCCGAGCTCTTCGGGCACCCGTTAGGCAGATCGTTGACAATGCCGGCGAGGACGGCGCGTTCATCGTCGGCAAGCTGCTCGAGAGCGAGGACTACAACTGGGGTTTCCACGCTGCCACCGGCACGTACGAGGATCTGGTAAAGGCTGGCGTCATCGATCCGGCAAAGGTCGTGCGTACTGCGCTCCAGGATGCAGCGTCGGTCGCTTCGCTGCTCATCACCACCGAGGCGCTCGTGGCCGAACTGCCGAAAGAGGAGAAATCCGCCCCGATGCCGGCGATGGATTATTGACGTTAGACGGGGCCGGCGCACCAGCCGGCCCAGGAGTCTCTGATTCCATCGACAAGCAAGGGCTTCGTCGACCTCCTCTTCTGGCAGGCAGCTTGGGAACCCTGAGAGGGAAAGCTGCCCGTCCGCACCTGGGCAACAAAAATTGCCTCTGAACGCCCGGTAAGGGTCGTTTCCGAGGCACCGTGTTTTCGCCGCGTCTTTTACCCGCAGCATTGCGCCGAAGGCGGGATGTGCTAGATGTGTGACCTAGGAACTCAACAAGCCCTTTGCGCGTATTGCACCTTGATGCAGTGGGATAGCAAAGCTGTGGGGGCAAGTTCGTGATGTCGGCAAAAAGCAATCTGGCGATCCAGACCGTCGATGGGATATCCGGACGATCACAGGAGAACCTATCCGATATCGAGCTGCTCCATCGGATCAGCGTCACTTTGATCGGTGAGCAGGACCGCTTCGAGCTTTACGGCAAGATTGTCGAAGCCGCGGTCGCAATCACGGGATCTCAGTTCGGCACAATGCAGCTCCTATGCCCTGCTGGCGACCCGTCAGGCCATGGCGGCGAACTGCAACTACTCGCTCATCGCGGCTTACCTGAGCACGCCATCGAATTCTGGAAATGGGTCAAGCCTGCCGCATACAGCAGTTGCACCCTCGCTTTGAAGTTCGGCCAACGCGCAATCGTTCCCGATTTTGAAGAATGGGCCGATATCGCAGGCACCCAAGATCTGGCGGCATTTCGGCAGGCCGGAATCCGGTCGGCTCAGACCACGCCCCTCATTTCGCGTAGCGGCAAGCTCCTTGGCATGATCTCCACGCACTGGGCGCAGCCGCATGAACCTAGCGAGCGTGATTTGCGGATGCTGGACATTCTTGCGCGACAAGCGGCTGATTTGCTTGACCGCACGATTGCGGAAGAGGCTCTTCGCCAGCTCAACGAGACCCTTGAGGTCCGGGTTGAGGAGAGATCTCGAGAACTCATGGCCTCAGAGGACCAGATCAGGCAGCTGCAGAAAATGGAGGCGATCGGCCAACTGACCGGCGGGGTCGCGCACGATTTCAACAATCTGCTCACAATCATTCGCTCGTCGGCAGAACTGCTGTCCCGGCGGGAGTTGCCGCGCGAAAAGCAGCGCAAGTACATCGACGCAATCTCGGAGACAGCCGACAGGGCGGCCAAGCTCACCAGCCAGTTGCTCGCATTTGCCCGTCGTCAGCCCTTGCGACCAGAAGTCTTCGATCCCGCTGAAAAGGTAGCCAGTATCTCGGAGATGCTGCGCACCGTGGTCGGGTCGCGCATCGATATCGATGTCCTTGTCCTGTGTGATCCCACATTCGTCGAAGTGGATGCCAGCCAGTTCGAGACGGCGCTGGTGAATATGGCGGTCAATGCACGCGATGCAATGAACGGTGAGGGCCGGATCACCATCTCCGTGGACACCGCGCGGTCGATCCCGGCACGCCGCGGGCATGCGGCCGGGCAAGGCGACTTCGTCAAGGTCTCGGTCACGGATATCGGATCGGGGATGCCGCAGGAGCACATCGACCGTGTGTTCGAACCGTTCTTCACGACGAAGGAAGTGGGCAAGGGCACTGGCCTCGGCCTGAGCCAAGTCTATGGGTTCACCAGGCAGTCGGGCGGCGAGATCGCAGTCACCAGCGAAATGGGCCGCGGAGCGACCTTCAGCCTATACCTACCCCGATCGACGGCAACAGTCGAAGACGTGTTCCAGGAAATGACGGGACCTGCCATGGTCACCGACGCGAGAATCCTTATCGTCGAGGACAATCAGCAGGTAGGGGACTTCGCTGCGCAACTGCTGGCCGATCTGGGCATTACGGCTCGCCGTGCCGGAAACGCGCGTGAGGCGCTAGCCGTGCTCGAGGCTGAACACGACGAGATCGACATCGTGTTCTCCGACGTCGTCATGCCCGGTATGGACGGGGTAGAGCTATGCCGACGCATCCGGGCCCGCTGGCCGGGCCTGACAGTGGTACTCACCAGCGGATACAGCCACGTGCTTGCCGACGACATGCGGCATGGGTTTCCCCTGCTGCAAAAGCCCTACTCGCTTGACGACCTCGTGCGGGTGATGCGCGATGCTCATGCGCAGAACGGAAACGTCTTTTAGAGCCGCGAACGATAGAGCCTGAAGATGATCACGCTGCCGCGCGCAGCAGGGCCTCGCGCAGGCGGCTAGGGGAGCAGGGCTTTGAGTAGACCTGGGCTTCGGGATAGCGGGTCTTCAGCTGATTTTCGTCGGCATGGCCGGAATGGAAGATCAGCGGCACACCAGCGTCCCTGAGCACATCGGCGGCTGGAAACACCTCGCCATCCGGTAAGCGAACATCGAGAATGGCGCACGTCGGAAGTTGCCGCTCGATCGCGGCCAAAGTGCCGGCAAGCGTTCCGCATGTGCCTGCAATGGAGTATCCGAGCGCTTCGACAGTGTCTTCCAGATCAAGCGCCACGAACAATTCATCTTCAACAATCAGGACATCGCAAGTCATCCGGCAATCACCGAGCCAGGCAATTCCATCCGCTGTACCAGCTTGCCGCCTTCCACGGTGCGTTCGATACTCGCGCCGAGCTGACGGGCCGACGTGGCCACAAGCAACGTCCCAAATCCCTGGCCTTCCGTCATATCAATCTCATTCTCGCCTGCTTCGGTCCATTCCATCGAGATGGTCCGATCGCGTAACGCCCATGTGATCGAAAGGCTGCCGGTTCGCGCGCCCAGCACGCCATATTTTGCTGCATTGGTCGTCCATTCATGCAGGATCAGCGCCAGTGAGGACAGGGAGGTGCGCGCGACCGTGACCTCAGGGCCATCGATTTTGATATTCGCCTGTCCCGAATAAGGCGCAGTCGTCGTCTCGATCAGGTCCCTCAATGATATCGGTCGCGGCTCACCCGCCGGGGCGGCTAGCGAATGCGCGCTGCCCAAGGCTGAAATCCGCTCGCGCAGGTCCAGCGACAGGCTCTGGACATCGTCGTGAGTTCGGCTCGCCGCAGCGATCATGCCGCTGACCACCGCAAAGAGGTTTTTGACGCGGTGGTTCATTTCGCGCAGCATCAGACCGCGCGCATCGGCAAGGGCGTATTCGGCAGTGATGTCGATTGCTGCCCCCACCATGCGGAGCGGGTTCGAACCTCCAATCGTGCGCCCGAAGCTTTTGAGATAGCGGTCGGAAACCGACCCGTCCTTGTCCTGCTGGGGCACGCGGAACGTGACAGCGAAGTCTTCCGCACCCGATGCTGCGCGGCGCAAGGCATCCTCAACCGCCGTGCGGTCATCGCCATGGATGCGCGAGATCACGTCCGCCACCGTCACTTCGCCTTTGACCGGCAAGCCCAACTGGATGCGATTGGTGCCATCGGGGATGAGTTCGCCGGTCTTCTCGCAGTACTCCCAGACGCCAATGCCACCCGCCGTGATCGCAAGATCGAGCCGCTCGCGCTCGGCAGCAAGATCGCTTTCCATAAGCAGCGCTACGGTGATGTCGGTCAGAACCAGCGTGGCGCCGTCCACCCCTCCATGCTGCGTACGATAGGGAAGCACGCGCAGTGCCAGCGTGCGTCCCCCTTCGCGCGTATGGACCCGCCGCTGCAGAGACTCTCCAGTTTCGGCGACCCGAAGCGCGTCATCGAGATAGCCGTTATCGTCGAGCCGCGTCGCGACGTCTGCGAGCAGGCGCCCCCGGTCGGTGGGGCGCAGCGGAAATATATTGGTCGCGGCCTCGGTGAAGCTCCGGATGCGCAGATTGCGGTCGAGAACGATCACGGCAAGGTCGGTAGATTCAAAGAAGTTGCGCAGGTCAGAATTTGCGACGGTAAGCTGGTCGACCTTGCTCTTGAGCTCGTCGTTGACGGTGGACAATTCCTCGTTTGTCGATTGAAGCTCCTCGTTCATCGACATCATTTCTTCATTTGAACTCTTCAGTTCCTCGTTCGCCGTCTCTAGCTCTTCGACCGCCGTCCGCAGCTTATGGCGGGTAAGGCGCAATTCCTCTTCCAGCGCCTCCATATGATCGTCGCCGTCCTCGATCTCCGCAGCATCATGCTCATCGAAGGGGCGGAATGGCGCGCGGTCGCGGAACACGAGCAGAAGGGTGCCATCGGGCAGCGGCTCGCAAACCGCTTCGATCGGCTGCAGGCCGTAGTCCGACTTGACCTCAACTTCCCGCGCGATGGTGCGCTTCTTGCCGTCACGCGCCTGGCGTACGAGGGGCCCCAGCACGTCGCGAAGTCCAGGCTTTGCGAGTGAAATGGCGTTTGCGCCGCCGGTACGGGTTACGGGAAAATCGAAGTAGCGGCTCAACTTTCCGTACGCAGCCAGTACCGCGCCGTCCTGGTTCAGCACCATTGAGGGCGGTGCGTAGAGTTCCGTCAGCCGCTGGATGGCGATCTCACTCTCTGCGGCCCTGTGTCCGCCCTCCACCCGGCTCGACACCTGACGCTGCCGCTGGGTATTTCGGTCGCTGGCGGGAAGATCGATCGGATAGCTTGGGCTACCAGCGCCCCGTTCAAAGATGCGGGCGTGATGGTCGACTGGAGGGAACAGGTGATCGAAACGGCCGATGCTCTCCGACGGACCAAGGAACAGGTAGCCGCCGGGCCGGATCGCGTAATGCAGGATCGGCATGACGGACTGTTGTAGGCGGTCATCGAAGTAGATCAGAAGGTTACGGCAAGATACCAAATCTATGCGGGAAAACGGCGGATCCTTGACCACGCTGTGATTGGAAAATCGAATGAGATCGCGGATCTGGTTCGCGATCGAGAAGCGTTCGCCGTGCGGGTTCGTCCATCGTTCGCGCAAAGGGCTGGGAATGTCGGCAAGCGCGGAAGCAGGGTAGCTGCCCTCGCGCGCGATCTGCAGCATCTGCTCATCAATGTCGGTCGCAAAAATCTGCACCGGGTTGGCGAACCCGTTCTCGCGTGCGGCATCGGCGAAGAGCATGGCCAGCGTATAGGCTTCCTCGCCGCTGGAGCAGCCCGGCACCCAGACGCGAACTTCCTCGTCGGTCTCGCGGTTGCGCAAGAGCGGGAGGATGACCTTGGTTCGCAAAGCCTCGAACATCTCGGGATCGCGGAAGAAGCGCGTGACGTTGATCAGCAGGTCGCGAAACAGCGCCTCGCACTCGACAGGATCGCTGCGTACGCGGTCCAGATAGGATCGCGCTGACGCAATGGACAGCACGTGCATTCGCCTTTCCACGCGCCGCACGAGCGTTGAACGCTTGTAGCCGGAGAAGTCGTGCCCCACCGCCGACCGCAGCGTGCCGCACAGATCATCGACATGATCGGCGACGAGTTCCGCCTGCTGCTCGCGAGGGTCGCCGCTGCGACGTGCGAAGAATGCGGAAAGGCAGTCGATTATGTCCGCCGGGCGCTTGACGTAATCCACCAGACCCGTGCCAACTGCCGAGACCGGCATGCCGTCGTAGCGCGCCGTTTCGGGCTGCTGGACGACACAGACTCCACCATGCTCCTTGATGGCGCGCAGGCCCGTGGATCCATCGGCCCCGGTCCCCGATAGGATGACGCAGGCCGCATTCGCTTGTTGGTCTGTTGCCAGAGAGATAAAGAAGTCGTCGATCGGCCGACGCAGCCCTCGCGGTTGGGCGAACTCGGTCAGTTGCAGCCTGCCGTCCTGCAGGACCAGCCCCCGACCGGGCGGAATGATGTACACCCGGTCGGGCGACAAAGTTTCACCGCCCTCACACTGCAGCACATCGAGCGGGCAGGCCCGGTCGAGCAACTGCGCGAGCATGCTTTCGTAATTCGGATCGAGATGCTGGACGATCACGAACGCCATGTTGGTGGGTAAGCGCGCAGCCGACAGCATCTCACGCAGCGCCTCAAGCCCACCGGCCGAAGCACCAATGCCGACCACCGGCACCGCTATCGGAGACGTGCCCTCAGACTGCAACGCCACATCATCAGTCTTGTTGTCGCCGCTCAAAGGATCGAACTGTCGTCGAGGTTGGCGAGGGTCAGTTTTGCCTGCGCAATGATCGCGGCCGAATTGGCAATCGTGGTCAAAGTGCCCTCGACGATGATTCCGCTTTCCGCGGCAACGGGGCTTAGCCTGGTCAGCGTCTGGTTCAGTTCCCGATCATAACCCTGAAGACGCTCTGGCTGGGCCCGGCTGACGTCGAACTGCGACGCAAAGATATACCGTGTCTCGCCTGCAAGAGAGCGAAGCCGCGACATGTAGAGCAGGTTGACGAATGGCGTTCCGTCCTTGCGGAAGTTGAGGATCGGGGTGCGCACGTTGGGAGACAGGTCGTCTTCCAGGAAGGCGCGCAGCTTGGCCCGAGCTTCACTCTCGTCGGCATCGCGCTGGAGCACGCGGCAGTTGTGCCCGATCAATTCCGAAGACGCGTGGCCGGTCAGTTCCACGAACCTGCGGTTCACCAGCGCCAGCGGATGGTCTCCGTCAGGAAGAGCGAGGGCGAGCGCTATCGGCGAATTCTCGAAAAACGTCTTGAGCTCGTCGGGTACGCTCAGGTCCTGCACTTCAATATCTCCTGCAAGCGTCGTTGGCACTTTGTTTGTCATCACCCCCTCGATCCGATCGGGTTGCGCAGCCGTATGTGCCCGATTTGTGCGGAAGGGTCACGAGCCTTCTGCTCGCTCTGACGAAATTTGAGGTGAACGCAAGCGGGGATGAATGACATCTCAACGGTCTGAAGGGGAAGGGAAATCGGCGGCGGAGCCGCCGGAAAGAGTCGGCCAGCGGTGGCAAGGGCGGGGGGCAGCGCGGGATATTTTCGCCACCACAGCGCCGCTAAACGAGGAAATCTAATCGAACGGCGCTGCCTCAATCGCCGGCCGGGGGGATGAAGCTGACTTGGGCGAGGCGCCAGGCACGACTTTTTTCTTTGGGCCAATAATGTCGAGGATGCCTGTGCTCGGTAGGCGGGTGGACACCATGGACCTCAGCCCGGATCAATCGTCCGGTTTCTCTCAGCCGGATCGTAGCCGAGGGAAATTCCTTAAGCAGACGATATTCCAATTCCTGCGCATCTTCAGAAAGTTGGGGGCTCGATAGAGCGCGGGGAGATCCGTCGACAAGTTCGGCGGTCGAGGAGCGCAAGGCCTTTACCCCATCGCTGACAACATCGAGAGAGATGATGGCAGCCGCGACGGAGTCGGCCCACCACCAGCCAAGGCCGAGCCCGATAATGCCGGCAAGGCCCGCTGCGCCCGTCAACCAGTTGGCCTTATTCATCAAAGCGTCGGTATGCAGGAGCTTGTCATTGAGCTGTTCGGCGAGCGGTAGCTCCTTGCGGGCGATCAGCATGGGCGGAACAAGGGAATAGAGCTGCGCGGCGATCATCAGCCACCCAAGCCAGACGTCTTTTCCGAACAGCACGATCGAGCCGACGGACGCATGCTCGGCGGTCGCCAGCGCAACAACCGCATTGTAGAGCAGGAGAAGCCCGACCGCGGTGAGAGCGACTGCGGCCACGAAGAAGCCGAGGCCGTTCACCCGCTCGAACCCGAAGGGAAACCTTTTCGACCGGCGGCCCTTAAGTTCCATTTTTGCGGCGATGAGAAACATGATCGGCGGGACGACGCCGAGGGTATCCTCGACCCAGGCTGTCTTCATGGTTTGGCTCTGACCCAGCACCAGCCCCATCGCGACGATGATCGTCGCTGTCCAGAACAGGTTCCAGTATTCGAGCCTGATTGCGTCGCGCATGACGCCGCGCAGTTCGTCCGGCAGGCTGCTTTTCATCGTTCCCTCGCGGATTGCGACACCCTGCGCGATGCGCGCTCGACCAGAATGATCCAGCTGTTCTCGCCATTTTGCATGGCAGCCTTCACTTCGATCGCGTGTTTGCCGGACCCCGTACTTCGCAGCGGGGGAGCGAAAGCCACCTTGGTCTTCCACGGGCTATCCTTGGCGAATGCGCCCAGGACAAGATCGGTCTTTCCTTGGGAGAGCTCTGTGAGAAGGGCTTCTGACCCATCGCCTGCGATACGTGGGCGCGCGCCGGTCTGCCGCTCGATCTCGCCAAGCAGGCGCCGCAGTTCCAAGGTGTCCGGTGTGCCCGCGACCAGCCCCACTCTGAACTGCCGGGCCGTCCTGACGTTCTCCAGCGTATCTTCCGGATCCTGCGGGAGCCCGTGGCAGGCTGGGAGAAGAAACAATGCACCAAGGGCGATCCATCTCATGCCGAATGCCACGCTTGTTGTTGTCTTTGCCCATTCGGAACGAGCGAGCGTCGGCGTTGTTTCGGGTGCTGGCGGGCGAAAGGACAACAGCATTGCCTTCCATGATGCGTCGGCTTCAGCATTTGTCGCTACCGACTTGTCCCTCAATCATCACATCTTGCCTTAAAGGCGCAGCGCAGCGCGTCTGAAGCAGAACCGCCCGCAGTCATCGCTCGTTAGGTCACTACAAGGAGACCGTCATGAGCCAGACTGCCGGTATGATCCACGAAGACGCGTTGCCCGGACACGAAAGCGGCCTGCAGCCGAAGCCCGAATGGCAACCGCGCTATCCCGGGTCCGGCAGGCTTACCGGCAAGGTCGCGATCGTCACGGGCGCTGACAGCGGCATCGGGCGAGCCGTTGCGGCCCTCTATGCGCGTGAAGGCGCCGACATCGCGGTCGTCTATCTTCTGGAGGATGACGACGCCCAGGAAACCCGCCGGATAGTGGAAGCGGAGGAGCGCAGCGCCATTACAATCAGGGCGGATGTCGGTATCAAGGAAGGCTGCGACCTGATCGTCGAAGAAACCCTGATGGCCTTCGGCCGAATCGATATCCTCGTCAACAATGCCGGCGAACAGCACCCTGATGCGGACATCACCGACATCTCCGAGGATCAGCTGCGCAGAACCTTTCAGACGAATATCTTCGGAAGTTTCTTTCTGACCCAAGCGGCCAGACCACACCTTTCAAGGGGCGCCGCCATCGTCAACTGCACCAGCGTGACAATGTATCAGGGCAGCAAGGAACTGCTTGATTACAGCTCCACGAAGGGCGCCATCACGGCTTTCACACGGTCGCTGTCAGAGAACCTTATCCAGCACGGAATTCGCGTCAATGCCGTGGCTCCCGGTCCGATCTGGACGCCGCTCAACCCTTGCGGCGGAGCAAGCCCAGAGAAGCTTGCGCACTTTGGTGAAAGCACGCCGATGGGGCGGCCGGGACAACCCAACGAAGTTGCCCCCGCTTTCTTCTTTTTGGCCTGTGAGGATGCCAGTTACATGACAGGCCAGGTTCTGCACCCCAACGGTGGGATCATCGTGAACGGCTGAAGGTGCCTCGCGACCCCGGCTACACTTAGCTGGGAACCGCCGGCGTCACCAGCAGACTATGGATTGCACTCGTCAACGTCTCGGCACCATATGGCTTGGCCAAGACGGAGAACTGTGCCGTCCCTTCGCCCACCATCTGCTCGCTGTAACCGGTCGCGAGCAAAACCGGTGTTTCTGGAGCCCGGATATGGAGCTGCCGGGCCAGATCGATACCGCTCAGGCCGGGCATAACGACATCGCTGAAGACCAGGTCAAAGTCCTGTTCCTGAGCGATGCGCAATGCGTCCGCACCGTTATGTGCCGTCACGACCTCAAGCCCAAGATCCACCAGTAACCGCTCGGCAAAATCCAGAACCTGTTCGTTGTCCTCTACCAGAAGAATTCTCAAACCGGGCGGAAGCGTCGCGTCGCCGCGAGCATGACCGGATGCGCGCGGCTGCTTGTCGACGGTGGGCAGGATCAGCCGCACGGTGGTGCCCACGCCGACTTTTGAGAGGATTTCCGCGGCGCCGCCGGCTTGCGCCGCAAAGCCGTGGATTTGGGACAGTCCAAGCCCGGTTCCCTGTCCGACGGGCTTGGTCGTATAGAATGGCTCAAACACACGCTCTATCGTCTCGGGTGTCATTCCCGTTCCGGTGTCGGTTATCTCGATCGCGACGGCATCATCTTTGCCAAGAGAGTAGTCCCGGATGCTGATGGTCAGAGTGCCGCCTTCCGGCATAGCGTCCCGCGCATTGACCGCCGCGTTCAAAATGGCCGTCTCGAGTTCAGTGGGATCGACTTCCACCCGCGCAATCAAATTGGAGGGTTCGACCACAATCTCAATATTGCTGCTAATGGAACGTGAAAGGACTTCGCAAAGGGCATCCAGCTGGATGTTGAGGTCCAGAACCTCGGGCTGAAGGACGCGACGGCGGCTGAAGGCCAAAAGATGTCCGGTCAGCGTAGCCGCGCGCTTAACCGTGTCGGTCAATCCATCGAGATATTTGACGCGCTTCTCTTCGGACAGATCCGGCTTTCGCAACATCTCGGTTGCCCCGGAGATGACGGTCAGCAGGTTATTGAAATCGTGAGCGACACCACCGGTCAACTGGCCGATAGCCTCCATTTTCTGCGACTGGCGCAGCGTTTCGTGAAGCTTCGTCAGTTCCTCGGTTCGTTCGGCAACCCGGCGCTCCAGTGTTTCATTTGCTTCGCGCACCTGCCGAATGAGTTGTGCATTTTCGATCGCAACCGCAGCCTGCGACGCCAGGCTGGTGACAATCTCCTCATGAAGGCCGGAGAACCTGCTCGTCTCGGGATGACCGAAGAACAGTCCACCAAGAACCTTCCCGTCATTGGTGCTCACCGGAACCGCGAGGTAGCTGCGAACAGGCAAGTGCCCTTCCGGCATGCCGGATCGTGGCGCATTCTGACCGTAACGCGGATCGGCCAGGATGTCATCCGATCGGACATTGCCGGTCCCTGCGAACGTTGGCGCGAATACCTCTGTATTGCGCGGCATTGGGAAATTGGCGAACGCTTCGCGCGGCGCTCCCGACAGGGAGTAGAGGGTGTAGCTCTCACCATCAGCACCCACGACGTTATAGAAGAACGCACCGAACGCCGCTTCGGACAATTCGACGCCGGCGTCGGTAACCATCTGTACCAGGCGTTCGAGATCATGTTCTCCGGCAAGGGCTGACCCTACGCGGTTCAAGAGCTCTAGCGAGCGACGCGCCCTGCGTTCCTCGGTTACGTCTTCGGCAGAGACCGTGATGCCGACGATGTTGCCTTCCGCATCGCGCAGCGGCACCCAGTTCTCGCGCCAGATGCTCGTGCCATCGGGCCGACCGGGAGTTTTGCCGGCGACTTCCTGTCCCCATAGCGCCTCGCCGGCCAGGACCCGCTCGAAGATTCCCAGCGCTTGCTCGTCGAGGTCAGGTACGATTTCACCGATCGTCTTGCCGATATGATCGTCAATGGATCGACCGTTCCACTCCGCCAGCCGTTCGTTCACGCGTACGAAACGCAGATCCCGGTCGAGCACCGCCAATCCCACTGGGGCGGCAATATAGACGGATGCCAGCTCGTCTGCCTGACGCCGGGCCATCGCTTCGCTCACGGTTAGTGCGGCCTCCTTTTCACGCAGCCGCTGGTTCGCCATCACCTGCTCTGTGGTTTCCGAGACAATGCACAACACACCGCCGACGCTTTCATCATCATCTCGAACCGGCGAGTAGGATATGTCGAAATAGACCGTCTCACCGAAGCCATGCCGCTCGATGTAAAAGGGCCTGTTCTTGGCCGAAAACGTCTTGCCGCTTTCCCGCACGCCTCGCAGCAAAGGCTCGAGATCATTCCAGAGCTCGCTCCAGTACTCCTGTGCCGGTCGGCCGAGCGCTGCGGGGTGTTTGCTGCCGATGGTCGGCGCGTACGCATCGTTGTAAAGCGCAACAAACTCTGGGCCCCAGAACAGAACGATCTGTGCCTCGGATGTGGTCAGAATATCTATGGCGCCGCGCAACCGCGAAGTCCATGTCACAGGCGGACCAAGGGGTGAGAAACTCCAGTCCCATTCGTCCCAATGCGCCAAGGAAAACTCACCCACCTTTGCGTCGGCCACTCGCACTTCCCCTGCATCATCTTCTTCAGACAAGCACAAAGCGGTGAGCCTCGTCCCACAGCCTGTCCGAACCGGACAACAACGCCTGATGTGAGCAAGGGTTGCCTTCAGGCGGGCGTGACAAACGAAATGGCGAACACTTTGTAGATCAGAGGTCGTGTCCTCTGGGATACGGAATGTACGTCTTTCCTGCGACGAGTTGAGCCTCCCATTTGGAACTGTTTCCGGCGGTCGCGCACTTCCACCCTGCAAGAATCTGCAAAATGCAGACCAGCGTAGGAGATGATCATGAGCATCGAAGGTAAGGCGAAGGAAGCAGCCGGCTACGTCAAGGAAGAGCTCAACGAGCACGGCAAGTCCCCCGAAAGCCAGAAGAAGGCGCAAGAAGGCCGCGATCTGCGCAACGAGGGCCGGATCGAGGATGGCAAGCCGCCGAAGACGTCTGAGCCCGGCACCGGGCAGTGACCAAGGAACCCCAGCTTCGGCGGGGGTTTTCATTCCAAAGCCATCATCGCGGCGAACATCGGCGCTTGCCTGTTCCAATTGCATATCCGGGGATTGCATGACTTGTTCTGTGGCCATCGTGGGCGCCGGCCCTACCGCCATCTACACCTTGAATGCCTTGCTCGCGCTGCGGCCCGCGCCCTTCGAGCTCACTATTTTCGAAAAGCAGCCGATCATTGGTAAGGGCACACCCTACCGACCCGGCTGGAACGATCCGGCGATGCTTTCCAACATCGCCAGCATCGAGATACCGCCTCTCGCGACAAGCCTCGTAGCATGGCTGCACGCACAGAGTTCGGAACGGCTGGCGGACATGCACATCGACCAGGCGGCCATAGACGATCGGACTTTCTATCCGCGCGTGGTCTTGGGTGAATTTTTCTCAGAACAGATGGAAATGCTGCTGGAGCAGGCAGCCTCTGAGGGGATCGTCGTGACCGTGCGCACACGGTGCGAGGTTCTCGATGCCATCAGTGGGCATGATGGAATGACCTTGCGCGTCCAGCCCCATCGCGGCGAATGTTTCGAAGCCACCTTCGATCACGTCATTCTTGCCACCGGGCACCAATGGCCGGAGCAACCTGAGGTCAGCCCGGGGTATTTCGCCAGTCCCTGGCCGGCGAGCGAGATCGAGAAGATCCCGGCGACCCATGTTGGCATTCGTGGCTCTTCGCTCACCGCCATAGACGCTGCCGTCGCTTTAGCTGTGGCCCACGGCGATTTCGTGGAGGCTGAAGACGGCGGGATCACTTATGTCCCTGCGCCGGGCACCGAAGATTTCAAGATGACTATGCTTTCCCGCAAGGGGCTGCTACCGGAGGCCGACTTCTATTTTCCTATCCCTTATGAGCCCCTATCGATCTGCACCGCAGAAGCGATCGAAGAACTAATCGAGTCCAACGATACTTCGCTTTTGGACCGGACGTTCGAGCTGTTCAAACGTGAGCTTGCTGCAGCGGATCCGCCGTACGCGCAAGAAACGCATCTCGCATCGCTCGATCTTGAGGATTTCTGCGAAGGATATTTCAGCCGCCGCTTGTCCAGCGACCCTTTCGAATGGGCGCGCCATAACCTTGCCGAAGCCCAGTTGAACTACGAACAGCAGCACGTCGTAGCTTGGCGTTACGCGATTCTTCGCATGCATGAGGTGATCGAAAGCATCGTTCCCCATCTCAATGACGCCGATTTCCTGCGATTTTCGAAGCACCTCAAGACCGTCTTCATCGACGACTATGCCACCGTGCCGCATGAATCGATTCTGCGCATGCTCGCCCTGCATGATGCCGGAAAGCTGGAGGTGGTTGCGGTCGGGGAGAACTATCAGATTGATCCGCATGGCGTTTCGAGCGGAGCGCTACTGACGCATGGCTCGACAAAATTCCATTTCCCGGTCTTCATTGAAGCGACCGGCCAGCGCGCGCTCTCCGCGAAGGACTTTCCTTTTCTCTCGCTTCGCGAGCAGGGGATCGTTCACGACGTGGAATCCTCGACCGAAGGCGGACCCGCGCGAGGTATCGCCATCGACGACCGGTTTCACCCCATCTCCTCGCAAATTCCAGCAGACCAGCTTTTCTGCGTCAGCCTTCCCTTCATCATGGGGCGGCACCCATTTGTGCAGGGCATCACAAGCTCACATGAAATCGGCGAGATCGTGGCCGCTGAACTGGCTGCCGAAATCGGCCAGCGTTGCGTTACCGGCGAAACAGAACAGGAATTGAGCGAACGATGAAGCTTTTCGCGATCTATATTGGCGGAGAACACCCTGGTGCGAACATCGAGGTACACGATGTCCGGTTTGTGATCGCCGACAGCATTGAAGAAACGTTTTCAACCTTGCGGGAGCAATGGTGGGGTGTGCCCAGAAGCCTGCATGTCGATTGCTGGGCCGAGGTCACCGAGGCGGATGGCTTTGAAATTTCACTGAGCCCCGAACCCTTCGAAGAGCAGGACAAACTCTACTTTGTCAACCTGGGTGGCTACCAACCGGAAGAATTCGCCGAGCGACACCGCAACGTCTTCGTGGTCGCGCAAAGCGAATCAAAGGCGAAATATCGTGCGCTGAAGATGGTGAAGGGCTGGATCGAGCCACATAAGGACGATCTCTACGAGGCCGAGCACGCCTATTGCCTGAGCGAGGGTCCCGTTGGCGAGCGCCTTTTTGTGCACCTCACGCCGATCGACCGGCACGAGCAACCAAGCTTCACCTGTCGCTATATACCGATCAGAAAGGCGAGTTGAGACAGCTTTCCAGCGAACATTGAATGGGGAGCGACATCTTCTCGTGGAGATTACTCATCTTCCTCGGGAAATTTCGGATCGCGTTGCGTCCCTGACTGTACGCCCGCTTCTCGCAGCGCACGGTCGTCTGCTCGACCTTTGTATGCCTGGGAGGGGTTCGCCCCCATTCCTCCGCTTGCCTCCAGATCAGGACCGGGATCACGGCGCTCGGCCTCCAGCGAGCGAATGCCTTCGGCTGTATCACCTGAGGCTCCGTGTGGGCCAGGCCGACCCTTGGGGCGACTATCGTTTTGGGTAGTGGGTTGGTCCAATATATTGCGTTGGTCGCGTGGATCGTACTGCGTGCCTTCCATGACCATCTCCTCGTTCCGTAATCCTGAAAAGCCCGAGATGATGGTTGCGTTTCCGGCGGTCGCAAGATTGCCGCCAGCTCGTGGCTGTCTCAGGACGATGCGAAGCGAAAGCTCTCTAATGTTGCAACTGGGGGGAGGCCTCGGCATTGGATCTGTTTAACGGTCGGCGCTCATCTGAGATCACGGAACCCTCAACTGAACGATACAGTTGACGGTCCTCGTGTTTTGAATGGCCCGCAATGACAGCCAGTGTGCGTCCATAACCCATATCTGTCTTCCTCCTTACGGCCGATCTTGAGCGTCTTGATTGTGAAAGCTGCCGGTCGGCTCCTAGGCAGTATAAATTGCAGGCTAAACGGCCACAAAGGGTCGCTTTTGATGGAAGTGATCGTAGTGAACAGAGTGTCTGGGATTTGAATCAGCCATTGGCTTGGTGCCATGACTTGATCGATTACCCCGTATGCTTGACCGCCGGGTGACCGAGCTTGAGGCCCAGTCACCTTTCTTGTCGGAGCGATGTGGCGCAGCGGAGGAACGACGCCTATAATGTGAAACCGCCGTCGATGGTGAGGCTTGTCCCGGTCATGTAGCGTGACTCGTCGCGGGCCAAATACGACACCAACCCGGCGATTTCTTCAGGCTTCGCCACGCGCTTCAGCGGACTCATCTCGGACAGCATGTCGATTGAACCCGCGTTGATGTCGGTGTCGGTAGGGCCCGGCTGGATATTGTTGACCGTGATTCGGCGTGGCGCCAGGTCCAGCGCGACGCCCTTGACCATGGCGGCAACCGCCCCCTTCGTCATCTGGTACACGCTCGATCCGGGAAATCCGGTGCGGATCGCAACGTTGCTGCCGATCGTGATGACGCGGCCCCCATCGACGGTGTGCGGCACCGCCGCCTGGATCGAGAGATAGACGCCGCGAACGTTCACGGCGAGCATGCTGTCCAATTCATCGAGTGTGACGGCCTCGATCGTATTCATGCGAAACAGTCCGGCATTGACGAGGACGAGGTCGATCTTCCCATATTGATCGACGAACTGCGCAACAGCGGAGGTGAGAGCGGCGGCATCTGCACTATCGGCGCGGATGGCGAGGGCTTCGCCCCCTCGTCCGGCGATAGCCTCGGCCAACGCCGTGGCAGGCTTCTCACTATTGGCGTATGTGAAACCGACCGCATACCCGTCCTGCGCCAACCGCTCGACCGCGGCGGCACCGATGCCGCGCGATCCTCCAAAGATGAGGGCAGTTTTGGAAGGTGATCCGATTTTCATGGTAGGGTCCTTTTCTTGAGAGCGATGAGTGGGCGGATCAGGGGATCAGCAGCAGCTTGCCGGTGGTTGCGCGGCTTTCCATGTCACGGTGCGCCTGCGCGGCGTTCGCCAGCGGATAGATGCCGCCGATCCGGACCTTGAGATCGCCGCTCACGACCCAATCGAACAGGCGCCCGGCGTGCTCTCGAAGCAGTTCGGGGCTATGGATGTGATCGGAGAAAACCGCGTAACCGAGCTTGATGCTGCGCGGCAGGTTCATGATATCGAGCAGGCCGGGGCCGCCCAGGACCGGGCCGTACCAGCAGAGCGTACCGCTGCGGCGCAAAGAATCGATCGACCCCTGAAATGTCGTCGGCCCGGATCCGTCATAGACCACATGCACGCCTTCGCCGTCGGTCAGCGCCAGCACTTGCGAAGCGAAATCGCCTTGGGTGTCGACGATGACATGGTCCGCGCCCGCTTCCCTCGCGATCGCCACTTTGTCGGCGCTCGACACGCGGCCGATGACTCTCCCTCCGCGCAGCTTGATGATCTGGGTCAGCAGCAGCCCGAGTCCTCCTGCCGTCGCATGGACGAGGGCGACTTCAGCTGCTTGCACGGGGTGGAAATCGGTGGCGAAATGGCTGGCCGTAAGCCCCTGCATCATGATCGCGGCTGCGGTTCTGTCATCCACGTCGTCAGGGATTTCCACGAGCGCCGCTTCCGGCAGTACGATCTTCCCTGCATAGCTACCCGGCGCGTAGACCCAGGCGACACGCTGGCCAACCGCCATGGCAACGCCCGGTCCGACTGCGACGATCCGTCCCGCGCCTTCCACGCCCAGAATCTTGGGATTGGGCATCTCGGTCCAGGCCATGCCCTGACGGACGCCGATATCCATGAAATTGACGCCGGCAACGGCGATCCGGACCATGACTTCGCCGGGGCCGGGCGCCGATGGCGGCTCCGGAATATCCACCAGTTCGAGAACATCCGCGCTTCCCGTTCCGGTCATCACGACTGCTTGCATGTCAGCTTCCTTTATTGAACAAGCATTCCAAAATGAGACAAATAAAAAGGCGCCCCTGCGCCTATCGCAGCGCGCGCAAGGCCAGATCGCCCAGCGCCCGCAAGTCTTCGTCAGCCGCGCCGGCACGCGCGGCGATCCGTAAACCCGAAAAGCTCATGACGATGAACGAGGCAATGGTATCCGGCGCGACATCCGGCGCAACATCACCCTCCGCCTGTGCCCGCGCTATGGTATCGGTCAGGACGGCCCTCATGGCGCGGTCGGCGGCGTCGCGGATGGCGACCAGTTCCGGGCGGCTGCGGCCGAACTCGCAAATCGAGCCGACCCCGAGACAGGCATCCCGCGCATTGGCCACCACCCGATCCACCATCGTCTCAATCCCGTCGATAGCGCGCGGCTTGCTTCGCAGCATGGCGATATGCTCGCCTGTTTCCTCGGCAGCATAGCGGCGAAGCGCCATCTGGTAGAGCTGCCATTTGTCGCCAAAGGTGTTGTAGAGGCTCTGTCGCCCGATACCCATGGCATCGACCAGCATCCCAGCCGACGTCCCCTCGAATCCATGCTCGCGGAATACGGCCATGGCTGCGCTCAGCGCCTGTTCCTGATCAAATTCCCTTGGTCTTGCCATGAGGTGTGAGATAGGGGTTGTAGAACGATCAGTCAAATACAATTGAGCGACTGCGAACGAAAGGAAGTCTTACCCATCCAGCAAGGCGAAGCGGAAGGTCTGCACGTGTGAAGCGAGATCTGGATGCTGAGCGTCAGTGAAGGGGCGACTGCAGAAGGGTTGCTCACCGTTGCTCGAGTGGGGGCTATCAGTTCGTTCTCGGCAGTACGGCTTGGCCATTGGAGCACGCGGCCGACCGCTCTGTGCCTGCCACTTGCACGGGCGCGGAGCAGGCGATGCGCACGGTCCCGTGAGTGCCGCTAAATTGAACCTTTGTGCTGGATCCCATCGCGAGATGGGCGGTGACCTTAGCTAGTGTTTCAAAAAGGACAGCTCCCGAGCGGCGGACATAGCTGGCGTCCACAACCGTGATCTCGTCAGGGTTCGTGTTTGCGTCACGGCGCGCGGGGTGGCTGACAGCCAGGACGTAGGCGTCGGTGTCGAGGCCGGCTATCGTGGCATTGGCGTTGCGATGGCGAAGCCGTCCGTCCGCCAGAAGGTTGAAATAGACCTCGGTGATGCGATCGGTGCCGGTGATGCGCACGCCTATCCAGTCCGTGCCTACAAGGCGTTCGATCTTTGACGCAGGCTTGCCGTCAATGCGGGGTTGCAGGGCAAACAGGAACTTCTCGCGATCGCTTTTCCCGACGGGCTGGAAGCCGAGGTAGGCCTGCTTTATTTTCGGGTCCTCGTCAGCGAGGCCCTCATGGCTGACGAGACGCAGTGCATA
Source organism: Novosphingobium sp. (assembly GCF_036820275.1). Lineage (GTDB taxonomy): Bacteria > Pseudomonadota > Alphaproteobacteria > Sphingomonadales > Sphingomonadaceae > Novosphingobium. The sequence goes on from NZ_DAISLT010000043.1 coordinate 27,879, forward strand.
AGGATAGTCGGTCGGTAAGCCACCGACCGGCAGAGTCGCGGGGAATAGCGGCGTGATGTCGACACCGGCGTCCCCGTCGCGAATTTCGACTGTCGCACCTTTGCGCGTTGCTGTTCCGCCGTGATGCAGCAGCCATTCGAACTGGCCGGGATCGCGGCTGCGCAAGTCGTCGATGAGAAGGATCGTGTCTCCCACCCAAAAGATATTGCGGTAGTTGCGTTGGAAGTATCGGCTCGTCGGTCCGGTGGCATCCGCCCAGGCGTAGCGAATGTTGGGCGTATCGAGAACGTGGTCGATCGTGCCCATTGAAGCCGAACCGTCGTACAGGTCGCTGGCGGGCTCCGCGTGCCCGTCGATGGTGACAACGTTATGGGCCTCGCTCTGCCGGTAGTAGGCATCGTATTCCGGCGTCGAATAGCCTGAATGGCCGGAATCCGCGATGAGCGTGCGACCCTTGTGGTATAGGATGAAGCTGCCTGCATCGGCGTGATTGTGGTTCCAGGTAAACCCGGATTTGACCCCGAGGAGCGTGGAATCGGGAGACCAATCACTTCGCATCGTTAGCAGGCCCTGATCCCGAGATACGTAAGTGTGCGATGTGGCGATAGGCGACGACGCGGAAGCGCGGGCCCGGGCGTCAGGGAAATAGGGGAGGTTGGTGGCATCCCTCCAGGCATCCTTCGCAGATACGCCGGAGAAGCCGGCGATGTACTTCAGGTACTCAGGATTGTGTTCGCCAAGCGCCCACAGGTCGGCCAGCGTGTGGCAACCACAACTTGGCGGGCGACTGTCACCGAAATTGAGCGACACCCACCCCTCGCTGCGAGGATAGCTGGTGGCGAGAAAATATCCCGCGACCTTGTCGAGTCCCCTGATGGAGGAGGGCGGGCTGCCCATCGCCTCGTTCCACGAACGGCGGAAAAGCATCAAGCTGTGCAATGCCAGTTCGGCATAGGAGACAGTTTCCGAGTAGGCGCCGTCACTACCGAAAGTGGGGGGTTTGGTGCCGATGCGGGTGCCTGGGAACTCGAACCATTCCACGCTCGCCTCGTCTATGCGGCGGGCCCATTCGAGGCCGCGAGGATCATCCTCGCGCACGGCGAGCGCCGCCACTCCGGCGCCGAAGACGATGTGTGCCCACCAGTTATGCCCCATCGTATCGAGCGCATGGATACGCTTTGCACCATCGACCCAGTCGTCCATGATCGGGAGTATGGCGCCTCGGATGATTCCCTGGACGATGGTCTGGCGATCAGCCTGCGAAAGCGTGTCGCGCACGGCGTCATAGGCAATGCCGGTGCTGGCGGCAGCATAACCCATACCGAGATCGGATCTCCAGGGCGGATCGCGGCGGGCGAGGGGGGCGTCGGTCAGCCAGTCTTTCTTCGCCGCGCGCTGCAGCAGGAGGGTTCTCGCTCCTTGCGCGTACTTCGCCTGTCCCGTGACGCGGAATGCGAGCCCTAGCGCTTCCAGAGCACTATCGATTTCGCGGTCGCCGCGCGGCGGCGAGGACAGCGCCTTGTCCGCCGTCTTTCGCAGGGCATTCCAGCGGGCGCGTGCTTCGGAGTCGCTGGCGATGAGTTGCTTCACCCGCGCGATGTTGGCGGGATTGAATGCCAGGGTGGCAGGCGATGCTCCGGTCTGCTCATGTCCCTGGCCATGTGCCATCGCGGGCGCGGTTGCCAGTATCACAGCCGCGGCGGCCAAAGCGCTTCGCATCATTTTTTCAGTCCCTTGTCTGGGGGATGGTCCCAGGACCATTTGCTGTGTGGCTCGTGGTCAGGCTCATGCTCACGTCACCCGCTCGAAGAGGATCGCCTGCCCGCCGCTGGGCTGCATCACGACGGTCAGGATAGCCGCGGCATTTACCTCGCGCGTGGAGATGTCCACCTTGGTCAGTCGCGGCTCCTGAGCTCGAGCGCCGTCGCCAAAGACGTTCGCCTGCCATTTGCCTTCGCCCAGGAAGCCGAGGGGAACCTGGATCGTGCGTGCCTCCTCGTTGGTCATCGCGCCCAGGAACCACCGATTGCCGCTTCGCCGGGCGACTGCCACGTACTCGCCGGGCTCGCCGGAGATCGCATGGGTCTCGTCCCAGGTCGTGGGACATTCGTCGAACCAGTGCAGCGCAGGCCAGTTTCCGGTGCGGTACTTGGCCGGAGCGTCGTACCAGTAGAGGAACGTGAGCGGATTATAGTAAACGGCCGCCATCGCCAGCTGGTGCGCGTTGGTGGTCTTGTTCATGTAGTGGTCGTAGCAGATCGTATAGTCGATCGGACCCGACAGCGCGCGGGTGAAGGGCAGGGTGACGTTGTGCCTTGCGGTGGGGAATTGTTCGTTCCCGCGCACCCCTTCGAGTGCCACGTAGTTCGGCAAGGTGCGCTCCAGCCCCGCAGGACGCAGGTTGTCGTGCAGGTTCACTAGGAGGCGGTTGTCGCCGCAGGTCTTCACGAGGTTGTAGATCCAGTCCACATCCTCCTGCCGTCCTTCCCAGATGAAGCCGAACTTGATCCCGGCGATGCCCCACTTTCTGTAGGTGGTGACGATGGCATCGAGCTGGCGCATCGCGGGCACGCGGTCGACGTAGACGATCGTACCAATCCCCTTCGCGCGCGCAGCGGCAACGATACCCTCGATGTCGAAGCCGTCGATGGGCCGGGTCGCATCACTGGGGTCGGTGCCGTCGCCATACCAGTGCGCATCGAACTCGATGTAGTCGAGCTTGCGTTCGTGGGCGAAAGCGATGCCTTCCATGGCACCTGCGTTCGAATAGGGCTTGCGGATTCGGAAGGCTCGGCCCGGGCGGATCCAGTCGTCGGAGCCCAACCTGTCCGGTGTGGCAAGGGTGGGGACGAGCCCGGCCTTGTCGATCAGCGCGGCGGGACGTTCGCCGACCATGATGACGCGCCAGGGCGTCGTGAAAGGCTCTTCAACAGCGAACACGGGTGCGGCGTGGGTGTCGCCGGGCCCCGAATAGCCGGTGGCGCGGCCCGGGAAGTGCATAAGGCGGCTGACCATAGTCTGCTCATCCTCACCCGGCGCCAACATCATCCGCGGGTAGTGCAACCGGTCGGATTCGCAGAGTAGCATGGCAAGGCCTGCAGAAGTCTGTGCCAGCGCCGGCGTGTCGGCCAGCGCGCCCTTGTCGGTGCTGGCGGTCAATTCGGGATGAGGCACAGGCGCTATGCGGCCCGGCAAGGACACGGCATATTCGCCTTCGTCACGACTGGTCCACACGCGAGTTCCGGTTGGCATGCGGAATTCGACCTGCTCCCCCCCCAGCGTTATGGACTGCCCAGGCGCGGACATCAGGACGAAGCGACAAGCGATCCCATCGTCGTGCGCGAGCAGGCGGATTGCGAAACGGATGCGTGTCCGGCGGTCCTCGAACCTGGCTTCCAACTGGCTCGCCCTGCCGTCATAGCGCGCGGCAATCCCGTACGGCGGATCCCACGTGCCATCGATAGCAATGATGTCCGAGCCCAGGAACCTCGCGTCCGGCCCGAGGCGCTTGCCATCGGCAAGCACGAGCGCCAAGCGCGAGGGCTCCAGCATGACGGAATTGCCGTGCCGGGCGGCCCAGCGCGGGTGCTCGCCGCGCGATGTCGGAATCAACAGTTCCAGCGTGGTGCGTCCATCGGGGGATGAAATAGTCAGGCGCTGATCCACAGCCGGAGCGTCGGCACGCGCCGCAGGGATGGTCGCGGCCATCCCAGTAGCGGCAGCGCCAAGGCTTGCCAGGACGGTGCGGCGATTGGTCTTCATGCTTGTGCTCTCTCCCGGGGGGCGTACTGGTATCAGCGGAGTTGTAGGTTCTCGACGTGCTTGCCGACCAGCAAATCCGCCCCCTGCGGCGTGTCGACGCGTTGGCCGGCGATGTTGAGGTTCTCGATCGTGACGTTGCGAACGGCGGTCTTGGCCGAAAGACCCGATATGATCGACTGGCTCGGCATGCCCTCGCCGGAGAACGTGACGTTGCGTATGGTCACTCCGTCAATTCCGCGTCCTGGCGCCTTGTTGTAGCGGGCGTTGTTACCGGCGACGATGTTTATGAGTTTGCCTTCCTCGATCCTGTCGATGCGGATGTTGCTGAAGGTGATGTTGCGGATGCGCGTGCTGTCGCCCGAGTAGGCGGCGATCGCCCCTTCCCAGTCGGGATCGTCCTCGTCGAGATTGGCGATGTCGATGTTGTCGAAGGTCACGTCACGGATTGTGCGCGGGTGGGCATTGTCGCCAAAATGGCCAATATAAAGCGCGTGAGCCACATCGTTCCAGATGCGCAGATTGCGAACTGAAATGTCGAATGTGTCCCCCGGCGGGTTGATATCTGGAATACCGGTCTGTTCCGCTCGCTGGCGGCACAGCGGACAGTCGGCGACGGCATATATCACCACGGCGTCGTCCGACACGCGTAGATAGCCGCCATCGACGGAGACGTGTTGCGAGGTGGAGATGTTGATCCCGTCCGACCATTTGCCCGAGGTGAAGCCGGTGACGTTGCGCAGCGCGACATTGCTGGAATTGCGGATGTTGATGACCCGTGCAGCGTCCTTGCGATCGCTGTTGATTAGGATGAGGTCGGAGACCGCGACGTTCTGCGCTTTATCGAGGTCGATCCCCCGCCCGGGGTCCCAGAGCATCCCGCGTCCCGATATGCTGACGTCCTTCACGCCCTCGAGTGCGAAGGAGCCTTTCAGGACGGCCCCGCCTGCAAGATAGATGCGCTCGCCAGACTTGACCGGGAACACGTCGCTGCCCTCGGGCGGGAGATGGAGCCCGGGCTCGAAAACGCGCACGTTCGGCCCCTTCGGCGCGGCCGCGGGCATGGCCCCTGCCAGGATGTGCAGGTTGCGGAGTCGGTCGTCATTGAACTGGAGCGAGAAGCTCTCCGGACGCGTCAGCGTCATGCGTACGATGCTTCCCTGGCGTTCCGGCTTCACCGCGCTCGCCAATGGAGCGACGGAGACCGTATCGAAGCGGCCATTGTTCTTCTGCACTTCGATTTCAACGGTGCCTTGAAAATCGAAATACACCATGGAAGCGTTTTGCTTGGTGTCGGTGTCGACCTGAACACGGTACTCGTAGAGGTCCTGCCACGGTCCGCCCGGCTTGCGCACCCGAACCGTGAAGTCGTCGTTGTGTGCCGAGTACAGCAGCCCCTTCGGCACCGAATATACCTGCAGCGCGTCTTCCGCCGCGCTTACGACTGGGGTCAGCGTGCAAGACAGGGCTACGACGGCAAGACTCATGCCGACACGACGGCGCAGAATGGCGTATTTGCGCATCGGCAGGGCTCCTAACAGACGCGACGACATCAGAAGTTGGCCGTTCCGGTCAGGAAGAACGAGCGTGGCTGGGTGGTCAGGATGCCAGTGGTGGCATTGGGATACATGCTGATGATCTGTGCTTGTGTCAGCCCGGAAATCGGCAGGTTCGGGTTCTGGATCGAGAAGATGCCGATGTCGTTGAACACGTTGTTGACGTTGAAGCCGAGACGGAAGTCGGGCGTCACATCGTAAGACAGCGAGAGGTCGGTCTGGGTCTGGGTCGGGAATGTCGTCAGCCCGGTGAAGCTGGACGGCCGGGAGCCAAGATAGGTGAAGTTGACGAGGGCCGTGAATGGGCCGGTTGCATACTCCAGGCCAATGCGACCCTGCATCTTCGCAAGGTTCTCAAGCTTGCTGTCGGGATACGCTTCGAGCTGGTCGTCCGCCCGGCCCGTCTGCCCCATGTTCCAGTTGTACCATTCGAGCGCCTTGCCCTTCTGGAGCGTCACGGCAGCCGTCAGGCGCAACTGCTGCGTCACCCGGATATCGCCCTCGATCTCGATCCCGTAGACCCGCGTCTTGTTGAAGGCGGGTGTGGTGACGTAGGTCGTGCCGTCAAGGTCGGTGCCCTGGCCGACAACGTTCACCTTGTCGAGGAGGGTGAAAAAGGGCGTCAGCGTCAACCGGACAGCTGGGCTCGCATAGCTGAACCCTGCTTCGTACTGCGTAATTAGGGGAGGGGTGATCGGCTGGTTTTCGGCCTTGAACACCGTATCGTAGCCACCCCAAAGGCCGTCGCCGTTCTTCTTGCCACGTGCGTAGCGGACGTAGGCCGAGAAGCGATCGGAGAAGCGATAGTTCGCTGCCGCCGTGTAGTTCACGAAATCCAGTTTCTTGTCGAAAGGCACTTCGCGGTTCAGCACGCCCACTAGATTGTCGTAGATCGTCAGCGGATCGCCATCGACACCGCCGTTAGTGCGGTCACGCGCCAGCGGGTTCGCCGAGGCGAGCAGGTTCGTGCCCTTGTAACCGAAGCGCTCGTAACGGATGCCGGCATCGAGCGTGAGCTTGTCGGTCGCCTTCCAGTTGAGGCCGCCGAACAGTGAGGTCGAGCGATTTTTTACGGTATTGCGTACCGGTGCGGTGCCGATCGAACCGAACCCAGCTGGATTGGTCATCTGATAGACGTTGCCGGTGGCGGCATCGGTGAAGGTGACCTGCGCGGCTTCCATGTCCGACTGAATAGGAGCGATGTAGCCGCCTGGCGGCAGCAGCTCACGCACGAATTTCGAACGCGAAAGGTATCCGCCGGCGGTCACGGTCAGCCGGCCGATACGCTTGGAGATCGTCAACTGGTCGATGAACGACTGCTCGTCGAAATCGGTCGAGGTGCCGGTCCCCGAAATGACGCCGTTGGCCAGAACCTGCTGGTTGGGCAGGTTGTTGGTCAGCACCGTGTAGCCGGTGGCGGCGCTGGCCACGCGGGCGAGCAACTGGCCGTTGCTGCCGGTCACCGTGATCGTTCCCGGAACGCGGCTGAGCCCTGCTGCGCTGAAGCCCAGGTTGTTCCACAGGTTCTGGTTGTCCAGTCCGAAAGTGCCGATTCCGTTCTGGTTGAGCTTCAGGCGGTTGTCGTTGAACCGGAAATGGTTGCTAATCTGGAGCGTGTCGTCGACGTCGTGTTCCCACTTGAGGCCCACGGTCCGCGCGACGGTGTGGTCGAGATTGTCCGGATCGAAGCGCTGGCTGCCCACGACGCCCGATCCGGGAATGGTGAAGGCTGATTTGCGGCCCAGCGTGTAGTTGTCGTAGCGCGATAGGCCGGGCGCGATCTGCGGATCGTCGAAGCCGATCGAGGGGATGCGCTCGGAATCGTAGGATCCGTTGTGATCGTCGAGATACTTGCCGTAGAAGACCAGTGAGCCGGAGCCGTAGTTCCAGCCCAACGATGCCTTGATCTGCCCACCCCGGTTGAACGGATAGGCGGTCGGCCGTGCGCCGAACGAACGGCGGTAGAACCCGCCGATTGAGCCATAGACGCCGCTTTCGCCGAATTCAGTGCCATAGTAGGCGTCCGCACGCTGATAGGGCTGGTTCTTGCCCTCGAGACCGAGGCGAACCGAAGCCACGCCGCCGTCGTGATCCGTGAGGGCGTTTTTGGAGATGTAGTTGAACAGGCCGCCGGGCGCGTTCGGCCCTGTGACGGTCGCACTGCCGCCTCGCAGCGCCTCGACGCGCTTCAGAGTAAGGTCCTGACGATAGAAACTGTCAGGCTGGAAGCCGCTACCCTGGATGCCGATCACGGGCAGGCCATCGTCGAGCAATGCAACGAAGTAATAACCCGATGTCGCAGACTGCGTCCCGACCGACAGGCCGCGCGCATAGACGATGTTGCGCGCCTCGCCGATCGATGAGTTCACATAGACGCCTGGCACGTTCTTCAGAAGGTCTGCCGCGCTGACCGGGGCCGAGCGTTGCACGGTGTCTGAATCGATTGTCGAGATGGCGACGGCGGCATCCCGCTTGGCAGTGCGGTTGAGCACACCTGTCACGATGATCTCTTCGAAAGTTGGCTCGTGTGCATTCGCACCGGTTGCAGCGTCTTGAGCGAACGCTGGAACAGCCAAGCAGGAGGTTACCAGTAACGGCGCCAGCTTTATCGATGTACGAACGCCGCCGCTGTACCGCGACAAAGTGATGGAACTCATGAGCGCTCTCCCAAGGGCGTCTGATTGTTACGAATCTGATATCGATATCAGTCAATGGTGGCAAGTGGGTATCGATACCAGAACTTGCTGTTTGCTTTATTGGGCGGAATTCGGGCCGACCTTGAATTTACCGCCGTACATCCCCGCCGCCGGCGGAGAACGCTTCAAGTTCATCCACACCCAGGAGGCTCATGTCGCCGGGTATGGTATGCTTGAGCACGGTATAAGCCAGCCCGGCCTCCGCCGTCTCGGCGAGGTCCGCGCCTTGCAGCCACTTGTGCAGCACACCAGCGGCAAAAGCATCCCCGGTGCCGATACGATCGAGGATGCTGGTGACGTAAACTTCGTTCGTCTGGTGCGCACCGTCTCGCGCATCGAGCCGCGTCGCAATGCGGTGGTGGCCGGAATTGACAACGTGCCGCGCCGTCGAGGCGATCAGCTGCAGCTTCGGGAACGCCTCGAAAGCGGCCAGCGCCGCCTCTCGCCGCCGGTCGGAGCCAGCGCCTGAGAACGCCTTGCCCAGCAGCAAAGAAATGTCGCGGTGATTGCCGAACATGATCGTGGCCGACTGCATCAGTCCGTTCAGGATCTCGCGCGGGTTGCTGTCCCACGCATCCCACAGGAGCGCGCGGTAATTGCCGTCGAAACAGACAGGCACGTCGGCGGCATCGGCTGCAGCGACGGCGGCTTGCGCAAGCGCGACTCCTCCGGGGCCGAGCGCCGGCGTGATGCCCGACAGGTGGAGCAGTCGGGCGCCCTCGAGCGCGGAGGCGAAGTCGAACTGGTCCGCCTTGGAGGTTGCGAACACGGAACCCGCGCGATCGTATGTGATCGACGAGGGCCTCAAGCCCGCTCCGCTCTCGAGGAAATAGAGACCCATGCGCCCAACATCGCGATCCACGTGCGTGGTATCGACACCGGCCGCGCCGAGGGCCGCGCGCGCCTTGTCGCCGAGCGGGTTCGACGGCAGGCGCGTCAGCATCTTCACGTCATGGCCCAGCGAAGCGAGCCCCGCCGCGACATTGGCCTCGGCCCCGCCGACGACCATGTCCAGCGCATCGCACTGGACGGTCAGCCGCGCGCCCGGCGTGGCGAAGCGCAGCAGGACTTCGCCGAAGGTCACGACATGACCGGAAGTGCTCCTGGTCATGTCAGCGCGCCAGCCAGCCGCCGTCGACCGCCAGCACCTGGCCGGTCACGTAGTCCGATGCCTCGGAAGCGAGGAACACGGCGGCGCCCGCGATGTCCTCCGGCTTGCCCCAGCGTCCGGTCGGGATGCGTTCGAGAATCTGGCGGTTGCGCGTCTCGTCGGCGGAAAGCGCGGCGGTGTTGTTGGTGGTGATGTAGCCCGGCGCGATCGCGTTGACCTGCACGCCCTTGGGCGCAAGCTCGTTCGCCATCGCCTTGGTCACGCCGCTGACGCCCGACTTCGCCGCCGCGTAGCTGGGCACGCGGATGCCGCCCTGGAAGGTCAGCAGCGAGGCGATGTTGACGATCTTGCCGGTGCCGCGCTCTACCATGCCCTCCGCCGCCGCCTGGCTGAGGAAAAACAGGGTCTTGAGGTTGGTGTCGATCACCGCGTCCCAGTCCTCTTCGGAGAACTGCAGCAGGTCGTCGCGGCGGATGATCCCGGCGTTGTTGATGAGAATATCAACTTTGCCTAGGCTGGCCACCGCCTCATTGATCACCCGGCCAACGGGCTCGATCGACGAGAAGTCGGCCTTGATGTTGACGGCCTTGCGCCCAGTCGCGGCGATCAGCGCCAGCGTCTCGGTCGGCTCGGAACGGCCCGCCACGGCGACGTCGGCGCCCGCCTCGGCCAGCGCGACGGCGATAGCCTGGCCGATGCCGGTGTTGGCGCCGGTGACGAGCGCGGCCTTGCCCGTCAGGTCGAAGGAAATTGCCATGATACCATCTCGCCACTGCGGGCGCCGTCACGCGATCCCCGCGTGCGGCGTCCCTGATTATTCGTCATTGCCTTCGGTGCCGGAGCCGCTCCTACTGGAGCTGGCAGATATCCAGCACGTTCATGTCGGTGTAGTCGAGGTTTTCCCCACCCATCGCCCAGATGAACGCATACTTCTTGGTGCCTGAGCCCATGTGGATCGACCACGGCGGGCTGATGACCGCCTCTTCGTTGGCGATCACGATGTGACGCATCTGGTCGGGCTCGCCCATGTAGTGGAAGATGCGGTCGTTCTCTTCCGGCAGTTCGAAGTACAGGTAGATTTCCGAGCGGCGGTCGTGGAGGTGCGGCGGCATGGTGTTCCAGACCGAGCCTTCTTCCAGCACGGTCAGGCCGAGCAGGAGCTGCGCGCTCTCGCACACGCCGGGGATCACGAGCTGGTAGATCGTGCGCTGGTTCGAGTTGGCGAGGTCGCCGCGCGCCAGCGGGTTGGCCTGATCGAGTGTGATGTGCTTGATCGGCAGCGCCTTATGAGCCGGGACCGACGCGATGTAGAAGCGCGCGCCCTCACCCTCGAAGATCACCTCTTCGCTGCCCATCGGCACGTAGAGGCATTCCTTGTTCTTCACCTCGAAACGCTGGCCGTCGACAGTGATCGCGCCTGGGCCGCCGATGTTGGTGATGCCCGCTTCGCGTCGCTCGAAGAACGACTTACCCTCGGCACTCTTGGGGACGGTCTGCAGCGGCAGCTTGAGCGGCTCCGCGCCCGGAACTGCGCCGCCGATGATGAAGCGCTCGTTGTGCGAGTAGTTGAGGTTGACCTCGCCGGCCTTGAACATGCCTGTGACCAGATAACGGTCGCGCAGTTCCTCGTTGGAGACACACTCCATCATGTCCGGATGGGTGGCGTGGTACGTCTTGCAGAACACTGGTTTCCCTCCTTGGGGTATCGGATTGTCTGACGTTGTTCGAATTCCTGGCCTGGCCTCGCACCTGCGACGAGGTGCGGGCGACAAGCGCATGCATTGGCCCTTCGGCAGCGATGTTGCAGGGGCCATCGGAAACCCAGCCCTCGCCGACCCGGTCTCCGGCTATGGAATGGAAAGCGGACCGGAAATCGGTGATCTCCCAGTCCTTCGCAACACTGCGTGCACAGGGGCGATGGAAAGTCATTGACTGATGCTTTCAACGGCTTTCGCCGGATTGATGATGACCCGGCGGTACCGGGTCATTGCTGGCGATCCACGATCGGTCACCTGCAGGATGACGTGGATCGGCTTCGTGGCGCCGGATGGAACGGTAACGGTCGCGATCGCCTTGTGGCTGTCGCGAATTTCGGGAGCGGCCTCGGGGAATGTCGATCCTGCTTCGGGATAGCTCGACCAAGCGAAGTCGAGCGGGTCCCCGTCGGGATCCCGCGAACCGCTGGCATCGAGCGTAACCGTTGTACCGGGCCTGACGGCGAGCGTAAGCGGGGAGGGCGAATGCGTCCCGTTCAGCGCGATTCGAGGCGCATGGTTCGCACAGGATTGGCATCCGGCCAGGGTCCAGGCGATGCGCGCTGCGAAGTCGTTCTGGTAGGCCTGGCGCCACCGCCAGATCGTGGCCTGCCCGCTGCGATAGGTTACGCCGTCCATGCCCACGACGGTATCGGTGGCATCGGCGAAGAGGCCCTGCTCGGGCGACACTCGACCGTAGCGGCCACCCCAACCTCCCCATTCGGGGTGTTCCGGAGAAGACAGACCGTTGCGCACGAGATTCATGAACGACGGGGTGTCCCCTTCCATGGCGTAGAGCCAAGCCGGATACAACGTGCCGAGCGGACCCTTGCGGATATTGCGGGACAGCCAGTCGTTCGTCACCAGTCGACCGTCGGGTCCGCCCAGCGCGGGAGCGACGATGTCGGGCCGTCTGTACAGATCGCCCGAGAACCCGCGCCAGGTCGCGGCCGAATAGTCGCCGAAGGCGTGGATGCTGCCGACCCAGAACAGCCCGGGAAAATTCGTCCTGATCCACGGGCCGGCATCGTCCTGGTCGGAGATCGCGTAGACCCGCAGCCGAGCGACGGCTTTGTGGACGGCCTCGGGCGAGCGGGTGTCGCGCATGTCCGTCAGCGCCTGCGCGAGGTCCACTGCGCCGCCCCACAGGGCGATCCAGAGCGGTCTGGCATCGTCGCGGTCGAGGGCGGCGATAATGGCGCGCGAGCCGTCGGTTGCCTTACCTGGGCCAACGCCGGCGAGGCCGTAGCGGGGGCTTCCCCGCTTGACAGTGCGGGCAAGGGTGCTGGCTTCAGGGTATCGACAGTCGTGGACGCGCAGGTTTCCGGCGACCTTCGCGTAGGCGGCAATCCGCTCATCCACGAGTTCGGGGCGGATCCGTTCATGCTGCCAGACCGAGGTCGACGCGACAACCGCCTCGAGGTCTATCTCGTTGGTATAGAGCAGTAGCCGGATCAGCGACTCTGAATCGTCCGGCTCGTTTCCGATGTCCGTCAGGACGATGAGCCGCGCGTTGTCGGGTTCGCGCGGACAGGCAGTCGCATCGGCCCTAGTCGCGCAGTTCGCCATCGTCGCACAGACCGCTATCGCCAATGCGCCGAGGCAAGCGGCCCAGCGAGCTGGGCTCGCGCAGCGCCGGAGCCGATCGGGCGGCGACTTCGGGGAGCGTCTGATCTTACGGTTACGCCAGGCCATGCGTTACGCCCAGTACGGCGACCAGGGACGACGCAGGCGCATCAGGGCCTCGAGATAGAAGTAGTCGCCCCAGATGCAGGCTTCATCGACGCCAGCCTTGTTTGGCATGTGGTAGACGCCGTGCAGCAGCAGCGCGTTGGACCCGTCGAGAGGCGCGAGATAGTCTTCCGAGAGCGTCTTCATGATCGCGACGGCCCAAGCCTCGTAGGTCTCGCGAAGGGCATCGGACAGCGGCAGTGCCTGGGCCAGCTCCAGCAGTCCGCAAGCGGCGATGGCGGCTGCCGAGCTGTCCCTGTCGACACCCTCGTTATCGGTGAAGATCAGGTCCCAGCAGCAGATGCCATCGTCGGGAAGACGGTTGAGGAAGTGGTTCGCCAGCCGCGACGCGAGGTCAAGGTAGTGCTGCCTGCCGGTGTGCCGCCAGGCGAGGGCGAAGCCATAGATGCCCCAGGCCTGTCCGCGCGCCCAGCTGCTGTCGTCAGAGTAGCCCTGGTGCGTGCTGCCGTGACGTGGTTCGCCGGTGACGGTGTCGACGTAGTAGGTATGGAAAGTCGAGGCATCGGGGCGCACCAGCAGCCGCGCGGCCTGCTCGAGATGCTGGTCGGCCGCGGCCGCGAAGCGAGGATCGCCGGTCTCGCGGGTCGCCCAGTAGAGCAGCGGCACGTTAAGGTTGCAGTCGATGATCATGCGGCCGCGTTCGGCGGGCACATCCATGTCGCCCCAGGCCTGGATGACCTTCGCCACCGGGTCGAAGCGCGCCAGCAGCTGTGCCGCCGCGGCAACGCCGGCATCCCTCGCGTTGCGATCGCCCGTCAGGCGATGACCGGCACAGGAGGACAGGGTGTACAGGAAGCCGAGGTCGTGATGGTCGACGTTGATGCGCTTGTCGATCCGGTTGGCGAACGAGGCGAGGTTCTGTACCGCGATCTTGCGATACTTGTCCGCCCCCGTGAATTCCCACGAGAGCCACAGCATTCCGGTCCAGAAGCCGTTGGTCCACTCGACGTTGTCGATGGGGCCGTAGATGTCGCTCTCGCTCGAGGGCGCGGGAAAATGGGTATCGAACTGCGGCAGCATGCGATCGACCCGCGCCAGTGCCGCGGCGATCCAGGCGTCGACCACATCCGGACCCGGGCGTTCGAGCGCGCGGTGAGACAGAGCCTCGAAGGTAACTTCACTCATCAATGAGCATCCTCGTAACGGCGAACGTCCGATGCGGATGCGATCGCGACGGTGTCGGACGCCTGTCCGCCCTTGAGGGGGACAGGCATGTATTCGGGCGGGGTCGGGGCAAGGGAGATCGCCGACCAGATCCAGAAGAAGAGCGCGAAGCCCGCGATCAGGAAATAGGTGTGCTGGAAGCCGAACAGGTCGTAGCCGGTGCCCGCAAGCGGCGAGAGGATGGCGAGGCCAAGCGAATGGCCGAAGCTGACGCCGACCATGTAGACCGTCGAGGCGAACCGGCTCTCGAAATGGTAGGCGATGTAGCGGAAGATCGAGACGGCCAGGATCGGAAGTTCCACAGCATGCGCCATCTTGCACATCGAGATCGTGACCGGACCGATCGCGAAGCCCGATCCGGCAATGCGAACGATCATGATCATTGCTGCCAGCAGAAGTCCGCGGGTAGCGCCGATCCGGCGCACAATGAGCGGAGCCAAGAACATCCCCCCAGCCTCGACGAAGATCTGCGCCGCATTGAGGTACCCGAACATCGCGGCGCCTTCCTCCGGCGTGGGGAAGAGCGAGGAGAAGTAGAACGGGAACTGCTGGTCGTAGACGAGGTAGAGGTTGGTGACCCCCAAGATCAGGATCATGAACCGCCAGAACCGGGCTTGGCCGAACAGGGCGAGCGTGTCGCGCAGCTTCAACTGGTCGGCGGCCTGTTGCGCCGCCTCGTCCGGTTCGATCCGGGCAAGGCGGATCAACGGGATCAGCGCCAGGCCGGCGAGGCTGGCAAGGAAGAAGTTGATCGCCGGATCGAGGTTGTAGAGACGGCCGGAGAATGCCGCAGCCGTCGCGAAGCCGATCGAGCCCCACAGTCTGGTGCGGCTGTATTCGAACCCATAGCGCCGGCCGACACGGTCGACGTAGCTCTCAAGGGCATAGCTGCCAGCCATGAAGGTGAAGCCGAGATAGATCCCGCCCGCTGCCGCGCCGAGCGGCAGGCTCCATCGCAGCAGCGGCGCATAGACATACAGGAAGAACGGCCCGGCAAGGATCACCAGCGAGGCAATTACGACCGGCACCACTTTGCGAAAGCCCATGCGATCGGACAGGAAGCCGTAGGCAGGCTGGGCCAGCATCGCGCCGATCGAATTGACCGCGAAGACCGTCCCGGCCTGGGCCCCGTTCAAGTGGAGAGAGCGGGTCAGCCAGATCGACAGCAACGACATCGCCATGGCCTGCGCGAAGAAGAACGCGAACAGGAAGGCGCTCAGAACAGCGTAGTTTCTCTGTCGATTGGCAAGCACGGCATCCTCGTTCTCTGTGTGGCGGCTGCTTCGATCTCGCGAACGCGCCGCCCTCTGTTATCGATATCACGTATGCAGCCGCGATTCCGGTTTGGCAAGGCCCTAACTTGACACATGGTCACGAGCGGTTATCGATATCAGGAAGGGAAGGGCGTCACCGTATCGGGTGTTCGCCAGCCGTGACGGCCCTGGAGAGGCAATTTGATGACAAATGAGTCGAAGCGCAAGGATAGCGGCGCGAAAAGTGCGCATCGCCCTGTCGTGACGATCCATGATGTGGCGCGCCATGCCGGCGTGTCATCAATGACGGTGTCGCGGGTGATGACCGGCAAGCGGCATGTCAGCGAGGCGATGCGCGAGCGGGTAAATGCCGCGATCGCAGAACTTGAGTATTCGCCCAATCTCAACGCCCGCAGCTTTTCGAGCGCGGTACGGGTGGGGGCGATCTATTCCAATCCTTCCTCGTCGAATCTGGGTACCTTCCTCATGGGCGCGTTTCGCCAGAGCGGGGAGAGCGGCTGCCAGTTCCTTATCGAGCCGGGCGCGAACGAGGCGGAAGCCATCGCCAGCCTCCATCGCCTCGTCGAGGCGCGCATCGGCGGGGTCATTCTGCCGCCGCCGCTTTGCGATTCGCAGGCGCTCCTCGATCTCGCGGCCAGCGCGGACGTAATCCCGCTCGCCTTCGCCACGGCCATCCCCCGCGAAGGCATCTCGGCGATCATCGTCGACGACTACAAGGGCGCTTTCGACATGACGCGCTATCTCATCGGCAAGGGGCATCGCGCGATCGGCTTCATCCAGGGCGATCCGGCTCACTCGCCGTCCCAGCGCCGCGAGCAGGGATACCGCGCGGCCATGGCGGGAGCATCGCTGACGATCCGCGACGAATGGATTGCGCCGGGCCTGTTCAACTACCGCTCGGGGCTCGATGCCGCGCACAAGCTGCTCGATCAGCCCAATCGGCCGACCGCTATCTTCGCCAGCAACGACGACATGGCGGCGGCCGTGACCGCGGTGGCCCATGGTCTCAATCTGCGCATTCCGGGCGACCTCAGCATTGCCGGCTTCGACGACGCGCAGATCGCCGCCACCATCTGGCCCGAGCTTACCACGATACGCCAGCCCATCTCCGACATGGCGTCGCGCGCCGTCGCGCTGCTGAGCGACCAGGTGCGCGAGGCACGCACCGGCGCACGGCCAGAAGTGCGGCACGTGCGCGAGATGCTGACACTGGTCGAACGCTCCTCGACCGGCGCGCCGATCGACTGAACCGGCTGCGCCTGCAGCCATCAAGACATTTGCGAAAGGACTATCGCATGACCATCTTCGGCGCGATCGAAGCGGGGGGCACCAAGTTCGTCTGTGCGGTAGGCAGTTCGGGTGGCGGCTCACTTCGCACCACCACCATCCCGACGCGCGATCCAGATGCCACTTTTGCGGATGTGGAGGCGTTCTTTCGCTCGGCGGCGGACCTCGAGCCTTTGGCGGGTCTGGGCATCGCCAGCTTCGGGCCCGTCGGCGTAGCCCCGGGCCTGCCGCACTACGGCCGCATCCTGGCGACGCCCAAACCGGGCTGGGAGGGCACCGACATCATCGCTCGCGCGCACAAGTTTCTCGACGTGCCGATCGGACTGGATACTGATGTCAACGCCGCCGCCCTCGCGGAGATCGCGGCGATCGGCGGCGGTCTGCGCGATCTTGCCTATGTCACGGTTGGTACCGGGATCGGGGTGGGTCTCGTGAGTGCGGGCCGTACCGTCCATGGTATCGGGCATCCCGAGGCCGGGCACATTCCGGTCCGGCGTCATCCGGACCATGGTGATTTCGCCGGACTGTGCCCCTTCCACGGAGATTGCCTCGAAGGCCTTGCGGCGGGGCCGGCCGTGGCTGCGGCGTGGGATCTCACGCCTTCCCATGTTCCGCACGACCATCCATTTTGGGATGTCGAGGCGAGCTATCTCGCGCAACTGTGTGCTACGCTGTTCCTGACGGCCGGGCCGGAGCGCATCGTGCTCGGCGGCGGGGTGATGAAGCAGGAGCGCCTGCTGCCGCTGATCCGGGCGCGCACGCTCGAATTGCTGGGCGGCTATGTCCATGCGTTGAGCACGATCGAGGACATGGAGCGCACGATCGTCTCGCCTGCGTGCAGTGAGCCGCCCGGATTGGTCGGGGCTTTCCTGCTCGCCGAAGAGGCCGCAACCTGACCCGGGAGAGGATCATGCTTCGTACGAGCTCGCTTTCGCTTGCGGCCCTGGCCGCATGTCTGACGGCAAGCGCATCCGCCGGAGTAAGCGCCGGTGAGGGGCGCTGGATCGCCGATCAGGGCGACGGCACCTATCGCAACCCGGTGCTGGCGGGCGACTATTCTGATCCCGATGCCGTTCGCGTGGGTGACGATTTCTATCTCGTGTCATCCTCGTTCACGGATGTGCCGGGCCTGCCGATCCTACACTCGCGCGACCTCGTCAACTGGACGCTGATCGGCCATGCCCTCGGCCGTATTCCGCCTGACGACCACTATCGCACCGCCCGGCGCGGGGGAGGAGTGTGGGCTCCCGCGATCCGCCATCGCGATGGCCGCTTCGTGATCTACTATCCCGACCCGGACCGCGGCATCTTCATGGTCTCGGCGATCGATCCGAAAGGACCATGGAGCGAGCCGGTGCTGGTGGACGGTACCACTGGGGCGATCGATCCGGCGCCGTTCTGGGACGATGACGGCACCGCCTGGCTCGCATACGCCTTCGCGAAGAGCAGGGCGGGCAAGGCCAATCTCATCGCACTCAGGCGGCTGAGTGCGGACGGGAGCAGAACCGAAGGCCCCGAACGCATCATCATCGACGCCGGGCAAATGCCCAAGGTCGCGACAAGTCTCGGGCCGCGTCCCTGGCAGACTACCGAGGGTCCCAAGCTCTACAAGCGCGATGGCTGGTATTACGTCTTCGTGCCCAGCGGCAGCGTCAAGGGCGGCTGGCAGGGTGTCTTCCGCAGTCGCAGGATTACCGGCCCATACGAAGGGCGCAATGTTATGGATCAGGGCGGCACGGCGATCAACGGGCCGCACCAGGGCGCGTGGGTCGACACGCCGGGCGGCGAGGACTGGTTCCTCCATTTCCAGGATCGCGATGCCTACGGGCGAATCGTTCACCTTCAGCCGATGCGCTGGAAGGACGGCTGGCCGGTCATCGGCGCTGATACCGATGGTGACGGACGCGGCGAACCGGTGCTGGTACATCGCAAACCCGACGTGCCGACGCAGCCGGTCGCGGCGCCGGTCGCCAATGATGAATTCGAGGGAGGCTACTCTCTCGCCTGGCAGTTTGGCAGCAATCCAGGGAGCGACTGGGCCAGCGTGGAGGACGGATGGCTGAGGCTCAAGTCGGTGACGGGATCTGCGGACCTGTATGAGACCGGGGCGGTGCTGTCGCAGAAGGCTCCCGGATTGACGTTCTGCGCGAGTACGCTGATGCGCTTTGCGCCCCTGCGGCTCGGCGAGCGGGCCGGACTGGCGGTCCACGGGTTCAACTTCGCATGGATCGGCCTGGAGAACCGGGCTGAAGGCATTCGGATAGTGCAGGTGCGCAAGGACGGCGAGAGCCCTGGCCTACCCATCACCGAAACAGCAGGGCCGGTGCTGAAGCAGGATCGTGTCTGGCTAAGGGCCTGCGCCAAACCGGTCATGGTGGATGTGCCGCCACCGGACTTCGCGCCCTACTGGCCCTCGATGCTTCGAGATACGCGCATGGCGGTACGCTTTGCCTACAGTCTTGACGGTATGCGTTACGAAGAGCTCGGATCGACGTTCGAAGCCAGGCAGGGACGCTGGGTCGGGGCTCAGATCGGTCTTTTCGCGCAGGCGGCCATCGGCACGCCGGCCGCGGTCGCGACGAGTGTCGGATACGCACAGTACGACTGGTGGAAGATCGGTCAGTGAAGCCCCTGGCGGTTGTCGCGCTCGGCGCGCTAGTCTTTGGACTTTCCGCACAGGCTGCGCCGCTCATTAC
Source organism: Novosphingobium sp. (assembly GCF_036820275.1). Taxonomy (GTDB): domain Bacteria; phylum Pseudomonadota; class Alphaproteobacteria; order Sphingomonadales; family Sphingomonadaceae; genus Novosphingobium. The sequence continues at coordinate 46,928 of NZ_DAISLT010000043.1, forward strand.
GCCCGAAAGCCTCGAGGTCTACCCGCCGCCGCCGGGCAGTGACTACTATACCTCGTTTGACGACACTTTCACTGTGCGAGTACGTCAGCCGGGAGGGGAATGGCGCGACTTGTACGAATACCGCGTCATGGTCGATCTCGACAAGCCGCAGCCCGCCTCGATGGTCACGTTCGGCACCGGCGGCCCGGTCGAGGTGGCGATCCAGAAGAACAACGGCGCGGTCCGTCACGTCACCGTGCGGCCCGCGTCACGCGGAATAGAGGCCAGGCTCGTCGGCGCGATCGCCTATTTGAAGCTGGAGGGCCCTGCCAACCTGTCGGTCGAGTTTGACGATGATCGCCTGCATAACCTCCATCTCTTTGCCAATCCGATCTATACGGCCATGAGGCCCAAGGAAGGTCGCAAGGTCGTGACATTTGGTCCCGGCATCCATGTCCCGCCGCGAGGACAGGACAGTTTCCGGTTTGAATCGAATACCGACGTGCGGCTTGCCGGTGGTGCGATTCTCAAGGGGCAAGTCGATGTCGGCAGGGCGCACAACGTGCGCATCGTCGGGCCGGGCCTCCTCAAGGGCGGCAAGGAGGGGATAACCGTCCTTCATTCGCAGGCCATCGAGATCGACGGTCCGATCGTGATCAATCCAGGTCATTATACCTTGATGTGCGGACAATCGCGCGGGCTGACAATCCGCAACCTGCGCACCTTCAGTGTGGGGGGCTGGACCGATGGCATCGACCTGATGGCCTGCTCGAATGTCCACATCGACGGCGCATTCCTGCGCACCTCCGACGATGCCGTGGCGATCTATGCCGATCGCTGGGACTATCATGGCGATGCACGCAACTACCTCGTGGAGAACTCCACGCTCTGGGCGGACGTCGCCCATCCTGTGAATATCGGGCTTCACGGAAGCAAGGATGTACCGCGCACGATCGAGAACCTGGTATTCCGCAACATCGATATCCTCGATCACGACGAGGACGATCGCGACTATCAGGGCGCGTTGGCGATCACCGACGGTGACAACAACCTGGTCCGCAACGTGGTGTTCGACGATATTCGCGTCGATCGGATCGAGGAGGGGATACTGTTCAATTTCCGGGTGGTCTTCAACCAGAAGTACAGTCTGGCTCCGGGTCGGGGGATCGAGAACATTGTGATGCGCCGCGTCCGGTTACGCAGCGGGCGCGTGAACCGCCCCGTCATCGCCGGATACGATACGCACAGGACCGTGCGCGATGTCAGCCTCGTGGATGTCGGCGGACCGGATGGAGCTCTGTCGCTCGAGGATATCGATGTCGGACTCTACGCGGAACGGATCTCGGCTTTACCGCGGTGAGGTACGTGCAATGAAAAAATGGGTCGCCAGCGGAGGAGCCGACGACCCATCAGGCTTGAGAGGGTCCGTTGGGAGGAATCCCCTCTCGTTCCGGAAGCGTCAGCTTCCGAAATTGTAGCGCAGGGTCGCGCCGAAGTTGCGGCCGTTCATGAAATGCTGGCGCTCGATCCCGGTCGCGAGATCGGGTTCGCCTACGAAGCGGTCAGCCGCCTGGTTGGTGAGGTTCGAGGCGGTGATCGCGAGCGAGAAATTGTGCGCCAGGTTGAAGTTGATCGAGGCGTCGAGCAGCCCGAAGCTGCGGATGTAGCGACCATCGATCGGGTTGGCCGCCAGGCCGAACAGGATCGCCTTGGAACGCCAGGTGTAGACAAGGCGTGCCGAGATCGTCTCGTCTTCGTAAAGCCCGGTCACCGAGTACGAATACTTGGACGTCAGCGGCTGCATCGTGTTGACGCGCTGGCCGTTGAGCGTCAGCGGGTTCTTCGTCTCGACATAGGTGAACGAGCCCTGCACACCGAAATGATGCGCGAATTCGGGCAGGAAATCGTAGTCGAAGAAGGTCTGTCCCGCCAGTTCGATGCCCTTGGCGGTTCCCTTTTCCGCATTGATGGTCTGGGTGATAAAGTACTGGTCGCCCGAGCAGCTGGTGTTGGTGGTCGGCGTCGGGGCCCCCGCCACGCTCTGGCAAGAGGATACGCCGCTGAAGAAGCCGTCGATCTTCTTGTAGAACAGCGCGGCGGAAACGTAGTTCACCGGCGAGAAGTAATGCTCGAACGAGAGGTCGAAGCTGTTGGCTGTCTGGGGCTTGAGGTCCGGGTTGCCGACCGTGCCCACGCCGCTGACCGTATTGATGATCAACGAGGGGTTGAGCGATGAGAACTCCGGACGAGTGATCCCCTTGCCGTAGCCGAAGCGCACCAGCGTATCAGGCGTGATGTAGCCTGTCAGGTTGAAGCTGGGCAGCGCGTACGTATACGAGGACGTGCTTTCGCTGGCGGTGATGTTGCCGGTATTCAGCGGATCGATCATGGCGCGCACGAAGGTGTCGGTCTTGACCACGCGGACGCCGGCATTGCCCTTGATCCGGTCGTCGAGGAACCCGAAGTCGGCGACGACGTAGCCGGCATAGCTCTTCTCGCTGAAGTAACGGCGATTGAGGACGATTTCGGCCAGCGAGTCTTCCGGCAGGATACCGGCGTTCGCGAAGCGCGCACGCACGTTGTCGCCTAGCAGGGCATCGGGTGAGAACGTCAGGTAGCCGCCCGAGTAACCCGCCTCGCCATTCATGAAATTGGTCGGTGACGTTTCGACCAGATCCGCCATCGAGGCTACCGATATCGCGTTCGAGCGATCGGCAGCGAGCGCCAGGCCGTTGGTGGTAAGGTTGCGGTTGCTGAACGAGTAGTTGCGGTAGCGGTCCTTCTGCGTGGCGTATCGCGCCCCGAACTTGATGTCCTTGAGGAAGGAATCGTCGAACTTGTAGACAAGGTCGAGTGCGGCGGCGATGCCGTCATCGTGCCAGACCTGATTGGTTGCGTTCGAGTAGTTGTTGAACACCCACGAACTGGCCGAAGACAGGTCGGGGCCGGTGATGGAGACCTGCTGCGGGCGGCCCAAATCGCGTGTGATGTCCCAGGTCAATCCGGCCGCCGATGCCAGCGTCACCGACCGGTTGTCCTGAGACTGATCGGCCTTGACGTAGGAGAAGTCGAAATCGACGTCGAGGTGATCGCTCGCGGCCCACTTCGTGCCGCCCGCGATGACGAAGGTCTCGTAGCGGCGATGCTCGTCGCCGCCGGTGGTCGAAAGCCCGGAATTGAGGAACGTACCGCCGGTTATGCGCTGGCCGGACAGCAGGTCGTTAGACCCGCCGTTTGCGTTGCGGTTGGCCAGCGTCTCGTCGATCGTGAAAGCCTGTGTCGTCAGGCCTTGCGCGTAGCGGCTGTCGGTCGCGTTGAGGAAGCGATAGTCCTGGTGATAGAGGTACGAGTTGTAGTTGCCCTCCACGTAGAACTCGAGCCCCGGGGCCGGTCGCCACTGCAGCGCGCCGTTGAGGCCCTTGCGGGTGCGGGTGTAGTCCTCCTGGGCAATGTTGTTCTGCACGCCGACCGACGTCAGCAGGTTCTGGCGCTCGCTGGCCGAGACGGTCGCCGGATTGACGTCCGCCAGATAGGTCACGTCCGAACGGCCCAGATAGGCGCCATTGAGGTTCAGTCCGGTGCCGACGTTCGCCGCGTATTCGGCGCTGTCCGCGCGGATCGCCCGGCGGAACTGGGTGCCGCCGACCGATGGCGTGTTGTCGCCGCGATTGAAGCTCTTGGCGTAGCTTGCCGCCAGCAGCACGCCGATCTCGCCGCCGCCCGGAAGGTCCCAGCGGTTCGACACCATCCCGAAATATTCGGGCGTGAGCTTCTTGCCCAGATCGTTGTAGCGGCCGCCCGCTGCGGTGGATACAGCCAGGCCCTTGAAGTCGAAGGGCTTGCGCGTGCGGATGTTGACCAGGCCGCCGATCGCGCCTTCGATATGCTCGGCCGACGGGTTCTTGAACACATCGAGGCCAGCGACCATGCCAGGGCTCGCGCCCTCGACGTTGAATTCGCGGCTCCCTGCGGTGAAGTAGGCGCGTCCGTCGACGCGCGATCCGGTCTGGCCCGTGAGGCCGCGAATGGTCAGGCCCGAACCGTTGCCGACGGGCGATGACGCCTCGCCGCCGAAGCGATAGGCCTGGACGCCCGGGACGCGGGTGAGGGTCTCGGCGACGTTCGGATCGGGCAACTTGCCGATGTCCTGCGCGGTGATGGAGTCGACGACTTCCATCGTGTTCTTCTTCATCTGGACGGCGCTTTGCAGACTGGCACGAATGCCGGTCACCACGATGTCTTGGCTCGCGTTTTCAGCTGGCTCAATCTCGGTCTGGGCAAGTGCAGGCATGGCAATGCAACTTGCGAGAAGCGCGGACGTCAAACGTACGGTGTTTTTCATGTATCCCCTCCTGCAGTTCGGACGCTTTGGCGCGCCCTGAACTTCCTCGACTCCCTCGAACCTTTTTTGGTATCGATACCTAAACTGATATCGATACCAGTTCGCCTACGCAAATGAAATCTGATAATCGAGCGACGCAAGAGAAAATAGGAAATGATATCAATCTTATGACATCGGAGTTCTGCGGCTAAACTGCCTTTATGACGGTACGAGGCATTATCCCGTCACGTCCACGAACGCCGCCTGTCGCGTGAGTCGTTCTCGTTCATTCTTAACACATGACGTTCAGGAAAAGGCCTGTCTTGGATGCCCGCAAGAAGGAGAACTGACGGACCACACCTGAGAGCGCGAAATTGGCTGTTGAACGACTGGGAAAGGTCGCGAGCGGCTGAACCTGACCGTCGGCACCTCGGCATCAGCTTTTGACGGCTGAGTGACCGACAAGGGGCGCGAACGTCTGTACTTAGGGACCGCGATTTGTTCGCTAAGGTGTTTGCAAGGGGCAATGATGCCTAATCGAGGAGGTGACCGTTCTCCCTGACGTCGCTCTAGCGACAATGGGGCTGCGAGCAATGTGATGGGTTAGTTAGGAATTTGGCGCTGCCATAGAGGGTTAATAGTTTCCCTACCTAGCTTATCCAGGTATCGACGTCTGATGGCCAAAGGTGTCTTCATCCATCGTTCGGACTCGATTTATGACGATAGCCCTGCTGAGCGGTATCAGTTTCCTCCGCAGTATCTGAGCCGAGTGAGCGCCTGCGTCGGCGATTGGGTCATCTATTACGAACCAAGCAAGATTCGGTTTTCGAAAGGGTACTTCGCAGTCGCGAAAGTGGATCGGGTAGTGCCCGACCCTTCCGCGCCTGGCATGTATTTGGCGCTGATCGAGCCGGGGTCCTATCTAGATTTTGTCAACATGGTGCCTTTCAACGGTCCTGAAGCGCCCCGGGTTTTCCGGAGGCTCCAATTTGTGAGAAGGAGCTTTCGTGA
>NZ_DAISLT010000044.1:0-35900 GCF_036820275.1 Novosphingobium sp.
AACGCATGTCCGCGATTTTGTGAAACGGCTGTCCAGAACTTCTGAAATACGCAGCCGGTGCCCGATCGCGTCCGCTGGCATCTCTTCGAACCGCCCGAACAGACGCTGACCGATGATCTGGAAGCGCAGCGTCTCAAATGGGAAGCCTATCAGTGTCAGGATCTCATGCAGGTTGCCTGCGCCGCGCTCCTGGCATGGGCCATCGCGATCATCAACAGCGCCCCTCATGGGCGCTCGCTCCCGGAGATTCGCGCTGAAATCATCGAGCATTTCGCTGCGCGGGAAGAGGATATGTTGTTGCAGAGCTGGCGCGATATGCGGATGGCCCTCAGGTCGGCGGACTTCGCCTATGAAGACGCCTGGGACACCCTGATCAGCGCGCGCGGCGCTGCCGCCGACAAGGCCCTTGTCGCCATCGAACTCATGGCGGCGCTGCAGCAACGTCTCGCCGACCGATCCGATCTCGCCGCGGCCGCCGCTCAGGGACTTCCCGACCGGGGCTCCGCGCATTCGTTGCTGACGGAAATCTCGTGGCTCCAGCGCGGGGAAGGGGAGGCCGTCGCCGATCTCATTGCCGATTACATGCTCGACCGGGTGGTCCGCCGCCACAGCTGGGTCGCCATGCAGAAACTGCGCCGCCAACGCGATTATACCTTCCTGTTCGAGCAGCGGGACAATCGGTTCGTTTACCTGGGCACCTACCAGCCTGTCGCAACGACGCCGCGCCTGCAACCAACGCTCCAGTTCCTCGCCGATATCCATCTTCTCGATGAAAACGGTCCGACAGCGCTAGGCCTGGCGGCACTGGAGCGCGCCCAATGAAGCTTCCTGATCGCCTTGGGCGCCGCGCTGGCCGTCCTTTCCATAGCGCCATCGCCACCAGCTTCGCCGTCGAGTTCGCGGCCGTCGAGGAAATCCTCCTCCCCCAGCTCATGGCGAGCGGAGCCTCCAATCTCCTCCTCATCGCCGATGCCCGGATGGCAGCCCTTGCCCTCTCCGATGGATCGACCCTGCCGACTGCCCTGGGCCGAGACTATGCACTGCACAGCCCGTCGGCCGCCGAAGGCATTTTTCACCCCAAGATCATCCTGCAGATCGGCCGCGAGAGCGCTCGCGCCTTCGTGAGTTCCGCCAATCTGACGGCTTCCGGTCTCGCGGGCAACGCCGAGGCTGTCATCGAGATCGAGTGCAAGAATGAGGAGGGCCCTGAGCGGGAGATCATCCGGGCCGTCTGGCGCTATCTCGACACTCTCGTACCCACAACCCCATCGCCGGCACGCGACGCATTGCTCTGGGCGCGTGAACGTGCAGCATGGCTCGATGGTCCGATAGAGGGCGACCTCCATGAACTGGACGATGGCACGGGCATAGCCTTTCTCCATGCTCCCGGTGAGGTTGGCATCGGAGATCGGTTCGTTTCGCACGTCGGCGACGCAAAGGTCCAGACGCTGGTGGTGATCAGCCCTTATTGGGACAGCGATCTTGCCGCTCTTGCCGATCTCTCCCGCCGTCTTGCGCCCAGGAAAATCATTCTGCCGATCGATCCTGAGGGCCATGAATTTCCCAAGGATGCGCCCTTCGCCAAAAAACCGCGACTCGTCGCACTCGACTGGCCATCCTACCGCTTTACCCACGCCAAGATCGTCATCGCCACGACCGCGCAGCACGACCATGTCCTGGTGGGCAGCGCCAACTGCACCACCGCGGCGCTCGGCCGATCCGGTGGCGTCGGCGCCAACGCAGAAGCCTGCATCTACCGTCGTTTGCCGCGCGGCACCGCCCGTGAAGCCCTCGGGCTCGATCGCTGGCTCGATGGCGAGGCCCTCGATCTCGACGATCTCTCGGAGCCGGCGCAGACGCCGCCAATTCCATTACAGGCTGTCGACGCCCGCCAGCCTGGAACCTTCGAACTCGATTCCGCTCTCCTCCACTGGCGGCCGGCACAATTCGAAGACGACACCATGCAGGTCCAGTTGCTCGGCCATGATGCCCGGCTCCTGGCGGCCATTCCTGTCGCATCCATTCAGCAGACTGGCGGAATCAGGACGATAGCGCTCGATGCCGATGTTGCCACCGCAGTGCGTTTTGCACGCATTGCAGCCGGTGATGTCCTCTCGACCCTGGCCCATGTCACGCATCGCGCGGTGCTACGCGGGCGTCGCAAGGAGGTGGCGACGGGCAGTATCGCCCGCGCGCTCGTGCCCTTCACCAGCGGGGCGGACTTCGACCTATGGATGCATCAGGCCTTCGAAACCCTCGCCAGAGCCGATTTCGACACCGATCAGGAGCGCGCCAGGCTCTCGGCGCCCCGCCCCCACAGCCGCAAGTCCGAGAGTGAGCCACCCGCGCCCGTATCACTCAGCTATGAGGACTTCACCCAGGCCAGGGCGGATGCCGGGCGCCAGGGACGCGATGGTGCCAACAGTCTTGCAGGAACCTACAGCGACAGCATCCGCGATTTCCTCAACCTGCTCTCCGGCAGAGGAACCCCACCTGCCGCCGAAGACGATTATGATCCCGCTTTCGATCCGCCGGCCGACGAGACCGATGGAGAGGAAGACGCAGATGGTCCCGACACACAGGCACATGCGTCTGCTTCTTCGGACGAGGATGAGCCGAGCCACGAGCCGATCGATGCCCGTCTCTATGAGCGCCATGTTATCGCTTATGCTGAAGGGCTCGAAGAGGATGACGAGCCGCTCGGTTCGAGTGATGTGCTTCGACTGCGCTTCTGGACCCTCTTCCTCTTGTACAAGGCCCGCTGCGGCGACCTGCCCAACGGGTTGGAGGCGTCAAGCGCTGCACTGGCCTGGCCACGTTTCCTCGTTCGTGTCCTGGTCGGCTTCTTCTGCGGCCGGAAACCGGCGATCACCCGACTTATGTTGGCGCGCGACTATGAGGCGATGCCGATCGATTTCATGGAATGCTGGGTCACGATTCTCTGGGCACTCGAGGCCACCGAAAGCGCACTGGCGGGCCGCCCCAAGGATCGCGAGTTCCTGAAATATAATCCCGGCCTGCGGCAGCGAATCATCTCGCTGCTTGCCCTGACCCCCGCCGAGCTCAATGGCGATTTGGCAATGGACATTCGCGGGGGCCTCGACCGCTCGATCGGCCAGCGGCTCGGCCTTGTTCCTAAAATCGGAACGGCCATTGCAATGGCTCCGCGGGACGGCGCAGTGATGGTAGGAGGCTGCGGATGACAGACGAGATACCTGTGTACAACGCATCCCATCTAAACGAGGATGGAAACGCTGGCCCAGCGGGATGAACGGATCGGACTACATGCACCATCACCGTCACTTGACGAGGGCATCGATAGCTATGCGAATATCAAAGACCAAAGGTCAGGCGCGGTAACTGCGCACAGCCAGATCGCAACGCTGGCCAGCATCAAATAGGAATGCCTTCGCGATCATTTGGGAGTTGCAAGGAGAAGGAGCTCGTTACCCGTCACAGGCGAGCGCAACATACAGCTGCGCCCGCCTGCCTCCCGCCGGAATTTAACGAGATTATCAAGAATATCAGTATTTCCAACTCAGGCGGATTCCATATGTCGCCGGCATACCGGTGTAACGCAATATGGTATCTGCCTGCCGTGTGATGGAGGTCACATAGAATTTGTTCGTGATATTGCGCCCCCAAATCTCGATCACGGCCTTACCGTCATTGAAAGACATTCCCGCGCGGGCATCAAGCAAGGCGTATGATGGGATCGTGAACAACGATTCAGATAGCGCATTTTGCGAGCGACCGAATGCCGCCGAAGCACTGCTTCTATATTGAACGGATCCGCCTATGTAGGCTTCCATGCTCGAACTGATCGGAAATCGCTGTTCAACGTCACTGGTGATTTGATACTTGGGAGTATTTGGAAAGCTCTCCCCGGTAAAATTATAGACGCTTCCGAGCGGGCCAATAGGAAGGGCGGTTGATGATGTCGCTTTCGTATCAAGGTAAGCGCCCGACAATTGCAGGCGCAAGCCGGTCCAGGGTCGGACGGTCAAGTCTGCTTCCGCTCCATAAACGCGCGATTTCGGTACGTTGACCAAGGTTGGCAATGCACCGAACGGATCGATGTTGATATACCCCTGCAACTGCTTGTTTCGATAATCGTAGTAGAAAATCGAAGCATTCAGCTGGGCCAGACGATCAAACAAAGGTGTCTTCAATCCCCCCTCATAAGCGAGAACGGACTCTTGCGTGATTGGCGTCATTTGGCGAGCGTAGACTGCTGGTATATGCGTGAAGCCGCCAGATTTATAACCCTTGGCAATGTTGGCATACAGAAGAGTCCGGCTGGTGATTTGCCAATCCAGTCCCGCTCGCCATGAAAAATTATTTTCATTGAGCGGTTTCTCTACAATATTCACCGGCAGGCTAGTCGTGTCATTAAGAGTCACACAGTGACCGGGATCGATTGTGACCGCTTGACCAGAGAACTGCGATGAAAGCAGGGAAAAGGCCTTGGCAAGTTGTCCGTCCCCAGCATCCGCCAGGCACCCGGAAAATTTGCGCCGTTCCCACGTATATCGGCCAGATGCTCGAGCAGTCAGTCTGTCCGTCAGTTTGTACTCCAGGCTACCAAAAATTGCGTAGGTGTCCACCCGCTGATCATTAATGAGATTGACGTGATCATATGTGTAAGGGCCAATACTATTGTTGGTAATATTGGTCGTTTCAGCCATCAGCTCGTTTGTCTTCGAATGTTGGTAGTTGCCGCCGAAGAGCCAACGCAAGCGGTCATCGATTGTCCCGTTCAACCGGAGTTCCTGCGAAAACGTCTGCAGCAAGGCCTTTTGAACGAAAAAGGCATTCGGGAACGGAGTGCCATCAACATCGACCGGAGAGTTGATTTTCGTGTCCGCATAGCTCGAAAGTGACGTGAGCGTTGCCCATGGCAGGTCATACTCGCCTCGTAAGGCGATCTGATAAAAGCGGTCATTTTTGGCTTTTGCGGAACCCGGATCCCAATCGGCAAGCCGGCTGTTGTCCGGCGCAGGCGTCTGTGCGGACAATGCCGCGGTCACTACCTGGTTCGCCGAAGACCCCGTGCGTGACGGGGTAAAGTAAACGAATTGAGGTGCTTGGTTGTCGGACTGATCCTTCCAGGCGGCGCCGGTAAGCTGAAATCGAAGATTGCTGGAAGGGGCCCAAGCCAATGTCACCCGCCCGTTGTAAAAGCGCTGCTGTCCTCGTTCGTCGCCTCGCGAAATGCTGCGTTGCCAATCGTCCTGGTACCGGCTCTGAACGGCGACGCGAATTCCCAGCGTATCGGTAACGGGCGCACTTACGAAACCGCTCGCATTGACCATATTGAAGCGGCCAGCTTCGAGGTCAAAGCCGGCGGCGAGGCTGTCGGTTGGTTTTGCCGCGATATAATTGACGGCACCCCCGGTCGAGTTCTGGCCAAACAGGGTCCCTTGAGGCCCTTTTAGAACCTCGACCCTTTCCAGATCAAATGCAGCACCCCGTGCCATTGTCGAATAGGAAAGGGGAGCCTCGTCGGTATAAACACTCACCGCTGGACTGATTGACACGCTGGGATCGGAAAAGCCGACGCCTCGAATATAGAAGATAGGTTGTCCGGACGACGACTTTTGAACATTGAAACTCGGAATGGCTTTCGACAACTGGGTCGTATCCGTGATGCCTCGAGAGGCGATATCGGACGCGCCAATCGCACTGATGGCCAAGGGCACCGAATTCAATCGCTCACTGCGCTTCTGCGCGGTGACGATGATTTCGCCTGGATCAACCTGGTTGACGGTCGAGGTATTGCCTGCGGCCTGGGTGGGCTGTTGATCTTCCGCCTGGGCATTGGTTGAGGCAAGAGCGACGCCAACGGCCAGCAGTGATATTCCGAAATTAGATCTCATAGTAAATCCTCTCCCCTTTTTCCAGAGTTCAACAATCTGTTGTTATATCGTTATCGTTATTAAAATGGGCGTTCGCCGCACCAATTGGATATTATCTTGTAGTAATTGATATATTTAATACTGATATTTGATTCGTCGAATTCCCAACTAGCGGACGCTGTTAGCAGTGAGGAGCGCCTCTTGCGTCGAATCTCGTGGGGCCGGCGTTTCGCCGTGTATCCGTTTCGATCGTCACGACGCCTGCGCAACCGGGACTTCGTTCAGTATCCCGCCGGTGGGCGGGGCCCCGGGCGCGATTATTGCGGGTTGCATGGTGGAATTGTGTGCGGATGTAATCTCGGCACGGGCGCCCGCCAAAAAAGCGGAGGTTTGCCCGGAGCCGTTCAGGCAATGGCATGCCCGACTCCATCGCTCCCAGCTTCTGACAAGCCAGCGCTGCGGTAGCCAATCAATGCTCTCACTCCCCGTTTTGTTGCATGCAACTATATTTACAATGCATCCTGTGTCAATCCCTCATGAAGATCGCCGTGAGGGGTCGGAGTTGGGCTTGCTATCATCACCGCTGCGCGATGTGGCGGCATGGTGCTGCAGGCGGGGCCGGTGCAGCGAAGATGAGAGGGAATGTATTAATAATGCTTATAATCAATAGATTATGATCTTCATCGAGGGCGGCCTAGCTTGGTCTATTTGATCGTGATGTGTCGCGGACCGTGGTGAGTAGGTTCTCGAGGGGTGAAGGCTGAAATTGGATTCCAGCCAGGCTTCGTCAAAGCAATCCGAAGCGGAATTGACGGTTCCGCGGCATGATTGTACTTACACTGCATGCATAAGATGTGTATTGGAGAAGGATGCCCAGGTCGATGGGTAATGACGTCACCGGATAGGCCGTGCGCGCGGTTCACCGCCGAGCCGCCCATCCCTTCTTCGACCCTTTTATATGCGCGACGCATGGGGCAAGCTCTGCTTGCAAGGGTGATATGGAAAATGTTGCCCGTTTCGGGCCAGTTAATATCTCTCGTGCCGGGTTTTGGCGCTACTCGCGCATACCTGCCATTCCCGTTTGCGCATTTAATTAGGGCCGACCAGGCTCCCGACTGGCGCGATCGGGACCATCTTTTTTTCCCATCGGTGACTGCGAGCGCATTTGTTCGCAGGCGATTTCGAGATTCTGGTTCTGCCAGACCTGCCTGAATGGCGTTGGCGCGACTGCCGATCGCTTTCATCGGGAAAGTAGCAAGGCGCGAACTTTCCATGGGGTATTATGAAGCAGTGTACATGCGAAAATTATGATAATTTCTACCATGTACAATAATGGCATTTATCGTTCAAGTTAGTTGAAGAGAAGGGAAGATTTCATGTATCAGATTGCCGATCAAATTGCTTGTAGCAATCTTCTTGTCCAGGCGAGCTACCTGGGAGACTTGCACAAGGTAGAGGAATTTATCGCGCTGTTCACTGAAGATGCCTCGCTCGAACGGCTTGGAGATCCATTCAGAGGTGTTGAAGCTATTCGTGGATTCATGCTTTCCCGGAAGCGGGAGCGCAGGACTCGCCATGTCGTTTCCCCGCCCATCATCACGTTCGTCGATGCTGACAATGCGCACGGTGTTGCCCTTTACACATTGTTTGACGGAACGGAAAATAGCGAAAATTCCGTTCTCCCAGTTTCCATGCCGGCCACCGTCGGCGAATTTCACCAGACATACAGGCGCGTGAACGGAGAATGGAAAATCGTTTCTCACAATTCAGTAGCGATTTTCCGACGCGTTTAGGAGCACGAGGGCAAGGCGAGGCCAGTGATTTGGCGACGCTGATCGAGAAGTAGCGGGCTCAATGCAGAACGACTGAACAAAAATGATGGTGGAGATGGAGAGCGATGGATCGGACTTATGGGATGTTGATCGACGGCGGGCTTCTTTCCGGGGCGGCGCATATTGATGTCGTTAATCCAGCGAACGGGAAGCTGGTCGCTAGAGCGCCACGGGCAGATGCTGGCTTGGTCGAACGGGCGGTAACTGCTGCGAAGAGGGCAACCGGTGCCTGGGGGGCGCTTGCTTTTGCTGAGCGTGGAGCAATGCTGTCACAACTTGCCGATGGCATGAATGCACGCTTTGACGATCTGGCCGGTTTGCTGACGGAAGAGCAGGGCAAGCCGCTGGCTCAGGCTTGCCACGAGATCGGCGGCGCCATCGCGGCTCTACGCTATTTCGCGGGGCTACGAATAGAAGAGGAAATACTGTTTCGTAGTTCGGATGAGAAGGTTGTTCGCCACCGCACACCTCTGGGCGTTGTGGTTGCCATCGCCCCGTGGAATTTTCCGGTCCTGCTTATGGTTATGAAACTAGCGCCAGCGTTGATGGCAGGCAATGCGGTTATTTGCAAGCCGGCCCCGACTACGCCGTTAACCACCTTGTTGATCGGCGAGATCGGCGAGAAGACCTTCCCACCCGGTGTTCTTAGCACATTGGTTGACGAAAGCGATCTTGGTTCCGTGCTTACGTGTCATCCGGACGTTGCGAAGATCAGTTTTACCGGTTCTACTGGGACAGGGCGCAAAGTGATGGCCAGTGCAGCTTTGGGCATTAAGCGTCTATCGCTCGAGTTGGGCGGGAACGATGCCGCCATCGTCCTCGACGATGCCGATGTCAAAACTGTTGCGCCCCACATCTTCCTTGCCGCGACGCTGAACGCTGGACAGATATGCTTTGCCGCCAAGCGGGTTTATGCGCCCGCGCTACTATACGAACGCCTTTGCGCAGAACTTGCTGCACTCGCGCGGGCGGCGGTTGTCGGCGATGGTCGCAATCCCGAAACCGAGATCGGCCCGATTCAAAATCGTCAACAATATGAAAAGCTGTTGCGCTATCTCGAAATCGCGAAGGCGGAAGGTCAGGTGATCGTGGGCGGCGAGGCGCTTGAGGGTCCTGGTTTTTTCATTTCGCCGACCGTAGTGCGCGATATACCCGACACTTCGGCGCTCGTACAAGAGGAGCAGTTCGGTCCGATCATACCGATAGTGCGATATGAAGACCTTGACCAGGTCATCGCCCAGGTCAACAGCGGGGATTATGGACTTGGCGCCACGATCTGGACCTCTGATCCTGAAAGAGGGCTGTCGGTGGCGAGAAGGATAGATGCGGGCGTGGTGTGGGTGAACCGGCATCTCGAGTTGGGATTTGATATTCCGATGAGTGGTGCTCGCCAATCTGGTCTGGGCGTCGAGAATGGCCAGGAGGGTCTGGAATCCTTTACCCAATCCCATATCGTCAGCGTCAGGCTCCGGGAAGCGAATGGACAGGGAGAGCCAGCGCAATGACCGTGAGCCCTCTGTCGATCACCGCCGCAGTGGTTCGCGAGAACAATGGCCCTTTTATACTGGAGGAAACGCGCCTCGCGTCCCTCCGCGACGATGAAATTCTCGTTCGTATCGTAAGTGCGGGTGTCTGCCACACCGATGCCGCTGCGCGGGCAGGGCTTATGCCCATCAGCCTGCCCGCTGTGCTCGGTCATGAAGGAGCCGGCGTCGTGGAGCAGATTGGTAGAGCTGTCACCGGATGTGTGCCGGGCGATCATGTCGTGCTGACTTTTGACAGCTGCGGCGTCTGCTCCGAGTGCGACGATGCGCATCCGGCGAGTTGCCGCGCCTCGGTGCCTCTGAACTTCGGGGGTGCAAGGCAAGACGGTTCGCACGGCCTTCACAGCACCATGGGGCCATTGAGCGACAGGTTTTTTGGCCAATCTTCTTTCGCGACTTATGCCATTGCAAATGACCGCAATGTCATTCCCGTCACCAAGGACGCTCCACTGCATCTTCTCGCGCCATTAGGCTGCGGCGTGCAAACGGGCGCTGGCGCGGTCATCAACAGTTTGCGCGTGCAGGCTGGTCAAAGCATCGCAATCTTTGGTGTGGGCACAGTTGGTCTGGCTGCCGTAATGGCCGCCAAGCTGGCTGGCGCCGGCCGGATCATGGTCATCGATAAGGTCGATGCCCGACTTGAGCTGGCGCGTACTCTGGGAGCCACTGATTGCATTAAGAGTGAAACCGGCGACCTTGCAACTGCTATACTTTCCAGGCTGCCGGAAGGACTCAACCATGCAATCGATACCACTGCATCTCCGGTAATCGTTGAAGCCGCTCTTCGTGCTTTGGGGCCGCGTGGCCATTGTTGCATGCTTGGTTCTCCCAGGCCTGGCAGCACGCTGCCGATAGACCTGCTTGCTTTCCTGTCGGGGACAAAGAGGCTCAGCGCCGTCATCGAAGGAGACAGCAATCCCAAACTGTTCATCCCCTATCTTGTTGAGAGGTTCGTCGAAGGGAGTTTTCCTGTCGATAAGCTGGTCCGACTATACCCCTTCGGCGAAATCAACGCTGCCTTTGCGGATGCTGCGGCCGGTGCAACCGTCAAACCCATTTTGACCATGTACCAGCTATCTCCATAGAAGTCAGCTACACCGGGCTCATCGGTTGCTTTGCGTTGCGGCACACCATTCCCAAGGCTTTGCAAAAGCCCGACAAGGCGACGATCTGTTCAGATCGCAGCAAAGGCAGCGTCCGTCATCTGTTGGATCAAACGCGAAACACTCTATGACGCCATTCCATATTATCTATCAGTTTTTAGGACCCCTTATCCAACCACTCATGGTCGCGCACCGAATGACATGAGCCCGTCAGAGCCGTTGCCTTTGCGCGATTGCTGCAAGTGAACATGGAAGTCACGTAAGAGTCGGCAGAATTCGGTACTGTCCTTTGTGGTCATCGCATTGAGCGCGCGAACAACGGCGGGTGGGGCGGCGACTTCGCGCTTGAGTGAGGTCGCCATTCGTTCACCTTCGGGTGTAAGTCTGGCAAGCGTTTCTCGCCGGTCAGCAGACGAGGCAACGCGCTCGACCAAGCCGGCTTCGATCAATCGATTCACCCGACCGGTTGTGGCTCCTGTAGTTACGTAACAGCCTTTTGAAAGGTCGCTGGGCCGCTGTTCATAGGGTGGACCGCTGTTGAGCAGGTAAAACAGCACGTCCATTTCGCCCGGACCGATCCCCATTGGGCGGAGAAATTTTTGAAGATCATCGGTAAGCCCGAGATGCAACCGCGAAATACGTAAAATAACACCGAGAGGATTGAGATCCATGTCGGGAAGAGTCCTGCTCCAGAGCGCGATCGTTTCGTCCAGCCCATCACCAACGTTCGCTATCTGATCCATATACCATTCCAACTCCACCACCATGGTTTGGTCGTGCTTATAAAGGAGCGTTCGGCGCGGCAAGCTCTTGACGAACCACCGCCAGAATGTATCTTAGCACTAAGAGACTCATAAGATAAAGATTGCGCGTCCGTGATGAGCGTCGCAGGGAAGAGAGGGCGAGATGGGCATCAGCTAAATATGACTGAACCTTCAGACGCGGGCGAGAGCCTGGGCTTATTGCGCAGGGTGCTGCTTTGCGGATGGTGTTGGAAAGTCCCGTCCCGTTGAGAGCGTGGCCATTACGCCACCGTACATTTCATGAGGCGAACACCTCAGAATCCGACCAAAACAACAAACATGGAGCGGTTACATGACATCGTGCTTTCCTGACGATCCGATCTATCGCGGATTTGATGCACCAGGTCGAGTTGAGGCGAATGTTTTCGATCTTGAGGTCGAAGGCCGGGTTCCTCCGGAGCTTGATGGAACATTCTTTCGCGTCGCTCCTGACCCCCAATGGCCACCGATGCTGGGGCATGACATTTTCTTCAACGGCGATGGGATGGTTTGTGCCTTCCGCTTCAAGGACGGACGTGTCGATTTTACGTCGAGATATGCACAGACGGACAAGTTTGTGGCGGAACGGCAGGCACGCAAGGCGTTGTACGGCGCATATCGCAATCCATACACGGATGACCCGAGCGTGGCCGGCTCTATTCGCAGTACCGCCAATACCAACGTAATCGTTCATCATGGATTGCTGCTGGCCCTCAAGGAAGACAGCCCGCCTGTGGCCATGCGGCCCGATACGCTCGAGACAATCGGAAACTATCGATTCGGCGACAAGATGACGAGTGAGACTTTCACGGCGCATCCGAAGGTCGATCCGGTCAGTGGCGAATTGATCGCATTCGGATATAGCGCAAAAGGCGTCGCAACCAGCGATCTCGCCTATTACGTAATCGACCGCCATGGGGAAGTGGTACACGAGGCTTGGTTCACCGCACCTCGCGCCGCTTCTATTCATGATTTCGCGGTGACCGAAAATTATGTGGTCTTTCCCGTCGGTTCGCTTGAGATCGAAACTGAGCGATTGAAGGCTGGGAAGCCGGCCTTTGTATGGCGGCCCGACGTCGAACAGATTTATGGTGTGCTTCCGCGGCGGGGTAATGCGGAGGATATGCGCTGGTTTACGGTTCCCACCAACGGGTTTCAAGGGCACACGATCAATGCCTGGGATGACGGGCACAAGGTTTATGTCGATATGCCCATGCTCAACGACAACGCATTTTGGTTCTATCCGGATGAAAATGGTCACGCGCCTCATCCAAGCACATTGAAGCAGACAATGACGCGATGGATCTTCGATCTGTCCAGCAACAGCGTCACGCCGCAAATGGACATCATTCCGGCACCGATGGGCGAATTTCCTCATATTGACGAGCGCTACGCGACAAGGCCCTATCGACACGCCTTCCTGGCAGTTATCGATCCGACCGCGCCCTATGATTTCCAGCGGTGCGGACCGCCGTCCGTGAATGCATTTCTGAACGGCCTTGCACATGTCGACATGACGACAGGTGCAAGCCGCCGTTGGCTTCCCGGACCGACCTCCACAGTCCAGGAGCCTGTCTTCGCTCCACGCTCACCCGACTCGCCCGAAGGTGATGGCTACGTGATTGCGCTTGTCAACCGGCTTGATGAAATGCGTAGCGACCTCGTTGTCCTTGATGCTCAGCATATCGACGAAGGTCCGGTCGCGACCATCCGTCTCCCGTTGCGACTGCGCAATGGACTGCATGGTAACTGGGTTCCTTCAAGTGCAATGAGGCCGCCAGTGCCGGCTTGATCGGGCCTAAATCCCAACTGTCAGTGCAGCGCTGAGAACGAGGAAATCGTCGCAATGAACGGCGAGAAAAGGATAGAGGGCAGGGTGTTTGGACAGAATGAAGTCGTCACCAGTTATGTGAGTGACAAATCGTGCGGGGTGGTCGCCACTGGAACTGAGACGGTGAGTTCTCAGGCACTTGCGAAATTGACAGCCCCACGCCGCATTCGAAGCGGGATTCGCGGGGCTATCAAGCATACACGCCTTTCTGGTCTCGCCTACCACTACGACGCCAGTCGGCATCATCATCGAAGTGCCGTCACATCTCCGGAAACCTGTGCCCTGATATGGAGTAAGTCTCGATGACGAGCGTTCAAGATTCAATCGCCGGTCGACCGTTTATCGGCCAATATATCGACGGGGAATGGTGCGCAGGATCATCTGTCGCGCGAATTCCTGATCTTAATCCTTACGATGGGAGTATTGTTGCCGATCTGGCATTAGCGAGCCTCGATGATCTTGACAGAGCATATCAGGCAGCAGCTAAGGCACAGAAATCTTGGGCGAAGACGTTGCCGTCGCAGCGCAGTGAACTGTTTTCCAGATCACTTTCAATCGTCGAGCGGCGACGCGACGAAATTGTTGGTTGGTTGGTCAGGGAAACCGGTAGCACCATACTCAAGGCGACAGTGGAATGGTCCGCACTGCGCTCCGGCATGCTGGAGGCAGTCGCACTGCCCTCTCGCGTCGAAGGCAAAATTATGCCGATCGATGTGCAGGGCAAGCAAAGCTTTGTCTTTCGCGAGCCTTTGGGCGTAATTGGGGTGATCAGCCCGTGGAATTTCCCCATGCATCTTTCGAACCGGGCGGTCGCGCCAGCGCTTGCGGTTGGAAATGCTGTCGTGGTGAAGCCGTCCGAAGAATCGCCGATAACCGGTGGCCTTCTCCTCGCTTCGATCTATGAAGAGGCGGGCTTGCCACCAGGTCTTCTTAATGTCGTTGTTGGAGACGTTGCGGAAATTGGCGACGCTTTCACCCTGCACGACATTCCCCGTTTGATCTCATTCACTGGTTCGACGCGAGTCGGGCGACGCATTGCCGAAATGGCTGCTACCGGAAGGCGATTGAAGCATATCGGCCTGGAGCTCGGTGGAAACGCGCCATTCGTCGTCCTTGATGATGCCGATATCGATCTTGCAGTACGCGGCGCGATTTTTGCACGCTTCCTGCATAGTGGCCAGATTTGCATGAGTGCCAACCGGATCATTGTCGACAATGCTATCGCAGATGAGTTCATTGATCGGTTCGTCACTCATGCCCGATCTTTAGGCCATGGCAACCCCGCCGACCCCAAGACCGTGATTGGGCCGCTTATCAATGCTCGACAACGTGCTGCAGCGGAACGCAATATCGCGGCGGCGCGCGAGGCGGGCTTTCACGAATTGCTTGGAGGTGCGGCCGAAGGTTTGGTGCTTCCTGCTCACGTGTTCACAGGCGTTGCCAACGACCATGTCTTTGCGCAGGCTGAGCAGTTTGCTCCTGTCGCCGCGATTATCCGGGCTGATGGGGAAGAACACGCGCTTGAACTGGCAAACGCGACAGAATTTGGATTGGCTAGTTGCGTCTTTACCCGCGATACGGGGCGGGGAGTAAGATTTGCCCGCCAGATTGAGGCAGGCATGTCTCATATCAACGACACATCTATCGGTGACAGCCCGTTCAATATGTTCGGCGGGGAGAAAAACAGCGGGATCGGGCGGTTTAACGGCGACTGGATCGTCTCGGAACTCACCCGTGATCATTGGGTCACCATCCAGGATGAGCCGCGCCATTATCCGTTCTGAAGGGGGTCCAGAATGAAGCAGGCGACCAGAGAGGCATGGCTGAGGGGCGTCATCGTATCGATTATCAATGCGGGGATGAGCGGATTGGCCGCGTGGCTTGTCTTCGGTCGACAGGCTTCGATTCCGGTGGTGGGTATGGGCGGTATCGCTCTCGACGCTCTGCCACAATCTGCCGTTATCACTTTCATGACGTGCCTGATGACCGGTCTTGCCTTGCGTCGGAGCGGTCAGATCCCGTCAGTCGGATGGGGTGATCTGACTGTACAATCGCTTGCAGCCGCTTTCGTCGTGGCAGTTTTAACCGGGGCCGTCGGTTGGATGATGTTGACCGCGCTGACGCCGACCCATTGGACTTCCTCCGCAGTCATCGCGTACAAAATGGTCTATGGTGCAGTGTTGGGATTGATCTTGATGCGCCCAGCTCTTTGGTTTGCAATGCAGGACGTGCGCCCATTGTCGCGTTGCCGAAGCATTCTATTGCGCAATGATACCAGGCCGCCAACCTGATCTATGAATGCAGTATTGAACTTCTAGGAGCATGGGCGTTGGTCTTGGTCTCATGGCAGCGCCCGTTTCGCGGGTGAGTGCGGGCATGAGGGAACTATCCTTTTTCCGTGTAAGACTGTCGTAGAACGATCTGCTTGTTGCGACCGGCTGTCCGTCCACTCAGCGCGCAGGCAGAGAGGAGCCCAGTGAGGGCCTGTGAAACCTTGGTGACATGATACGCCAACCACTATGTCGCCGGCTACGATCGCCAAGCCCTGCAGAATGTATCGAGCGCCACATCGATATCAGAAGCGAACATCGAGTTCTGGTCGGGCGTCGCCAGGTCGAGCAGTACGAGTTGGAATGTTCCCGACTGGCAAAGTGCACAGAGTTGCTGGGCTGCCACGAGCGGGTCGCCGCGTCGTAGTTCTCCACGTTCCATCATCTCGGCAATATAGACCGCAAGCCGGGCACGGCCTCGTTTTGGGCCTCTGTCGTAAAAGAGTTCCGCGAGGTGAGGGAAACGCTTGGCCTCGCTGATTACCAGACGGTAGAGGTTGAGTATCGGCGCGCTCGTTAATGTATTCGTCAAGGACTGGGCGAAGAGCTTCAGGACCATTGTTATGTCGCCGTCCGGAGGAAGCTCCACCATCTGCGCTTCGCTGTGCCGTTCGATGATGTCATCCACAACGGCGACGAACAGGGCCTCTTTAGAGGAAAAATAGCTCCAAAGCGTCGATTTTGAGCCGCCGACTGTTGCGGCGATGCAGGACATGGTCGTGCCACCATAGCCCTGCTCCAGGAAAACCAGGGTAGCCGCATCTACAATGGCCTGACGGCGCACGGCTGCGGAAAGCTCCCGGCACGACAGCTCGCGCACTGTAGCCTTCTCAGTCATCTTTTCTCTCCGCACGTAAATCTGGTCGAGCATTTGTCGCTCCAACCGCTGATTCGCAACTGGCGAACGACAATGTCGGCATGATGTCGATCAGCCCATCGGACAAAATCTAGCAGATCGCTGCGCGATTGGCGGAGCCAGGATCGGCAATCACTGATGTGAGATAATGCCAAAATTCCTCTCGTCAAAATCCTCTCCTCCTCTTTCAGGCATTGCGCCTCTACAAAAGCACGTATATAAGCAAACGTGCTTTGCTCGTCACTGGTCGAATTGAAGCGGCTGGAGCGGGTATGGAAGAGAGGAATGACGGCAAAATGCAGGCGGTTAAGCTAGCGGACCGGTTCGAGAAGAGATCGGGACAAATCCTCATCAGCGGAGTCCAGGCGCTTGTTCGCCTGATGATTCTTCAGGCCGAACGGGATGCAGCCAACGGCCTTAAGACCGGTGGTTACGTATCAGGCTATCGCGGATCGCCGCTTGGGACACTCGATACAGCTTTTGCCGGCGCTCGCGAGCAGGTCGCTCGTCATCATCTTGTTGTCCAGCCAGCGGTGAATGAGGAACTGGGGGCTACTGCGGTCGCTGGAACCCAGCAGATCGCGCAGACGTCGACCGCGCGAGTCGATGGCATCTTCGCTCTCTGGTACGGAAAAGGGCCAGGCCTCGACCGAGCGTCTGACGCACTCAGGCATGGTAACTATCAAGGTGCCTCGCCGCATGGCGGTGTTGTCCTTGCTGTCGGTGACGATCATCTGGCCAAATCCTCATCCATCATCTGCTACTCAGATGAGGTCGTGGCCGGACTTCAGGTTCCGCTCTTCTATCCTGCAGACGTCGCAGAGATCGTGTCATATGGCCTTCACGGTTTCGCCATGTCCCGTCATACCGGATCCTATGCCGCGCTGAAGATTATTACCGAAGTGGCGGATTCCACCCGTGCGGTCGATACCGAGGAACTGGCGATCAAGCCGGTTCTTCCCGATATCGCGATACCTTCGATTGGGTTACACAACCGTTGGCCGGAAATGCCGCTGGAACAGGAAACGCGGCAGATCGACTTCCGACTTCCCGCCGTAGCGGCCTATGTCCGAGCGAATAAGCTCGATCGCATCGTATTGAAGGGTACTGGTGCGCGGTTTGGGCTCATGGCCGCCGGCAAGAGCTGGCTCGATTTACTTGAAGGATTAAGGCTCATCGGCCTTGACGAAGCGCGGATGGCATCGCTCGGGATCGCTTTGTACAAGCCTGCGTTGATCTGGCCGCTCGAACCCGAAGGACTGAAGGAGTTCGCGCAGGGACTCGACACAATCATCGTGGTCGAGGAGAAGGGTGAGTTCATTGAGCGTCAGGCGAAGTCGATCCTCTACGAATTGGATGCGCATCCCCACGTTTGGGGTAAACGAGGTCCCGACAAGGGCGCGCTTTTGCCTGCCACTGGCGATCTGACCCCGGAGCGCATCGCCTCGGCAGTCGGTGCGCTGCTTGCGGAACTTTCCGCTGATAGCGGCCTTTCCCAATATGCCGAACGGGCGAAAAGGACGATCGAGCTCCAGACAAAATTTGCTGTTCCGCCGGTTATCCGAAAGCCCTTTTTCTGTTCGGGTTGTCCCCACAACCGTTCGACCGTGGTGCCTGACGGCAGCCGTGCCCTCGCTGGCATTGGGTGCCATGGACTTGCTGCCTATAACCGGCCGTTCACAGGATCCTTCGCCCAGATGGGAGGCGAAGGTATCCATTGGATGGGTCTCGCGCCGTTCACGGACGAGAAGCATATCTTCGCCAATATGGGCGACGGCACTTATTTCCATTCCGGACTGCTCGCCATCCGACAGGCGGTCGCGGCTGGCATCAACATCACATACAAGCTCCTCTACAATTCCGCCGTTGCGATGACCGGGGGGCAATCGGTTGATGGCGAACTGACGGTAGAGCAGCTTGTCGATCAACTACGCGCCGAAGGTATCGGGACGATCATTCTCTCGACCGATGATCCAGACCGCTACGCCAATGGTCATCCCGTTCAGAAAAAAGTGGAACGGATCGAGCATCGTGACGATCTTGATGCTTTGCAGCGTGAATTGCGCGAACGAAGCGGCGTCAGCGTGATCATTTATGAACAGATGTGCGCAACGGAGAAACGTCGGTTGCGCAAACGGGGGAAGATGGCGGACCCATCGACCCGGGTCTTCATCAACGACCTCGTTTGTGAAGGCTGCGGCGATTGTTCCGTAAAATCCAACTGCCTGTCTGTCGAACCGGTTGAGACCGCTTTTGGCACAAAGCGCCGGATCAACCAGTCAACGTGCAACAAGGACTATAGCTGCCTGACGGGCTTCTGTCCCAGTTTCGTTACGGTCGAAGGCGGTGTTCCGCGCAAGGCTGTCATGCTTGGCGGTGCGCGTTTCGATGCCGTTACCTTGCCCGTGCCGCCACGTCTGCAGAATGAGCATCAGCGCGTTATCGTATCCGGGATCGGCGGTACGGGCGTCGTCACGATCGGTGCCCTGGTTGCAATGTCGGCGCATATGCAGGGCCAGGAGGTTGGCATTCTGGACCAGGTCGGCATGGCACAGAAAGGTGGAGCGGTGGTCAGCCACCTGCACGTTGCGCGTGAACCAGTCACGGCGCTGCGTATTCCCGCCGAAACTGCGGATCTGATCATCGTCTGTGACGAGATTGTCGGCAACAGTCGCGATGCGATGGCCGCTATTGAGCCTGGGCGTACGCAGGTGCTGGCTAACGCGGATGTCGCGATCACGGGCGACTTCACACAGAATCGCAATGCGATGCCGGATAGCGGGCTTCTTGCCGCGCGTCTTCGTCGGCGTGCCGGGGAAGGGCATGTCACTGCCTATCCTTTCACCCAATTGTCCTTGCGCCTGCTCGGCGATGCGATTGGCTCGAACCTGATGATGGTGGGTTTCGCCTGGCAGAAGGGCTGGCTCGATCTCGATGCCGAGGCCTTCGATGCCGCTATCGCGCTCAACGGAACAGCCGTAGGAATGAATCGCGCGGCTTTCGCGCTTGGCCGCCATCTTGCTGTCGATCCAGATGCGGTGCTTCAAGCTGCTGGCTTCGGCGAGCAGGCGGTACAAGAAGTGGCAGAGAATCTTGTGGCACGTCGGGCTGCCTTCCTTCGAGACTATCAGGATGATGCCTATGCCGAGCGCTACCGCCGGACCGTTGCGCGCATCGCCGGTGCCGAGACAGCGTGCGGTGGTAGCGGCGACCTGACTGATACCGTTGCCCGCACCCTGTTCCGGTTGATGGCGTACAAGGACGAATATGAAGTCGCCAGACTATATACGGATGGTAGCTTCGCGAAATCTCTCGCCGATAGTTTCGAAGGGCCGGTGAAGCTCAAGTTCCACATGGCGCCGCCGATATTGGCCCGCCGCGACAAGGCAAGCGGAGAGTTGCGCAAGCGTCAGTTCGGAAGCTGGATGATGCCTGTTCTCCGCCTTCTCGCGATAGGGAAGAAGTTGCGCGGGACGGCGTTCGATCCATTCGGCTACTCGGTCGAGCGCAAAACGGAGCGCAGGCTTATCACCGATTATGAGGCGCTGATCGAACGCTTGATCAGCAGTCTCGACACCACCCGGCTGTCGGACGCGGTTCGTATCGCCGGGCTGGCGCTTGAAATCCGCGGCTACGGTCATGTCAAGGACAAGGCTGTAGTCGAATATGACCGCATGGTAAGTGAAGCCGTCCTTGACTATGAAAGAGGATCGGAAACGCGTGCGGGGCTGGACGCCATGTGGCCGGCGGATTCGAAAGTCGCCAATTCTTAGAGGATCAGGCAGGCTCGTGCGGCGTGTTGAACGCGAAGATGAAAGGGTCGCCGGGAAAGGTCATTTGAAAAGCCCCGGCAGCCCTGTCATTCCTGTCAAAGGTCACACAGAGAAGCGAAAGAGCGGCCGAGAAGGGTTCGATCGCGAGGTGGCCGGCCGCTTCCGGCTGAGCAGCGATCGCCTTCGCCTCGAAATGGGAGCGGACGAGTTCGATACTGCATTTTTCGCGCATAAGGCGATAGAGAGGATAACGGGTCAACAGATCGGTCGTGATCTCGTCGGCAATGCCGACAGGAAAATAAAGCGTGCCATAGGACCAGGGCTTGCCGTCACGAAAAGCTACCCGGGTGACGAAAGCGAGGCTCGCGTCATGTGGAAAATAGGACTCGAAATGGGCAGGCGTTGTGATTGTCCCACGATCGAGAATCTTGGCGGGCTTGGTAAACTCGCGTGAATACAGGGATTCAAAGGAGGTGGCCCGCTCGGCTGCCGAGGAGGCAAGAGGGCCGACATAAGTACCGCTTCCACGATGGCGGACGATTAATCCTTCTTCTTCAAGCGCACGCAACGCCTGTCGCACAGGGATTACGCTGATCCCATGCTGTTTCGCCAGCCGCACTTCGGCATCAATCTGGTCGCCAGGCTTCAGTCGGCCACCCAGAATATCGGCGCGCAACATCTGCGATAGCTGATACCAGATCGGCAATTTGTTCGAAAAGTTGTTCATCGCGAGCGGAAAATCTCCTTAGAAATCCTCCTAGCATCCGCGGTACAGCGCACAAGTATCCTGGGAGCGCAATTTTCCGAAGGTTTTGACCTATGCGAGAGACGGCGTCACCACTCATACGAGGCTCGTTTGACTGCTCCATATCCACTCGCAAGGCCTCCATCCGCCTCGCGAAATTCACTCCACCACCGCCTCGTACAAGGCCCGGTTCCGTCGGCGCTTACCATCAAGATCGCCTCAGACCTCCTCCGGTCGCGCTCACTGCACCCGGTTCGATAGGGAATCGTCGGGCGTGTTCGCGCGGGATCGACCGGTTCGCGTTAATCGACGGCGATAAGCGTCGCAGGCTTATGCACTGCTTCACAGTTGTTCTGCTCCTGATCCAACAGCCGCTGTAGCAGACGGCGTCCGAGCACAGGCGCCTCATCAATCTCCCAGGCGACGCGCGGGATCATATCCGGTTGTTCGGAAAGAGCGGCCTGCTGCTTCTCCAACATTGCGCGGTCTTCGCCGAAGACATGATAGGTCGCAGCGATGATCGCGTCGTCGAGAGCTGCGTCATTGAGCCTGTAGTTGCGCGACGAGACAAAAAAATAGTGGGTACGATCTTCGTCCTCGGGCGTGAGGAGATGAAGGGTGCGCTGCTCATAAGGCTTCGGATGCCTGTGCTCCGACGACCGCATGGTGGAGACCGTCAGATTGATCCCGGGCGGGAGATAGATCGCGGTCTGGACACGATCTATATGCCCGGAAAGACCCATGAAGCTGCCAAAGGCGGGTGGCACTTCGATCCCGTTCATGAGGCGGCATGCCTCCACCCGCCCCATCTCAGCGGTCACGGCCACCGGGAAGCGGGCGATGATCTCTTCCTTGCCATTGCCGATCGATCCCGGGTGGAGGAAGCTTTCATGCGAGAGATCGAGCAGATTGTCGTTTAGCAGGCGGTAATCCGCGCCGATGGTCAGATAGCCCGAACAGGCTTGCCAGTCCGGGCTACCGAGCCACCAGAAGTCGGGGATTGCGTCCAGATCGGCAAGCGATGGCTCGCCCATCCAAATCCAGAGCAGGTTCCAACGCGCTACCGTGGGAAAGGTCCGAACCTTGGCGGACGCATGAATCCTCTCGCGCCCCGGCATATCGGTGCATCGGCCATCAGCGTTGAACCGCATGCCGTGATAGCCGCAGACGATCTCATCGTGGTCGCGAAAGCCTGCTGAGAGAGGCACCATGCGATGCGGACACCGGTCCTCGAGCGCAGTGATCTGACCAGCCGCGGTCCGGAACAGCACTACGCGTTCGCCGCAGATCCGCCGTTCGACGAAATCGTCTCCTAACTCATCGAGGTGCCCGCAGACATACCAGTTGTTGCGCAGCCACATATACGCCTCCTCAGAAATGCATGCCCGCCGTCACGCCGAACGTGCGGGGATCACCCAGTTGGCCGCCGATCGAGTAACCGACGAACACGTTCCCGACAGTGCTCGAAACGCGATAGTCCTTGTTGGCGAGGTTACGTACCCAGGCGCCGAGCGACCAGCCGGCATGCGCATTGTAGGTCACGAACGCGTTGAAGACTGCGTAGGCCGGCTGGGAGACTTCGGCGCGATTATAGGGCGAGAAGTAGATGCGATCTTTCCATGTTCCGTCGGCGCGGAAGGTCAGATCCCCCTTGGGCAAGCGCGCGCGATAGGTAGCATCGACGGTAATGGTATACGGCGGGGACTGAGGCAGGCGATTGCCCTTCAAATCCTGCACGCCGAGTGAAGGGCGTGCCGGCTCCGCCGTGAGATATTCGTCGAAGCGCGCATCGAGATAGGAGGCATTAAGCCCAAGCGAAAAGGCGTCGGTCACCGAGCCGCGAATCTCCGCTTCGAGACCCTTGATGGTCGCGGCAGCCGCATTCTCCGTCGTCACCACCGTCCCGTTGACCTTGGTAACCTGGAGGTTGCCATAATCATAATAGAAGGCTGCGAAATTCGCCCGCAGGCGCCGGTCGAACAAAGTCGCCTTCAGTCCGATCTCGTAATCGTCCAGCCGCTCGGGTTTGAAGGCAGGGGTGAGTGACCCCAGGGCAAAGCCACCGCTCTTGAAGCCCCGCGAGAAGGTCGCATAGGCGAGGATCTGCGGTGTGAACTTATATTGGAGGGTGACCTTGGGGTCGAACGAGGATGCGCTCGTGGAATTGGGCGTGAGCGGAAAGGTGAGTGTGACATTGGGATTGTAGACACTCGCCAAATCCGTGTTCGTATATTCCCGCACGTCCTTCTTTTCGTGGCTGTACCGCCCGCCGAGCGTCAGGCTGAGCTTGTCGGTAATATCGATATCGGCCTGGGCGAAGGCGGCATAGGCGTTGGTGATCAACGTGCCGCCGAACTGCACGCCCTGATATTTGGTTCCCGTGACGCCTAGCTGACGCCCCGGCGGTCCAGGCAAGGTCGAGGCCCCGTCGAGGATTACATGGGTCAGGCCGTAATCATTCTCGTGGAAATAATAGCCGCCGCCGATCAGCTTCAGGCGATCGAAATCGGCCACGATGCGGACCTCCTGGCTGAATTGCCTGGCTTTTTCGTAGATTTGCTGACGAGTGAGTTCCGCTGTCGTCCCGTCGACGCCTGTCCAAAGGTTCGTCTTGGTAGAACGATAGGCTGAAAGCGAGGTGAGCGTCAGCTGATCGGCAAGCGGCAAAGTGAGTTCGCCTGATACGCCGAATAGCTCGCGGAAATAGGACGGCTGGTAGCCCGCATAGTCACGCGGATCGCTCGGCAAAGCGGCGCCGAGCACCAATCCGCGCGGTGTCACACTCGGGTTGCCCGCGCCGAAATCGTGGCGTCCGCCGCTCGCATCGTTGCGCCGGCTGTAGTCGGCGCTCAGCTTGAAGCTCATACCGTTGGAGGGGGCGAACACCAGCTTGCCTCGTACCGCGCGGGAGCGTTCGTCGTCGACATCTTTGCCATTGCTGATATTCGTACCAAAACCGTTGCGATCGGTTGTCTGGAATGCCAGCCGGGCGGAGAGCGTGTCGGACAGTGGACCCGAAACCGCACCTTCCGTCTGCACATAGCCGTAGTTGCCAGCGCTCAGGAGGCCGTAGCCGCTGAGGGCGGTGGTCGGATCGTTGGTGATGACGTTGATCGCACCGGCAGTGGCGTTGCGGCCATAAAGCGTGCCTTGCGGTCCGCGTAGAACCTCGATCCGGGAGACGTCGAAAAGGTTCGTCAGTTGCGCTGTCGGGCGGCTGATATACACGCCGTCGAGATAGGCGGCGGTTCGAGCCTCGCTGCCGGGCGTGATCGAATCGAACGCTACGCCGCGCAGCGAAACCTGCGCAGTGCCGGAATAACGCGAGAAATTGAGATTCGGAACCGATGTGCTGAGCGATTCCACAGTGTTGATCTGACGGCTTCGAAGATCCTGTCCATCGACGGCGGTAATTGCGAGTGGGATCTTCTGAACAGAAGAAGAGCGTCGTTCCGCGGTCACGATGATGTCTGCGACTTCCGGCCTGGCGGAGGAGGGGGCATCGCTCGTCTGAGGAGCCGGTGTCGCGGGCGAGGTCGGCGGGGCTGTCTGAGCATCTACCCGGCCCGCAAACATCGCGGCGCTCGTCATTAAGATGATGGCTCCGTTGACGCTCATTTTCCCCTCCATTTTCGCTATTTTTCAGGTGTTATTGATAGGCCCTGCCGCCATCGATGACGTAGTTGCTGCCGGTCACGTAAGATGCGTCGGCACTGATCAGAAATGCCAGAAGCGGTGCGATCTCTTCTGGCCTGGCCAGGCGGTTGCAGGCGTAGCGTGCGACGAAGGCCGCATGCTGGTCGGGTGTCTTGTCCGCAAGAAAGCGTTGCGTCATCGCCGTATCGACAGCGCCGGGACAAACACAATTTACGCGAATATCGGGTGCGAGCTGCGCCGCCATCGTCTTGGTCAGTTGAACAAGACCTCCCTTGGCGGCGGAATAGGCGACGCTTGCCACGCCGGGGCGGATCGCGGCCAGCGCTGCTACGTTGACGATCGAGGGAGCGTTTGATCGCCGCAAATGTGGCAATGCCGCCTGCGAAACGAAGAAAGCCCCGGTCAAATTGGTTTCGAGCACCAAGTGCCAATGCGCTGGTGTCATCGCGTCGATGGTAGTTGTATCGAGTTCGCCTGCCGAGTTGATGACCGCATCGATCCCGTCAAAGGCTAGGGCCGCATCGTTCACCGCCGCAGCAACCTGATCGACGTCTCGAATATCGCACGGTAGTGCGGCGCCGCTCGTTGCCGCAGCGACAGCCTGTAAAGTTTCGACCCGCCGACCAAGAACGGCAACTTTCGCTCCACGCGCCGCACATAGAAGCGCAGTCGCTTTGCCGATCCCGGAACCGCCACCAGTGATTAGCACTCGGGCGCCTGCCAGTTCCATGCCCATGGCACATCTTCTCCCGTGATGCGCTGACCCCTGCCGTTTGCGGCTATCGAACCAACACTATCCAGTAAGCAATAGCAGGATGTTCAAAAAGGGAAAGGCATTTCCCAAAAAGAGATTAATTTTCTTTGGAGGCCGCCAGCTATCCGGCCAGCTTCGTGGCTTCGCGCAATAATGCCATCCCGGCGTCAGCGCTCCCTGGCGTCATCGGTGCGCGCTTACCGTCATTTAGCTGCGAAAGCCTATCACTCATCACCGCCGTGATTGCGGGCAGGAGGACGAGGGGGTGGACGAGAAGCCGATAGCCCAATTCGGCGAGCGCATCGGGAGAGGGCAGCGACCAACCGATCGCGCCATAATCTACGGCGACAAGCGGTGTCGGTGTGAGCCTGCGTGCCACCTGCTCAAGTGTGGATGCATCCTTGACCCCTGCGACGAACAACGCATCGGCGCCGGCATCGCGCATCGCCTCGGCTCGGCGCACGGCCTCGTCGATGCCTTCAACGGTATAGGCGTCGGTCCGGCCGACGATCCAGAAATCAGGATCCGCGCGCGCCGCTACCGCGGCACGCATTTTTGCGGTGATTGTGTGCAGTTCAACCAGCGCTACTGCATTGCCTTGTCCGGGTCGCTTCACTGCGCGGGCCTGATCCTCGATCGTCACCGCCGCCGCCCCGAGGCGCTCATAAGTGGCGATCGTGCGCCTGACCGCCATGTCGTCGCCATATCCGTCATCGCCGTCGACGAGTGTGGGCAACCGCGTTGCGGAAAGGATATCGGCTACGCCGCTTGCCATTTCCCCAAGGCCAGCCAGACCAAGATCCGGGAGCGCATAGCGTGCGGCCAGGAGTGATGAGCCGCTAATGGACAATCCTCGGAACCCTGCCTGCTCGATCAGGCGGGCGGAAAGCGCGTCATGGGCCGAAGGCAGGACGATGGGCGCCCCGCCGTGCGAGAGGAGTTCGCCGAAGCCTCCACCGGGCAGAGTCATTGGGGTTGATGCTGACGAACCAGCACCGTCATTGCCCCAATCGACTGGATCTCGAGCCGGATATTATCGCCGTCATGGACACGCGAGACGCCTGCAGGCGTCCCGGTCATCAGGATGTCGCCGGGATAAAGCGTGTAATAGCGCGATACCCAGGAGATTTGCTCGGCGATTGGCGAGATCATCATTGACGTGTTCGCCGATTGGCGAAGCTCGCCATTGACCTCGAGCTTCAGGTCGAGCGCATCGGGATCGCCGATCTCGTCGGCGGTGACCAGCCAGGGACCAAGCACGGAATAGGTGTCGATCGACTTGCGCAGGCTGCGATCCTGCGTGTCACGCACGACCATGTCGAGACCCAGTGCGTAGCCTGCAACATAGTCCAGCGCGCGCTCCATAGGGATGTCTGTACCCTGTTTGCCGATGACAAGGGCGAGTTCGCCCTCATGATCAGTCCGTTTTTCGGGGAAACGCAACGCGATCCCCTCGCCGGCGCCGACTAGCGAACTGTTCGCCTTGAGGAAAAGGCCGTCAGTGTAGACGGGCCTCGCTTGACCCACGACGCGAAGTTCCGGATCCTCGCAGGCCTCGGTGACATGCTCATGATAATTGACCGGCGTGCCCATGATCTTAGACGGGTTTGCGACCGGACTGAGCAAGCGCAACGTCTCGATCGGGACGCCTGGCGCTTTGGCGGCAATCGTTTCGATCTTTGACCTAAGACGATCGAGATTGGCGATCAAGGCATCGCCCAGCGGATAGGGATAAGCAACCCGTGGTAGTTCATCGATGATCTCGGTGACGTCCCGGATTAGTCCGTCACGCTCGATCCCGATCCGGTTCTCACCGAAGCGGCACAATTTCATAACCCTCTCCCTTGGCCTTCGGTGGCATGCACCCGTTCGCGATCAATCCTGGATTTCGGTCCGCAGAAGATCGAGCCGGCTCAGAACATCCTGGTCGGAGACGACAAACAGGATGGCGCCATCGCTATCGGCACGGTGGCTGGTCCAGCTCCAGCGCGGTAATGTGAAGATGTCGTTCTCTTGCCAGTTCACGCGCTGATCGCCGATCGACGAGGAACCGCACCCGCGTGCAACGAGACAGAGTGCGCTCGCCGTGGTGCGCCGAGCACGCGATGGTGTCGTACCGACCTCAAGGAGTGAGCAATCGAGGTGCGACATCACGGAACCGCCGGTTGCCACGCTGGTATAGCGCATCACTCTTGTTCCGTCCGTCGCGAGAGGCAATGCAGCGAGCGCGCGCTGTGCAACAGCCCAGGGATAGCGGAACATCGGTGAATAGGTCTGTGCTTGCGTGATCTCGGGGCCGAAACCGGGTGCGATAAACTGCGTGTCGCTAAGGGTTGGGGGAAAGATCTCGACCGGGCCGGGCTCGAAGAAGCCTGCGTCGAACGCGTCGGTGAGAGCTGAATCGAGGACGTCGAGCCAGACCGCGCGATTCGGCCCCCGGCTGATATGCGAATGCCATGTATAGGCAGGCGTGATGATCAGGTCCCCGCGTTCCATGGTGCAGTCTTTGCCATCCACAATCGTGCTGACATCGCCGCCATCCTCGATGACGAAGCGCAATGCGTTGGGCGTGTGTCTATGTGGCCGCGCTTCCTCGCCAGGCATCAATATTTGCAGGGCGCCTTGCATCGTCGGCGAGACCGCGATCCCTCTCGCGGCCGGATCTTTCAGCAGCAGCACGCGCCGCTCGGCTTTTGCGGTCGAGGTCTGCTCGACCGCTTCAGTGATGAGGGGCTGAACCTCGCTCCATGCCCAGAGACAGCTCGGCGGTGGTTGCGGTACGCCGAGCTGATGCAGCGTCACTTGCTGCCATAGTGGCGCGAGGTTCGAGCGGGCAGCCCGTTCCGCAAATTCGACATCACCCATCACATCCTCACTGGCATCCGATTTATTTTGAGAAACTCGTTTCCCAAAATGATTATGTCAAGAGGGTCGCGTGGTCATTCGTCGATTTGATACCAGCCCAATTTCCGCGAGGCCTCCCGCGCATGCTCCCTGACTCTCGCCGCGATAGGGTGACCAGGACCGATTCGGCCCCGCCCGCCGCCAAACAGGGTGATTGTCGCGACATTGGTGCCCAATCTGTCATGAATCGGCGCCGCAACGGTGGAAAATCCCAGCGTATCAAAGCGGCGCACTACGGCGTCGAACGGCAAAAAGCGTTCGTCCGGCAAAGAACCGATTGAGAAGGAAACTCCTTCAAGTCGAATAAACTCGCAGACCGCATCGAGCACGTTCGCGTCGATGTCGGCGGCAACATCAGGATTCGTTTCATGGATGGCCGCCAATTCGCGCGAAACGATCGGAGCGGTTTCCTCTGCCTTCCGGTTGGCGAGAAAAAGTCTGCCGGTCGCGGAGCCGAGGAGCGGCAGGACACGTCCCTCCTGGATGCGAATCTGATAACCGGCGCGTCCCGGTCGCCAATGTACGACTGTTGGCCCCTCCGATCCCCAGACTGCAATGTGCCCGTCGAGGCCCGTTTCCGTGACGAGCTTGTCAAGTTCGTCCTGGGCGATTTTGAGATAGTCGAGACGCCCTAACGCCTTCAGGCCGAGTTCAACGATGACCGGGCCGAGGTCGTAATTTCCGGTCGCGGCGTCTTGGACGATAAATCCGGCATCGATCATGCTCGCGAGGTAACGATGTGTCCGGCTCCCTGAGAGCCCGCTGACCGTCGAGGCGTCCTTCAATTTCATCGCTTCGCCTTGCGCGGCAAAAGCCTTGAGCAGGGATAATCCAACGCGCATCGCGCGAATGCCGTTCGCGCTTTCGGAAGAGTCGGATTGGGCAGGCGGCTCAACTGCCATTGCCTTTCGCGCCATTCAAATTTCCTTTTTTCACATTGTCTCCGGAGTGCTTCTCCGACCAATGATCCTGTCATCCCGTTAGCGCGGTCCACTGGCAAGCACTCAAGTGCCAAAATGCTTGACCATTTCAATCTGGGAAATATGTTTCCCAAAGCGAGAGAGAGGGTGCAAGTCATGCGTATCGGCATCATAGGGGGCGGAATCGGTGGCCTGGCTGCCGCAATTGCTCTGAGGAAAATCGGGCTGGAGCCGATTGTCTACGAGCAGGCAACGGCATTCGGGAGTGTAGGTGCAGGGATTGTCCTTGCACCAAATACGATGCGTGCGCTCGATTGGCTGGGGGCGGGCGATCACATTCGCGCGATCAACAGCCCCCTGGCGGCTTCGACCTACAACAATCTTACCACCGGGGAGGAGATATTCCGCACCGTTCTCGGAGAACGCGCCGCGCAACGCTGGGGGCGTCATCTCTACACCACGCATCGCAGTGACCTCGTTCAAGCCCTGGCTGCGTGCCTGCCTTCTGAGTCGCTGTGTCTTGCCAAGCGAGTCGAGTATGTTCGTGAGCACGATACAGGTGTTACCGTAGCGTTCGCCGATGGTGGCCGTGAGCAGTTCGATCTGCTGATCGGCGCCGACGGGCTGAAATCTTCGGTGCGCGCGACGCTCGGCGTCGAAACGGACGCCATTTTCACCGGCTACCTCGCCTGGCGCACGACTTTTGATGCGTCGCGTCTGCGGCGCAAACCATCCCCGGAGACGGCTGTGTGGGGCGGGCCGGGGCGCCATGTCGTGCGCTACCCGATCCGCAAAGGCACCGAACTTTATACGGCTTTTTATGTACCAGCAGCCGAAATCCACCGCGAGACATGGGAAGTGTCTGGCGATATCGCGGATTTGCGCGCGTCGTTCCGTGACTGCTGCGAAGATGTCGCGGACACATTGGCGGCAGTCGACAAGGCGTTTATCACAGGCATCTTCTATCGTTCGCCGCTGGACCGATGGCACAGCCGCAGGATCGTGTTGACCGGCGACGCGGCGCACTCGGTGCTGCCAACTTCCGGCTCGGGGTCGGGGCTTGCACTGGAGGATGCCGTCGTACTCGCACGTTCGATCGAGCAGCATGGCATCGACCGGGCGGAAGAGGCGTTCGCCGCCTTTCAGGAACGGCGATGGGCCCGGGCAACGCGTATCCAGGCGGCGTCGCGCGTTGACCTGGAGGCCTTCCATGAAACCGATCTTGGAAGGATTGCTGCCCGCGACGGGCGCTATCGCGGCATGGCCCGGATCGACCCGATGGGGGAGCTCAAATGGTCATGGATTTACAGTTACGATGCCGTTGCGGAAGCAGACCTATCGATCGAGCAGGTCGCCCCAACCGACGACAGCGACCCACCAGCGCGGGGTGAGGCGCTCAAGGCTTTCGACATGTGGCGGACCGCGCTTTCGATCGAAGATCGTGCGCGGGGATGGATCGGCCAGCGTGAAGGATACGCTCGCTTTCTCGAAGGGTTGACAGGCAGTGCGAGTAATTTCGCGGTGGAACCAATATCGTGCGATGGTGTGCCAGCGCTTCGTGTGGTTCCCGAGGGCGGCGAGGCGGGACCCTGCATCCTGCACCTTCACGGCGGGGGGTTTATTTTCGGATCGGCCATCGCTGCCGTGCCACTGGCGGCCCGGCTCGCTGAGGCGGCCGGTGGGTGGGCGATCGTGCCCGACTACCGCCTGGCGCCCGAAAATCCCTATCCCGCTGCGATCGATGATGTCCGACAGGTGTGGACCTGGCTGGAAGAACGGGAAATCGACGCGGCGCTTAGTGGTGAATGCGCTGGCGGTGGTCTTGCGCTCGCGCTTGCGCGGTGGCTCGCCGAAAACAAGCGCAGGTCGCCCAGGCTGGTCGCCCTATTCTCACCCTTTCTGGATCCGCTGCTCAAGGCGGACAGCATCGATCGCAACGCGCGGCGCGACCCCTGGATGTCGCGGCCGATGCTTACCGAGATGGCGGGTTCCTATCTGCAGGATAGCGACCCTGCCAGTTCTGCGCTGTCACTAGAGATGGGCGAGCTCCGGAGCTTACCTCCGCTGCGGATATGGAGCGCGACGTCCGAGGCATTGCACGATGATGCCATCCGGCTTGCCGAGCAAATCGCGGCGAGCGGCGGCGATGTAAAAGCGGTTGCCGTCGAGGACAGCGTGCCTTCTTTCGTGCTGTTTGATTTCCTGCCCGAGACACGCACGGCCATCCAGGATTTCGGGAACGAGGTTGCGGACCTATTTCACCGTCACTGTCCTGCGGGCAATCGTTGCTCACCGCACTTTGATGAGACGCCGTCGTGACGACGACCCCGGACAGGCCACCGATCGATCCGGTCACGGCCGTTCGCGCAGTGCTGGGCGCAGGGCTCGGCGTCATGCTCGGCGGCGGAGCGATGCTTTTCCATTCGGCGGGTGTCTTCGTGCTTCCCATCGTTCAGGGTACGGGGTGGAGCCGGGTTTCGATCCTTTCGGCCATAGGCTTCACTGCGGTCGTCTTCGGCCTCATGTCTCCCGTCACCGGCTATTTTGTCGATCGTCTGAAGCCTCGCCGGTTCGCGCTCTTCTCGCTGCCGCTGCTGGGACTCGGGCTGGCGCTGGTCGGCATCCTGCCGACCAGCGCGCTCGGGTTCCAGGCGACGATGATCCTTGCGTCGATACTGGGCGCCGGACAGGCACCGCATGCCTATACCTATTCCCTCAACGGCCTTTTCGATCGTCGGCGAGGGCTTGCGCTCGGCATCTGCCTCAGCTTCTCCGGTATCGGCCTGGCGCTCGTCGCGCCGCTGGCAACCGCGCTCATCGGCGCGTTCGGCTGGCGTCTTGCCTACGTGGTGCTTGGCGCGATTGTTGCAGTTCTCGGGCTGTTCGTGGCCGCGTTCCTGGTGGTGGACCCGCCGCGTTCCGCCAAGGCCTCTGAGGCACAAGGGACCACCGTCGCGCAAGCGTTGCGGACGCGTCGATTCTGGCTGCTGATCTGCGCAGCGTTTCTGATCGCCGGTTCGGTCGGGGCGGGGACGGTGCATATGCCGATCGTCGCGGCCGCGCGTGGCATTGCCGCCGAACGCGCGGCCCTCGCGCTGGGCCTGCTTGGCATCAGCACGATCGCATCACGGCTGATCCTCGGCTATTTTCTCGACCGCTTCCCCGCACCGTTGCTCTGTGCCATTGCCTTCATCGCACCGGGTATCGCGCATCTTCTCCTGATCCATGCCGATGGCTACACTTTGTTCGCCGCAGCACTGCTCTACGGCGTCGGGTTCGGCGTGGAGATGGATGCTCTCGCCTATCTGACCGCGAGCTATTTCGGTCTTCGCCACTTTGGCAAGATCTTTGGAGTCCTTTTCCTCGCGATCGGAGTCGGTACAGGCTTCGGGCCAGTCCTCGTAGGGATGATCGCGACTACGAGCGCCGGCTACCCGATGGCGCTCGCCACGACTGCCGTGGGAGCCTGGATCGCGGCGCTGCTGATGCTCATGCTGGGCGGTGCATCGCAGTTACGGCGCTGCATTCCGGTCGGCGCGACGGCAGCAAGACCTTGAGCGCCCAAAGAGGACATCCAGAATGAAAGCGCTTGTTGTGGTTGCCGAATCATCGGCTAGGACGCTGGTGCTGGCAGAACTTCCCGAACCTGTGCCCGGCCCGGATGATCTGCTCGTCGCTGTCCATCATGCCGGTGTCAACCGGGCAGACCTCGCGCTGTCGGCGAGCCACTATCCGTCGACAGCGGAACCGATCGTGGCTGGCAAGGAACTCGCCGGCACCGTGATCGGCATGGGAAGGGACTGTCGAGGCTTCGACATCGGCGATCGCGTCATGGCGCTTTCCAGCGGGTGTTTCGCCGAAGTCGCGCTCGCCGACCATCGGTTGACCATGCGGCTCCCTGAGACGATCGACTTCATCACCGCTGCGTCGCTGCCCGCCTGGTATTTGACAGCTCACAATGCGCTCGTGACCGAGGGTGGCATGGTCGCTGGCGCGGATATCCTCATCCAGGGCGCGACGTCGGGCGTGGGCATGGCCGTTGCCCAGATCGCGAAGCTCCGGGGCGCGCGTCGGATCATCGGGATCGGTCGCAACCAGGAGAAGCTGGCGCGCCTCGCCGGCATCGACGTTGACCTGGCGATCGCGGCGCGCGCTGGCTGGCATCATGAAGTGGTGGCGGCGACCGACGGGCAAGGCGTCGATCTGGTCGTTGACATGGTGGGTGGCGGCGTCTTGCAAGAAAACTTGGCCGCGCTGAAATTACGTGGCCGGATGGTGGCGGTGGGCCGCATCGGCGGAACGAAGGATATGTTGGACCTTGAAATGCTGGCACTCAAGCGGCTGACCATTGTCGGTGTCACATTTCGAACCCGGACGATCGAGGAACGGGCGGCCATCGTCTGTTCATTTCAGAACGATCTACTTCCCGCGATCGCCGAACGCTCCCTTTTGCCGCTGATAGACACTGTATTCTCGCTCGACGCATTCGAGGAAGCGCGCGATTATGTCATGCGAGATGACCATTTTGGAAAAGTCGTCCTGCAGATTATGCGCTGACATTGAACCGTTCGACGGCGGATCTCCACGGACCACCGAAATCTAAAACATAGGCGACGCTGTGAGAGTGAAGGCGCTCACGCTGCGCACGGAGGCCATTACCATTGAGATGATCAAGAGCACCATTCACTGGAATATGGGGCAAGCGCTATCGTAGACATCATGCGACGGGAAACCAACGGCTTGCTAACGTGCCAATGGGATTGACCAGTCGCGAACTCTCCTATTTTTTGGCCGGCACGAGCCAGCCCGACTTGCCCTTGCCGCCGCCATAACCTGCCTTGACGCGCTGCTTAAGGAGCGGGGGCGGACGAAACCGCTCGCCATAAGCCTCCTGCATGATTTCCTGGGCCTGCACGCAAAGGCTGGATGTCACGGCATCCATCAATGCGAAAGGTCCGATCGGATGCCCCAGGCCAAGCCGGCACGCCGTGTCGAGATCCTCAGGTGTCGCCACACCTTCCTCGACCAGCTTTACCGCTTCGATGATGAACATGTGGAGCATGCGGTTGACGGCGAAGCCGGCAACATCCTTCACGCGGATCGCTGTCTTGCCGATGTCGGTCATGATGCCGATCACCTGCGTCACCACCGCCGCGTCGGTGTCGAAGCCGGGGATCACCTCGACCAGCTTCATGCGGGAGACCGGCGAGAAATAATGGGTCCCGATGAACCGGCCACGGCGCTCCTCCGGCACCTCCGCCGCCAACGTGGAGATCGGAATGGTCGAAGTGTTGGTGGCGATGATGCAAGACGGCGCCGTGATCTTCGCCAGCGCCTGCAGCACCGGCCGCTTCACATCCACGGCTTCGAACACTGCTTCCGTCACCAGTTCGCGATCGGCGAAGTCCTGCAATTCCGTGGTCGGATAAATCCGCGCAAGGGTAGGATCGATCTCACTTGCCTCAAAGAAGCCGCGATCAACCCCCTTCGTCATGAGGCTTCGCAGCCGTGCCATCGCCCGGTCCAGGCTCGCCTGGTCGCGGTCATTAAGAAGCACATCATGACCGGCGAGTGCAAAAACCAGCGCGATCTCCGCCCCCATCAGCCCTGCACCGACCACACCGATCTTCATCACTTCCATCCTCTTCAAATGTGAGCCCCGCACGGGAGCCATGGTTTCGTGGATATCGTCCAGCGCCCTGTCGCTCAGCGCCCTTTCCAGATCGCCGGGCGCTTCTCGATGAAGGCGCGCGGCCCTTCCGCGAAATCCTCGGTCAGCATCACGCGGTCCTGCGCTTCCAGCCCGAGCGCGAACAGCGCGTCATCGTCGAGATCATAGGCCTTCCGGGCGACGCCCAGAGTTTCACGCACGGCGATCGGGGCATTGGCGCAGATCCGCGAAGCCAGCGCGATCGCCTCGTCGACGGCTTGCCCCTGCGGCACCACCCGATTGACCAACCCCAGTTCACCGGCGCGGGCCGCGGGAAGCCGATCGCCGGTCGCGAGCAATTCCAGCGCAATCGCGCGGGGCAGGGCGCGCACGATCCGGTAGACGCCGCCCGCCGCGGCGATGAGGCCACGCATCACTTCGGGGAGCGCGAACACGGATTGCTCTGCAGCGACGATCATGTCGCAGGCAAGCGCGATCTCGCAGCCGCCGGCCATCGCGTACCCCTCGACGCCGGCGATCCACACCTTCTGGCGCGGATGCTTGACGAAGCCGGCGAAGGCGCCGTCGGACGTATAGAGATCGTCCATTCGTCCGGCCGAGACCTCCTTGAGGTCTGCCCCGGCGCAGAAGGCCACGCCGCCCGCGCCGGTGAGCACCGCCGCCCAGATGTCAGGGTCGGCCTCGACCGTCTTGACGGCCTGGTCGAGCAGCTGCGCGACGGCGCCATTGACCGAGTTGCGTGCCTCGGGACGCTGGATCGTTACGAGGGCAACATGCGGCGCGGCGATTTCAAGCGTTACGGCGTCCATGATCGGTGTCCTTAATAGATTTCGAACAGGCCGGCCGCGCCCATGCCGCCGCCGACGCACATGGTCACGACGCCGTAGCGCGCACCGCGTCGCCGTCCCTCGATGAGAATATGGCCCGTCATCCGCGCGCCGCTCATGCCATAGGGATGGCCCACAGCGATCGCGCCGCCCGAAACGTTCAGACGATCATTGGGAATGCCCAGCCGATCGCGGCAATAGATGACCTGACTGGCGAAGGCCTCGTTGAGTTCCCAGAGGCCGATATCATCGATCGTGAGACCGTGCCGCTCCAGCAGCCGCGGCACGGCGAAAACAGGACCGATGCCCATCTCCTCGGGATCGCATCCGGCGACGGCCATGCCGCGATAGGCACCCAGCGGGGCCAGACCCCGCCGGCTTGCCTCATCGACACTCATCAGCACCAGAGCTGCCGCGCCATCGGACAGCTGGCTGCTGTTGCCGGCGGTGACCGAGCCACCCGGTTCGAGCTGTTGCCCGCCTTTGTAGGCGGGCGGCAATCCAGCGATCGCT
>NZ_DAISLT010000044.1:35910-50545 GCF_036820275.1 Novosphingobium sp.
TCCATGGTCGTGCCGAGTCGCAGCCCCTCGTCGGCCGAAAGCGTCACTTGCCTTTGACTCGTTTCGCCCGATAGCTTGTCACTCACGAGCATCGAGGTTGTCAGCGGAACGATTTCGTCATCGAAGGCGCCCGCCGCCGCCGCCGCCGCCGTGCGCGCGTGGGATTGCACGCCGAGCTCGTCCTGCGCTTCGCGCGAAACGCCATAGCGGCGCGCGACCATCTCGGCGGTCTCGAGCATGCTCATATAGAGTGCCGGCCGATGCTCGACGACCCAGGGATCGAAGGCCTT
Organism: Novosphingobium sp.; assembly: GCF_036820275.1. GTDB lineage: Bacteria > Pseudomonadota > Alphaproteobacteria > Sphingomonadales > Sphingomonadaceae > Novosphingobium. The sequence goes on from NZ_DAISLT010000044.1 coordinate 36,201, forward strand.
GTGCATGTTCATCTGCGCGTTCTGGACCAGCGAGATCGATTCGACGCCGCCGGCAACGACGACATCCATCCCGTCGTGCAAAATTTGCTTGGCACCGGTTGCGAGCGCCATCAAGCCGGAGGCGCATTGTCGATCCATGCTCATGCCCGACACCGACGTCGGCATGCCGGCACGGATCGCCGCCTGGCGCGCGATATTGGAGCCGGTCGCACCTTGCTGGAGCGCGCAACCCAGCACCACATCTTCTACATCGCCTGGTTCCAGGCCCGCGCGCTGGACGGCGTGGATTATGGCGTGGGCGGCGAGCGCCTGGGGCTGGGTATCGTTGAAGGCGCCCCGATAGGCCTTGCCGATCGGGGTGCGGGCAACCGAAACGATGACGGCTTCACGGGAAGGCATAGTGGTTGTCTCCTGAACGGGTGGGCGGAGTGGCGGTCACTCGGCCTTGAGGGCCGGATCGACAAAGATGTCGATTTCCAGATCTTGGTCGGGATCGAAGCGATAGTGCGCGAAATCCGTGACGCCTTCCTCGCGTAGCACATCTTCGTCGAGGACGAAGTTGCCGGTGTAAGCGCGCGCATCGCGCTTGAAGATGGCGTAGGCGGCATCCGCCATGATCTCGGGACGGCGCGAGCGGCGCATCAACGCCTCGCCGCCCAACGCAAACTCGACAGCAGCGGTCGCGATCGTGGTCTTGGGCCAGAGCGTGTTGACAGCGACGCCCTCGCCGCGAAACTCCTCGGCCATGCCGAACGCCACCATCGACATGCCATATTTGCTCAGCGTGTAGGGCAGGTGCTGCGCGAACCAGTCGGCGCGCATCGTCAGCGGCGGCGAGAGGTTGAGGACATGCGCATTGGCGCTCTTGCGCAGGAAGGGCAGGCAAGCGCGCGAGACCAAGAAGGTGCCGCGCATGTTGATCTGCTGAATGAGATCGAAGCGCTTGACCTCGATGTCTTCGGACTTCGCTAGATTGATCGCGGAGGCATTGTTCACGCAGATGTCGATCCCGCCAAAATGGGCGGCGGCTTGCGCCACCGCTTGCTCGACCGCGTCGGCATCGCGTACGTCAAGCAGAAGGGGCAGCGCGTTCCCTCCGGCCTCCATGATCGCGGCAGCTGCCGTGTGGATCGTCCCTTCAAGCTTGGGATGGGGTTCGGCCGTCTTGGCGGCGATCACCACATTGGCGCCGTCTCGCGCCGCGCGAAGGGCGATTGCGAGGCCAATGCCGCGGCTGCCGCCGGTGATGAAGAGGGTTTTGCCGGTCAGGGACATTATGATGTCTTTCAGAATTGATCGAGAGGCATGGCGAGCACGAGATCGGAACCAGCCTCAACGGGCTGGAGCCAAACCGCGACCTTGGGAAGCTCGGTCTCGGCGAAGAAGCGGCAGGCGGTAATCCGTCCTGCAAGGAAGGCGTCGGAGAAGCTGTCGGCCTTGCTTTCGTGCATCTGTGTTGCCGCGATCGCCTGTTCGAGCCACAGCCAGCCAACGGCGATCTGGCCGAAGGCGAACAGGAAGGGCGTACCGTGGGCGAGCGCGCGGTTGTCGTCGGCTTCGGCGAGCAGCACAGCAACGGCGCGGTCCGTAGCTCCGAGCGCAGCGGCCAGCGAAGCGGCGGCATCTGCCAGGGCGGGGATGCCCTGAGCCTCCCCGATCGTCGAACGGATGTCGCATGCCAGAGCCGCGAATGCCTTGCCGCCGTCCCGGCGTATCTTTCGTCCGACAAGGTCGAGGCCCTGGATCCCGGTGGTGCCCTCGTGGATCGGGTTCAGCCGGTTGTCCCGATACAGCAGCTCGATCTCGAAATCGCGCGTATAGCCGGACCCGCCATGAATCTGCAGCGCATGGTGAAGCGAGAGTTGCGCCCATTCCGAAGGCCAGCTCTTGGTGACGGGAGTGAGCAGCGCCAATTTCTCCGCTGCGGCTGCGCGCTCCTCCGCGCTCTCGGCCGTCTTCTCGTCGTCAAGCAGGCGGGCAGAATACAGCACGAGTGCAGCCGCACCCTGTGAAATCGCCTTTTGCGCCAGCAGCATCCTCCGGACGTCGGCATGTTCGATGATCGGCACCTGCGGTCCCGCGCCACCGCCCGTATGTCGGCCTTGCACGCGCTCCCGGGCATAATCGAGCGACATCTGATAGCCCCGGCAGGCTAGCATGGCGGCAGCAAGACCGACCGAGGTGCGCGCCTCATTCATCATGTGGAACATTTGCGGCAGGCCCTGGCCGACCTCGCCGACCAGCCAGCCGATCGCGCCGGCTCTGCCGTCTGGCGCGTACCGGCCTTCGCCGAAATTGAGTGCGGTGTTGGGGAGGCCGCGATAGCCCATCTTGTGATTGAGACCGGCTACGGTCACATCGTTGCGCTGCCCGTCGGGCAGCAGCTTGGGCACCACGAACAGCGAGATTCCGCGCGTGCCCGTGGGAAGGTTGCCGTTCACGTCCGGAACCTTCGCCAGCACGAGGTGGACGATATTTTCAGTGACGTCATGATCTCCAGCCGAGATCCACATCTTGTTCCCGGAAATGCGAAAACGCTGCCCAAGCCCGTCCTCGCCATCCGGTACCGCCCGCGTACGGATATCACCGAGCGATGACCCCGCATGCGGTTCGGAAAGGCACATCGTGCCCATCATCGCGCCGGCAATCTGGGGCTCGGCGAAGGCGACCTTCTGGGCCGGATTGGCATAGGTGCAGAGCAGCCGCGCATTGCCTATCGTCAGCAAGGGGAAAGAAGCCGTTGCCAAATTGCCGGCCATAAGCATGCCGAGCGCGGCCGTATGCACCAGATGCGGAAGCTGGAGGCCACCATGCTCGGCATCGAACACGGTGCTGAACAAGCCGGCTTGCGCGACCAGTCGCACCGCGCGGGCAACATCCTCGAGTACGAAGACATCGCCATTGCTGTCGATCCTGGGTTCGGTGAGATCCGACGCGCGCAGATGCGGGGCGAGCTCGTTTTCCGCGATGCGAGCGGCTGTCTCCAATACCGATCGCGCATCCTCCTCGGAGCATTGCTCGAAGCGATCACGCAACAGCAGGTCCGGCAGGCGGAGCCAGCCGAGCATGAACTCGAAATCCCTCTGATCGACGATCATAGCCTCTCCATCCTTTGATCGTCATACTATTTGGCATGACTATTGTCTGTCAATGCGAAAGCAGCCCGCGACTGAAGCCGTGGATGTTTTTTTGAAGAGGATCAGTTGGCGGGACGCACGAATGAACTGGACCAGTCACCGCAGTCGCACTCGGCGTGGACCGTTAGCCGAAGGGGCTAAACGCCTCGCCTGGCAAAAGCGCGGTCGGGCAGAGCCGCGATCCGCGCGCGGGTATAACCCACATGATCCCGTCCGGCCTGTTCCGCACGCGCCGGATCGCCAGACAAGATGGCGTCGGTGAGCGCAGCATAGTCGGTGAGCGCCGTCGAATCGGCGGCATTCTGGAAGCGGCGCAGTTGGACCCGCATGATGTGAACCTGTGCCGCGGGAAACAATCGCTGCAATTCCGCATTGCCACTGAGCCGGACGATACAGCGATAATAATCCTCGCGCGCCTGGACGAACCGCGTGAACTCGTCGAACGAGGTTGGCGGCTGCAGCCGGTCGTGATGGATGCGCAGGATATCGCCGGCCTTTCCGTCGCGAACGGTGTCGGCGGCGCCACGAGCCGCCAGGCCGAGCAGAAGCTCGACGATGTCGAGCAGGGCCCCGACTTCCTGACGGGTCAGCAGACGAACTTGCGCGCCGCGATTGGGAATGATGGTGACGACACCGCTGGAGGCAAGGCGGTGAAGCACTTCGCGGATCGTGCCTCGTCCGGCATCGAACTGGCGCATGAGGTCGGGCGCGGCCAGCCGCTGACCGGGGATGATGGTGTCCTCGTAGATGGCCCGCAGGATACCGCGGTAGACGCGATCGAACGGGCTCTGGGTCTCCTTTTGGTCGGATTGCGTGGTCTCAACCAGGCTGCCGATGTCGCTACTGGGCATTCAGGTCCCTCGGATCGCACAAAACCATCAGCGATTTATGGCTGATGACATGTAGAAAAGATTCCAAGGGGAATGCCCGATCGATGCAGGGGCATCAACCGTCGGCGTTTGCGCAGCACCGCGCTATTGATCAGCCGGCAAGCGAGAGAATATGCCGTGCCTGCTTGAGGTGCGGCGCATCGACCATCTTTCCGTCGATCTGGAGAACGCCCGCCTGCGGATTTGCCGCGAAGGCATCTACGATGGCTCGAGCGCGCGCGACCTCTTCGGTCGACGGCGTGAAGGCGGCGTTGACAGCCGCGACCTGTGACGGGTGGATCGCCATCATGCCGGTAAAACCGTCACGCCGTGCGCGCGCTGCATAAGCAGCGAGGCCCGTCTCGTCGTCGATCGCCGGGAACACGGTGTCGATCGCTGCGACGCCCGCGCTGTGCGCCGCGAACAGAGTCAGCGCGCGCACCATCTCATAGGGCGCCGTATAGCGCCCATCCTCCTCTCGGCTGGTTGTCGCGCCGATCGCGGCTGGCAGATCCTCGGCACCCCAGGTCAGGCCGATGAGCCGGTCTCTTACGTCGCGATAGCTGCCGAGGGTGAAGATTGCGGTCGGAGTTTCCGTGGCGATAGGCAGGATCGGTGGAAGTGGCTCGCTTCCTGAAAATGCACTGCCCAGGATCGTGTCTAGATCGGCGATGCTGCGCGCGCCTTCTGCCTTGGGTAGCATGATGGCATCGGGCCGTACCTGAGCGAACGCCGCGAGATCTTCGGCGGTCATATGTCCGTCAAGCGGATTGACGCGGACCATGGTGAAGGCCGCGCGCGCACCGGACAGATAGTTCGCCACCGCGGCGCGCGCGGCCGCCTTGTTGGCGAGCGCTACCGAATCCTCAAGATCGAGGATGATCGCGTCTGCCCCCGATGCGGCCGCCTTGGCGAAGCGCTCGGGCCGATCGCTGGGCACGAAGAGGAGCGATCGCAGGCGCATCACAGGTCTTTCTTCCGGATCAGGGCGGATCGTTCGCACTGGCAGACGATCTCGTCGCGCTGATTGATCGCGCGATGGAGCAAGGTCACGATGCCCGCATTGGGCCGCGATTTCGATTCTTTGAGGCCGATGACCTCGCTCGTCACATGGAGGGTGTCGCCGATGAATACTGGCTTGGGCATCACCAGTCTTTCATAGCCGAGATTGGCGATGAGCGCTCCGAGCGTTGTGTCACCGACCGACAGCCCGATCATCAGGCTGAAGGTGAAGGTGCCGTTGACAAGAATCTGACCGAACTCCGACGCCTTGGCCGCCTCGATGTCGAGGTGCAGTGGCTGCGGATTATGGGTCATGGTGGTGAAAAGGAGATTGTCGGTCTCGGTCACCGTGCGGCGGATGTCGTGAAGGAGCGTGTCGCCGATCGCCCATTCGTCGAAGAACTTCCCAGCCATCATGCGCTCTCCTGTTCGATCCGCACGAGCAGCGCTTCGACCTGGACCTGGGCGCCAAGGGTGGCATTGAGCTCGGCGACCCTCCCGTCCAATGGCGCTGTCAGGCTGTGCTCCATCTTCATCGCTTCGAGCGTCAGCAATTTTTGGCCCTTGGTGACGAAGTCGCCTGTGGCAACATCGACGGCAATGACCCTTCCCGGCATGGGCGAGAGAATATTGCCGTCACCCGGACCGCCGCCCGTACTGCCCTCGGCACGCCAGGGGGTGAGCTGCCAGACCGCGCCGCGCTCGGTCACGACGGTCGCGAGCGCGGGCTGCGCGGAACCCGGACCCTCAAGCGTTACCTCGACGGGCTTGCCGTCGAGCAGGAAGGGTGCGGTGCGAGCGACAGGCGCGTTCAACCGGAAGCCTGTCTGCACCGAATGCGCAACCAGTGTCATGGCGGCATCACTCAACACTTTTGCCGATGGTACAGATTCGACGGTCATCGCATCGCCGTCGCGGCCGATCAGGCCCGTGTCGACCGTGCCCGCGATGAAATCCGGATGGTCAAGCGCGCGGATCAGAAAGACCGCGTTGGTCTTGACCGGCCAAACCGCACTCGTCCCCAGCATGTCAGAGAGCGACCGCCGCGCTTCGTTGCGATCATTCCCGTGCGCGATGACTTTCGCGATCATCGGGTCGTAGAAGGGCGAGACCTTGGCGCCCTGATAGACGCCGGTGTCGATGCGGCCGAGATGCTCGGGAAGCTGGAACAACTCGAGCGTGCCGATGCTGGGCAAGAAGCCCTTTGCGGGATCCTCCGCATAAAGGCGTGCTTCCATTGCCCAACCTTCGATCGCAAGTTCGTCCTGTGTTAGCGGGATCGGCTCGCCCGCCGCGACCCGAAGCTGCCATTCGACCAAGTCGACACCGGTAATCTCTTCTGTCACCGGATGCTCGACTTGCAGCCGCGTATTCATCTCCATGAACCAGATGCGGTCGGCGCGAAGACCTTCCGAGGCATCGGCGATGAACTCGATCGTGCCGGCACCGACATAATCGACCGCCTTCGCGGCACGCACAGCGGCGGCGCACAGCTGCGAGCGTGTCGCCTCGTTCATGCCGGGAGCAGGGGCTTCCTCGATCACCTTTTGATGGCGGCGCTGGAGCGAGCAATCGCGTTCAAACAGATGCACGACATTGCCGTGGGTGTCGCCAAACACCTGCACCTCGATATGGCGCGGGGTGAGGATATATTTTTCGATCAGCACATGGTCGTTGCCGAACGAGGCGGCCGCCTCGCGCTGGCACGAGGCAAGCGCGTCGGCGAAGTCACCTGGCGCGTCCACCTTGCGCATCCCCTTGCCGCCGCCGCCCGCGACCGCCTTGATAAGGACCGGATAGCCGATCTGCGCGGCCTGTTCGGCGAGATAGGCCGGATCCTGATTCTCGCCCATATAGCCGGGCGTCACCGGGACGCCGGCCTCGGCCATGAGCTTCTTGGCGGCGTCCTTCAGTCCCATCGCGGTGATCGACGAAGGGTTCGGTCCGACCCATACCAGCCCCGCGTCGAGCACGGCCTGTGCGAACCCGGCATTCTCCGACAGGAAGCCATAGCCTGGATGAATCGCCTTGGCGCCGGTCGTCCTCGCTGCGGCGATGATCTTCTCAGCCACAAGGTAGCTCTCGCGTGCCGGCGACGGCCCGATATGCACGGCCTCATCGGCCTCGCGGACATGCAGCGCTTTGGCGTCGGCGTCCGAATAGACCGCGACGGTACGGATGCCCATTGCGCGCGCTGTCCGGATGATGCGGCAGGCGATTTCGCCGCGGTTGGCGATAAGGAGGGAAGCGATCATAGGTTCAGTCCTGACGAAATTGGTTCGACCCGAAGACAGGTGCGCGCTTTTCGAGGAAAGCGGCGATGCCTTCGCGGCCGTCATCCGAGCGGACCGCAGCGGCAATCCCCCGCGCCTCAAGCTCCATTTGGGTTTCGAGTCCATTGCCCGGACTGGCTAGCAGAAGGGACTTGATCGCGGCGTGCGATCCTCTGGCGCCGGTAGCGAGATGCTGGCAGAGCGCCTCGGCTTCTCCAGCCAAAGTCTCATCGGTCACGATCTGAGTGACGATTCCCCAATCGGCTGCTTCTTGCGCGGAAAGTCTGCGGTTAGTGTGGAGCAGTTCCTGCGCCCGGCGCAAGCCCACTAGCCGGGGCAGATAATAGGTCGCGCTGCCGTCGGGACACAGGCCCGCCGCGACGTAAGCGGTGGCGAAGCTTGCCGATCGGGCCGCCAGGACATGGTCTCCAACCAACGCGAGGCTGAAACCCGCGCCCGCGGCAGGTCCATTGACCGCGATCACCAGCGGCGCATCCATCCGCGCGAAAGTGGCGATGGCGTCATGCAGTGCATCGGCCACTTCCTTGACCATGGCGGAGGCGTCGTCGCCGGAGGCCGCCATCACCCTGAGGTCGCCGCCGGCGCAGAATAATCTGCCTTTTCCGGTGAGGAGCACGACACGGATTTCGGGCATGTCGCACAGCCGCGCAGCATGGGCCAGTTCGCGCGCAAGCTCGAACGTGATAGCATTGCCTGCGTCGGGGCGGTTCAACGTGATCCGTGCAATGGGCCCGTCGCGCTCGAACTCGATCGCTTCAAAGCCGTTCATGCGGCAGTCTCCCATCGTTCTGTCGATACCTCGCAGCCCATCGCAACCAGGCCGAGTTTGTCCAAAAGCGCGGCATCCTTGTCGTCACCGGCGTTCGCCGCCGTGAGCAGCTTGTCGCCGGTGAAGATGCTGTTCGCGCCGGCCATGAAGCAAAGCGCCTGGCACGCGTCCGACATGCTTTCGCGGCCAGCGGAGAGTCGCACCATCGACTGCGGCATCACAATGCGCGCGACGGCTACGGTGCGGACGAACTCCACCTCGTCGATCTTCGCCAGCGGTGTGTCCTTGAGCATATCGCCCAGCACCGTGCCCTCGACCGGCACCAGTGCGTTGATCGGCACGCTTTCGGGGTGCGGCATGGTGGCCAGCGCGTGGAGGAAGCCGATGCGGTCGTTACGTGTCTCGCCCATGCCGACGATACCGCCGCAGCACACGTTGATGCCGGCGTTGCGGACATTCTCCAGCGTCTCGATCCGGTCCGCAAACGTGCGGGTGGTGATGACGTTGGCGTAGTTCTCCGGCGACGTATCGATGTTATGGTTGTAATAATCGAGGCCGGCGTCGGCGAGCTGCTTCGCCTGCCCCTCGTTCAGCATACCCAGCGTCATGCAGGTTTCCATGCCCATCTGGCGCACGCCCTGAATCATCGCAACGAGCTTCGGCATGTCGCGCTGTTTGGGGCTGCGCCAGGCCGCGCCCATGCAGAAGCGGCCCGAGCCGCGATCCTTGGCCTGCGTGGCGGCCTGCAGCACCGCCTGCACGTCCATCAGCTTGGTCGCCTCGAGGCCGCTGTCGGCCTCCTTCGACTGCGAGCAATAGCCGCAATCCTCCGGGCAGCCGCTGGTCTTGATCGAGAGCAGCGTCGAAAGCTGCAGTTCGTTGCGCGGATGGTTGGCGCGATGAATCGATTGCGCTTCGAACATCAGGTCGTTGAAGGGCATATCGAACAGCGCGGCGATCTCGTCGCGAGTCCAGTCGGTGCGGACAACAGCGCTCATCGTCACATCCTGAAAAGGCCGAACCCGCGATCCTCGATCGGGGCGCCGAGCGTTGCAGCAAAGGCCAGGGCCAGCACATCGCGTGTCTGGGCGGGGTCGATGATGCCATCGTCCCACAGGCGCGCGGTTGCGTGATAGGGATTGCCCTCATCCTCATATTTCTGGCGGATCGGCGCCTTGAAGGCCTCGGCCTGTTCGGGCGTCCATTTGTCCGCGTCACGATGGACAGTCGCCAGCACCGACGCCGCCTGCTCGCCGCCCATCACGGAGATACGCGCATTGGGCCAGGTGAACAGGAAACGGGGAGAGTAGGCGCGGCCGCACATGCCGTAATTGCCCGCCCCGAAGCTGCCGCCGATCAGCACGGTGATCTTCGGAACAGTGGCCGTGGCGACCGCCGTCACCAGCTTCGCGCCATGCTTGGCGATGCCCTCGGCCTCATATTTGCCGCCGACCATGAAACCCGAGATATTCTGGAGGAAAAGCAGTGGCACGCGCCTCTGTTGCGCCAGCTCGATGAAATGTGCGCCTTTGACCGCGCTTTCGCTGAACAGCACCCCGTTATTGGCGAGGATCGCGATGGGAATGCCACAGATATGCGCGAAGCCGCAGACCAAAGTAGTACCGTAATTCGCCTTGAACGCGTGAAACTCGGACGCGTCGACGATCCGCGCGATCACCTCATGTACGTCGTAAGGCGCGCGAACGTCCTGCGGGATGATACCATAAAGGTCTTCCGCATCATATTTAGGCGGGAGCGGCGCCTTCATCGCGAGATCGAAGCTATCGTCCACTCCAAAAGTTGAAACGATATCGCGCACGATCGTCAGCGCATGTTCGTCATTCTCGGCGAGATGGTCGACGACGCCCGACTTCTTCGCGTGAAGGTCGCCGCCGCCCAGATCCTCGGCGCTGATCTCCTCGCCCGTGGCCGCCTTCACCAACGGCGGTCCGGCAAGGAAAATCGTGCCTTGGTTGCGAACGATGACCGTTTCGTCGCTCATGGCCGGGACGTAGGCGCCGCCCGCGGTGCAGCTTCCCATCACGCAGGCGATTTGCGGGATTCGCTTCGCCGACATGTTGGCCTGGTTGAAGAAGATGCGTCCGAAATGATCCCGGTCGGGAAACACCTGATCCTGGTGCGGCAGGTTCGCGCCACCTGAGTCGACCAGGTAGATGCAGGGCAGGCGGTTTGTCTCGGCGATCTCCTGCGCGCGCAAATGCTTTTTGACCGTCATCGGATAGTAGGTGCCACCCTTCACCGTCGCATCGTTGCAGACGATCATGACTTGCCGCCCGGATACATGTCCGATGCCCGCAATCACGCCCGCGCCGGGCACTTCGCCTGCATACATGTCACCGGCCGCGAGCTGGCCAATCTCGAGAAAGGGCGAGCCCGGATCGAGCAGCCGCTCGACGCGCTCGCGCGGGAGGAGTTTGCCGCGGGCGGTGTGCCGCTCGCGCGCCTTCTCATTGCCGCCCAGCGCAGCTTGCGCGACCTGCGCGTAAAGAGCATCGCGCAACCCGCGATTGTGCATGGTGTTGGCGCGAAACATGTCGCTTCCCGCATCGACCATCGTTTCCAAGACCGGGGCGCTCATCCTTCGTTTCCGATCAGTTCGCGGCCGATCAGCATGCGACGAATCTCGTTGGTGCCGGCACCGATGTCGAGCAGCTTGGCATCACGCCAGTAGCGCTCGACCGGCCAGTCCTTCGTATAGCCCGCGCCGCCCAAAGCCTGGATCGCCTCGCCGGCGACCTTAACGGCGCTTTCGCTCGCCAGCAGGATCGCGCCCGCCGCGTCGAAGCGCGTCGTCTGCCCCGCATCGCACGCCTTGGCGACATTATAGACATAGGACCGCGCCGATTGCAGCGCGACGTACATGTCGGCGACCTTCGCCTGCATGAGCTGGAACGATCCGATCGGCTTGCCGAACTGCCTGCGTTCGCGGACATAGGGGATGACGGTGTCGAGGCATGCCTGCATAAGGCCCAGTTGGATGCCGGAGAGGACGACGCGCTCATAATCGAGCCCCGATATCAGTACACCGACGCCGCCATTTTCCGGGCCCATGATCTGTTCTTCGGGCACTTCGCAATCGGTGAACACCAGTTCGGCCGTTGGCGATCCGCGCATGCCGAGTTTGTCGATCTTCTGCCCGATGGCGAAGCCCGGCGTATCCTTTTCGATCAGAAACGCGGTAATACCACGCGATCCCGCGTTGGGCGCTGTCTTGGCGTAGACGACGAGCGTGTCCGCATATGCCGCGTTGGTGATCCAGAATTTTGTGCCGTTGAGGATGAAGCGGTCGCCTTTCTTCTCGGCCTTGAGTTTCATCGATACCACGTCGCTGCCTGCGCCGGCCTCCGACATGGCGAGACTTCCGACATGCTCGCCCGAAATCAGCTTGGGGAGATATTTTGCCTTCTGCTGGGCATTGCCCCAGCGCCGGATCTGATTGACGCACAGATTCGAATGCGCGCCATAAGAGAGGCCGATCGCGGCGCTCGCGCGGCTCACCTCCTCAACAGCAATGACATGTTCAAGATAGCCGAGGCCGAGGCCGCCTTGGTCTTCCTCGACTGTAATGCCGTGCAATCCTAGTTCGCCCATCCGCGTCCAGAGCAAGTCTCGCGGAAACCAGTCATCGGCGTCCGCCCTCGCAGCCAGCGGGGCGATCTGCTCGTCCGCAAAGCGGGCCGTAGTTTCACGGAGCATGTCCGCATTTTCGCCGAGGGCGAAGTCGAAATTGGGGGTAGCGCGCACGTTCTAGCATCCTCATATGCGAAAACCGCCTAACCTAAGCATACCGCAAAACGAATGAGAAATTGATATTTAACTACCAACAGCATAGATTTAATCTATGATAAGCCGACAACATATCCGCCAGTTTCTGGCCGTCGTCGATGCTGGGAGCTTCTCTCGAGCTGCCATGGCAATCGGTGTAACCCAGCCGACCTTGAGCGCCGGGATCGCGGAATTCGAGCGCCAGATCGGATCGGCACTCTTTATACGTGAGCGCAGGGCAATCCGGCTGACGTCGGCAGGCAATCGATTGCTTTCTCTGGCGCGCGCCATCGATCGCGATTTTCGCCTCATTGAAACCACGGACCACTACGCATCGACACCCCAGCGCCCCTTTCGTCTAGGTCTGCTACAAACGCTATCAACCAGGATGATCGAAGGCATCGTCTGCACATTCCGTCTTGAGCAGCCTTTGATTGTTGTGGAGGGACCGGATCGAGATCTTCGCGAAAAACTGCTGTCTCGAAAAATTGACGCGGCAATTACGCTCGCTCGCGCCGGAGATAATCAGGAAACTACCGTAATGATATATGAGGAAGACTATCGGATGATGCTCCCGGAGAGCCATCGCTTCGCGGACAGAGCGTTGCTGGAAGCCAGCGAACTTGCGGAAGAGGTCATGATCGTCCGGCGCCATTGCGAAATACTTCCTGAAACCAGTCGCTTCTTCACTGAACGAGGTGTCAGACCACTGTTCAGTTTTAGGTCCGTCAATGACGATCGCTGCATGTCCATGGTGGCGGCTGGCCTGGGAATCACGACGGCACCAACTTCCCTGGCGCGGCCCGGCGTCATCGCTGTGCCCCTTTCAGGCTACGACTTTTGCAGGACGATCTGTCTGTTGCACCCTCGCAACCCTCTAATCAGTTCTTCAATCTATGAGAGCCTTCGGGAAGCCTGCGAGATCGTGATGGCATAGATTCCCCACATTTCCAGTGGAGGGGTTTAGCGCAGACGCTCTTGCCTGGCTCCACGAGGTCAAGCGATACAAGTTGGAACGTCGCTGACTGCAAAGCGCTGCTAGCTGTGGCCGCGATTGCCCCTGTGTCGAACCAGGACATCGGAAAGCATTAGGCATTTACCACAGCCTGACCTCCGAGCCCCAGCGAAGCCGCGATGCATCTGTGGCGCAGCACTCCAGCCAGAGGTTCGGAAGCGATACGTTCGTGTCCTGACCTGCCACCCAGTACTAAAGTTGGCAAGAATGTCAGCGAGGACTGGCTTTAACTCCTATCAAACTATGATGTTATCCACGCCGCTTCATGACATCGCGTGGGTGCTCAGTGAGGAGCGCGCAATGCGTTTTGCCATTTTTGTAGGGTCGGACCGACTGCGGTCCCGGTCGCAACTGCAGCGATGATCCTTCGCCGTCCAGTCGAGAAGAACCGTGCGCCAAAAGCGTATCTCGACGCAATATGGCATCTTCGTCCGCAGCCAGATGTAGCGTCAGCACTCTCCGATCGGTTCACCAGGGGAGGGGGGGGGGAGTGCGGCGAGGGGGGGACCACGAGTTGGGTTCGCGTCGCGCTTTCCTGGGCAGCTTGCCTTGGCCGGACGACGTAAATCCTCGCCACGATGCCGCAGTCTCGCCTAGGCTATTCGTATGGCCTGCGAATGCGGACTGACGATCGTGCGCACCGAATCCATCCCGATGGGCGAATCATCCTCGTGCATCTGGAAACGGAACCATCCGCGGTTTCGTCGACCCAGTTCGACGAACGGAAGGCACGGCGCGATGCGCGTCAATCTTAAGGGTGTCCACAAGGCTCGCAAGAAACTCGCGAGCGGGCTCTTCGCGACCTACTATCATGCATGGCGTGGCGGCCCCCGGATCGCAGCCGGGTTCGGAACGTCCGAATTCCACCAGGCTTACGTCGCGGCTCATGAATCGCGATCTCGCAAACCGGTCGACACATTGAACGCCGTTTTCCGCGCCTTCGAGCAATCTTCGGATTACACCTCGCTCGCCGATCGGACGCGCAAGGGTTATGCGAAGCAACTCCGGCATATCGAGATCGAATTCGGCGATTTCCCGATTTTGGCCCTCAGCGATCGGCGCATCCGCAGCGAATTCTTGGCATGGCGAGACAAGGTGGGGAAGACCTCAGAGCGAACGGCGGATTATCGATTCGCTATCCTCGCGCGCGTTCTCGCCTGGGCGCTAGACCGGGGCTCTAAGTCAGCCTGCAGCGGCATTCAGGTCTATCAGATTGGCGCTTTCAGCTTGTGTCGGTATCGGTGGTTGCGAGCCCCCGCAACCATTCGAAATTGCCTATCGCCCTCCGGGCCCGACGATCCCCCCGAACCCGCCTTCTTCCTGGCGGGTTTTTTGCGTTCTGCGGCGATCGTCAGGATACCGGCCAAGTCGCCTTGGACATCGATAACCAATTCATCTCCATCAGGCGTCAGGACAATCGTAACCGTCCGATTGGGACCGCCTGCCTGATGGCGCGATAATCTCTTAAGAGAC
>NZ_DAISLT010000045.1:0-48126 GCF_036820275.1 Novosphingobium sp.
CTCGTCAGGCTCATAACCTGAAGGTCGTAGGTTCAAATCCTACCCCCGCAACCAAAAACCCATTCTACACAATGCGCCACGCAACGCGAAGCCGACGTCATCGGTCGCGACGTATATTTGCCTGGCGGTTCGTGATCGAACCCCCGCTCCCGTTCGGCAATGGCGCGCTCTTGCAGAGCGCCTGCGTGTGACGAGTATGAAGCATCTCCACATCATCACCGGAGGGCCGGGTTCCGGCAAGACCAGCCTTATCGCTGCACTGGCCGCCGAAGGGCTTCGGTGCGTCCCGGAAGCAGGCCGGGCGATAATCCAGGACCAGGTGCGGAAGAGCGGCAGGGCTTTGCCTTGGGATGACCAGGAGGCCTTCGCAGCCATGATGCTCACGCGGGACATGCTTGCCTATGGCGAAGCGGCCCAGCTTTCCGGCCCTGTCATCTTCGATCGCGGTATTCCCGATGTCATCGGCTATCTCCGCTTGTGCGGCATTTCTGCGCCGTCTTCGATGACGGAGGCGGCTGAGCGGTGTCGCTATGCAAGGCGGGTCTTCATTGCGCCTCCCTGGCCCGCGATCTTCAATCAGGATGCAGAGCGCAAGCAAACGCTGGAAGAGGCTGAGGCCACTTATCAGGCGATGGTAGAGGTCTATTCCGATCTGGAATACGAACTCGTTCCGCTTCCGCTGGTTTCGATCGCGGATCGTGTGAAGTTCGTGCTGGACGAAATCCTGCAGCCGGGATCTTCAGATCCATAGGCATAAGAAAAGGCGGCCTTGCGGCCGCCTCTTCCCTCCTCTCCAAATCTTTGTTGGCCGGGCTGTCTTTGCGCAGTCCCTGGCCGATCTGGAACTCTATCAGCCGCCGGTCGAGCCGTTTTCGGCTGCCGCCATGCGATCGCCCTGCATGTAGGGGATCGGGTTGACGGCCTGGCCGTCGACGCGGACTTCGTAATGGAGGTGCGGGCCGGTCGAGTTGCCGGTGGTGCCGACGAAGCCGATCACGTCGCCCTTGTGGACCATCTGGCCTTCGGCAACGTTGAGACGCGACATGTGGCCGTAGCGGGTTTCGAGATCGCCGCCGTGTTCAAGCGAGACGTAGAGACCGTAACCGCCGAACCAGGAAGCCTTGCTGACGACGCCGTCGGCGGTCGCATAGATCGGGGTGCCGATCGGGGCGCCGAGATCGATGCCCTTGTGGGCGCGGCGGCCGCCGAGAATCGGGTGGTTACGCATGCCGAAGCTGCTGGTCAGCTTGAGACCTTCAAGCGGGGTACGCGAAGGGATCGAGACCGCGCCGAGCTTGGCAGCGCCGGGAATGGCAGGCTTGGCCTTGGCGGAAGCGAGGCCGGTTTCCTCGAAGTTCTGCCAGGAGCTGAAGAGGTTGCGGAACTGCTCGTCCTCACCGCCGGCCGACTGGTTGCCGGACTGGGCCGAGCGAAGCGGGGCGGAAATGTCGGCAGCGGCAGCGCTGCTGTTGGCCATCGCCGGGTGAGCGGCGACAAGAGATCCTGCGACGGCGACGGCACCGGTCACTGCGCGGAACTTGGCGAAGAATTTCGTTACGACCACTCGCAATACCTTGTTATCCGCCGCGAGCCGTAAAGCCACGACGCTTGTATCCAGGGCGAACACGCACAGTGGCGAATTCGCGCAAACCCTTGTCTGGAGATGGTCGGAACCCCCCGCCGTCTCTGTTTGGGAGTTATCCCGAAGGATCAGGAACAGGCAATACTGCCATAAAGATCCCGCGATAAACCGGCTGCGAGACGCGCTGAGTCGTTGAACGGTGGCTTAACGGCTCCGCCAAAGTGGCGGGAAACCAAGCTTTTCCAGAGGCTGTCGTGGTCCTCGTTCAACCGTTCGGCGACATCGGCGAAATGATTTGCGCCGAACCGAACGTGCCGGATTTCGTCGTCAAGGATTCGCTGGAGGATGCCTGCGCCGCGCTTGTCGCCATTGGCTTTCACGCGTTCGAGCGTGGCGGGTGTTACATCCAGGCCGCGTGCTTCGAGCACCATCGGCACCACGGCGAGCCGCGCGCCGACATCACCGCGGGTCTTGTGGGCGGCTTCCCACAATCCGTCATGGGCGGGGAGGGCGCCGTAGTGGCTGCCGAGGCTGCGCAAATGGCGGTCGATCAGCGCGTAATGCATCGCTTCGTCGGCGGCGACGGAGAGGAAATCGCTGACGAAGGCCTCGTCCATCTCGCCGCCGAACCGTCCCGCCATGTCGAGCGCGAGATCGATGGCGACGAATTCGATATGGGCGAGGGCATGCCAGAGCGCGATTCGTCCGCGTTCCGAACCGCCCTTGCCGCGCTTGGGCATGCGCCCCGGCGGCAGGAGTTCGGGGGCATCCGGGCGGCCCGGAACCTCCGGCATCTCCACGTCAAACACGAAGGACAGCCTGCCGAGCCGCCAGTCGCGCGCTACCTTGCGCGTTGCCATGACCTTGGCGCGCGGATCGCATTCGAGCAGCGCCTCGCGGATCGCTGCGGCAATGGAACGGGTCATCAGAGAGCCTTTGCGGCCTCCAGGACCTGGGCCGCGTGGTCCTTCACCTTCACCTTGTCCCACACGCGGGCGATCTTGCCGTCCGGGCCGATCAGGTAGGTGGTGCGGACCATGCCCATGTAAGTGCGGCCGTAGTTCTGCTTTTCGGTCCAGATGCCGAGCGCATCGGAGAGGCCGTTTTCCTCGGCATCGGAGGCGAGCGGCGCCTTGAGATCGTGCTTGGCGATGAAGTTCTGGTGCTTCTTCGCCGAATCCTTGCTGACGCCGAGCAGGGCGGTTCCGGCCGCCTCGAACTGGTCCTTCAGCGCGGAAAAATCGATGTTTTCAGTGGTGCAGCCGGGGGTGTTGTCTTTCGGGTAAAAGAACACGACCAGCTTGCGCCCCGCAAAGTCGGAAGCCTTCACGCTGCCGCCTTCGGGCGTTTCGAGCGCGATGTCGGGGAACGTGTCGCCAGCGGCAGGACGGGTGGTCATCGGGTGGTCTCCAGGGTTTCGTCGAAAGCTTGCGCCCATGCCGCGGCGACTTGCGCGCGAGCCTGGGCGAGGCCGGTTTCGAGGTCTTGCCACGCGCCATAGCCGCATGCGCGCACGAGCGCCATGCAGGCGGCATCGACCGGCTTCAGCGAATCGGGCGCGAGCAGGCGCGCGGCGACGAGCAGGCGGGTCAGCACGTCATGCGCCTGCTCGAGGCTGGCCGGGAGCAGGCCTTCTGCGACCAGCAGGCGCACCGCTTCGCCGAGATCGGCATCAAGGCCCTCGCCGCTACGGAGCTGGGTGAAGTGGACGAGGAATTCGAGATCCACCAGCCCGCCGCGCATCAGCTTGACGTCGAGCGGGCCCTTGGGCGGTTTATGCTCGGCCATGCGGGTGCGCATTTCCAGAACATCGGTGCGCAGTTTGGCCGGATCGCGCGGGGCGGTGAGCACCTCGCCGATGATCGTGCCAAGGCGGCTGCGCGCTTCGCCGGAGCCGTAAAGCGCCCGTGCGCGGCACAGGGCCATGTGCTCCCAGGTCCAGGCCTGTTCCTGCTGGTAACGCGCAAAACTTTCCAGGCTGGCTGCGGGCGGGCCTTGTTCGCCGGAGGGGCGCAGGCGCGTGTCCACCTCGTAGAGCGCACCCTCGGCGGTCTGGACCGACAGCGCGGCGGTAACGCGCTGCGACAGGCGGTTGTAGTAGAGCGTGGCGCCGAGCGGCCGCCTTCCGTCCGATTCGCGGGCGAAATCGCCGGTGAAGAGGTAGATCAGGTCGAGGTCGGAGGCATGGGTGAGGACGCCGCCGCCCATCCGGCCAAGCCCCAGCACGACCAGTTCGCTGCCCGGCACGGTTCCGTGGGTCTCGCGGAATTCCGTTACCGCCGCATCGGTCAGCACGACCAGAGCCGCTTCGGCGATCCGGCCGAGGGCATGGCCGATGTCGAGCGGGTCGTTCACGCCTTCGATCAGTTGCACGCCGAGCGCGAAACGGCGGTCCCCGACCTTGCGGCGCACCGTATTGAGCTTGCGCTCGTAGTCGTCGCCGGGTTCGAAGCGGGCGAATTCCGCGATCAGTTCGGGCAGGCTGCCGGGCAGGTCGAAGGCGCTGGCGTCGATCAGCGGATCGAGCAGGTCGGCGCGGCGGGCGAGCGCGTCGGCGAGCGGCGGAGCGAGGCTGAGGATGCGGGCGAGGCGCTCGATCAGGGCAGGGCGGGCCTCCAGCAGGCGGAACAGGTTGATCGCGGTGGGGAGGTTGTTGAGGAGCTGCTCCCAACGCGCCATCGCGCGCTCGGGTTCGGGGGCGGCGGCAAGGGCGGCAAGCAGGCCGGGGCGAATCGCCTCGAACGCGAGCCTTGCGGGATCGGAGCGCAGCGCACGCATCCGGCCGGAAAGCCAGCCTTCGATGCGCGAGACCATGGCATCGGGATCGGCGAAGCCCATGCGCATGAGTTCGTCTCGCAAGTCCTCCTGCGCCGGGGCGGGCACCGATACCGTGGTGCCGACAGGTGTGTGGTCCATGACCAGCGCGTCGTATCGCGCGCCTACCGCATCGGTAATCTGCGTGAGTTCCGCCAGGAGCGCGGAGCCGTCCGGCAAGCCGTCGAGCCGGGCCACTTCGTCGAGCAGTTCCTCCTTCATCGGCAGCGAGTGGGTCTGCTGGTCCTGCATCATCTGCAGGCGGTGCTCGACGGTGCGGAGGCGGTCGTAGCTTTCGCCGAGCAGACGGGCATCCTCGGGCGGGACCAGTCCGGCTTCCGCCAGCGCATCGAGCGTGGCGCGGGTGCCGCGCAGGCGCAGCGCGGGGTTGCGGCCACCGTGGATGAGCTGGTGGGTCTGGGCGTAGAACTCCACCTCGCGAATGCCGCCGCGCCCCTTCTTGAGGTCGAAGCCGGGGCCGACCGTGGTGCTGCCGCGCGTGTTGGCGCGGATCTGCGCGGTGAGGCGGCCGATCTCGGCAATGGCGCCGAAGTCCAGGCTCTTGCGCCAGACGAAGGATCGGATCGCGGCGAGGAAGGCCTCGCCTGCCGCCACGTCTCCGGCGCAGGCTCGGGCGCGGATGAAGGCGGCGCGCTCCCAGGCGAGCGCGGATGATTCGTAGTGAGTCAGCGCGCCGTTGATCGAGATGGCCAGTGGGCTGACTTCGGAAGCCGGGCGCAGCCGCAGGTCGGTGCGGAAGACGTAGCCCTCGTCGGTCACGCCCGCGAGGGTTTCCACCACGGCGCGGGCGACGCGCTGCGCGGCCTCGCCGGGTTCGTCGCGCTCGCGGCGGGGGAGCAGCTGGGGGTCGAACAGCAGGATCGGATCGATGTCCGAGCTGTAGTTGAGTTCGCCCGCGCCGTGCTTGCCCAGCGCGAGGGCGAGGAAGCCTGCCGGCTCGGCATCGGGCACGCGGCGGCGGATGCCTTCGGCAATGGCGGCGTCGAGCGCGCGGTCGGCCAGGGCCGAGAGTTCGCCCGTCACCTTGAGCAGCGGGAAGGCCCCGGCCAGATCGCCGATCGCCAGGGCGAGGGCGAGGGCCTGCTTCTCGCGCCGCAGCGCCGCGCCGACGCTGGGAGCGCCTTCGCCTGCTGCGCGCGCCCAGTCGAGCGCGGCTGCGCCCTGTCCGGCGGCGAGCAGGTCGGTGAGAGCGGGAAGCCGGTCGAGCGCGCTGGAGAGATAGGGGGCGTGGGCGCGGGCACGGGCGATCGCGCCGGTCCAGTCGGCTTTCTGTTCGGCATCCATTGCGGCTTCCTGCCTGCCCCTGCGGCGGAGGGCAAGCATCTGCCGATCATTGCTGGCCATGATTGCGAGGCATCATTGCGAGATGGGCCAGAGTCTTCTATCGGCTCGGCCGTTCCCGCGGCGACACGCCCTGCGCCGCGTTGAAGGAGATTTCCCCGTGACCTTCGCCCTTCCCCCCGAATGGCATCCGCAGGACTGGATCTGGATCGGCTTCCCGCACGATCCGGTGGAATGGCCGGGCTTCCTCGAAGCCGCGCAAGTGCAGATGGCGCAGTTCGCCTCTGCCGTTGCCGAATCCGGGCAGGAAGTGCGTCTGGTCGTGCGCGACGAGGCCAACCGGGCGCGGGCGGCATCGCTGGTTTCGTCGAAGGTAAAGCTGGAAGTGCGGCGCTACGGCGACGTCTGGCTGCGCGATACCGGGCCGCTGGTCGTTTCTGACGCGGGCGGAGCGCTCAAGGCGATGCGTTTCGGCTTCAATGGCTGGGGCGGCAAGTACCTGATGGACGGCGACCAGGAGATCGGCGCCGAAATCGCCCGCGATGCCGGGCTTGAGGTCGAGACCTCGGACTGGATTCTCGAAGGCGGCGCGATCGACGGCGACGGCACCGGACTGGTCGCGACGACCGAGCAGGTCCTGCTCAACCCGAATCGCAACCCGCATCTGTCACGCGGCGACCTGGAGATGCGGCTGAAGCGCGATCTCGGCTACGACCGCGTGCTGTGGCTGGGCGACGGCCTCATCAACGACCACACCGACGGCCATGTCGACAATCTCGCGCGTTTCTTGGCGCCGAACGTGCTGGCCCTGCCGCGCGCGACCGGACCGAACGATCCCAATGCCGCGATCTATGCCGATGCCAAGGCCCGGGCCGAGGCCGCGGGCGTGACGGTGCGCGAAGTGCCTTCGCCCGGCCGGGTGGAATCTGACGGCCGAATCGAGCCGGCCAGCTACATGAACTTCGCGATCACCTCGAAGCTGGTGGTCGTGCCGATCTATGGCACCGCGCACGACGAAGAGGGCGTCGCGGCGATTGCCGCGCTGTTCCCCGATCGCGATGTCGTGGGCGTGATGGCCGATGCGGTACTTGCAGGCGGCGGTTCGTTCCACTGTTCCAGCCAGCAGATGCCCTCGCGCTGATCGGGCGGATCGGCCTGCTCCCATAAGCCTTTCGTCATTGCGAGCTATGCTCGCAATGACGATGGGGCAGGAACCACGGCATTTAACGGATTCGCAAGAGGTCTGCGTGCATGGATGCGGACATGGCTCGTATCGTCGCCCTTGCGCACAGCGCCCGGAAGTTTCGGCAGGATGAAGTCCTGCGGGCGGCAGTCGTGTGCGGCTGCGCACTGGCGCTGATCCTGGCCAAGGATTCATTGCCGTTCTGACGCGCCCGCGCGTTTAGCGCCGCCGTCGATCCGACCAATTTCCTTTTCATTTCAAATTATGACCGCGTGAAGGTCGACATTTCGCCGTGCCTGCTGCACTGCACATCGCTTCTGCCGCGCCGCAGCAAAAGATTGTAACACACGGTCGATGCAATCGAAATCAAGGTTCCCCAAGTTACCCGTTCGCGTGACTGGTAAAGGAGATTCACCATGCGCCATATGACGGACGCCGAACGGGCTCGCCTTCGCCAATCGCTTGTCGGCAATTTTCTGCTATTGCTCTTCGGCCTGGGTGTGCTGGGCTTTCTCGTCGCGATCGACCGGGCTGACTGGTTCACCCTGAGGCCGGTTTCGGGAACTTCGGTCGCACTCTCGCATGCTTCGGCCCAGGGTGGGCCGCATGGAGGGGATGCCATTAAACGATGATCGTCACGCCAGCCCTGCAACCCGTCCAGATATTCCGCGAAATCTGGAAGCCGCTGACCCTGCTGTTCGTCTGGGACGTCATCGTCACGGTGACGTACTTCGTGCTACCGTTCCATGCGCCCGAGCTGCCGGTGACGCTGTTCGGCTCGGCGCTGGCGCTGTTCCTCGGCTTCCGAAGCAACTCGGCCTATCAGCGCTGGTGGGAAGGGCGGGGGCTCTGGGGGCTGATGATCAATGCCAGCCGCAATATCGCGCGTTCCGCGCGCAACTTCATGCCGGACCCGGATGCGACCGAGCTGAAGCGCCGCGTCGTCCTGCGCCAGATCGCCTATGTCAACGCGCTGCGCTGCCAGCTTCGCCGCATCAAGCCGGATGCGGAAGTGCTGCGCATGCTCTCGCGCGGGGATGCCGATTCCTCGCTGGAGCGGGCGAATGTGGCCAACGGCATTCTCGACGACACCGGCCGCCGCATCGACGAGGCTCGGCGCAAGGGCTGGATCGACACCATCCAGCAGACGCAGATGGAAGCCGTGCTGGTGGACATCGCCAATGCCCAGGGCGGCATGGAGCGGCTGAAGAACACGCCGCTGCCCTATCAATACCGCTTCTTCCCTACCGTCTTCACGCACATGTTCTGCATCCTGCTGCCGATCGGCCTGGTCGAGACGCTGGGCGTGGCGACGCCGCTCGGCTCGACGATCGCAGGGATCATGTTCCTGGCGGTGCTGGCCATCGGCGACGATCTGGTCGATCCTTTCGCCAACACGGTGCACGACCTGCCGCTCAATGCCATGTGTCGCACGATCGAGATCGACCTGCTCCAGTCCATCGGCGACGAAGCGCCGCCGCCGATCACGCCCGACAAGCACGGCATCCTGTGGTGAGTTGACTGCCAAAGTTGACTAGCCGCCGTGGCCGCTCCAGGAGCGGTGTATGGCCAAAGCAGACCGTCTCGAACGCATGGATAAACGCCGTGCGGACCTCGAAATCGACTATCGCACCGCGCTGATCGAGGCGCTGCGGGTGACCGCCGCAGGGCAATGGGGCCTGTTCGGCCACAACAAGGACAAGCAGACCCGCGCCAAGGCCGCGCCGCTGGTGGACGGCCTTGTCGAGCTTGCCGAAGAGATCGACGATCTGCGCCTGCAGCTCGATATGGAGTGTTTCGCACTCCATCAGGAATTTCTTGCCGCGCGCGGACCGGTCAGGGCCGACGCAGTGGGTGAGCCGAAGCAGGCGCAGGCCTGGCTGGATCGGCTGACGCAGGAAGGCTAATCCTCGTGCAACAGCACGAAGGAGTTCCCATGCGTCTTTCCAAGGATCGTCAGACTACCCGCGCCAGCGTGCGTCTGGGCAAATGGGTGGAACTCGACGCCCGCACCGATTTCAGCCCGCCGGGGCTGGTGGCTGTCGGGCTGCTGGTCTCGGGAATTCTGCTGAGCACCAGCGTTCTGGTGGCTGCGGCGGGACGGGCGAAGGCCCGGCGAATCCAGGCGCGCGGGGATCGCAGCCTGCCGCGCTGACCTGTCCGGACAGTTCGTCCTGACCCCGCCTCACCAAACGTTTCGTCATCCCCGCAAAGGCGGGGATCCCGCTTGTTCTTGCGGCGTGGCATGAAGGAAGCGGGACCCCCGCCTTCGCGGGGGCGACGAGTGTTTTTGAGTTGCGGCTGTCGGGGGCAAAGGCCGTTCGGCCCGCCAGCCGGAATCACTCCGGCGTGGCGAACCAGATCACGTGCTTGGGACCCTTGCCGTTGCTGCGCGAGGAGACCTTCACTTCGTCCACCTTGAACCCGGCGCGCTCCAGGCGGCGGGTGAAGGCGGGATCGGCTCCGGCCGACCAGATCGCCAGCACGCCGTCCGGCGTCAGCGCATTGCGCGCCGCCCGCAGGCCGGTCTTCGAGTAGATCTGGTTGTTGTCCTCGCGCACGAGGCCGTCGGGGCCGTTGTCGACGTCGAGCAGAATCGCATCGTAGCCTGCGCGCGACCCGTCAATGACGTGGCCGACATCGCCCATCATCAGGTTGACGCGCGGATTATCGAGGCAGCCTTGCGCCACTTCAGCCATCGGCCCGCGCGCCCATTCGATGATCTCGGGCACGAGTTCGACCACGGTGAGCTTCGAATCCTCCGGCAGCGTCCTTAACGCCGCGCGCAGGGTGAAGCCCATGCCATAGCCGCCGATCAGCATATGGGGGCGCTTGGTCACGCCCTTGATGCGGTCCCACGCCATCGTGGCGAGCGCTTCCTCGCTGCCCCACTTGCGCGTGGACATCAGCTCGTTGTGACCAAGCACGATCATGAAGTCCTGATCGTGCTTGTAAAGTTCCAGCTTCTCCCCGTCAGGGATCCATGCGGTGTCGATAAGCTCGCGCTTGATCATGCTGATGTCTTTCCGGGGTGACGCAAGTGAATGATGGGATAGGGCCGGCCGTCTGCATCGTGCTCGGATCGACCGATGCGCAGAAAACCGCGCGATTCGTAAAAGGGCAGGGCGTTGTCGGCCTGCTCGTTGGCATCGACGCGCGCCTGCGGATCCAGCGCCAGTGCGTGGCCGACCAGCGCGGAGCCGAAGCCCCGGCCGTGGACGGCCGGATCGACGAACAGGGCCTCGATCGTCCCCTCCGCAAAGACCATGAAGCCTTGCGCGATGCCGCCGGCATCCTCGGCGATCCACAAGGGGACCGCCGGGAGCATCGCTTCGACTTGCCCGGCGATTTCGGCCTTGTGCTCCGACGACAGGAAGCCGTGCGTGGCGTCTACCGCCGCGCGCCAGATGGCGAAGGCGCGCGGGGCATCATCGGGAGAGCTGGGTCTGATCACCGGAGCCGGACCATCAGCGGAGGTCTGGCGCGGTGGCTTCGGTCTTGAGCAGGGCGATGGCCTCGTCGAGGCTCATGACCTTCTGGTGCTCGGCGCCGAGGGTGCGCAGGGCTACGGTGCCTTCTTCGGCTTCGCGCTTGCCGACGACCAGCAGGTGCGGAACCTTCTTCAGCGAGTGTTCGCGCACCTTGTAGTTGATCTTCTCGTTGCGCACGTCGGTTTCGACGCGCACCCCGGCAGCCCGGAGCTTCTGCGCCACGTCCTGCGCATAGTCGTCGGCATCGGAGACGATCGTGGCCACCACGGCCTGGACCGGGGCGAGCCAGACCGGCAGCTTGCCGGCGAAGTGCTCGATCAGGATGCCGATGAAGCGTTCATAGGAGCCGAAGATCGCGCGGTGCAGCATGACCGGGCGGTGGCGTGCGCCGTCCTCGCCGATGTAGCTGGCGTCGAGACGCTCGGGCAGCATGCGGTCGGACTGGATCGTGCCGACCTGCCAGGTGCGGCCGATGGCGTCCGTGAGGTGCCATTCCAGCTTGGGCGCATAGAAGGCGCCTTCGCCCGGAAGTTCTTCCCAGCCGTATTCCTCGGTGGCAAGCCCGGCGCGCACGACGGCGTCGCGCAGTTCGGCCTCGGCCATGTCCCACTGCTCGTCGGTGCCGATTCGGTTGTCCGGACGCAGGGCCAGCTTGATCGCATAGGTGAAGCCGAAGTCCTTGTAGACCCGGTCCGCCATCTCGCAGAAGGCCTGCACTTCGCCGACGATCTGGTCTTCGCGGCAGAAGATATGGCCGTCGTCCTGCGTGAACTGGCGCACGCGCATCAGCCCGTGGAGCGCGCCGTGCGGCTCGTTGCGGTGGCAGCAGCCGTTTTCGACGAGGCGCAGCGGCAGGTCGCGGTAGGACTTGATGCCCTGCTTGAAGATCAGCACGTGCGCCGGGCAGTTCATCGGCTTCAGCGCCATCCACTGCGCGTCGTCCGAGATGATCGGGCCGTCGTCCTCGGTGTTGGGCACTTCGTCGGGGATGACGAACATGTTCTCGCGGTACTTGCCCCAGTGGCCCGAGGCTTCCCACTGCCGCGCGTCCATGACCTGCGGCGTCTTCACTTCCTTGCAGTCTGCCTGGCCGATCGCGCGGCGCATGTAGTCCTCAAGGGCGCGATAGATCACGTAGCCCTTGGGGTGCCAGAACACCGAGCCATGCGCTTCGGCCTGGAGGTGGAACAGGTCCATCTCGTTGCCCAGCTTGCGGTGGTCGCGCTTGGCGGCTTCCTCAAGGCGCGTGAGGTGGGCGGCAAGCTGCTTCTTGTTGAGCCAGCCGGTGCCGTAGATGCGCGAAAGCATCGCGTTCTTCTGGTCGCCGCGCCAATAGGCGCCGGAAACGCGCGTCAGCTTGAAGGCGGCGGGGTCCAGCTTGCCGGTGGAGGGCAGGTGCGGGCCGCGGCACATGTCCAGCCAGTCCTCGCCCGACCAGTAGACGGTCAGCGGCTCGTCGCCGGGGAGTTCGGCGGCCCATTCGGCCTTGAACGTCTCGCCCTGCTGCTTCCAGCGGCTGATGAGCTGTTCGCGGTCCCAGACTTCGCGGCGCAGCGGCTTGTTGGCGGCGATGATCTTGCGCATCTCCGCCTCGATGGCCGGCAGGTCGTCGTCGGTGAACGGCCCGCGCTCCGGATTGGGCGCGAAGTCGTAGTAGAAACCGTCGTCGGTCGAGGGACCGAAGGTGATCTGCGTGCCGGGGAACAGCGCCTGCACCGCTTCGGCCAGGACGTGGGCGAAGTCGTGACGGGCGAGGTCCAGCGCCTCTTCCTCGTCGCGGCCGGTGACGAGGGCGAGATCGGCGTCGCCGGTGAAGGGGCGGTCGAGGTCCACCAGCTCGCCGTCGATCTTCGCGGCGAGCGCGGCCTTGGCAAGGCCGGGGCCGATGGCGGCGGCGACGTCGGCGGGAGTGGAGCCTTCGGGCATTTCGCGAACCGAACCGTCGGGCAGGCTGATCTTGAACATTTCGGACATGGACGAACTCATTTCTCGTTTGCCCCATGCCATACCAGAGCATGTGGGCGGAAAAGCTTTGGGGCGCCATGGCACAGGCGCGCCTCCGGGTGAAGGTGCGGCGCCGCTATTTTGGCTGAATTCGGGAAGAGGACGCCGCTCACCCGAACTCCGGGCGACGGTGGCTGCCTGCTCAGGCCGCGACCAACCGTCCCCGGAAGCGCCGGGTGGTGGTAGTCGTGGTGGAGGTGAGCAACTGCGTCATCGTCGGCCGATGTAGCGATCCTTGGCCGAAAAGTCATCCCGGGATTGCGATGTAAAGCGTGCTTGACTTCCGGCATGCCGAAATGACAAGCTTGCTTTACAAAAAGGAAGGAACCTGACTGATGGCAAGCCACGTCCCGCTTTCCCATGGCCTTATGCGCCTTGTGGCTTACAGGGTCACAGCGACACTGCTGTTCCTCGCCTCGTTCTTCGTGGTGAAACCGATCTGGCGCGCGTTCGACATTCACGGTCCCTGGCGCATGGTGTTTCTGCTGATACCGCTGGGCGGCATGGTACTTTTTTTCCGGGCATCCCGGTGGGGTAAGACAGGCACCGACTTCAGCCCGGCGGTGGAGCGTTTCCTGAACCGCCTTTTCGTTTGCATGACCGCCTATCTCGCGCTTCTGGTCGCGGCCCAGCTAGGCAAGGAGGTGTTCGGTCTTTCGGGCACAGTGCTGGCTGTGCTGCGAGTCCTGCCCGCCATCCCGATGATCGGCTGCATTTTCGCGATGGGGCGCTATCTGGCTGAGGAGCAGGACGAATATCAGCGGCTTCAGGCTGCCCGAGCCAGCCTTTTCGCGACCGGGCTGTTGCTGACCGTGGCGATGATCTGGGGTTTTCTGGAGCAGGCGGGTCTTGTTCGACATGTTCCGGCAAGTTCGGCCTTCATTGTCTGGGCCATGGGTCTTGGCATCGTCCGCTGTTTGCAGCAGGTGCGCGCGCGATGAGGAATCGCCTGAAGGAATTGCGCGCCGAACGCGGCTGGAGCCAGCAGGACCTTGCGGAACGGCTGGAAGTGAGCCGTCAGAGCGTCAATGCCATCGAAACCGGCAAGTACGATCCCTCGCTGCCCCTGGCATTTCGCATTGCCGAGGTCTTTGCTATGAGGATCGAGGATATTTTCCTGAAGGGGTGAGCGATGTCGGGGCGGATGGGCAGGATCGGGGCATGGATGGCCTTGGCGCTTGCGCTCGCCGCCGGGTTTGCCCTGTTCGGCGAGAACACCTCGGGGCAGAGCAAGGTCGAGAGCGCCGAGGCGGCCACGGGGCCGGTGATCGTGCGGGTGATCGGTCCGGCTCTGCTCTAATGAAGCGTGGGCTTGCGCTTTCTCCACGCGAGCCGCTCTACCGTTACCGCCACCAGCCAGCCCACTGTCATGCAGACGAACGGCATGACCGGATAGTGGAATCGTGACTGGCCGGAGAACAGCAGGCAGATCAGCGTCGGATAGAGCGCGGCGGCGTAAGGCAGCAACCACCAGCCCGTCCAGCGCAGCCGCTCGTGCCGCCGCCTCAGGGTCATGACCGCAAAGGCTGCCGCGAAGCCCAGCATCAGCAGCGCATAGTAGCCTTGATTCACGTAGCGCACCGCGCGGTAGACCGTCTCGAAGCGCGGATAGCTTGGCGCGCCGCCCTGATAGGCCCATTCCGCCTCGCCGTCGGGCAGCCAGAGCCGCATCATCTTCTTCGGGGCGAGGGCGAGGAACTTGTCCGGATTGTCGCGAATCCAGGTCAGGCCCATGCGCGCGGCCTCGATGTCGCTGGAAACTTCGTCGAGATCGGTGCGGGCCATGAACTGTTTCACCACCGGAGCGTTCGGCGTGAAATCGCCGGTGGCGGTGTCATGGTTTCCGGTGAGCAGGGTATAGCCGCCATTGGTCGAGACCACGACCCAGTGGCCGAGCTGGGCGTGGTTGCGCAGCGTCCACGGCAGCACCACCAGCGCGGAGACGGCGATGACGATAAGGCCCTCTGCCAGCAGTCCCGGCAACCGCTGCCAGATCGGGCGGGCGCGCAGCCAGTCGATCGCGAAGATCAGCGGCACGACCACCAGGGTCTGCGCCTTCACCAGAGTCGCGAAGCCGAAGATCAGCCCGGCGCCGACCAGTTGCCAGCGATTGGTCCGGGTCATCAGTGCCCAGCATCCCGCCAGCAGCAGGGTGGTGTAGAGGACTTCGGTCAGGGCCAGCGGAACGTAGCCGATCGCATTGGGATAGACAGCCAGCAGCAGCAGCCCGCCGCGCGCGGCGGCTTCGTTGCCGAAGATGTGGCGGCCCAGCGCCAGCGTCAGCAACCCGGTCAGCATCGAGGCCGCGAGGTTGAACAGTCCCAGCGAGACCAGCGACACGCCGAACTGGTGGAACATCACCGAAAGCGCCAGCGGCAGACCGGGCGGCCAGAAGGCCGTCGCCAGGCCCTTGTCCCGGTAGCCCAGCCCGTTCGCCAGCCCTGCCGCCCGGGCGAAGTAGGATTCGGCGTCGGAGGTGGGGTGCACGTCGATCAGCAGCACCGCCACCCGCAGCGCGAAATAGAGCGCCCAGATCGCCAGCAGCACGGACCGATCGGTGGCGAACCATTCCAGGCGCAGCGCGAGTCGGCTCGGGCGGGTAGGGAAGTCGAGGATCTGCGCGGACATTCTGATGCGGCTTCCTGATAAGACTTCAAAGCCTTAAGCTGCGAATCCACTTCCTCGCAACTGTCATCCGCGCCGCCTTGGGACTTGTGCTTCCCCTACGCGGCCCCCAGATGGGCGGCCATGACCGACACGCGTTATCTGGAGCTGCCCGACGGGCGCCGCATCGCCCATCGTTTTACCCCCGGCACCGGCGCGACGATCGTGTTCCTGCCCGGCTACATGTCCGACATGGCGGGCAGCAAGGCGACGGCGCTGTTCGATATGGCGCAGGCCGCCGGTCGCCCCTGCCTGTTGCTCGACTATTCGGGCTGCGGCGAGAGTTCGGGCGATTTCGCGGACGGCACGCTCAGCCGCTGGCGGGACGAAGTGCTGGCGGTGATCGCGGCGGCGGGGCTGGAGCAGGTCGTGCTGGTCGGCTCGTCGATGGGCGGCTGGCTCATGCTGATGGTGGCCGAAGCTCTGGGTAGCAAGGTGCGGGGCCTGATCGGCATTGCCGCCGCGCCGGACTTCACCGAATGGGGCATTGCCCAGATGGACAAGAACGTGCTCGCGGATGGCGAGACGATCTGGGAAGACAATCCCTACGGTCCCGAACCCACGCCGACGCATCCGGGCTTCTGGGCGGACGGCCAGGCCAACCTCATGCTGGAAAAGGAAATCGCGTTCGACGGGCCGGTTCGCCTGCTCCATGGCCAACGCGACGACGACGTGCCCTGGGAGATTTCGGTGAAACTGGCGGAGCGTCTGCGTTCAGCCGACGTGCAGGTCTCGCTCATCAAGGACGGTGACCACCGCCTCTCGCGCGATTCCGACATCCACATGCTGCTGCGCACGGTGGCGGAACTGGTCCTCGCCCGCGAGCAGGTGGCCTGACTTTCCAAGGATCACCGACCCATGCCTATCCTTCTTGCGCTCATGCTGATGCAGTCCAGCCCTTACGCTTCCGCGCTGCCGCGCGAGATCGTCGAGAAGAAGGAAGACGAGGCGCGCAAGCGCCGGACCGAATCGCAGCAGTTCGCCGGTCCCCTGCCGCTGCGGCCGGAGAACGGCTGCCTGCTCGCGGTTGAATCCGATCCCGAGCGCTCCGCCGAAGTCGCCCGCAAGGCGCTGGCAAGCGCGCAGGGGCGCGAGAAGGTGCGGGCCGGGCTTTGCCTCGGCGTGGCGCTGGCCGATCTCGACCGCTGGGGCGAGGCGCGCACGGCCTTCACCCAGGCCCGCGATACCGCCGATCCGAGCGATCATCTCAGCCGCGCCCGGCTGGGCGCCATGGCTGGCAATGCCGCGCTGGCGGACGGCAAGGCGGGCGACGCGCTGATGCTGCTCGGCCCCGCCGCCACCGAGGCCAAGACCGCTAGCGACGGCGCACTCGGCGCCTCGATCGCGCTCGACCGGGCCCGTGCACTCGTCTCGCTCGGCCAGAACGGCGAGGCGGCCGCGGCTCTGACCGACGCCCGCACCGCCGATCCGACCAACGCCCAGGCCTGGCTGCTCTCGGCGACGCTGGCGCGCCGCCAGAAGAACCTGATCGAAGCGCAGACCCAGATTGAAAAGGCGGCCCAGCTTGCCCCGCAGGACCCCGAAGTCGGCCTCGAAGCCGGGGTTATCGCGATTCTCGGCGGGCGTGACGAAGCCGCGCGGCGCAGCTGGACCTCGGTGCTGAACACCAGCCCGGACAGCCCCGCCGCCGTTACCGCCAAGGACTATCTCGCCCAGCTCGGGCCGGAAGGAACGCCAAAGCCATGATCCCATTTTCCGTCCTCGATCTCGTCTCCGTGCGCGAAGGCGGCACTGTCGCCGAAGCGCTCGCCATTTCCGCCCGCACCGCCCAAGTTGCCGAAAAGGCCGGTTATGCGCGCTATTGGGTGGCGGAACACCACGGCATGGACGGGATCGCGGGCGGCGCCACTTCGGTGGTGCTCGCGCATATCGGCGCGGCAACCTCCACCATCCGCATCGGCTCGGGCGGGATCATGCTGCCCAACCACAACCCTTACGTGATCGCCGAGCAGTTCGGCACCTTGGCGGCGCTGTTCCCCGGCCGCGTCGATCTCGGCCTCGGCCGGGCGGCGGGGGCCGATGGGCGGCTCGCCAATGCCCTGCGCAAGGACATCGTCGGCGCTTCGGAGCGCTTCCCGCAGGATGTCGTCGAGCTTCAGGCGCGTTTCGCCGGGCAGGCGGTGGGCGGCGTGTCTTCCCCTCAGGCGGACGGCGCCGAGGTACAGATGTGGATTCTCGGATCGAGCCTGTTCGGCGCCCAGCTCGCCGCCATGCTCGGCCTGCCCTACGCTTTCGCCTCGCACTTCGCGCCGGCCCAGCTCGACGAGGCCGCGCGCATCTACCGCGAGCGGTTCGAGCCGGGCAAAGTGCTGGACAAGCCGCACTTCATGGCGGCGATCAATGTCGTAGCGGCGGATAGCGACGAGGAAGCCCGCTATCTCGCGTCCTCGACCGACCAGAGCTTCGTGGCCCTGCGCACCGGCAGCCCCGGCCGCCTGCCGCCGCCGGTCCGCGACTACCGCGCGGGCCTTCCCGGCGCCGCGCGGGCGATGCTGGAGCAGGTCCGCTCGGTCAGTGCGATTGGTACGCCTGCACGGGTGCGGGACGAGATCCAGGCCTTCATCGCCCGCACGCAGGCGGACGAGCTGATCGTCTCGGGCGCGATCTTCGATCCCGAAGCGCAAGTTCGCTCGCTGGAACTGACGATGGACGCCTTCGAGGCGGCGCGGGCCTAGTTAGACCGCTGGTCAGGCGCCAGAACCTTGGCGAGCCAGTCGGCGACAGCCGACTGGGCGCTCTCGGTATATTGCAATTGATGGCCGGTCTGTTCGAAGCGGAACAGGCTTCCGCGCGGCGCGGCTTTCGCCAGCGCCTCGCCCTGTGAGAAGGGGATGGTGCGGTCGTCCGCCGCATGGAGGACGAGGACAGGCGCCTCGATTCGGCGGATCGTTTCCAGGCTGGGAAAACGGTCGCGCATCAGCGTGTGGACCGGCGCCCAAGGGAACGCCGCAGCGCCGACATCCGGCAGGCTGGTAAACGGCGAAACCAGCACAAGCGCGGCCGGTCGATATTCGGCGGCGAGGGCGGTCGCCACGCCGGTTCCCAGCGAAGCGCCCATGAACACGAGGTCGCCATCGCGAAGCCCTTGCGACCTTGCGAAAGCGAGCGCGGCGCGGGCGTCGAGCGCGAGGCCCTGTTCGCTGGGCTCCCCGGGATTGCCTGCATAGCCGCGATAGTCGGCCAGCAGCACGCCGTAGCCCGCCTGCGCCAGGGCCTGCGTGGCGAAGGCGGCGCCGGGAAGGCTGTCGCCATTGCCGTGAAAGAACAGCACCGTGCGCTTGCCGGGGGCGGCTGGGCGCCAGGCAGCGGTGAGTGGCAGGCCGTCTGCCGTGTTCAGCACGACTTTCTCGAAACCGGGCGGGATTTCGGCCGGTCCCTTGGGAGCGGGATAGATCATCGCGCGCTGGCCGAAGAACAGCAGCAGCACGACAGCCAGATAGAGGGCGAGGGCGGTGATGATCGTCGCCAGTAGCGCGATCTTCACGTACCTTGCCCCTTTTTGAGGCCTTGCCCCTCTTGAGGCGGCTTTCAGGCCCGTGCCTCGTTCACCCCGGCACTGTTGTGGCGCAGGGCCTTGAGCACGGTATCGACGATCTGCGGGGCATTAAGCCCGGCTTCGTCATACTGCGCTTCGGGCTTGTCGTGATCCTGGAACACGTCCGGCAGGCGCATGGTGCGGATCCTGAGACCGGCGTCGGTCAGGCCTTCGTCGCTCGCCATGGTGAGGACATGCGCGCCGAGGCCGCCGATGGCGCCTTCCTCGACGGTGACGATCACTTCGTGGCTCAGCATCAGCTTGCGGATCAGGTCGGTGTCGAGCGGCTTGGCGAACCGCAAGTCCGCCACGGTGGTGGAAAGACCCTTGGCTTCCAGCACATCGGCGGCCTTGAGCGTCTCGCCGAGGCGGGTGCCGAGCGAGAGCAGGGCGACCTTGGTGCCTTCGCGAACGATCCGGCCCTTGCCGATTTCAAGCAGTTGCGGGGTTTCGGGCAGGTCCACGCCCACGCCGTTGCCGCGCGGATAGCGGAAGGCGATCGGCCCGGCGTCGTACTGCGCTGCGGTGTGGACCATGTGGACCAGTTCCGCCTCGTCGGCGGCCGCCATGACCACCATGTTCGGCAGGGTGGCGAGGTAGGTCACGTCGAACGAACCGGCGTGGGTCGCGCCGTCGGCGCCGACCAGACCGGCGCGGTCGATGGCGAAGCGCACGGGCAGGTTCTGGATCGCCACGTCATGGACGACCTGGTCGAAAGCGCGCTGGAGGAAAGTGGAGTAGATCGCGCAGAACGGACGCATGCCCTGCGCGGCAAGGCCTGCCGCGAAAGTGACCGCGTGCTGCTCGGCAATGCCGACGTCGAAGCTGCGGTTCGGGAAGAGCTGCGTGAACCTGTCCAGTCCGGTGCCAGAAGGCATGGCGGCGGTGATGGCGCAGATGCGGTCGTCCTTTTCCGCTTCGGCGACCAGCGCCTTGGCGAAGACGCCGGTGTAGCTCGGCGGCCCGGCGGGGGCTTTGGCCTGCTCGCCGGTGACGACGTTGAACTTCTGCACGCCGTGATACTTGTCGGCGGCTTCCTCGGCCGGGGCGTAGCCCTTGCCCTTCTGGGTCACGACATGGACCAGGATCGGGCCTTCGGCGGCGTCGCGCACGTTTTCGAGAACCGGGACCAGCGCGTCGAGGTCATGACCGTCGATCGGGCCGACGTAGTAGAAGCCGAGTTCCTCGAACAGGGTGCCGCCCATCGCCATGCCGCGCGCGAATTCGTCGGTCTTGCGGGCGGCGGCGTGGAGCGGGCGGGGCAGGCGGCGGGCGAACTTGCGGGCGAGGTCGCGCAGGCCGAGGAACCGGCCCGAGGAGACCAGGCGCGCGAGATAGGCGGAAAGTCCCCCGACCGGCGGCGCGATCGACATGTCGTTGTCGTTGAGGACGACGATCAGGCGGTTTCCGGCCTCGGCGGCGTTGTTCATCGCCTCGTAGGCCATGCCCGCGCTCATCGCGCCGTCGCCGATCACGGCGATGCCGCGGCCCGGCTGGCGCTTGATCTTGTTGGCGACGGCGAAACCGAGCGCGGCCGAGATCGAAGTGGAGCTATGGGCGGTGCCGAAGGGATCGTATTCGCTTTCGGAGCGCTTGGTGAACCCGGAAAGCCCGCCGCCCTGGCGCAGGGTGCGGATGCGGTCGCGGCGGCCGGTGAGGATCTTGTGCGGGTAGGCCTGGTGGCCCACGTCCCAGATCAGCCGATCGGTCGGCGTGTCGAACACGTAGTGGATCGCGACGGTCAGTTCGACCACGCCGAGGCCCGAGCCGAGGTGCCCGCCGGTCTGGCCGACGGCGGAAATCATCTCGGTGCGAAGTTCGTCGGCCAGTTGACGCAGATCGGCAGGCTTCAGCTTGCGGAGATCGTCAGGAGTGTCGACGGTGTCGAGGAGCGGCGTGGCCGGGTTGGCTGTCATGGTCTGCTTGTACACTTTACGTGTTCTGGTGTCGAATTAAGCAGTGGGCAATATGCGGGTGCGGCCCGAAAGGACAGGAAAAACGTGGGACCCGTGGCTCCGCTGCGACGTTTCGAGACGTAAGGTGCCGTGATTTCGGCCGAAATCGCAGGCTCGACGGATATTCACCCCATTTCGTCATTGCGAGCGTAGCGAAGCAATCCAGAGCGGCTCTGCGCGACTCTGGATTGCTTCGCTACGCTCGCAATGACGAAAAGATGGCCCGCCGACGCTGGCCTGCCGACACTGGCATGATTGCGATGGAAGTGAGGGGCGCGGGTCCGCCTCAGCTACAGGCCGCGCAAGTGCCGCGCAGTTCCACTACCGGACGGACACCGGCAAATCCGGCCTGCTTCGCCGCGGCGATGAGCGCGCCGGTCAGCTTGTCGTCGTCGATATGGACGGCCTGGCCGCAGACGTCGCAGATCAGGAAGATGCAGTCGTGCTGGCAGCCGGGATGGCTGTTGGCGAGATAGGCATTGGCGCTCTCCACCCGGCGGGCGAGGTTGGTGCGCACGAAGAGATCGAGAATGCGGTAGACGCTGTTGGGCGCCACCCGCTTGCCGCGCAGGGCCGATACGCTTTCGGCGAGATCGTAGGCCGAGGCCGGGCGGTCGCGTTCGGCCAGCGCGCCGAAGACGTCGGCGCGCATCTCGGTCCACTGCTCGCCGGCCTTTTCAAGGGCGGCGCGGGCAGCTTCCACGAGGTTGTCGCCGGAGTGTTCGTGATGATGATGCGCATTAGCCATGTCGCCCATATGGGCATTGGCGCGGCGCTGCGCAATTGAAAGCTGGAAGGGCGTCCCGTGGTCGGCTGGCCCAGTCCGCCCTCGAGGTCAGTCGGCCTGCGCGGCAGCCTCGGCAGGCGGCACGATGCCATTGCCGAGCGAGTGATTGCCGATCCCCATCACGCCGAGCACCAGCAGCGCACCACCGGCGAAGCCGAGAGCGAAGAAGCGGTAGAAGTCGGCCTTGAAGAGTCCCATGACGAAAATCAGCTCTGTTGGTGTGGTACGATTGCGTGGCGCTCACTTGGAGCGAATCGCCTTGCCGTCCAGTGAATGGCGACGAACCGCGCCCAATTCTGCGACGAAGCGTTGATTCTCAGCGATGGAGCGGTGGAACCGTCACAATTCGGTCAATGAGTCGTGCCCGCAAACACCGCCGAGGCGACGGAGACGATCGCGAGACCGGCCACCGGCAGCGCCGCGCATCCGAACGGAAGAGCCAGCGCGCCGATCACGTGATGCGGCTTGCGGATGCGGCCGAGGCGCACCAGCACTGCCGCCGTAGCCAGCCCGACGAGGAAGGCGACAGTGACGAGCGGTCCCAGCCACATCAGCCACATATTCGTCTCCTTCGCTTCGTCGGACCCTGGTTCAAGCTGCGTGCTTGCCGATCAATGCTTGAAGTGGCGCATGCCGGTGAAGACCATCGCCAGACCCGCCTCGTCGGCAGCGGCGATGACTTCGTCGTCACGGATCGAGCCGCCCGGCTGGATCACCGCGGTCGCGCCTGCCTCGGCGGCGGCCAGCAGACCGTCGGCGAAGGGGAAGAACGCGTCGGACGCGACGGCCGAGCCGACCGTGCGGGCCTGTGCCCAGCCGAACTTCTCGGCAGCTTCAGCCGCCTTCATCGCGGCGATGCGCGAGGAATCGCGGCGGTTCATCTGGCCTGCGCCGATGCCGGCAGTGACGCCGTCCTTGGCATAGACGATCGCGTTCGACTTGACGTGGCGGGCCACGGTCCAGGCGAACAGGCAGTCCTTCAGTTCCTGCTCGGTCGGCGCGCGCTTGGTCACGACCTTGAGGTCGCCCACGCCGATGGCGCCGGCATCGCGGCCCTGCACCAGCAGACCGCCGGTGATCGGCTTCACGGTCAGGCCGGGGCGGCGCGGATCGGGCAGGCCGCCGGTCAGCAGCAGGCGCAGGTTCTTCTTCTTGGCAAAGAAGGCGCGGGCTTCCTCGTCGGCGTCGGGAGCGACGACGACTTCGGTGAAGATCTGGCAGATCGCCTCGGCGGTCGGGCCGTCGAGCGTGGTGTTCACGGCGACGATGCCGCCGAAGGCCGAGACGTCGTCACAGGCCAGCGCGCCCTGCCAGGCTTCGAGCAGGCTGGAGCCCTGCGCCACGCCGCAGGGGTTGGCGTGCTTGACGATCACGACGGCCGGATCCTGGCCCTTGAACTCGGCAGCGAGTTCGAAGGCGGCGTCGGCGTCGTTGTAGTTGTTGTAGGACAGTTCCTTGCCCTGCACCTGCTCGCCCTGGGCCAAGCCCTTGGTGAACGGGCCGACCGGCGTGTAGAGCGCGGCCTTCTGGTGCGGGTTCTCGCCATAGCGCAGCGTGGTGGCCAGACGGCCGTTGACGCTCAGCATCTCGGGGAACTCAAGGCCCTGATCGGCGAAGGCGAACCACTGCGAGATCATCGAATCGTAAGCGGCGGTCTGCGCATAGGCGCGCGCGGCGAGCAGCTTGCGGAAGGCGAGGGTGGTGCCGCCATCGGTGGTCTCCAGTTCGGAGAGCAGGCCGGCATAGTCCTTGGGATCGGTGACGATGGCGACGAAGGCGTGGTTCTTCGCGGCCGAGCGCACCATCGACGGGCCGCCGATGTCGATGTTCTCGATGATCTCGTCCCGGTCGGCGCCCTTGGCGACGGTCGCTTCGAAGGGATAGAGATTGACGACGACGAGGTCGATCGCGCCGATCTCGTGATCGGCCATGGCCTTGGCGTGTTCCGGGTTGTCGCGCACCGCCAGCAGGCCGCCGTGGACCTTGGGGTGCAGCGTCTTGACGCGGCCGTCCATCATTTCGGGGAAATCGGTGAGGTCCGAAATGTCCTTCACCGTGAGGCCCGCGTCGCGCAGTGCCTTGGCGGTGCCGCCGGTCGAGACCAGTTCGACCCCGCGCGCGGCGAGGGCCTTGCCCAGATCGGCGAGGCCGGTCTTGTCGGAAACCGAAAGCAATGCGCGGCGGATCTGGACGGTATCGGTCATGAAAATGGCCTCGTTCTGAAACTGGCGGACAGGGATTTTGCGCGCCCTCTAGGTCGCCAAGGTCCAAGCCGCAAGGTCAGGGTGCCACAAGCCATGGGGCTCGTCGCGGCATTTCACCCCATTTTCTTGATAAGCCAGCCGAAATTACCGCCTCCGCGCGAGACGAGTCCCTGGATCACGAGTTGCTGGGTCGCCTGCGGACGGCCTTGCCCGTCGACCCAGAGCGAATCCTCCAGCGTCACTTCGCCCGCGGTGCTGCGGAACTGCCAGAGGCTGCCGTCGGGCAGGGCCATGCCCGCGCCCTGTCCGTCCTCGGTGAGCAGCACTTCCACGTCGGCGCCGAGATGGAAGCGGATCGCGAAGCTGACCTTGCCGCGATGGCCCTTGCGTCCGGCGGGGATCAGCACGTCCTCGCCACGCAGCTCGCTGCCGTCGTCGCGCAGGATCAGGATGCGGCGGTGGGTCAGGCCGTAGCGCGCCTCGTAGCCGTTGTGGCTGGCCTCGACGCGGGTGGCGTTGCCGCCGTTTTCCTGCACCAGCGTCTTGCGATCGATATCGACTTCGCTGACGCCGCCGCCGATCGCGCCGTTGATGAGGATGGCGGTGGAATTGGCATCGTCGAGCGTAAGGGTCGAATGGGCGGCGGTGGCGCGCAGACCCTGTTCGAGGCGGACCGGCACAAGCCCGCCGCCGCTGGCGGAGCCGCCGCAGTTGACCACCAGGCGATGTCCGGAATGCGACATCTCGAAGGCCAGTGTCGAGGCGCAGCCGTAGCGCGCATGGGCGGGCAGCGGCGGCGGCGCGGTGTCGAACTGGAGGATCGTCTTGTGCGCGAGCACGCGCTGGTAGCCCCACTGGCGCACTTCGCGCAGCGGGCGGGTGCGCACGCCGGTCGCCTTGACGAGGGCCTCGACGTCCTCGCCGTCGACGGCCCAGCCGCCTTGCCAGGAACCCAGTGAACCGTCGCCGTGAGTCAGGGCGAGAAGCGGGGGGACGAGCAGCTCGATCACCCGCTCGACCGCCTTGGGCGCATCGCGGCGGGTGGCGTGGTAGCAGTTGCGCAGCCGCACCAGCAGCGCGATGGCTTCCATCTGTGCGAGCGGGCTGCGGGACAGCACGCCGCCGTCGTCGCCGATCAGTTCGCCCAGCGCCTTGATAAGCCCGGCCTCGCCGTAGAGGCGGCGCGGGCGGCCTTCGGGCAGCAGCAGCCCGGCGGCGACGATCGCGCTCCACCCGGCCACGGCGGCGAGTTCGTCCTCGGCGCGGCCGACATGGCGGTCCAGCCAGCGGGCGGTCTCGGAAATGTGGGCGAGGGTGCGGTTGCGCAGCGCCTTTTCGCCGGAGAGGATCAGCGGGGCATGGGCCAGCCAGTTCATCAGCCGCGCGCCGGTGTTGCCGACATCCCAGGCGGGACCCTTGCCGGGCTTGGCGGGCGGCTTGGGATTGGCCTGGAGCCAGGCGGTGAGGATGCGCTCGGCAACGGCGGTGCCCTGCTCGCGCGGGGCGCAGGCTTCGAGGTCAGTTAGCCAGGAGAAGCTGTGGACCACGCGCTCCAGCGGCGGTGTGACCCGCGACGGCCCGGCATAGTCGACCTGAGCGATCGGGGTCTTGGCGCCGTGGATCAGGAAGTGCCCGGCGCGCAGGGCGGTCCCGGCGGCGGCATGGCCGGGCAGGGTGTTGTTGACGGTGGCGAGCAGACGCGTGCGGGCTTTCTTGCCCATCGGCGCGGACAGCATCGAACCGGGAATGCCGAGCTTGTAGGCGAAGCGGATCAGCCGCTCGCCCGCACCGACCGAAGGCGCGGAGAAATCGGCCAGCGCCAGAGCGCGGCCGCCGTCGATCTGGGCGATCTCGACCTGTGGTTCCGGGCGGGGCGGCAGGAAGTCGGAATCGTGGAGATCGGGGGCGAAGGCGGTGATGTCGGTTATATCGGGGTCGGCCCCGTGAACGGCTGCATTCTGGAGGGCCGGAGATCCGCTAACGCTCTGATTCAAGGCAGCCTCCTCGCTCCCGTTCGGTGTTGCATCCTCCGCAGGAATCGCCGGATGCCCGCCGGGGTTCCCGATCGGGAAACGCGGATGGGCGTCCAGCTTCATCGTTTCAGGCCCTCTCGTTTCAGGCGAGCCCCTTCAGGGCGCGGATATTGGCGGCATATTGCGAAGGGCCGCCGCGGAACGTCGCGGACCCGGCCACCAGCACATCGGCGCCCGCGGCAACGCAGAGCGGCGCGGTCTTGGCATCGACGCCGCCGTCCACTTCGAGGCGGATGTCGCGGCCCGACTTGTCGATCATCTTGCGCACGGCCTCGATCTTGCGAAGCTGGCTGGAAATGAAGCTCTGGCCGCCGAAACCGGGGTTCACGCTCATGATGAGGACAAGGTCGATCTCGTCGATCAGATAGTCCAGCATCTTGGCCGGGGTGGCCGGGTTGAGCGAGATGCCCGCCTTCTTGCCGAGATTGCGGATCGTCTGCACCGTGCGGTGGACGTGGGGGCCGGCCTCGGGATGAACGGTGATGTAGTCGGCGCCTGCCTCGGCGAAAGCTTCGAGGTAGGCGTCGACCGGAGAGATCATCAGGTGGACGTCGAAGACTTTGGCGGAATGCGGGCGCAGGGCCTTCACCACGGCGGGGCCGATGGTGATGTTGGGCACGAAGTGGCCGTCCATGACGTCGACGTGGATCCAGTCGGCACCGGCTTCGTCGATCGCGCGGACCTCCTCGCCCAGGCGGGCAAAGTCGGCGGACAGGATGGACGGCGAGATCAGCGGCGTGGTCATGGTAAAGAACGGTACTCCTCGATGCGAAGGATAGGGCACCAGATATTGGGGGTACAAGCGGGGTGGAGCCGTTTTCCACACGCCATATGGAGGAAGTCCCTTATGGCCGCCCGCCGGGTCTTCCTGCCGGTCTTGTGAATTGCCAATTCAGAGTGCATTCACGGCCCCGATGGCAGTGCGGCGCTTGGAAATTTCATGGGCCACAGGTCCTTGAATGCATGATGGAACCGGAGATGAGATTGACGTTCCCCAAGGTTTCTCCAAAGGCTTCCCCAAAGGCTTCTGTTGTGGTGGCAGCCGGGCTTGCCGCCCTTGCCGTATCGGCTCCGGCCGCCGCTGAATATCGCGAAGAAATCCGCAACGATATGAGCCAGTGCCGCTCCGGTGGTGGTCCGGCGATCATGGTTACCGTGGACGGGATCAAGTCCTCGGAAGGACGCATGCGCGTACAGTCCTATCGCGCCACTTCTGCGGAATGGCTCGCCAAGGGCAAGTGGCTGAAGCGGATCGAGGCGCCTGCCAAGGCGGGCACGATGACCTTCTGCGTGCCGGTTCCGGCATCGGGCACTTACGGCATTGCCGTCCGTCATGACGTGAACGGGAACGGCAAGACCGATCTCGGCTCGGATGGCGGGGCGATGTCGAACAATCCCTCGATCAACATCTTCAACCTTGGCAAGCCGAGCTACACCAAGGTCGGTGTGCCGGTGGGCCGTGAGGTGAAGTCGATCCGCATCCAGATGCGGTATATGTGAGATGCACTGACCTTGCATGGCATGGCGCCGCGCAAGGTCCTTTAAGCCTCACAAAACGCTCGCAATGACGGATGAGGGAGTGAACTACCGTGCGAACGGAGGGCACGGCCTCGCTGGCGGGTGACTAGCGCCGTTTCGCCAGGATCGCCCGGGCGTCCACGAGGTCGGAGGGCTTGTCCACATCGACAGCCGCTAGCCCGTCCCGCGCGGCGACCAGGCGGGCTTTCACACCGATCTTCGTGCCCAGTCTCGCCAGCGCGGAGGAGAGGGTAAGGCGGCCGAGCGCATAGCTCGCCAGCATGCCGAGACCCAGCCGCGCGGCGATGCGCCAGGGGCGCTTGCGGTCGGCCTCGACCAGCTTCCAGGTTTCGATCGCCGCTTCGGCGCGGGGTGTCTTCAACAGGAACAGGTTGCAGCCGGACCAGTGGCCGTCGGCGAAGCGCAAGTACGTGCGCCGCGATCCCGGCATCGCCGTCTCGATCGCCTCGCGCCGGGCCAGCAGTACGGAGACGTCGGCGTCCTCTGGCGTATCGCTCAGGAAATTGCGCACCCACTGGCCACGCAGCAGGGCATGGTCGGAGGTCGTCACCAGCATCGGCGCGCCGAGCAGGACGAAGCCTGCCGCGACGCTGGCGCTGGGTCCGGCTTCGGCGGGAATCGTCTCGCAGCCGAGCAGTTCGGCGAGGGCAACCACTGCCGGATCGTTGGCGACGACGGCAAGGCGCGCCATCCCGGCATCGCGCAGGGCCTCCACGACATGGGCGAGCATCGGCTTGCCCTCCAGTTCGACCAGAGCCTTGTGGGTCAGGCCTTCCGCCGCCGCGACCGGGTCGGGCGCACCGGGTCGGGAGCCTGCGAGAATCAGCGCCGAAGGGGTGTCGGTCGTCATGCGGTCCCTCGCTGCATCGCCTTCTTCGCCCGCCAGACGTGCCAGAGTACGCCGGGCGCCGAAAGCACCGGATGCCGTTCGCGCCAGGGCGTGATCGCCACCGGCACGCCGGTGTGGCGTTCGATTTTCCATGCGGCATAGCGCGCGGCGCCTTCGAACGTCGTCGAGGCCTTGAGCAGGCGCAGGACATTGTAAGGCTTGCCGAGCCGCTGGCGGCGCTTCCACCAGTCCAGGGTGCGACTGCGATCGCGCGCGGAAAGCTGCGGGCGAAGCGTGCCGGTGGGCAGGCGTTCGAAACGGATGTCGTCGGCAGTGAGGGCCAGCGGCAGCAGGCCGTCGAAGTGTTCGCGGTTCACGGAGAGGATCGAATCCTCCCGGCCCGCCTTTTCCACCCGGAACTCGGCGGCGTATGTCGCGCGGAACAGCGCGCGCCAGTAGTCCTCGGGCGTGCCGGTCTCGGGGCCGAGGGCGACGGCGAGCCGTGCGGCGGTGCG
The DNA here is from genome assembly GCF_036820275.1 of Novosphingobium sp. GTDB lineage: Bacteria > Pseudomonadota > Alphaproteobacteria > Sphingomonadales > Sphingomonadaceae > Novosphingobium. The sequence continues at coordinate 28,459 of NZ_DAISLT010000045.1, forward strand.
CGCCGCGCCGGAAACGGCGGCGGCGACGCGGCCGAGTGCGGCTTCGTCCCGCTGCCAGGCGATACCGCTCGGCTGGACGAAGCGGGCCCAGATCGTGGTGTCGAGCAGTTCGCCGGCGGCGGCGGCGCGGAAGGTTTCCAGCGCCATCGTCGCGACTTTGGCGCGCAGCGGCACGCCTTCAAAGGTCCATTCGTGATAGCTGACCCGCGGCCAGATCTTCTCGACTTGCGGGCCTTCGGTGAGGACGTAGAAATCCAGCACGCCCTCGAGCGAGCCGGTGCGCAAGTTGGAGCCGTAGAACAGTACGGCTACGGCGTTGTCGGCGGCTGAAGCCAAACGCTCCGCAAATGCGCGGACTTCGGGCACGACGGAGCGTTGCAGCGCCTGGCTTACGCGCCCTTCCAGATCTTGGGTCATAGAGTCATGCTCGGGCACCGGCCGCGCGAAAGCAAGCGCGCCGGTGCCTTGAATGCCGGAAAGGTCAGGGGACCACGAAGGTCAGCTGCGGGCCTTCTTCGAGCACGTAGTTGCCGCCAGGGAAAGCTTCGCCATCGAGGATGAACGAACCGCCCAGTTCAAGGTCGACCGCGCTGGCGCTCAGGCGGTGTGTGCCGCGGCGGTCCAGGAACTTGCCGGTCAGGCCGAACAGGATCGCGGGCAGCAGCGCGACGATCCAGCGCACCGGCCAGTCGATCACGCCCAGCTTCATGCCCGGCGCGACGTCGCGGCCGAAGGGGCGGGCGCCGAGCGGGAACTTCTCGAAGGTGGTGGCGACGGCCATGAAGCGCTCGTCGGCGCGACCAGGGCCTGCATAGGGCAGGTCGCGGCCGGTGTGACGGTCGATCAGGCGCATCGGGGTGCAGGAACGCCAGGGGTTGCCGGTGCGGCCGAACAGTGTCTGGATGATGCCCCAGAGCACGCTCAGGCCGACCGCGAAGCTGTTGAAGGCGCCGCGGCGATGGGCTTCCTGGCCGGCCTCGGTGGCAAGCGAGAAGGCGCCGGTGCCGAGGATGAAGCCTTGCACGCAGCCGCTGCTGCCGTCCTGCGACGAGATGCGCAGCGGACGGCGGTTGACGGTCTTGCCCTTGTGTGCGGCGGCCAGCGCTTCGGCCAGCGACCAGTGGGTCGGCAGGCCGATGTCGATGGCAAGCGCGTTGGTCTTGCCCTTGGGCAGGACGATGAAGGTGGGCCATTCGTCGCCGAAGATCTCGGCGCCGCAGGTCAGAACGTCGCGAACCGTACCGTCGCCGCCGTCGACCACCAGGTAGTCGATGCCGCGACGCGCGAAGCCGTCCAGCACGCCGAACAGTTCCGTGCGGGTGCGCGGGGTCTCGGTCAGGATGTTGGAGCAATCCTCCATCTCGGGCGCGTGGCCCTTGTTGCGATGGCTGCGGGGATTGCGGATGATGCCGACGAGAGGCACGGCACGGCCACGACGGGCCACGCGCGCAGGGCCAGTGGCCTTGCGCTTGCCTTGCTCACCGAAAGTCGGCAGCGTTTCGAATTCGTAGATGGTTCCGTACACGGGGGCCTATGTAGGCATCCCGCGGCCAAAAATCATCAGGAAACATTCACTGACACATTAAGGTTACAGTTGTATGGCGTTTTTGCGCCACTTGCAAGACGGGCAAAATGTGCCGCATTTTCCGCAAGTCCCGAAGTTGCCTCGCAGAGGGGGACGGATTACGGCCACAAGCATGGTCGAACATGACAATCTCCCTCCCGTCGTCACACTCGGCGCCAACCCGGTCAAGCTCTGGGGTTTGACGATGGCCGAGCGCGTGGCGCGGATCGCCCGTGCCAATGGCGCGCAGTCTGATTCCCGCTCTGCGGTTGCCGGCGGCGAAGGCCCCGCCATCCTGTCCAACGCCGCTTTCGCGTGGGATCCGGCCTGGTTCAAATACGTCACATCGCGTCCTGGCATGGTCCTGACGCTGGGCGGCGTTCCCGCATTGGCCCATGCTGCCGACGGAACGCAGGCCGCCCGAATCGCCGAAGCCATGAGTGCCCGGCGGCCGCTTGCAGAGAATGCCGGGCTTGAGGTGGTCGCTTATGAAAGCGGCCCGACGATCGAGAACAAGCAGCTGCGCAAGCGCGAGACGCCGTTCCTGATGGCGCTGACGCCGCAGAGCGTCCGCACCATCGAGCGGGCCAGCTATTTCGGTGCCTACAAGGGTGTGACCGACGTGCTGACCAAGTACCTCTGGCCCGAATGGGCGCTGGTGCTGACGCGCATCTGCGCAAAGCTGCATATCACTCCGAACATGGTGACGGCGGTGGGCGCGGTGTTCTGCGTCGCCGCCACCGTGCTCTTCGCCTATGGCCATTACTGGTTGGGCATGGCGCTGGGTCTGGTGTTCATGGTGCTGGACACCGTGGACGGAAAGCTCGCGCGCTGCACGATCACCTCGTCGGAATGGGGCAATGTCGCCGATCACGGCATGGACCTCGTCCACCCGCCGTTCTGGTGGTGGTTCTGGGCGACCGGTCTGGCGACATGGGGCCTCGACTATGATGAAGCCACGTTCTGGTGGGTGCAGGGCGCCATCCAGGGCGGCTATATCGTGCAGCGCCTGATCGAGGGCCTGTTCATGAGGCAGAACGGCCTGATGCACATCCACGTCTGGCGCCAGTTCGACAGCCGGTTCCGCCTCATCACGGCGCGCCGCAATCCGAACATGGTGATCCTGTTCGTGGCGATGCTGTTCGCGCGGCCCGACCTCGGCCTGATCGCGGTCGCCTGGTGGACGGCGATTTCCTGCCTCATCCATGCGGTGCGGCTGGTTCAGGCCTGGATCGTCCGTGGACGGGGCGGTAAGATCACGTCCTGGCTTGCGGATGCCTGACGGAGAGACGACGATGAACGCGACGATCGAGAAGTTCGGCTTTCCTAATACGCTCGTCGCGGAATTCGCGCATTGGGTGGTGCTCGCACGGCCCGCACAGCCGACGCTGGGTTCGCTGGTACTGGCCGCCAGGTCCGATGCGACGGCCTTCGGCGATCTTCCCGTTGAGGCCCATGCCGAGTTGAAGACCGTCACTGCCGCCGTCGAGGCGGCGCTGACTAGGGCGGTCGGCTATGCCCGGCTCAACTACCTGATGCTGATGATGGTGGACCCCCACGTCCACTTCCACGTCATCCCCCGCTACGAAGGCGCGCGCGAGTGGCAGGGGCGCGAGTTTGTCGACTGCGGCTGGCCCAAGGTGCCCGATCTCGGGCACGCGGTGGCGCTGGAGGGTGACGACCTCGCCGGGCTGGTCGAGTGGTTGAAAGGCGCGTTCGCCTGATACGCGGTGTCCAGCCGAGGGGGGCTTCGACAGGCTCAGCCTGAGCGGTTTTGAAAGCAATGTGCCCGATACCCGCTCAGGCTGAGCCTGTCGAAGCCCCCTCGGCATGGCCGACATGGCCCGAGCCGTCCGAACCCAGTCCGGACGGCTCAAACCTTCTCACCAGGTATCGGTCAGCTTCGTTGCAATCTCGATATCATTGAGGAAGTCGACTTCCGCCCAGTCCAGACCCTCGATCGAAACGGTGCCGACCTTGCCGGTGGGCGCGATCGAATCGATCACCTTCAGATACCAGTGCTGGACGCCCTCTGGCGTGCGCATCGCCTGGCGGACGGTCTCGCGGAACAGGTCGGCCCCTTCGCCGCGGAAGGCGAGGAAACCGATCGATTCTGAATTGGACTGCGCCGCCGTCAGCGTCTTGCCGATATGGACGAGGCGGCCGTCCGCCTCGCGCTCCACTTTCATGTCGTCGCTGTCGTACCCTTCCGCCTTCACGTCCACGGTGACGGTGATCGGCCAGGTCCTGCCCTCGGCATCGGTCGCGCCCTGCTGGACCTTCCGCACGATATCCTCGGAAACGAGCGTGTCGCCGTTGAGGATCAGGAAGTCCCCGCGCATGGCTTCGCGCGCGATCCAGCAGGAGCCGAGGTTGTCGGCCACCTTGAAGAAGGGGTTGAAGCGGATGTTGATTTCTACGCGGGGATCGCGAATCGCGCTCAGGTGCTCTTCCAGCATGTCGGTCATGAAGCCGGTGACGACGTCGATCCGCTTCACGCCGCCGCGCGCCAGCATCTCGATCTGCCATTCGATCAGCGACTTGCCGGAAAAATCGATCATGCACTTGGGCCGCTCGGCGGTGAGCGGAAGCAGGCGCGAGCCCTGGCCGGCGCTGAGGAGAATGGCGTGTTCGATCATGGATTATCACGTTTCGTCAAAGGGGAGATGCCCCGCATCTAGGGGCTGCGGGGCGAAAGGAAAAGGTGCGTGTCCAAGGCTCCGGTGGGTGCAGGCCTGCGCGAAAGTGGCACAGATAGGTTCAGCATGGGGAAATCCCGGGTCGCCATAGCTTGCAAGTCCCTTCCCCCTCGTTCACATGCAGCCGCAATGTCCGCCAAATTTCACCGCCGCGAGAGCAAATCTCCGCTAGGGCGGATCATACAGAACACGGCCTGGCTGCTGGGCGGCAAGGGCTTCGGCGCCGTCTGCGGCCTGGCCTATCTCGCCATCCAGACGCGCTCGCTCGGCCTCAAGGATTTCGGCCACTTCTCGCTGATCTTCGGGACGGCGCAGGCGCTGATCGCGCTTGCCAGCTTCCAGACCTGGCGCGTCGTGGTCCGCTACGGCAGCGAACACGTCCACCAGAAGGACTGGGGCAAGCTCGGCCGCCTCGGCATGCTCTGCGGCTTGCTCGATGGGGTGGGCGCGGTGATCGGCTGCGGGCTGGCGGCGATCCTGATCTACGGGTTCGCCCATAAGCTGGAACTCAACCCGCATTTCGTGGACGTGGCCTTCTGGTTCTGCGTCGGGTCGCTCTGGGCGCTGGTTTCGGCCCCGACCGGGATCGTGCGCGCGCTCAACCGCTTCGACATGGCCGTCTATGTCGAGGCGATCGTGCCGAGCGGCCGCCTTGCCGCCTCGCTCGTCATCTGGCTGACCGGGCCGAGCGTCGGCCGCTTCCTGTTCGCCTGGGCGGCGATCGATATCCTCGAAGCCCTGCTCTACTGGATCATGGCGCGGCGGCTTTGCCCGGAAGCGGTGAACCTCTCGAACTTGCGCAACTGGCGCAAGGCGATCGACGAGAACCCCGGCGTCACCCGCTTCTTCATGCAGACTTACGCCGCCTCCACGCTCGATGCGGCGATGCGGAACGGCCCGCTGCTGATCGTCGGCGCCTGGGTCGGCACCAAGGCGGCAGGTCTCTACCGCCTTGCCGCGCAGCTTTCGCAGGCGCTGAGCAAGCTGTCTTCGCTGCTGACCCGCTCGGTCTATGCCGAAGTGGCGCGCGCGCGGGTTTCCTCGGCGGCGGCGGAGTTCCGCAAGCTGGCCTTGCAGACCAGCAAGATTGCCGGTCTCGCCGGAATCGTGGTGATCACGGTGGCGGTGCTGCTGGGCAAGCAGATGCTGGAATTCATCGGCGGTGAGGACTTCGAACAGGGCGCGGCGATCCTCGTGCCGCTGACCCTTGCGGCGAGTTTCGACCTGGCCAGCGTCGCTTTCGAGCCGGTTCTCCACGCTACGGGCCGGGCGCGTCATTCGCTGGTCGCACGGCTGATCGCGCTGGTCGCGCTGGCGATCGGCCTGGTGTTCCTGCTGCCGGTCGGCCCGAGCGGCGCGGCCTGGGCCGTGGCTCTGGGCGGCGCGGTGTCCTACGTGGTCATGGGCCTCATGGCGTGGCGCACGCTCCAGCAGATCGACCGCAACGAGATCAGCATCGCGCCCGATCCGGACGACGATCTGCCGGTGGCGGACTCGGCTACCTGAGTCTCGACAGGCGCGGATCGAGGGCTATCATGCCGGTATGTCCTCATCCGCGAACACCCTGATCGAGCAGGCCCACGGCCTTGCCGACCGCATCGTCGCGCTGCGCCGCGCCATCCATGCCGAACCCGAGATCGGCCTGCACAATCCGAAGACGCGGGACAAGATCCGCGCGGCTCTGGCCCACCTGCCGCTCGACTGGCGGGACGGACCCTCGACCACTGGACTGATCGCCACGCTCAAGGGCGGCGCGGGCGAGGGCGGCAGCGTGCTGCTGCGCGGCGATACCGACGCCCTGCCGATGCCCGAGGAAACCGGGCTGCCTTTCGCCTCGACCGTCCCCGGCGCGATGCATGCCTGCGGTCACGACACCCATGTCGCCATGCTGGCCGGTGCGGCGGAGATTCTCGCGGGCCGGGCGGAGAGCCTGCGCGGCGAAGTGCGCTTCATGTTCCAGCCGGGCGAGGAAGGCCACCACGGCGCCCGCTTCATGCTGGAAGACGGACTGCTCGGCGGCGAGGGCTTCGATCGTCCGCTGCCGGATGCCGCCTTCGCGCTCCACATCATGCCCAATGCGCCGCACGGCGTGATCGGCGGCCGCGCCGGACCGCTGATGGCGGCTGCGGACGAGCTGCGCATCGTCGTGACCGGGCGCGGCGGCCATGCCTCGATGCCGCACGACACGGTCGATCCGGTGCCGGTCGCCTGCGAGATCGTCCTGGCCATCCAGACGATGGTCGCGCGCCGCTACAGCGTGTTCGATCCGGTCGTGGTGACGATCGCCAAGGTCGAGGCCGGCAGCGCGCACAACGTCATTCCCGACACCGCCCGGCTTACCGGCACGATGCGCACGCTGTCGGCGGCCAATCGCGCGCGGCTGAAGGAGGAACTGCCGGTGCTCGTCGCCGGTATTGCCGGAGCCCACGGATTGAAGGGCGAAGTCACGATCCTCGAAGGCTTCCCGGTGACGGTCTGCGATCCGCGCGCGGTGGACTTCGGGGAGCGCGTCGCCCGGAGTCTCTATGGCGAGGCCGCGTTCCAGCGCCTCAAGGACCCGATCATGGGTGCGGAAGACTTCGCCTATGTGCTGGAAAAGGTGCCCGGCGCGATGTTCTTCCTGGGCGTGGCGGAAGACGGCGCCGACTGGAAGCACTGCTGCGGCATTCACTCGACGAAGATGATGGTCGACGAAAAGGCCCTGCCACGCGGCGCCGCCTTCCTGGCCGGATTGGCGCAGGACTGGTTGCAGCGCGGGTTCGGTTGAGAGAGCTTACGCCTTCACGTCTTCCCATTCCGGGTGGCGCCTGAACGCGGCGACGACGTAGCTGCACAAGGGCGCGATCTTGAAGTGGTTTTCCCGTGCGTCGGCGACCATCGCTTCGACCAGCCGTGCCGCCACGCCGCGATTGCCGATCTCGGTGGGGACGAGCGTGTGGTCGGCATAGTGCACACCGTCGCGGGTCTGCCAGGTCAGGTGGCCGGTCACGTCGCTGTCGGCGAGGTGGGCCTGGTATTCGCCGCCGGTGGCGGTTTCGTGCTTGGTGATGGTCACGCCGACCATGGGCCAATCTCCTTCTTGGTGGCGCCTGCTTGACGGGGCCTGTGTCCGCTCGCAGTGCATATGGTCATGAAATTCCTCTCCGACAACGCCGCCAAGGTCCATCCGAAGGTATGGGACGCCATGAAGGCGGCCGACGCGCCCGATTCGCCCTATGACGGCGATGCGCTCAGCCGATCGCTGGACGATCGCTTTTCCGCGCTGTTCGGGCGGGACTGCGCGGCGCTCTGGGTGGCGACCGGGACGGCGGCGAACTGCCTTGCCCTGTCCGCCATGGTCGAGCCGCACGGCGCGGTGATCTGCCACCGCGAGGCGCATATCGAGATGGACGAGGGCGGCGCGCCGGGCTTCTACCTGCACGGCGCCAAGCTGCTGCTGGCCGATGGTGAAAGCGCGAAGATCGCGCCAGAGGCCATTGCGCGGGTGATCGATCCGATCCGCGACGGCGTCCATCAGGTCCAGCCCCACGCGATCTCGATCACCCAGGCGAGCGAATACGGCTGCGTCTACCGGCCCGAGGAACTCACCGCACTGGCCCGCCTCGCCAAGGACAAGCGCCTCGGCCTGCACATGGACGGCGCGCGTTTCGCCAATGCGGCTGCGTTTCTGGGCGGCGACGCGGCTGAGGCGGCGGGCGAGGTCGATGCCCTGAGCTTCGGCATGGTCAAGAACGGCGCGATGAGCGCGGAGGCGATCGTGTTCTTCGATCCGGCCATGGCCGACAAGGTCCGCTTCCGCCGCAAGCGGGCGGGGCACCTGCAATCGAAGGGCCGTTATCTCGCCGCACAGATCCTCGCGATGCTGGAAGGCGATCTCTGGCTGGACAATGCGCGCGCCGCCAATGCCGCGGCCGGTGAGATCGCGGCTGCGGCAAAGGACCGCCTGCTCCATCCGGTGGAGGCGAACGAGATCTTCCTGATCTCCACCGCCGTGGAGCGGCTGGCGCTGCGCGAGCAGGGCTTCGAATTCTACGATTGGGGCGACGATGCCGCGCGCCTCGTCACCGCCTGGGATTCGCGCGAGGATCACGTTTCGGCGCTCGCCCGCGCGATTTCCGCATTGTGAGCGAGAGTTCCGATTCCGCGCCGGGCTTCCTGACGCCCGCGGTGGCGCTGCCGTTCCTGCTGGTCGCGCTGATCTGGGGATCGACCTGGTTCGTCATCACCGGCCAGATCGGCGACGTGCCTGCAAGCTGGTCGGTCGCCTGGCGCTTCGTGCTGGCGACCCCGGCGATGTTCCTGGTCGCGGTGGTGATGCGGAAGAGCCTGAGGCTTGGCGCGGCGGGCCATTGGCTGGCGCTGGCGGTGGGCGTGGCGCAATTCTGCGGCAACTACAACTTCGTCTACCGCGCCGAGATGCACCTGACCTCGGGCATCGTCGCGGTGATGATCGGGCTGTTGCTGGTGCCCAATGCGGTGCTGGCGCGACTGCTGCTGGGCCAGCCGATCACCTGGCGTTTCGCGATCGGCAGTGCCATCGCCATTGCCGGGCTGGCCTTGTTACTGCTGCACGAGGCGCATGAGGCACCGCTGGGCGGCAAGGTGCTGCTCGGCACGGTCTTCGCGCTGATCGCGATGATCTGCGCTTCGGTTTCGAACGTGATCCAGGCCAACGAGACCGGCAAGGCGCTGCCGATGGTCAGCCTGCTGGCCTGGGCCATGCTCTACGGGACCCTTGCCGATCTTGCCGTGGCCTGGGCGACCTCCGGGCCGCCGGTGATCCCGCGCGACGGGATGTACTGGCTGGGCACTGCCTATCTCGCGATTCTCGGCTCGGTGGTGACTTTCCCGCTCTACTACACGCTGATTCGCCAGCTCGGCGCGGGCAAGGCGGCCTACAACGGGGTCATGGTCATCATCATCGCGATGCTGATCTCTACCGCCTTCGAGGGCTACCGCTGGTCGCTGCTGGCGTTGGCCGGAGCGGCATTGGCGACGGTGGGGCTGGTCGTGGCGCTGAGGGCGCGCAGCCCCTCGCGGTAGGTCGGGAAGCGCGGGCGCCAGCCGAGCACGCGCCGGGCCTTGCCATTCGCCACCCGGCGATTCTCGGCATAGAACCCGCGCGCCATGGCGGAAAGCCGCGCCTCCTCGATCGACTGGAGCGGCGGCAGGGGCAGGCCGAGCAGGCGGCAGGCCTCCTCCACCAGCGTGTTCTGGCCGCATGGCAAGTCGTCCGCGAGGTTGTAGGCGCCGGTCGGCCCTTCGAGCCCGGCGACCACGCCTGCGGCAATGTCCTCGACATGGGCGCGGCTGAATACCTGCTGGGCCAAGGCGATGCGGTGCGCGCGTCCGTCCCGCACCCTGTCCAGCATGGAGCGGCCGGGGCCGTAGATGCCGGGCAGCCGATAGACCCGCGCGCCCAGCTTGAGCCATTCGCCGTCCGCCTCGGCCCGCGCGGTGCGGCGGCCGGTGCCGACCGGCGCGCTCTCGTCCACCCAGGCGCCGCCGGTATCGCCGTAGACCCCGGTGGAGGAGAGGTAGGACAGCGGCATGCCCTTCAGCGCATCGCCGTAGCGCTCCAGCACCGGGTCGAGCGGCTCACCCCGGCCTTCCTTGCCGGGCGGGACCGAGGAGAGCACATGGTCGGCATCGGCCAGCGCGAGGCGCACATTGCTCTCGTCGTCGAAGGAAAGCGTGCCGTCGCTGCCGGTGGAGACCACCTCCCAGCCGCGAGGCGCGGCCTGCCGGGCGATCGCTTTCGCGGTATAGCCCAGTCCGAAGATGAACAGGCGCTTCGGCGGGACGGCAGGCATGAGGCATTCCTCTCGTTTCGGCAGTGAATTCGTCTCGGCCGTGAATTCGTCGCGGCAAGTCTGGCATTCGAGGGACAAGGCTCTAATTTAGCGGCATGGACATTGCCAGCACCCCCGCCTCGCCCGACGCCGAAACGCAGATGGCGGATGCCGCTCCCGCCCCTCAGGCGCCGCCGGTCATTCGCCGCGAGGACTATCAGCCGCCGGCCTGGCTGGTGCCGCAGATCGCGCTCGATTTCCGCCTGGGCATCGACGAGACCCATGTGCTCTCCACGCTTTCGGTCCGCCGCAATCCCGCAGGAAACGGCGCCTCGGCGCTGCGGCTCAACGGCGACCAACTCACCCCGCTGGCCATCCGCGTCGATGGCGAGGCAGTGAACGACTGGCGCATGGACGGTGCCGACCTGCTGGTCGAACTGACCGGCGATGCCCATGAGGTCGAAATCGAGACCTCGGTGAATCCGGCGGCGAACAGCCAGCTCATGGGCCTTTATGCCTCGAACGGCATGCTCTGCACCCAGTGCGAGGCGGAAGGCTTCCGCCGCATCACCTTCTTCCCGGACCGTCCGGACGTGCTCTCGACCTATTCGGTGCGCATGGCGGGCGACAAGACCCGCTTCCCGGTCCTGCTCTCCAACGGCAACTGCACTGCGACGGGAGAGGGCGAGGACGGCACCCACTGGGCCGAATGGCACGACCCCTGGCCCAAGCCGAGCTACCTCTTCGCGCTCGTCGCGGGCGATCTGGTGGCGAACCATGCCGCGTTCACCACGCGCTCGGGCCGCAAGGTCGATCTCAATATCTGGGTCCGCGCCGGTGACGAGCAGCGCACCAGCCACGCGATGGATTCGCTGATCCACTCGATGAAGTGGGACGAGGACACCTTCGGGCGCGAGTACGACCTCGACCTGTTCAACGTCGTCGCCGTGTCGGACTTCAACATGGGGGCGATGGAGAACAAGGGGCTCAACGTCTTCAACACGCGCTACGTCCTTGCCGAGCCGGAAACCGCCACCGATGCGGATTACGACGGCATCGAGAGCGTGATCGGCCACGAGTATTTCCACAACTGGTCGGGCAACCGCGTGACCTGCCGCGACTGGTTCCAGCTTTCGCTCAAGGAAGGCTTCACCGTCCTGCGCGACCAGCTGTTCAGCGCCGACATGGGCAGCGAGGCGGTGAAGCGCATCGAGGACGTGCGGGTCCTGCGCTCGGCCCAGTTCCCCGAGGATTCGGGGCCGCTCGCCCATCCGATCAGGCCTGATTCCTATCAGGAAATCAGCAATTTCTACACGGCAACGGTGTACAACAAGGGCGCCGAGGTGATCCGCATGATGCGGACCATGGCCGGACCCGAGACGTTCCGCCGGGGCACCGACCTCTACTTCGATCGCCACGACGGCGAGGCGGCGACCTGCGAGGATTTCGTCAAGGCCATCGAGGACGGCACCGGGCTGGACCTCACGCAGTTCCGTCTCTGGTACTCGCAGGCAGGCACGCCGCAAGTCGCCGTGGAACTGGCCCATCGGGGCGAGACGGCGACGCTCACGCTGACCCAGACGGTTCCGGTCACGCCGGGTCAGCCCGAAAAGCAGGCCGTGCCGATTCCCCTGCGCGTGGCCCTCTATGACCGCGATAGCGGCCGCCATGCAGGCGAGCAGCTGATCGTGCTCGACAAGGGCAGTGACAGCTTCACCTTCGAAGGCTTCGCGCGTCCGCCGGTGGTCTCGATCAACCGCGGCTTCTCGGCCCCGGTCGCCATCGACATCGAGCGTTCGAACGAGGACCTCGTGTTCCTCGCCGCCCATGACGACGATCCTTTCGCCCGTTACGAGGCGATGCAGAGCCTGGTGGTCCAGCATCTCGTGGCCGCCGTCGGTGGCGGCCTGTCGGATTCCGCCCGCGCCGAGGGCCGCAAGGCGATTGGCGAGGCTTTCGCTGCCGTGCTGGCGGACGAGGCGCTCGACGACCTGATGCGCGGCGAACTCATGGTCCTGCCGGGCGTCGCCTATCTCGCCGAACAGGTGCTGGTGGCTGACCCGGCCGCGATCCATGAGGAGCGCGAGGCGCTGAAGGCATGGCTCGGCGGCGCGCTGGCGCAGCCGCTGGCGGTGCTGCACGATCGGGTTTCCGCCGTGCCCTATGGCCGCGATGCCGCCGCGCGCGGCGCGCGCAAGACCAAGGGGCAGGCGCTCGTGCTGATCGCCTCGGGCGACGCTGCCGAGGGCGCCCGCCGCGCCATCGCGCAGTACCGCGCCGCTGACAACATGACCGACCGCCAGTCGGCGCTGACCGTGCTCTGCAACCTCGAAGGCCCGGAGCGGGAGGAGGCCCTTGCCGACTTCCACCGGCGCTACGAAGGCAATGCCCTCGTCATCGACAAGTGGTTCGCGCTCCAGGCCGGTTCGTTCCACCCGGACGTGCTCGATCATATCGAGGCCTTGGCCCGGCATCGGGACTTCACGCTGAACAACCCCAACCGCGCCCGCGCGCTCTACATGACGGCGGCGGTAAATCCCAAGGCGTTCCACGATGCGAGCGGCGCGGGCTACCGGATGATCGGCGAGCTGATCCGCAAGCTCGACCCGATCAACCCCCAGACCACTGCGCGTTTCGTGCCGCAGCTCGGGCGCTGGCGGCGGATCGAACCCACCCGCGCCGCCATGATGCGCGCCGAACTGGAGAAGATCGCCGCCGAGCCAAGCCTCTCGCGCGACGTGCGGGAACAGGTGAGCAAGAGCCTTGGTTGATTCCGGACACGAGGCCGTCGAGGTCAATCGCGCCCGATTGCTGGACGGCCTGCCGCACGGTTTCCTCGGCCGTCGCGGTGGGGTGAGCGCGGGCGATGTCGCGGGCCTCAATGTCGGCCTCGGTTCCGGCGATGAACCGGCGGCGGTGGCCGAAAACCGCCGCCGCGCCGCCGACGCGGTCCTGCCCGGCGCGCCGCTCGTTTCCGTCTATCAGGTGCATTCGCCCGACTGCGTGATTCTCGGCGCGGACATGTGGAGCGACGCCGAGCGTCCCCATGCCGATGCCCTCGTCACGGACCGGCCCGGCGTGCTGATCGGCGTCGTCACCGCCGACTGCGCGCCGGTCCTGCTTGCGGACCGCGAGGCCGGTGTGGTCGGCGCGGCCCATGCGGGATGGAAGGGCGCCATCAGCGGCGTGACCGACAGCACGATCGCCCGGATGATATCGCTCGGCGCCGAGCGGGCGCGGATCGTTGCTGCCGTCGGCCCCTGCATCTCCCGGAATTCCTACGAGGTGGACACGGGTTTCCGCGACCGCTTCCTGGCCGAGGTTGCCGACAATGCACGATTCTTCGCCGAAGGGCGCGAAGGGCACTGGCAGTTCGATCTGGAGCTGTATGTAGCCGCGCGGCTGGAGGCTGCGGGGATCGCCGACGTGGAGCGTCTCGGCCTCGATACTTATGCGGCGCCCGAGCGTTTCTATTCCTATCGCCGGGCCACGCACCGCGGCGAGGCCGCCTACGGACGCCAGATTTCGGTGATCGCGGCGGGCTGATACAGGCCCGTCCGGCCTGGCCGCCGAGCGGTTATACCTTGAATTCCTTGACGACCATCCTGCCCTGTCCAACCAAAAACACGGTTGGCAGGGCAGATTTCCCTGTATATCAGTTCGGCAAAGTCGGTATTCGTTTCGGCTACATCCCGGGGCATCTAACCGTCAACGGGGGGCCGTTACGGGGATACCAGACAAAAAAATAGAATTGGTCAGGAATCTGGGCTTGCTACCGGAATCCCGGGAGTAGGTTGTCAATAACAAGGCAAGGGCAATCATGGCAGAAGCAGATGGCGTGCGGCGGCGCGATTTCATCAATATCGCCGCGGTAAGCGCGGCGGGTGTCGCCGGCGTGGGCATCGTCGTCCCGCTGGTCAGCCAGATGTCCGCATCGGCGGACGTTCTTGCGGCGTCTTCCACGGAAGTCGACATTTCCTCGATCCAGCCCGGACAGGCGATCAAGGCGATCTTCCGCAAGCAGCCGGTCTTCGTTCGCAACCTCACGCCGCATGAAATCGCGGAAGCCAACAAGGTCGACGTTTCCTCGCTCCGCGATCCGCAGACGCTTGAGGAACGCACCAAGGAAGGCAAGGAAAACTGGCTGATCACCATGGGCGTCTGCACCCACCTGGGCTGCGTTCCGCTCGGTGCCGGCGAAGGTGAGCCCAAGGGCGAGTTCGGCGGCTACTTCTGCCCCTGCCACGGCTCTTCCTATGACACGGCAGCCCGTATCCGTAAGGGCCCCGCGCCCAAGAACCTCGAGGTTCCGGAATACGCCTTCACCACCGACACGGTCGTAAAGATCGGTTGAGGCCAAGAGAGAGGATCAAGAACATGAGCTTTCCCTGGGCCAAGGAATACAAGCCGAGCCACCCCTTCATGCAGTGGATGGACGACAGGCTGCCCCTGCCGCGCCTCGTCTACAACTCGGTCGGCGGCGGCTATCCGGTTCCGCGCAACCTGAACTATTTCTGGAACTTCGGTTTCCTCGCCGCGCTCTGCCTCGTCCTGCAGATCGTCACCGGCATCGTCATGGCGATGCACTATGCGGCCAACACGCAAGTGGCGTTCGACACCGTCGAGCAGACCGTCCGTGACGTGAACTGGGGCTGGATGATGCGCTATGCGCATGCCAACGGCGCCTCGGCCTTCTTCGTCGTCATCTACGTCCACATCTTCCGCGGCTTCTTCTACGGTTCGTACAAGGCCCCGCGCGAGATGGTGTGGCTGCTCGGCGTCGTGATCTTCCTGCTGATGATGGCCACGGCCTTCATGGGCTACGTGCTGCCCTGGGGCCAGATGAGCTTCTGGGGCGCCAAGGTCATCACCGGCCTGTTCGGCGCAATTCCCTTCGTGGGCGAGCCTCTCCAGCAATGGCTGCTCGGCGGCTTCGCGCCGGACAATGCCGCGCTCAACCGCTTCTTCTCGCTGCACTATCTCCTGCCCTTCGTGATCGTCGGCGTGGTGATCCTGCATATCTGGGCGCTGCATATCCCGGGTTCGTCGAACCCCACCGGCATCGAGGTGAAGAGCGAAAGCGACACGGTTCCGTTCTACCCCTACTACGTCGCCAAGGACGGCTGGGCGATCGGCGTCTTCGCGATCCTGTTCTGCACCGCGCTGTTCTTCTTCCCGAACGCGCTGGGCCACCCGGACAACTACATTCCGGCTAACCCGATGAGCACGCCCGCGCATATCGTTCCCGAATGGTATTTCTGGCCGTTCTACGCGATCCTGCGCGCCTTCACCCAGGACTTCTTCTTCATCCCGGCCAAGCTCATGGGCGTGCTGGCGATGTTCGGCGCGATCCTCGTGTGGTTCTTCCTGCCCTGGCTCGATCGTTCGCCGGTCCGCTCGGGCTCGTACCGCCCGCTCTACAAGAAGTTCTTCTTCTTTGGCCTGATCCCGGCGATGGCGGTGCTGTTCTACTGCGGCGGCGCCCCGGCCGAAGAGCCTTACGTAATGCTCAGCCAGATCGCGGCGCTCTACTACTTCGCGCACTTCCTGATCGTCATCCCGATCGTCTCGGCCATCGAGAAGCCGGACCCGCTGCCCTTCTCCATCACCGAGTCCGTCCTCGGCGAGGATGAAGCCGCCAAGCTCAACCCCGCGCCTTCGGCGACGGTTGCCTGACAACAGCTGGAACGAAAGACGACAGACATGGCACGCTTTCTCTCTATCGCCGTCGGGCTGTTCTTCACGGTGGCACTGGCCTGGTCCTTCGGCAAAGGGGCCTACCAGCAGATCACCGAACCCCCCGCCGCAACCGCCGAGCATGAATTCCACCTCCACCCCAAGGAGGTGAGCTTCGCCAGCGACGGCGCCTTCGGCAAGTTCGACCGCCAGCAACTCCAGCGCGGCTTCCAGGTCTACAAGGAAGTCTGCGCGGCCTGCCACGCGATCCGCCACGTCGCCTTCCGCGATCTTGCGGCGCTGGGCTACAACGACGCCGAAGTGAAGGCGATCGCCAAGGGCTTCCAGGTTCCGGTCTACAACAACGCCACGGGCGAAGTGGAAACCCGCGAAGGCGTGGCGACCGACTACTTCCCGCCGGTGATGTATGGCGGCCAGGGCACTCCGCCCGATCTCTCGCTCATCACCAAGGCACGTCATGACGGCCCGGCCTACGTCTACTCGCTGCTGACCGGCTACCAGGACCAGCCCGCCGAGCTTCTGAAGAAGTTCCCGGATTCGAAGACGCCGGACGGCCTGCACTACAACCCGTACTTCGCGAACCTCAACCTCGCGATGCCGCCGCCGCTGACCGGCGAGGGCCAGGTGACCTATGGCGACGGTACCAAGGCGACGGTGGATCAGATGTCCAAGGACGTTTCGGCCTTCCTGATCTGGACTGCCGAACCCAAGCTGGAAAAGCGCAAGCAGACCGGCTGGCCGGTGCTGGGCTTCCTCCTCTTCGCGACGATCCTGGGCTATATGTCCTATCGCAACATCTGGGCCGGCAAGAAGCACTGAGGCTTCCTTTCCGACCCGAACGAAGGGCCTGCACCATTTCACGATGGTGCAGGCCCTTTCGTTTGGCGGCTCGACCCCGTAAGGACGGCCACCATGACCCTCGATGAGATCAAGGCGCTGGTGCGCACCGTGCCGGACTTCCCCAAGCCCGGCATCCTGTTCCGCGATGTGACCACGCTGGTCGGCAACGGCCCCGGCTTTGCCGCCGCGGTCGATCTGATGGCGGAGACGGTCAAGGCCTCGGGCGCGGATGTGATCGCCGGCGTCGAGGCGCGCGGCTTCATCTTCGGTGCGGCGATCGCGGCGCGGCTGGGGCTGGGCTTCGTCTCGATCCGCAAGCCGGGCAAGCTGCCGGTCCCGGTGATCGCCATCGACTATGCCCTCGAATACGGCACCGACACGCTGGAAGTGGATCCCGAGGCCGTGGGCGAGGGGCACCACGTGATTCTCGTCGACGACCTTCTGGCGACCGGCGGCACCGCGCTGGCCGCAGCCGAACTGCTGCGCCGGGCCGGAGCGAAAGTCGAACACGCGCTTTTCGCCATCGACCTGCCCGATCTGGGCGGCGCCGAGCGCCTGCGCGGTGCGGGCATCACGCCCCATGCACTACTGGATTATCCGGGGCACTGATCCGCTATCCACCTCTTATGGCGGAGAAGTCGCAAGGAAGGCGTTGACGAGGCCCTTCCAATCGTGGCAAGCGGCAGCCACGACGCAGCTGGACATCGTCCCTGAAATTGGGCGGGTATAGCTTAGTGGTAAAGCTCCAGCCTTCCAAGCTGGCTATGCGGGTTCGATTCCCGCTACCCGCTCCAGTGCGCGTCTCATACGTACCCATAAAGGGTCGTGAATGGCTGTTTTCTGCGGTTTTTGACTGATACACTGTCCGGGCAGTTCCGGATATGTTCCATGCCGTCTCAGTCAAAGTTGGCGCCATATGTGGACCTGCAGTTCTCTAGAGCTGACGAAGGTCCCCTCATAATGGCAAGCGAATCACCCAAATCCGGTCTCTCCCCAACCACGGTCGATCGAGCCCGACCACGCGAAAAAGCCTACAAGCTTTCCGACCGCGACGGGCTCTACCTGCTCGTGAAGCCGTCCGGCGCCCGCTATTGGCGGATGAACTTCAAACTGCACCAGCTCCAGCGTACGGCCTCCTTCGGGCGTTACCCCGAAGTCACGCTCGCAGAGGCCCGCCAGCGGTTGATTGAAGCGCGGCGCCTGCTCAAGCAGGGCATCGATCCTGTCCACCAGGCCAAGCTGGACAAGGTCGCCGCGTCCATCGCTGCCGGGAACACCTTCCGGCTTATCGCGGAGGAGTGGCTGGAAAAGATGCGGCTGGAAGAGCGATCGCCCAAGTCGATCAGGAAATGCGAATGGCAGGTCAGCCTGGTTCTGCCTGATATTGGCAATCGACCGATCTCGCAGATCACCGCGCATGAGGTGCTCCTCTCCCTCAAGAAGATCGAGCGGACCAGGAAATTCTACACCGCCATGAGCGTGCGGGCGCTGTGCGGCCAGATCTTCCGGTTTGCCGTCGCCACGGCGCGAGCAGAGCGGGACGTGTGCGTCGATCTGCGCGGCGCACTGGTCACGCCCAAGGTCGTGCATCGCCCGGCTATCACGATGCCCAAGCACGTCGGCGCCTTGATGCGCGCGATCCATGATTACGACGGGGCGCGCTACACGAATATCGCGCTGCGCCTGCTCGCTCACACTTTCGTCCGTCCGGGCGAACTGCGACATGCCGAATGGAATGAGTTCGATCTGGAGCGGGCGGTCTGGATCATTCCGCCGCACAAGATGAAGATGCGCCGCCCGCACACGATTCCCCTTTCGCAGCAGGCCTTGGCAATCATCGGGGAGATCGACCACGGGGAGAACTTCAGCACGTATCTCTTCCCCTCGATTCGCTCGACCAAGCGGCCGCTGTCGGACAACACGATCAATGCGGCATTGCGCCGGATGGGTTACGAGAAGGATCAGATGACGGCGCATGGCTTCCGGGCGATGGCCGCGACCCTGCTCAATGAGATGGGCAACTGGAATCCTGATGCGATCGAACGGCAACTCGCTCACGCGGAGCCGAACTCGGTGCGCCGTGCCTATACGCGCGGTCAGCACTGGGAAGAGCGCGTTCGCATGATGCAGCACTGGTCGGATTATCTGGATCAGCTACGCGGCGGTGCGGAGATCATTCGCCCACAATTCGGCAAAAGAGAGCCGAAGCTGACATTGGTCTAGTGAGGAAAAACGGGGCGTCGCGGTGACGGCGCCCCCAAGGCTGCCGGGATTCATACCGAAAAACCGATCCATGCCCTTAAGGCTGATCGTATTGTCACTTATCCCGCAAAACCATCCTCTCGTGGGTGGCCGAACGGCATGATTGCAATGCCTGTGCCGCCATCGACAGCAAGACCGCACAAGTCCGCCTCGCCTCGCTTGATACGGAATTCGGTAGAAGAAGCCGAAACAGATCCATTTGGTGAACGGAAAAATGGACACCGCCAGCCAGTTGCCAAATTCAAAGTCGTTGCAGCGTGCTTCCCCCTCCCACCCGATAACGGTTACGATCGGAACGGGAGAGAGAAGGCGTTAAAAAGTTCAGGACAAAAAGCGGAGGGAACGCCGGGCGTTCCCTAGCGCTATCACTTCCCGGAGCACGTGACTCCGCCCTGCATTTGGCAAGAAACCAGAGTGGTCGATGCGTCCGATCCGCCTTCCTTTGCGGGGCTGAGAGTGACCAGATTGGTCGCCGGACGCAGGTTGGGCGTAAAGATGTAAGGCAGGAGGTTGCCTGCGGTGCTGCCCGGGGATCGCGGAGTGACGGTAAGGTCGGCGCCGTCATAGGTCACGGTGTAGTTTTCGCCCGCCGAGAGTGTGCCCTGGCCGATGGCATAGCTGCCGACATTGCTGGTTGCGACGGCCTCGGTGGCCAGAGCCCCGCTCAGGGCGTCACCGTTGACGAGACCGTCGCCGCCGAGGGTGTAGGTCAGCGCCGGGTTGGCGTTGCCGTAGAGGCGCGAGAGTGCGTCTGCGGTTACGGTGAGGCCGCGCGGGGTGACCGTGAGGTCGGCGCCGGTAAAGGCGAGCGTGT
>NZ_DAISLT010000046.1:0-47962 GCF_036820275.1 Novosphingobium sp.
GCCCAATGATTCGGTCAACAACCTAATTTCAAAAAAACTTCATATTGAACCAGAACCCAGGAAAACCGCCGTTTCGGCGGCTCTATCGCTTGCTCTCACCGCTTTTGCCGATCGAATCGCCCGGAAACAGAAGGGCCGGACCTTTCGGTCCGGCCCATGCCGCTCCGCAGTGCTAGATTCGCGCCCGCAGGGTGACGCTGTAGCTGCGCGGCTCGCCGTAGATCAGGCCGTCATAGAAACCATATTGGCGGTAATAGGTCTTATCCGTCAGGTTGGTGACATTGGCCGAGAGCTGGATGTTCTCCGTCACCTGATAGCGCGCCATCAGGTTCACGAGCGTGTAGCCGCCGACCGTCAGATTCGTCGCATCATACTGCCCGTTGCCCAGCGGACGGCCGGGATTGGTGGACCACTCGGTCTTGCTCTGGCTGGAAATGCCGCCACCGATCGTCAGGCGGTTCCACGCCCCCGGCAATGTATAGCTGGTCGAGAGACGCACGACATGATGCGGATCGCGCTGGTAGCTCAGCCCCTTCACGTCGAGATAGCTGTAGCCGAAGAACAGGTTCCAGCCCGGCAGCACTTCGCCCGAGGCATCGAGATCGATGCCCTTCGAGATCACGCCGTCGACCGTGCGATAGATCGTCTCGCCGGTCACGTCGTTAAGGAGGCCGGTGCTCTCCGCGACGTTGCTCTGCTTGTTGCGGAAGAAGGCGAGCGAGGCATTGAGCTTGCCGTCATAGAAAGCGCCCTTCACGCCCGCCTCGTAGCTGGAGCCGGTCACCGGATCGAGCAGGTTGTCGTTCTCGTCGCGCAAGCTGCCCTGCGGCGTGAACATGTCCGTATAGCTGGCATAGAGCGAGACTTCGCGCGTCACATCATAGACCAGCCCGGCGTAAGGCGTGAACACGCCCTTCTGGCGCGTCGTGGCGGCATCCGCCTTCCAGACATTCGAGATGTTATAGTCGCCGCCATGGGCCTTGTAGTCGCTGATGCGGCCGCCGACGATGGCGGTCAGGCCGTCCATCAGGCTGAAACGGCCCGCCGCATAGCCGCCGATGTTGCGCGTCCTGTCCACGGCGCGGGCGTCGGTGCGGAAGGTTTCGTAGTTCGCATAGGAGCCGTCCCAGGTCCGCCAGTCGTCGATCGGCAGGCCCGCGGCGCGATACTGGCAGCCGCTCCAGGGGGCGACGCCGGCGATGCTGCAATTGCCCAGCGCCGCGCTGAAGGCATATTCGGTCACCTTGTCGCGGTAGCCGTTGACGCCGAACATCAACTGGTGCTCACGCCCGAAGAGGTGGATCGGACCGCTCAGGGTGACGTCCACATTGTCGCGGCTGCTCTCGTATTCCGAGTGGATGCCGTTGAGGTAGCCGCCGGTGCCGTCCTGGTTCCAGAAGCCCGCGAAGCCGCCCACGCTGCGTGCGGCATTGTTGACCTTGGCGACGCCGATATTGTTGTAGGTCTCGCCGTCGGTGCGCGCATAGCCGAGCTTGAGATGCCAGCCATTGTCCCAGCGATGGTCGAGATTGACGAAAGCGGTGGTGGATTCGCGCTTGGCGACGCTCCAGTCGGTGACCGGGTTGGTCTTGCGCGGAAGGTTGGCCAAAGTGCCGTCCGCGAACCAGATCGAGACGTTGCTGCCCCAGGAAGCGCCGTCGTTGCGGGTGCGCTCATATTGGATGCCGCCATTCAGCACCGTCTGCGGGCCGAGATTGGCAGCGACGTTGGCGAGAATGCCGCGCCGGTCGATGTGCTCGCGCTCGCGGAACGTATCGGTGCTCTCGTCGGAGAAGACCAGGCGCGCACGTACCCCGCCGTCCGTCGTCACAGGCACATTGAGATCGCCCATCACGCGGCGCTTGTTCCAGTTGCCGAGCGTCAGCATGCCGCTGGCGCCGAGCGTGGTCGCGGGCTGCTTGCGCTGAAGATAGATCGTCGCGGAAGGATCGCCGGTGCCGCCGAGCAACCCGTTGGCGCCGCGCACGATCTGGACGCTGTCGTAAAGGTCCAGGTTGGTGGAGGCGCCGCCGCCGCTGAAGTTTGTCTGGCCGTCCACCTGCATGCCGTCGATGCGGTAGTTGGTGATGTCGAAGCCGCGCGCGCGATAAGTCGTGCGGCCCGCGTTGTCGTTGGCGTAGGAGGTGACGCCCGGCGTCGTGCCCAGAACGTCGTCGATGGTCTCGATCTGCTGGTCGTCGAGCAACTGGCGTGTGACGACGGTGACGGTCTGCGGCGTTTCGCGCAGGCTCAACGGCAGGCCGATGGCGATGCTCGCCTCCTGGCCGGTGTAGGACTTGGTATCCTCGGTCCGCAGGCCGGTCACGACGATGGAATCCTCATCGGCGTCATCGGCGAAGGCGGGCTGCGCGAAGCACAGACCGACGGCGAGCGCCGCAAGCGAGCCACGCAGCATGGGCTGGCCGAAAATCGTTTGTCTCACGGTAAAACCCCCTTAATAATGCAAATCATTCGCATAATAAGGAGGCGCCCTATCAGCGGGCGCAGCAGGGTAAATCCGTGGATTTGTGCTTTTTTGTCAGGAGCCGAAGCGCTTTGTCACCGTATGTAACGGAGCGGATCTGTCCCATGGGGCAGAGTTTGCAGGAACAGGGCCGATGAGCGCCATTCTCGTCGTCGACGACGATGCCGATATTCGCACCCTGCTCTGCACCTACCTCAGGGAGGCCGGACTGGACGCCGAGGGCGTCGCGGACGGCGAGGCGATGTGGCGCCATCTGGAAACCGGAACGCCAGACCTCATCATCCTCGACCTGATGCTGCCGGGCACCGACGGCCTTTCGCTCTGCCGCTCGCTTACCGAGCGGCATGACATCCCGATCATCATGCTGACGGCGCGAGGCGCGCTGATCGACCGGATCGTCGGCCTGGAAATGGGCGCGGACGATTATCTGCCCAAACCGTTCGACCCCCGCGAACTGCTCGCCCGCATCCGCGTCGTCCTGCGCCGCACCGAACGCAGCGCGCCGCCGCCTGCCCCCGCCGAGCCGGACGTCATCGCCTTTGCGGGCTGGCAGCTCGACGTGAAGCGCACCCTGCTCCGGCGAGCGGCGAGCGAGGAGACGTTCCCCGTCGGCGGGTCGGACTTTCTCGCCTTGCGCACGCTGCTGCGCCATCCCTACCAAACCCTCAGCCGCGACTTCCTCGCCCGGCAGGTCTATGGCCGCGAGCGCGACCCGACCGACCGCGCCATCGACATGAGCATCAGCCGCCTGCGCCAGTTGCTGGGCGACGATGCCCGCAACCCGCACCTGATCCGCACCGTGCGCAACGGCGGATACGTGCTCTCGGTGGATGTGGTCGACGCCGCCTAACATGAAGAGCCTTTTGCAGACGGCAGCCGGATTCTGCCTGCGCACCTTCCGGCGCACTTCGCTCTCGGCGCGGATCGCCTGTATCCTCGTGGCGGGGGTGATCCTTGCCCAGTTGCTGACCAGCACGATCTGGTTCGAAAGCCGCCGCCGCCAGATGCTGGAGATCCCCACCCGCGTCTTCGCGACCCGGGTGGCTGACGCGCTGCGGCTGCTCGACGCCCGCCCCCCGCAGGAGCGCCCTGCCCTTGCGCGGGAATTGCAGGCCCCGGGATTCTCGCTGCACCTCTCGCGGCAATTGCCGGAGGCAGGCCAGCCCGCGCCGGACCTCAAGCGCTCATCGCTGCTGCTGGCCCAGGTGATCGCCGTGCACATGGGCCGCCCGGTCGAAGTCCGCACCATCGGCGCTCGCCTGCTCGACGACC
Source organism: Novosphingobium sp. (assembly GCF_036820275.1). Taxonomy (GTDB): domain Bacteria; phylum Pseudomonadota; class Alphaproteobacteria; order Sphingomonadales; family Sphingomonadaceae; genus Novosphingobium. The sequence goes on from NZ_DAISLT010000046.1 coordinate 3,758, forward strand.
GGGGCCGCGCCGCCACCAGCTGGAGCATGATGTCCGCGCGCGACCCGTTGGCCGAATTCGAAGTCGCCGTGCGCCTTCGCCCCGACCAGCCCTGGCTCGTCGCCACCGGGCGCGAGGACGAGAACGGCGCCGATTTCGACCGCATCGGGACGATCGCCGACTATGTCCTGCGCATCTATCTTCTGCGCATCCTGATGGTGGCGGCGCTGACCTGGTTCGCGGTGAGGCTGGCGATGGCGCCGCTCAAGCGCATGGCCGACGCCGCCGAAGCGCTCGGACGGGATATCCGCAGCGCGCCGCTGGAAACCGGCGGCCCGCCCGAAGTACGGCGCGCGGCGGAGGCCTTCAATGCGATGCAGGAACGGCTGCTCGGCCATATCGAGGAACGCACCCGCTTCCTCGCAGCGGTCTCGCACGACTTGCGTTCTCCCATCACCCGGTTGCGGCTGCGCACCGAGCTGCTTCCCGACGAGCAGCTGAAGGCCGGTTTCCGCAAGAACCTGGGCGAGATGGAAGAGATGGTCGACGCCACGCTCTCCTTCATGCGCGGCGGCACGGACGAGGACCTCTGCGCGGAGGTCGACCTGGACCAAATCGTCATGGAAATACGCGCAGCCCAGGCCGAACAGGGCGCGCGGGTGTCGCTTTCGGGCACAACCGGAGCGCCTCTGGCAGGGTTCCCGCAAGGAATGCGGCGCTGCATCCAGAATCTCGTCGAGAATGCGCTGCGCTATGGCGGCAGCGCCGAACTCGTGCTGCGCGGAGACGGAAGCACTGTCACCATCGTCGTCGCCGATCGCGGGCCGGGCATTCCCGAGGACAGGCTGGAAATGGTGTTCGAGCCGTTCTACCGGCAGGAGGATTCGCGCAACGTGGCCTCGGGCGGCGTGGGCCTCGGCCTCAGCATCGCCCGCGACATCGCCGTGGCGCACGGCGGCGCGCTCTGGCTGCGGAACCGGGAAGGCGGCGGCCTGGAGGCGACCGTGACGTTCCCGCGTCGCGCGGCCGCCGACAGCTGATCGGCTTGGACCAGCTTCCGATCCGATTCCATCGGATCAAGTGCTCCAGGCTTTTGTTTTACCGCATTTTCCGAGTCATCAGGTGGTTTCACCTGATTGGGACTCCTGCAAAGGAACACCTCGTCGGCCTGTCTCGGAATGGAGGCGGGCCGTTTCTTCGGTCCTTCACGAGAGCAGTCGTTCGCAACCCCATCGGTCCGAGCCTCAGCTACGGCGTGGATCACCGTCGCGCCCATGAGCAATTGCGCGTTCAAGTTCGCCTTTAAGAGCGGGGTTTAACTGCGTCGACCGCGCAGATGACGGGCCGTTGCATCGGATGCCGGTACCAGTTGGCGCCCGTAACGCAGTGCCGTCGTGGGGGACGACCAGCGCAACGCTTGGGCGATAGGCCCCGCATCCTCTCCGGCTGCGAACAGATCTTGGGTGAGGCCGACGCGCAAGGAATGGGAGCTGAGCGTCGCGATCGCAACCTCCAGCGCCCTGCCCTGGAGGGAAACATGGCCAAGATCGGCTGCCCGCTGCGCATTGCGCTTGATAATCAGCCGCACGGCGGCCGGTGTCAGCGCGTGCTCCCCGATTGCATATTCTATCCGCGCAGATCGTGGAGGACTGACGCCGAGACGCTCTGCGCCGCTCCGATGATTCCACGCCAATTCGCGGATCGGCGCGGCTGTTGTGCCTTCATGCGCCTTGAAACGGCGAACAGCCACTCTCCGAAACAGCGCGCCTTGGCCGATGCCGGCTGCTTTGGTCCAGGCCACGATCCGCCGCACCGTTTCCGGCGAGACCCACGCGTAGCCCCCCTGCCCCGTTTGATCGGCCTTGGAGCGAGGAACCAGCAGGTGGGCAGAGCCGTCATCCTGCAATGTGATATCGGCATGACGGACCGCAACGAGTTCGGAGACGCGCAGGCCCGTGTCATACCCCAGGGAGAGAAGCGCGGCATCTCGAAGACCCGTCGGGGTCGCTTCGCAGGCTTCGAGCAGCGCTTTGAGGGTGATACCCTTGGCAGGCGCCGTTGCCGGTTCGTCGTCGCCGAGCCGAATGGGGCCAGCCTGCCGCTGAGCGACACCGCGTCTGCGACGCAGTCCACGCATGGCATCGCGCACGACTTCGCCCTTGGTCGGGCTGGTACTGGCGATGAAACTGTGAATCACGGCAAGGGAAGCGAGACGTCGGGCGACCGTTGCCGGCTTGAGGCTCCGCGCCTCGCAATCTTCGATGTAATGGACAATCCGCGCCTCGGTGGCAGGAAGACCAGCCAGCCGCCTGCTGCGACAGTAGGCAGCATAGTCCTCCAGATCGTTGGCCAGGGCCTTTACGCTGGCAGGGGCTCGCGCTTCGATCGCCTTGCGGAAGGAAGCTTCGTCGATGGAGCCGTCCGCAACAAGCAGAGCGCCGATTTGCGCTGTGAGCTGCGCAACCCTGTCGATCGCCCCGCCCGAGCCGCGTTTCGGCAGTGTCTGTTCGCCAGGGCAACAAACGGCGATGACGATCTCATCCCCGGCGGCGCTTGAAACAGGCGAAGGCGGCGATTTCCCCATCGCATTCCACCCTTCGTTTGAACCGGGATCGTTGACCTTGGCGCGGCAAAAGCCCCGCCCCGTAGCACCGATATTTTAGCATCGATCCAAAACCGGCACAACTCAACTATCGATAAAGATGGATTATCAGTAGTGCGCGTAAATTCAATCGTCAGGCGTCAAGCTAATGGGGCTTAAACTTGACAATAGCCTCATAACGGTATGAGTTTATTCCTATGTCAAATTCTAGCGAAACCGTGCTGATAGCCTTCGGAGCTGCTCAGGCCGCTATCGCGCGCGCTCATGAACGAGTGATCTTATCCCCGAAACCAGCGATCCTAAAGGCCCAATATCGCTTTCTGCAGCAGGAAGCGTTGGGGCATGTCGAGGGAGAGCTTGTCGCCCCCAGCGACCTTGCAATGGACTACGGGTACTCGCCTCACTCCTACAGGCGTTGGCCTTACGCTTTCGTGCAGGCCTTCGATATGCCTCCCTCGTCTCGGCAATTTCCGACTGCGGCGAGTGTTGTTCAGTGGCTTGAGACCCTCGGGAACGCCGACGACATTGGCGAGATCATACGCCGGCCCATAGGAATGAACGAGAACAAAATCGAATTGTGGGCCAGAGCCGTAGCCCATGCCCATGCCATGCCCGCAGCAATTGCAGGCGCCGACCTCGCCGCGGCTTGGTTGACCGTCGGGCCTTTGCTTCAAGGCAATCTGCCTATCGGAATCATGCTCGGCGATTATTACAGCATGGGCGAGGCTGGATTTTCCGCCGGCGGAACCGTCGCAATCGGGCTGATGGAGCAAAGACAGAGTTGGGCGAAAATCGCTCTAGGCAGCATCGATGACGATTACGACGACCTCTCGAGCCAGGCGAAACTGGAGCGGTGCCGAGTTGCCTGGCTCCAGGCACTGGCTGGCGGCGCAATGGCGCTTGTACGCCTCGACACCCGGCTGCGGCTATGGGAGCGTCGTCTGGACGAAACCATGCAAACAAAGAGGCGCACATCGCAACTCGGCAAGCTTGTCGAGTACGCGGCACTGCGTCCCTCATGCGGTGGTACTCTAGCCGCCCGGGATCTTTCCCTGTCTCGACAGGGCGCCGCAGACCTGCTCGATGAAGCCGTCGCCGCCGGTCTCCTCCGGGAAATCACCAAGGGAGCGTCATTCCGGCGATATCAAGCCACGATCTAAGGTCGAGGACACCAGGTTAGATCCATCGATTTGATGTAGCAGATACGCCGTCTCCGGCAGTTTGGTTCGCCGATAACCGGACCCTTTCGGCTTTGCGCGTTGTCTCGCGAGCGGCACCCGAAAATTCGCGGCATCGAAAGCCGCGCTAGTTGCCTCTGCGTTTGCCGCTGCGCGGTTACGTTCCCCTGCCCTCACCGCCGACAGAAGATGGCGTCGGAGCGGTGACCGAATACGAACGGGCATGCGGGCGATCCCTCAACTGCTTGATCGCTCGGCGAGGAGAGACTGATTTGGCGGCGTCGATTTTCGCTCGTCCGACTTGCCGTGGCTCCACAGCATAATCCGCATCTTGCCACCGGCGATCGCGCAGTCGATTTCCCACTCCTCCGAGAAGCGATGGGTATCGGGTTAAAGATCAGGGCTGAGCGACAATGATGGTGCCGCGATGACACCCGTTTGAGATCCCCAATTGCCCGATTCCGTGGCCCGATTGCTGGAAATGGCGGAAAACCTAGGGTTTTCAGCTGCCAATCGTCGAGCCGCGTAGAACGCCGAAAACGGCATCGGCGAGGGGTAGGGTGCGGAAGAGGTTTAAAAGCGCTGTACGGGCTTCTGAGGGCAAATTTTCGCAACTGAATCTGTTCCCCTGCCGCGCACCGGTGTTCCGTTGAATCATTTGCTCTCGCCGGGCGTAAGAAATGATTCAAAGTGGGAAGGGCGACGAACGCAGGTGCTCAGGTTCCACCGTTGGCGGATGATTGAGGTGACGCGCCCTGAGCGACCGCGTGCGAGGCGCGGCGGTGAAAGATCGCGCAGCCCTTTTCAGGCTTTCTCCCCCCTAAAAAAGCTTCAGTTCGGGTTAGAAGGCTCTTTAGAAGGAATCCGTTAGAAAAGTTACGCGGCCGGTTTCGCGCGGGCTTCTCGCGGAATCTCACGATTCGCAAATTCGGGCCATTCCTGAAGTGTCGTCGATACGTTCCCGAAGTGTCGGCGGTGCCGTTCCTGAAGGGTCGAAGGGCTGTTCCCAAAGGATCGAAAGGATGTTCCCGAAGGGTCGAAACATGCAATTTGGGCGTTCCTGGTGTGTCGAAGGCCTGAAAATCCGTCGATTTTTTGAATCACTTTTTCTGGGGGTCCGTGTGGAAAGGTTCAATCCGCCTTTCCCGATCGCTTGCACGGTCGCGCTCGCATTTCCATTCGACGTCAGACGCGACACTTCGGGAACGGGCTTTGCGTATGCCTTCCAAGCTTTGGACAATGGCGCCCTCTTCCGGCCATTTCTGGACGCGACCCCTTTGGTTTCGGCTTCCCGATGCCGTTTCGCGGCAATGATGAAAAAGGGGGGACGAGAAAGGGGGGCGATGAGGAAAAGGCCCGCGCTTCTCGCAGGCGACCGGAAAAGAACGCCGATGGGAATTAAGCGATCGAGGCGGAGAAAAGAGTGACGTTCCCGAAGGCGGGGCAGGCCTGGCAAGGGGGGGAAGCCGGCAAGCCAGCAAGCCAGGGAACGATCCGCAGGCTCTGCGAAGCAGGAGCGGGCGGAAGCCACTTCAGATCATCATGGCCGGATCGCATCGGCGACCCCGCGTTTCCCTGGGCGAGCGCCGATGCGCCAGGGGCAATGGTCGGATGATCGGCTTCGTCTCGGACGGGCAATGCGCAAAGGAAAAGGCCCCGTAGCGTGGGAGCTGCGGGGCCTTCGTTTAGCGGGTGGTCAGTTCGGGGCGGAGATCAGCCGCGCAAGTTGCGGCCGTGCTTCTCGTGGTGGCGCTTGACCCATCCGATGAAGGCACGTTGCCAGTCCGCCGGAGTGCGTTCCGGGGCGGCATGGATCCATCTCTCGAACTCGGCATGAAGGGCATGGAGATCCCAGCCCGGGCAGGTCCGGCGCAGGTAGTCCATGGTATCATCGGTCATGAAACCGCGGGTGGCGGCTTCCGAGAGGCCGATGACGGTCCGGCGGATGAGCTGGCTGGCATCGACCATCGGCCGGCCGGCCGTCTCTTCCATCGCTGGGGACGCTCCCGGTTTCCCTGGGGAAACGGTGGAGGCACCCGGATCGGCGGGTGAGACCTTTCGGGCCACCGGACGGGAACGGGCAGGCTTGCGCGCGGGTTCCTTGGCAGCGGTTCGCGTAGACGAGAAGGCGCGTTCGACCGTCTCTTCGGCATCGTCCGCGCTCGTCGGCAGCGCAGCCGGAAGGCCCTTTTCGGCTCCTCCCTTGCCGTCGATGCGGCGCATGCGGATCATCGGTTCGCCGTCGCGCGCAGTTTCGAGCGAGAGCGTGTAGCCCGGCAACTCGTCCTTCTCGACGAGCTTGAGCATTTCGAACTTGAAGCGGCGATATTGCCCCTCCGCGCCGGATTTCTCGAAGAGCACGGGCATGGAGATCGCGAAACCGCCCTCCCCTGCCCCGCCTGCATGCTTGCGCGCGACTTTGTAGAGCCAGCGCTCGCGTCCGCCGGTGATGTTGAAATAGGCGCGGTCGATCGAGAGCACGCCGCCCTTCATCATCACGCCTTCCCAGAACCAGTTTGACAGCTCGATCGTCATCCCGCGCGAGCGTTCGGTGCGTTCGTCGACCAGCTGGGTCCAGCCATCGAGCCAGGAAAAGGTGGCTTCGCGGCGGTTTTCGGCGCGGATATTGGTCTTGATCGTCGTTGCGACGAGCCGGTCGAGGGCTTGGCCCAGCAGTTCGTAGGCGCGGCCCGTGGTGGGGCGGCCGATAGCGCGGAGCAGGTCGTAGGGCATGAGATGCAGCTTGCGCGGCACGTCGTTGACGCCGCGCCGCGCCATGTCGGCGAGCATGCTGGCGCAGTAGATCAGGATGTCGGCGTCCCAGATCGTGGCCATGCCGTAATCCGGGTTGGCCGAGACATGGACCCAGAGCTTGTTGTCCGGGCTGGTATAGTCGATCGGCTTCACGCGCTTGGACTTGGCTAGGCTGAAGAAAGGGCGCTCCATCATCTCGCGCTGATCGCGCAGCGGCAGGTCCGCGATATACGGAAGGAACAGGTCGAACTGTTCGGAACCTGTCTCTTTGCGTGGGCGACTCATTCTTGCGTTCCGAATTCAGGACGGTGGACAGGACGGCCCGGACACGGCGCTTCGCTGTTTCCCCGGGGAAACGAGAATCGACGGATTCGGGTGATTCTTGCCATCATGGCCGGGCGGCGGAGGCAGGGCAAACCGCCGGGAACCTTGCTTGTGCAGAACTTGTGCGTGGTTTTCGGCAGTTTGAAGGCTGAATCGGGACCGCGATTTCAGGAAGGTCGGCCAAGGAGGGAAAACGAAGCGTTTCCCCGGGGAAACAACCGAGGGGAAACGGGATGGCAAACGGGTTGCCGATACGAAAAATGCAGGGGAGGGGACCCCTGCATTTCGCGATTTCCAACATGGATCGAAGAAGGGAGCTGACCTTCTCCTTATGATCAGGTCTGCAGCCCGCGCCCTTCCTCGTCGAGCTGGATGAGGAGGTTGCGAACGGCATTCAGCACTTCCTCCCGGTTCGCACCCGATCCCGAATGCAGCCGCAAGGTCACGCCCTGGCGGTTGCTCGACTGAACCGAAGCCATCGGTCTTCCGTGGCGTGAAGGAATGAACATCGGCACCGGGGCAGCGCGTTCCGCATCGGGCGCGGCGAGGAGAGCCTTGAGCACATCCGGCGCCGGGATCGACGGGCGGCCGTCGGTGCGGCGATTGACCTGTTCCCGGGCGAGGCGGCTTGCCTCCTTGCGGATGGCGGCAGCCTTGTCGCGGTCGTCGAGAAGCTGGGCGAGCGGATAGGCGGGCTTCAGCTGCACATCGGCGGGAGACGCGAAGGCCGACAGCACGGCATCCGGAATGGCTGCCACCTTCAGCATCTTCGAGAGCCAGCCCTTGGAAAGCTTCAGCCGCTCGGCCATGCGGGTCATGTGGTTGCCGTAATGGTCGCGAAGGGCCTGGGCATAGTTGCGCGCGCGTTCGAGGTCGGACACGTCCTTGCGCGCGCGGTTCTCCAGATCGGCGAGGCGGAACGCAGCCTCGTCATCGAGCTGCGCAACTTGCGCGACGAACTGCAGATCGGGATAGGAGTGACGACGCAGCCAGGAGATCGACCAGTGGCGGCGGGTACCGGCGATGACTTCGTAGTCGTAGTCCGGATCGCCTTCGAGCCGGCGCACCACGGCGGGAACCTTCTGGCCGCCTTCGGCGACGATCGAATCGATCAGTTCCCGGCAGGACTCTTCCGAGAGGTGGGCATAGGAACGGGCATTGCCCGGCCAGACCTTTACACGGGTCGGGTCGAGCAGGAGCTGCGTTACCTGCCGCACTTCGCCGCTGGCGACACGGGCGAGGGCGCTCTCTCGTCCCAGCAGGGTGGTGCCGCGCGTCCGCTCGGTGCGCAGCCTGGGTTCGGGCGCTGGAGGCGGCGATGCGCTTTCCTCGCTCGCGGCATCGGCGGCAGGCGCGATGTCGTCGTCGAGATTGATATCGTCGTCGGAAAGCAGCGCGGCGAGATAGTCTGATTGCTTGCGGGCCATGGCTTACCTCGAAGAAAGCTGGCGATTTTCGGGGCGAGAATCGGGCGAGAACATATGACGAACAATGTTCGTGTAGGAAAACGGAAATCCGCGTCCTTGAAGGGGCTTAGCCATTGACCAGCAAGTCCTCGTCCACGCGCTGCGAACGGCCCCATCCGGTGCGGACGAGCTGTTCGATCTGGCCCATCGCCTCGTCGAGATTGGCCTTGCAGCGCTTGTGCGTGCGCGGGGTGCCGATCGGCTTTTCCAGTTCGTAGACCGTCATCATGCGCAGTGCGGCATGGCTGATCTCGGCGCTTTCCAGGATCGGCACGGGCAGCAGTGCCGGGCCGAACGTCTGCTCCATGATGGTGCGGACCATCTCGTGGCTCGGGTCGTTGCCGTCGAACTTCGAGCAGATCAGGCGGACGAAGGAATAGTCTACGGAGATCCCCGCGCCCACCAGCTGTTCGAGCACCTGGTCCATCATCGAGAGGAACTGCACGGTCGAGCAGAAGTCCGGCGTCGTCGCTGCCAGTGGCACCAGGAGGGCATTGGCCGCCTGCATGACCGCAAGGCTGATCGTGCCCAGCGCTGGCGGCGGATCGAGGATCACCACGTCATAGTCGCGGGCGAGGTCCATCAGGCCCTGCTTCAGCTTGCGGAAGCGCGCGGCGAGCACCGACTGGCCATCGGCACCGGCCGCGGCGAGTTCGTACTCGACGTCGAAGAGTTCGAGATTCGACGGAATGAGATCGACATTCGGCCAGGGCGTGCGCTTGACCGCATAGAGCAGGTCGGCCTGGGTCGGGTCGATCGAGAGATAGGGGTAGAGCGTTTCTTCGCGGGTGATGTTGAAGTGCGGGTTGAAGCCGAACAGCGTCGTCGTCGTCGCCTGGCTGTCGCAATCCACCACCAGCACGCGGTAGCCCTGAACCGCGAAATAGTGGGCGAGGTGGGTGGTGACGGTCGACTTGCCGACGCCGCCCTTGAAGTTCTGCACCGCGATCATCGCCGGAACGTCCAGCGGTGCGCGGACGGGAGAGGCGCCCAGCACTTCGCGCATGTTCAGCATCTCCTCGACCGTATAGCCGAGCCTGCGGCCGTTGCCGGCGGCGGGGGGAGGGGGCAGGCGCCCGTCGTCCTCGGCCATGCGGATGCGATTCGTCGAACATCCGAGCAAGGTTGCGGCTTCGGCGATACCGAAGCGGACGTTCAGGCCCTTGCGGGTTTCCGGCAGGAACGCCTTACGGCGCAGCCGTTCGATCATTTTCTCGCCGGCCTGGGCCATTTCCGAGATACGGTCGACTTGTGAATGCATGTCTCGCCTGCGCAAATATTTTGAACGATTTTGCAGGTATATGCATTTGGCGATGTTCAGTCGAGTGCCCGTGCGAATAAAGGGATTTCAAGCTGTGGGTTACTGGCCGGTTGCGCCAGATCGAGCGCGGCCATGACCGATCTTCTTGGGCGAACCGGCGATTGCATCGAGTTGATTCAATTACCGCTCATGACCGGCGGTAACGATTCGGTTTTCATCATGGATGATCCGTTTGCTGTCTGCAAAATCTGTTGGGACGATAGCGAACCCAGCGCATGCGAACGGCCTGATTCCGGTGAAGCCGACGTCGGCCCCGATATCCTGGATCATGTAGGAGCAGTGGAACTCTCCCTGCCATCAGCAGCAAGGTTGGAGGCCAAGAAGCGATACATGCTCCGAATGCGGCGTGTCTGAGTCGAGCGACTAATTTGTAGCCGAAACGACCTATATGCGTTTTTCCGAGCATTTCCGTCCATTCGGTCGCTCTCTGCCGGATCAGGAACCGTTTTGCGTGTCGGCTATCCGTTCGAACAGGCCGAAGTTCTCGACGCACTGAAGCGGACGATAAGATAATATAATCAATGTTATAACGCGAAACTGCGCATCAAATGCGCTGCACCGATCCGAATTTCGACGCAATAACGGCGGAGCACCGATTTCCTGCTCCGTCCATCGTTTCCCGATCGGGAAACTGCCTTTTGCGTATGTTCGGGGCGGCAATGCGGCTTGGCCATGCCTGCAACCCGGCCCGTATTCTTCTTAAGCAGCCGCTCCGGCTCCAGTTCGGGATGCCCGACGAGGCCATGTTCTTCATCTTGCGGGGAAAGATCTTCCGATACCCCACCTCAAAAACATTCATCAGGCGAATCTCGAACCATGACGGCTTCGGCTTTTCCTTCCTCTTCTTCGCGTATTTCGTTGCGTAAGGGCTTGTTCCGGCGCTGGGGCTTCCTGCTGGCCGGGCTCCTCCTGCAATCGGCGCCGTTCCATTCGGCCCAGGCGCAAGTGGGCATTTCGTCGCCGCTCGCACCGATCATCGACCGGGATCGCATCGACCGGCAGGATCCCAGCGTCCCCCGCGAACCGGCGCCCGCACAAGTTCCGCAGGCGCAGGCCCCGGTCGTGGCGACGACTCCTGCCGCGCCGTCGGGCGGGCCGGGAGTCGCGCTGACCAAAGTGCGCTATCAGGGTTCGACGCTTTCGCCCGCATTGCTCGACAAGGCCGTCGCCCCGTTCATCGGCGCACCGCTCAATCGGGACAATCTCCAGAAGATCGCCAATGTCGTCAGCACCACTTATGCGCAGAGCGATGTGGCCTTCTTCGCCGTATCGATCCCGCAGCAGGTGCCGACCGGCGGGGTGCTGACCGTCCAGGTCCTCGAAGGTCGCATCACCCAGTACATGCTCGACGGCAAGACCCGCAGCACGCCAACGCGCCTGATCGATGCACAAGTGAAGCGCCTGATGCGCGAGACACCGGCGCACAAGTCCACTATCGAACGCACGATCTCGCTCCTGCGCGACATTCCCGGACAGACCGTGCAGGCCAGCCTGAAGCAAACCCGCACCCCCGGTGAACTGGCGCTGGCCCTCAAGATCGAGCGCAAGCAGGTCGACGTGACGCTGAACGTCAACAACAACGGCATCGTCAACGTCACGACCGGCGTGCAGACCCAGCTCTCGGTGGCGGTAAACGGTGTGCTGCGCGAAGGCGACACCACCCACTTCTCGGGCAACCTGCCGTTCAATCCGGACCGCTACCAGTTCTATTCGCTCAGCCACGCGACGCCGATCGGTTCGAGCGGCACGACGCTGGGTGTCAGCGGTGCCTATGTCCGCACCAAGACGCGCGACCTCGATATCATAGGGGAGGCCAAGCAGGGCGGCATCGCGATCTCGCATCCGCTGATCCGCTCCTATCGCCGCAATCTCTCGCTCAGCCTCTCGCTCGACGGGACGAACAGCAACAACTACTTCCTCGATACGGCGTTCGGCGGTTTCAAGACCCGGGCGGTTCGTCTCGGCACGGTCTGGTCGTCGATTGACAAGACCGGCGGCTATGCCGTTTCGACCAGTTTCAGTCAGGGTTTCGATGCTCTGGGCGCCCGCCCGATCGAGGGTTACTCGGAAGCCGCGTTCCGCAAGGTCAACGCGCAGCTTACCGCCGTGAAGGAACTGACCAAGGCGATATCGGTGAAAGCGACGGTGCGCGGCCAGTATACGGGCGACAAGCTGCCGACCACCGAACGCTTCGCGCTTGGCGGTGAGGGGGCAGGCATGGCCTATCGCGTGGGCATCATCACCGCGGACAAGGCGGCGGCGGGCAGCCTCGAACTGTCGTGGCGCGTGGCGGGAAAACCGTCCGGCGGAACGCGCGGCCTGACCGTCTTTGCCTATACCGACGCGGCACTGGCCCACAGCGCCGAACGACCGGCCTACAGGCTTGCCGCACAGGATTTCTCGCTGGCAACGGCAGGGGCGGGTGTACGCGTGACGCCGATTAAAGGCTGGACGGCACATGCACAAATTGCCATCCCCGTCAAGTCTCCGACTGAGTATTATAGCAAGAAAGCGCGCTTTTTCTTCAGCCTGAGCAGAGCAGTCTGATTGCGTTTTGCGTGTACGCAAAAAAGACGGTTTGCGAGCTTAGTCGAAGTTGCCAGCTCTTCTTTCGAATTTATGAAAATCTCACGTCGAAGGGGCGGGCGATGAAGAACGTTTGGGAAGTATGGACAAATGCATTCACCGATGTCGAGTGCGATGCGATCGTGAAGCGCGCCGAAGGTTATGCGGAGCAAGATGCGACGATCGGCTTTTCCGGCAACTTGCGCAGCGATCTCGGCTATCGGACCTCGACCGTGCGCTGGCTCGATGCCGCGCGCGAAAAGGATATCGTTTCGCGCATCATGGATTTCGTGCGGCCCTCCAACCGGAACAACTTCGGCGTCGAGATCGAAGCGCCGTTTGAGCTTCAGTTCACGGAATATCGCGCAACCAACAAAGGGCATTACGACTGGCATCAGGATGTCTGGCTGGAATCGATGCGGCCTTATGCGCGCAAGCTGTCCGTCGTGGTCCAGCTCTCGCACGCGGAGGACTACAAGGGCGGAGAGTTCGAATTCTTCGGCATCGCCCATCCGGCAGAAAAGTTCGCGCCGCGTGGCAGCGTCCTGATCTTTCCGTCCTTCCTTCAGCACCGCGTTCTTCCGGTTCTCGATGGCACGCGGCGCAGTCTGGTGACCTGGGTGGAAGGCCCGAACTGGCGGTGACCCCGGACGGACAGCCGCAGCCGGATCTGCCTGAAACCGTCTCTTGCCGGTGAGCGGTGCTGCGAACTGCCCAATGACCGGCCGGGTTCATGGGTTTTCGATTACCGCAAGCCGGCGTTTCTGACGGGACGAAAATGCCGCCGGAATGGCGACATCAGGCATTCAAAACGAACATAGTTTAACGCGGCGCCGACGCGAAGGGGCGGTATGAAGGTTGCTCGATAGCACGCGGTGGAGGGATAGATGGCCGGGTTTGTAAGAGACATTCTGACGACGCTCTCCTACGAACCGCATGCTACCGAACCTCTGGGTGTCGACGGCGAAGCACTGACGCGGCTCGATCAGCGCCTCGCCGGATTCACGCAAGGTAGTGCACAGGCGCGCACGGCAATCTCGATCCGCCCTTCGGATTGCAGCGTATGGGACGGAAATCCGCGTGATGTGCCGGGGCTTTCGGCGGAAAGCTGCCGGTCGCTCATCGAATCCATTGCGCAGGAGGATGGGAATCGCATTCCCGTGCTCGTCCGTCGCAATCCTCCCGGAGCCGACTATCCCTATCAGCTTCTGGTCGGCAGTCGGCGCCGCTTCTCGGTCGATTGGTTGAACCACAACGGCCGCCCCGAAATCCGGCTGACGGCGCTGATCGTCGATCTTACCGATGAGGAAGCCTTCCGCCTCGCGGATATCGAGAACCGCGAGCGAGAGGATATTACCGAACTCGATCGCGCACGCAGTTATCAGAACGCCGTCGATCGTTTCTACGGCGGCGTCCAGTCGCGCATGGCCGAGGCTCTGAACTTGTCCAACAGCCAGTTGAGCCGTCTGCTCGCTTTGGCGCAGATGCCCGATGAGGTCGTCAATGCCTTCGCCACGCGCGACGAACTGCGCGTGCGCCATTCCGAAGTCCTGACACCGTTGCTGCGCCGCCCCGAGCAGCGCGAACGCCTGCTCGCGGCGGCGCGGGAAGTCGGAGAAGAGCAACAGCGGCTTGCGGCCCAGGGCGAGCGCATGATTCCTGCGGCAACGGTCCTTGCGAGGCTAAAGGAAGCGACCAGGGACAACGACCCCCGGCGGGGCAACGAAACGCCTCTGGTCCTGGGCGAGACGCGTTTCGGCCGTATCCGAACCGGGCGCGACGGGCTGGCGGTCGATCTTCTCGTGACCGAGGATATGGATATCGACGCTCTCCTGGGCACCTTGCGTACAGCGTTGATCGATAGTCGCCGTCAGATCGCGATCGAGAGCGAGGCGCTGATCTGATCACGGCACGGCCTGTCGATCGTGTTTCCCTGAACTTTGCCCATCAAGGACAGCCTGGTTTCCGTCATGCGATTCTCGCAGGGGATCGCAATCGGCAATCGTGTGCTTCTTGAGCTGTCCAATCATCCTCGCTCCGGTTCTAAAGCGCCTGTTGCGCCTTGCTGCCGGCTTGCGCGAAATTCCTCGATTATCTGCGTAACGCTTCCGGCGTGAACGCGGTTTGCGCGATAACTCGGCTCAGAAGTGAACTTCGTGCCTTGCCGTTTCCGGCTTTTCCGCAATCCCGATAAGGCAAAGACATGGTGAGCGATCCGGCTGCGTCCGGTCGGTTCCTTCTCGCCGCGAAGTGTCTCCGAGGAGTGCCTAGGCTTCCAGCCAGTGGGCATTTTCATGGAGGTTGCCACGATGCTGCGTCAACAAACCCGTCGATCGACCAGGCACTTGCTGCTCTGCGCGACAGCCATTCCGTTGCTCCTGCTGGGAGCTTGCGCCGACGGTGTCGGTTTCAGGGTCGGTGCGGGCGGCGGCGGTTCGCCTTCCGGCCCGACAGGTCCTTCCGGGCCGAGTGGTCCGTCGGGGCCGAGCGATCCTAGCGGGCCGAGCGATCCTAGCGGGCCGAGCGGGCCGAGCGGCCCGAGCGGTCCCAGCGACCCAAGCGGCCCAAGCGGCCCAAGCGGCCCATCCGGGCCTTCCGATCCCAGTGGGCCGACGGGTCCGACAGATCCCAGCGGGCCGACCGGCCCGACAAATCCCAGTGGACCGACGGGCCCTACCGGGCCGACTGGCCCCACAGGCCCCACTGGACCGGAAGGACCGACGGGACCCACAGGTCCGACAGGCCCGACAGGCCCGACCGGCCCGAGCGATCCAAGCGGCCCAACCGGTCCAACCGGTCCAACCGGTCCAACGGGGCCGACAGGTCCCACTGGCCCCACCGGCCCGACAGGTCCGAGCGGTCCGACCGGCCCGACCGGTCCTAGCGGCCCTACGGGACCGACAAATCCCACCGATCCGAGCGGTTCGGGCGATTTCACGGGTCCCCTCGCCGGTGTGAATGTCGGCAACGGCAGTCTTCTCGGGCAAAGCGGATCGGGCACCCTGATCGATGTCAACGTTGCCCCTGATACGGCTTCGACCGGTAGCACCGGCATCGCCGTCGATTTGCTGACCGGGGACGGGAAGGCCATTCAGGTCACTCTCCCGACGACGACCCAGCAGACGCAGCAGGCGCTGGCGCCGGTCGGGGCGCTTACGGGCGCGCTGCTCGGCGATCAGGTCGGGGGCACGGTGACGCAGCTGACCAATGGCCTTGCCCCGACCGTGGCGACGCTCACCTCGACGGTGGATGGCGTGACTTCGCCTTTGCTCGACACGGTGAACGGCGTGCTTTCGCCGGTGCTCGGCGAAACCGGATTGCTGGCGCCCATCACGGGCCAGCTCGGCGGGCTTGTCGAAGGGCTGACCGGCGGTCTCGGCGGCGGCAGCGGCGATCCGGCGCGAACCTACGACGGACCGCTGCTGGGCCTCGACCTCGGCAACAATGTCCTGACCGGGGCCAGCACGGGCGACACGGCGATCGGCCTCAACGTCCTTTCAGATGGCGCAGGCACCACCGGCCAGCTCGTGACGGCGAGCGTCCTGTCTGGCGGCAATATCATCGACGTTGCCTTGCCGACGACGACGGAAGCTGTCGCCGCCGGTCTCGCACCGGTGGGCAATCTCGCCGGTGCGCTGCTGGGCGAGCAGGCCGGCGCGGTTGTGGACCAGTTGACGGGCGGTCTCGCACCGGTCGTCGCGCCGGTCACGGCAGTCGTGGACAGCGTCGCCTCGCCGGTGCTCGAAACGGTCAACGGGACGCTGGGCAACATCGTCGGCAATGTCACCGGCGGCCTCGGCGCGGGTACGGGAGGGGCCGGATCGGTTCTTGCCCCCGTCACCGGTGCGGTTGAATCGCTGGTCGGCGGTCTGACCGGGGGACTCACGGGCGGAACTCCAGAGGGCGGTGTTCTCGCGCCGGTCACCGGTCTCGTGCAAGGCGTCGTCGGCGGCCTGACCGGCGATACCAGCGCGGGGGGCCTCCTGGCGCCGGTGACCGGACTTGTCGAAGGTGTCGTGGGCGGCGTTACCGGCGGCACGGGGACCGGAGCAGGCTCGATCCTCGCGCCGGTGACCGGCGCGGTCGATACGCTGCTGAGCGGCGCCAACCAAGGCGGTGCTCTCGCGCCGGTTACGGAAGTCGTCCAGGGTGTCGTCGGTGGCGCGACCGGCAGCACCGGCGAGGGCGGTGTCTTCGCCCCGGTGACCAATGCCGTCAACTCGCTGTTAGGCGGCGTGACCGGCGCGGCTACCGGCACTGGAACGGGCACTGCGCCCGGGACGGAAGCTGGCGCGGGCAGCGGCGCGACAAGCGCTGTCGGTTCCGTGCTCGCGCCGGTGACCGGCCTTGTCGGGGGACTGCTCGGGGGACTGGGCGGACGCACCAACTGATCGTCATGCGTGCCCGGCGCCCCACAACCCCATGGCCGGGCACGCGGCAGTCCCCCATCTCCTGAACGAAGACCTCCTGAGCCAGGGGGGTGGGGGAGAAGAGGCAGTCCCGGAGACGGGGCTGCCTCTTCGTTTTCGGGGGCAGCGGCCGGAGGCAGGGGACAAGGAGGGGCGCCGGAGGCCTCGTCGCTCCTCAAGAATGAGCCGGAACGAGTATTTAACCAAGGCCTTACTTTTCTGCGCCGTTCCCAGGGCTTCACCGGCATCGAGGGGGTGAAGATCGGCGGTTTTGCAAGGCATTCCGGCCTTTTGCGTATTCCCTGCGGCCTTGTTCGGGTTTCTTCCGGGTTATGGCCCGGCGTCTACCCGCACTTGTACCCGCACCGCGATCCGACATGGCCGGGGCGGCTCCTTCTGCACGCGGCGCGGGGCGCGGCTCGTCCTATCATTTCTTCAACGGGCCGTTCGCGGCGACACCACGTTGGAGAAAACCCAATGCCGATCTTTCGCTATTCCCGGTTCAAGCGGCACACCCTCCTGGCAACGACCACGATCCCCTTGCTGCTGGTTGCGGCCTGCTCGGGCGGCTCCGGCTTTCAGGCAAGCAATCCCGCGGGGCCGAACAGTCCGAGTCCGAGCGGACCCAGCCCCTCGGGACCCAGCGGTCCGACTCCTTCCGAGCCGAGCGGTCCCAGCCCCAGCGGTCCCGGGCCGAGCGAACCGAGCGGCCCTGGTCCCAGCGGTCCTTCCGATCCGAGCGGCGCGACCACCAGTTTCACGGGACCGGCTGCAGGCATCTCGGTCGGCGGTACCGACCTTCTCGGCCAGAGCGGTTCCGGTACGCTGGTGAACGTCAACGTGACGCCGGAGCAGGCCACGACCGATGCCGGCGGCATTACCGTCGATGTCCTGACCGGCGACGGCAAGGTCGTGCAGGTCACGCTGCCGACCACCGCGGAGCAGACCAAGCAGGCGCTGGCGCCGGTCGGCGCTCTCACCGGTGCGCTGCTCGGCGAGCAGGCTGGCGGTACGGTGACGCAATTGACCGACGGTCTCGCGCCCACGGTCGCCACGGTTACCTCGACGGTCGGCAGTGTGACTTCGCCGCTGCTCGATACGGTCAATGGCGTGCTCTCGCCGATTGCGGGCGAAAACGGAGTGCTCGCGCCCGTCACCGGCCAGCTCGGCGGACTGGTGGAAGGGCTGACCGGCGCCTTGGGCAGCGAGGGGGGCGGACCGGCCCGCACGTATGAAGGCCCGCTGCTGGGCGTCGATCTCGGCAACAACGCCGTGACCGGCCCGAGCAACGGCGACACCGTGATCGGTCTCAACGTGCTGGCCGAAAATCCGGGCCTGGCCACCGGGCAACTGGTGACGGCCAACGTCCTGTCCGACGGCAAGGTGATCGATGTCGCCTTGCCGACCACGACGGAAGGCGTTGCGGCCGGACTGGCGCCGGTGGGTAACCTTGCCGGGGCGCTGCTGGGTGAGCAGGTCGGCGGTGTGGTCGATCAGGTGACGGGGGGCGTGGCTCCTGTTGTGGCACCGGTCACGGCGACGGTTGCGGCCGTGACCACGCCTTTGCTCGATACCGTGAACGGCGCGCTGGGGCAGGTGACCGGCAGTCTGGGGGCGGGAACCGGTGCCGGTTCCGCACTGGCGCCGGTGACCGGCCTTGTCGAGGGCGTGGTCGGAGGCCTGACGTCCGGAGGTGCCGGAGGAACCGTCGGCAGCGGCGCCGCGGGTTCGGTGCTGGCGCCGGTGACGGGTGTCGTCAGCTCGCTGGTGGGCGGTCTGACCGGCGGCGTTGCCGGGGGTACTTCCGCGGAAGGGGGACTGCTTGGAGGCTTGCTCGGCGGCAAAGCCGGCAGCTGATTCTTTACAGGCCGGTGCGGCGATCCTGTCCGCACCGGACCTTCCCTTCTCCTTTTTCCCCGGATGTCACCGATGATCGACCTCGCCCGGATCAGTCCTCCGAACCGTTGCCACAATTATCTGCTCGTCGTGCGGCTCGACAATGCCCGCGCCATTGCTGCGGCATATGGCGAAGAGGCGGTGCATGCGGCGATGGCACATTTGTGTGCTGCCGCTGCGAGCCTCGATCCGGTGGAAGTTCGCGAGGTCCACGGCGACGAGATGATCTTGCTTGGCCATGCGGCCATGCTGGAGACCGATTTCGTCTGCGCGCGGATCGAGGCCCTCTGCGCCCGGGTCTGCCTGAGTCCGATGCCGAGCCAGTCCGGTGCGATCATGCTTTCGGTCTCGGTCGGGCACAGCGATCCCGTTCCCGGCGATCTGAACGATGCATCGGCACTGGCCGAGGCCCGTGCACGGCTGGAGCGCGTGGCGGCGCCTGCGGCCGTGGCCGAACCTGCGACGGCGCAGGGGCAGGCCTGCTACCGCGCCGATATGGCCCGCGCCGTGCGTCTGCTGGCGCAAATCGCGAACGGCGAGACGTTCTTCGCCTGGCGCCCGACCTTCGATCCGCGCAGCCCGGAGCGCGTACTTCAGCACGAAGCCCTGTTGCGCTATGCCGGAGAACAGGGCGAGCAGTTCGACTGCTGCGTCGCCTATGAAGCGCTGGAGCGGCTGGGCTTGGCCCATCTGCTCGATCGCCATCAGGTGCTGCGCGTGCTCGACGAACTGGAGGCCGATCCGCGCGCGCGTCTTTCGATCGCCATTTCATCGCAGAGCCTATCGTTCGATCTTGGCGGCCACGGTGCCGCCTGGACGGATTTCCTCGCCAGGCTGGAACGTAAACCGGCGCTTGCCGGACGACTGACCCTCGAATTCCATGCGGCGGCCGCCTGCCGATTCTGGCCGGACACGCTCACGTTTCTCGA
The DNA here is from genome assembly GCF_036820275.1 of Novosphingobium sp. GTDB lineage: Bacteria > Pseudomonadota > Alphaproteobacteria > Sphingomonadales > Sphingomonadaceae > Novosphingobium. The sequence goes on from NZ_DAISLT010000046.1 coordinate 23,181, forward strand.
GACCTTGCGCGAGTTGGGGGTCGGCCTGGGGCTTTACGGCTTCGGTTCGGGCCATGCTTCCGTGCGGCAGCTTGCGGTATTACGGCCGAATTTCATCAAGCTGGACAGTGCCTTCGTGCGCACGGCCTTCCTGTCCGAGCGTAACCGCGCCCGGATCGGGCAGCTTTTTGCGCAAGCGCAAAGCCTTTGCGACAGGATCGTCCTGACCGGCATCGAAACGCCGGCGCAGATCCGCCTTGCGGTCGAGGAGGGGGCCGAATGGGTCACCGGCGCGCGGCTGGACCGGGCCAGCACGCGGCGAGCCTGGACACATCTACAGGCATCGGCAAGCGACCGTGCCCCGGCTCTTCGAACGTCTGTGGAGGCGCCCGCATCCACCGCACCGGTTGCTTTCACACCGGTGCGGGCGTGGCAGAGCCCCGTCTTCTGAATGCCTCGATCGACACGGCACCGGCGAAGCGCCGGGCCTACCACAATGAAAAGCCAAAAGAAGGAAAGGAAGCCAAGATGACGAACGACAAGGTTCAGCACGCCCGTGAACTCCTGCGCATCGCTTTGGACATGCTCGACGAAAGCGAAGCTTTCATGAGCGGTGCGCTCGTGGCGGGGGCGCTGGATTCGCTGGGAGAAGCGCCGCGCGTCGAGGCCATGGCTCTGGCGATCGAACGCGGACGTCCGGCGTTTGCCGCCGTGCGCAGCTGTGCGTGAACGGCGCGATGAACGGGGGTAGCCAGGGCTTTGCCGCCCGCTTCGAACGCGATGCGCGATCGAGCCTTCCGCGTTTCAGCCTGATGCTGGGAACCCAGGTCAATGTCGAGGGCAAGGAAGCGGATACGGTGGTTCATAACCTTTCGCAGGAGGGACTGCTCGTCGAATGCGACATCGATCTCGGCATCGGCGACCCGATCGAGGTCGACCTCTCGGCAGAGCACCCGGTACGAGCGCGGGTCATGTGGCATAACGAGGGTTTCTACGGTTGCCGCTTCGAGACGCCGATCTCCGCAGCCTTGCTCGGTGCGGCCCGATTGCGCGCGGCGCCGCTAAGCCGTGATGTGCCGGAGGCAGACGATGCTCCCTCCGGACCGGTGGACGCCGGAAGCGCCACCGATGCGGAAGCGCAGGAATCGCTGGCGCGACGCTTGCGGCGGCTGCGCAAGGAAAACGGTTTCAGCCAGGGCGAACTGGCCGATCGCATCGGTGTCAGCAAGCCGACGGTCTGGGCCTGGGAGCATGGCCGCGCCCGTCCGCAGGACGCGCGACTGAAAGTCATTGCCGATGCTTTGGGGACCACAATCGAGCAACTGGACGGGCTGCCGCGCACAGACAATCTGGCGTTCCTCATGGCCCAATATCGCGACCAGATCGCGGCGCATTTCCACGTCACGCCTGCGAAAGTGAAGATCGTCATCGAATTCTGATTTTATACGCTATCCGATTTTTTCTTGCATCCGGAACGGCTTGCCCCAATTCTAATTACACCGGACATTCATTTATTGATAATGTCGTCTCGTTATAGGAGTAACGAGATCCAGTGGCGGCTGGGGGCGGGCGTCACACGGAGGAACGGCAAAGGATGCGAGACGATCAGGCCAGGGTACTTGTTCTCGATGATTTTTCGGCCATCGTCGATGAGTTGCTGACGCTCATGTCGCTTCACGGCATTCCGGGGGTCGGCGCCGCCAACCTGGCCGAGGCCGTGGATATGCTGGAGAAGCATGCTGCCGTCAGCGTGGTGGCCTGCGATCTGCGGCTCGACCGGGAATCGGGCCTCGATATCGTTTCGCGCATCCGCCACCATCCGGAACTGGCAAAGCGCCCGTTCGAATATGTGTTCATCACCGGCGACCAGATGCGCGAAGATCTGGTGGCCGATACCGCGCGCTACACGTTCCTGACCAAGCCCGTTCAGCCGCAGACGTTGATCGGTACGATCAGGCAGATGCTTGCGAACGGTGTAGGTGCGTGAGCGGGGATCTTGCCGAAGCGACCGGAACGGCCGGTCTGGTCGAAATGCTTCGCAGGCATGTCGGCCTGCGGGTGGTCAGCGATCTGAGGCTGGACGCGGCAGCGAAGACGATCCTGTTCCGTAGCGAGAACGCGCAGGACGACGAGCAGCCCCAGGCGGTGCCCATCCATTCCGAGGATATCCGGCGCCTTGCCGCGCTGACCGGCCGGTCGGACGTGGCCACGGACTTGCGCACCGACGACGGCGCCACGCTCAGCCTGATCCTGCAGGGCAATCGCGGTGGTACGCATTGGAGCAGCGCGGTGCTGCTGAATGCGCCGCTGCCGCGCCTCGAGCACCATGAATTGGCCGAGCGCGCCCGCATGGCGGACCTTGGCGAACGGGCGCTGACCCTGGCCCATGAACTGCGGCAGCCGTTGTTCACGATCTCGATGGCGAACGAGAGCCTGCGGTTGATGCTCGACCGGCCCGACACCACGCGCTCGCGGCTTCAGACGACGGCCTCGCGGATCGCCGAGCAGGTCCTGCGGGCACAGGCGATCATCAAGCGCACGCTCGGCCAGGCGGCGGATGAGAAGATCGTCAGCCGTCGCTCCGACGTGATGGAAGTGGCCGCGAGTGCGGTGGAGTTTCTCGAAGTCCTGTTCGAGCGGGCGGAGATCGCCGTGCAGCTCGATGCCGCGGGGCTGTCTGCCTGCGTGCCTTTGGCGCGGCTGGAAATGGAGCAGGTCTTCGTCAATGTCCTGCGCAATGCGGCCGACAGCATCCAGTCTCGCCGGGCGACGGGATGGCAGGGGGAGGGGCTGATCACGATCTCGCTCGAACGCGCGCCCGGCGGCGCGCGCTGCGTGGTGACGGATAATGGCGCGGGGCTTGCCGCCGATCTCGAACGGCTCGCGTTCGAGCCGTTCTTCACCACCAAAGGGCAGGACGGCACCGGCCTCGGACTCCATATCTGCCGCCAGATCATGGAGAAGGCGCAAGGGGGGATCCGGCTCGTTTCCAACCACGGCGAAGGTGCGAGGGTGGAGATCTGCCTGCCTGCGGCCGCAGGCGGCTGTGCGGCTTCAGATGTCGTCGCGGCCTAGACGGATGACGAAGCGGGTCGGCTGCCAGGTGCGCTGAAGCGAGCGGAAATCGCCGCCTGCCTCGATGGCGACCTGCTCGACCAGCCAGAGTGTGGCATGGTCGAGCTTGCGGCCGGGGGCGGGGGCACCGTTCTCGTCGATGCACTGTACGGTCACGACGACATGGGCCGGGCTCATCGCCGCGCGAAGCAGGACCGTACCTTTCAACTTCTGCTCACCGCCATGCCCATTGGCGCGTCCCTTGACGGGGTCGTAAGCCGGACCGATGAAACTGCCGAAAGCGTTGAGGAGGGCGGCTACCGCCATCATCTCCAGCGCGCCGTGGTGCTCGGGCAGCAGATGTTCGAGGGCGTTGCCGTCGATTTCCACCGAGACGCCGTGATGCCGGACATGGGACTTGGTGGCGGCCACCGCGCGTTCCAGTGCGCTGCGCACGCTCAGCGCGGCGTGCTCCTTGTCGCCGTCGCGGCCGAACCAGCGGAACAGGCTGAGAATGAAGGCTGCCGCTTCGGTATGCGAAGCTATCCGGGTCACCCGGTCCAGCAACTGCTTGCGACTTTCCTCGCCGATGTCGAGCTGCTCGACGATGTAGCGCATGTTGCCGTTGGCCATGGATATCACGTTCAGCGGCTGCGCGAGGTCGTGAAGCATGCCGGCGGTGACCCGGCCCAGCAGGAGATCGCGGGTGACCGGGACCAGGCCGTTCTCGCCCCAGGCCAGCAGGCGGGCATCGACCATCGCCAGATGGCGGGCCAGCCCTGCACCGAGAAAGGCGGCGCTGAGCGAGCTGGTGAGGATCGCAAGCGTCTGCGGCGCGCCTTTCAGCAGGAATACGCCGATCAGGCTGGCGGTTGCCGCGAGCAGGGCGATGACCCAGGTCCATCGCGGAGCGCGGAGCAGTATCGTGACAAGGCTGCGTGGAAGAAAACCGGCACCGCCGACCAGCAACAGCAGGGTCCAGTAGGCGGGAGACGCGGCGGCTTGCGGCAGGAAATACAGGCCGAGCGCCAGCGCGGCGGTGACCAGAGCGGCCTTCAGCGTCTTGTGGAGGACGAACAGCGCACCGGCCGCGGCGGCGCCGATCACTCCGGCAGCCGGTGCCTGCGCCGATGTCAGGCCCAGCGCCAGCGCGCTCAAGGCAATGGCGCCGGGATAGAAACGGGTGCCGTCTTCCCAGGCACGCAGCCGCATGGCGAGTCCGGCGGGCAGGGCGGGATGGCGGGATGCGACGGCCTTGCTCGTCGGTGCATCCTGATGGAGTGTCGGTTCGGTCTCTGCCGTGGCGACCGGCGATGGGACGAAGTCGACGACGTTATTGTTGGACACCTGCATATTCGTTTTGCCCCGGCCCGCCTGGACGAGAGATACCCGCCTCCCGATTCCGGACCGATGTCGATGATTGCGAAGGGGCCTCCGTTTCGCAACCGCGAAATAAACCTGATAGAACCTATCCTGTGTCGTAAGTAAATCGACTAACACAGCGGCTCTTCCATGATCGTTCAAGCTGCTTTCAAAACGTTAATCCATCGATAACTGCGGGAACGGAACGGCCGAGGCGCTTTCGGCGACGACGGCCATGTGCGCAATCATGGGTTGGCCAATCCATCTGGAAGTCCGTTTACATCCGGAAACTATCGATTTTGCCGAATTTCGATCGTCCTGAAAGAACCGATTCGAACGTGTTTGCTTAACTTTTTCGTCGAGCGCCAAGTTGCCCAAGACAAGGAATGCCGCTGCTTCGGAGCGATAGAGCAGCAGTATACTTTCCGAGGCTTTAACTCATCCGAAAGACTCGGATCGATTGCCGTCGCATCGGCTATTTCTCCATCTCGGATCAATTTCGAGAAGGGCTATCATACTTACGCAACATGGCTGTTCAGCCGTTTGGATAGGCAATTCGGACCTTGGGGGCACTCGGTCCGATTTGCGTAGGCGCAAGGAGCCTGGGGGGAAATGAGCATGCGGCTCGGTTCGAAGGCGAAGCTGACGATCGGTGTCGGGCTGGTTGCAGCGAGCAGCTTTGCCTTTCTGGGGGTGCGCGAATTGGGCCGCGCCGTCAGGCCGGTGGCCGATGCAGCGGCGCGTATCCCGCTCGCCCGGGCGGAGCCCTCGTTCACGGTCCTCGCCGCGACCACGCGCGACATCAAGGTGGGCGAGACCATCACCGCCGACATGATCCGCAACGCTCGGTCCGATCCGGCGCAATTTCCCACGGCGGTCACGCCTGCCGAGATCATCGGCAAAGTGGCGACGAGCGATATCAAGGCCAATTCGCTGATCCCGCGCACCGCCATCGGCCAGGAGACCAAGCTGGCGATCCGCGTGCCGATGGGCATGCGCGCGATCAGCATCGACACGACGGCAGAGATCGCCGTCGCCGGTCTGGTCCGGCCGGGGGACCGTGTGGATGTACAAGTCGTCTATCCCGGCGAGGATGCCCTGAGCGGCGCGCGGGCCAGTGGTGCGAGCCGCGCGCGCACGCTGCTCCAGATGGTGCCGGTACTCGCGGTCGGCGAGGTCGTCGTCGGCACCCAGCCCGCCGCCGGCGTGTCGGGCGGTGTGGAAGGGGCGGTTACCGCCCCGCCGCCACCGGCGCGCACGGTCACGCTGGCGCTTTCGCCCGAGCAGGTCTCGCAGCTTTCGCTGGCGAAGAGCACGGGGGCGCTCACGCTCTCGCTGCGCAATCCGGGAGACAGCGTCGAAGTGACCGTGGCGCCGGTCGCCTCGACGCCGCTGCCGCGCGCAGCTTCGGCTTATTCCGCCGCCCCCGTCTTCGCGGCGCCGCAGCCGATCGCCGCGCCGCCGCACCGGGTCGAGGGTCCCGCACGTAAACCCGCCTCCAAACCCCCAGGCGAGCCGAGCGGCCCGCAGGCCATCGAACTCGTCGTCGGCGGCAATCGCCAGGTCATCTATTCCGGGAGTGCATCGCAGTGAAAGCCCTGATCGCCTCCTGTCTCCTGGCCGGTTCATCGCTGCTTGCCGTTCCGGCGCAGGCGCAAGGCCGGGGAGACGAGCAGCAGGAACTGCTCCAGATCGACGACCAGCGCACGCTGTCCTTCGACAGGAGGGTCGGCCGGGTGGAAGTCAGCCGGGAGAACGTGATCGGCATCTCGGCACCGACCGCGCAGTCGATCCGTATCAAGGCACTGGCCGTGGGCGATGCCGTGCTGACCGTGTTTGCCAAGGACGGCACGGTCATGTCCGAACGCACGGTGCGGATCGGCGGGTCGGGCCTGACCGGGCAGGGGGCCGCCTATCGTCCCGGCGAGAAAGTCGTCGCGGTGGACGTGCAGTTCGCGGCGGTATCGAGTTCGACGCTCAAGGCGCTCGGCTTCAGCTTCTCGAAGCTGGCCGGGGACCTGCAAGGCGCGGTGATCGCACCGAGCACGCTCAACAGCTACAGCATGGGCAGCGGCGGGCTGGGCATCGATGCCGCCGCCCCGCTCCAGAGCGCGTTCAACTTGTTCCTGTCCTCGCGCAGCCACGGCATCGGCGCGGTGCTGAGCGCATTGTCGTCCAACGGGCTGTCGCAGCTTCTGGCGCAGCCCACCCTGCTGGTCCGTTCGGGCGAGCAGGCCAGCTTCCTGGCGGGCGGCGAGTTTCCGGTGCCGGTGCCGCAGAACTCGGGAACGGGCAATTCGATCTCGATCGAATACAAGGAATTCGGTGTCCGCCTTTCGGTCACGCCCTATGTCCTGTCATCCGATCACATCGTGCTCAAGCTGGCGCCCGAGGTCAGCGAACTGGACTACAACAACGGCGTCCAGCTTCAGGGCTATACGGTGCCCGGCATTCGCCGCCGCTCGGCGGAGACTACGGTGGAACTCGGCAGCGGGCAGAGTTTCGTGATCGCCGGACTGAACTACACGAACAGCGCGATCACCAAGGAGAAGGTGCCGCTGCTGGGCGACGTGCCGGTGCTCGGCGCCTTCTTCAAGCGGCAGCAGAACCAGAAGGAGCGTCAGGAGCTCATCATCGTCGCGACGCCGCGGCTGGTCGAGCCCGGTACGACGCCGATCGCGCTGCCCAGCGTTCCCGGCAATCCAGACCCCAGCATCGGCCAGATGATCGTCGGCAACGACGGTGTCGAGCAATCCGTGAAAACCTTCGGCGTCGTGAGGCCCTGACATGCCCAAGATCCACCTTCTCTCGGTAGACCGCACCCTGGCGCAGCGCCTGGCCGATGCCATGGGCGAGCACGTTGCGGTCGAGATGGTCCAGTCGCTGGAGCACAGCGATCTGGGCGCGCCGGGCATCGTCGTGATCGACCATGCCTCGGTCCCGGCCGAGCGCTCGCTGTCCTCCTCGATCGGCGAAGTCGCGCAGATGGCGCCGGGCCGCGCAGTCGTTGTCGCCACCGAGGACATGTATGCCGGGCAAGTGCTCCAGGCGATCCGCGCCGGTGCCGCCGATGTCCTGCCGCGCGGGGCCGGGGGCGCGGAAGTCTCCGAAATCCTGACGCGGGTGATGAACAGCGCGCTCGCCACCCAGGGGCGGCTGGGACGCCTGACCATCGTGCTCGGCAACGACCGCGAGGCCCTGCCGATGCTGGCGACCGACATGGCGCTGGCCTACAGCCTCGACCAGACGCCGACGTTGCTGGTCGATTTCACCCTGCCCACCAGCACTGCCGAGGCCTATCTCGACCTCAAGGTGGACTACGGCATCGCCTCGGCCGTGGCCGATCTCGACCGCATGGACACCAGCCTGCTCTCCGATGCGCTGGCGCGGCACGAGGGGAGCGGGCTTTCGCTGCTGACTTTCGACGGCGGCACCGGCTCCGAACCGGCTGGCGTCGGCCCCAACGACGTGGTCGGCCTGATCCAGTTGCTGCGGGCCAACTTCGCGCAAGTCGTGGTCTCGGCAGGCAGCCTGCGCCATGGCGGACTGCTGCGCGAACTGGCCTCGCAGGCGCAGGCGATCGAGATCGTGTGCAGCCAGTCGATCCGCGAACTGGAGGCCTGCCGCCGCCTGCTCGACAAGATCGCGCTCGATACCGCCAGCGCGGCCCGCATGCGTCTGCTGGTCTGGGACTTCGAGCCGCGCGTGCTGCTCGACGGCCGCCGCATGGCCGATGTGCTGGGGGTCGAGGCGGTCATGGGCGTGCCGGTCGACCGGGTGAGGGCGGCCAACGCCCTCAACGCCGGGCGCCCGCTGAGCTTCGACCGCGAGAGCGGCCCTTACCTCCAAGCCGTGCGCCGCGCCTGCAACATCGCCGCTCCGGCCCGGTCCGGCAGCAGCATCGAGCGCATGCGGCGCGCGATCCTGCGGTCGGTGGAGCGCAGCGCATGAGCCTCCTGACCGCCGAGGGACTGCAGGAAGGCTTCGCCGCCGATCGCCGCAAGCCTGCGGTGGCCCAGCCTTCGGCCCAGCGGATGAGCGACAGCTATCAGGCGGTCAAGTCGGTCACCTGCCAGCAGGTCATCGAGCAGCTCGAGGCCCAGGGTATCACGGCGGAATCGCTCGACCAGCGCACTTTGCGGCTGGAAATCGAGCAGGTCATCAACAGCCGCAGCCGCCGGGGCCAGCTTGCCCTCAACAGCGCCGAGCGGTTGCTGCTGATCGAGGACGTGGAAGACGAAGTGGTCGGCCTCGGCCCGCTGGCGCCGCTGCTGCGCGACGGAACCATCGACGACATCATCGTCAACGGCGCCCATACGATCTACGCCGAGCGCGGCGGGTTGCTGGAACGCGTGGAGACGCGCTTCCGCGACGATGCGCACCTGATGAACATCATCCAGCGCATCGTCGGCCCGATCGGCCGCCGCGTGGACGAGGCGACGCCGTTCTGCGACGCCCGCCTTGCGGACGGATCGCGCGTCAACATCGTCATCCCGCCGATCGCGCTCGACGGGCCGTTGGTCTCGATCCGCAAGTTCCGCCTCCAGGCCCTGACGCTGGACGACTGCGTGGCGGGCGGCGTCATGAGCGCGGCCATGGCGACCTATCTGGCCGCCGCCGTGCATTCGCGGCTCAACGTGCTGATCTGCGGCGGCACCGGCGCGGGCAAGTCGACGCTGCTCAACGTACTCTCCGGCTGCATCAGCAACCGCGAGCGCCTCGTCACCATCGAGGACGCGGCCGAGCTGCAACTCTGCCAGGACCATGTCGTGCGGCTGGAAACCCGCCCGCCCAGCGTCGACGGCAGCCGCGAGGTCAGCGCCCGGGATCTCGTGCGCAATGCCCTGCGCATGCGGCCCGACCGCATCATCCTGGGCGAAGTGCGCGGGGTGGAGGCGGTGGAGATGCTCCAGGCCATGTCCACCGGCCACGACGGCTCGATGGCGACGCTCCATGGCAATTCGCCGCGCGATGCGCTGGCCCGCCTCGAAATGCTGCTCGGTTTCGCGGGGCAGCAGAACGACGTGCGGGCGGTGCGGCGCTTCGTGGCGAACAGCGTCCACGTCATCGTCAATATCCAGCGGCTTTCCAGCGGCGTGCGCCGTGTCACCTCGATCAGTGAAGTGACCGGCACCGAGGGCGATGCCTTCACGCTGAACGAACTGTTCCGCTTCGACGAGCAGCCGCCGATGTCCGGTGAAGGCACGTTCCAGACGCTTTCGCCGCGGCCCTACCATGCCGCGCGGCTGAAGGACTATCCGATGCCCGGAGGGGTGTCCGGCGTTGTACAGCCGATCGGGCAGGCGATCGGGCAGGGCGGCGGTCTTGCCGGAAATCTGGCCGGAAACAGGGGAGGCGCAGCCGGATGGTGAGAGGCGGCGCCTATCTGGTCCTGGCCCTGCTGATCCTGGGCGCGGTGCTCTTCGCTCTCGTGAGCGAGCGGGCGCGCGGCCTTGCGGCGATCGACCGGCGGCTGGCGGGCCTGGCCTCGGCCGGTACCACGCCGGTGCGCGCCTCGGCGGTGATCTCGGTGCCGGAGCGGATCGCGCCGCTGCTGGCGCAGGCTCAACTCGAAGTGACCGTGCAGACCGTCCGTACCCCGGCTGTTGCCGGGCTGGGGCTGGTCGGCGTCGTCCTGCTCGTAGCCGGACCGGCTTTTGCGCTCGCCGTGCTGCTGGGGCTGCCGATGGCGGCGCTGTCGTGGCTGCGCAGCCGTGCCCGCAAGCGTATCGATGCCCTGACCGAGGCGCTGCCGCTCTATCTCGACGGGGTGCGACAACTTCAGGCGGTGGGCAATTCGCTCTCGCAGGCGCTGGCCCGGGCGCTCGCCGACGCCTCGCCGGTGGTGCGCTCCTACTTCGATACCGCCGCGCGGCGGCTGGAGATGGGCGCGCCCGTGGCCGAGACGATGCAGCAGCTGGCCGATCGCATCCAGGTTCCCGAAGTATCGATGATCGCCGCCGCCATTCGCACCAACTTGCGCTACGGCGGCTCGATCGGCGCGGTCTTCACCAATCTCGCCCATATCCTGCGCGAGCGCCTGCGCATCCGCCGCGAACTCGTGGCGGCGACTTCCGAGGCCAAAGTCAGTTCCCGCGTGCTGATCGCGATGCCGCTGCTGGCGATGATCGGCCTCGTCATGATGAACCCGGCCTACCTCGATTTCTTCATCAAGGACCCGCGCGGGCAGTGGCTGTCGATGCTGGCGCTAGGGCTGGAGGCGATCGGCATCCTCATCATCCGCCGCATGCTGAGGCTGGACTTCTGATGCCCGCGCTCGCGCCTTTCCTGCTCTTCGCGCTGGCGGCGGGCAGTCTGGTCGTCGTCGTCTACGGCGTGCGGATGCTCGATGCCGACGCCCGCCTGCGCCAGCGGGTGGACGGACGCGCGGGGCTGCCCGGCGGCGCCTCCGCCGCGCTGCGTTTCCCCTTGCCGCGTCTGTTCGTGGTGCGTGGTCGCGACCGCGAGGAAGTCGAACAGAAGCTGCGCAAGGCCGGTTACTTCGAACCCGGCGCGCTGGAGGCTTTCGCCTGGCTGCGCCTCGCCGCGACCGTTCTTGTGGCACTCGCCTCGATGCTGACCTGCTTCGCGCTGAATGGCAATCCGCTGCGCCCGATGTTCCCGACGCTGGCGCTCTCCGGCCTGACCTACATCGGCGCCAAATACGCCTTGCGCATGCGCGCCGCCTCGCGCGAGCGGATCCTGACGGCCGAATTCCCGTTCCTGCTCGATCTCATGCTGATGATGCTGGAAAGCGGCGTCTCGCTCGATCAGTGCTTCCGGGGTATCGCCCGCGAGGAGCGCGTGGCCGTGCCGAACCACGCCCGGCTGGTGGCCATGCTGGTCGAGGATCTCGATCGCGGACAGGACTACCAACTCGCCTTCGACCGCTGGGCCTCGCGCGTCGCGGTCACCGGTTCGCGGGAACTGGCCACGGTGTTCCGCCAATCGCTGTTCCACGGGATGGAGCTGGTTCCGGCCCTGCGCGAATTCGTGCGGGAGTTCTCCCAGCGCCGCGTCGCCCGCGCCCGGGAGGCGATCGGCGCGATCACCGTGCGCATGGTGATCCTGATGCTCGTGTTCTTCATGCCGGCGCTGTTCATCGTGCTCGCAGGCCCGCCGGTCGCCGCCATTCTCGACACTTTGGGGAGCGTCAAGGGATGACCGATCGCCGCCTGTTTCCCGCTTTTCTCGCCGCTTTCGCACTGGTCGGGGGCGTCGCAGTGTCGCCCCCGCTGGCGGGCCGGGCCATCGCTGCGGAAGCCTCCGGCGCGGAAAGCTCCGGTTCGACCCGCCAGCTCTATCTCGTGCTGATCCAGCAGGCGCGCAAGGACGGCCGCCAGCGCGCCGCGCTCGCCTTCCTCGACGATTTCGACCGGCAATATCCCGGAGACCGGGAATCGCGGTTCCTGAGGATCAACTGCCTGCTCGATCTCGGCCAGACCGACCGGGCCGAGGCCGCTCTGGCGCAGGTTTCCGCCTCGGACCGCAGCGCGGAGGCTTTCTCGGTGCGCGGCCATGTCCTTGCGGCGCAGGGAAACTGGCTGGCGGCATCGGAGCAGTACCGAGCGGCCCAGCGCGTCAGTCCGGCCGATGCGCTGGCCAGCAATGCGCTCGGCTATGCGCTGCTGCGCGGCGGCGAAACGGCACAGGCGGTGGAAGCGCTCAAGGCCGCACGCGATCTGGCGCCGGGCAACGAAGTCGTGCGCAACAACCTCGCGCTGGCGCTGACCATCGCCGGACGGCGCGGCGAGGCTGACGCCTTGCTGGCGAGTGTCCGCGACGCCTCGGCCAGGGCGGCGCTGCGCGCGCAAGTCGCCGACCAGGCCGCCCAGCTCCTCGCGCCGCCTGCAACCGCCTCTCGGGAGAACTGATATGGCGCGGCGTCGCAATCGCTTGAAACTGCGTCCGCTCCGGCAACTGGGCGGCGACGAGAGCGGGGTCATCGCGCCGATGGTGGCCGTGCTCGGCGTCTCGCTGCTTGGTGCCGCCGGACTCGCGCTCGACGTGGGCCTCTACTATCAGGGCAACCGCGATCTGCGCGCGGCGACCGAAGCGGCGGCACTGGCCGCGGCGATGGATCCCTACAACGCGAAAACCCGCGCCGAGGACTACCTGAAGCGCAACGGCTATGACGCCGCCGTACTAAAGACGGTAGAGACCGGCCGCTACTGCGCCGACGTCAACACCGCCGCAGGCCAGCGCTTCGACCCGACAATGGCGCGCTGCCCCGGCAACGGCCTGCGCAACGCCGTGCGCCTGACCACCGACAAGCCCAGCCGCCGTTTCCTGACCGGCATTCTCGGCGATGCCAGCCTGATCCCCGATCTCGGCGCCACGGCTTCCGCGGCGCGGATCGACGAGGCGGGCGTCAGCGTGACTTCCGATGTCCTGACCAAGGTCGTTTCGCCGCTGCTCGATCCGGTCACCGAGCCGCTGGTCAGCGTGGTGAACAATCTGCTGGGTTCGCTCTTGGGCATTCCGATCGCGCTCGGCCGGAACGATGTCCGCAACCTGATGAAGGGCAATGTCGATGCGGGCGATTTCTTCGACAATCTGGCCGACAGGGAAGGCTTCAAGGGGACTTACGGCGAACTGGTGAGCCAGTCGCACAAGCTGAAGGATGTGGCCGAGGCCGCCGCAGACGCTGCCGAGACACCCGAAACCGCCGCCGCCCTGCGCGAGTTCTCGCGGCAACTCGGCACCAGCGGTTACAGCGTGCCGTTCAAGGGCCTCTACAGCCTGGGCGTCTGGCAGAACATGCCGGTGGGCGAGGCTGACGAGAAGCCGGGGCTGCGGGCGGGCATGAACGCCTACTCACTCGTTACCTACGCGGTCCAGTCGGGGCCGACCGCCATCGATTTGTCCAAGGCGGTGGGGCTGCTGGCGACCGGCAGTACGGTCAAGATCGGTCTGGTTTCCAGCGGTCTGGGCGACCGACCGCGCTTCGCCTTCGGGCCGGTCGGGGAAGCCAAGGTCGGCACGTCGGCCTTGCGGATCGGAATCCTGATTGATCTGCCCGTCAATGTGATCGGCATAGCTTCGGTGAATGTACACCTGCCGGTGATTGTCGATGTAGGCGCCGCACAGGCCGAAGTCAGCGCGATAAACTGTACTGGCTCTACCGAGCAGGCACGCGATACGACCGTTGCCGTTCGTGTGAAATCGGGCACCGTCAATGCCTATATCGGCGACACACCCGGCCTTGACCCTATGGCGAAATCGCTGCCGGTGATGGGGGCGAGCGACATTCAACAGGCGAAAATCGCGAGTGTGCAACTGCTGGGCGGCTTGGTTTCGGCCGATGTGAAAGGCAAGGCCGTCGTTCAGCCGGTCACGGGAACCGGCGCCAGCGAAGAGGCCATGACGTTCGGTACGGGAGCGGAGGGCGCGACCACGCCGGCGACCCCGCAGACGATCGGCAATTCCGTGCAGCTCGGCCAGACTTTGAGCAGTGTTACTGCAAGCCTGCTTGGGTCCAACGGCCTCGACGTGGAGGTGAAGCTCCTCGGGACCTGTCTGATCGCCTGCGACCTTCTCAAGTCCACCGGACTGGCAACCGTGACCGGCACGGTGCTGCCCGCCGTCGTGGGGCCGGTCACGAATGTACTCGCCAACACGGTCGATCCATTGGTGACGAATCTGCTGGCGGCGCTCGGCGTCCAGGTTGGCAGCGCCACAGTGCTGACGACCGGCGCGCGGTGCGGGGTGCCTGTCCTGATTTAGTTTTTGTGAAGACCGTCTCCGGGGACCTCCAACCGGTTACGGAAATTTAATCGGAGGAAATGGGGAGTATTGAGTCATGATTACCATTCGTAAGCTTTTTACGCGTCTTCTTGGCGATAAGCGTGGTCTTACGGCTGTAGAATACGCGGTGTTGGGAGCAATTGTTGTAGGAGCCATTGGTGGTGTTGGGAGCACATTCGGCGAAGATCTCCAAGGTGCTTTCAATAGCTTGATTAAGACGCCTTGATCTTCAGATGGAAGAGATGATGCGTAACGCACTCAACAAATTATCTCTGTTGAAATGCAAGCGCGGTTTGGCGGCGCTGGAGTTTGTCATTCTGGCTCCGGCGCTGCTGGCCCTGGCCTTCGGGATCATCATCTACTCGATCTATTTCAGCGCGCTGATCGGCGTGCGGCAGGCGGCGGCCGAAGGCGCGCGGGCCGCCGTCGCCGGGCTTTCCACCAGCGAGCGGATCGAACTGGCGGAAACGCGGGCGAAAGAGGTTGTCGCGGGCTATGGCGGCATCCTTGGCGGCGGTACAACCCCGGTAGTAACCGCTTCGTCCGATGGCGTGGGTGTGTTCAAGGTAAAAGTCAGTTATGACATGGGCGGCAGTCCAATAATGAAATATGGGAAATTCGTTCCCCTGCCGTCGCCGGACTTGGAAGCAAGTGTGGTCGTAACCAATGGGGGATACTGAATGGCTGGTCTGAGTTATTTCAACTTGGCCATGATGATCGTTCTTCTCCTTCCGGCGGTCATATTGCCGTGGGAAGGACGTCGTCCACCCGACCTTCTCTATGTCGCGATCGCTGTCGGCGGTCTGGCTTTTGCGGCCTTGGGCGGCGGGATCGTTGCGCTCGGCTGGTCGGTTGCGGCCGGGCTGGGGTGCCTGGCCCTCGTCGCCGGTGGGGTCACGGGCCTGCGCACGGTTACCGGCCTGCAACTCCTGACCGGCAGCCAGATAAAGCTTATGGTCTCCGGGGCGACATGGCTCGGACCGTTCGGTGCGCTGGCCATGATCTCGATCACGGCCCTGACCCTGCTTCTCGTGGCAACGGTCCGACAGTTCCGCCCGATCGCACGCCGCCCTGATTCGGGGGCGATCGTGGCCGTCGCCATCTTTTGCGTGGGGCTGCAACAGGTCCTGCCCGGAAACTAGCGCGTAAGTCGAGAATCTGAGGAAACCTCCGGAAGAGACGAGGTCGATTGCTGATGAATGTGATGAACCCCAGTTGGCGTTCGCGTCTCGGCGCGATCCTGAACACCGGCGTGAACCCGGGCCAGCCTCATGGCGATGCAGGCTGCGATGCGGCCATGGACGACACTACGCCGCCCGAACCGGTCCTCATCGTCGATGATGATGAGGACTTCGCCAGCGAATGCGCCTTCAGCCTGAACCTCATGGGCTACGAACCGCTCGTGGCGACGAGCGTCGAGGAAGCCATGGCGCTGTTCGAGGTCAACGAGATCTCGATCGCCATCGTCGATTACAACATGCCCGGCCAGGACGGGATCACGCTGATCCACACGCTGGGCCAGAGCGCCGAGGCGCGCGGGCTGCGGCTCCAGTTCATCATGGCCACCGGCTATGCCAGCAAGGACGTGGCCATCGACGCGATGCGGGCTTCGGCCGTGGATTTCCTTGAAAAGCCGATTGGGCAGTCCGATCTCCGGCAGGCCCTGCAGCGCATCAAGGGGTTGCGGCAGACGCCCGACGCGCGCGAATCCCTCCTCGGAAAGATGTCCAGCCTCAGCAGCGAACTGCAGCGCCTTGCCATGTTGATGGACGATCCCGCCGCACAGCCAAAGTTCCGCGCGGGCGATCTCGATGCCGAACCTGAAGCGATCGTTCGGGCGCCGTTGTCCGAAATTCCCGCAATTCCCGAGGCTGGGCAACTGACCTGCTATATCCGCGAACTCCTGCGCAAGGAGATGAAGCGGCGGGAGATCGGCGGCGGGGAACTGTTCGGCGATCCGGCCTGGGAGATGCTGCTCGATCTCCTGCTCGCCAAGATCGAAGGGCGGCGGGTTTCGGTATCCAGTGCCTGCATCGCCTCCGGCGCGCCGATGAGCACGGCGTTGCGGCTGGTACGGCGACTCGTGGGCGAGAATGTCCTGTGCCGTCTTCCGGACGAGCATGACCGGCGGCGTCACTTCCTGGTCATCAATCCGAAGTTCGAAGGACCCTTGCTCGATTATCTGACCGAGCAATTGCGGCAGGGCGGGAATTCAGGCGGAAAACCGGGCGGAAAGTGAGCGCCCCGCGCTTCGATTGAACGCTTTGTTTACATACGGCGGTTAACCAAGCGTCATCCTTCCCGACGTGAACCGACGATGACCATAGATCCCCGCACAATGCTGTTCATGACGAATGCCGTCGCCTTCGTGGCTTCGGCATTCCTGCTGTTCGAATGGCACCTGCTGCGCGAACGGTCGCTGGCCTATTGGAGCGCGGGATTTTCCGCGATCGTGCTGGGTTGCGCGATCACGCCGCTGCGCGAGGAGGGATACTTCATCGTCGGCGTGTGGATGGCCAACGGTTTGCTGGTCACGGCGCATATCGCTTTCCTGTTCGGTACCGCCTGTTTTGTAGGCCGCAAGGTTTCTCCCGCATGGAGCGCGGCCCTGGCGGCCTGGACACTGATGCTGGCCGTGCCGGATGGTGGATCGCGCACGCAGATTCTCTCGATGATGAACGCGCTGCTGGTCGCGGTGCTGTCCCTGAAATCCGCCCATTTGCTGGGCGGGTTCCGGCAGCGTCGCAATCCCGATTCGGCGCTGCTGGCTTTCGCCTTTGCCGCACATGGCGGCTTCTATCTGATCAAGACGCTTACCGCCTTCCTGCCCGGCGCCTTCGTCAATCTTTCGCACTATACCGGCATCATGATCTCGGTTTCGCTGTTCGAGGGGATCATGATGGAAGTGGCCCTGGCGCTGTCCATCGTCGGGGCGCTGCGGCGGCGACGAGAGCGCAGTATCGTCCGGCTGGCCGAGCAGGATCCGCTGACGGGCCTGCTCAACCGCCGGGGCTTCGATGCGCGTGCGGACGTCGTGGCGGCCGACGAGCGCGGAGCGGTGGCGCTGCTTCTGCTGGATATCGACCATTTCAAGTCGATCAATGACGGCTATGGCCATCCCGAAGGCGATCGGCTGCTGGTGGCCCTCGGCGTCTTCCTGAACTCGACCCTGCCGGCACGGGCCATTTCGGCGCGGCTGGGCGGGGACGAATTCGCCATCTTCCTGCCCGATACCGATGCCTTTGCGGCGCTGACTCTGGCCAAGGCCCTGTGCCGGGGCTTCGCACGCGTCGGCGGCGGCCGCGGCAATGGCGGAACCTTGAGCATCGGTTGCGCGACTCATGCGGCGGGACCGATCGATCTCGAAGTCCTGGCTGCCGTAGCCGATCGCGCGCTCTATGACGCCAAACGGCAGGGGCGCAATCGGTCGAGTCATCGTGAAGTCGGGCGCGAGGCTTTGAATCTGCCTCCGCAGCAAGAGGCAGAATCGCCGTCCTGCGCGGTCTTTCCGTTGGTATCCGCAGGGGCGGATGGAGAAAAGACACGCGAGGCGATACCGGGGCGTTAAGCCCCCTGCTGCCAATTCATTCGATTGCAGTCGCGCCTATGTCGAAACGGCCTCTCGATTGAACGCGAATACGCAAAGGTCGCTTGAGAAAAGTTTACGAAAACAATACCTGAACGACATAGGCTATCGCTTTGGACCGGGGGGGACAAACTTGCGATCGAGCTACCGTGAATTGCGAAGTCGGGAATTCCAGGACACGGCAAAGCCGTTCGGCGCGAAAAGCCAGGTTTTTCGGCTGCGCGATCTCGTGCC
This sequence comes from Novosphingobium sp., assembly GCF_036820275.1. Classification (GTDB taxonomy): domain Bacteria; phylum Pseudomonadota; class Alphaproteobacteria; order Sphingomonadales; family Sphingomonadaceae; genus Novosphingobium. The sequence goes on from NZ_DAISLT010000046.1 coordinate 41,143, forward strand.
TGCGGCCCTCCTGCTCGCTTGCGGACTCATAGCGCTTTCGGTCGCTTCGCTCTGGAGCGAAGCAAACGAGGACAAGTTCGTGGTGGTGGCACCGCCGGGCTGGTCGCTGGGCCGCACCATCGCTCTCGTCCGTTCCGGGGATGGCCGCCTGGTTCGCACCGGAAACTTCGCCAACGTCGTCTTCGCATCCTCCAGCGATCCGCATTTCGCGGCCCACTTGCGCGCCGCCGGTGCCTGGCTGGTCGAATCCGTGCCGCTGGCGCCGGGTTGCTCCGCTTCGAAAGATTCTGAACAGTGAACGTCGTGCTCGACAGATTGCGCAAGCAGTTCGGCCATCTTCTGGTCCCGCTGCTCTGGGGGCATGTCCTGATCCAGGCGGTGGCGGCCCAGGCCATGGGGCTTTCGGCGCTGAAGGCGGGGCTGGCCGCGGCCGCCGTGGCCGGGGCCTATCATCTGACCTGGCGACGCTTCGGCACGGCCCCGGCCACGCGCTATCTGTCGGCAGTGGCGCTGATGGCGGAGCCTGCCATGCTGCTGTTCCTGCTGCGCGGGCATCCGTGGCAGATGGACATGCACATGTACTTCTTCGCGATGCTGGCGCTGACGATCGCCTGGCTGGACCGGACCGCGATCCTCGTCGCCGCCACCGCCATCGCCGCGCATCACCTGCTGTTGCTGTACCTGCTGCCTTACGCGGTGTTTCCCGGCGCGGGCAATCTGGAGCGGGTGCTGCTCCATGCCACGATCGTCGCTTTCCAGACCGGGGTGCTGGTCTGGCTGAGCAATATGCTGCTGGCCAGTTTCGAGCGCAGCGCGCGGATGAGCGAGGAGATCGTCGCCAAGAACGCCGCGCTGGAGCAACGCACGCGCGAAGCTGAGGAGGCGACGCGGGCGAAGAGCATGTTCCTGGCCAATATGAGCCACGAGATCCGCACGCCGATGAACGCGATCCTGGGGTTCTGTCACCTCGTCTCGCGCACCGATCTCGATGAGCGCCAGCGCGGTTATGTCGAGCGGATCGGCAGTGCGGGCACTTCGCTGCTGCGCCTCATCAACGACATTCTCGACTATTCGAAGAACGAGGCGGGCAAGCTCACGCTCGAAGCACGGCCATTCGATCTGCGCGCGGCGGTGGCCGGGCAGGTCCAGCTGCTTTCGGTCGAAGCGGCGGCCAAGGGCGTCCGGATCGTCTCGCATATCGACCATGCGCTTCCCGCCGCCGTGGTCGGGGACGAACTGCGGTTTTCGCAAGTCGTGCTCAACCTGCTCAGCAATGCGGTGAAGTTCTCCGATCGCGGGGCGGTGACGGTTGCCGTGGACCTTGTCGTCGCCGGGGACGGCATGGTGGAGATCGCGATTGCGGTACGCGACCACGGCATCGGCATGACCGCCGAGCAACAGGCCGGGCTGTTCCGCTCTTTCACGCAAGGGGACAATTCCACCACCCGCCGCTTCGGCGGCACCGGCCTGGGGCTGGCGATCTGCCGTCAGATCGTCGAGCAGATGGGTGGGGAAATCCGCGTGGAAAGCGCTAGGGGCAAGGGCAGCACTTTCACATGCGGTATGCATTTCACCGCGATCCGGGAGGGCGGACCGGAAGCGATGCCCGCGCCGCATATCCAGGCGCTGCGGGTTCTCGCCGCCGACGACAACGCGGCAGCGCGCCAGCTCGTCGAGGAAATCTTCGCAGGCTGGAACATGGCGGTGGACCTGGTCTCCTCGGGTGACGAGGCCGTGTCGGCATTCGGCGGCGCGGCGGGGCGTGACGAGACTTACGATCTCGTCCTGCTCGACTGGAAGATGCCGGGAATGGATGGCATGGAGGCGGTGCGCGAACTGCGCCGCATGCAGCACGGCGCACCCTCGCCGGTGACGCTGATCGTCACCGCCTATGCGGTCGATGAAATGGCGGCGGAGGCCGGTGCGGCGGGCGTATCTGCTTTCCTCACCAAGCCGATCGAGCCGCACGTCCTGCTGGAAACGATCACCTCCCTGTTCGCCGAGGCGCAGGCGGATGCCACGCCGTCTCTGCCCCCGTCCGCGCCCCTGCCCACGGAGGAAGGCCGCGTCGATCCGGCACTGCGTGGATTGCACGTCCTGCTGGTCGAGGACAACGAGATCAACCGCGAGATCGCCACGGAACTGCTCACCCACGCCGGACTCGTCGTCGATTGTGCGGAGAACGGGCGGGTCGCCTGCGACAAGGTGGCCTTGAACGGGCGTGGCTATGCCGCCGTCCTCATGGACGTCCAGATGCCGGAGATGGACGGGATCGAGGCGACCGCGATCATCCGCCGGACCTGGCCTGCCGAGGAGCTGCCGGTGATCGCGATCACCGCGCATGCCTTCGCGGCGGAGCAGCAGCGATGCCTCGAAGTCGGAATGAACGACCACGTTTCCAAGCCGGTCGATCCGGAGCAGTTGATCCGGACGCTCAATCGCTGGCTCAAACCGGGGCGGGAGGGCATCATGGCGGATCGTGAAGCGACCTCTCCATCCGCCATCGAGCCGGTGCTGCCGGATGGCCAACTGCCGGATCGCCTCGGCCCCTTCGATGTCGCCGCCGCGCTTAGGCGAGTGAACGGCAAGGCGCCGCTGCTGCGCAAGCTCATCATCAGCTTTGCCCGCACTTATGCCTCTGCCGCGCAGGATATCCGCGTGCGCCTCGCCGCCGGGGAGATCGCCGAGGCCCGGCGGCTGGCACACAGCCTCAAGGGCGTGGCGGGTTCTCTGGAGCTTCACGAGTTGCAGGCCAGTGCCGGTGAGGTCGAAGCGTGCCTGGCACAGGAAGATACGGGCCAGTTGGAGGCAGGACTTTCCGCGCTCGAATTGGCGCTGGCTGCCGCCGCCGCGGCCGCGCGGAGCCTTGCCGAAGTGCCGGAGATCGAGCCGGAAATGCCGAGGGCGGATGCCGATGGCGGGGCGAGCGTCGAGGAGGCGCGGGAAGCGCTGCGGGGCTTGCTCCTGCGGCGGAGTCTCGGCGCGCGCGGCGCTTTTGACCGGATGGCGCGGAGCATGGGCCTCACCGAGTCCGAACATGCCGCGCATCCGCTTTATGAGGCTCTGCAAAGGCTCGATTACGCGCGTGCGCTCGTGCTGCTCGACGAGCTGCCGGGCAGTTCCACAAGACAATCCCTCCCGCAAGGAATCCCTTCGTGACCAAAGCGACCATCCTCGTCGTCGATGACGATGTGGCCAATATCGAGATCATGAATGCCGTTCTGGAGGACGATTACGACGTCTGCTTTGCGATGTCCGGCGAAGAGGCGATGGATACGGCGCGTAGCGTCGATCCCGACCTGATCCTGCTCGACGTGATGTTGCCGGGGGTCGACGGTTTCGAGGTCTGCCGCCAGCTCAAGGTCGATCCGGTCCTGGCCGATGTGCCGGTGATCTTCATGACCGGACTGGGTGATACCGAGGACGAGATGCGCGGGCTGTCGCTCGGCGCGATCGACTATGTCGCCAAGCCGATCCAGCCCGCGATCCTGCGCGCGCGGGTAGGCAACCATGTCGAACTCAAGCGCCTGCGCGACAAGCTGGCCGAACTGGCGGTGACCGATGCCCTGACCGGGCTCAGCAACCGCCGCCAGCTGGAACGCACGCTGGAAGGCGAATGGGTGCGCCTGTGCCGGACCGGAGACTGGCTCTCGGTGGTCATGCTCGACATCGATTTCTTCAAGCAGTTCAACGACACGTACGGCCATGTCGCGGGCGATCGCTGCATCGTCATGATCGCCGCCTCGCTCAATCGGGCGCTGCGGCGGATGACGGCGGTGACGGCGCGCTACGGCGGGGAGGAGTTCGTCTGCATCCTGCCGGGCGCCGATCCGGCTACCGCGCGGATCGTGGCTGAGGAAATCCGCCGTCAGGTCAATGCACTCCAGATTCCGCACGAGACTTCGGGCGCGGGGCCGTGCGTCACCGTCAGCATCGGCGTGGCCAGCGCGCGCTGCACCGGCGAGACCGCGCCGGAACGCTGGATTGCCGAGGCCGACAAGCAGCTCTACCTGAGCAAGGTCGGCGGTCGCGACCGGATCGTCGCGACCGAATTCGAGGCCAACTGCGTCGTCTGAAATAAAAGAGGCCGCCCCGGATCGAAGTCCGGGACGGCCTCATTCATGCTCGTTGCGCGAGTCAGGCCGGTTCGGCGACGCATTCCTGCATCAGGCGCTCAGCCGTGCGGTCGGCAACCGTAGAGGGTGCGAGACCATCGCGCGCAGCCTCTTCCAGAACGGCGGCGACGCGCGGGCCGATGCGGACAACGCGCTGGCGCACTTCGTCGGCGCTTTCGCGCAGATATTCGGCGGCGACGTTGATGATGCCGCCGGCATTGGCGACATAGTCGGGCACGTACGTCACGCCGCGAGCGAGCAGTACGTCGGCCATGTCTTCGCTGGCGAGCTGGTTATTGGCGGCGCCGCAGACCAGGCGGGCCTGGAGCGCGGAGACAGTGGCGGCATCGAGCGCGCCGCCCAGCGCACAGGGCGCGAAGACGTCGGCGGCGACACCGGCGATTTCGTCGATGGAGACCACGCGGGCGGCATGGCGCTCGGCCATCTGCGCACAGCGGGTCGGATCGATGTCGGCCACGACGAGTTCGGCGCCTGCTTCGGCCAGCAATTCGCACAAGTGCGCGCCGACATTGCCGACGCCGAGCACCGAGACGACCTTGCCGGACAGCGTGCTGCCGGACTGGAAGGCGACGGCGGCGCGCATCGCCTCGAACACGCCGAGCGCGGTCCAGGGCGAGGGGTCGCCACCGGCGCGGCCGGGCAGAGCGGTGCGCCCGGCGACATGGCTGGTCCGGCGGGCGATCGCTTCCATGTCGGCAACGGTGGTGCCCACGTCCTCGGCGGTGACGTAGCGACCTGCGAGGCGTTCGACGGCCTCACCGAAGGCTTCGAACAGAGCGGCGCGGTCGAACGCACCGGCCGGGCGGCGCAGCACGGCCTTGCCGCCGCCGAAGGGCAGTTCGGCCATGGCGTTCTTGTAGCTCATGCCTTCGGCCAGGCGCACGGCATCGGCCATGGCGGCGCTTTCGTCCGCGTAAGTCCAGAAGCGGCAGCCGCCGGCGGCGGGGCCGCGTGCGGTCGAGTGAATGGCGATCACGCCGTCTAGGCCGGCTGCTTCGTCGTAGAGACGGACATATTCCATCGGCGGCGTCATGCGGCTGGCGCGGGCGACCATTCTTGAACTCCCAGTCTGGGTGGCGAGATTGCCGCCGGCCTTATGGCAGGTCCGGAGAGGGCATTCTCACCTCATTTTCCGTTTTCTCGCGTCCTTTTCAAGAAGACTGGTCTCATAAACGCTGATATGAGGATAAAATGACCGATCTTGATCCCTACGAGCGGAAGATTCTTCGCGAACTTCAGCGCGACGCGAGCCAGACCACGGCACAGATCGCGGAGCGGGTCGGGCTGTCTTCCTCCCCTTGCTGGCGGCGCATCGACCGACTGGAGAGGGAGGGTTTCATCAAGCGGCGGGTGGCGCTGGTCGATCGCAAGAAAGTGGGCCTCGACGCCCATGTCTTCGCGCAAGTGAAGCTCAATGCCCACGGCCGCGCCAATCTCGACGAGTTCTCCGCCAAGATCCGGGAGTTCCCGGAGGTGCTCGACTGCTACGTGCTGATGGGTTCGATCGACTTCCTGATCCGCGTGGTCGCCGCCGATATCGAGGCTTACGAGAAGTTCTTCTTCGAGAAGCTCTCGCAGCTTCCCGGCGTGCAGGAACTCAACTCGATCGTCGCTCTCTCCGAAATCAAGGCGACGACGGAACTGCCGATCTGAGCAACGCGGCTCTCAGTTTTCGAGCTTGTCGATGCGCCTGTAGACCATGCTGCATTCCTCGCTCGGCTGAATCGCCCAGCTTCGCTTTGCGCATTGGCGGGCGCGATCAAGGCATTCGGGATTGTGATCCAGCTCATAACGATCGAGCCAGAGCGAACCGCGTTGCGTCAACAGGATGCGCGTTTCCTTGCGGTCGAGACCATTGGCCTTGCGCGTGACGAGGTCGGTGAGGGCAAGCGCCTCGACCGGGCGCCCGGATTCCCGCAGCGCGGAAACGAGTGCAATCATGAGATCGCCGGGCGGCGGATCGCCAGCTCCCTCCAGCCAGGCAGTCAGCAGTTTCGCTTCCTCACGCTGCGTGCCGTATTTGCGGGTAAGGCGCAGGCCTTCGAACCGCTCCTCCCGCCATGGAAGACGATAGGCCTGCGCCGCTTCGACGGCAGCGAGCAGGCCCGGTAGATCGTCATCCTCGATCTTCGAGCGGAAACCGAATGCCGCGATCCTCTGCCGCATCCTGTCGCGGGTTTCGTCTTCAGGAGTGTGCAGCGATGATATGAGGGAAACCAGAAGGGGCGTGAGCAGCACATATCCCGAGGTAAAGGGCACGCTCCGCGATCGCCCGTCGACGAATTGAAGACGCACGGCGCGGCTGCGAAGATCGAGGGTGGCGATCTTCGCCAGGTCATCGGGATCGTCCCTGTAGAAGCTCGCGCCGATCAACCCGTCGTGAAGCTGCTGTCCGCCGGGCTTATGGAGCAAGGGCAGGATATCCTCTCCACTGATGTCCTCACCTTCCATATCCATGGCGCTACCTCCTGCTTCGGGAGAGCCTTATCGCCTTTCGGCATGGAAGGAACATGCCTTCTACAATCGAGAGAGGGGGCGGCGGATCGGATCGAAGCGATTCTCCCGGCGACAGGGCGCAGGCGCGCACAGTTACGGCCGGAATGGCGCTAAAAACGGCAGCAATGCGCGGTTTGGTTCGAATATGAAGTTTTTTTGAAATTAGCGTGTTGACCGAATCGTGAGTG
>NZ_DAISLT010000047.1:0-4841 GCF_036820275.1 Novosphingobium sp.
GATGGCCAAAGCCTGGAACTACATCATCGTCGGCGCCGGTTCGGCGGGCTGCGTCATGGCCGAAAGGCTGAGCGCCGATGGCCGCACGCAAGTGCTGCTGCTGGAAGCGGGCGGCCCCAACGACAGCTTCTGGGTCACCTTGCCCAAGGGCGTGGCCAAGCTGGTCAAGAAGCCGGAACACATGTGGGCCTATCCGGTCTCCCAACCGCGCGAGGAAGGCGCCAACGAGGGCGGCGGCGAAGTCTGGATCCGGGGCAAGGGCCTTGGCGGCTCATCCTCCATCAACGGCATGATCTGGAGCCGCGGCGAACCGGCGGACTACGACGCCTGGGAGAGCGACGCGGGCGCCGCCGGCTGGAACGGCGCCAGCATGACGGCGGCATTCCTCGAACTGGAAGACCACGCCGCCGGGGCTTCGCCGATGCGCGGCAGCGGCGGCCTCGTCCATGTCGATCCGGCGTGTTTCAAGTATCCGCTGGCCGAGCGCATGATCGAATCCGGCGAGGCGCTGGGACTGAAGCGCGTGGACGACCTCAACGCCGCAATCGGCCCGCGCGTCGGCTATTACAGCCACAATATCCGGGGCGGGCGGCGCGAATCCTCGGCACGGACTTATCTGGCGGCGGCACGTGGAAGGCCGAACCTGACGGTCGTGACCGGCGCGCTGGCGGAGCGGATCGTCTTCGACGGCACCCGCGCCGTGGGCATCGACGCCGTGGTGAACGGCCAACCGCAACATTTCGCCTGCTGCGGCGAGATCGTGGTGAGCGCGGGCGCGATGGAAAGTCCGCTGCTGCTCCAGCGTTCCGGCATCGGCGATACAGCGCGGCTGAAGACGGCAGGCATCGCCCCGCTGGTCCATTCACCCGACGTGGGGGAGAGGATGATCGAACACCTGTCGATCTCGCTTCCCTACCGGCTGGAGCATGGCCGCGGCACCAACCGCAGCTTCTTCGGCGTGGGGGCCGCCATGGCCATGCTGCGCTATCTGCTGCGCCATGACGGCGTGCTGGCAACCGGGCCGTTCGAAGTCGGCGCGTTCTGCAACGTCGCCCATCCCGACGGGCGCACGGACGCGCAGTTCTATCTTGGCGGCTACACCTTCAAGGTCGGCGACGACAAGGACCCGGTCCCGCTCGACAAGATCGATCCGCGCCCCGGCGTGACCATCTACGGCCAGCTCCTACGCCTCACCAGCGAGAGCGCGGTGCGGGCTACAGGTCCGAGCAGCGGCAATCCGGCGGATATCCGCCACAATTTCCTGACAACCGAGCACGACCGACGCTCCGCTATCGCACTGGTGCGCAAGATGCGCGCCTCCATGGCCGAGGCGCCGCTGGGGCAGATGGTCGGCGCGGAACTGGTGCCCGGCGCGGAAATCGACAGCGACGCGGCCATTCTCTCCGCTTTCCGCCACCTGTCGAGCTGCGGCCTCCACGCCATCCGCTCCTGCCGCATGGGCAGCGATCCGGCCGCCGTGGTCGATCCGCGCCTGCGGGTGAACGGCGTCACCGGCGTGCGGGTGGCGGATTGCTCGGTGATGCCCGGCCACGTGACCGGCAACACCAATGCCCCCGCCATGGCACTGGGCCTGAGGGGGGCGAAACTGATGCTGGAGGACCGGATTACGTTCTGATGCGGTCCATCAGTTGTGCAGCGAGATATAGCCCAACTGCGCGGCCTTGAAGACCGTCTGGCTGCGGTTCACCGCGTTCAGCTTGGTCGCGGCGTTGTGGATGTGGAACCGCACCGTCGCGCGGCTGCGCGACATGATCATGCTGATTTCCAGATCGGTCTTGCCGATCGCCGCCCAGCGCAGGCACTCGACCTCTCGTTTCGACAGGCGTGATTCCGGCGGCAGCGCCTGGGTCGAACCCATCACCTGCACATAAGTGGCGATGAAGGTGCGGGCGTAGAGCCCTAGCGCGTCCGACAGGCGCAGGAAATCCTCCGAAAGATCGGTGCGCTCCTTGTCCAGCGGGTTGAAGCTCACGGCGCCGATCTGGCCGAACGGGAGGTGCACCGGCACGGCAATGCAGGCCCGCGTCATCGCGCGCTGTTCGAAATTGGCGATGTCGATCGACTGGAGATAGGAATTCGGCTCGCGCGTGTGAAAGCCCTGCGCATTGGCCCAGAACGGCTGTCCTTCGAAACGGCAGGCCGTGGTCAGCGGAGAATCGAGCGCAATGCGCGAATTGCGCCACCACACACGTTCGTCATCGCCCCAGCCGAACACTTCGATGGCCAGCACCTTGCCCTCTCCATCCACCGGCGTACGCTTGTCGGCAATGTCGTGCGCAGGCGCGGCGCGGTAGCCGAGGTCCATGGCGATCTTGTGCAGGGCCTCTGCCGCCGGTCGGATATCCGCCGGGGAAGCCACGCGCACGGCGTCTATGTTTTCCTGTGACAACAGCGACATGTTTTTCCTCTCTTGGCCCGGAGCGTAACGCGTCCCGCCGGGGTGCACAATTGCCCGAAAGCCGAAAAACGCTGCTCCCAGCCTAGCCTTTTGCCCAGCGGAGATGGGCCCACGGCAGGTGCTACATCCGTGTGACAGACGGGAGAGGCATGTGAATTTCGATCTCAGCGAAGACGAGGAAATGCTCCAGGCGCTGACCGAGCGCTTCGTCACCAACACATACGATCACACCACCCGCCGCCTGTTTCTGGCGGAACCAAACGGTTTTTCGGGCAAGAACTGGGCCTTGCTGGGCGAACTGGGCCTGATCGCCGCCCCGTTTCCCGAGGAACTGGGCGGCCTCAGCCTGGATGCCACCGGCATCGCCACGATATTCGAGGCACTCGGGCGCGGCATGGTGGTGGAGCCGCTGGCCGAAGCCTCGGTGCTGGCCGGAAGCCTGTTCGCGCGGACCGCGCCTGAGAAACTGCGGGACGAATGGCTGGACGGGCTGCTCACCGGCGAAAGGCGCCTCGCCCTCGCCCATGCCGAAGCGAAAGCACGGGACGGGCTGACGTGGGTGGAAACCGCTGCCTTGCCCGAGAACGGCGGCTATCGGCTGGAGGGTGCGAAGCCCTACGCCGTCGCCGGTGGCGGCGCGGACGGCTATCTCGTCTCCGCCCGCCTGTCCGGCATGCCCGCGGATACGGAGGGCGTGGCGCTGTTCCTCATCCCCGCAGACACACCCGGCCTGTGCCGCCGCGAATGGCCGTTGGCGGACGGGTCTATTGCCGCCTCGCTCGTTCTTGAGGGTGTCTCCGTGCCCGAAAGCCACCGGCTCGACGGCGACCTCGCCGCGATCGAGGAGGCGCAGCAGGTCGCCGCGCTGGCCCGCTGCGCCGAAGCGCTCGGCATCATGGAGCGCCTGTTCCACGACACGCTGGACTATCTGCGCACGCGCGACCAGTTCGGCGCGGCGCTCGGCTCGTTCCAGGCGATCCAGCACCGCATGGTCGCGCAATATGCCGCCATCGAGCAGAGCCGGGCGCTGCTGAACCTGGCCCTGGTCTCCTGGGGCGGCGACCGCTTTGCCGAGGCGGTGAGCGGCGCGCGGGCCTGGATCAGCGAGGCCTCGATCGCGCTGGCACACGAGATGGTGCAGTTCCACGGCGGCATGGGCGTGACCGACGAACTGGCCATCGGCGCGGGTCACAAGCGCCTTCTGGTGCTTTCCCGCTGGCCGGAGGGGCCGGAGGCGGCGCTGGATCGCTATGCAAGGTTGTTGAATTGAAAGGCAGAAGGAAGGGCCGGCCAGCTCACGGCCCGGCCCCTTCTCATCTTCCGTCACCCTGAACTTGTTTCAGGGTCTATCGTGCGGCGTAACTGGAGGCCTCAGGTTTTCTGCGCCGCGCCTTCGGTTTGCGGATCAAGCCACTGCGCTGCCGTCCAGATGGACCCTGAAACAAGTTCAGGGTGACGAGTATGGGAAGGGCAGCGTATTCCGCTACTCCTCCCGCTGCTTGATCCAGCCGATACCCCGGCGCAGCAACTCGTAGAACACCGGCAGGTCCCAGGCACAGCGGTCCACCGTCGGCCACCAATCGAGCATCGGTTGCAGGTCGTAATGGCCCCGACAATGGCCGAGCGTGTTATAGAGCACCGCGCCCTTGCCGTGCCGCTTGATGTACATCACCGGATGCGTGCCGATGGCGTCGGCCGCCTCCACGAAGCCGGTGCCCTCCTCGCTGCATTCGGTCTCCAGCAACACGTGCAGGTCGCCGTGGCATTCCATGTGGTAGAGTTCGTCGGTCGTATCGAACGGCTCGATCCCCTCCACCAGAGGATGACCGGGATCGGCCACCGTCACGGTATAGGGCGCGATCGGCGGGTGGCTGACGAACTGGCTGCCCAACAGGTCCATGAACAACGGCGCCCAGCGCGGCGCGTCCCAGAGTCCGTTCTCCAGCAGGCGCAGCACCGAATTGGTGCCGTGAAGCGCATACCAGCGCCCACCGGCCGAAAGCCAGTCGCGCAGCACCTCCTGCGCCGCCAGTGAGGGCGTGACGTCGCAGGTATACGTGATCAGCACCGAGGCCGAGCGGATCGCGTCGAGATTCTCGTAATCCTCGAACACGCGGGTCCGTACCGAAGGATCCTCGGCCAGCAGCTTCAGCAATTCCAGCCGGGCAAAGTCCATGTCGTGCCAGACCCCGCCGCAGATCAGCACGCAGTCGATGCGCGGCGGGCGGCTTTCGGCGGTTTCGCTCATGTGGTCAGGCCATCCCTTCGGGCACGGTCTGGCCCAGTTCGCCGTCGATGTACTTCATCAGCGTATCCTGGAACTGGCGGATGCGGATTTCCTGATAGTTGCCGAGGTTCACCTTGCCGGTCTTCGAGGCATGGAGTCCCTCCTGCACGAAAGGCAGGTTGTCCATGTCCTGTT
>NZ_DAISLT010000047.1:4851-47111 GCF_036820275.1 Novosphingobium sp.
GTTCGAACACGTCGCCCAGAATGCCCAGTTCCGGCGCCTCGGTCCATTTCTGGTCCAGCCGCAGCATCTTCAGCGGCGCCCCGCGCGGGATCGGCTGGCCCTTGGGAATGCGCGCCAGCACGCGCACTTCCATCACGCAAGTGTCCGGCGTCTTTCCGGGCAGCCAGTTGTAGACGATGTTCGGCATGTAGCCGCCCCAGGGCGCGAAGTTGGGGAAGACGTTGTAGACCAGCGCGTCCAGCAGTTCAGCATCGGTCGCTTCGGCATGGTCGTAGCCGGTGCTCTCGGTATAGGCCGCGCGCATCGCCGCACCCAATGCGGCACGGGCGGTGACGCCTTCGGGAACCCGGATCGCCATCGGATTGGCCGAAGCCTCGCCCTCGTAATTGTCGCCGGAGCGGCCGTTGTACTTGATGAACTCGTCGACGATCCACTGCTCTCCCTGACCCTGCTCGATATGCGGGCTCATCACGCCGAAGGGGACGAGGTTGACGTTCACGTTGTCGCCCCAGGTCCAGTAGGCGGCGTTGGAATCGCCGGTGAAGGGCAGCAGCTGCGGGTGGGTGACGATGGTGTGCCAGGCCTCCATGAAAGCCTCCATCACCACTTTCCAGTTGGCCGGCACTTCCTTAGCCACGCGCATGACGCTGGCGCATTCCTCGTGCCGCCAGCGCTTGAAGTGCTCGGGCAGCGGCGCCAGGAATTCCTCAAGGCTGGGACCGCCCTTCTCCTCGCGGATGAAGACGTAGCCTGCCCAGCGGTCCACTTCGGCCTCGGGCAGATCGAGGTTCTGTTCGGCCAGATGCGGGAAGTCCCACTGGCAGGGCATGGAATCGAAGCTGCCGTCCTTCTTCCAGGCAAAGCCGTGGAACGGGCAGACGAACTTGTCCGCATGGCCTTCCTCGGTCCGCAGCTTGCGCCCGCGATGGAGGCAGACGTTGTGCATGGCGCGGATCGAGCCATCGTCCTGACGACTGACGAGATAGGATCGCCCAGCGTTCTCATAGACGATGAAGTCGCCCGGATCGGGCAGGTCTTCCTCCCGCGCGACGAACTGCCAGACGTAGGGCCACATCCGCTCCCGCTCCAGCTTCGCGAATTCGGCGCTGGTGTAGCGGGTGGCGGGGATCGGGTCGGACCCGCGATAGGTGTAGCTCTCCTGCGTCAGGATCGCGGGGGGAGTGCGCGAATCCCGCGCCATGAGTTCGGCCCAGCTGATGCCCTCGCTGCGGTCTTCTCCCAGCGCAGAGCCCAATTCGGGGTCACGTTCGGCCATTGCTCCAAGGTCTCCCAACCTGTTTCGTTTTTCCCTGTTTGGGGCATGTCTGGACCGATGGGAAGGTGAAGTCACCTTGCTCAAATCATAGGTTGCCCCCCGGCGAAGATCGGCCATGTTCGAAGCAACGAATAAGACGGGAGAATGCCGTGAAGCGGCTTGAAGGCAAGGTGGCGCTGGTCACCGGAGGCACGTCCGGCATCGGCGCGGGTGCGGTGCGGCGGCTCTGCGCGGAAGGCGCGCACGTCGTGTTCACCGGCTCCAACCGCGGTGCCGCGGACGAAGTATGCGCCGCCACCGGTGCCGCATTCGTCAGCCACAACGTCCGCGACGGTGCCGCATGGGATGCGCTTTCCGCCCGGATCGCCGCCGACTACGGCCGGCTGGACTTCGCCTTCGCCAATGCCGGGACCGAGCACGGCGACGGCAGCGTGGAGGATATCACGCTGGACGGCTGGGAAAACGTCATCGGCGTCAACCAGACCGGCGCGATGCTCACCGTGCAGCACGCAATGCGGCTGATGGCCCGCAACCCGGACGGGGCGGCGGGGTCGATCCTCGTCAACTCCTCCATGAACGCGCACCGGGCGATGGGCAATTTCGTGGCCTATTCGGTGTCCAAGGCGGCCGTCGTCGCGCTGGTGAAATCGGCGGCCGTGCATGCGGGCAATCGCAAGTACCGCATTCGCGTCAATGCGATCCTGCCCGGCGTGGTGGAGACCGCGCTGATCCGCAACCTGATCGAGACTTCGGGCGATCCTGCGGCCACGCGCGCCGCCTACGAAGGCCTGTCGCCGTTCGGCCGCATGGCGCGCGTGGAGGAGATCGCCGGGCTGGTGGCGTGGTTCGCCTCGGACGAATCGCAGTTCGTCTCGGGCAGCGAATACGTGATCGACGGGGCAACCACGGCAGGGATGATGGGCGTATGAGCGACCTGGGTTCGCAGCGACTGAAGGGCCGCGTGGCGCTGGTTTCGGGCGGCCTGCGCGGCATCGGCCTGGCCTGCGTGGAGCGCTTTCTGGCCGAAGGCGCGGAAGTGGTGCTGACCGACCTCGAGGCGGAGGACAGCCCACTGGTGGGCGATACGCTGGGGCGACTGGGACAGGCGGCCAGCTATGTGCGCGCCAATGTCACCAATGAAGACGATTGGGCGGCTACGCTCGATGCCGTAACCAGGCGGCACGGCAAACTGCACATCCTCGTCAACAACGCCGGGATCGATCTGACCGGTCCGGTCGCCGAAACTTCGCTGGAAGGCTGGAGGCGGATCATGAGCATCAACGTGGACGGCGTGTTCCTGGGCGTGCGGACGTTCGTACCGCTGATGGCGGCGAGCGGGGCGGACGTGACGGGCGGCGCCTCGATCATCAATGTCAGTTCGATCATGGGCCTCGTCGGCATGAGCGAGGTTTCCGGTTACAACGCCAGCAAGGGCGCGGTGCGGCTGTTCACCAAGTCGATCGCGCTGGAATTCGCCGAGAAGAAGATGCCGATCCGCGCCAATTCGCTGCATCCGGGCTTCGTGATGACGCCGCTGCTGAAGGACGGCTTCCAGCGCTGGGTCGACAAGGGCGTCGCCGAAAAGCCGCAAGACTTGGTGGACCTGATGTCGAGCAGGACGCCGATCGGCCGCCTTGCCGATCCGTCCGAACTGGCGAGCGCGGTGTTCTTCCTTGCCTCAAGCGACAGTTCCTACATGACCGGTGCGGAACTGGTCGTGGACGGCGGCTGGACTGCCCAGTGACTTTCCCAGTGACCTTCAAGACCGGAGAAGCATAGCCATGACCGCCCCCTCGCCCGGCGCCCTTCCCGACACCATCGCCGTCGTCACCGGCGCCGCAGGCGGCATCGGGCGCGAGATCGTGAAGGCCATGAAGGCCGCCGGTGCCACCGTGATCGCCACCGACCTCAAGGACACAGCACAAGTCGAAGGCGCCGATCACTATCTGAAGCACGACGTCACCAGCGAGGCCGACTGGCGCGCGGTGGAGGCGCTGGTTCGGGAAAGCTACGGCAGGCTCGACGTGCTGGTGAACAACGCCGGTTTCTCGATCGTCACCAAGTTCGAGGATACGCCGCTTTCCGAATTCCACCGGGTCAACGCCATCAACCTCGATTCCGCCATCATCGGCACGCAAGTCCTGCTGGACTTGCTCAAGGCCGGGGGCAAGGCGCGCAAGGGCGGGGCTTCGGTGATCAACTTCTCCAGCGTCGGCGGTCTGCGCGGGGCGGCGTTCAACGCAGCCTATTGCGTCAGCAAGGCGGCGATCAAGATGCTGTCCAAGTGCCTCGGCGCCGAATTCGCGGCGCTGAAGTACAATATCCGGGTCAATTCGGTGCATCCCGGCGGGATCGAGACGCCGATGCTGGCCTCGATCATGGACCGCTACGTCGAACTCGGCGCCTCGCCCTCGCGAGAGGCTTCGCTGGCGGCGATGAACACCACGCACCCGATCGGCCGGCTCGGCCAGCCGGAGGAAATGGCAGGCGGCGTGGTGTTCCTTGCCAGCGAGGCATCCAGTTTCATGACCTGCGACGAACTCGTGATGGACGGAGGGTTCAGCCAGGTCTGATGTTTAGACGGCCCTGAAGAGGCCATCGGGAGAGAGACAATGACCAATACGGCATACGATCTCGTCGTGCTCGGTTCGGGCGCGGCGGGGCTGACGGCTGCGCTGACGGCGGCCGAGCATGGCGCGAAAGTTCTCGTGGTGGAAAAGGGCACGAAGCTGGGCGGCACTTCGGCCTGGTCCGGCGGGCAGATCTGGATTCCCTGCAACCCGCACCAGAAGGCTTTCGGCAAGGAAGACAGCCGCGACAAGGCGCTGACCTACCTCGCGTCCATGTCCAACGGGCTGATCGAGCCGCAGATGGCGGAGGCCTATATCGACGGCGGCGTCGAGATGGTGGCCTTCCTGGAAGACCGCACGCCGGTGAAGTTCATGGTCGTGCCCGATTTTCCCGACTACCACCCCGAACAGCCCGGCGCGGCATCGCGCGGGGGTCGCACGCTGGAATGCGCGGTCTATCCTTATGGCGAGCTGGGCGAATGGCGCGACCGGGTGGAAGTCTCCCCCTATTACTGGCCGCACGTCTACTTCACCGTAGGCGAAACCTCGCTGGCGCAGGCCGTGCCCGATCCGCTGGACCCGGCCGAAGCGAAGCGCCGCGCCGACAATGACGAGCGCGGACTGGGCCATGCCCTCGTCGGCCGCCTGCTGCGCGGCTGTCTGGACCGGGGCGTGGAATTCCTGCTGGGCACCGGCGGCAAGGACCTGCGGATCGAACAGGGCATCACCCAGGGCGTGGAACTGGACGACGGCACCGTGATCGACGCGCCCAACGTGGTGCTGGCGACCGGCGGCTTCGAACACAACGAAGCCTTCAAGACCGCCTTCCTGCGCGGCCCCCTGACCTCCCCCGTCTCGATCCGCACCAATACCGGCGACGGCCTGCGCATGGCGATGAAGGCCGGGGCCATGCTCTCCTCCATGCGGGAGGCGTGGTGGATGCCGGTGGTAGAAGCGCCGCTCAACGAGATGGGCCGGATGCTCTTCACCGGCGAGCGAACGCTGCCCGGCACGATCATGGTCAACCGCACGGGCAAGCGCTTCACCAACGAGGCTGCCAACTACAACGCCTTCGGCGCTGCATTCCATGTGCAGGACCTCAATTCCTGCTCCTGGGCCAATCTTCCGGCCTGGTGCCTGTTCAACCAGGCCTTCTACGACAAGTGGGGCTTCCTCGACACGCAGCTGATCGGCGTCGGCGACGGCGCGCATAAACGCGAACCCGCTGACTGGATCGCGCGCGGCGATACCCTCGCCGAACTCGCCGACAAGCTGGGCATCCCGGAAGGTGCGCTGGAAGCGACGGTCGAGCGCTGGAACGCCATGGTAGATGCAGGCAAGGACGAGGACTTCGGCCGGGGCGACAGCTACTACGACCTCTACTGGGGCGATCCCGACAACAAGGGCCGCAAGGAAGCCACCCTCGGCAAGATCGAGGGCGGGCCGTACTACGCCGCCGAGGTCAAGTCCGGCGCGCTGGGCACCAAGGGCGGCCCGAAGACCGACACGCTGGGCCGCGTGCTCGATGTGGACCTGAGGCCGATCGAGGGCCTCTATGCGGCGGGCAACGCCATGGGTTCGATGATGGGCATGACCTACGGCGGCGGCGGCGGCACGCTGGGGCCGGGCATGGTCTTCGGCTACCTCGCGGGCAGGCACGCAGCGCAGCGCAATGTCGGCGCGGAAAGCACGGTAGCGGCATGAGCGAGCCGCGTCCCGAAATTCTGCCCGGCATCCTCGGCGTCCATCACATCGGCGTCTCGGTGCCCGATCTGGCCAAGGCGCGGCACTTCTACCTAGATATCCTGGGCGCCGTGGAAGAAGTGGAGCCGCTGCAATGGGCAGACAATCCCTTCATCGACGAGATCGTCGGCCTGGAAGGCAGCGCGGCGGAGCAATTCTTCTGCCGCCTGGGCAACGTGCAGATCGAATGCTTCGAGTACTCTGCCCCGAAGCAGAAGCAGCCGCAGGACCCGCGCCGGGGCGTCAACGAATACGGCTACACGCATATCGCCCTGCAAGTGCAGGACCTCGCCGCCGTTCACGAACGCATCGTCGCCGCGGGCCTGCCCGTCCACGCCCCGCCCGAACTCGCTACGATCACCACCGACGCCGACGGCAGCAAGCACGGCTATGCGGGCACGTATTGCCGGGACTATTTCGGCAACGTCTTCGAAATTCTGGAAATCCACGAGACGCCGCTGATCCGGCCGATCACCTGAAAGGACCTCACCGATGCGCATCATCGTGGCGGGAACGCTCCGCTTTGCCGGAGACGATGCCCTTTGCTCCGAAATCATCCGGGGCGGGAGCGAACACATCGCCTCCAGCCGCGAGGAACAGGGCTGCACCGCCTATAACTGGGCGGTCGATCCGCTCGATCCCGGTGTGATCCATGTCTACGAGGAGTGGGACAGCGAACGCGATCTGCTCAGCCACTTCGCGCATTCCTCCTATGCGGCGATGCGCGATCATCTCGGCCGCTACGAACTGACCGGCTTTGCCGTGCAGGTCTATTCCGTCGCCGGGATCGAGCCGGTCTATGACGAGCAGGGTCAGGCGCGGGAGGAGATTTTCGGGGTGACGCTGTAGGTCGCCCCCTCACCCTTCCGGCGGAATGAGAAAGTCCATGGTGTAGTGCGCGGCCTTCCAGCCCGCCGCCGTCCGCACGACATCGAAGTAATAGCGCCCGTGGACCGTCACCCCGCCGCCCGCCTTGTACCGGGCCATCCCTGTCACATAAGCGCGGATCGAGGCCCGGTCCCCGGCATAGGCGGTAATCGCGAAGTTGCTCAGGTAATGCGCCTGCGCCGCCATCGCCGCGAACGTATCCTCGAAGAAGCGGCGGATCGCGGCATGGCCCTCCAGCTTCGAGAAGCCGATGCCCGAAAGGTCGAACACAGCATCCTCGACGAAAAGCGCGAGCAGCCCGTCGACGTCGTGGAGACCATCCAGCCCGTGGGCATAGGCCACGAGCAGGTCCTGGATCGCCAGCCGATCCTCGACGGGGCAGGAATTCACCCCTGCACCATGTCGTTCAGCAGTTCATGGAATCGTTGCACGCGCTTTTCCTGACCCGGCAGGATGCAGCCCTTGAACCCGCGCGAATTGAGGCCCTGCTGCTGGCTCGTCCCGATCGACAGGTCCTGGTCCGCCACGAAACCCACCGAAACACCGTCTCCATAGACCGAATGCCGGGCAACGGCATCGTGGCGCAGCGGCACCGTACCAAGCGGCGTCTCCACCTCGCGCATCCCCGCGATCGGCGGATAGAGGCACCAGTGCTGGAACACGCACTTCTCGGGATCGGTGGGGTGCGGCTCGGTGCGCAGGACCTGCAACTGCTCCGGGCTCATGGTGAGTGTGAGGTTGGGGAACAGCGTGCAGTGGAAATAGTCCACCAGCTGCTGGTCGCTCATCTCCGCGTAGTTGGCGAAGCCCCGCTCCGGCCCGAGGCGGCGCTTCGCCTCGATCACCGCTGCGCGAAGGTCCCCGGTATGGCCCGCATACTCGGCCGGATCGATGCCCCAGGCGCGCGCGATCTGGTCGAGCGGAGCGGGGACCTCGGTGGTGTGATAGTCGGCGCGGGTGGTGGCCTGGTGCCCTTTCATCCACATCGAGTTGTGGCCCGAGGGATACATCTCGAACAAGGTGTCCGGCAGTCCATCGTTGATGAAAGTCGCCAGTTCCGGATGGATCGTCGGCAGGTGGTAGCTCTCGTTGAAATTGTCGCGGATGATCTTCCAGTTGAACTCGCAATCCGCCGAGAGATTGAGCACGCGCACCCAGTTGTCGATGCCGTAACCGGCCAGACGCTCCGGGAACGGCGAGAGCCATTCGTGCAGCGGGGCGACGTCATCGTCCATGCACCAGAACACGAACGGTCCCCAGGTCTCGCAGCGCAGTTCGGACAGGTGGACTTTGCCGCAGGGACTGCCACCCTCGAAATCGTCCGGGTCCTGCACCTTGATGAGGGTGCCGCCCAAGTCGTAAGTCCAGTTGTGATAGCCGCAGGTGATGCGCGGCACGCTGGTGACATCGGCCAGGATCAGCCGGTTTCCGCGATGCGGGCAGGAATTGTAGAAGGCGCGGATGGAATCGTCCTCCTGCCGCACCATGATCACCGATTCCTTGGCGAAATTGTGCCGGATCACGTCGCCCGGCTCCTCCAGGTCGGCCAGCACCCCGCCGAGATGCCAGACCTTGGGCCAGAGGTTCTTCATCTCGCCTGCCATCCACTCCTTCGAGATGTAGCGGTCGGCCGTGATCGGATCGCCGCGCACCGGCGGGTCGAATTCCTGCGAGTAGCGGGAAACCTTGCTCTGGAGGTTCATGAACGTGCTCCTATCTGGCTGGGATCCGCACCAAGTCGACCGCCGCGCACGACGCCGGGATTGGCGGCAAAGAAATCGAGCGAGCCGGGATCGTCCTTGACCCAGTCGGTCACAAGCAGGCGCGAGGTGATGCGCCACTCGCCGTCCCGGCAGGCATATTCGTCGAGATAGCGCCCGGCGACGAACAGGTCCCGCACCCCGCCCGCCTCGTCGGTCACGCCGTGCCAGGCCTGGAAATAGGCTTCGCCCCGCGCGGTATCTCCGGAAATCTCGATGCGGTGCTGGCCGAGCAGGTGATGGCTCGCCGTCATCGTGCCGAGGAAGTCCTGACAGAAGGCGACGAATTCGTCTGCCGTGCCCTTCATCAGCCCGCAATCCACCACGGCATCGTCGTGGAACGCCTGACGCTGAAGCGCCGCGTCGAGCCTGTCCAGCCCACGCATGTAGCGATGGGCGGCCTCGGCAATGTCGCGCCGCGCGGCAAGATCGCGCAGTTCGGCCGCGATATCGAAATCTGTCGCCGCTTGCGGCTCGCCCATGTCCTGCCTCTCCGCCGCCGATCCTCGAACACCGGCGTGCTGTTATCGGCCTCTTTATGGAACGCCCCCGCCCGCGATCTCACCTGCGACTAAGGCTAGGACGGAAGATCCGGGCGCCAAAAGCGCCGCTTTCGTAGAATCTTACAGCAAGTGTACGTTGATCGACCGCGCTGCGACGGGCATGAAGGCAGGACTCTGGCAAAGGGGAATGCGATGCGGAAGATTCTCGTGGGCTGTCTGGCTCTTGCAGTTCCCTTTGGCGTGATGCCCATTGCCGCGAATGCGCAGGAAGCGCCGATCTCGCCCACCGCGCCGAGCGCACAGGGCGATCTCTCCGTCACGATCTACAACGGCGACGTCGCGCTGGTGCAGGATGTCCGGCAACTCGACCTAGGGAATGGCCGGGTGCGCCAGAACTTCCCGGACGTCAGCGCCCAGATCCGGCCGGAAACGGTGTCGCTCACCGTCCCCGATGCCGCCATCGTGGAGCAGAATTTCGACTTCGACCTGCTCAGCCCCTCCAGCCTGATGGAAAAGGCCGTGGGAGAAACGATCACGCTGATCCGCACCAATCCCGCCACCGGCGCGGAAACCCGCGAGCGTGCGAAAGTGCTGGCGGTGAACGGCGGCGTCGTGCTGGATATCGGCGGCCGCATCGAAGTGCTCCGCGACGACGGCCTGCCGGTCCGCGCGGTGTTCGACAAAGTGCCGGAATCGCTGCGTGCCCGCCCGACCCTCTCGGTCACTCTGGCCAGCACCCGCGCGGGCACGCGCCCGGCGACGCTTTCCTACCTCAGCAGCGGCCTCGGCTGGAGCGCGGACTATGTCGCCCTGTTCGACGACAAGAGCGACAAGCTGGACGTGCAGGGCTGGATCACGCTGACCAATACCAGCGGCACGACCTTCACCAATGCCCGGACCTTGCTCGTCGCCGGGGACGTGGGCAGCAACGACGACGGCAATTCCTATATGCCGCGCCCGCGTCGCGCCACGCGCATGCAGCCGGGCACCGAAACCGCGGGCCGCGAACAGCTTGGCGACTTCTATCTCTACCCGCTCGCCGAACGCACCACGATCGCCGACAAGCAGACCAAGCAGGTCAGCTTCCTCGATGCCAAGGGCGTGGCGGCCAGCGCCGGTTATCGCTTCGAGAACGGCTGGCTCGGCAGCGCGGACCAGAGCCGCAGTGCCCAGAGCGTGCTGCGCTTCGCCAATTCCGGCGCCGCCGGGCTGGGCGACGCGCTTCCGGCGGGCACCGTGCGCGTCTATATCCGCGACGCGCGCGGCCAGCCGCAGTTCACCGGCGAGAACCGGATCGAGCATACCCCGCAAGGTTCGGGAATCGCCCTGCCGACCGGCGATGCCTTCGACGTGAAAGTGCAGCCCACCGTGGTCGCCCGCACGAAGCTGAGCGACCAGCGCTGGCGCACCCAGATGCGCTACCGCCTGACCAATGCGCGCGGCCGCGCCGTCACCGTCGAACTGGTGCAGAGCGGTCTCGACTGGACCGATACCCGCGTGACCGAGGAAAACCGCAAGAGCGAGCGGCAAAGCGCCGGCTCTGCGGTCTGGCAGGTGCCGGTCCCGGCCAATGGAGAGGCGGTCGTCACCGCCACTTTCGACACGCGCTACTGATGCTTCGGCGGCTCTGCCTGGCGGCGCTCTTGGCGGCGCTCCTCCCCGGCCCCGTCGGTGCCGCCGGAGAAGAGCGCCTCGTCACCTCCCCGTCGCCGGACAAAGTGGCGCTCACCGTCTACCGCGCGCCTTATGGCCGGGGGCCGCTGAACCTGCGCTATCTCGGCGGCTTCGCGATGGTGACGGAAACCCGCAAGATCCGCCTGCCGCGCGGCCGTGCGGTGCTGCGCTTCGAAGGCGTGGCGGAGGGGATCATCCCCGTCAGCGCCGTGATCGAGGGCCTGCCCGGCGGCACGATCGAGAAGAACCGAGACGCCCGCCTGCTCTCGCCCGCCTCGCTTGTCGACGGCACGCTGGGACGGCAGGTCACGGTAACGCGGACCGACAAGGCCACCGGCCGCACGGTCAGCGAAGAGGCGACCGTGGTGGCCGGACCATCCCCGGGCGTCGTGCTCCAGACGCAGGCGGGGATCGAGACCCTGCGCTGCTCCGGCCTGCCCGAGAAAATCACCTACCACGGCGTACCTGCGGGGCTTTCCAGCAAGCCGGTGCTCAGTGTCGTCACCGAAAGCCCAGCGTCGCGCACCGTCACCGTGCGCCTGAGCTATATCGCCTCGGGCTTCGACTGGCGCGCGAGCTATGTCGCCACCCAATCCGCCGATGGCCGCTCGCTCGATCTCTTCGCCTGGCTGACGCTGGCGAACAACAATCCGCAGGCTTTCGCCGACGCCGAAGTGAATGCCGTGGCGGGGCGGCTCAACCGGATCGACACGCCTGCCCTGCGCACGGCGGTCTCGCAGCTTCGTCTCGTTTGCTATCCGCTGGGCACGACCACCTCGGATTTACGCGTGCAGGAAATGGCCCAAGCCGCCGGGGAAATCACGCTGACGGCCAACAGAAGTTTCCGTGCACCTCCGCCATTGGCCATAGCGCCCGCACCTGCAGCACCTCCACCCCCACCTCCCCCGCCGCCCGAAAACCTCGGTGATCTCAAGCTCTACCGCGTGCCGGAGCGCGTGACGGTAAGTCCGCGTGGCCAGAAGCAGGTCGCCCTGCTCGCCCGCAGCACAGTGCCGTTCGAGCGGCGCTATCGCCGCGCGGTCTATCCCGGCCAGCAACTCGACAATGCCCCCAGCGCTATCGTGCTCGTCCTGCGCAACAAGAGTGACGCCGGTCTGGGCCTCGCGCTTCCCGCCGGCAGCACCGCGCTCTATGCGGAGGGAACGGGTAAGAGCCGCCAGTTGCTGGGTCTCGGTTCCCTTACCGACCGTGCCGAGGGCGAAAACTTCCGCCTTGCGGCCGGAACCAGCACCCAGGTGCTCGTCTCGCAGCGGATGCTGTCGCAAAAAGAGGCCGCGCTGAGCGTGACCAACGCCAACCCCTTCGCCGTCGCCATCGACGTGCCGATCGGTTCCGCCGGTCAGGAAATCAACGCGGACGACCGGATGCTGGAGCGCGTGGACGGCGTGGCTACCTGGTCCGTGACATTGCCGCCGGGCGGCACCGCCGAACTGCGCTATCGATTCTGATCCCTCGGCAAGCTCAGGCCTCGCCGAGATGGATCGCCAGCCATACCGTCGGGTCGGCGGTATAAGTCACCCGGTGCGCCATGCCCGCCGGGATCAGCAGCGCCTCGCCGGTCCCGAGCCGGCGCAGGCCCACGCCGTCCAGATCCAGTTCCGCCTCGCCCGCCAGCACCAGGACCCACTCGTCCCAGTCCTGCACATAAGGCCGGTCCGGCGGCGTCGTGTGGCCATGCGACTCGATCCGCTCGATCCGCACGCCCGGACGAAGCAGCAGATCGTCGAAGCGCTCGCCGTCGAGCGGGCCGGAAAGGAGCGGCAGGAGGCTGAGTACGTCGGTCATGTCCGGCGAGAGGTCTAGCGCGCTCCCCCACGCCTGACAACGCGCGCAACGCGTTGCAGCCATTCCGGATGATCCGCCCTCCAGACCGCGCAATTCCATGTACGCCGTTGATGCGGCGTGATATCGTCGGTTCCTGCCGACCATTCGGCCATGGTGGAGGATCGTCATGAAGGCATTGCTTGCCCTGGCTTCGATCACGCTTCTGTCCGCCTGCGCCGCGACCCACCCGATAGAGACGCATCTGGCTTCGACCGCCACGGATTTCGCGGATGCGCAGACCGTCACCGTGACATTGTCCAACTTCCGCTTCACGCCGCAGGATATCGCGCTCGTCGCCGGAAAACCGGTCATTCTGGTGCTGGACGATACCGCCACCGGCGGCCACGACTTCACCGCGCCGGAATTCTTCGCCGCCGCCACGATCGCGCCGCAGGACGCCGCCCTCGTGGCCGGAGGACAGATCGCGCTTGCCGGCGGGCAACAGGTCTCGCTCCATCTCGTTCCGGCCGCGGGCAACTACAAGCTGGTCTGCACCCATTTCGGCCATGCCGCACTGGGTATGACCGGCAGCATCAAGGTTCACTGAAACAGGGGGAAATGCACGGCATGACGGTCTCCACGGATGCGATACTGGACGTGATAGCGGAGGAATCCGGCCTCGATACCGCCGCCCTGCGCCCGGATGCGACCTTCGAACAGCTCGACATCGGCTCGCTCGACGTGGCGAGCACGCTCTTCGCCATAGAAGACAAGTTCGGCGTGGCGATCGATCCCGATCAGCTGAACCCCGCCTCGACGATCGCCGAATTCGTGAACCTCGTGCGGCAACTGGCGCCTTCATGAGCCGAAAGGTCGTCCTGACCGGCTTCGGTTGCGTCAGCGGCCTGGGGATCGGCCTTGCGGAAACATGGCGGAAGATGGCGCAGGGCGAGGGCGCGATACGCCCGTTGTTGCGTGAGGCGCCGCCAGACCACCCCGCACGGCGCATCGACGGCCCCGCCGCCTGGGTCGACGCAGAGGCCTGCCGGGCTGCACTCGCCGCCGAGGACCTGCGCCCGATGGGGCAGCTCGATCCGCTCTCCCTCTATGCGCTGACGGCAGGCCTGGAAGCGGTCGAGGCGGCCGGGTTGCGCGGCCACGCGTCGCTGGAGCGCCGCACCGCGATCCTCGTCGGCTGCGGCAGCGGCGGCAATGCGACGATCGACCAGGCTTTCGAGCGGCTCTACGCCCGCGAACTGGCGAAAGTTCACCCTCAGACGATCCCTTCCTCGATGATTTCCGCCCCGGCCAGCCACCTCGCGCTGCTGCTCGGCTGCCACGGCCCGACGTTCGTGATCTCCAGCGCCTGCGCCTCCTCCGCCCATGCCCTGGGCGAGGCGATGCACATGATCCGTTCCGGACGGGTGGACGTGGCGCTGGCGGGCGGCAGTGAAGCCTGCCTGACGCTGGGGTCGTGGGTCGCCTGGAACTCGGTCGGCGTCATGGCCGAGGACACCTGCCGTCCCTTCTCGCAGGGGCGCAAGGGGATGGTGCTGGGCGAAGGCGCGGCGATGGTCGTGCTGGAAAGCGAGGAACACGCGAGGGCACGCGGAGCGAAAGTGCTCGGCGAACTGGCGGGATACGGCTGCAGCAGCGATGCCGCCGACATGACCGCTCCCGATCTGCACGGCATCACCGCCGCCATCCGCACGGCCCATGAGGATGCGGGCGTCGCGCCCGAGGAACCGGCGCTGATCTCCACCCACGGCACCGGCACCCGGATCAACGATCCGGTCGAGGCCGCCGCGCTGCAAGCGGTCTATGGCCCCGCCTTGCCCGGTCATACGGTGATCGCCACCAAGTCCGCCCACGGCCACCTGATCGGCGCGACTGCCGCCATGGAGTTCGTCATCGGCATGGAAGCCCTCGCGCGCGGCGTGGCACCGCCGGTGCTGAACCATCTCGGCGTCGATCCGGCGTGCGACTTGCCCCTTGCGCTCCGGCCCGAGCCGATCGACCACCGGGTGCTCGTCTCCAACAGCTTCGCTTTCGGGGGCCTCAACGCCGTGCTCGTCGGCAGGATCGCGCCATGACCGCAACCGCACACATCAACGCCATCGGCACGGCGGTGCCGCCGCATCAGGTCCACGACGCCTTCGTCGCCTTCGTCCGCGCCGGTCTGCAAGACCCCGCCCATGCGCGCCTGTTCGACCGCATGGTGGCGCGCTCCGGGATCGAGCGACGCTTCTCGTTCATCGAACCAGAAGTGCTGCCGGACGGCCGCATCACCGATCGCGACCGTTTCTATGGGCTGGGCGACTGGCCTTCGACCGCCGAGCGCATGGCCCGCTACGAGCGCGATGCTCCGGCGCTGGCGCTGCAAGCGGTCCGCGCGCTCAGCCCCGACATCGCCGCCGAGGGCGTGACTCACCTCGTCCTTGCCTCCTGCACCGGCTTCGTCGCGCCGGGGCTGGACCAGATTCTGGTGGCCGAGGCGGGTCTCGATCCCGGCGTCGAGCGGACCGTCGTAGGCTTCATGGGCTGCTATGCGGCGGTCAATGCCCTGCGCCTCGCCCACCACATGGTCCGCTCCGAACCGGCCGCGCGGGTGCTGGTGGTCAATCTCGAACTCTGCACGATCCACTTCCAGCGCACGCAGGACCTGGAGAAGCTGCTGTCGATGCTGCTGTTCGGAGACGGCGCCGCCGCTGCGCTCGTCACTGCCGAACCAAGGGGCATCGCGCTCTCCGATTTCCGCGCCGCCGCCATTCCCGGCTCGGGCGAGGCGATCACGTGGCGGATCGGCGACCAGGGCTTCGACATGCATCTCGACGGTCAGGTGCCGAGCCTCATCGCCCATGCCCTGCGGGCCGAGAGCAGCCGTAACGACGACCGGGGGATCTTTCGCGGCCTGTCTCCGGCGGACTACGATCTCTGGGCGGTCCATGCCGGAGGGCGCACGATCCTCGACGCGGTGGACCGCGCGCTGGAGCTGTCCACCGACGCGCTGCATCCCTCGCGAGAGGTACTGCGCCGCTTCGGCAACATGTCCTCGGCCACGCTGATGTTCGTGCTGGCAGCGATGATGGAGGAGCATGCGGGGGTAAAGGGCCGGAACGGCATGGCCATGGCTTTCGGCCCCGGCCTCGCGGCGGAAACCTTCCGCTTCAGGCTGGTCTAGGCGCCATGCCCGACTTTCGCCGCCGCTCCCACGAACCGGAATGGATGGACGACGACGCGGTGACCGCGCAGGAATTCGCCGCCTGCATCGAGGATCTCGCGAAAGTGAACACCCTCACGCTGGCGAGACCGCCCACGCTGGCCTTTCTGGACCGGGCTTTCGCCGCGACCCCGCCGGAGCGAAGGCTCACGGTTGTCGATGTCGGCTTCGGCGCGGGCGACATGCTGCGTGCGCTCGCCCACCGGGCGCGGAAACGGGGCCGCGCGGTGCGGCTCATCGGCTTCGACATCAATCCGCGCAGCGCCCCCGTCGCCCGCCGCCTGACACCGCCGGAACTGGAGATCGACTATCGCACCGGCGACGCCTTCGCGATGGCGCCGGACGAGCCGGTAGATCTCGTGGTGAGTTCGCTGGTCACGCATCACATGTCCGATGCCGGGATCGTGGAATTCCTGCAATGGATGGAGCGCAAGGCCGCGCTCGGCTGGTTCGTCAACGACCTGCACCGCCACCGCTTCGCCTACCACGGCTTTACACTGCTCTCGGCGGCGATGCGCTGGCACCCTTTCGTGCGCCACGACGGCCCACTCTCCATCGCCCGTGCCTTTCGCCGCGACGACTGGGACGTCCTGCTCGCCCGCGCCGACCTGCTCGATATCGCCCAGGTCCACTGGCGCTTCCCGTTCCGCTACTGCGTGGAGCGGACGAAGTGGTAGCCCCGGTGGCGATACTGGGCGGCGGCCTTGCCGGGGCTTCCGCCGCACTCCGGCTGGCCCGCGCCGGGATCGCCGCAACCCTGTTCGAACGGCAGGCCGCCGCCCACCACAAGGTCTGCGGCGAATTCCTCTCGGTAGAGGCCCAGCGCGATCTTCGCGACATGGCCTTCGAGCCGCTGCGCCTGGGGGCCGTGCCGATCGACCGGGTGCGGATCGTCAGCGGGCGAAAGAGCGCGGAATCCGCCCTTCCCTTCACCGCGCTGGGGATCAGCCGGGACGTGCTGGACGAGGCCCTGCTCGATGCCGCCGCCGCTGCCGGAGCCACGATCCGGCGCGGCGTGCGGGTCACGGCCATCGAGGATCACGGCATCCGGACCGGCGAAGGCGGCTTCCCGGCCGAAACCCTGTTCCTCGCCACCGGCAAGCACGACTTGCGCGGCGTCGCCCGGCCGGATGCACGGGAACGGGGGGCGCATCTCGGCTTCAAGATGCATTGGCGCATTTCGGCCAGGCAGGACGAGGAACTTGGTTCCGCCGTCGAACTCGTGCTGTTCGACGGCGGCTATCTGGGAATCCAGCGCGTGGCGGCGCGGGTCATGAACTTTTGCGTGCTGGTCCGGCGAGACCGTTTCTGCGGCTCCTGGACCGGCCTGCTGGAAGACCTCGCGCGCGACGATCATGTCGCGCGGCGGCTGGACGGCGCGCACGAACTGCTGGCCCGCCCCGCCTCCATTGCCGGTCTCCCCTATGGCTATGTCCATCGCCCTAGGGACGACCGCAAGGGCCTGTTCCGCCTCGGCGACCAGGCCGCGCTCACCGCGCCGCTCACCGGAGACGGCATGGCCATAGCCTTGCGTAGCGCAGCGCTGGCGGTCGATTGCTTTCGCTCCGGCCTTGCTCCGGCCGACTATACCCGCCTGCTCCACCGCGAGATCGGCGGGCAAGTGCGCAAGGCCATGCTGCTTCACCGCTGCGTCGGCCTCCCGGTCCTGCCCATGGCACTCGGCCTGCTCGGAACATGGCCGTCACTGCTGGGACGTCTGGCGGCGGCGACACGGCTGCCGCGAACCGAAGAGGCAGCCTGACCGAATGAGCAGGTCAGGCGATACCACGCCTCTGCTAGGCTTGCTGGCCAAGGGCTTGCGCGATCTGTAGACCCATAACCCGCAAAGCATGAAAAAGGAACAGCGATGGCGAACGTGGCAATCACCGGAGCGGGGCGCGGCATCGCGCTCGAACTCGTCAAGCTGCATCTGGCCAAGGGAGACCGCGTCTTCGCCCTCCTGCGCAGCCCAGACGGCGCCGAGGCGCTGAAGCGTCTTGCCGACGGCTCGGGCGGGCTGGTGACGCTCCACGCCATGGACGTCGCCGACGATGCCTCGGTCAAGGCGGGCGCTGCGGACACCGGCACGGCGGCGATCGACGTGCTCTACAATGTCGCGGGCGTTTCCGGCAACACGGGCTCTGAACTGGAAAGCGCCGACTTCGCGGACTGGCTCGATGTGTTCAACATCAACGTCAACGGCCCGATGCGCGTGTTCCAGGCCTTCCTACCGCGCCTGAAGCCCGGCGCGAAAGTCGTCAGCTTCGGCAGCCAGGTGGGCGCCTCGACATGGCCCTACGCGGGCTACGAAGTCTATTCGGCCTCGAAGGCGGCCCTGCACCGGCTCATGCTTTCCGTCGCGCTCGGCACGAAGGACCGTGGTATCATCGCGATCAGCGTGCATCCGGGCTGGGTCCAGACCGACATGGGCGGGGCGCAGGCCGATCTCACGCCGCAGGAAAGCGCCGAGGGCATCGCCGCGCTGACGAGCAGGCTGACGCCGGAAATGTCAGGCGGGTTCTACAAGTGGAACGGCGAACCCCACGCCTGGTAGCGAAAGGTCACGCCAGCGTGTCCAGCCAGCCGCGCGTGGCATCGAGCACCGCCTTGGCGCGCAGCACCGGGTGGCTGAACGCCTCGCGCAGCGCGGCGGAGCGCAGCTCGATGGACAGCGGCACCTCCGGCGGCAGGGCTTCCAGCAGTGCCGCAAGCGGCAGCGCGCCTGCCCCGCACTGCTCGCGCAAGTCCACGGCATCGGCAATCACCGCAGCAAAATCGGCCGGGTCGGGCCGCAAGGCCCGGGCGTCACAGAACTGGGCGTAGGGCAGCAAGGCGGGATCGATTGCCGACACTTCGGCCACCGTAGTGCCGGACCGGTCGACATGGATCGGATCGATCAGCAATGCCGCCAGCGGATGGTCAACCTGCCCGATCACGGCCAGCGCCTGCTTCAGGTTCCGCACTTCGGTGAAAATGCCGAACTCCAGCGCCACGCGCATCCCCGAACCTTCGGCATGGCGGCAGAGCGCGGAAAGCCTGTCGGCCGTGACGCCGTGATCGGGGTGGGAGGAAACGCACAGCACATTCGCCGCGCCCAGTTCCGCGCCCACGTCGATCACCTTGCGATGATCGTCCAGCGCGGAATCGGGCTTGATCCAGACCACCTCAACATCCAGCACCGGTATTCCGGTGCGGGCCAGCGCCGCGCGGGTATCGCGGGTGTGCTGAGCGGTCCATTCCGCCGGATCGATCCAGAGGCCGACCGCGTCGAACCCCGTCGCCGCACCGGTCTCCACCACGTCCACCGCGCCGAATTCGGGCAACACGCCCGAGGCGAGCGAGAGCTTGCGCGCCATCCCCTTACAATCCCCTTACATCTGCGGTTCGGGCAGCGAGGCATCGTCCTGCAGATACCAGTTCAGCCATTCGTGGAAGTACTGGTTGCCCCTTTCGTTGCGACCGAAAGTCAGCTCGTCATGCGCCCCGGATTCGAGGCCTTTCTGGATCTCCAGCCCGATGACGTAATCCTCCTGATAGGTCACGTCGCGGAAGAAGTTCATCGCCGCTTCCGCCTTCTCGCGGTCAGCCTCGTCCCGCACCGGATCGCGGCGCAGGTAGTTCAGCACGGTGCGGTTGCGATCCGGTGTCGGCCCCGGGAAAAGCTGCGCGACCTGGGTGATTTCCGGCGCGATGAAGATCGAGACGTTGGGGAAGAAGATGCGCACGAAATCGTAGCCGTAGTTCTCCTTGAGCCCCCATTCCTCGCGCGGCACTTCCTTCAGTTGATCGGCGATCGAGTGCTGCGGAAAGCCGATGCGGATGTTCGGACCGAAACCCTCGTAATGGGTGCAGTTGGACGGCGTGCGCGGAAAGATCGTCTCCGGGTGGAGCGACTGGAAGTGATAGCCTTCCAGATAGCCGTCGAAGGCGATCTTCCAGTTCGCCCCCTCGATCGTGCGGTTGCCGAGGTAGGTCCAGTCCGCGAAGTCCAGCGCGTCGAAATCCTCCAGGAAGCCGCGGAAATGGTTGTCGAGGTCCATTGGCGCATTGGGCGTCAGGCAGACGAAGATCATGCCGCTGCGCTCTTCGCAGGGAAGCTGGCGCAGGCCCATCTCGGCCTTGTCCACCTGCCCGAAGGTGCTCGCCTCCGAAATGCCGAGCAGGCGGCCGTCCGTCGCATAGGTCCAGGCGTGATACTTGCAGGTGAAGCGCGCGCAATTGCCATGTCCCTCCGCCGCGACAGGCGCGCCGCGGTGAGAACATACGTTGAGGAAAGCGCGGACCTGCCCCTGCTTGTCGCGGGTGATCAGCACCGGCAGCCCGACGGCTTCCATCGCCTTGTAATCGCCGGGATTGGGCATTTCCGCGGTGAAGGCCAGCATCAGCGGCACGCGCTTGAACACCAGCTCCATCTCGGCGTTGAACTGGTCCTTGTCGGTATAGCTCGCGGTGGGGACCTTGAACGTCCGGTCCGTCTGGAAAGTCTTCTTGTTCTCGACGTAATCGAGCATGATCTCGGCGACGTCGCCAATCTGCTTTACGCGGTCCACTCGGTCCTCTCCCGCATCGTTATCGCCAACGATCCTGTGCTCCTGCGCGAGTGGCGGCAACCTGCGCAAGGTGATAGGTCAGCGCAAAAGGCTTGGCACTTTGGCCAGTTGGCCGCGATCTTCGGCAAGGGCAGTCATCGGCGATGATGGAGAGGAAAGACAGCCCCTGGGCATGGCTTGAAACGCCCCCGCCGCATCTCGCCGCCTATGCCGGAACCGGCGCGTGGGACGAACGCACGATCGCGCGGCAGGCAGAGGCTCTGGCCGAGGCCGATCCCGATTTCGTGGCGCTGATCGACGGCGATGTTTCCGTCACCCGCGCCCAGGCGCTGGTCGATGCGGAAGCGCTGTCGGCGGCGCTGTACGCGCGGGGACTGCGGCCGGGCGACGTGCTGGCGTTTCAGGTGCCGAACTGGCGTGAAGCGATGGTCATCAACCTGGCCGCCGCGATGTCCGGCCTTGTCGTCAATCCGATCGTGCCGATCTACCGCGACCACGAAGTCACCCAAATGCTCGCCGATTGCCGCGCCGCCGCGCTGTTCGTCCCCGCCGCGTTCCGCAAATTCGACTATGCCGCGATGGCCGCACGCATAGCCGCCGACCTGCCGAGCCTGCGCCACGTCTTCACCGTGCGCGGAAACGGCGCCGACGACTATGCCGCGCTGGTCGCGGAAGGGCGCGGCACCCACTTCGCCCGGCCCATGGTCGACCCGCTGGGCGTGAAGATGGTGCTCTACACCTCCGGCACGACGGGCAGGCCCAAGGGCGTGCTGCACAGCCATGTCTCCATCGCGCGCATCCTGCGGGAAAGCGCTGCGCACTGGGGCCTTGCCCCCGGAGAGGCAACGCTGATGCCCTCCCCGGTCACCCATGTCTCCGGCTATGCCAACGGGCTGGAGGCGCCGTTCATCTGCGGCACGCGCACGGTGTTGATGGAAAGCTGGAACGCCGACGAAGCGCTGGCGCTGATCGACCGGCACGCGCTGGTCGGCACGGTGGCAGCGACGCCGTTTCTGGTCGAACTGGCGGCGGCGGCCCGCGCGGCGGGCAATCCGCTGCCCTCGTTCCGCTTCTTCGCCTGCGGCGGCGCGGCGGTTCCGGCCGACCTCATTCCCGCCGCCAACGCCGCCTTCGCCCGGTGCCGCGCCTTCCGCGTGTTCGGGGCATCCGAAGTGCCGCTCGTCACTTTCGGTTGGCCGCGGGATGAGACGCTTGCCGCCGCCACCGACGGCGAGGTGGTCGATTACGAGGTGCGGATCGTCGACGGCGAGGACCGCGATCTGCCGGACGGCCAGGAAGGCGAAATCCTCGCACGCGGCCCCGGCATGTTGCTGGGCTACGCCGACGCCGCCCAGACGCGCGAAGCGATCACGGCGGACGGATTCTTCCGCACCGGCGACCTTGGCGTGCGCTCCGCCGAAGGGGCGATAACGGTGACCGGCCGCAAGAAGGACCTGATCATCCGGGGCGGCGAGAACATCTCCGCCAAGGAGATCGAGGACGTGCTCCACGGCCACCCCCTCGTGCGCGAGGCAGCGGTGGTCGCCATGCCCCATGCGCGGCTGGGCGAAGGTGTCTGCGCCTATGTCATTGCGATCGGGCCGGTTTCGGGCGAAGACCTTTGCGCGCACGTCGCCGCAAGCGGGCTGGCGCGCCAGAAGATCCCGGAACGCTTCGAATTCCGCGACGAGTTTCCGCGCACCGCCTCCGGGAAGGTGCGCAAGGACCTGCTGCGGGAGGACGTGAAAGGGCTGCTCGTTCCGTGAGGGACGGGAGAGCGCTTCGACGGCGTAACGCCGCTTACTTCCCCATCGCCGCCATGACCGCCGCGTCGATTTCGCTCTTCATCGGATTGCGCCGCAAGGTCAGCCCGCCATTCACCTGCAGGTTCTCGCCGGTCATGAAGCATTCGTCGCTGGCCAGCCAGGCGGCAGCGGCAGCGATGTCGTCCGACGTGCCGATGCGGCCCAGCGGGTAGCCGGCCATGAACGCGTCGAACAGCCCCGGCACCTGCCTGGCATCCGCCGTCATCGGCGTATCGGTCAATCCCGGCGAGATCGAATTGGCGCGTACCCCCTCGCGCCCGAACTCGTTGGCGATACAGCGGATCACGTGATCGGTGCCCGCCTTCGTGCCCATGTAGGCAGCGTGATCGTCCAGCATGATCGTCGCCGTGGCGGAGCTGATCTGGATGATCGAGCCGCCCTGTCCGCCCCGGCTGCGCGCCATGCGGCGCAGCATCGACTGGAAGAAGTGGAACGGCCCGACATACTGCAACATCGTCATCGCCATCACGTCCGCGTGCGTGGTATCCAGGAACGGCTTCAACAGCCCCCAACCGGTGGCGTTGAGGGCAATATCGATGCCGCCCAGCTTTGCGGCAGCCGCTTCGGCCAAGGCCTCGACGCTGCCCTCGTCGGTCAGGTCGCAAGTCGCCCATTCGCAGCCGTTCTGCGCGGCGAAGTCGGCCAGAACCGCCTCCTTGCGGCCCGAAACCAGCACGCGCGCGCCTTCCGCCAGAAAGCGGCGGGCGATGTGCTGGCCCATATTGTCCACGCTGCTCGCGCCCAGAATCACGGCGCGCTTGCCCTGCAGTCGTCCCATCGTCCTCTCCCGTGTTATCCCTATCGCCTACCACGCTGCGGACACGCTCGTTCCTGACCAAAATAGGAGTGGCCCCCGGCCCTTCGAGCGGCGACAACCCCCACGGAAAACAACGCGCGAAGGCAGAGGAACAGGCAGCCATGGATCTTGGACTGAAGGGCAGGAAAGTCATTCTCACCGGCGGCAGCCGCGGCATCGGCCGCGCCGCGCTGGAAGTCTTCGCCGCAGAAGGCTGCGACATCGCGTTCTTCTCGCGCAATGCCGAGCAAGTGGCCGAAACCGTGGAGTCGCTGGCGCGCCACGGCGGCATCGTGATCGGCGAGGCGCTCGACATGCTGGACCACGGCGCTTACGTCGAATGGCTGAAATCCGCCGCCGACAGGCTGGGCGGCTGCGACGTCTTCGTCCCCGGCGCCAGCGCCTCCGGGTCCGGCGCGACCGGCGACTGGGAAGCCTGCTTCGCCGCCGACATCAAGGGCACGGTGCTAGGCTGCGAGACCTTGCAGCCCTACCTCGAAAAATCCGGGTCCGGCGCGATCGTCATCATGGCCTCCACGGCGGGCACCGAGACTTTCATCGTGCCCCAGGCCTTCAACGCCATGAAGGCCGCGCTGATCGCCTATTCGGGCCAGCTCAGCCAGATGGTCGGCCCCATGGGCATCCGCGTGAACTGCGTGTCGCCCGGTCCGATCAAGTTCCCCGGCGGCAACTGGGAAGCGATCGGCCAGGCCATGCCCGAACTCTACCAGGCCACCGAAGCCGCCTTTGCGCTCGGCCGCTGGGGCGGGCCGGAGGAAGTGGCACGCACCATCGTGTTCCTCGCCAGCGCGGCCTCCTCCTACACGACCGGCACCAATGTCGTCGTCGACGGAGGCTATACCAAGCGCGTGCAGTTCTGATCTTCGACCGTACCTCCTGACGGTCCTGGCGGCGGTTCCTCTGGCGAGGACCGCCGCTTTTTTTATGCGGTCGCCGCGACCAACCGCCCCCCCTACCGAGGCCTGTACCTGTGCAAATTGTCAGTTCGGGTATCGCTCGAATTCGTAGCATAGTGACGCAGTAAAGTCGGCTACACGAATAGTCGGGGAGAGGGAGGAAACCATGGCATCCGCACGTCGTCGCGGAGCGTTGCTTGTCGCACTTTCGACAAGCGCGCTCACTTGCATCATTTCTCCGGCCAATGCCCAGAGCGAGGCGCCCGTACCGGCCCCCGCCCCGCAACAGGCCACGATCGATACCACGGAAATCATCGTCACTGCCCGCAGACGTTCGGAAACGCTGCAATCCACGCCCGTCGCCATTACTGCCGTCAACACGGCGATGCTGGAAAACAAGGCCGCCGTGAACATCGGCGACTTGCAGGGCACGGCACCGGGCCTGCTCATCACCCAGCAGAATTCGGGCGCACAGGCAGCCAACATCTCGATCCGCGGCCTGACCTATGCCGATATCGAGAAGTCCCAGACGCCGACCGTGGGCGTCGTGGTCGACGGCGTGACCATCGGCACCAATACCGGCCAGCTCCAGGACGCCTTCGACATCGCCCAGATCGAAGTGCTGCGCGGCCCGCAAGGCACGCTGTTCGGCGCCAATACCATCGGCGGCGTCATCAACATCACCCGCACCAAGCCGACCATGGAACCCGGCGTGAAGGCCGAGTTCACCTATGGCCGCTGGAACACCTGGGCGGGCAAGGCCATCATCAACTACGGCGACGGCGAGACCTGGGGCATCAAGGGCTGGTACTTCCACAACGAGTCCGACGGCTTCTACCACAACGCCATCCGCAATACCCGCGCGGGCGGCAGCAAGGGCGACAGCTACGGCGCCAGCCTGCTGTTCGAGCCGACGGGATCGGGCTTCGACGCCCAGCTCAGCGTCGAGAACGTGGTCCAGAGCTTCGAGCCGGTGGTCAGCAATCTGACGAACAGCACCGAGATGTTCTGCGGCCTGATCCCGGCCAACGAGTGCAACCGCAACAACACCACCGACCTCTACACGGTGTTCACGCTTCCGGCGCGGAGCAAGTACCGCGCCCCCAACGCCACCTTGCAGATGAACTACGATGCGGGCCCGGTGAAGCTCAGTTCCATCACCGGCTGGCGGCACAGCACGGAAAAGCAGACCCAGGACTTCGACGGATCGTCGACCGACCTCTACTACGTCGATCGCCGCCAGAAATACACGCAGTGGAGCCAGGAACTGCGCGCCGCCGGAAATCTCTTCACCGGCTTCGACTATGTCGTAGGCGCCTACTACTTCCACTCGAAGTACGACCTCACCCAGTGGACGCGCTTCTTCGGCTTCGATCCGTCGGTACCGCCGATGGAGTTCGACCAGAACCCGCAGACCAATGTGGGCAAGACCACCAGTTACGCCTTCTTCGGAGACTTCAACTGGGCCTTCGCCGACAAGTGGCGCCTTTCGTTCGGCGGCCGCTGGTCGCATGACAACAAGAAGCTGACCAACAGCTTCGCGCAGGCCGGGCTGATCGGCTCGGGCGATGCGAACTTCACCAAGTTCACCCCCAAGGTCGGCATCGACTATCGCCCGAACAGCGACGTGATGCTCTACGCCAGCTGGTCGCGCGGCTACCGCTCCGGCGGTTTCAGCCCCCGCGCCGCCACGGCCGATACCGCCAGCACGCCGTTCCAGCCCGAAACCGTGGATGCCTACGAAATCGGTGCCAAGCTGGCGGCCTTCAACCGCAAGCTGGAGATCAACCTCGCCGGCTACATCTCCGACTACAAGGACATGCAGCAGAACCTGACCGTGCCCGGCGGCCCGCTCGGCAACCAGACGATCACCGGCAACGTGCCGGGCGGCGCGATCATCAAGGGCATCGAGATGGACGCCACGCTGCGCGTGACCCCGCAGCTGACGATCACCGCCTCGTCCGCCTACATGAAGTCGCACTTCCGCAACTTCGTGACCGACGGCGCCTATGGCACCCTGATCGTGCCCTTCGACTATTCGGCGAACCGGCTGATCTATGCCCCCAGGTTCACCGGCTCGGTCAATGCGGACTACACCGTGCCGACCAGCTTCGGCAAAGTCGTGGCAACCGCCGGATGGCGCCACATCAGCCCTTACGACGAGCAGATCTCGCAGGCCTCGCTGACGCCGGTGACGGACGGTTCCGGCACCGTCACCGGGGTCGTGGTGAACGGCAACGATCCGCGCGTGCGCACCACCACGCAGGATCTCGTCGATGCCAGCCTGACGGTGAACTTCGATATCGGCGACAAGGAGGCTTACGTGCGCCTGTTCGGTCGCAATCTCCTCAACGAGAAGACGACCACGCATGCCTTCACCGTCGCCGGGCTGTTCTCGTTCGGCATGGCGCTCGAACCGCGTACTTACGGCGCCACGGTCGGCGTGAAGTTCTAAACGAAGAAGGGTTGAGAAGCATGGGTCGTCTGGAAGGCAAGATCACGCTGGTTACCGGCGCCGGGAACGAACGCGGGCTGGGCGCTGCCACCGCACGGCGCTTTGCGGAGGAAGGCGCCTTCGTCTACCTGACGGACCTCGATGCGGGCGGCGCCGAAAGCGTCGCCGCCGCGATCCGCGAGGCAGGCGGCCAGGCCGAGGCGCTGGCGCAGGACGTCACCAGCGAGGCAGGCTGGGAAGACCTGTTCCAGGCGATCGAGAAGGGCCATGGCCGGATCGACGTGCTGGTGAACAATGCCGGTATCGCCGTGCTCAAGCCGCTGACCGTGCTTTCGCTTGCCGACTGGGAAAAGCAGAACAAGGTCAATCTCGACAGCGTGTTCCTCGGCACGCGCCGGGCAGTGGAGCTGATGCGCAAGACCGGCGGCGGCGGGTCGATCGTCAACCTGTCTTCGATCGGCGGGCTGGTCGGCGTGCCGATGTGCGGGGCTTATGGCGCGGCCAAGGGCGGGGTGCGGATCTTCTCCAAGGTCGTGGCGATGGAATGCGCGGCGGAGGGCATCCGCTGCAATTCCGTCCATCCCGGCATGATCGAAACCGCCATGCAGGACGTCGCCCGCAGCGACAATCCGGAAGGCTTCAAGGAGATCGTCGCCTCGATCCCGATGAAGCGCATGGGGCATCCGCTCGACATCGCCAACATGATCCTGTTCCTCGCCAGCGACGAGGCGAACTACATCACCGGCGGAGAATTCGTGGTGGACGGCGGCGTGACCGCGATGTGAGCGGCAATCGTCGTCCCGGGGCGCCGAACCCGGGACGACGGCCCCTTCAAGCCACCCGCACCACCACTTTGCCGATATTCTTCCCCGTCAGCATCCGCTCGTAAGCATCAAGCACGTTCTCGATCCCCTGCGTCTCGTCGAACCGCATCGCGAGCTTCCCCGCATCGAGCCACCCGCGCAGGACCGGCAGGAATTCCGCGCCGCGTTCGAGGAAGTCGGGAATGAAGAACCCCTCCACCCTGAGCCGCCGCATCAGGATCTGATCGAAGCGCGCAGGCCCCGGCATCGGAGCATCGCTGTCATAGCCCGCCACCATGCCGCAGATCGCAACGCGGCCATAGTGCGCCATGTTCGGCAGCACCGCGTCGAGGATCGGCCCGCCGACATTGTCGAAGAACGCCCCGATCCCGCCCTCGCAAGCGGCCAACCGCGCCTCGACATCCTCGCTGCGATAGTCGATCGCCATGTCCACGCCGAGATTTTCGCGCAAGTAGCGGCACTTCTCCGCCCCGCCCGCGATGCCGACGACCCTCGCGCCAAGATTGCGCCCGACCTGACAGGCCAGGCTCCCCGTCGCCCCCGCCGCTGCGGAGACCGCCAGCCACTCCCCCGGCCGTACCGCTGCGACTTCCTTCACGCCGACATAGGCCGTCCAGGCATTCATCCCCAGCGCGCCGAAATGCTGGCGCGGATCGGACAGGCTATCATCCACCGCCTCCAGCCCGGCGAGCGCGGGCAGGACCACCGCCTGCTCGGCCCACTGCCCGAAACCGCGCACCAGAGTGCCGACCGGAAAGGCCGGATCGCGCGTCTCGCTGACCCGGCCGAGCACCAGCCCGACCATCTTCGCGCCGAGCGGCAGCGGCGGCTGGTAGCCGTCGGTGCGCGGGCTCATCCACATGCGGGTGCCGGCATCCATCGAAAGCCACTCGGTCGCGATGCGGACTTCGCCCTCGCCGAGCGGTGCCGGAACTTCCTCGCAAAGGCTGAGAAAACGGGCGAAATCGGTATTGCCTTCGGGATGGCGATCGAGCCGCCAGAAACGGTTGCCGGTCAAATGAGGTCTCCCAGTGAGAACCCAAGGTCACCCGCCCGCACCCCCTCGCCACCTGACCAAACAGCTAGGGCTATCCGTTTGCACAGGCCTTCGCCCGCCCCCGAAGTTCTACCAAGGCAGGAACAAAGAAAACATGCGGGAGGCCCTGAAATGCGATTCTCGAAATCCGCCCTGCTCACGTCGACCATGCTGACGATGACGCTCCTGTCCCTCCCCGCAGCCGCGCAGGAAGCGGCGGCGCCGCTCCCCCAGGAACAGCCTCCGCAAGACGAGGCAGCGACCGGCGGCATCAAGGAAATCATCGTCACCGCCCGCAAGCGGCAGGAAACCGCGCAGGACGTGCCCGTCGCCGTCACCGCCATTTCCGCCGAGCAGATCGCCTCGCGCGACATCACCAGCGTCGAGAAGATCGCCGCGATCGCACCGCAGTTCAACGTCGGCCGCGCCTCCAACGGTTCCGGGGCCCAGCTCACCTTGCGCGGCATCGGCTCGTCCTCCACCTCGATCGGCATCGAGCAGTCGGTCGCGGTCGTCGTGGACGGCGCCTATTATGGCCAGGGGCGGGTGATCCAGGAAGGCTTCTTCGACCTCGCCCGCGTCGAAGTGCTGAAAGGTCCGCAGGCGCTGTTCTTCGGCAAGAACGCGACTGCCGGGGTTATCTCGATCACCACGGCCGATCCCACGGCAACCCCGGAATTCCAGATCAAGGGCGGCTACGAGTTCCGCAGCCAGCAATACCGCGTCGAGGGCTATGCCTCGATGCCGCTGACCGACACCCTCGGCATCCGCCTCGCGGCGCGCTATTCCAAGATGGACGGCGGCTACTACCGCAATATCGCGCAGGACATCGTCTATACCGAAGTGGATTCCGCAAGCGTGCTGGCAGGCGGCAACGGCGACCCCACCTCGCACATCGCCAAGCCCGCCGCGCACAAGGCGCCCGGCGAAGAGGAATTCCTCGCCCGCGGCACCCTGAAATGGGAGCCGACCAGCCGCCTCACGGTCAGCCTGAAGGGCAGCGTGGACTTCAACACCGTCAACAATTCCTCGTGGAACTACGTCGCCTTCGCCTGCGGCGACGGCAGCACCTCGCAGCTCAACGGCTATGCCTGCGGCAAGCACTTCATCACCCACCAGAACAACATGCCGGCGGATGTCGCGGCCACGTTCCCCTTCGCGAAGAAGGACGGTTCGCTCTACAACCGCTACCGCTCGGCAGGCGGAACGCTCAACGTGACTTACGATGCCGATCAGCTTCAGTTGTCGTCGGTCACCAATTACCAGTGGAACAACAACCGCTGGGCCTGTGCCTGCGATTTCCAGTCCAGCAACAGTGCCGATGGCCGCCCCGGAAGCAACTGGGCGACCGAAAACTCCTCGTGGAAGGCCTTCAGTCAGGAATTCCGCGCCCTGACCCAGTTCGACGGCCCGTTCAACATGATGCTGGGCATGCTCTACCAGAAGACCCGGCGCGACTTCGAACAGTATGTCCTCGTCGGCGGCGTCTCCAATTCCGCCGCGCCCGCCGGGCTGGAACATGTCGCCACCGCCAAGACCAGCTTCACCAAGGGCGAGACGATGGCCGTCTTCGGGCAGATCACCTACAAGATCCTGCCGACGCTCGAGCTGGCGGGCGGCGCGCGCTATTCCGACGAGACCAAGAACAGTTTCTTCACCCAGTTCTACAACAATCCACTGGTCACCAGCATCTTCCGCGACCAGTTCGATCCCGATGGACTGGGCGTGGTGACCGCGCGCCAGCACTTCACCAACTGGTCTCCCGAAGCAACCCTGACCTGGAAACCCACCGAAGACCTGATGGTCTACGGCGCCTACAAGACGGCCTACAAGTCCGGCGGGTTCTCGAACGGGGGCATCAACTCGAAGCTCTCGGCCGATCCGAACGCCGACCTGACGTTCGATCCCGAGAAGGCGGAAGGGTTCGAACTGGGCTTCAAGTCCACGCTGCTGAACCGCCAGCTTCGCTTCAACGTCACCGCTTTCAACTACAAGTACAAGAACCTGCAGGTCGACTTCTTCAACTCCCCGATCTTCGCCTTCCAGACCCTGACCGCCGATGCGCGGACCAAGGGCGTGGAGGCCGAATTCCAGTTCGCGCCCAACGGCATACCGGGCTTCGACCTGCACGGCTCGGTCAATTACAACAAGGCACGCTACACCGACTTCCCGCTCGCGCCCTGCTATGCGGGGCAGACTCCGGCGGCCGGCTGCAACCTGGCAGGCGGCAGCCGCCAGGACCTCAGCGGCCAGACGCTGTCGGTCGCGCCGCTCTGGACCGGCAACCTCGGCGTCAATTACGAGATGTCGGTCGGTTCGGCGATGAAGCTCGGCCTCAACGTAGATGCCAAGTATTCAGGCAGTTATCTCGCCTCCGCCTTCGGCAATCCACTGTCGCGGCAGGGCAAGTACGTGACGCTGGACGCCGGTCTGCGCTTCGGCGCCGAGGACGACAACTGGCAGCTCGCCGTGATCGGCAAGAACCTGACCAACCGCTTCTACGTCACCGGCGTGGTGGACGGCCCTTCGACCGGCAGCGGCACCGGCACACCCGGCGGCATCCGCGCCGACCAGCTCGGTTTCGGCACCCTGCCCCGCACGGTCATGGTCGAAGTCACCAAGAAGTTCTGATGGCCTTCCTCCCCCGACGGGGGAGGGGGACCACCCGCAGGGTGGTGGAGGGGCAGGTGCAGCAGAACGCAACCTTGCGTAAGCCGACTGTGCCCCTCCACCACCTTCGGTGGTCCCCCTCCCCGGTTCGGGGAGGAATTCAGCAGCCCTTCGGCGCGTGCTGGCGGTGGATGTTGCGGAAGGAGCGGCTCTTGAACAGCCAGCGGCCGTCCACTTTCACGCATCCGTCCTCGTAGACGCCCCGGTCGCGCATGGTCACGCCGTCCTGGTCGTAGACTTCCGAGGTATAGCTGCGCATCGTCGCACTCTCGCCCGAGACTTCGATCGAGCCGGGCCAAGCCTCGAACATGATCCCCGGATAGGCCTTCATCGCCTCGATCCACATGGCGACGATCGCCGGACGGCCCCGGGTGGTGCCGAGTTCGGGATAGTCCGGCAGCGACCACTCGGCATCCTCGGCCCAGGTTGCGCCCCAGGTCTCCGCGTCGCGGCGCGTCACCGCATCGGCATAAGTCTCCAGCAGTTCGCGGATGGCGAGGCGGTCCTCGGAAGGTCCGGTATAGGGCATCGTTCTCTCCTCAGGCTTCGACCGGGCGCTCGTCCGGCCCCGGCGGCACATCCGGCACGGCGACTTCGA
Organism: Novosphingobium sp.; assembly: GCF_036820275.1. Lineage (GTDB taxonomy): Bacteria > Pseudomonadota > Alphaproteobacteria > Sphingomonadales > Sphingomonadaceae > Novosphingobium. Next base: position 35,943 of record NZ_DAISLT010000047.1, read on the forward strand.
TCATGCCGTCTGCAATGCGCAGATCGAAGCGGCGCAAGTCGGCATAGGCGCCGCCGATGCAGCGCCCGGTCGCCGCCTCGAAGCGGGCGCCGTGGAGCGGGCACATGATCGCCCCGCGCCGCACCTTGCCGCCGGAGAGCAGCGCCGCCTGATGCGTGCAGCGGTCGTTGACCGCGTTGAAGCTCTCGTCGCTGCGCACGACCAGCACGCTCCAGCCCGCGATCCGCGCGGCCAGCTTGCCTTCCTCGGGGAAATCCGCCTCGGCCACCAGAGGGTGCCACACATCGCTCATCGTTTCAGATCCGGACAAGGGTCTTTCCTATGGTGCGGCCTGACATCAGGTCGATGAAAGCCTCGGGGAGTTTCTCGAAGCCGTCGCGCACGTTGGCGAGCGGCTTCAGCTTGCCTTCCGCGACCCAGCCGTCGAGCTCGGCCTGCGCCTGGGCGAGCACGTCAGGGTAGTCGTAAGTGATGAAGCCCTGCATGCGGATGCGGTTGACCACCAGTTGCCACAACGTGCGCACGCCGTGGGGATGATCGGCATCGTTGTACTGCCCGACCATGCCGCAGACCGCGACGCGGCCGTGCAGACGCATCAGCGGCAGGATCGCTTCCAGCACTTCGCCGCCGACATTGTCGAAATAGACGTCAACGCCTTCGGGCGCGACTTTGGCGATCTCGGCGGCGATGTCAGGCGTCGCGCGATAGTCGATGGCGGCATCGAAGCCGAGGTCGCGGATCACCGCGGCCTTCTCCGCCGATCCGACGAGGCCGATCACCTTGCAGCCCTTGGCCCTGGCGATCTGCCCGACCGTCGATCCGGTCGCTCCGGCAGCGGCGCTGACCACCACGGTCTCGCCCGGCTTCGCCTCGCCCACCGCGAAAAGCCCGACCCACGCCGTCAGCCCCACCGGGCCGAGCGCGCCCATGTAATGATGCAGCGGCGTATCGGGCCGGCACTGGACTTTCTCCAGTCCCCAGGCCTCGGCCGAAAGCACATAGTGTTCAGACCATGTCGCAAACGCCCGAACCAGCGTGCCGACCGGATAGTCCGCGTGATGGGAAGCCACCACTTCACCCAGCGACATGCCGTTGATCGGCGCCCCCAGCGCGACCGGCTCGATATAGCTCGGCCGATCGTCCAGGAATCCCCGGATGGCCGGATCGACCGAGCCCACTCGCATCGCCACCAGGAATTCCCCGGCACCGGGCTGCGGCATCTCGGTTTCCCGAAGCGCGAAGTCTTCCGGCACCGGCACCCCTTTGGGTCGCCGTGCCAGAACGATCTGTCTGACCTTTCCCATGCCCGCAGCTTAACCGCGCGCGGGCGGCGCGGACTGCTAGTCGAAACGCTAGGTTCGGGAATTTCCGGGGTTTGCCACAGTTCGCGCCGGATGTGAGGAGCAGCGCCATGACGATGAGTGCCGACCAGATGATCGATTTCGTCGACCGCCTCTATGCCGCGACCGGCGTGGGCGACTGGGACACGGCTTCCGCCATGCTCACCGAGGATTTCGTCGCCCACGAGGCGGACGGACTGCCGATGGCGGGGGAATATCGCGGCCGGAACGGCCTGCGCGATCTCTACGCCAAAGTCATGGGCCTTTGCGATGTCGTCGCTCTGGACCGGATCGAAACAACGGCGGGCAAGGACTATGCCGTGACCATCCTCTCGCTGCGCTTTGCGGACCCTGCCCTTCCTCCCGCCGAAATCTGCGAACGCTTCCGCTTCCGCGACGGCAAGTGCTGCGAAATCAAGCCGTTCTACTACGATCCGGCGTCCTTCATCGCCGCCAGCAAGGCGAAAACGGCCGCTATCTGAAGAAGCCCACGGGTCGCACCGCGCAAAAAACAATCGGTTGTTAAACGGCGGCAGGGAACCGCCGGAGTTCCCATGATTTCAGATAATAAGAACGCGGTGTGCAGGAGGAAATCGCGGAAATCCGCGACCTACCTCCAAAGAAATGCACAGAAACCTCCGACAGACCGTTCTTTATCCGCGCCGAAATGCTATGCTCGCAGGCGCAGCACTCAGCATGGGACTCACGAATGCCGAAGGACGCCACGGTTTACTCGCTAGATTCCACGAATCCACGGACCGCTCCGTCCAAGCCGACTTTGAACGACCAGCTCGCCGCGATCCTGGGCGATCTGCGCGAGCGGATCGGCGAGGCGGACGAGATCAACCTGGACTTCAAGGGCAAGCTCCACGTTCACCTTGATGTGAAGCATGGCGAAGACCTGCCGCTGGTCGAGGCGAAGCTGTCCGCGATGGACGGCATGTTCTCGCAGATCAGCCGGGGTTCGACGCCGAACCACCCCTTCTCGCACCGGGTCAGCGCCCTGGTGACGATCTAAAATCAGGCCAGCTTGGCCGCGTAGATCAGGCGTCCTTCGCCGAGATGGTCGAACGCGCGGCTGAGCAGGCTGTCGCCCACGGCAAGGCAGCCCTGGCTCCGTCCCAGCTTGCCGTGCGCGCCGATCATGTTCGGCTCGGCATACCAGGCCCCGTGGATCACGATGGCCCGCTCCAGCGCATTGCTGTTGGTGGGATCGAGCCCCACCAGCCGCTGCGAACGGCCATGTCCGCCATAGTAGTAATCCGAGGTCAGATAGGCGCCCTCGCTGCTGGCGTTCGATCCCATCCGGTTCGAGAAACGCTGCAACCAGCCGGTATGCGCCGGGTCGGACCCGCTGCCATGCGCGACATGGAGCGACGTGATCTTGCGATTCTCCAGATCGACCAGATGGAAGCGCGGCTGCGAGGAGGAGGCCGAGAAATCGACGATCCCGATGCGGTCGCCCTTCACGCGCCGGTCATGCCGGTCGAGCGCCTTCATCGCGGCGTCGAACAGTTCCGGGCGAACGCCCTCGGGTTCGAATCGCGGGGGCAACGGCATGAGTTGCGGCTCGGCGGCAGGCCTGACCGGCGGGAATGCCCCGATGGCCGGGCCGCTGCGCGGCTGAACGAGCGAAGGCGCACGCGATCGGTCCGGAAATGCGGATGAAACGGCGCGAGCGGCAGAAGATGACGACGCTGCGAACGCACTGGCTGCAACGATCAGATTGCGACGGCTGAATTTCATATTGTCGCTGCCATATAGCGATTTCATCGACAAAGTCTTGGCCAGATTCGCCTCGTTCGCCACAAGCTCTTGTCCCCGCCTCGAAAGACATGGAAGGATCATACATCATGACCTCGGCCCGATCCGCTGCACTTTCGAGTGAGGACTACCGCCAGGCGGTGGCGACGATCATCCGTAACCTTCAGAAGCACGAGGATTTGTCGGATAGCCAAATGGCCGAGCGGCTGGGCTGCTCGGTCGGCACGATCCGCAATGCGAAGGGCCGGGCGACGAGTCTCGACCCGCTGATTCTCGCGCGAATCGAACGCACGTTCGGTCCCGGCGCCATCGATCCCTTCCTCGCTCTGGGCCAAGTCCGCGCGGTTCCCCTGCCCAGCGCTCGCATGCCGATGGACCCCGTGCTCGCCATCGTTGAGGCGCTGCACTCCATCGTCGAGGTCCAGGCGGTGGACAGCGAGGGCGGCGCGCGAATTACCGGCAAGGAACTGCGCCGGATCATCGAGGAACTGCGCCACGGCCGCACCGCGCTCGACGCCCTGATCGCCCGGGCCGAAGCCATTCGCTAAGGCTCGGTCGTCATCGCGGCCGGAAAACGCGTTGCGCAAATACTCAGGGTAGTTGCGCTTTACGCATTCCCATATGAGCAACTCTTGAGCACCGCGCGGCCACGTTCTGCCGTGACCCGACACGATTGCCGACCCGATCGCCGTTTCCTTGAGGCTCGGCAATAGCCGCCTATTTGCAATGCTCAACAGGAAACGCGGTCTGCTCGAACCTACTCCGCGCCCTAGAAAAACTTTTTTGTCAACCAAATCACTGGAGATTAGCCCTCACGTCGATTTCTAGTCCGACAAAAGGGGCATATTGTCGTGTATCGTTTCAGCGGCGCCTTGGCGCTTCTCCTTACCAGCACCTCGGTTTTCGCGCAGGAAGCCCAGCAGCAGCCGCGAACCGAAACGCCGGGAACGGGCGCCGAAGACACCGAGCGCGCGGACATCATCGTTACCGGCATTCGCAAGAGCCTGGCCGACTCGCTGGCCGTGAAGCGCGATTCCGCCCAGGTCGTGGATGCGATCTCGGCCGAGGATGTCGGCAAGTTCCCGGACAAGAACATCGGCGAAGCGCTCCAGCGCATCACCGGCGTCCAGATCACCCGCAGCGGCGGCGAGGGACAGGCGATCACCATTCGCGGCGCCGACGCCTCGCTCAACCGTGTCGAGATCAACGGCCAGACGGCGCTCTCCACCTCGATCGCCGCGGCGGCGGGCAACGGCAGCAACCGCGCGGTGGACTTCCGCGACTTGCCCGCCGAATTCGTCTCGCGCCTCGAAGTGCTCAAGTCCGCCACGCCGGACATGACCGAAGGCGGTCTCGGCGGCACCGTGCGCGTCATCACCCGCCGCCCCTTCGACGCCAAGGAGGGTTACCTCGCCGGGTCCGCACAGGGCATCTACAACGAGCTGGCCGACAAGGTGGACCCGAAGTTCGCGGTGATCGGCTCCAAGCTCTTCGCCCACGACACCATCGGCGTGCTGCTTTCCGGCACTTACGAAGAGCGCACGATCCGCTACGATCAGGCCCGGACCACCGGCTGGCGCCAGGTCGAGACCACCCAGCCCGCCACCCCCGCCGCGCAGAACTGCCTCTCGGGCCGCAACCAGGCGCGCTGCGTCGATCTCGACGGCAGCGGCTTCGGCGACTTCTATCCCGACATCCCGCGCTACATCACCGCAACCGAGCCAACCAAGCGCTACGCCGTCAACGGCATCCTCGAATGGCGCCCGAATGACGACTTCCGCGCCTATGTCGAAGGCACCTATACCCGCAGCGACACGACCTCGGACGACCAGTACCTCCAGCTGAGCACCACCCAGTCGGCCGCGAACGGCGGAATCGATCCCACCGGCGTCGTCATTCGCGACGAGACCGCGCAGACGGTGACCTTCGTCAACGGCTCCAACGCCGGGTCGGGTCCGAGCGTGAACTACCGCAGCGTGATCGGCAGCCTCAACCGCCGCACCTTCAACGGCATTCTCGGTGCCGAGTGGACCACCGGCAAGTTCAAGTTCTCCGCGCGCGGCACTTATGCCGCCTCGCGCGTGCTCAACGACGAGGTGGACGTGACCGCCTCGGTCTCCGGCAAGGACGCGCTGCCGTGGATCACGATCGACTACAACAACCCGCAGAACGCGCCCAACATCATCCTGCCGATCGACACCACGACCACGCAGGGCATCAACACCCTCTCGGTCGAGGCCCGTCCGCGTCTCAACAAGCAGCGCGAGACCGGCGGCAAGTTCGATGCCGAATACCGGCCCGATGAACGCGGCTTCCTGACGTCGCTGAAGAGCGGCATCGAGCTGAACCAGCTGGTCTCCAGCAGCCGCTTCCAGAACGCGGTCTATACGCTGAACGGCATCACCGGGCAGACCACGCTGACCCGCTCGGGCGTGACCGGCACCCAGGTACTCGGCACCACGACCCCGGCGGCCCAGCTCGCCAATATCCGCGACCTGCTGAACACATATGGCGGCATGGGCGACGGCAACTTCTTCAAGACCGGCGACCTCGGCTTCTCGGGCATCGACCGCTGGTGGAACCTCGGCGACAACCTCGCCAATGCCGTGGGCGTTCCCGATCCCTACACCAGCATCTCGCCGCTCGACACCTACCGGGTCAAGGAAAGCACCGTGGCGGGGTATTTCCAGGGTTCGTTCAACGCCGACCTCGGCTTCGACCTGTCGGGTGTGATCGGCGCGCGCCTCGTCCATACGCGCACGGTTTCCAGCGGCAGCCAGAGCACCGACGGCGTCATCACCCCCGCCCGCTACACCGGCGAATATACCGTGCTGCTGCCCTCGCTGAACCTGCGTGCCGAAGTGATCCCGCGCAAGCTGGTGGTGCGCGCCACGGCGTCCGACGTACTCGCCCGCCCGGCCCCTTCGCAGATGGCGCCGAACGTCCGGCTCGATTCCGTCGCGCTCACCGGCTCGCGCGGCAATCCGGGCCTCAAGCCCTATCGCGCCTGGCAGTACGATCTCGGTTTCGAATACTACCTTTCGCGCACGAACTACGTCTCGGTCACGGCGTTCCGCAAGGACATCAAGTCGTTCATCGACACGCAGAGCCAGGAAGAGGAGATCGACGGTCAGGTCTACACGATCCGGTTGCCGGTCAACGGCACCCAGCACGTCACCATTCAGGGCTTCGAGGCGGGCGCGCAGCTCGGGCTGGACTTCCTGCCCGGCCTGCTGAGCAATCTGGGCGTGACCGCCAACTACACCTTCAACAGCGATAGCGGCTATGAGGGCAAGGACTATTTCACCGGCGCCTCGCTGCCGTTCCCGGGCGTTTCGCGCAACAGCTACAACGCATCGGTGTTCTATGACGACGGCCGCTTCGCCATTCGCGGGTCGTACAACTGGCGCAGCCGCTACCTGATCAACGCGGTCGATCGCGGCAACAACCCCTCGTTCGGCGAATCCTTCGGCCAGTTCGACGCCTCGGCGAGCTACGTCATCACCCCGCAGGTCTCGGTGTTCCTGGAAGGCGTGAACCTCACCGACTCCACCCGCATCGAGAACGCCAACAGCGTCTATCGCCGCAACGTGATCGAGACTTACGGCCGCCGCATCTACTTCGGCGTGCGGGCCAAGCTGTGACGCTTCCGGGACTTTCCCGGCGCACGATGGTCACCGGGCTGGCGGGAGCCTGTCTCCTGCCCGCCCCGGCCGTCGCACGCGGCGGCGAGCGGAATCTGTTCTCGGACGATTTCCGCCACGGTCTCGGCCGATGGCGCATCGAGGCGGAGACCCCGGCGCAGATTTCCGCGATAGGGGGCGTGCTCGATATCGAGGCGCCCGCCGGGCTGACCTTGTGGTTCCTGCCGCGCCTCGAAGGCCGTATCGCCATCGACTATGAAGCGCAGGCCGTCTCGGCGGGCGGCGCGCATGACCGGGTGAGCGACCTCAACTGCTTCTGGATGGCGCAGGACCCGACCGCACCTGAGGGCAGCGCCCTCGCCCGCCCGCGTTCGGGCAAGTTCGAGGACTACGACGACCTCGAAACCTACTACGTCGGCCTCGGCGGCAACGGCAATTCCACCTCGCGCTTTCGCCGCTATGTCGGCAAGCCCGGCGTGCGGCCCCTGCTGCCGGAAAACGACCGGCGCGGTGCGGAGGACATGCTCGTCGCCAACCGGTGGCAGCGCATCCGCCTGACCGCAGACGGCAACCGGATCGGGTTCTTCCGCGACGGCAGGCAGCTGTTCGCCTTCGACGATCCCCAGCCGCTCACCGGCGGCCACTTCGCGCTGCGTACCACCGCCAGCCATCTGCGGCTGCGCCGTTTCACCGTCTCCCGTCTCGCTTGATTTCAGGAATGTCCATGCCCTGCTCTCGTCGTGCGCTGCTGCGCGCCGGTCTCCTTGGCGGTGCCGCGCTCTCCCTTCCCGTCCGTGTGCTGGCCGCCGCCTCTTCCGGGACGAATGCCGAACTGCACTGGCTCGACGGCACCGCGCCCGGCTGGGACGCCGGCCAGACGTTCGGCCTGCCCTGGCCGCGCGGCACCCTGCACCGTGCCGATCGCCTCGCCGCCGCGACCGATGGCGGTGCGGCGCTGCCGGTGCAGAGCTGGCCGCTGGCCTACTGGCCCGACGGTTCGATCAAGTGGAGCGGCCATAGCCTCCCCGCCGGACGCCATGCGCCGGAACGCGTCAGGATCGCCGCAGGGCGCGCCGCCAGCCCGGTCGAGAAGGTCTCGGTCGAGCAGCAGGCCGACGCCGTGCTCGTCACCGTCGGCCCGACGCGCTGGCGCATCCCGCGCTCCGGCAGCGCGGTGATCGCCTCCGCCGAGCGCGATGGCCAAGTGCTGCTGCGCGATGTCGCGCTGGTCGCCCGCGCCCAGGATGCCGCTTCGGGCGAGGAAGCCGATACCCTCTCCCAGCACCATTTCAGCAGCCGCATCGACAGCGTGACCGTCGAGCAGACCGGCCCGGTCCGCGCCGTGATCAAGATCGACGGCCTCCACGCCGGAGCGGCACGCGCATGGCTGCCCTTCAGCCTGAGGCTCTATTTCACCAGCGGCAGCGCGGCGGTGCGGATCGTCCACAGCGTGATCTGGGACGGCGATGCCGAGCACGATTTCCTCTCGGGCCTCGGTGTCACCGCTCAGGTGCCGATGCGCGGGGCCTTGCATGACCGCCATGTCCGCCTCGCCACCGAAAAGGGCCTCTTCGCCGAAGCCGTCCGCCCGCTGACCGGCCTGCGCCGCGATCCCGGCGAAGCCTTCCGGCAGGCCCAGATCGACGGCCGCGCCACGCCCGATGTGGCGACCCTGCCCGAGAAATTCGCGCCGCTGCTGGACAGCATTCCCGCCTGGGGCGATTTCCGGCTGTTCCAAGGCTCTTCCGAGGGCTTCGTGCTGACCAAGCGAACGCGCAAGGGCCGCGCGCCGATCCAGTCGCTCGAAGGCCACCGGGCGCGGGGCCTTGCCTATGTCGGCTCGCCGCAGGGCGGTGCGGCGATCGGCATGGCTGACTTCTGGAAGCGCCACCCGGTCCAGCTCGACATTGCCGAAGCCTCCGGAGACGAAGCCCGGCTAACCGCCTGGCTCTGGGCGCCCGACGCCCCGGCGATGGACATGCGCTCCTACCGCGACGTGCTCGGCATGACCGACTATCCCGCGCAGAACCGCGGCCTCGACGTAACCTATGAGGATTATGAGCCGGGCTGGGATTCCGCCAAGGGCATCGCGCGGACCAACGAACTCTGGCTCTGGGCACTGCCCGCCACGCCCGACGCGGCGACGCTGGAAAGCTACGCCGCCCACGTCGCCCGCCCGCCGCGCCTTCAGGCAAGTCCCGCGCAGATCCGCGCCGCCGGGGTATTCGGAGACTGGGCGCTGCCCACTGCGGGCGGCCCGGCGGCACAGGCGGTGGAGCGTCAGAACGACCTGCTGCTCGGCCATTACCGTGACGAGATCGAACGGCGGCACTGGTACGGTTTCTGGAACCACGGCGATGTGATGCACACCTACGATGCCGACCGGCATCAATGGCGCTACGACATCGGCGGCTATGCCTGGGACAACAGCGAACTCTCGACCGACCTCTGGCTCTGGTACAGCTACTTGCGCACCGGCCGCGCCGACCTGTTCCGCATGGCCGAGGCGATGACGCGCCATACCGGCGAGGTCGACGTCTACCACGCCGGGCCATGGGCCGGGCTCGGCACCCGCCACGGCGTCCAGCACTGGAGCGACAGTTCGAAGCAGCCGCGCGTTTCCAACGCCGCCTATCGCCGCATCTTCTACTACCTCACCGGCGACGAGCGCGTGGGCGACCTGATGCGCACGCTCGTCCATTCCGACCGCGCGCTCCAGAAAGTCGACATCGGCCGCAAGGTGGCAGACCGCGCGCCGGAATCGCTGCCGCCCGGCGGCATTGCAGCGGTCACCAAGCCGCAGGGCCTGCCCGAGGGCGTGATCCAGCTCTCGTTCGGCACCAGCTGGGGCAGCCTCGTCGCCGCCTGGTTCACCGAGTGGGAGCGCACCGGCGACCGCCGCTGGCGCGACCGCATCGTCGCGGGGATGGACAGCATCGCCGCCCTGCCGCGCCAATGGTGGGCGGGCGGTGCGAACTTCGACCTTGCCAGCGGCCGCTTCGTCTCGGGCGGCGACCAGATCAGCGTCAGCCACCTGAATGCGGTGTTCGGGATCGTCGAGATCATGGCCGAAGTGCTGCCGCTCGTCGATACACCGCGCTACCGCGCCGCCTGGATCGACTACTGCGCCTGGTACAACGCCCCCGCCGCCGACTGGCAGCGCCGCTTCGGCGAACGCCCGCGCGGCCACAGCCTGCGCCAGGCCCATTCCCGCCTGACCGCCTATGCCGCCCATGCCCTGGGCGACCGTGCACTCGCCAAGCGGGCCTGGGACGAGTTCCACGGCGGCGACCTGGCATCGGATCTCGCACAGACGACCACACCGGAGGGAATCGTGGAAGTCCCCGGCGTCTCGACCAACAGCACCGCGCAGTGGGGGCTGGCAGCGATCCAGAACCTGGCGCTGGTCCCGGCCGATTTGCAGAGCTGAGCAAGCGGCCTGAACATGCGACGGGAATGTTTCGCCATTTGAGGAAACAAGCATCGCCGAACCGCCTTTGGCTCACGACAGATTGGCGGATTTGCGCGGTTTCCAGCGGGCAGTCGGGACCGGAACGGGACCATTGTGTCTATAACTACACAATGGCGCGCCTTCGCAGGCTCCCCTTCCGGACTCCCGACAAATGGAATGAACATGCTCGATTTTCTCAATAACTGGCGGCTTCCCAAGAAGCTGTTTGCGGCTTTCGGCCTGCTGATTACCCTGCTGAGCGTGGTGGGTATCAACGGCCTCGTCTCGACCCGCACGATGAACGCCATTGCCCGCAGCCATGTCGACCATGGCCTCGCCAGCATGTCGGCGCTCGCAGACGTCATCAGCAATGCCCAGGCGCTGCGCTCGCTGGTCTATGCCAATTACATCGCCAAGAACGAGACCGAGAGCCGCGAGCTCAAGGAGCGTTACGCTACCGCCAAGGCAGATCTCGGCAAGGCCGTCGGGGAATACGATGCCGTGGCCGATGCCAGCCTCGCCGGCGATCTCGCACAGCTGAAAAGCGGCATCGATTCGCTCAATTCCGTAAACGACCGGACTCTGGAACTGCGTGCCTCGGGCGATCTCGATGGCGCCCTGGCGCTGATGAACGGTGAAGGCCGCAACGCATCGCGCAATGTCACCACCGGGACCGACCAGCTCGTCGACAAAGTCCGCGCGCTTTCGACCCAGCGGGCGGAAGACGGCGAATCGACCGCGACCCTGGCAACCTGGCTTTCGGCCGGTCTGGCCCTGCTCGGCATCGCCGGTATCCTGCTGATCTGGCGCGTGCTCAACCGCACCGTCGCCGCACCGATGAGCCGCATCACCGAGGTCACCACGACGCTGGCCGAAGGCGGCAAGGTGGACGTGCCCTACCGCGAGCGCGGCGATGAAATCGGCGAGATCGCCGAAGCCGTCGAGCAGTTCCGCGTGGCCGCCGCCGCCC
>NZ_DAISLT010000048.1:0-46308 GCF_036820275.1 Novosphingobium sp.
CAGGAAGGCATAGCGCTGGAAGTCGCTTTCCTTTTCCTCCAATGCCTTGCGGCGGCGTTCGATCTGGCTGTCGAGTGTGCCGACATGCGGGGGCAGCAGGCCATGGAGGCCGAACGCGTCACGCTCCTCGGCGGTGAAGGCGGTCCCCTTGTTGGTCAGGGGATCGGACAGCAGAGCACGGGCGGCGGCGTGACGGGTCGGGGACATCAATGACCTTTCATCAGAAACGTAGACTCAGCCAGCCCGCGAGAAAATCGGAGCTGCGGTAACCCGCATCGGTCAGCGCGGGGCCGGCTTCGAGATGCTCGTAGCGCCCGGTGAACGAAACGCGCGGCGAGATCTGCCAGACCGCCTGCAAGCGGGCGAGTTCGGCAATCTTGCGCGCCCGGCCGTTCTGGGTGCCGGCAAAGGGTTGGCCGTTGGCCCGATAGACCGCATCGGTGACACTGTCACGCCAGGCAAAGCGGTATTCGGCGTTCACCTTCACGTTCTTCAGCGGCGAGAAGCTGAAAGTGGGTGCGAAGGAACGGATGTTCGAAGGCGTCAGGTAGAGTTGGTAGCTGAAATAGACGTTGTTGCCGAAAGGCGAATAGGCGTCGCGCAGCTTGCCCTCTCCATAACCACCCCCGCCGCTGGCGTAGTCGGCGCTCAGGCCGATGCGCGGCGCGGCCTTGTCCTTGCCGAGACGCCAGGACTGCGCGAGGAATACCTGCCAGGCGTCGATCTTCTGATCCATGAACTCGCCCCACTGGTGGTTCACCGTCCAGTCGAGCTGGAGCGGCCCGGCGTCGCCGTAGACGTGGACCCCGCCATACCAGCGCGTCGCCGGGCCGATCCGCCCTCCCCAGGTGCCCACGCCGTTGCGCCGCCGCCAGAGGAAGGGATCGACGAAGATCTTCGAATCGCCCAGGAACGTCTTCGGCACCGCGTAGCCCAGCGTCACGCCGGAGAAGCGGCGCTCGGGATCGCTCCTGTCGTCGCCGATGCCGTCCTCGCCATAGGCCGTCGGGCGCAAGTCGAAGACGTCGGCGCGCACGGCCTTGCCCCGCACCCAGGCGCGCACGCCGTTCAGCGTATAGTGGATGGTGTTGTTGTCGCGCTGCGAGGTGAGCAGATTGGGGCCGTCGACGAACTCCTGGCGGCCGTAGCGGATACCCACGTCCAGTCCCCCGACCTGCCCGTTCGACTCCGCAAAGTACTGCTGGAAAACGAGGCCGTTGCGCATGCTGGTGACGGGCGTGCCGATGTTCCGGCCGCCGATCCCGGCATGGGCCAGTTCGCCGAAGAAGCGCAAGTGCGGCCCCACATGCAGGTCTGCACCTGCTACCACGCGGCTGATGTCCTGCCGCTGTGCCTCGGCCTCGCGCAAGTTGGGATTGGTGGTCTGGTTGACGCGGAGGCGCAGCTCGCCCGAGAGCGTCAGGTAGATGTCGCCGTCGCCATCGAGCGGCAGGAACTTGAGGCGGTCGAGCGGATCGTCACGCTTCTTCTCGTCCGCCATGACCCGCCAGTCCTCGGCCCAGCGGGAGATGCTGTAGCCATTGTTGACGGCACCGTCGCCGTTGGCGGAAACCGGGTAGAGCGGGGTCTTGGCCTCTTCGGCATGGGCCGTGATGGAGGCGCAGCAAAGGGTTGCGGCCAGCAGCCGCTGGGAAACTGTCTTCATGTCCGTGATTCCTGTGCGGGGCTTTCGCCCCGTGTCGGGTCAGGTCAGACGAGCACCGGGCTCGGCTCGGCGGCAGGCTCGCGATTGGCGAGCACGGCCTTGAACCGCTCGGTGTCGAGCTTGCCTTCCCAGCGCGAGACCACCACGGTTGCCACGGCATTGCCGATGAAGTTGGTGAGGCTGCGGCATTCCGACATGAAGCGGTCGACGCCCAGGATCAGCGCCATGCCCGCGACCGGCACCGAAGGCACGATCGACAGCGTGGCCGCCAGCGTGATGAAGCCCGCGCCGGTCACACCCGCCGCGCCCTTCGAAGAGAGCATGGCCACGCCCAGCAGCAGCACCTGCTGGCCCAGCGTCAGTTCCACATTGCAGGCCTGGGCGATGAACAATGCCGCCAGCGTCATGTAGATGTTGGTGCCGTCGAGGTTGAAGCTGTAGCCGGTCGGCACGACGAGGCCGACGATGCTCTTGGGGCAGCCCGCGCGCTCCATCTTCTCCATCAGCGAGGGTAGCGCGCTCTCCGAGGAGGACGTGCCCAGCACCAGCAGCAGTTCGGCCTTGAGGTAGGAAATCAGCGAGAAGATCGAGAAGCCGGCAAGCCGCGCGACCAGACCCAGCACCACCACCACGAACAGCGCGGACGTCAGGTAGAACGTCGCCACCAGCCCGACGAGGTTGGCAAGGCTGCCGACACCGTATTTGCCGATAGTGAAGGCCATGGCGCCGAAGGCCCCCACGGGCGCGGCCTTCATGACGATCGACACGAGCTTGAAGAACACCAGCGAGACGTCTTCGAGCAGCGAAAGCGGGCGCGCACCGCGCTCGCCCAGCATGGCCAGCGCAATGCCGAAGAGAATGGCGATCACCAGGACCTGAAGAATATTGCCCTGGGTCATGGAGGACAGGAAAGTGTCCGGGATCATTTCCATCAGGAACCCGGTGATCGACGTTTCGTGTGCCTTCTCGGAGTAAGTTGCGACCTTCGAGGCATCGAGCGTGGCGGGGTCGATGTTCAGGCCGTGACCGGGGCGAACCACGTTCGCCACGATCAGCCCGACGATCAGCGCCAGGGTCGAGAAGAAGAAGAAGTAGCCGAACGCCTTGCCCGCGACGCGGCCGACCGAGCGCAGGTCGCGCATCGAGGCAATGCCGGTGACGATGGTCAGGAAGATGACCGGAGCGATCACCATCTTGACCAGCTTGATGAAGGCATCGCCCAGCGGCTTCAGCGCTTCACCCGTGCCGGGCGCGAAGTGGCCCACCGTTACACCCGCCGCGATGGCGATCAGGACCTGCACATAGAGGTGACCGTACCAGCGCTTGGGCGCGGCGGTCTCGTGCGTGTCGGACAACTGGGCGTGCATGGTAGGGCCTTCCTTCCTCTCTCTGCCCGCTCAAGACTTATGCTTATCGCGGGCTGAGCAAAGACTGTTCGATTCCACGCTGCGGCCAAAGACATTTTTGCACATGATGTAAATGTCTGATTTTCAGTGGTTTGTGGAGATATCGAGAACCATGGGAGAGCAGAAATCGGCACATTGCAGTGCAGCGATGTGCCAAAATTTGCACATCGCCTGCGCCGAGCCTAGAAAGACAAGGTGACTCGTCGCCACACCTTTCTCTGGCTCCTTGCCGCCCTCCTCGCCGCACTGGTCGCAGCGGGGCTGGTCGGAGAGATCGTGCGCCAGCGCGCGTCATCCGCCTTCGCGGCATCCGTCGCCGCCGATGCCCGTCTGCGCCAAGCCCTGCTCGACAGCGAGATCGCGCGCTTTCGGCTGCTGCCGCAGACCCTGGCCGACGACCGCGACGTGATCGCCGCAGCCGACGGCGAACCCGGAGCCGATCGCCGCCTCGATGCCAAGCTCGAAGCTTTCGCGCAGCAGATCGGCGCTTCCGCGATCTACCTCGTAGGCGAGGACGGCTTCGCGATTTCCGCCAGCAACTGGCGCCGCCCCGACAGCTTCGTGGGGCGCGACTATCGCTTCCGCCGCTACTACCGCGACGCCCGCAGGCACGGCGACGGCGCGCAGTTTGCGCTCGGCACCGTCAGCCACCGCCCCGGACTCTACCTCGCGCGCAAGGCCGCCGGGGACTGCGTGATCGTCATCAAGCTCGATTTCGACCGGATCGAGGCGCAGTGGCGCAGGGCCGGCGGCGAGACTTTCGTGACCAATCGCGACGGCGTGATCCTCGTCGCCAGCCGCCCGGACTGGCGCTTTGCCATGACCCGCCCGATCGCCCCCGCCCGGCAGAAGGCGATCGCGGGGGACATCGGCACGCCCGGCCTGACCCCGACGCCCTACGCGATCGACGGCGACGGCTTCCTGCACCGCTCCGGCGCCTCCGCGCGCCTCCTGCTCGCCACCAGCCCGCCCAATCGCGACCAGTGGCGGGTCAATCTCGCCCTGCCGATCCGCGTCGCCGTCACCACGCCGATGCGCAGCGCACAGGCGGTAGCGGCGATCCTCGCGCTCGTCGCGGTCGGTGCGCTCTGGTGGCTGGCCCAGCGGAGCCGCCGCCGCCGTGAACGCACCGCGCTGCTCGAAACCGCCGTCACAGAACGCACCGCCGAACTGCGCCGGGAAATGGAGGAGCGCACCGCCCTCGAACAACGCGCGGCGCTGCTGCGCGAGGAACTGCGCCTCGCCAACCGCCTCGCCACGCTGGGGCAGGTCACTGCCAGTGTCGCACACGAAACCGCCCAGCCCGTCGCCGCGATCCGCAACTACGCCCGTTCCGCAGGCCAGTTGCTCGACCTGGGCGATCCTGCCGAAGCGCGGGAGAACCTTTCCGCCATCGACCGACTGGCCGAACGCATCGGCGTGATCACCGCGCAGCTTCGCGGCTTCGCGCGCAAGGCGAGCACCGGCGAAAGCGCAGTGTCGCTGGCCGAAGTCGTCGACGGCGCGCGGCTGCTGCTCAAGGAACGCCTCGCCGCGCTGACGTTCGAGACGCCGGCGATTCCAGCCGATCTCAAAGTGCGCGGCGACAAGGTCCGGCTCGAACAGATTCTCGTGAACCTGCTCCAGAACGCGACCGAGGCGCTGGCCGCCAGGCCCGATGCACGCATCAACCTCGCCGTCACCGTCGAAAGCGAAACCCTGCGCCTCACCGTCTCCGACAACGGCCTCGGCATCGCCCCGGAAATCGCCGACCGCCTGTTCACCCCCTTCGCCACCAGCCGCGCCGAGGGCCTCGGGCTCGGCCTCGTGATCGCGCAGGACATCGCCCAGGAATTCGGCGGCTCCCTGCGCCTCGTACCAAGCGAAACCGGCGCCGCTTTCGAACTGCAACTGAGACTCGCCTGATGGAAACCTCCCGCCGTATCGCTCTCGTCGAGGATGACGAGGACCTCGCCCGCTCGACCGCGCAACTGCTCCGTCTCGCCGGTTTCGAGGTGGAGACTTTTCCCGCCGCCACCCCGGCCCTCGCCGCCATAACTGCTGCCGTCACTACCGACTGGCCCGGCGTCGTCGTCACCGACGTGCGCATGCCGCATGTCTCCGGCATCGACCTGTTCCGCCAGCTTCACGAGCGCGACCCGGAACTGCCGGTAATCCTCGTCACCGGCCACGGCGACATCGAGATGGCGGTGCAGATGCTCAAGGCCGGGGCCTGGGACTTCCTGACAAAACCGTTCGCCCCCGACGCCCTGATCGCCGCCGTCAACCGCGCTGCGACCGCCCGTGCACTGACCCTGGAAAACCGCCGCCTGCGCACCCTCGCGCAGGCCGACGACGCGCCCGTCTTCCTCGGCGAAAGCCCCGCGATCCGCCGCCTGCGCGAGATGATCCCGGTGCTCGCCAATGCCGATATCGACCTGTTCATCGAAGGCGAGACCGGCACCGGCAAAGACCTCCTCGCCCGCCTGATCCACCGCTCGGGCAAGCGCGCGCGCCACCGCTTCCTGCCGATCGCCTGCGCCGGAATGCCCGATACTCTCGCGGAGCCGCTGTTCACCGCGAGCGGCCACGCCGAACCCGGCCTCGCCGCCGCCCATCGCGGCACGCTCTACCTCGACGACATCGACCGCGCGCCCGCCCCCTTGCAGGAGCGACTGCTCCCCTTCGTCGAACAACGCGCACTGCGCCGCCGGGACGAAACGATGCCGGTCGACGTGCGGGTGATCTCCACCAGCCAGAACGCCGCCGAAGGTCCGCCGCCCGCGCTCCTCCCGCCGCTGTTCTACCGCCTTGCGGCCATGCGCCTCTCCGTGCCGCCCCTACGCGAGCGCCGCGAAGACATCGCCCCGCTCTTCGCCCGCTTCGCCGGAGATGCCGCCAGCCGCAGCGGCCGCGACCTGCCGCCGGTGACGGCAGCCGTGCGCACGATGCTCGAACGCCACGACTGGCCGGGCAACGTGCGCGAACTTGCCAATTTCGCGGAACAGTTCGCACTGGGCCTCGGCGAATCTTCGCCCACCCCCTCACCCTCGGCGGCAAAAGGCCTGACCGAGCGCGTGGACGCCTTCGAACGGGAGGAAATCGTCGCCGCCGTACTCGCGGCGAACGGCGAGATCGGCGCGGCCATCCGCTCGCTCGATCTGCCGCGCAAGACGTTCTACTACAAGGTGAACAAGCACGGGATCGATCTGGGGGCTTTGCGCCAGAAGGGGTGAAGAGGCAGGGGTGAAGAAAAGGAAAAGCAGGGGAGCATAGCCCCCCTGCACCCCCATTACTGTCGATGTCGCGCCCAGCCTATCCGTTGTGCGCTCATGGCTGCGTCGGGAGACATAATGGCTGCGCCGCAAGGAGCGCGATACGGATAGGTTGGGCGCCACGACGACATTCCGAGGGTCTGGGGGATCATCCCCCAGGACTTCCTCTTACCTTCAAACCAGTTCCGTCTCGATCCCCAACCCCGACTTCAAAGTCAAAGTCACGGGCGTCCGCTCCGCGATATCCGCAAGCCGGGCCTTCTGCTCCTCATCCAGCCCGACGATCGAGAGCTTCCGCTCGATCCGCATCTCTTCCTTCGAGCCCTTGAGCCTGAGATCGACGTCGACCGAAACCAGCGGCCAACCCTTGCGAGCCGCGTACATCTTCAAAGTGATCGCCGTGCAGGCCCCGAGGCTGGCGAGCAGCAGGTCGTAGGGAGCAGGCCCCGCCCCCTGCCCGCCGAGCGCTTCCGGTTCGTCCGCGGTGATCGCGTGGCCGCCGACGACGATCTCGGTGCGCCAGGGGGTTTCGCCGATATGGGCGGTTCCATGTGCCATGGTCTGGTGTTCCTCAGGCCGGAAGGGGGATGAATTCGTGCTCTTCGGGCACGCGGGCGAAGCGCTGTTCCTTCCAGTCTTCCTTGGCCTGCTCGATGCGGTCGAGCGAGGAGGAGACGAAGTTCCAGAAGATGTGGCGCTTTTCCGGGAGCGGTTCGCCGCCCAGCAGCATCAGGCGGGTGCCGCCCTTGGCCCTCAGGATCACTTCGGCGCCCGGCTTGAAGACCACGAGTTCGGTCTCCTTGAAGCTGCCCGTCTGGCCTTCCACTTCCACTTCGCCGCCGACGACGTAGATCGCGCGTTCGACGTGCTCGGCCTTCACCTGGTAGCGCGCGCCGTCCAGCATGACGATGTCGGCATAGACCATGTCGGAATAGGTCTTGAGCGGCGAGGTCAGCCCGTCGGAGGTGCCGGCGATCAGCGTCAGCCGCGTTCCGGCGTCTTCGGTCACGGGAATTTCGTCGGCCTTGTGATGTGCGAAGGCCGGGGCGATCTCTTCGGCTTCCTTGGGCAGCGCGATCCAGGTCTGGAGACCGAACAGCTTGCCGCCGCTGGCGCGGACCTCGGGTGAGGTGCGCTCGGAGTGGACGATGCCGCTGCCTGCCGTCATCCAGTTGACCTCACCGGGGCGGATCGCCTGCGCAGAGCCGAGTGAGTCGCGGTGGAAGATCTCGCCTTCGACAAGGTAGGTCAGCGTGGAGAGGCCGATGTGCGGATGCGGGCGCACGTCCAGGCCTTCGCCGCTGCGGAACACCGCCTCGCCCATCTGGTCGAAGAAGATGAAGGGACCGACCATCCGGCGCTGCGCCGTGGGCAGCGCGCGGCGGACCTGGAAGCCGTCGCCGAGATCGCGGACGGGGGGAAGAACGACGAGGTCTACGCCTTCGATATCGGATGAGTGGACGGTCATGGGGCAATCCTTCCTTGCGCTTCTTCTGTGCGTTTGAGCGCCGGGGAGAGTCTTGGCGCCGAACCGGAAAATTTCAATCGGGGAGATGGGGAGCGGATGGATATCCACCCGCTCCCGGTATTGGTCAGGCTGCGTCGACGAGGACGATTTCGCTGTCCTCGATCGCGGTGATCCGCAGTACGTCGAGGTCGCTGATCGCCACGCCGTCACGGGCATTGGCACGGACATCCTCGATCTGCACCGCACCGATGGCGGGAACGAGGTAGGCCTTGCGATCCTTGCCCAGCGGGTATTCGGCGGTTTCGCCCGCCTTCAGAGTGGCGCCCACGACGCGGGCATTGGTGCGGATCGGCAGGGCGTCGTTGTCGTTCTCGTAGCCCGAGGCGAGCGTCACGAACTGGCCCGAACGATCACCCTTGGGGAAAGGCTTGGCGCCCCAGCTCGGCTCTTCGCCGTCGCGGGTCGGGATGATCCAGATCTGGAAGATCTTCGTCGTCACGTCCTCGAGGTTGTACTCCGAGTGGGTGATGCCGGTGCCGGCGCTCATCACCTGGACGTCTCCGGCTTCCGTGCGACCCTTGTTGCCCAGGTTGTCCTGGTGGGTGATCGCACCTTCGCGGACATAGGTGATGATTTCCATGTCGCGGTGGGGGTGCGGCGGGAAGCCGGTCTGCGGGGCGATCGCGTCGTCGTTCCAGACGCGAAGGTTGCCCCAGTGGACGCGGGCCGGATCGTGGTAGCCGGCGAACGAGAAGTGGTGCTTGGCGTCGAGCCAACCGTGATTGGCACCACCGAGGCTGTCAAAGGGGCGAAGTTCGATCATGTCCTGTCTCCGGGGGCGGCGGGGTAAGGTGCCGTCCTGTTGAAACCCATATAGACTTGCTCTCATTTCAAGTTCAGAGGGATAAAATCGACATGACTGTTCGAGGAGATTGAAAAGTGAGTAACCCCGGTACGCCGACGCTGGACCAGCTTCGCATTTTCCTGGCCATCGTCGATACCGGCAGTTTCGCAGCCGCCGGGCGCAAGCTGAACCGCGCGGTCTCGGTCATCAGCTATGGCATCGCCAATCTCGAAGCCCAGCTCGGCGTCCTGCTGTTCGAGCGCGAGGGCACCCGCAAGCCCGTCCTCACCACGGCGGGCCGGGCCGTGCTTTCGGAAGCACGCGGCGTCGCGGAAGGCATCGACGGGCTGCGGGCCAAAGTGAAGGGCCTGCTCGACGGTCTGGAAGCCGAAGTCGATCTCGCCGTGGACGTCATGTTCCCGGCCGAGAGTCTCGGCGTGATCCTGCGCGCCTTTGCTGCCGAGTTTCCGACCGTGCAACTTCGCCTCCATGTCGAGGCGCTCGGCGCGATCACCTCCATGGTGCTCGACGGGACTGCCGTGATCGGGCTGTCCGGGCCGCTCTTCGCGGGCGTGGAGGGAATCGAAAGCGTCTCGGTCGGCTCGGTGGCGATGGTTCCGGTGGCCGCGCCCGACCATCCTCTCGGCCGCATGGACCCGATCCCGCCCGGCGCGGGCCGCGAATATACCCAGCTCGTGCTCAGCGATCGCTCGCGCTTCACCGAAGGCAAGGACTTCTCGGTCATGAGCTCCAAGACCTGGCGCCTCGCCGACCTCGGCGCCAAGCATGCCCTGCTTCGGCAGGGGATCGGCTGGGGCAACATGCCACTGCCGATGATCGAAGCCGATCTGATTTCCGGCACGCTCATCCGCCTCTCGATGCCCGACCATACCGGCGGCATCTACCGCTTCGGCGGCATCTGGCGCCGCGACACCCCGCCCGGCCCGGCGGCGGCGTGGCTGCTCGACCGCTTCGTCGCCCAGTGCGGCCTCGACAGCGATATGGGCGAGCTTCCTGACATCTGATCGGATAGCTCAAACTGTATCCAAAACACGCAGGCCGCATGGGGCGTCACGACGCCGAAACCCTGGCGCAGTCGCGGGAAGCCGCCAAGCATTCCGCGCTGACGCCTCTCATTTCCAATTAATCGAACGCTAAGATCAATTTTATCCGGATTTCTGGAAACATCTTTCTTCGGCATTTCATGGCCCATCGAGGCACCCCGCAGCCGACCCGGCCGGACCCTCTCCAGACAAAGCCCAAAGGGGAAAAGCCATGAATACTGCAACCGCCAAGATCGCTCCTGCCGCTAACGAAGCCGGAATCGTGAGCTTCCTGCCGCTCGTCGGCCGCATCCTGATTGCCGCCATCTTCATTCTGAGCGGCCTTTCCAAGCTCTCCGACCCCGCCGGAACCATGGCCTACATCTCGTCGGTCGGCCTGCCCTTCCCCGCCGTCGCCATGGCCGGTGCAGTTGCGGTCGAAGTCGTCGGCGGCGCGCTGCTGATTTCGGGTTATCGCCTGCGCACGGTAGCTGCCGGTCTCGCACTGTTCAGCCTCGTCACGGCGGCCTTCTTCCACTCGCAGTTCGCCGACCAGAACCAGTTCATCCATTTCTTCAAGAACGTCGCGATGGCCGGCGGCCTCCTCCAGATCGTCGCTTTCGGCAAGGGCCGCGGCTGACCGATCCCGAATCGACGACACCAGAAAAGGGGCTGCCCAACGGCGGCCCTTTTTTGATTCGACTCGCGTCGGAGAATCATACAGTCGTTTTACGCACGTCCGCAGTCGGCCATCATATCCGCGATCAAATAGGAATATATTGACCGAATTCCTGTCACAAAGGATACATACATCCGTCTTAACGGCCTGCATCCTAACGACATCAAGGATTCCGCTCATGCGCAAGATCGCTCCCTTCGCCGTTATCGCGGCACTCACCGCCGCGCCCGCCGTGGCTAGCGAACCGGCGACGCTCACCCGGCTCGACGACCGGACGGTCGAGCTTGCCCGAACGGACAGCGCCCCCGTAAACGTCTGGGTCAGCACCGACCCCGTTCTCGACAAGGGCGACCAGCGCTTCGCCGCCGCCAGCAAGGAGATCGCGCTCAAGCTGCCGATCCCGGCAAGCGAGCGGCGCTACGTCATTCTCGAAGGCAAGGGCGGCAAGACCACCGTCGTTGCCGAGCGCGTGCTACCGCTCCAGCAGGGCAGCAATTTCCGCGATATCGGCGGCTATGCCACCCGGGACGGTCGTACCGTGAAGTGGGACAAGGCCTTCCGGTCCGGCGCAATGCCGCTTCTGACCGAAGCGGACTACGCCCTGCTCGATCAGGTCCATCTTGGCGCCGTGGTCGATTTGCGTTCGATCG
Organism: Novosphingobium sp.; assembly: GCF_036820275.1. GTDB lineage: Bacteria > Pseudomonadota > Alphaproteobacteria > Sphingomonadales > Sphingomonadaceae > Novosphingobium. Next base: position 11,011 of record NZ_DAISLT010000048.1, read on the forward strand.
AGGAGCGCGAAGTCACGCCAGACATGCTCGACGACCGCACCGGCGCGCTGTTCCTCGCCAACGACTATTCGCTGAAGCCCCTCTTCGCGAAGATGGCCAAAGGCGGCGGCGAAAACATGTACGAGGGCATGGAGATCATGCTCGTCCCGCAGTTCCGCGCACTGTTCAACCGGCTTCTCGCGAACGAAGGCGCCGTGGTCTATCACTGCTCGGCCGGGCAGGACCGCACCGGGATCGCCACCGCGCTCATCTACGACGTGCTCGGCGTCGACCGCGAGACGATCCTCAAGGACTATCACCTCTCGACGGGCTTCCGGAAACCGCAGTGGGAAATGCCCAAGGTCGATCCCGCCGACTACCCGGGCAATCCGATCCTCAAGTATTACGCCGCGCGCGCCGACGGCCAGCCGCCCAAGGCCGAACCGCTCTACACGCCGAGCGGCGCCTCGCACCTCGCGCAGTTCTTCACGTATCTCGACCGGCAGTACGGCGGCACGGAAGGCTACCTGAAGCAAAAGATCGGCCTTACCGACGCCGATATCGCCAAGCTGCGCGCGACGATGCTCGACTGAGAACGAATGCGCCCGCCCGGCTGATCAAGCCGGGCGGGCTGAACGAGGCCGCCCTTCGGGTCGCAATCGAAGAGCGGCCACGCCCGGGCCGAAGCAATGCCCCCCGGCTTGCCTCGGCCTTTTCGCTGTCAGGGCCTTCGTTGTCAGGGCTTTTGCAAGGTCACCGCGTCGAGCGGCTCGCCCGTCGCCGTGTAAGCCCGATACGTCAGCGCGGAAGGACTGACGTCGATGACCTGATAGGCCTGCGTGCGCGAGGCCGACTTGCGCGCCCAAGGCAGGCTGCCGACCTCGTACATCTTCGGCCCGGCGACCGAGACGGCATATGTCGTGCCCACATCGTCCGCCGCCGGACCGTCCTTGCCCACCGCGCCGCGCGCATAGCCGTGATCGTGGCCCTGAAGCACGAGATCGACATGGTACTTGTCGATCAGCGGCTTGAGCGCCGCGCGGACCTTGGGGTTGTCGCGCCCCGGCTCGCTGGAAAACAGAGGGAAGTGCAGGAACAGGACCGTCCAACGGTTCGGGTTCTTCGCCAGAAGATCGTCCAGCCACTTCACGATCGCCTTGCGGGCGGCTCCGTCACGGTCGACCTGCATGGAGTCGATCGAGATCAGGCGCAGGCCCTGATAGTCGGTGTACCAGCTCGTCTCGCGGCTGGCCGGAACCTCGGCCGGGCCGTTCTCCGGAAGCGTGAACTGGCGGCGCCACTGGCCGTTGATCGAGGACCCGGCCCGGGCGGCCTCGTCCTTGACGTACTCGTGATTGCCCGGCGTCGGCATCTGCGGCGTCTGGGCATAGAGGAACCCGCCCGAGGCGAACCACTCGCCCCACTCCGCGTCGCTGTCGTGCCGGTTGATGAGGTCTCCGGCATGGATCGTGAAGGCCGCGTCGCCCGCCTGCCGGAACGCCATGCGCAAGGTGCGCGAGGCTTCCGACAGGATCTGGTTCTGCATGTCGCCCATGTAGATGAAGCGGAACGGCTTGGCCTCGCGCGCGGCGGTGCGGAACTGGAACCATTCGGACCAGTGCGTGCCGTCGCCGACGCGGTAGGCATAGACGGTATCCGGATCGAGCCCGGTCAGCACCGCCGAGTGATAGGCGGCGCGGAAGGCCGGGTCCTCGCGAACCGCCAGAGTGGCGTCGTCGGTCTTCGCCTCAAGCGTCAGCGGCGTCTTCACGAAATCGGGACTGCTCGTCGCCTTCGCATACTGGACCTGCCCCGAGAGACCCGGCGCCGAGCGCCAGGTCACGGCCATCTCGGTCGCCGGATCGGCGGTGAGATTGAGGATCACGCGCTCGGGCCGGACGGTCGCAGGGGCCAACGGCTCCTGCTGCTGGACCGGAGCATCGGCGGCGATCGCCGGGAGCGGCAGACCGAACGCCAGCGCGCCCAGCAGGATGCGGGTTTTCATCTTCATCACCGATATCCTCAGAAGATCAGGTTCAGGCCGAGCGTGATGCTGCGCCCGTTCTTGATGTAAGCGCGGCTCGCGCCGGTTCCCGACGACACCGTTTCCCAATAAGTGTGGGAGTCAAAGAGGTTCTGGACCTGAAGCTGCACCGACGACTTCTTGAGGAAGGTCTTGCGGAAGGTCAGATCGACGAAGCTATAGGCCTGCTCGTAGGGATTGTTGCCGAAGTCCTGGATGCCGCCCATGAACCGCGACTGATAGTTCCATGCACCGTAGACTTCCCAGCCCTTGCGCTCCCAGAACAGTTGCAGGTTGGCGATCGTCTCGGGCGTTTCCATCAGCGGCAGCTTGTAGCCGTCCGGATGCCACGAAAGCCCCGTCACCGCCCTGGAGCGCTGCAAGGTAAGGTTCCCGCCGACACCCAGCGAGCCGAGTACGCCCGGAAGCCAGTGCAGCAATTGCTGACCGCTGATTTCCATGCCGTAGACTTCCGCAGTCTTGCCGTTGTTCGGCATCGAGATCGCCACGCCCGCCGGATCGACGTTCTCGCCCAGCGTCCCGTCGCGGATGTTGCTGGAGGAGGAGCGGAACAGGAAGTTGGTGATGTGCTTGTAGTAGAGCGCCACCGAATAGGCCCCGGTCCGTCCTGCATAGTGCTCCAGCGACATATCGAGGTTGAGCGAGCGCATCGGCTTGAGGTTCGGGTTGCCCTGCGCGATCGAGGTCAGCACCCATTGCGAGATCGGGTTCTGCTCGCCGTCGCCATCGGGATCGGTGTCGTAGCCGTATTCGCGCGCCGAACTCATGCGGGCGATGTCGGGGCGGGCGAAGCTGGTCCAGACCGCGCCGCGCAGCTTGGTGCGATCGTCCAGCTCGTAGTTCACATGGACCGAGGGCAGCACGTTGACGAAGCTCGACTTGTCCGAGACGAAGCGCTCGCCCTGGATCAGGTCCATGTTCCAGGCATCGATCGTGTTACGCGTCGCTTCCATGCGCACGCCCGCGATCACTTGCGCGCGGCCGAAGCGCGCCGTGCCCATGGCATAGGCGGAGATCACGCGTTCCTCGAAGCGGAAGCTGTCCTCGTTCGAAAGTTCGGCCTGATTGGGATCGACCGCGAAACCGTCGAAGATCTCGCTGTCGCCGGACTGCGCCCGCTGGAGTTCGGCCAGCATCTTGCGATTGTCGATTGTCGTGCCGAGCCGGTAGAGGCCGCTATAGGCCCCGCCGAACAGGCTGTTCACGTCCTTGCCGTAGAACTCGGAAAAGTCCGCCAGCGTGCCGTCCGCTTCGAGATTCAGGAACGAGCCCTGATAGGTGCGGCGGCGCGAGTTGTAGAACTTGGCGCCGGTCTTGAACGCTTCCAGCCAGGAATCGACCGGCTTCCATTCGAGATTGAACTGTGCCTGCCACAGCTTCTCGCTGCTGCCGCCCACTTCGCCTTCGAGGCTGCTGAAGCCGTATTGCGACGGGTCCTGCACCGCATCGAGACCGGCGGAATTGAGCAGCCACTTGGGGAAGCGCGAGTCTTCGCTGCTGCTGAACAGCACGCCCTGGTTGCCCAGCCAGCCGTACTTGTCGCTGCGGAACTCCAGCGTGTAGCCGTCGTCGAGATTGTCCTCCGACTGCGAGTAGGAGACGTCGTAGTCGATCGTCACTTCGCCCAGCCGCGATACGCCGCCGAGGTTGGCCGACGCGAGGCTGCCGGTTTCGCGCGAGCCTTCCCAGAACCGGCGCAGACGGAAGCCCTGCGGGTCCCAGGTGCCCGAACCGCCGTTCAGGCTGTAGAACGAGCGGGTGGAACGGTCGGCATCGGTGATCAGCCCGTCACCGTCGCGATCGACGATCTGTCCCACGGTATAACCGTAAATCCGCCCGAGCTTCGCGTCATAGCCGGTCACGTTGTCGTCGGGCTGGAGCAGCGAGGTGTCATCGCTGTCCACCTGCGAAAGCCGGGCCGAATTCTTCGAGGTATCGTTGCGGAAGTTCAGACGGTTGAGGAATTCGTCCTTGCGGTACTTGTTGTACTGCCCGCGAAAGTGGAAATCGTGGTTGTCCGAACGATAGTCGATGCTGGTATTGGCGCCCCAGCGCTTCACGTCGGTCTCGCCGAAGCCGAGGTCCATGCCGCGCATGACGAAGCGGTTGGGGTCCCAGCCCAGGGTTTCGCTGTCGTCGTACCAGGTGTCCGGCTGGTTGTCGCCGTCGACGCCGTTCTGTTCGAACTGCGATTTGCGGCGGCTCCAGTTGCCGGAGACGTAGATGCCGAAATGCTCGTTGAACTGGCGCGCGAGAGCGCCGGAGACCTGGCCGGACTTGCGGTGGTCGTACTTGTCCAACATGCCACCCTCGACCGAGAGACGCGCATAAGTCGGGGTCTGGTCGAACGCCGTGGGGGTGGAAATATCCACGGAGCCGCCCAGCGCATCGCCGTCGCGGTCGGGCGTCAGGGTCTTGTAGACGGTGATCTGCTTGATGCCGTCAGGCGGCAGGACCGAGAGGCGCACGCCGCGGTAGAAATTGTTGTCGCGCGATCCGGCGCCGCCCAGGCGCACGCCGTTGATCGAGTAGTTGTTCAGTTCGGTCGAGAGGCCGCGCACGGTGATGCGGTCGCCCTCGCCCGTGGTCGGGCTGCGCACCGCATTGACGCCCGGCAGCCGCGCGAGCGCTTCGGAGACGTTGTTGGCGGGCAACTTGCCCATGTCGTCGGCACTGACCGTGTCGGAAACGGTGTCGTTGCTCCGCTTGATATCGAGCGAGCGCTGGACCGCCTCGATGTAGCCGGTGACGACGATCTCGCTGTCGCCGCCCCCGGCAGGTTCTTCGGCGACGGCTGCCGCCGCGACCGGCGCGGCCCGGCGGGTCTGCGCGGCAGCCGCAGGACGCGGCTTGGCGGCCCGCGCCTTGAGGATCACGGTGCCCCCACGCATCTGCGTTTCGACATTGGCCCCCCGCACCAGCTGCGAGAGCGCCTGCTGCGCACTCATCTTGCCGGAAACGGCGCTGCTGCTGCGCCCCCGTACCGCATCGGGCGCCGCCGCCACCTGCATGCCCGTGACGCGCGAGAACTCCTGGAGCGCCCGGCTCAGGTCCTGCGCCGGAATGGTGAAGCTGTACTGCGCGGCGGCTGCCTGTGCAGTCGGCGCGGCAAGGCCGCCCCCGACCGTTGCCAGCGCTATGGCCAGTGCCGAAGCACGGGCCAGGACTTTACTCGAACGAAACATCGGATCCCCCGTTTGGATTAGGTATTCGGGGGGAAGACGCGCGCACCCGGCCGATCCCGACAATTATTTTATCTTACATTTTCATTACTTTATAATGAAAACTTGATGACAGCTCACCGCGACAGCACGTAGCGGGCCGTCTCCTTGCGCCATCTGAGGTCGTGGATCGCCGCCAGCGCCTCCAGCACCATTTCCGGATCGGAGGTCTGGAAACGTCCCGTTACCGGCAGGCTGCCGAGCGCCGGATCGTCGAGGACCACCGGCAGACTCGATCCGCGATTGAGCCGCTGGACGAGTTGCCGCACCGAAGTGTCGTCGGCATCGAACCAGCCGTCGATCCAGCCGGGATGATCGCCCCGCACTTCGCCGAGGCTACGCACCCGGCCACCGCCGACCTCGATGCCGTTCCCCGCCGGCAGGCGCCATTGCCGGCCGGCCCCGGCATCGACGCTGACGAGCCCGCGATAGACCCGCACCACGCGGGTCTCGCGGTCCACCATGTCGATGTCGAACGCCGTGCCGAGCACGGTGATGCGCGAAGTCCCCGTATTCACCGAGAACGTACGGAGATTCTCATGCGCGACGTCGAAGAACGCCTCCCCGTTCTGGAGCGCCACCTCGCGCGACCACGGGGTGATGCGCACGTTCATCTGCGTGCCCCCGCTCATCCGGACTTTCGATCCGTCGGCCAGCAGGACATCCCGCGCCGCGCCGCGCGCCGCCGCATAGCTCGTCTCGTTCACCAACGCGCGCGCACCCAGCGAGGCCAGACCTACGAGGCACAAGGCCACAGCGGCGAAACCGGCGAACTGCTTCCAGGCCTGCCCGGCCCGGCTCGGAATTTCCCAGTCCGGGGTTCCATCCTCGCCGGCAAATCCGAAGTGCTCCGGTTCGGCCTGTGCCGCCTCCAAAGCATGGCGCAAGCCGCCCGACTGCCAGAGCGCCTGGAACCGCGCATAGCTTTCGACGTGGCGGGGGTCCTGCATGATCCAGCGATCGAATTCGGCCGCGACTGCCGCATCGTGGAGCGGGCGGTTCATCCGGTCCACCCACTGCGCCGCCTCGCGATCGATCGCATCGAATTGCTGCGTCTGCGCGTTCATTCGCCGACCCCCGGGACGCGCACGCCCGCACGCTCCAGCGCGGCGCGCAAGTCCAGCAACCCGCGAGTGATATGCTTCTCCACTGCCTTGGCACTCATCGAGAGATCTTCGCCGATCGCACGGCAGCTTTCCTGGTTCAGACGTCTGCGAATGAGAACTTCCCGGCGCAGCGGCGGCATTCCCCGCAGGCACCGCGAGAGCACGTCGAGCGCGCGGCGCGAATCGAGAACCCTGTCCAGCGAGGGGTCATCGCTTTGCCATTCTTCGTCTACTTCCCCGAAATGTCGCTTCTCGCGGCGCCCGGCATCGACGATCAGGTTGTCCGCAATCCTGAAGGCCAGCGCAAAAAGACTGCCGATCTGCTGGGTCTGGCTGAGAGCGATCAACCGCGCAAGCGTTTCCTGCGCCACATCGTCGGCCAGATCCGGTCGCACGCCCCTGGCCCGGAGATAGCGCAGAAGCGCGGCACTTGCTGCATTCCAGTCCTGCGACGGCGCCGCAGGACGATCCATGACCTCGATAAGCACGATTGTTCCGCCCTGCGCCCCGCCGTCTCGTGTCCGGCGCGCGCCGCCCTAGGGACGATCCATGACGGTTTGACGAACAATATCTGCGCGCGGGATTCCGGCAAGCGGCATTCCAGCCAGTCCCAACCAATCATTGACTCCGACGCGCCCCGAAACTACCGGCTTTCTTGCGATTGATTTGCAATATCCTGCTCTCGGGGGAAGATCGAGCATGGCCAGAAGTGCCGCCACTGCCAGGGGAACGAACCGCGGAATCGGCCGCTGGAACGTCGTGTCCCGCATCCTTGCGGCCGTCCCGGCGAACTATCTGTTCACCTCGCTTGCAACGGCCTGCCTTGCGCGGCTGCTGGCGCACGGCCTGACGGTCGATCCCGCCGAAGCCAGCGTCGCCGCGACACTGCTCTCGTTTGCCGTCTTCGCCACGGTGGCGCTGTTCGCCTTCGGCCTGCGCTCGATCGCGCGGTTGTGGCTCTGCCTCGCCGTGGGTAGCGCGATCGGTGGCGGCCTGCTCTGGCTTTCGCTCGACATGGGAGGCCGGCTGTGAAGGAAGGTCTGCGCCAGTCGATGGCACTGCTCCACACCTGGACCGGACTGCTGCTGGGCTGGCTGCTGTTCGCGATGTTCGCCACCGGCACTTCGGCCTATTTCCAGGACGAGATCACCCGCTGGATGCAGCCGGAAGTCACCGGGGATGCCGATCCGGTCGCCTCGGCCGAAGGCGCCGTCCGTTTCCTCCAGCGCACCGCGCCCGACGCGAAGAGCTGGTACATCTCGCCCCCCAACAGCCGCAGCGCCACCACCCAGGTCTACTGGCAACCGGGCGACGGCGCCAAGCCCGCGAAGCGCGGCGAGACCAGCGCCGTGCTGGACCGGAGCGGCCGGGAAATCTCCACCCGCGAGACGAGCGGCGGCTTCTTCCTCTACCGCTTCCATTTCGACCTGCACTACATGCCGGTGCTCTGGGCGCGCTACCTCGTGGGCGTAGCGGCGATGTTCATGCTGGTGGCGATCCTCTCCGGGATCATCACCCACAAGAAGATCTTCGCCGACTTCTTCATGCTGCGCTTCAACAAGGGCCAGCGCTCCTGGCTCGACGCGCACAACGTCACGGCCGTGGTCGCCCTGCCCTTCCACCTGATGATCACCTTCACCGGGCTGGTCACGCTGGCGACCATGTACATGCCCTGGGGCATCGCCGCGAACTATGCCCAGAACACCACCTTCTTCGAAGCCGTCTTCGGCAAGAGCGAGGAGGTCGCGCGCAGCGGCAAGCCCGCGCCGCTGGCCGCGGTCGGCCCGATCATGCAGTCTGCCTCGGCCCACTGGGGCGGCAAGAAGGTCGGCTATCTGCGGGTCTCCAATCCCGGTGACGCCACCGCCCTGATCGGCGTGACCCGCGCGCCCGAAGGCGCGATCGGCTCGCGCGGCGAGGAAGTGACCTTCAACGGCGTCACCGGACAGCCGGTGGACCAGAGCATGCCCAAAGGCGCCGCGCTTGCCACCGAAAGCGTGATGATCGGTCTCCATGCCGGTCGCTACGCGGAATACGGCCTGCGCTGGCTCTACTTCCTGTCCGGCCTTGGCGGCACGATCATGGTGGGCAGCGGCCTCGTCCTCTGGACGGTCAAGCGCCGGTCCAAGCTGCCCGATCCCAGCCGCCCGCACTTCGGCTTCCGCCTCGTCGAAAAGCTCAACATCGCGACGATCGCGGGCTTCCCCATCGGCCTCGCCACCTACTTCCTGGCCAACCGCCTGCTGCCCCTGCAAATGACCGATCGCGCCGACCGCGAGATCGACAGCCTGTTCCTGGCTTGGCTCGCGGTACTGCTCTGGTCGCTGGTCCGTCCCGCCGCCCGCGCCTGGCCGGAGATGCTGGGCCTCGCCGCCGCGCTCTTCGCCGCCGTGCCGCTGGTCAATGCCGTAACCACCCCGCGCGGACTGCCCGTGAGCCTGCTGGCGGGCGACTGGCTGTTTGTCTCGTTCGATCTGGTGATGCTGCTATTGGCGCTCGGTTTCGCCATGGCTGCACGCAAGGCCGCCCGCAAGCGCGCGGCAGGTCCGCACACCGCAAGACGCAAGACTCGGGAGGCCGTGACCGCATGATCCACCTGCTCTGCCTGCTACTGGGAATCGCCGCCTTCGCCGCGCTCGCCCTCTCGATGAAACGCCACCAGCGCGACCTCGCCGGTCGCGCCCTGACCCAGCACGAGAGCCGTCTCGCCCGCATCGGCGGCTGGACGCTCGTGGCGCTGGTCCTGCTGATCGACGCGGGCGCCTTCGGCCTCGGCTACGGCATGATCGCCTGGGCCGGTCAGTTGACGGTGGGCGCCTGGATCAACGTGGCCTGGCTGTGCTGGAAGACCAGCCCGTCGCGCAAGAGCCGCTAGGCGATTCGCGGCATGGCCGATAGGCCGGCCTCGAACCGGTGACAGCGATTGTACCGCTGGGTCCGATACTTGATCGGACCGCCGCATCCGCGAAACTCGGGTGTTTCCTGTTACGGGAAAACGGGTAAGCTGGCTGTCGCAACAGCCCATTCCCTACCCGTTTCTCCAAGGAGGCGCGCCCCATGCGCAAGGATGCATCCCTGTACTCGATCGACGGTTCCCCGCTCTCGAATCCCGCCACGGAAGAGACGCTGACCGGCCGTCTGAATCGGGTGCTGGAGGTGCTGCGCGCCGAGTTCCCTCAGGCGGTCGACATCGGCCTGGAGTTCGACGGCAAGCTTCACGCCCACATCGACGTGCGTGGCGGAGAGGAAGTCTGCGGCATCGAATCGAAGCTGCCGAACCTGAACGACGGCATGTTCACCCATGTCGCCCACGGCGCGACGCCGCACCATCCGTTCTTCCACCGGATCAGCGCCATCGTCGTCGGCTGATCCTTCAGATTTGCGCCTGCCGTGCCCGTTGCCAATTGCGGTAGCCGAGCACGGCCAGGACGATCATCGCCCCGTAGAGTCCGGCGGTCAGCCATAGTCCCTTGAACACGAACATGCCGACGTAAAGCACATCCACGGCGATCCACAGCAGCCAGCTCGCCGCATGGCGCCTTGCAGTCCAGTACTGGGCGACGAGGCTGAAGCTGCTCAGCGCGCAGTCCATCCAGGGCAGCGCCGCGTCGGTATAACGGCTGGTCAGCCAGCCGAACGCCACGGCCGCAACGGCGCCGACGGCCAGCCCCTTGCCCGCCTGCGCCATGGAAAGCGGCCTGACGACGATCTCTCCGGACTGCTCCCTGCCCCGCGCCCAGACGGTCCAGCCGTAGAGGATCGCTGCTCCGAACAGCGCTTGTAGCACCATGTCGGCATAGAGCCGCACGTCGAGGAACAGCTTGAAATAGAGCGCGCAGGCCGTGAGGTTGACCGGCCAGCACAGCATGCGCCGCCTGGCCGTCAGCCAGATGCCGAGGAAGCTCACGGCAACCGCGACGATCTCCAGTGCCGACATCAGGACAGCGCTCCGGTTTCGAGGTCGCGCAGGAAGTCCTGCCCCGGTGCGGAGAGGAACCAGTCGGCATGGTCGATGCAATAGCCCTGCCACGCGAGATCGGCCTGCGTGCGGTCGTCCAGAATACCGGCGAAGTAGTCGGCTTCGGACAGTGCAAACTCGATATGAACCAGCGGCAGCAGGCGGATCAGCGTCTCGATCTGGGCGCGGGTCAGCGGCAATACCGTGCAATAGCTGGCCAGCAGCGCCAGTGCGGCCTCTCCATCCGCCCCCGGCTCCGGATCGAGCCAGGCGACGGCGCTGCGCTCGATGGCGGTGGCGAGATCGTGGAGCGCGCAAGTCCGCGTCGCAAGGCCGAAATCGATCACCCCGCTCACCTGACCCTCGGCGGACCAGAGCAGATTGGAGGGATGCCAGTCGTTATGGGTCCAGAGCGAGGGCTGGTCCGCCAGTCGCTCGGACAGCCCTTCCCCCAGTGACGCGAAGAGACGCGCCAGCTCCTGCCGCCAGGGCTTGTCCGCAAGATAGGCCGCAAGCGCCGGACGGGCGGCGACATAGGCCTCCGCCGCCGCGAGCGGATCGCCCGTGGGCAGGATCGTGAAGCTGCTGACGAGCGGATGGTCCCCGCGCGGCCCGGCCGGAAAATCGGCCGCCGCCCGGTGCAACCGCGCCAGCGCCGCCCCCGCCTCGCGGGCATGGCCGAGCGATAGGAACGGCGTCCAGGACTGGCGGTCGCGATAGAGATCGAGACCCGGCGCCTTGCGCAGCACCTCGTAAGTCCACTGGCCCTCGGCCAGCGCGCCCACGCCGTCCTTTCCGGGCACGACTTCCGGCACCGCGACACCCGCCGCCCGCAAATGCGCCATGAAGGCATGTTCCTCCGCCAGCGCGGCCGGCGTGCGCAACTGCCGATGATGGCGCTTGAGAAACACCTCGCCGCGCTCCGCCTCCACCAGCGTCGCCGCAGAGAACGGGCGCGGCGAATGCCAGAGCAGCGCGCCCGGCGTGCCCACTTCGGGGAAGCGGGCCAGGATCGCCTCGGCCTCTGCGGCAGTGATCGTCGGCCATCGCGGCACTTCGAGCGCCATGCCCATGCCGTGCACGAGATGTGACGCCCCCATGTTCGCGATCCCGCCGCCCATGATCAGAAGGCGCGGCTGAGCGTCGCCACGAAGGCGCGTCCGCTTCCCACGTAATAAGTCGGCGACGAACCGGCGATCACCGTGCCCCCGCGCCCGACCGTATCCAGCGCATTGGCCGTGATCGCCTGCACGCCCGACAGGACATGCGGATTGGTCACGTTGATTGCATTGAGCCGCAGATCCATGCGCTGGGCATCGATCAGCCCGGCCAGATGCACGCCGATCGAGAGGTCCAGCGTGGCATAGGGCTTGATGCTCTCGTCGTTCATGAACGTCGCGTACTGGCGGCCGACATACTTGAGCGCGGTGCTGCCGAACAGACGTCCATCATCGTAAGTCGTGCCCAGCGCGAACTGGAACTCGGGGCTGGAGACCGCGCGCTTGCCCCGGGTCGGCAGGACATCGCCGCCGACCGCGAGATCGTCGTCCAGGCGCGTGTGCAGGTATTCGCCCGAGAGATAGACGCTGACGCCCTTGGCCGGACGATAGTCGATCTCGCCGTCGAGGCCGTAGGAAGTCTGGCTGCCGCCGTTGATCGTCGAATTGACCAGCGCGCCGCCGCTGTTCACCACCGTCGCCACCTGCCGGTTGCGGAAGTGGTAATGGAAGGCAGTCAGCGAGAACGAGAGGCTGGGGCCGATGTAGCGATAGCCCAGTTCCTCGGAGACCGAATATTCGTTCTTGAGGCCGGTCGTTCCCGCGCTCACCAGTTCGCCGCCGTAATAGCTGTTGTAGAGCGCGAACTCGTTCGGGGTGCGGAAGTTGGTGGTGACGTTGGCGAAGAGCTGCTGCCGGTCGTCCAGCTTGTAGTGCACCGCCGCGCGGGGCAATGCGGCGAAGCTGTCCTTGCGCACCTTGTCCTGCGGGCCGGGCAGATAGTTGCGGCCATTGCGCAGCACGTCCACGCCCTTGAAGCCCAGATCGACGACGAGGCGCGGCGTCACCGCGATGCTGTCGGCGAGGAAGAAGCCCTTGGTCACCGTTTCGGTCCGCGCGTTCTCGTAAGCGAGCAGGCGTCCGTCGGCGGTGCGGATGGCCTTGTCCTGATAGCCCCACATGTCGAACGGACGTCCGTTCGCATCGATCGAGGTGTAGGACTGGGTGACCCGGTCGGTGCCATAGTCGAACCAGACCCCCGCCGTGATCGTATGCGCGCCTGCGGTAAGGGTCAGCTTGCTGACGTCGCCCACGCGGAATTGCCTGCCGGTCCAGTTGCCCATCACCGTCGCGACGCCGTCGACCGCACCCGGCAACGCGATCGGCTGGGTCAGTTCCTCGGTGCCGAGGAAGTTGCCGGTCGTGGCAAGCTGGGTGCCGTAGGGCGCATTGCCGTGGCCGAGCTGGAGATAGGCCGAACTGTCGAAGGCCAGACGATCGGACAGCTTGAGGTGAACCGGCGCGGCGACGTAGAAATTGCGGAACGGCGCGCGGTAGAGGCGCCAGTAGTTGGTGTTCCCCTCGCTGTAACGCTTGTCATAGTTGAAGTCGCGGCCCGAGGCCTTCCAGTCGGCCAGGGTCGGGCTGGCATAACTCGACGTATTGGCGTCGTTGTACGAGAAGGAGATGCTGGCGCGGTTGCCGTCGCCCCATTCGCGCAGCAGCTTGGCATCGACGTGCTGCCGCTTGTCGAAGCCCGCACCGCGCCAGTTGTCCGCACGGTTGTTCGAATAGGAAATGAAGGCCTTGAGCCCGCTTGCACCGATCGTCCCGGTGTCGAAGCGCACGAAAGCGCGGCGTGCGTCGTAGGAACCCAGCGAGAGATTGACCAGACCGCCCATTTCGGGTTTTGGATCGTCCAGCGAGAGCGCCAGCGTGCCGCCCGCCGCCGCAACGACCGGCGCGGCGATATCGGCAGCACCCTGCGAAAGCGCGATCTGCCGCACGTTCTCGGCATCGGCGAACTGCGAGGGGTAGGCGTAGAAATAGCCGATGTCGTTCTGCGGCGCGCCTTCCATCATGACGCCGATCTGGTCCTGACCCAGCCCCCGCATCGTCAGCGAGGAACTGGTCGAGAGGCCATAGGGATCGCTGGAAGAGACGTTCGCGCCCGGCAGCAGGTTGACGAGCTGGAAGGCGTTCAGCGTCGGCGCCTGCTTGGTGATGAAGTCGGCCGAGATCGCGCTGATCGCCTTGGGCGCGGTCTGGTCCGGCAGCAGGCCTTCGGGGTCGGGATGGCCGATGACCTGGATGTCGGTGCGGCCTTCAGGCGCTTCGTCCGCCGTCTCGGCCATGGCCAGCGGCGCAAACAGCGCCAGCGCGGCGCCGCCGAGGGAAGTGAGGCTGCGAATGGGGATCAGGGTAAGGGTCATCGTCTTTCGTCCGCTCCAGTCGGAGGGACAACGGACACTCTGCCGCCAGCCCTCCCTACGCCGGTGTCAACCGGATCAGGTTCAGCGGGTCGTGGTCTGCTGACCACCTCTCAGCCGCGCATGAGCGGCCCCCCGGGGTTAGGGGCGCTCTAGGCGCTCAGCGGGCTTGTGGGAAGCCTTATTGCGAACGTGCTGCGCTTGACGAACTTCCGGCGATCCCGGACAGGACCCGCACGCGCAAACGGGAGCATGACATGAACCTGCTGGAGCACACGCTCGCAGCCCTCGCGGTCCAGGCGCTGCTGCGTCTTCTCACCGGCAGCTGGTGGCCGGGCGCCGCCGTGGCCTCGGCCTACTTCCTCGGCCGCGAAGTGGCGCAGGCCGAGTACCGCTGGATCGAAGCCTATGGTCACGGCCTGCGCGCCAACATGCCGTGGTGGGGACCGTTCGACCTCAGGGTCTGGCCCAAGCTGGATCAATGGGTCGACTGGATCGGCCCGCTCGTCTCCACCAGTGCCGTGGCCTTCGCCCTGCGGAAGCGATAGCCCATCAGTCTGCCGCCTCGGGCTTCAGATAGCGGCTGTAGAGCCAGCCGATCCCGATCAGGCTGAAGCCCAGGGCGAGGAACGAGAGAATCCGCAGCAACCCGTCCAGCCCCGAGGCGTCGAACAGGAAAACCTTGCCGACGGCGGCCAGCATCAGCACCAGCGAGGCGAAGCGCCAGCTGCGCAGCCGCTGACGGATCCCCCAGCCGAGGAAGCCGATCGCCAGCGCGATCGCCAGGACCGAGCGGCCGATGTTCTCCACTTCGCCCACCGATCCCGCATAGAGCAGGGTTCCCGCGAAAAGCTGGCGCAGCGTCGCGAAGGCGAAGAGCAGGATCAGGGCCATCCGCAGCAGGTCTGCCGGAAGCTGGAAACGCGGTACCAGGTCCGGTGCGATCCGGGCCGCGAGCGAAGGTACGGCGAAGGGAATGACGAATGCGGGCAGCAGCAGATTGACCAGCGGCCAAGGCCCCACGGCCTGGTCGGTCCAAAACGGGTTCATCGAAATCCAGGTATGGAAGATCGCATGGGCCAGAGCCGCCGCAAGGAAGCCCAGCGCGATCTCGCGCGCCGCCAGCCGATGCCAGATCGCCATGCCCGCGCCGATCAGCAGCGCTTCCCAGACGCAGCGCTCGGCAAGACCGAGGCGGACGAAGGCTTCCGGATCGGCGATCGCGAAGACCTGCTTGAACAGGATGTGTGCTCCGGCAAGCCCAAGCACACCGGCCATCGCCCCACCGCCGAGCAGGATCTGGCGCGGCAGATCCGCACGAACGCGCCATAGCGCGAAAGCGGCCGCCAGTGCCGGCACGACGAGACGGCGCAGCGCCTCTGCCGGTCCGGGCAGATCGATCACGAGGACAGGCGTGCCCTCCACCACGGATTTCACGCTCGCCGCCAGCCAGTAAGCCAGCGGCTCCAGCGCCCAGAGCATCAGGACCACGGCCAGCGTGCCCAGCGCCGGAAGAAGCGCCAGCATGGGCCGACGCCGATCCGCCTCGGTGAACAGCAGCAACACCGCTGCCGTGGCAACGGCCAGCCATGGCGCCGGAACCAGTTGAGCCACCACGCCGTAGCCGAGCAGCACCGCCAGCGGCTGCAAGCCGAAGCGCAGTCGCGACCCCGCATTGCGCCAGGCGAAGGCCGTCGCCGCCAGAGTCATCGCGGTCCAATGCAGCAGGGCGCGGCCCGGATGCGACACCGTTGCCTTCTCCACCAGGCGGGACAAGGCCCCGTTTTCGGCCGAAACCCCCAGCACCACCGCGACCCCCAGCCCCAGGAAGCCAAGCGCGCCGCGGGCCAGGCGATGGTCTCGTCCCACTACGGCCAGCCCCAGCAGTCCTGCCGCCACGGCGGGGAAGACGACCGGCACAAGCCATTGCGGCAGGCCCATCATGCCCGCAAGGATCAGCAGCACACCGGCGCAGCAGACAAGCAAGGCGAAGCGGGCATCGCCGTGACGCGCCTCGCCCCTCCAGCCAAGCCCGGCTCCCAGCGCGGGCAGCGCGGCGAACGCCAGCGCCAGCAGCGCGAACTCGGGATCCCGTCCAGCCACCGCCTCGTAGAACTTCGCGCAGCAGACCGCGTAGCCTCCAAGCGCGATTGCACTCAGCAGACCGACTTCAATGAAGCCGCCCCCTGCCCGCCACAGGTTCCTCAGCGCATATCCGCCGTAGATCGCCGCGATTCCGGCCATGACCGCCGCGAACAGGCCGACTCCGGGTTCGGGCCAGAAAGCGGTGAGGCCCAGGGCCGTCAGCAACGGTACGGCGACGGTGCGCCGCAGCATCGGCGTGTTTCCGGCGAGCCAGCAGAAGGCCAGCGACAACAATCCGTAAAGCCCCCAGGTCAGCGGCGCGAAGTGTCCGTTCGCCACCAGCAGGGCCAGCTGGAATGCGCCGACGATCGCCGCCGCGCCGCGCAGGATCGGTGCCGTGCGACCTTCCAGCGCCAGCGCCGGAAGACCAAGCCCGACGAGCAGGACCAGCAGGCCCATCGACAGGGTCGAACCGCTGTCGAGACCGCCCATCGCGATCGTCAGCAGGCTCCATCCGGCACCGCCGGTCAGCGCCCCGACACCCAGCCAGACCCAGCGCTGGCGGCGCGAGAGCAGCGTGATCGCGCCGATCAGCACAGCCAGATAACCCGCCAGCAGGGGTACGCTCGGACTGTCCGACTGGACGACCGCAGGCGTCGCGAGGCCGCCAACCAGCCCCAGCACCGCGCAAGGCGCACCGAACCGCAGCGCCAGGCCGAGAGCCAGCGCGGTGATGGCGAAAAGTCCTGCAAAAGCGATGCCCGGCCCGACGAGGCCATAGAGGTTCGTCGCCGCCAGCGTCGCTGCGTAGAGACCGCCCACGCCTGCACCGGCCAGCGCCTGCGCCACCCGCTCGTCGCGCACGAAGTCCGCGCGCCGCCTTGCCAGTTCGCCGCCGCCGATCAGCGCCCCACTGAAGGCGAAGCCGAACACGATGCGCACCAGCGGCGAGAGCAGTCCGGTGTCGATCGAATACTTCACCATCAGCACCGCCGCCACGATCAGCGTAATGCCGCCCGCCCAGATCGGCAGCTTGCGGCCGAACAGGTCCTCGAAACCGAAACCGGAGGCTCTGCGCGGCGCGACCGCTGCCGTTACAGGTTCGGAAGCGGCGTCGGTGAACGAGGGCGCCGACTGCGGCTCGGGTTCGCCGCCGTCCCTTTGGGGGATGTCCCGCTGGGTGATGTCCTGCTTGGCGATATCCCGTTCCGCAAAGTCCGGCTCAGTCCGGTCCGGCTCCGGAGCACGAGCAACCGGAAGATCGTCGACCAGCGGCCGGACCGGCTCCTTCACCGGCTCAGGCACCGAATCAGGCACACGCTCCGGCTCGGACACGGAGACGCGCCCCGAGAGCGGCACCCTTGGAGCAACAGGCCAGCCTTCTCGAACAAGCCGTTCCATCCGTCCCAGGCGGCGCCGCGTGTCGAACAGGAGGCCGCCCAGAAGGATCGTCGCCAGCAGCAGGAACTCGGTCACGCGGTTACCCTCTCGATCACGTTTCCCGCATGAGGTATCGTGAAATCGAACACCGTACAATAAAAAATTAGACAACGTTCTATTTCACCGATATGAAGGCCTCACGAATTTCAGGGAAACGGACATGACGGGATTTCTGAAAAAGCTGATGTGCGATCTGGAGGCTCCGATCGAGGCGCGCGGCTTCGGCACCGGGTGGTTTTCGGGCTTCTTCGCCCTGCTTTTTGCCGCGGCCGGGCTGTGCTTCGTCACGGCGCTGCGCTGGCCGGACTGGTTCGCCACGCCCGAACTCGCACGCGTGCTCGCCTCGTCCGGGTTTCGCATCGTGGTCCATGCCACCCTGCTCGGCGCCTATGCCCTCGCGCTGCTGAGCCTGCTGCTGCGTCCCCGCAAGGCACTGGGCATGACCGCCCTGGTCATCGCGCTGGCCGGCACGATCCTCGGCGGTGCTTCGGTGCAACCGCGGGAGATGCATGACTGGGGCATCTTCTTCGGCGTCGACTTCTTCGCCGTGAACCTCATCGCCACCGGCCTGATGTTCGCGCCATTGGAACGCATCGTCCCGCACCGCGCGAAGCAGCGCCTGTTCCGCGCCGAATGGCGGGAAGACCTGTTCTACTTCCTCATCAGTTCGATGCTGGTTCAGCTCATCACCTTCCTGGCGCTCGCCCCGTCGAGCTATCTCAATACCCACGGCACCGGGCTGTCCGGCATCCGTGGCGCGATCGGCGCCCTGCCCTGGGCCGTACAGTTCCTGCTGGCGATGTTCCTGACCGACCTCGCCCAGTACTGGTTCCACCGCCTGTTCCACCGCATACCGTTCCTCTGGGGCTTCCATGCGGTGCACCACTCGGCGCGTTCGATGGACTGGCTGGCCGGCGGACGGATGCATTTCGTGGAAATCGTGATGCTGCGCGGCGTGACCTCGCTGCCGCTGCTGACCTTCGGCTTCCTGCCCTCGGTGATGCAGGCCTATATCGGCATGGTCTACGTGTACTCCTCGCTGATCCACGCCAACGTGCGGGGCGACTTCGACCGGCTGGGCCGCTTCCTCGTGGTCCCGCGCTTCCACCACTGGCACCATGCGCTGGAGGCCGAGGGGATCGACAAGAACTTCGCGATCCACTTCCCCTGGCTCGACCGCCTGTTCGGCACCCATTACTTCCCCAAGGGCAAGTGGCCGCAAGGCTACGGCGTGCCCGAGGCGGTGCCGAGCGGCTACCTCGCGCAGATGCGCTATCCCTTCGTGCGCAAGGCGCACTGAAAATGGCCAGACGCTCCGACCACGGGCGCGAGGAACTGCAGGCCCTGATCCTCGACACCGGGCGGCAGGTCATGGCGGAAAGCGGCTATGCCCGCTTTTCCGCCCGCGAGGTGGCGAAGCGCATCGGCTATTCGGTGGGGACGGTCATGCACGTCTTCGGCAATGTCGGCGCGCTCGTCATGGCCATCAATGCGCGGACCTTCCGGCTCTGGACGCAGTGGCTGGAAGAGCGGCTGGAAGGCACGCAGGGACAGGAACGCATCCTGGTGCTGGTGCGCGGCTACTTCGATTTCGCAGCCAGCCACCGCAACTTGTGGTCGGCCATCTATGAGCACCGCGTCCCGGAAGGCACCGCGATGGCGGAAGACCTCGTCACCGAGCGCGTCCGCCTGACCGGCATGATCGCCCGCGAAGTCGCCTCGGTGCTTCCGGATGCGAATGCCGCGAAGACCACCGAACTCGCCAGTTCGCTGATCGCCAACGTCCACGGCCACTGCGCGTTCCTGCTGGGCGGCACGTTCTCGCTGATGGGCGTCGAGCACCCCGCCGAACTTGCCGCCACCCGCGTCCTGGAAACGCTCCGCGCCAATGGCGCCCGGCTGGCCGCCTGAGCCGACCGGAAGCCCCCTCCTCAGATCAGCGGCTTTCCGCCCGATTTGACGACCGCCCCGCCCTTCATGACGAAACCGACGTTCTCCAGCGCCTTCACGTCGGCCAGAGGGTCGCCGTCCACGGCAATGATGTCGGCATAGCGTCCCGCCTGCAAGGTACCGACTTCGGCGCTGCCCAGCAGGTCCGCCGCATTGCCGGTCGCCGTGCGGATCGCATCCATCGGCGTCATGCCCGCACCGACCAGCAAGGCGAATTCCTGCGCATTCTCGCCATGCTTCGACAGACCGAACGTGTCCGTTCCGAAAGCAATCTTCACGCCCGCGGCATAAGCGTCATGTAGATTGCGGCGCAGGAGCGGCGCGATCTGCAGCGCCTTTTCGGCGGTGGACGGATTGAGCTGCTCGGGATGTTCCTTCGCGCGCTGGTAGACCCGCTCCCCGACCAGCATGGTGGGCACCAGATAAGTCCCGTACTGCTTGAAGAGCTTGTAACTGCCCGCGTCGGCATAGGAGCCGTGCTCGATGGAATCGACGCCCAGCGCGATCGTATGGTCGATCGCCTCCTTGCCGTGGGCGTGAGCGGCCACCTTCATCCCCAGCGCATGCGCGGTATCGATGACGGCCTTGATCTCCTCGTCGGTCATCAGCTGGTGGCGGGGGTCGTCGCCGATCGACATGACGCCTCCCGAGGGCATGATCTTGATGAGATCCACACCCTCGCGTTTCAACTGCCTGACCGCCAGTCTCGCGGATTCGGGGCTGTCGATGACATTGTCGGCGATATGCGGAATATCGGCGAACTCGGCGCGCAGACCGTTGACCGGATCGCCGTGCCCACCGGTAGGACCGAGCGCCGCGCCCGCTACCCACATGCGCGGTCCCGGCACCACGCCGCCCTCGATCGACTTCTTCAGCGCGACGACGACCTGGGTATTAGCCCCGCAGTCGCGCACCGAGGTAAATCCTGCCAGCAGGGTATTGCGGGTGAACAGGGTCGCCTCGATCGCATCCTCGAAATCGCTGCGCGTCACCGTATTGCGGATCGGATCGCCAGCATGCCATCCGGCGGTGATGTGATCGTGGGTATCGATAAGGCCGGGCAGCACCGTCTTGTCGGCCAGCTCTACCACTTCGGCCCCGGCAGGCGTGACGAAACCCGGCTGGATTGCCGTGATGCGGTCATCGGTAACGAGGATCGAGACCTTCTGCCGAGGCGCCGCCCCGGTTCCGTCGATGAAACGCCCGGCATGGATCACGAGATCCTTCGCAGAAGCCCCGCCACCGGGCACGAGCGCCGCGGTGACAAGCCACAACGCCGCCCCGGCCATAGGCTTCACAGATTTGCCCCCTCGCATTCCCGCCCCTCTCGCTATCGGTCATGGGCAGAGTTGCGCCGCCCGCGCCTCGCGTCAATGACTTATCTCCCGCAGTGATGGCGAAGCCTTCAGGCCGGCCCGACCGGCGCGAGCTTCCCCTTCGTGGCATTTGGAGGCAGCCGGAATGAGGCATTCAGCCTTTGCATTCGTCATGACCCGCGATAGGCGCACGTCATGATGGACATTCCCTGGGACCAGCCCGCCACGCTGATCGATCTCGACGGCAAGACGCCAGTGATCGGATTGATGCTCGAATGCGTGATGCACTTCTCGCTCTTCAAGCCTTTCGCAAAGGAGCAGGCGCGCATTCTGCTGACGCGGCCTGTGTTCCGCGAAGGCCGCAAGACCCGCACCTGGATTCTCAATCCCGACGAGATCGCAACACTTGTCGAGCGGCTCAATGCCGAGAGGAACGCGGCTCAGTAATCCCGCCCGATCAGGCGGCATCCCTCGCGTTGATCGTGGCGGAAAGGGCGAGGATCGTGCGCGCGTGCCGCAAGGCCACGGCTTCGCGGTCCGCGCCATAACCGCCGCCCAGCGTACTCGCCAATGGAATGCCGCGCCGCTTCGCCTCTGTCGCCACAAAGCGGTCGCGGCCCGCCAGGCCTTCGTCGGTCAGGGACAGCCGGCCAAGCTTGTCGTCTGTATGGGCATCGACGCCTGCCTGCAGCAGGATCAGGTCCGGCACGAAATGATCGAGGACCATGGGCAGCGATCCGGCCAGGGCTTCCAGATAACCCCCATCGCCCGTTCCATCGGGTAGACCGATATCCAGTGAAGAGCGTGCCTTGCGGGTGGGGAAGTTCTTCTCGGCATGAATGGACAGCGTGAAGATGTCGCTGCGCCCTGCGGTCAGGGCCGCAGTGCCGTCGCCCTGGTGTACATCGAGATCGAGGATCAGGATGCGCGAGACGTCCCCCTCCTCGATCAGCCTGTTGGCGGCGAGCACCAGATCATTGAACACACAGTAGCCTGCACCGGTATCGGCGAGGGCGTGATGGCTGCCACCGGCGGAGTTTGCAGCATACCCGTGCTGCAGCGCCAGCTTCGCCGCGAGCCATGTGCCACCGGGGGAGAGCTGCGATCGCCGGGAAATCCGCTCGTCGATCGCAAAACCGATCCGGCGCTGCTTGGCCACCGGCACCGAGCAAGCGATGACTTCGTCGACATAGCTCGGGTCGTGGACAGCCTCGAGCCATTCCCGCGGCATGATTTCAGGCGCATGGACCGACATGGGTACGCCGCTTTCGCCCAGCGCCCGCATGACCAGTGCATACTTGTCATGCGGGAAAGTGCCCGTACGCTCGGTTTCGACTACGTAGCCGGGATGATGGACGACGTGCAGCATGGCCTGCAGGTAGAACGCCGAGGCACGCAGGTCGAGATGGTCGTCAACGCCCCAAGCTGCCCGTGCTCTTACGGCGCGGTGCTTGGTCCGGAATTCAACAAAGCTATGATTTCCTGTTCGGCGGCGGTCGCTTCGACGATGAGTTTACGCAATTCCTTCGCCGTGTCTTCGAGAAGGCCGGCGCCCAGCGGCCGCTCGCCATTAATGAAACGGCGAATAGCCCGCTCGTCGATGCCGATGCGCCGCGAGAATGCTGTGGTGCCGCCAAAAAGCTGAACACAATAAGCGAAGTGCTCGCGCTGCTCGTGGGTGGAAGATGCCGTCATATTATCCGCCTGTTGGTTTGCTGTCATCGCCATAGGCCAACTGGCGCATGAGGCAACATGCGCGCCCTCGCTGGGCGGGATCAACGGAAATTCCCTTTGCGCAAACACGTTTCTTCCAGTCCGTCGCATCACTGGTAGCGAAGCTTGTTCTCGAACCCTTCCGTTGCCGTCCGCATCGAAGCGGCAAATGATTTAAGGGTGGAAGACAGCCTCCCGAGAAGTCATGATGAGAAATGGCTTCCGAACCAAGAACCCCAAGGCTCGCTGTCCTGATCGACGCGGACAATGCTTCCTACCGGATCGCGGACGGACTGTTCGCAGAGATTGCCAAGATCGGCGAGGCCAGCGTACGGCGTATCTACGGCGACTTTTCAGGGACCCGGCTGAAATCCTGGTCGGACGTTCTGGCCACGCACGCGATCATGCCGCACCAGAACTTCGCGAACACGGTCGGCAAGAACGCATCGGATATTGCTCTGGTCATAGACGCCATGGATTTGCTCCATAGCGGCCGCTTCGAGGCGTTCTGCCTGGTGTCTTCGGACAGCGACTTCACCCGGCTTGCCGCCCGCATTCGGGAACAGGGGATCGATGTCTATGGTTTCGGGGAGCAGAAGACGCCCGAAAGCTTCCGCCAGGCCTGCAAGCGATTCATCTATACGGAAAACCTGCTTCCGGAAGCGCCGACCTCCGACGAACCGGAAAGGCCGGATCAGCGCCCTGCCTCGGCCGCCCGCTCCCCCACCATGGCGGTCCCGCTGATCCGGCGCGCGGTGAAGCAACTCGAAGACGACGACGGCTGGGTTGCGCTGGGCGGCGTAGGCCAGCGCCTTGCCGCGCTCGCCTCCGACTTCGACCCCCGAACTTTCGGCCATGCCAAGCTCGGCGACCTGGTGGAAAAGACCGGTGCCTTCGAAGTCAGACGCACGCCGGGGCGCGGCGTCCATATCCGGTACAAACAGCCACCCAAACCCGGCGCCGGAAAGTCCAAGATATAGACTATCGGCTCTGCCCTCTACCGGCCTGCATACCATCAGATGCCGGGGGCACTCCGCAGTTCACGCTTGATCGACCTGTGCCCCTGAGTGGCATAGAACGTGATTTATTCCACTCAGGGGAATGTATTCGAATTACATCAAGTCGTAGCGGGTCTCGCTTCAGAGCCGAATTCTCCTCGACCCCGACCATTCAGCCCAATCTATGCGAACGTAACCTGATGGTGCCCGGTGTCGGTCAGGCCAAGATCGATGCGCGTTCCAACAAAGCGCCTGGCGATATCGATACCCGTCAGCAGGTGTCCGCTGGGCTTCACGGTGGTGAATGACCCGCCCCCTGCCAGCACAAACGGCAACACAAGCTGGTCGGCCAGGTACGGACCTGCGAAGGCACCGGATTCGACGTAGCCCTTGAGCCGCCCGGCAGCGGTCTTCGCCAGACGTTCGGCAGTAACGCCGAGTTGTCCGAAACCGCTGGCGATCTCGGTCACGGCATCCTTGCGCGCCTCGATCATCAGAATGATCCCCGGCCCCTGATCGGCCGGCAGTTCGCGCAGCGAGAAGGCTTCCTCCGGCCAATCCGGAAAATCCTTGCGGAGCCGCGCCATCATGCGCAGGGCGATCTCGCTGGGCAGGCCTGCAAACACCACCTGAGCCGACGCATAACCCAAGGCCCCGGATTCCGGGCACTCGATGGGGCGAAGCGGTGCGGGCGTGATGTCCACCTCGATACGGCCGCCGCCGCGCGGGTAGAAACCATGCCGCACCAGCCTTGCCTCGATCTTGGGGCCCATCCGGTTGATGACCGGCAGGAACGTCCGCTCGATGAAGTCGAACGGCGGCGCCAGCATGTTGTGCGTGCCGCCTTCCAGCACCAGCCGCGAAGGCCGGTCGGCCAGCACCAAAGGCATGAGCACGGTCTGGAGCACCAGACCGGTGCTGCCGGCAGTGCCAACCGAGAAATGGTATTCGCCCGGCTCGACCCGGCCGGGCCGGAACGTGATTTCCGGCGAACCCACCTCAAGGCCCTCCACCTCGGCATTGCCGATCCGCGCCGCCGCCTCGACGGCAGTCACGTGCTGGCGCATCAGGCCGGGCTTCGAGCGCTTGCCCCGAACATTGGCGATACGGAACGGCTTGCCGGTGACGAGCGAGAGGGCGCAGGAATTGCGCACGACCTGGCCGCCGCCCTCGCCTTCGGATCCATCGATTTCAATCATGAGTTTACCAAATCCAGAAAAATGTCTTCCGCCGCCCGAAATGCATCGGACGGCACGGGTCGCTCGGGCACTTCACCGACGCGCCCCACTCCATCGCGGAGCAGCTCATCGCGGATCAGGGCATCGAGTTCGGGATAGCGCCGGGCATTGCCCTGCTCCCGCGTTTCGCGCTTTGCGGCAACGAGATCCTCGATCATCGCCACAGTGGTGACGGAAAGGTCGGTCACGGCCATGAGCTGCTGGAGATTCATCGGCGGACGCCGCGTCGGATCGAGCCGCATGGCACGGATCGCAAGCGCCGGACGAAGCGCGTAAAAGTAGCGCTTTACGGGCACCGGTGCCTCGTCTTCGGGCCAGCAAGCCATCGCATTGCGCCCCAGACTGGCATAGTGCCGGGCAACGCCGCGCGGGTCGAAGACCATGTCCCCGAGGGCCGCCACCCGCGCCATGACCGGATGATCCGCGCGATAACGGATCGGCGATTGCAGCCACTCACTGCCAGTCGCGTTCGACTTCAGCATCAAGCCCAGCAGCTTGCGCAGATCCCAGCCGTTAAGGTCGATTTCGTCGACGATAGGCCGCTCGATCACGTCGCGCGGCGGGCGCAGCGCCAGATAGGCATCGCGGGTGCGCACATAGACAAAGCGCACATCGTAATCGCTGTCGGGCGAAGGAAAGCCCCAGGCCCGCGAGCCGGATTCCACCGCCAGCAACAGGCGCGCGCCATCGTCCGCCTCGATTGCGGCAAGGCGCCGGTCGATTTCAGCCTTTACGGTCGGGTCGATCTGCCCGGTCACGGTATTCACTCCATTCGGTTTCGGGTGCGGTGGCCCGCGTGAGGGGGGATCACCCCTTCACGCAGACCACTTGCTTCAAGGTATGGACGATCTCGACGAGGTCGGCCTGGGCCGCCATCACCGCCTCGATCGGCTTGTAGGCGCGCGGCGTCTCATCGATGACGCCCGCATCCTTGCGGCATTCGACACCAGCGGTGTCAGCCACATGCTCGGCCAAAGACACTTGCCGCTTGGCCTCGTTGCGGCTCATCACCCGTCCGGCCCCGTGCGAGCAGCTGTGGAAGCTCTCCGGGTTGCCGAGCCCGCGCACGATGAAGCTCTTCGCGCCCATCGATCCCGGAATGATCCCCAAGGTGCCCTTGGCGGCCCGTACCGCACCCTTGCGGGTGACCAGCACGTTTTCACCGAAGTGGTTCTCCCGCGTCACGTAGTTGTGATGGCAGTTCACCGCTTCCAGTTCGGCGTCGAAGGGCTTGGCGATCTTCAGGCGCAGCGCGGCGATGACCTGCGCCATCATCATGCGCCGGTTGAGCGCCGCGAAGTCCTGCGCCCACTCCACCGCCTCGACATAGTCGTCGAAGTGGTCTGTCCCTTCCGGGAAGTAGGCAAGGTCCTCGTCCGGCAGGTTGATATGCCACTTGCGCATGTCCTGCTTGGCCAGTTCGATGAAGAACGTGCCAATGGCGTTGCCGACCCCGCGCGAACCAGAGTGCAGCATGATCCAGACCCGCGCCTCTTCGTCGAGGCAAAGCTCGATAAAATGGTTGCCCGTCCCCAGTGTCCCGAGATGCGTCAGGTTGTTGGTGTTCTTCAGGCGCGGGTGCTTGTCGCACAGCCGTTCGAAACGGACGGCGAGCGTCGCCCAAGCCTCGACAATGGCCGGCGGCGGAGAACCCCACGAACCGCTGTCGCGCTTGCCGCGCCCAACGACGCGTCCGTGCGGGACCGCCTGCTCGATGGCCGCACGGATGCCGTCCAGACTGTCCGGCAGGTCGTGCGCCATGAGCGAAGTGCGCGCGGCCATCATGCCGCAGCCGATGTCGACGCCGACCGCTGCCGGGATCACCGCGCCCTTGGTCGGGATGACCGACCCCACGGTGGCGCCGATGCCGACATGCACGTCGGGCATGGCCGCCACATGGCGGAAGATGAACGGCATCTTCGAGGCGGCGGCAAGCTGGTCCTTCGCCTTCTCGTCCACGGGCACGCCGCGGGTCCACATTTTGATGGGCACGCCGCCTTCGACCTGCCGGAATTCGAAACTGGTGTCGGTCATGGCCGATCTCCTTGAAAATACGTCATAGGTGCCGGCGACGAGAGGTGGCGAGACGTTTTTGCTGAGCTACTCCGGTTTCCCGGGGATGGCTTCGAACCATCGACCTCCCGCTCCCAGAGCAGGTGCTCTACCCGATGTAGTCCCGCCGGCATTCGCCAGCATTGAATGGGGTCACGGCGACGAGGATTGGGAAGGACATTGCCCACAAGGGGCGCCGCTCTACCGCTAAGCTACAGGCCCGCAGATTGGTGGACCTGGCGGGATTCGAACCCGCGCCTGCATCGTGACAGGATGTAGTCCTTGCCCGGCATTCGCCGTGAAAAAATGGGTCGGCCGCGGCGACGAGAAATGGCGAGACGTGGTCCTTAAGCTACATGGCAAGGCGGGATTCGAACCCGCATCTCCCCGATCCATCCCATCGCCAGGATGGGAAGGAACGGGGCGCTTTACTCGTCGGACCTGCGCATGGTGCCAATGTAGTCCCACCGGCATTCGCCGCGGCCTGAAGTGATGCATCCCGGCGACGAGGTATGGCAAAGACCGCTCTACCAACTGAGCTACCACCCGTTTCCGGGAGGGCAGGGTTCGAACCTGCGACACGTGTAGTCCTTGCCTCATTCGCCGAGGATGCAATCGTCTTCGTTCTTCAAACCTCCGTTTCGTTCACGATTTCGACCCAGTCGCGCGTCTGCCCGGAGGCAAAGCGCGCCATTGCGTCGAACACCGCATCGGTGAAGCCGCCGACATTCAGGATGTCCGCCCGGCTTGTTGCCTGCGTGGTACCGTAAGGCGCGATGTCGATGCAGATCAGCTTGGCACCCGGATTGCGGGCCTTCAGCCGGTTCCACTCGTCCATCGTCGCCGTGGCGCCATTGCGGGACGGATCGACCCAGGACTCGTTGTCCGAGACGATCACCACGGTATCGACCTTCGCCCGCTCGCGGTTGAGCAGCGCGAGCGGCGCCGAGACATTGGTGCCGCCTCCACAAACCCCGGCCAACTTCGCGGCATTCACCGCGACGCGGGCCTTGGGATCAAGCTTCAGCGAAACCACGTTGAACTCGAAAGGCAGTACGCGGGCCTGACGGTTGCCGCGCAGCAGCGCCGCCGCAACCAGCGCCGCGACATCGATGCACCGCACTTTCGAACTCGCGCCCTTGCGATAGCCGGTTACCGGCGACGACATCGAACCAGAGACGTCCGGGCAGACGACGACGTTGCCGGAGAGAACCGGAACTTTCGCAAGCGAGGATTCCAGCGCCTTTTCCAGCGCCGCCTGCACGTCCAGCGGCACGCCATCCCCCACCTGCCCCATGGCGACCATGAGCTGGTATGGCATGACCCGCGCACGAGAGAGCGCCTCCGCATCACCAAGCCGCCTTGCAACCGTCCCGCTCACACCCGGAACCAGGAAGGCGCCGCTGCGGGCAATCGTGTTGAGGTTCATGCGCAGTGCCTGCCAGCCCATCCGTCCGGCCAACTCGCCCCACTGCTCCGCAGAGAGCGAGTGCGCGGTCAGCCATTCGAACGGCACCGGTGGCAGCGGCAGCGAGGTATCCCGCTTCCACGCCTCGAACGCGGCGATTTCGGCCGGCAGCGCGGCAAAGTCATAGGGCTTGCCGATCAGCCAGCCGTAGAACGCGCGCCGTTCTGCCGACGCGGGCCCCGGGTGAACCATCCTGACGATGTCCGCCAGAGAAGGATCGTTGCCGGTCGCCGCGGCCATCAGTCGCTGTATCGATGCCGCCTCCAGCCACTCGCGCACGAGCCGCTTGGGACGCGAACCCAGCGAACGCCGCCCGACCTGCCCGGAACGCATGATCTGCACGAACGTGCGCAGCATGCGGCCGTTGTCGATCACGCGCCCGAAAACGCAGGGTGCAAGATCGGGATCGGCGGTGGTCAGGTAAGCCGTCAGCAAGGCCGGCATATCCTTCATCGCGCCGGACTTGCGGGCATAGACAGCAGCCTTCGCCACGAATTCGGGCGAGACGTCCGCAGCGGCGGCCAGCACATCGTCAAGCTGCGCCTCGGCGCCGGAGTAGAACCCGTCGGACAGCGAGCCGGTGGCGGCCAATTGGGCGAGCTTCGCTTCGGGGCCATAGGCATAGGCCACGCCGCCTGCATGGTTCACCACATCGGTGCGCGGCAGAAACCGCGAAGCGGTGCCGGCAAAGAGACGCTTGAGAGCCATGGTTGCAATTCCTTGTTTCGGGAGTGGAGGCAGCCGGCCCATTCCGGCCGCCCCGCTTTTCCCGTTTCATCGTGCCGGAGTGTTCGACCGCTCCGGCACAAAGGTATTTGCAGGCACCGTGCCAAATTCGATCTTATGCCGAAGAAAAATTTGAAAATCACGGAAATCAGGGATTTTCTGGGTATCGCCAATCTTCATGTCGGGCATGGCCGGAAGAAAGCGATCCTATATTTGTATCCCTTTATATAAGATGATATCCTAGGATATATGCGATCAACCACCGTCATCGGCTTCCTCGGCTCCACGCTTGACGCGTCCAAGTTCGGCCCTTCGCGATGGATGAAGTGGCGCCCCTCAGTAGCGCTGGCCATGCACGAGGACTTGCGTGTCGACCGCTTCGTGATGATGCATGGCACCGGGCACAGCCGCCTTGCCGGGTTTGTCAGCGAGGACATCGCCTCCGTCTCGCCCGAAACCACGGTCGAGCGCCACGTCGTCGATTTCCAGGACCCCTGGGATTTCGAGGAAGTCTACGGGAAGCTGCTGGATTTCACCCGCAGCCTGAAGATCGACCCCGAAACGGAAGACCTGCTGGTCCACATCACCACCGGCACCCATGTTGCGCAGATCTGCCTGTTCCTGCTGACAGAGGCGCATTACCTGCCCGGCCGCCTGCTCCAGACGCAGCCCAGCCGCCGCGCCGACGGCACCGCACCGGGCGCCTGGAGCGTGATCGACCTTGATCTGTCGCGCTACGATTCCATCGCCACTCGTTTTGCTGAAGACAGTCGGGAAAGCGCCTCTTTCCTGAAGTCAGGGATCGAAACCCGGAACGCCGCCTTCAACGCGATGATCGAGGAGATCGAACAGGTCGCCTCGCGCACCCGCGCGCCGATCCTGCTGATGGGGCCGACCGGCGCCGGCAAGAGCCAGCTCGCCCGCCGCATCCACGACCTCAAGAAAGTGAAGCGGCAGGTCTCCGGCCCGTTCGTGGAAGTCAATTGCGCCACCTTGCGCGGCGACAGTGCGATGTCGGCCCTGTTCGGACACAAGAAAGGCGCCTTCACCGGCGCCGCGGCCGACCGCGCTGGCCTGCTACGCAGCGCCGATGGCGGGATGCTGTTCCTCGATGAGATCGGCGAGCTCGGCCTGGACGAACAGGCGATGATCCTGCGCGCGATCGAGGACAAGCGCTTCCTGCCCGTGGGCGCCGACCGCGAGGTGTCCAGCGATTTCCAGCTTATCGCCGGCACCAACCGCGATCTGGCACGCTGCGTGGTCGACGGGACTTTCCGGGAAGACCTCTTCGCGCGCCTCAACCTTTGGACGTTCTCGCTGCCTGGCCTCGCTGACCGGCGCGAGGACATCGCCCCCAACCTGGACTACGAACTGGATCGCCACGCCGAACGCGAGGGCGAACGGATTTCGTTCAACAAGGAAGCGCGCGGCCGCTATCTCACTTTTGCGATGTCCCGAGACGCCCACTGGAACGGCAACTTCCGCGACCTTGCCGCCAGCGTCACGCGCATGGCGACCTTTGCGCCGAAAGGCCGCATCGATCTGGCGACGGTCGACAACGAAATCACCAGACTTGGACGCCTGTGGTCCGGCAACACCGCCAACAAGGACGATGGACTGGTAACGGTCCTCGACGCGGAAAGACTGGGCGAGATCGACCCATTCGACCGCGTCCAATTGGCTTACGTCGTGGACACATGCCGCGAGAGCACGTCCCTGTCCGAAGCCGGGCGACGCCTCTTTTCCGCCTCGCGCGCCCGCCGCAACAGCACTAACGATGCCGACCGGCTCAGGAAGTATCTTGCTCGTTTCGGTTTGGATTTCACGGCAGTTCAATAGCGTTCTGACCTGCCGGACGGTGGTCTCTCCATCATACTACGCCAACACGTATCGTAAACAGACAGTAGACCCCTCGCCGCCACACCTATCTCCTGAGAGATACTTTATTGCCTAACTAACGACGACACTCGCGCAAACCCCATTATTCCCTAACCAAGCGAAGGCACGATCACGTTGGGAATGAGGCTCGCCACCGGCGGATCGGGGTAATATTGCGAAACGCGCTGCGCCTCCTGGGCGGCGGACGTGCCGGACAGAATCTCGATCAGCCGCAGCGCCTCGTCCAGCCCCGAGGAAATTCCTCCGCCGGTCAGCCGGTTGCGATCCTCCTGAAAGCGCGGATGACCGTCACCGACGGTCACCTTGGGATAATTCGCCAGAAGATCGGGGATCGCCGACCAATGCGTCGTCGCCGTATAGCCGTCGAGCAATCCGGCCGCGGCCAGCAGCAGCGCTCCGGTACATACCGAACAGACCCAAGTGCTCATCTGCGCCTGTGCTATCAGGAAATCCAGATAAGTGCGGTCTGGGTCACCAATGATACGCTCCAGACTCGCCGACCCCGCTCCCGGCACCCAGAGCGCATCGTAGGTAGACGGCACCGGAAGACCGGCGGATACCTGCAGCGCCACACCTGATCCGGTGACGATGGTGCCCGGCACCTCCGCCACCAGATCGACCTGAAGACCGCCCCAGAAGAACATTTCTGCAGGCCCGCAGACATCCAGCAGATCGACCCCTTGGTAGACCGGAATAAGAACCCGCGGCTTCCCCTCCTCGGCCCCCATCAGCGGATCTCCAGCGTGAAGGGAGGCGCCGTCTCCGCCAGTTCGGCAGAGGCTATGCCTGACTTGCGAAGCATGCGCGGGCCGCCGCCCAGCGGTCCCTTGTGAGTACGGACCTCGACTTCGATCGCGCCCTCTTCCGCCGCCTGCACCGGAAGGCGAAAATCGGCCGAACTCCTCAGATGCGTCTGGCAATTGGCGCATCCCTCGACATGCCAGCGGCTGAGCACTGCCTCGTGCCCGAGTAAGCGCCGTTCTCCATCGATTTCAGCATAGGCAGAAATAACGAAGGACCCGCGGATCTTCGATCGATCGACACCCCCTACATGCAGGGTCCGCTCATCGTCGGCACGCTTTGCCAAGGCCAGCGTCTCCGCCGCTTCGAAGCTCGCCGCCGCGAAGCCGT
This sequence comes from Novosphingobium sp., assembly GCF_036820275.1. GTDB lineage: Bacteria > Pseudomonadota > Alphaproteobacteria > Sphingomonadales > Sphingomonadaceae > Novosphingobium. The sequence continues at coordinate 42,762 of NZ_DAISLT010000048.1, forward strand.
CCAGCGAGCCGGGGCCATAGCTATAGCCCAGTTGCCCTTCGATATCGATGCAGTCCGCCGTGGTATAAACCGTGCCGTCCGCCTTCTTGAACGGATTGAGCGGTGTCTGCATCGTGATCGGCTCGTCGGGATCGCCATCGGCAGGCGGCGGATTGTTGGCGCCGTAGATCGCTCCCGGATCGGAGGAATCGATCGTGAACGACGTGGTGGCGCCATTGCGACGCTGCCAGGTCCAGAAGACGTAGTCGATGAAGCAGTGGTGGAAGAAGAAGATCGGATCGAGACCTGCCGTGTCGTTTTCGCCCATGTCACCGTTCGCACCGTCGATCGGCGACATATTGCCTTGTCCGGGCACGTCGAAACCACCGACGGCCAGATGCATGCTGTTGTGCGGGCTTTCGAGCGCACGCACCGGCTTGGTCGGGTTGGCAGTGTTCCAGGCACCCTGCGAGGTGGTGTTAGAGAACAGCGTGTAAGTCGGCGCATTCAGGCAGGCGACGAACTTGCTGTAGACCTCCCCCATCGGATTGCCGCCGATGACGATGGTCGACGTGAGCCAGGCGATGACGTTGCCGTTCAGAGTTTCGACATTCGCGGCATAACTGGGAAACTTCGCGTTATGCGCGGCAGTCACCTGCCGGTCGGCCTCCGTACCGACCAGCCCCGACAGCGGATAGCGCACGGTCTCGTAGCCGGCGGGCTTGCTGTAAAGGGCATTGTCTCCCTGCACGTTGTCGACGATTTCCAGCGGCAGTTTGAAGGATCGCAGCGGATTGTCGATCTGAACGCCGTCCAGTTCGAAGAATTCGTCCGTCAGGGCGCGGGGAATGCCGCTCGTCCGCGAGGCCTCGCTGCATTCGTCCCAGAAAGGCAGTGTCACACTCTCGCAGCCCGGAATGCTTTGCAGCGCCTTTTCAAGTGCATGGAGATAGGCGCGGTGCCAACTCGGGAAAAGCACGGTACCGTGCTGGCAATAGCCGCCCCACCACTTCGGATCGGTTTCACCCGGCCCGCGAAACGGTTCCCCATGATATCCGCCCAGCACGAAGAACGAGCGGAGATCGGCAGGGTCCAGCTCCTTGATGCCCTTCCACGCCCGCATCAGGTTTTCAAGCTCGGCCCTGTTCCCGGCGTCGTAGTCTGCCTGAATATCGGCAATCGAGCGGCGGATACCAACACTCATCACGGATTCTCCTGAAAACAGGCCAAGACCATCACCTTCTTGACGACGACCTCATGACACTGAACTTAAATCGATTGGCAGTAATTAGAATAAACTAACCTGCAATCACCAAACACTTTGATTCGAATTAAACTACGACACGATCTATTTCAGATCGAATTCAATCTCGATGAATACAGATTTTTAATCCGCCATCAGGGATGGCCGCATGGTATTTGCGATGGAAAGCCCAGGATCGAGGTGCCCGATGCTCGCCGGAAAGTGGACTTATCGCAGTTACCTGAACAATCCTGCGCTCGTGGGAGAAGACGCTGCAGCCGCGCTTGCCCTCATTTTCGGAGAAGGCACTTTCGATTTCGAGCCGGAAAGCCACGACCGCTTCATCGGCGGCCTGGGAATGGGCAGCGGCTATGCACTGGCCCTGGAAGGGCTGCTGATCGCAAGCGACCCGGTGCAGTTCTCGATCATCGGCCGAGGCATACCCGGAACCGCAACCGACGGCTGGCGCTACGACTATCACGGCACGGCGGGCTACACATGGCCGTCGGCAACCGATCAGGTCTCCAGCTTGCTGGGCACCGTGCTTCGGGTAAATGCACATGGCGCCAACGCCCCCGCCGGCGTTACCGCATCGTTCATCGCGGTACGGCAGCCCGAAACGATCTCGCCGCGCATGGCCCGCCGCTCCTCGCTTACGATGGGGCTGTGAGACCTTTGCCCGTTCCGACCATTCTTCCACTCATGCGGCGCTACCCGCCATGGCTGGCAACGCCGGCGATCTGGTCCCTGGTCATGTCGCCGATCACGGCGGCTCAGCCACATCTGCTGGCAATCCCGATCTGCGGAGGCAAGGGCACGGAACAGAAGCGCCTGCCTATTTTGCCCGGAAGAACTCCCGATGACCGGCAAAATGACGCCTGCGCTCATGCCGCCTGCCCACGGCCCACCCGCGAAAGCCGGAATTCCGTCAAACCTCGCCTAACGTAAACTGGCCAGCAGCCTTCTGAATCGCTTTCCTGATGCACAGCTTGGTGCGATTCGACATAAAGTGCAGGCACCTTCCAGAAGCGCAAAGTGCGCCGGTCCGGCGCACAAATTGGCGGATTCCCTCTCAACCTTGTGCGATCTCAAATAATGCCAGTCCTTCGCGCGGCCTCTGACGATTTCTTCAAAGCAGATACCAAACCCTGACCGACGCCAATAATGCCCGGCCGATTGTCCGCATCGCATACGAACTCTAGCGCCAGACGCTCTGCTCTTCGAACCAGGGCGGAAACATTGAAAGATATTGAACCAGACGAGGACTTCCTGCGCGATTGGGGCTCGCCCCGTGCGGCAGATCATGACGGCAGATGATGAGGTCTCCTGCTCGTCCCGCGATCGGGACCGCCTCATCCTCGAGATCGAGCGAGCGCGGATCTTGCTCCCCGAGGTCATCCAGCCAGGCATCCAACCGACGATGAAAACCTGGAACCAGACGAAACGCGCCCTGCTCTGCCGCGGTATCGGTAAGATAGAGAACACCGAACATGCCGTAAGGGACCGGCCGATGCAGGCTACAATCCCAATGCAGGGGCGACGCTCGAAATGGTGCCGCATCTGTAACCGGAGGACTGAAGCCGAGCCGATCGATGCTGGGCCAGAGATCCGCCGTTCCCCATAGCTGCGCGAATGCCTTGTGTATTCGTGCGCTGTACCGTGCGACATCCTGCTGCGGACTTTGGAAATGCTGCAGCATGATTCCCTGCGGCCGCGCAGCATACCATGTCTCCGGGACGTCCTGCCGGGCCTCGGCCAGTTTCCAGACCAAGTGGGCTAATGCCATGACTTCGGCAGGCGCTATGGCATTATCGAGAATGGCATAACCGTCGTACTCCCATCTGGTGAGTTCACGCTCGTCCAGGACCGGCGGCATGCGGTCTATTGCATCGAGGCGGTCCTTCACTGCGGTCGGTATCGGCTCGCCGCGCACCAGCGCGATGTACCGGGCAAGCGCATCCGGGGACGGCAACCCCGCCATCTGCATTATCCAGCGCCTGAACTCGCCGGGCGAGGGACGGGTCTGCCCCAACCAGGTCGTTGTCTGTTCGAGCCCCAGCCCAAGCATGCTGAGCATCACCCGGGTGCGGGTGGTCATGCCTCCCCCGCCCCCGGTTTCGCCCAGTACTTGTGCCCGGAACCTGTCTAGCCCCGGAACAACGGGAAAAGCGCGATCATCGGTTTCGCTCAAATATAGCACTTCGCCCATGACAGTCTCTTGTCAGAAGTCCTTTGAGACTCTGAGTGTTACTCGTCCGTCGCGTTGGTTGGAGGCGCCGCGCAGGCCGAGTTCCATGTCGAAGACCCAGGTCGAGAGGGTGTAGA
>NZ_DAISLT010000049.1:0-44413 GCF_036820275.1 Novosphingobium sp.
AATCGCTTGTAGGCGCCGCGATGCGGTGGCAGAGGCTCCGGCAATCAAAAGGGCACGAAAGGGCAGGGCATGACGATCCATGGGGCGATAGAGGCAGGCGGAACCAAGTTCGTCTGCGCGGTCGGTAGCGCCGCGACGGGATCGCTGCGCACCGCGACGATCCCCACCCGAGATCCGGACGCGACATTTGCCGAAGTCGCGGCGTTCTTCCGCGATGCGGCGGACTTCGGTCCGGTGGCCGGGATCGGCGTGGCCAGCTTCGGCCCGGTCGGGGTGGACCCGGCCTCGCCGGATTACGGCAAGATCCTCGCGACACCCAAGCCGGGCTGGGAGGGCACCGATCTGCTGGCTCGCATTCGCGCCTTTCTGGACGTGCCCATGGCGATCGACACCGACGTCAATGCGGCGGCTCTGGCCGAAGTGCGTGCGGCAGGCCCGGACATGCGCCAGCTTGCCTATGTCACGGTGGGAACCGGGATCGGCGTCGGGCTGGTCAGCGAGGGTAGCCCTGTCCACGGCATCGGCCATCCCGAAGCCGGGCACATTCTCGTCCGGCGCCATCCGGCGCATGAGGGCTTCGCGGGAACCTGTCCGTTCCACGGCGATTGCCTCGAAGGTCTTGCCGCGGGTCCCGCAGTGAGCAGCGCATGGGGGGCGCCGGCTTCGGAACTGGCGGCAGACCATCCGTTCTGGGAGGTCGAGGCCGATTACCTGGCGCAGCTCTGCATGACGCTGTTCCTGACGATGGCACCGCAGCGCATCGTGCTCGGCGGCGGCGTCATGAAGCAGGAACGGCTGATCCCGCTCATCCGCGCGCGCACGGCGGACTTGCTCGGCGGTTACGTGCAGGCGGCGCGGGATGAGGCGGCGATGGAACGGCTCATAGTTCCGCCTGCCTGTACCGAGCCTTCGGGACTGGTCGGTGCCTTCCTCCTGGCCGAGCAGGCCGCAGGCTGAACCTTCAGGCGCTGCGCGAGGTCAGCAGCGCGGCGCCGAAGCCCACGAAGATCGATCCGGTGACGCGGTTGAACAGGCGCTTCACCGAGGGGCGGCGCAAATGGTTCGAAAGCGAGCCGCCGGCGAGCGCGTAAGTGCAGTACCAGAGCATCTCGATCACGGCGAAAGTTCCGACGAGAATGGCGAACTGCGGAACCTTCGGCTCGGCGGGGTTGATGAACTGGGGAAAGAAGGCGGCGGCGAAGAGCAGCAGCTTGGGATTGCTGATCGCGATCGTGAAACCGCCGCGGAACAGCGCCATGGGCGAACTCCGGCGATCGAGCCGCTCGTCCGCCGCGTCGTCGGAGACCGGTGCCCGCCACGACTTGATGCCGAGATAGACCAGGTAGGCCACGCCGAGATAGCGCAGCACTTCGAAAGCGCCAGGGATCGCCTTGAGCAGGGCGGTTAGTCCTGCCGCCGAGGCCGCGAGCACCAGCGTGATCGCCAGCATGCAGCCCGCCATGGCGGCTACGCTGCGCCGGAAACCGAACTCGACGCTGCGCGCCATGACATGGAGCATGTTCGGGCCGGGCGTTCCCGAAAGCAGGAACACCGCGAAAGCATAGAGCCACCAGGTCTGAAGCGTCATCGATCGTCTCTTCGGAATAAAGCCGTCTTCCGCCTAGGCGGTGTCGGGCACGGCGGCAATGGCCTTGTCGAAGGCGCGCGACATCCATGTCGTGACGGACTGGTAATCGAGCCTCGACCGCAAGGGCTGTCCGGAAAACCGGCGGCTCCCGGCCCCCGTTCGCGGCGGGTGTTTCCGGTCATTGTCCTGTGCCCTTTGCACCCATCACGCGGACCAGTCCGGCGACCGACTACCCTGTCGGCGGCCTGCCTTTGCTTGTCAGCGTTCCTTGCGGTTGATGCCATATATCATCGATCGCAATCCACCCGTGAAATCAAATTTTATATTTCACAATATGTCGATTGGGAGTAATTGAGTCGCGGTCGGCGCATCGATCTGCGCGGAAAGGCGAAGCAGGGCCGCTCGATGAGCCAAGCCGCCGGACGACAAGACTTGTGAGGATGTGCTTCGTTCAGGAGCCAGGGAGAGGAAAGTCCAATGAGGACGATTATTCAGGCATCGCGCCGCGCGCGTCTGCTTACGGGTATTTCGGCGGTTACGATGGCATGCGGTGCGATCGCGCCGGCGAGCGCGCAGGAGGCCGATAGCGGCACGCCGCAAGTGAGCGAGGCGGAAGCCAACGACATCATCGTCACCGGCGTGCGCGCCAGTCTCAGCAGTGCCCAGTCGATCAAGCGCAATTCCGACGTCATCGTCGATTCCATCGTGGCCGAGGACATCGGCAAGCTCCCGGATCGCAACGTCGCCGAAGCGCTTCAGCGCATCACCGGCATCCAGATCCAGCGCAGCTTCGGCGAAGGCAGTTCGGTCTCGATCCGGGGTCTCAGCCAGGTCCGCACCGAAGTGAACGGGCGCGACGTGTTCACCGCCAACGGCGGCCGCACCCTGAGCCTGGAAGACGTGCCCTCCGAACTGCTTGCCGGCGTGGACGTCTACAAAAACCCCTCGGCCGACCAGATCGAGGGCGGCATCGGCGGCCTCATCAACTTGCGCACGCGCAAGCCGTTCGACTTCGACGGCTTCAAGGCTTCGGCCAGTGCCAGTATCAACTATTACGATCTCTACGGAAAGTCGAAGCCCCAGGCCAACCTGCTGCTGTCCGACCGCTGGAATACCGGCATCGGCGAGATCGGCATCATGGTCGATTTCGCCTACCAGAAGACCGCCTTCCGGCAGGACCAGATCTCCAGCCAGCCCTTCTACGAGTTGAACCAGTCGCTCGATGCCAGCGGCAATCCCAACAATGCCGCCGACTATGCGGTGGCGGCGGGGCTGGGGCGTCTCGGCAAGGCTACCTATCTGCCGCACGGCGTCGGCATCGGTCAGTATCTGGGCGATCGCCGCCGCTTCGGCGTGGATGCGGCGATCCAGTGGAAGCCCACGGAAAACCTGCTGTTTACCGGCGAATACGTCCGCTCGGACTACAAGTTCCAGTACGGTGACTACAGCTTCTTCGCCTATACCGGCGACAATCCCATCATCCCGGACTACACCCAGCCGTTCACGTTCGACGACGACGGCAATTTCCGCAGCGGCACGTTCGCCAATGTGCCGATCGATTCCAACACCAGTCTGGAACGCCGCAAGTCGGTCACCAACGACTTTTCGCTCAACATGAAGTGGAATCCGACCGACAACCTGACGGTAAACGGCGACTTCCAGTATATTCGCGGCACGACGGACGGTCAGCGCTCGATCGTCATCCTCCATTCCAACGCGGAGCGGCTCCATCAGGTCGTCGGCAGCGGCGTGCCGACGATGGACATCCTGCCGGACAACGATCCGACCAACGGCTCCGGCTCTGTCACCGATATAGCCAACTATGCCCCGCTCGGCGGGGGCTACCTCGATCATATCGAGCACTCGGTGGGCAAGGAATATGCCGGACGCCTGGGTGCCGAGTACAAGTTCGACGGCGGGTTCCTGCGCTCGATCTCGGCGGGGCTGCGCTACACCGACCGCTCGGCGGTCACCGATTCCAGCACTTACGCATACTACGGCACCACTGCCCTGGCTGACGACCTCTACGAGGTTCACCCGTTCCGGGGCGATCTCTATCGTGGCTATCAGGGCGTGCCGGACGGCGGGGTGTTCTTCAGTCGCGGGATCGTGCTGGACTATGACGCTACGCGGCAGGCGCTGGCGCCCTATGTCAGCGATTCCCAGCGGCAGTCCTTGCTCGACGGCGTGAGCTATGTCCCCAGCGACCGCAACACCCAGGGCGAGAAGACCTATACCGCCTATGGCCTCGCCAAGTTCGACTTCGAGGATGCGGGCTTCCCGCTCGACGGCAACATCGGCGTGCGCGTGGTCAAGACCAAAGTCTCGACCGACGGCTTCATCGTCCAGACCCCGCAAGTTATCGTCGGTGGCCAGCCGGGCAACGGTCCGATCTCCTACGTCGCGCTGGGCGTGAACTCCAGCTATACCAAGGCCTTGCCCAGCCTCAACTTGCGCTATCACTTCAACGACAAGCTGCAACTGCGCCTCGCCGCTTCGAAGGGGCTGACCCGGCCTGATTTCTCGCAGCTCAACCCCAACATCAATATCGTCGAGTTCAATTCGGGCAGCGGGTTGCGCACGGCCTCTAGCGGCAATCCGTTCCTGCGGCCGCTGGAAGCCAAGCAGTTCGATGCCTCGCTGGAATGGTACTTCTCGCAGACCGGCTCGCTCTACGGCGCGGCCTTCTACAAGAAGGTGGACGGCTTCATCGCCAATATCACCAGCACCGAGACTTACGATTTCGGCAACGGCCCGTTCAACGTCGACGTCACCCGCCCGCTCAACGGCGACAACGGCAAGATTAAGGGCTTCGAGATCGGCGGCAATACCTTCTTCGATTTCCTGCCGGGCGTTGTTTCCGGCTTCGGCGTCCAGGCGAACTTCACCTATGTCGACAGCAAGGCGCCTAGTCCCGATGCCGCCGACAACGAAGGCAACAAGCTGACGGTGCCGCTCGAACTGCTATCGAAGTACAGCTACAACCTGATCGGCTTCTACGACAAGGGACCGCTCTCGGCGCGCGTGGCCTATAACTGGCGCAGCAAGTACGTGGTTACGACGCGCGGAAATGGTAGCGGTAACCTGCCGATCTTCAACGATGCGCGCGGCCAGTTGGACGCATCGATCACCTACACCGTGACGCCCAATTTCGCGCTCACCGTGGACGGGGTGAACCTGACCAATACCGAGAACCGGACGTATTACGGCATTGCCAGCAGGCCGCAGTCCAACGTGCTCAACGATCGGCGCATCAGTTTGACGGCTCGCCTGACCTACTGATCCGTCTTGCGGGAGTGATGTCGCTTGCTACCGGACGGCCGGTAGCAAGCGGCAAAAAGGAGAGGGCATGCGACAGGTTCTGCTCATCGATCTTTCGGACGAAGCCGAAGCCATTGCGCGATATGAGGCATGGCACGCGGCAGGCGCGGTTCCCGGCGCCGTGGTGAACGGCATACGTGCCGCGCAGGTTCGCGACATGGAAATCTATCGAACGGGGAACCGGTTGGTCATGATCATGGAGACCGACCCCGGCTTCGATCCTGCCGACAAGGCGGCGGCGGATGCAGCGGATGGGGACGTCCAGGCATGGGAAAGCCTGATGGACAGCGTGCAACGCCCGCTCGCCTGGGCCTCTGCGGACAGCAAGTGGACCCCGGCTGCCCGCATCTTTTCCCTGCAAGACCAGCCCTGAGGACATATCCGTACGATGCGTTTGGAATGGCGACCAGACCGACTACGGCCTCAATGGCTCAAGGTGACGATGGGGCGTTATCGCTAGGGCCTGTTCCCGAGCGGGTCAGGGCTGTCGGCCAAGCCCGGTCGCGGCCCAATAGATGCCGCCAAGCAGATGGGAAAGATAGGCCGAATCACGGTAGGCATTGCCGTCATGGCCGAGCGTGGTGACGAAAACGCGGCCCTTTTCGTAACGATGCCACCAGGCGACGGGATGATCCTTGCCCATCGGCCTGGCCACTTGTCCGGGCCAGATGCGGGTGGGATCGTAGCTCGTTTCGTCGACATTGAGCACCGGCTCGATCTTCACGCCGTGCGGGTTCGCCGTCACGTAGAATTCATCGCTCCAGATCCAGCGCGAGGGGAGGCCGAACGTCGCGGGGAACCCCGGATCGGCCGGCGTGACGACGCCGGTCTGGTACATCGGATGGATGACGAAGCTGCGGCCGACCAGTTTTTCGTACCAGGGCCAGTCGTCCGGTTTCATGATAAGGGCGCGGTGCACGATCACGGCGTTGCCGCCGCCGCGCATGTAGGTCTCGAAGTTCCGTCGCTGGGCCGGGTTCAGCTCTTCGCCGGGCGTGTTCAGGAATAGGACCGCCGCGTATCGCTGCAAATCGCCTTCGAAGACTTTCGGGTCGTTGGTGAAAGTCAGGTCGAAATCGTGGAGCCGGGACAGGCGTTCCAGGCTCTCGCGCGCGATGGGGATGTACTCGTAGTGGTACTTGTTCGGGATGGCGAGGACGAGCAGCTTGTACTGGGGGTCAGCCCGGGCGCTTGTCGGCAATCCCAGTGAGAACAAGAGCAGCGCGAGCAGGGTCAGCAGCGCTCGGAACATTCGCATCATCGGCCGACTTTCGCGGCGTAGAGGGCGTGATGGGTGAGCACGAAAAGCGTCCTGCGATCCGCGCCGCCGAACAGGAGTTGCAGCGGCCGTTCCGGAACGTCGATCCGCCCGATCTCTCGGCCTTCGGGCGAGTAGACGAAGACTTGCCCGTTGGCGACGTAGACGCGGCCTTCGGTGTCGCTGGTCACGCCTTCTCCGCCGCGTTCGGCGAAAGCCTTGAGGCCGGTGACGCTACCGCCCGCGCCGACCACGCCGCTATAGGTACGGTTTTCGGAGGCATTGGTCAGGAACACGCGCTCGCCCGGTCTGGCCTGGATGAAACCATAGCTATCCAGCGCATCCGAGAAGCGCAAGCCTCGGTGGTCGGACGGTCCCTGTGCGAACACCCGCCAGGCCGGAAGCGCCACACTGCCGTCCGGGGAGGGGTATTCCCGGGTCTGGGATCTGGCCATGTTGCGGGTGAACATCTCGGCAAGGGTGGTGAAGGTGTAAGTTTTCGGATCGATCTGATCCTTGAACTCGCCATTGATCCACCAATTGACCGGAAGCACCGTGGCGGCGCTGCCGATGCGTTCGGCGGGACGCGGCGCGATCACGGTCAATTCGGTATCCGGCGATCCGGGCTTGAGGCTGTAGACGGTGCCGTTGCGGCCGAACGAGGACAGCACCAGCAGGTTGCCGGATCGATCCACCGTCAGGTTGACGGGATCGAGGGCGGCGTCGCGCACGATCTCCAGCTTGCGATCGTCGGACCAGCTCCAGATGCGCTGGAACTGGCGGTCGATGAAGTAGAGCTTGCCCGCCGCATCCACCGCGCCGCCGCCGATGGAGTGGAAGCCGTCCGCCAGTTTCTCGATCCTGGCGCCTTCGAATGTCGCGGGAACCACCGGCGCGGGAGAGGCGGTTACGTCCAGCACCGCGAATTCGCGTTCGCGGACATCGAGGCCGTGGGTCACGTCGCGCAGGGCGTTCTCGAAGGGGAACTTGGTCAGGCGCAGGAAGGTGGCGCAGCCGTTCTCGTCGCATGTGCCGAGACCGCTTTCGGCATTCACATGGACATTGCGGAAGCGGATGTCGTGCGAATTGTAGAGGGTGACGGCAGCAGGGGCTGCCTTGCGGGTGCGGGTCACGCGATAGGCGTGGAGGTTGGCGACCAGGATATTGCTGGAATCGCGGATTTCCAGCGCGACGGCATCGCCGCTTTCGCCTGCCTCGCCTTCGGTCTGCGGGGCGAGCAGTTCCCAGTTGGAGACCCGATTGAGACCGATCTCGGTGCGGACGTGGTGCTCGACCGAGGCCTGGATCAAGCGGCCTGGGGTCTGGGTGTCGGAGATCAGGATGCCGGGGTTGGCGAAAGTGCTGGGACTCCAGATATTGGCGAACGTGCCCCCGCCGCCCTGCGTCACCCAGAGGCTGGCGTATTGCCCGTCCCAGCGCCGGGAAGCATCGGGATCGGCGGTGGCGTTGTTGTTGTAGGGATCGGTCCTTGTGCCGTCGAAACGGTTGGTGCCGTGGCCGCCCTGAAACTTGACGTCGTTCACCATCGAGCGGGCTCCCGCCTTCCACAGCAGGGCCGTGGCGCGCGGGTTGTTGCCGCTGGTGTCGAGTCCGATCCCGGCCACGATCGCGTCTCCGCCCGAGGCGCTCTCCACCAGTGCCTTGGGCACGCCGATCCCGGCGTAGGCCGCCGAACCGTCCGGCAGGACGATCCGCGCGAGACTGGGGTGCAGGCCGATCAGGACGCTGTCCGGACGCAGGCGGAGGGTGTCGCTGACCTTGTAGAAACCCGCAGGCAGGTAGACGACACGGTGTGTGTCGATCGCCTTCTGGAGCGCGGCGGTGTCGTCGCTTCGGTCGTCTCCCTTGGCGCCGAGGCTGCGGGCGTTCACCCATTCTGACACCGGCGGCAAGGCGCGGATGGCCGGCGCGGCAGGGGCGGGGAGGTCGGAAAGCGATGCGGCATCGATCTCGGTGCGATACTCGCCCATCTTGCCGAAAGCCGGCAATGTCAGCCCGTGCGTGAACGAAGCGACCTTGTAACGCTCGCCTTTGCCGGGAACCGTCCGCCCGCTCTCGCGAAACCGGGCGAAGACCGGCGTGCGCGAGGCCACTGCGTTCTGGAAGCCGACTTGCGTGTAGACATTGTTTTCGTTGGAAACGATCACGCCCGCTTTCGAGACGTTCTCGAACCGAACGTCCTGCCCCCAGAGCCAGTCGCCGTAGCCCTTGTCGATCTCGATGCCGACCGGGGTGTCGCGGATCGAGACGTTGAGCAGGGTCAGCCCGGCCTCATGCTCGCGGATGGCGGCATCGCGCTGGCCTTCGAATGTGGAATCGACCAGCGCGAAGGGCCAGGCAGGCGAGGGCTTTTCCGCGAGAATGCCGTAGCGGCCGCCGCGAAAGTGCAGGTCCTCGGCCTCGTTGGCAACATGATAGAGTCCGGCAAGACCGGAGCCGATGTCGAAATCGACGTGGCTGACGAAGCTGTGCTGGGCCGAGTGGAAGCGGATCGCCGTGGCGGCGGGATTGCCGTCCAGAATGCGGAAATCGATATTGCCGAGTGCCGAGTAGAACGTTCCCGGATTGGCGTCCGCCACGTTCTTGTTGAACGGTACGGAGCCGGGCGGCGGGAAGGCGATTTCGCGGGCGTCCTTGGGATCGCGCTCCCGCGCGGAGCCTGCGAAGACGAGCATGTGGGCGACGCCGCGCTGGAAGCCGGGGGTCTTCGGTCCCAGCACAATGACCGGGCGCTTCTCGCCCACGCCGAAGATGCGCACGCCGGGCCAGAGGAACAGCGTGCGGGTGATGCGGTAGGTGCCTTGCGGCAGGAACACGATGCCGCCGCCCACGCCTTTGCCCGCGGGACCCTGCGCCGCCTTGTCGATCGCCTGCTGGATCGCGTCCGTATCGTCGGCGCGGCCGTCCCCCCGGGCGATGACGGTGACGGCGGTAGGCTCGTCCGGCATTGTCGCATAGACGGAGGGTGATGCGGCGAGCGGCGCGGCGGCCATGAGAGCCAGTATCGCCGTGGAGGCTCCGAAGATCGCGCGCATCATGTCCCCTGTTTCATCGTAAGTCATCGGATCGCCGTCCCGGAGCGGGTCCGGGACGGCGGGAATTGTCAGAAGTTGAAGCGGATACCGGCGCGATAGATCCGCCCCAGCGTGTCGTAGAGTGCCGGGTTGACGTCCAGCCCGGTATTGGTCTGCGGTGAGGCCGTGGGATCCTTGTCGAACAGGTTGTCGATCTTGCCGTAGAGTTGCAGGTTGTCGCCGAACTTGATCGTCGCGCCGACGTCCACGTAGAAGGCGCCCTTCATCGTGTTGTAGTCGATGGTCGGGTGGTTGCCGGTCGAGACCGGGCAGGACGACTGGCAGACGACGTACTGGTTGCCGAAGGTGCCGTCGCTGATCCAGCGTTCCTGCACGGTCAGGCTGAAGCGGTCGCTGTCGTAGGTCTGCACGGCCAGCCACTTCCAGTCGGGCGTGGCGCCGGCATTGTTGCCGGCCTGGTCGACCGGATCGACACCCGCGATGCCTGCGCTGACGATGAACTTCTGGATATGCGTGGCCAGCGCGCGGACGGTGAAGTTGCCCGGCAAGCCCAGGGGCTGCTGCCACTGGTAGCTGGCCTCGATGTCGAAGCCGCTGGTCTTCCACGAAGCGAGGTTGAACGGCTGGACGTTGACGAAGTTGGTGCCCTGCGGACCGTCGAGCTGGAAGCCGCCGCAGAAGGCCTGGTTACCGTCGAAGCAGAAGCGCACGATCTGGTCGGCCGAGAGAGTGGAGACCACACCGTCGAGCTTGATGTGGTAGTAGTCGAACGAAAGGCTGAGGCCCGGCAGCCACGAGGGGCGGGAAAGCACGATGCCCAGTTCGGTGTTGCGCGCCACTTCCGGCTTCAGGGCGGGGTTGCCGACCGTGTTCTGGAAGATCTGCACGGCCTGGTTGCTGAACGGATCGTTGAAGTTCGGCACCGTGGTGACGGTCGGCGCGGCGAAGAGTTCGGAGAGATTGGGCGCGCGCACGTCGCGCGAGGTCACCGCACGCAGGCGGATGCCGTCGAGCGGGGTGTCCCAGGTGCCGCCGACTTTCCAGGTCCAGACGGTGCCGGATGTGCTGTAGTGCGTGGCGCGTGCGGCGCCGTTGAGGTTGGCGCGGCCGAAGCTGTCGCTGTTGAGCAGCGGCAGGTCGACTTCGACATAGCCTTCGTAGACCTCGTACTTGCCGCGACCGTTCTTGTAGTTGCCTGCCGCCCAGTTGCTGCCGAGCGTGGAGTTGAGCAGGGGATCGGCCGGATAGTCGGCGCTGTTGGGGCTGAGGTCGGAAACGCCCGCGCCATAGGGGTCGGCGTTCACGCGGTAGAACTCGCGGCGGTACTCGCCGCCGAACGCCACCGAGACCGGGCCTGCCCAGGATTCGAAGGGACTGCCCGAGAGGTTCGCGCTGAGGACGTCCTGGGTCAGCTTGGTGTGCTGGAACGGCCCATTGTCGTGCGGCGCGACATAGGCGAGCGCGGCGTCGGAGGGTGCGAAGTTGCCGAATACGTTGATCGGCTGGCAGCCGTTGGCGCGTGCGACCGGGTCGGCGCAGACGATGGCGCCGTTGAGGCTGATCGCATTGGTCGCCGCCACGTAGCGGTTCTGGAGCACGATGTCGCGGACGCGGATGTCCGAGATGGTGATGCCATGCTCGTAGTAGGCGTCATAGTTCCACGAGGTTCCGGCGGCGTCGAACGCGCCCTTGAGGCCGCCGACGAAGCGGTACTGCTTGCGGTTGGTATAGACGCGCGGGTCGGGGAACGAGGCGTTGCTGGTGCCGAAGCCGAAGCTGGTAATGCCGGCGGCGGCGCAACGGTCGCGCACCAGTTGCGGCAGGAACGGATTGGCGCACTGCACTGTCAGCGAGGGCCTGCCGTAGCCGGGGCTGGGCTGGTTGTTGGTCTTTACCTGGGCGATGTTGACGGTGACGTAGGCTTCGTTGTTCTCGGCGAAGTCGTAGCCGATGCGGCCATAGCCGTTGATGCGTTCCAGCGCGGACTTGAGCGAGGCGCCCGAACCCGGCGCGCCCGAAAGGTCGCCGCCTTCGCAGAAGCTGTTGCCGCGATAGCAGTTGCTGACCTGCCCGTTGCCCAGCGGCTGGCCGTTCGAGCCGTAGTTGAAGTTGTAGGGCGTGCCGTTGGCGTCGAAGGCGATGCCCTGAAGCGGGCCGTTGTTGATGAGGCCGTAGCGGGCATACTGGTAGGGCTGGGCGTAGTCGCGGTAGTTGAACTGCGGCAACCCGTTGTTGGTCTGGCCAGTGTTCATCAGCGTGGTCGCGCGATACCAGTCGCGGCTGCCTGCAAGGTCGGTGCCGAAGTCGCCCGCGCCGACGCCGCCTTCGTGATCGTACTCGCCGCTGACGACGACATGGAGGCGGTCGTCGAGGAACGACTTGCCCCAGGCTGCCTGGACGAGCGCGGTCTCGTCATCCCCGTACTTGGTGATGCTGCCGAGGATGTTGCCCTTGAAGCCCTCGAACCGGGTGTCGGTGATGAAGTTGACGACACCGCCCACGGCATCGGAGCCGTAGGAGGCGGAAGCGCCGCCCGTCACCACGTCCACGCGCTTGACCAGCAGCTGCGGGAACATCGAGATGTCGGGCACGCCGGTCACGTTGGCGCCGACGACGCGCTGTCCGTCGAGCAGGGTCAGCGTGCGGATCGGCTGGAGGCCGCGCAGCGAGAAGGAGCTGAGGCCCTGTTGCCCGCTCGATGTCGAGAACGTGCCCGTCGAGGCGCCGGTCGAACCCTGAAGCGAGGGCAACTGCGCGATCGTGGTGAAGATGTTGGGCTGCGCATTGGCGGTGATCTGCTCTTCGCCGATCACGGTCGTGGGCGTCGGCGCGTTGAAGCCGCTGGTGGTGATGCGCGAGCCGGTGACCACGATTTCCGATGCCTGGCGTTCGGAAACCGGAGCAGCGGGGGTTTCGGCCGGTGCCGGAGGTTCCGGGGCCTGTTCCTGCGCATGTGCCGTACCCGCGAGCGATACGGCGACGAGCGCGATGAGGCTGGCCCCAAGGCTGGCCCTGCTGCGCTGGCGGTGAATGATGGTCCTCACTTTCATCGATCCTTCCCCTCTTCCTTCCGGGCCGCTTTTGGGGCGGCCGTCTATTCTCTTATGGTTGCTGCGTAGAGTGCGTGGTGCGTCAGGATGAACAGCGTGCTGCCGTCGGTGCCGCCGAACAGGATCTGAAGCGGGCGGTCGGGCACGTCGATGCGGCCTTGGGGCTTGCCGTCCGACGCGTAGATGTAGACCTGGCCGTTGGCGACGTAGACCCGGCCCTGCCGGTCGACCGCGACACTCTCGCCGCCGCGATCGGCGAAGGGCTTGAGATTCTGCAGGGCACCGCCCTTGCCGACCGTGGCGCTGTAAGTCCGGTTCTCCGAACCGTTGGTGACGAAAACCCGTTCTCCCGGACGGCCCGAGATCAGCCCGTTGGCGTTGAGGCTGTGGGACCAGCGCCAGCCGACATGATCGACCGGGCCTTGCTGCCACACGCGGAACGCGGGAAGCGCAAGGCTGCCGTCGGGCGAGACATATTCCTGGGCCTTGGCCGAACCGGCATCCTGAGCGAACAGTTCGGCCAGAGTGGTGAACTGGTAGGTCTTGTGATCGAGCTGGTCGCGGAATTCGCCGTTGACCCACCAGTTGACCGGAACCAGTGTTTCGGCGGCAGGCTTGTCGCGCACGGGCGTCGGCGCGATCACGGTCGTCTGATCCTTGGGACCGGCGGGGTCGATCGAATAGACGCCGGCTTTTGCGCCCAGTGAGGACAGCACCAGCAGATGACCGGAGGCATCCACCGCGAGGTTCACCGGATCGAGTGCGTTGTCGCGTACCACCTCCAGACCGCGCTCGCCGGTCCAGCGGTGGATGCGCTGGAAGCGGCGGTCGATGAAGTAGAGCACGCCCTTGGCATCCGTCGCGGCTCCGGAGATCGACCAGAAGCCGTCGGCCAGTTTCTCGACCGCGACGGACGATGCCGCAGCCTCGGTCGTTGCTCCCGCGGGTCCGATATCGAGGCTCGCGAACTCGCGCTCGCGCACCATGCTTTTGCCGGTCACGCCCACGATGGCGTTGTCGAAGGGATACTTGCTGGCACGCAGGAAAGTGCCGCAGCCTTCGTCGTCGCAGGTTGCGTAACCGCTTTCGCCATTGACGTGGACGTTGCGGAACCGGATCTCGCTGGAGTTGAACAGCTTCGCCGCGCTGAGCGCCGGGTGATAGCTGCGCGTCACGCGGTAGGCGTGGTAGTTGGCGAAGAGGAGATTGCGCGAATTGCGGATCTCCAGCGAGACCGCATCGGGGCCGTCGCCCACTTCCTGCTCGGTCTGCGGCGCCAGGAACTCCCAGTTCTGCACGTTGTCGAGGACGATCTCGTTGCGGGCGTGGTGTTCGACCGACATCTCGTAGACGTGGCCGGGGGTGTCGGTGTCCGTCACCATGAAGCCGGCCTGCGCGAAAGTGTTCGGGCTCCACACGTCCGCGAAAGTGCCGCCGCCGCCGTCCGTCACCCAGATGCTGGGGTATTGCGCGTCCCAGCGCCCGTCCGCGACCGGATCGCCGCTGCGCGCGGAAAGCGAGCCGAGTGGCTTGCCGTCGGAGGTCGGGGTGCCGCCGCCGCCCATGATCTTCACGTCCTCGACCAGGCTGTTCTCACCCGAGCGCCAGAGCAGCGCGGCGGCGCGAGGATTGACGCGGCCGGTGAACAGGCCGATGCCCGAAAGCACGTTATCGCCGCCGCGCGGGCTTTCGAGGATCGGCAGAACCGCGCCGAGGCCGGAATGGGCGGCATTGCCGTCCGGAATATAGAGTTGCGTCATCGCCGGGTGCAGGCCGATCAGCACGCTGTCCGGCCGCAGGGTCAGGCGGTTGGTTACCTTGTAGAAGCCCGCAGGGAAGTAGAGCA
This sequence comes from Novosphingobium sp., assembly GCF_036820275.1. Lineage (GTDB taxonomy): Bacteria > Pseudomonadota > Alphaproteobacteria > Sphingomonadales > Sphingomonadaceae > Novosphingobium. The sequence goes on from NZ_DAISLT010000049.1 coordinate 14,120, forward strand.
CGCGGTTGGTGTCGATGGCGCGCTGGATGGCGGCGGTATCGTCGGCCTTGCCGTCACCCACTACGCCCTGACCGTGCACGTCGACCCAGTCCGTCATCGGCGGCAGATCTCGGATCGCGGCCTGGCGCGGGGCGGGGAGGGCGGCAAGTCCCTCGATCTCCGCCTTGGTCGCATAGGCACCGTCGCTGCCGAGCGCGGGAACCGCGAGACCATAGGAGAAGGCGGAGACCTTGTAGGCCGAACCCTTGCCTGCAACGGTCCGCCCGCTGTCACGAAAACGCGCAAAGACCGGCGTTCCGCTGGCCAGCGCATTCTCGAAGCCGATCTGGGTGAAGACGTTGTTCTCGTTCGAGATGACCACGCCCGCCTTGCTGACGTTTTCGAACCGGACGTCCTTGCCCCAGAGGGAATCGCCATAACCGCGATCGACCTCGATCCCCACCGGCGTGTCGCGAATGAGGACGTTCACCATGGTCAGCCCGACTTCGTGCTCGCGGATGGCGGCATCGCGCTGTCCGTCGAAGCTGGAATCGAGCAGGGTGAACTGCCAGGCGGGAGATGTCTTCTCGGTCACGATGCCGTAGCGGCCGCCGTGGAAGTGGACGTTCTCGATGACGTTTCCGGCCTGGTAGACCCCGGCGAAGGCCGAGCTGAGGCGGAAGTCCATGTGGCTGAGAAAGGCGTGCTGGGCCATGCGGAAGCGCACCCCGGCGGCGGCGGGATTGCCTTCGCCGATCTCGATGTCGAGATTGCTCATGGCCGAGTAGAAGGTGCCCGAATTGGCGTCGCGGACGGTCTTGTCGCGGGGGACGACGGTCGGCACCGGGACGGGCACTTTGCCGACGGTGTATTGATCGTCTCCCGCAAAGACGATCATCGTCGAGACGCCCTTCTGGAAGCCCGGCGTGCGCGGCGCGAGAACGATCGTGGGGCGTTCCTGTCCGACGCCGTAGACCCTGACGCCTGCCGGAACGATCAGGGTGCGGGTGATGCGGTAGCGGCCCGAGGGCAGGAACACCATGCCGTGTCCTCCCGCGTCACGGGCCTTGTCGAGCGCTTCCTGGATCGCGGCGGTATCGTCGGTGCGGCCGTCGCCGGTGGCTTTCACGGTCACGGCGCGGGGTTCGGCGGGGGCGACGGGAAAGACCGAGGGACCGGACGCCTGCGCGCTGCCGAGGGGAACGAGCGCGCTTGCCGCCAGCAGGCCCGCCATCATTCCGCTGCGTCCGATCATTGCCGTATCCCTCTGGGTTCGTTCTCGCGCCTTTTGCTAAAGCGAGCGGGCAGGCTTGGCACTTGCGACAAAGGTCGTAGTTCCCAGCCGGCGGTCGGGGCTTCTATAGCTCGCCCATCATCGCGATGGGCCTTGTGCCGTCGCCGGGCTGCAAGGACCTCGTTTTGCCAAGATCCTCAGAAAGCGGCGCTTTTTCGCGAGGCGCGATCATCGTCATGGGCGTCAGCGGCTGCGGCAAGTCGACCCTCGGCGCATTGCTGGCCGAAGCGCTGGACTGTGCCTTCCTCGAAGGCGACTCGTTCCATGCGCCCGAAGCGGTGGCGAAGATGCGTGCAGGGCACCCCCTGACCGACGAGGACCGCTGGCCCTGGCTGGACCGGCTGGGCGCGGCGGCGGCCGCAGACGTTGCGGAAAGGGGGAGGGTCGTGGTCGCCTGCTCTGCGTTGCGGCTGGCCTATCGCGACCGCCTGCGCGGCGCGATAGGCGGGCGCGCGCATTTCGTGTTGCTGGAAACCAGCCGCGAGAACCTCTTCGCACGGCTGGAAAACCGCCCTGGCCACTATATGCCCGCGAGCCTGCTCGACAGCCAACTCGCTACGCTTGAAGTGCCGCTGGACAGCGAACAGGCCGTGATCCTGGCTAGCGAGCAGCCGCCGGAAATCCTGCGCGACGCCGTGCTGCGCAGGCTTCGTAGCGACTGAGCCTCGGCCAAACAGACTCTCAGGGCATCAGGCGGCGGCGACCTTCCCACAGGTGCCAGCGCATCGCCAGTGCCGCACCTTCGGCGTCCTGCGCGCGAATGGCGGCGACGATCACTTCATGCTCGCGCAGCATCGTGGCGATGACCTCGGGCGGGCGCGAGCGCGAGATGTCGACACCGGCGCGCATAACCTTCTCGACGTCGGACCAGAGTGCATCGAAAGCGATCAGAAACGCGGGGTTGCCGGTCGCGGCGGCGATGCGGCGATGCAGCTCCATGTCCTCGGCATGGGCGGGAGCGTTGGAGAGCAGCGCCTCGCGCAGCATCTCCATGCCTTCCTCGACATGGGCCATCTCCATCGAGGTACGCCGGGTCGCGGCCAGGCGGCAGGCTTCCGCTTCCAGCACGAAGCGCACTTCGTAGCTCCCCAGCGTCGCCGGAAGCTCGCTCATCGGCATGAAGGCGGCGAGCCGGTCCGAGGGGCGGCTCTTGACGAAGGAGCCTGCCCCGCGCCGCGCTTCGGTGATGCCGTCGGAGGCCAGTCGCACAAGCGCCTCGCGGACGATGGCCCGCGACACGCCGAACATTTCCGCCAGCCGCGCCTCCGAAGGCAGGCGCGCGCCCACTTCCAGATCCTTCGACTTGATGATCTCGACGATGCCCGCATAGGCATGGTCGGAAAGCCGTGCCTGGTTCATCGAAACGTCTGCCTGCTCATCATGCCGCCCCCTTTGTTAGATGATGCTGCTCGCGGCAAGCACCAGCAGCAGGCCGACCACCGCGACGACGGTCTCCATGATCGACCAGGTGCGGAAGGTCCCGGGCATGTCGGTGCCGAGATAGCTCTTCACCAGCCAGAAGCCGGGGTCGTTGACGTGGGAGAAGAACAGCGAGCCGGCGCCGATGGCCAGCACCATCCATTCCGGCGCGACCCCCGATGTGGCGACGAGGCCTTCCATCACGCCCGCCGTGGTGATCGTGGCGACGGTCGCCGAGCCGGTCGCAAGGCGGATGCAGACCGAAACGCCCCAGGCCAGCAGGATCGGAGAGATCGCGCCGTCGCCCGCAAGTCGGACCAGCATGTCCGAAAGGCCCGCCGTCACCAGGACTTGCTTGAGCGCGCCGCCCGCGCCGATCGCCAGCAGGATGCCGCCCGCGGGCGCCATGGCTTCCAGCCAGATCGCATCCTGGATGCGGCGCTCGCCCAGACGCCCGCCGAACAGTAGCGGCAGGGCGACGAGGTTGGCGATCAGCAGGGCGACCACCGGATCGCTGACCCAGGTGAGCCAGGCCAGTCCGGCGGCGATGCCGGGTGGGGCGATCGCGACGGCTTGCCCGGCGGCGATCAGCACCACCGGCAGCAGCACGGCAATCAGGGCGCGGGCGACGGAGGGTGTCGGCACGTCCATCGTCTCGGGCGCGAGCAGGGGCGGGCTGAGCTTGACGCCGCGCGAAGTGAAGCGGGCGAGCACCGGCCCGGCGATGATCGCCGTGGGAATGCCGACCAGCAGGCCATAGGCAAGCGTCAACCCTAGGTTTGCGCCGAGGGCATTGACGGCGAGCAGCGGGCCCGGATGCGGCGGCACGAGCGCGTGAACCACCGAAAGGCCGGACAAGGCAGGCAGCATCAGCCGCAGCTTCGATTCGTCGTCGTCCATGCCTTTGGGCAGGGCGGCGGCGGCGGAAGCGACGATCGGCAACAGCAGCACGAGGCCGGTCTCGAAGAACAGCGGCAGGCCGATCAGCAGCGCGGTGAACAGGCTGGCCCAGGGCGCTCCTTTGACACCCGATATGCGCAGCGCGGCATGGGCCAGACCGGCGGCGCCGTTCGAGAGTTGCAGCATGGCGCCAAGGCCGAGGCCCAAGGCGACCACCAGCCCGGTTCCGCCGAGGATCGAGCCTGCCCCTTTCTCGACCGACTTGGCGGTCTCTTCCAGTGGTATCCCCGCGAGAATGCCGACCGTGAAGGCGCCGCAGAGCAGTCCGACGAAAGGATGGAGCCGCCCGCGCACGATCAGCGCGATGGACAGCGCGATACCGATCACGGCCGCAAGGATCAGCCTGATGTCTTCGGAAGTCATGATCCGGTCGATCCTGCGCTGTGCGATTCGGGTTTCGCGACGGCTGCATTCTTGCTTGGGCCGAACGGCCGCGCTCGACGAAATGACGGTGTCATCCCTCGCCTCTCCCTTGTTCGCTCTGTTGTCGGGCTAGCAGTACCAACCCAAATCTGTTGGACAGATTATAGCTGGATGATCGCCATATTCTACAGAAATTAGGTCGTAGATGCAGATTTTGCTTGAACCTGTCTGACTGATTCCGATATCACCATGTTCAACGAACTCCGGTGCGGCGGGTCTTCGATTCAGGGCGGCACCACAAGAATCGAGTCAGTCAGGGAGAAAAGGGATGCACCTCGTTGCAGATCTGTGCACGGTTCCCGCCAGCCAGGATGTCGCCGTGCGCGACGCTCCGGCAGCGGCCCTCCATTTCACGCCGACCCAGCTCAAGGTGCTGCGCTGCGTTCGTTCGGGGTTGCTGAACAAACAGATCGCCTACGAACTCGGCATGGCCGAAGCGACGGTGAAAGTTCACATGACCGCGCTGATGCGCAAGCTCAACGTGCGCAACCGTACGCAAGTGGCGATAGCGGCCGGGCAATTGGCGCGCGCCTGATCTTGCGGAGGGGAGCGGGCCATGGGATCGCGGCGCGAAATTCTCGGTATCGGTGCGGGCATGGCGGCGGCGGGCCTGATGCCCGGCTTCGCCTCAAGGGCCTTCGCGGCAGAAAGCAGGCGAGACCGCAAGATCGGTTATGCCGTCGTCGGGCTGGGCTATTACGCCACCCGGCAGATCATGCCCAATTTTACCGGATGTGAACATTCGCGGCTGGTCGCACTGGTCAGCGGGACGCCTGCCAAGCTGGAGCAATACGGCACGCAATACGGCATTCCGAAGACCCATCGTTACAGCTACGCCCAGTTCGACTCCCTTCGCGACAACCCGGATATCGATGCCGTCTACATAGTCCTGCCCAATAGTCTCCATGCGGAATACTCCATTCGTGCGGCGCAGGCGGGCAAGCACGTCCTCTGCGAAAAGCCGATGGCGACCTCGGTGGCGGAATGCCAGGCAATGATCGCAGCCTGCCGCAAGGCCGGAAAGAAGCTGATGATCGGCTATCGATCAAGGTTCGAGCCTTACAATCGGCTCGCCATCGAACTGGCGCGTGGCGGCCATGTCGGCCCGACGCGGTTCATCACCGCCGAGCATGGCTTTCCCATCCAGCCCGGCCAGTGGCGACTGGACAAGGCGCTTTCGGGCGGCGGCTCGATGATGGACATCGGCATCTACAGCCTCAACGCCGCCCGCTATCTGACCGGGGAGGAACCGCTCGAAGTGAGCGCGGTGGAATCGACCGACCGCTCCGATCCGCGCTTTGCCACGGTCGAGGACCGCATCGGTTTCGTGCTGCATTTCCCGTCCGGCATTCAGGCGAATTGCATCTCCAGCTACAGTTCCGCGCATAACGGCTACCGCGTGACCGGCACGCAGGGCTGGATCGCGATGGAACCGGCGACGTCCTATACCGGGCAGGCAATGACGATCCGCAAGGACGGTGTCATCGCGCCGAGGACGCTGCCACCTGCTGCCCGCAATCAGTTCGCGTCGCAACTCGATCACCTGGCCGAATGCGTGCTGACCGGAGCGACACCGATCGTTTCCGGCGAAGAAGGATTGGCGGACATGCGGATTATCGAGGCGATCTACCGCTCGATGGTGGAACGGCGTCACATCGGACTGACGGCATGACCGATCGCCGTAACGTGCTGGCCGGTCTTGCCGTCGCGCCTTTACTTTACGCGGCGCGGGCTGCGGCGAAAGAGTCCTTCGGGACTGTGCGGCGCCTCGATCCGGAACTGGACCGCATCGTCGCGCCGGGGACTTCGATCCGCCGCCTCGCTTCGGGATTTCGCTGGGCGGAAGGGCCGGTCTGGGTTCCGGGCGAGAACTGCCTACTGTTTACCGACCCGCCCGCCAATACGCTCCATAGCTGGAGCGAGGCGAAAGGTGTGGAGGTATTCCTGCGTCCGTCCGGCCTTCAGGCGCCCGTGCCTGAAAGCATTCGTGAACCCGGCCTCAACGGTCTGGCGCTGGGTGCCGGCGGCGCCTTGATCGGCGCCGACAGCGGATCGCGGGCGATCGTGCGGATCGACCTCAAGTCCGCCAAGCGCACGACCCTGGCGGATCGCTTCGAGGGCAAGCGCTTCAACAGCCCCAACGATGTCTGCGTGGCGAAGTCCGGTGCGGTCTACTTTACAGATCCCAGTTACGGGCTTGCCGAAGGAGATGATTCCCCACTGCGGGAACTGGCGTTCTGCGGCCTTTACCGCCTCTCTCCGACAGGCAAGGTGGATCTGCTCGACCGCAGCCATCGCCGTCCCAACGGCGTGGCGCTTTCGCCCGATGAGCGCACGCTCTATCTCTCGCTGTCGGATGAAACCCGGCCGGAAGTTCTGGCCTATGCCCTCGGGCCGGACGGCATGCCGCGCGAAAGCCGCCGGTTTCTCGATATGAAAGCGCAGCTGGATGCGGGCAAACCCGGCTTGCCGGACGGCATAAAGGTCGGCGCCTCGGGCTACGTATTCGCGACCGGACCCGGCGGCGTCCATGTCTGTACGGCCGACGCGCGCCTGCTCGGGGTTATCGAGACCGGCAAGGCCATTGCCAATTGCAGCATAGGACAGGGGGGTAAGTCGCTGTTCCTGACCTCGTCGGACAGTTTGGCGGTGGTACCCCTCCTGCATTCATGAAGACGGATCTGAACGACTGACTTTCGGAATGCGGGGGAGGACAGGTTCGCAGCCCCGTCCTCCCCCGCATTTTCGTCGTCAGGCGGCAGATGACTTGCGTGTTGCCACCCAGTCGTCGATGACGCGTTCGAGAACAGTCAGTGGCATGCCGCCGCCGGCCAGCGCGGTATCGTGGAAGCCGCGAATATCGAAGCGGTTGCCCAGCGCTACCTTGGCCTTTTCGCGCAGGCGGACCCATTCGTTGTGCCCGACCTTGTAGGCGCAGGCCTGGCCCGGCCAACTGCAATAGCGATCGATTTCCGAAGTCGCTCCGCCTTCCGCCCGGCCGGTATTGTCGATGAAGTAGCGGATCGTCTGCTCGCGGCTCCAGCCCTTGGCGTGGATACCGGTGTCGACGACCAGGCGCACCGCCCGGAACAGCAGGCTCTGGTAGAAGCCCACCCGGCCCAGCGGATCGTTGTCATAGGCGCCCAGTTCGTCGGCCAGTTGCTCGGCATAGAGGCCCCAGCCTTCGGAATAGCTGGAGAAGAACAGCAGGTTCATCAGCTTGGGCGCCGCCGGGCTTTCCTGCTGGAGCGCGATTTGCAGGTGATGGCCCGGAATCGCCTCGTGATAGGTCAGGGTCGGAAGGCCGAACTTGGGCCAGTTGGCGGTGTCGGTCAGGTTGATCCAGTAGATGCCCGGGCGCGTGCCGTCGAGGCTGGGCGAATTGTAGTAGCCCTGCGATGCGCCTTCCTGGATTTCGGGCGGCACGCGTTTGATCTGCACGCCGGATTTCGGCAGGCGGCCGAAGGCCTTGGGCAAGAGCGCCTGCATTGCCGCCATCTGTTCGTTGAGGTGGGCGACCAGTTCCACTTTCGCGGCGTCGGTGTTGGGATAGACATTGGCGGGGTTGGCGATCAGCGCTGCCATGCGCTCTCCGACCGTCCCTTGCGTGAACCCCTGCGACTTCAGCAAGGCGTCCGAACGCGCCGTCAGGTCCGCCACCTGTTCCAGCCCGATACGATGGATCTCCTCGGCGGAGAGCCGGGTCGTGGTGATGTAGTTCAGGCTATTGGCATAGTACTGCGCGCCTTGCGGCAGGCGCGAGACCGAAGCGTCGTGGCCAGCCTTGGGCTGCACGGCCTTCAGGGCATCGTTCTGGCGCTGGAGGGCCGGATAGACCCGCTCGGTGACCAGTTTGCGGACCCGGTCGCCCCAATCGCCCGGGATGGACTGCTCGTGCGTACGCCGAACGATCGACTGGACCAAGGTGGATTCGCCGGCAGCCGTCCCCAGCATTCCGGCCTGGAGGCCGATGGTCTTGCTCAGGATGAAATCGGGCGGGATGACGCCAAGGCCGAAATCCTCTCGCATCCGGTCGGTCTCGGCGCCGAGTACATCGGCGAAATCGTTCACGCGCGAAACATAGGCTTCCGCATCGGCGGCAGTCTTGATCGTATGCTGGTTGTCGAGGAAATCACCGGTATTGAGGTAGGCACCGCCGCCCTGGCTGACGCGATAGATCTGCGGCCATCCGCCCTGGCCGTAAGGGATGGCGTAAGTCTTGATGGTGGCGTCGAGGTTTGCGGCCACGGTGTCGTAGTAGATCGCATCCCTTGCATTCAGGGAAGTCCGGTCGAGCGCGGAGAGCTGCGCGTGGGCGGTGCGGACGAGATTGCGGTTCTTTTCCTCTTCCTCACGCGTGGGAACGGTCAGGCGGGACTTCAGAGCGGCGCGAGTGCCTGTGTCCAGTCCCAGCTGCGTCGCAGTCTCGGGCGAAGCATCGACCTGGGCATTGAAGTATTTGTCCATGAACGCGGCAAGAGCGGGGTTCGAGCCCGTCGGCGATGCGGATGCGCGTGCAAGTACAGGTCCGGCCGCTACGACGGCGGCTCCCGCCGATGCGGACGAGAGGAAACGGCGACGGTCGATCATGAAAGCTCCGGCGTTGGTTTATGGCCGAAGCCTACGTCATGCGGCCGAGCGAATGCAAATGGAACGGGACGGTCGCAATTCTCTTTCTCGCTGAATTTCTTCTTTCGGACTTGAGGGATAGGCGTGATCGCGGCGTAATGTCTGCATGACGCCGAACGACAGTCTGCATCGCTCCCTGCTTCAACGCAGACGTTTTCTGGCCCTTGGCGGCGCCTTCGCGGGCAGCTTTTGTGTGGGGGGTCTGTTCCCGGCATGGGCGCGTAGCGGTACGCCGGGGATCGTTCATGCCGGCACCGATTCCGGGGTTCTTTCCGGCAACTCCATCGCGCTTCAGATCGGTGAGAGCCATTTTGCGACCGGCGGGCGTTCGGGTCATGCGGTGACCGTCAACGGTACGCTGCCCGCGCCGCTGCTGCGCCTGCGGGAAGGCGAAACGGTGCGCATCGCCGTTACCAATCGCCTGAAGGAGCAGACCTCGATCCACTGGCACGGGCTGCTGGTGCCGTTCCAGATGGATGGCGTACCGGGCGTCAGCTTCCCGGGCATCGATCCGGGCGAGACGTTCGTCTACGAGTTCCCGCTCACCCATTCCGGCACGTTCTGGTATCATTCGCATTCCGGCATGCAGGAGGCGGAAGGGCTGTTCGGTCCGATCGTGATCGATCCTGCCGGCTCCGATCCGATCGCCTGCGACCGCGAGCACGTGCTGGTACTGTCGGACTGGAGTCCGATCCATCCGCACGAGCAGATGCGGCGCCTGAAGATGATGGGCGGCTATTTCAACCGCCAGCGCCAGACGCTGGCGGGGCTGCTGGCAGGCAAGGACCAGTCGCTGGACGACCGCCTCGCCTGGGGGAAGATGCGCATGGACGCGACCGATATCTCGGACGTGACCGGATCGACCTACAGCTTCCTCGTCAACGGCCACGGCAATGCCGAGAACTGGACCGGGCTTTTCGCACCGGGCGAAAAAGTGCGGCTGCGCGTCATCAACGCCTCGTCGATGACCAACTTCAACTTCCGGATCCCCGGCCTGCCGCTCACCGTGGTGGCGGCGGACGGCAATCCCGTGCAACCGGTCGAGACCGACGAAGTGCAGATCGCCATCGCCGAGACCTACGACTTCATCGTCGAACCGGGTGCGGCGGAGAGCTACGGCGTGATTGCCGAGGCTATCGACCGCTCCGGCGTCGTCCGCGCGACCCTGGCGCAGCGGTCGGGTCTCGTTGGCGAGACGCCGAGCCTGCGTGAACGCCCGCTTCTCACCATGCGCGACATGGGCATGGACATGGACGGCATGGACATGGGGGAGGGCGGGGTGATCGACCTCAGCAAGCCCGCCAACAGTTCGATGAGCGGCCATTCCATGTCCATGCGGGATCCTTCCGTCGCGCCCGGCGTGAAGATGGGGCCGGGCGTCGCCACGCTTTCGCTGATGCCGGTGGACCGGCTTGCCGACCGCCCGACCGGACTGGAAAACGTCGATCACCGCGTGCTGACTTATGCGGACTTGCGCTCACGAGACCCCAATCCTGATCTCCGCGTACCGAGCCGCGAGATCGACGTGCATCTGACCGCGGCGATGGAGCGGTATATGTGGAGTATGGACGGTGAGACGATGTCGGCAAACCCGGCGCCGATCCCTTTTCGTCTGGGCGAGCGGGTGCGCGTCAACCTTATCAACGATACGATGATGCCGCATCCGATCCACATTCACGGCCACTTCTTCGAACTGGTCAGCGGCGAGCCGGGGAACCGTGCGCGCAAGCACACCGTCAACGTGCTGCCGGGCGGCAAGGCCTCATTCGATCTGACCGCCGATGCCGAGGGTGATTGGGCCTTCCATTGTCACATGCTGCTGCACATGCACGCAGGTATGATGCGCGTCGTTACGGTACGCCGGGAGGGAGCAGCCTGATGGCCCGGCTCTTCCCGATCCTGACCTCACTGCTGCTGGCCGGTACTCCGCTTGTGGTGAAGGTTCAGGAGGCTGAGGCTGCGCCGCTTCAAATCGAAGAGCATGCCGATATGGATCATGGCGCCATGGACCATTCGCAGATGGACATGTCCGGCATGGATATGAGCGGGCAGGACATGAAGGGTATGGATCACTCAACCCACGCCATGCCCGCAAGCAGCGATTCCGACGAGCCGGGCGATGCCCCGCCGCCGCCGGTTCCGACAGACTTTCCTGCCGTACGCTACTTCGCGCCCGACCGGATGGTGGCCTCACGCGCGGCGATGCTGAAGGAGATGACCTTCAACACCTTTGCGCTTCAGGTCGACCAGTTGGAATTTCGCACCGGCAAAAGCGGCGACGGCTTCGGCTGGGATGGACAGGCCTGGTATGGCGGCGATATCGACCGGGTCGTGCTGGCCAGCGAAGGTGAGGGCACGTTCGGTGAGCGGGCCGAGCGTATCGAACTTAATGCCTACTGGCGCCACGCGCTGGACCCGTGGTTCAATCTGCAACTTGGTATGCGACAGGATTTTCGGCCGGATCCGCAGCGCACTTACGCACTGATCGGCATTGAGGGGCTGGCACCGTACTGGTTCGAATTGCAAGGCCAGTTGCTCGTCTCGAACAAGGGCGACATTCATGCGCGCGGCAAGGCGGGCTATACGCAGCGCATCACCCAGTCGCTGGTAGTCGAACCCGAGGTCGAGGTGGATTTTGCCTTTCAGGGCGTACCGGCGCTGAGCGTAGGGGCAGGCTTCGAACGTCTCGAACTGGGCACCCGTCTTCGTTATGAGCGTAACCGATCGCTGGCGCCCTATGTGGGCGTCAATTGGGAGCGCAAGCTTGGTGGAACGGCGGATCTCGCTCGGGGAGCTGGCGAGGGTGTGTCTGGCGTTTCGGCGGTCTTCGGCGTCCGCGCCATGTTTTAATTGCTGCCGCTAAATCGTATCGAACCCAGCGCAATTTGTAATGGTTTCGAGTTCGGGAAGCCAACCGACAACGCCTTCATCGAAGCGTTCAACGTGCGCTTCCGGGCGGAGTGCTTGAACACTCACAGGTTCTTGACGCTTGCAGACGCCTGCGAAAGTTGGAGGAGTGGCGCAGGTACTACAACGAGGATCGGCCGCAGGGTGCCATCGGCAACAAGCCCCCGATCACGTTGATGAAACCCGGTGACGCGCCCACCCCGTCACCGTGACCACGGCCGGAAGACTCTAGATCGCGTTGACAAAGTGAGGCAGCGATTTGCGGAGCGCGGCCAAGTTGAGGAAGCTGGCGAAGGATGGAGCGGTCTTGTCGTGCGCGTGGCCACGCGGCGGAACTGCTTGAGATGGCTGAACATTCGTTCAATTCGGTTGCGATCCCGATAGCGGCGAAAGTCGCAAGGAAAGGGCCCACTGCGATTGGATTTGGGCGGTATGACCGGAAGAATGCCCTGTATCAGTAGGGTCTCGGGAACAACGTTGCCATCATAGCCTTGTCGGCGAGCAGGGCCTTGGGTTTGATGACCGGCATCGCCTCAGCGCATCGACAGCACCATAGTCAGATGCCTCCCCGCCAGTTTCGTTCCGGACTGTAGCGAAATTTAAAAGAGCATCTGTGTAAATCTTGAGAGAATTTACTTCATTGCACCTTCAGGCGAAGCAACCCTCAGGTTACTCTCTGAGGCCGTCTTTCCTATGCTGTATGGCGCTGCCGGGAATACGGATTTCGGCTATCAGTCCGCCTTGCGTGCCGTTGCACAAGCGGAGCGTGGCCCCGAAAGTGCCGACTTGCGCAAGGGCGATGGCCAGCCCGATCCCGGTGCCGTTGCCTTTGCTGGACGAGAGGCGGCGAAATGGCTGGAATGCCAGTGCCAGTTCGTCTTCCGGCAGGCCCGGCCCTTGGTCAACGACGCGGATCACCAGATCGGGGCCTTCGAGAAGGCAGCTCAATTCCGCGCTGCCGCCGTACTTCAGCGCATTGTCCACCAAATTGCCCAAAGCGCGGGCCAGAGCGTTGGGTTTAACCCGCGCTTCAACGCCGGATTCGGAGGTGAAGGCCACATGGTGGCCGAATTCGGACGCATCCTCGGCAATGCTGGAGAGGATGGAATCAATGTCCAGCACCGCCCAGGGCTCGCGGATTTCGCTGCTGCGGGCAAGGTCCAGCCCATCGCGCACCATCTGCTGCGTCACGGCAAGATCGGCGACGAGCCGTTCGCGCAGGGCTTCGTCCTCCACTTGCTCTAGCCGCAGGCGCAGGCGAGTGAGCGGGGTTTGAAGATCGTGGGTGACGGAGGCGAGTATCTGCGTGCGTTCGCGCAGGCCTTCGCGCACCCGCTCTTGCGCAAGGTTGAAGGTTTCCAGCGCGGCACGCACTTCGCTGGGACCCTTGACCGGGATCGGTTCGAATTCGCCGACCAGGGAGAAGGCGCGCGCCGCACGCTCCATGCGGCGCAAGGGGGCAGTGGCGAGGCTGGCGGCCAGTAGGCCCAGCAATGCCCCGGCGATGATGATCAGTTCCAGATAGGGCGGCCCGACGCGGTGCCGGTTCCAGCTTCGATCCGGCCAGAGATCGACCACATAGCTCAGCGTTTTGCCCTGAGGATCGGCACGATCGATCTGGACCAGCCAGCAATCGGGCAGCGGGTCGGTGTTCATCCCCGCGGCATGGGGATAGCGTGTGAGCTGGACGAAACATTCGCCGTTCAGCAGCGGCATCACCTGCGCAGGCCGGGCGAGGCGTTCGGACAGGCGACGTGAGAACTCCGGATTCGGCGCGGTCATGCGCCATGCGGGATTGGGATCGTGCGCGCCCAGAATGACGCCGCGCGACAGCCGGTCGGCTGTCTGCTCGGGGTTTTGGTCGAAGCGATGCGCAATATCGACGGCGCTGTTGAGAGCGGCGTCGATCTGATCCCTGCGGAACGTGTAATGGCCAAGGCTGTCGGAGGCCTGGAGCGCGAGGATCGCCGAAATTGCCATGCCCAGCGAAAGAACCAGCGTCAGCCGCCCGGCAAGCGAGCGAGGATAGTTGCGCAGCCGTTGCAGGAATGTGCGCTTGGCCGGATCGGGCGAGGTCATTCGAACTCCACGGGACCGGGCAGGACATAGCCTTCGCTGCGGACGGTCAGGATCAGTTCGTCCCCGCCGGGCTCGCTGGCCAGCTTGTGGCGCAGGCGGCTGATCTGGATGTCGATCGAGCGGTCGAAGGCGACGGTGGCGCTACGCTCGGGCAGCAATTCCTCGCGCGAAAGCACATGGTTGGGCGCCTCTATGAAACGCGAAAGCAGCCGATACTCGGCGGACGAGAGCATGACCAGCCGCTCGTCCCCGGTCACCAGGCGGCGCTGGTGCAAGTCGAGCCGCCATGGGCCGAGCCGCGCGAAGCGGGCGAGGCGGGGGCGATTTCCGGCCGTCCCCTGCGCGCCGTCGAACACGCGCGAGCGGCGCAGGAGGTTGCGCACGCGTGCCAGCAACTCGCGCGGTTCGAAAGGTTTGGTCAGGTAGTCGTCCGCCCCCAGTTCGAGACCGAGCACGCGGTCGATCGGGCCTTCGCGCGCGGTGACCATCATGATCGCGCCCTGGTGTCCGGCTGCACGCAAGTCCCGGCAGATGTCGAGGCCGTCGCCGTCAGGCAGATTGAGGTCGAGGATCAGCAGGTCCACCGGATCGCCTTCGAGGCAGGCCCGCAGTTCCGCGACCGAGCCGACCGAATCCACGCGCTGCGGCTCGCGCGAAAGCTGCGCGGCGATCAGTTCGCGAATGTCGGGATCGTCTTCGAGGACGATGATGCGGCCTTCAGGCGCATCGCTCTGCGGGATCATGAAAGAGGCCATAAACGCGCTGCCCGGTGAAGTCTGCCCTGATGATACACGATGAAACAATAGGCTACCGGCGGCAACTTGACGATACGCGCTGTTGATTGCCGTTCCGTGCTGCGGCGCACAATTGCAGGACCAAAGCTGCAATCGTGCACAGGAGCCCCCCGCTTGCGCCATTCCTTCAAACATCTCGCCATGGCCCCAGCGCTTTCGATGGCGACGCTCGGGTGGGCAACACTCGGGGCGATGACCCTGGCCCTCGGCGGCTGCGGCCAGCAACAGGCCATGCCGCAACAGGACGTCGAAGTCGGCGTGGTCACGCTACGGGCCGAGCCGGTGACGGTTTCGACCACGCTTTCGGGCAGAACGGCGGCGACGACCGTGGCCGAAGTCCGCCCGCAGGTGGACGGCGTGATCCAGTCGCGACTGTTCGAGGAAGGCTCGCTGGTCCGTGCGGGGCAGCCGCTCTACCAGATCGACGCAAGGCTCTATCGCGCCTCGCTCGACACCTCTCGCGCGCAGCTGGAGAACGCGCAAGCGACGCTCTACAGCGCGGAGGCAAAGGCCAAGCGCTATCGCACTCTGGGTGACAGCGAGGCGGTGAGCGGGCAGGACCGGGACGACACGATCGCCGCGGCCCGCGCCGCGCAGGCCGCCGTCCACCAGTATCAGGCGACGAGCCGCAGCGCCGCCGTGAACCTGGAGTTCACCCGCGTGCTGGCGCCGATCACCGGGCGCATCGGTCGCTCTTCCGTGACCAAGGGCGCGCTCGTCACCGCCAGCCAGAGCGATGCGATGGCCACGATCCAGCAGCTCGATCCGATCTTCGTGGACATCACCCAGTCCTCCGCCGACCTGCTGCGCCTTCGCAGCGCGCTCGCCAAGGGCAGCATGCTGCCGGGCAGCGCGAAAGTGACGCTCACGCTGGAGGACGGCACGAAATATCCCACCGAAGGCACGATCGAATTCAGCGAGGTCAATGTCGATCCGCAGGCGGGCACGGTTACCCTGCGCGCCCGTTTCCCCAATCCTGACGGCCTTCTGCTGCCGGGAATGTTCGTCAACGTCTCCGCGCCGCAGGGCGTGGTGCAGAACGGCATCCTTGCGCCGCAACAGGGCATTTCCCGGGACGCCAAGGGCAACGGCACGGCGCTTGTCGTCGATGCCTCGGGCAAAGTCGAGCAGCGCAAGGTCACGACCGGACAGGCGATCGGCGACAAATGGCTGATAACCAGCGGTCTCAAGGCGGGCGACCGCCTGATCGTCGAGGGCACCGACAAGGCCCGCGCCGGGGCCAGGGTCAAGGCCTTGACCGTGAAGCTGGGCGACTGATCCGATGAACATCAGCCGCTATTTCGTCGACCGGCCGATCTTCGCCTGGGTCATCGCCATCATCGTCATGATGGCCGGCGTCGCCGGCATCATGAGCCTGCCCGTTGCGCAATATCCCGACGTCGCGCCGCCCTCCGTCACCGTCAGCGCCACGTATCCCGGCGCTTCGGCGCAGACGCTGGAAAATTCCGTCACCCAGGTGATCGAGCAGCAGCTCACCGGCATCGACAACCTGCTCTACTTCTCGTCGAGTTCGGACAGTTCCGGTTCGGCATCGGTCACGGCCACTTTCGCCAAGGGCACCGACCCGGACGTGGCTCAGGTGCAGGTCCAGAACAAGGTTCAGCAGGCCAACTCCCGCCTGCCGACCCAGGTGCAGCAGCAGGGCCTGACCGTCACCAAGTCCGCATCCGACATGTTGCTCGTCGTCGGTCTCTATGACGAGACCGACAAGACCACCGACAGCGACGTAGCCGACTATCTCGTGTCGAACTTCCAGGACGATCTCGCCCGCGTGAACGGCGTGGGCGGCGTGCGGGTGTTCGGCGCGCAATATGCGATGCGCATCTGGCTCGATCCGGCAAAGCTGGTGGCGCGGCAGTTGATACCTTCCGACGTGACCAGCGCGATCACCGCCCAGAACGTGGACCTTTCCGCCGGCCAGCTCGGCGCGGAGCCGCTGGCCAAGGGGCAGATGCTGAACGCCGTCGTCAAGGCCAAGTCGCGCCTCCAGACGCCCGAGCAGTTCCGCGACATCGTGGTGAAGACGCTGACGGACGGCTCCGTCGTCCGCCTCTCGGACGTGGCGCGGGTGGAACTCGGGCAGGAAAGCTACTCGACTTCGGCCCGCCTCAATGGCCATCCCGCTTCGGGCATCGGCATCGAACTGGCTTCCGGTGCCGACGCACTCAAGACCGTGGCCGCCGTGAAGGCCCGCGTGGACGAACTCGCGCAGGACCTGCCCGCCGGCTACAAGATCGCCTACGCCCGCGACACCAGCGACTTCGTCAAGCTCTCGATCCACGAAGTCATCGAGACGCTGGTGATCGCGATCGTGCTCGTCGTCCTGGTCATGTACGCCTTCCTCCAGAGCTGGCGCGCGACGCTGGTTCCGGCGATCGCCGTGCCGGTGGTGCTGATGGGCACTTTCGGCATCCTTGCGATGCTGGGCTATTCGATCAACACGCTGACCCTCTTCGCCATGGTTCTGGCCATCGGCCTGCTCGTCGACGACGCCATCGTCGTGGTCGAGAACGTCGAGCGCCTGATGCACGAGGACGGCCTCAGCCCCTATCGCGCTACCGTGCGCTCGATGGAGGAGATCGGTTCCGCCCTGGTCGGCATCGCGCTCGTGCTGTCCGCCGTGCTGCTGCCGATGGCGTTCTTCGGCGGTTCTACCGGCGTGATCTACCGACAGTTCTCGATCACCATCGTCTCGGCCATGGGGCTTTCGGTGCTGACGGCGCTGATCCTCTCGCCCGCGCTCTGCTCCACCTTGCTGAAGCCGCGCGCGCATGACGATCACGAGCGGGCGCCCGCCACCGGCCTGCGCGGCATGGTTCAGCGGGTCCAGAACCGGATCGACGGCTGGTTCGGCGGCTTCAACCGTTGGTTCGACCGCATGACCGGCCGCTATGTCGATACGACCGAGAAGCTGATCGCCCGTCGCCGTGTCTGGCTGGTCGTCTACGGACTGGTGATCATCGTCCTCGTCGTCGTCTTCACCCGCCTTCCTACCGGCTTCCTGCCGACCGAGGATCAGGGCCAGGTCATGGTGGTCTACCAGCTGCCCGCCGGTGCGACGTCCGAACGGACCGACAAGGTACGCGAACAGATCGAGGAAGCCTTCAAGTCGGAGGGCGACAATGTGCCGCTGCGCTTCACGATCGGTGGTTTCAGCTTCAACGGTGCGGGCCAGAATGCGGGCATGGGCTTCGCCAGTCTGGCACCGTTCGACGAGCGCAAGGATTCCACCAAGACCGCTGCGGCGATCAGCGGCCGCATCATGGCCAAGCTCGGCAAGATCCGCGACGCGCAGGTCTTCGTGATGACGCCGCCTGCGATCCAGGGCCTCGGCCAGTCCAACGGCTTCACCTTCCAGTTGCTCAATTCGACCAACATGGACCGCGAGAAGTTCGTCGCCCTGCGCGACAAGCTGATCGCCGCCGCCAACCAGGACCCCAAGCTCTCGCAAGTCCGTGCCTCGACCCTGCCGGATACGCCGCAGTTCGACATCCACTATGACGATGCCAAGCTTTCCGTTCTCGGTCTCTCGGTCGGCAATGCCACAGATACCCTGAGCACGGCCTGGGGCGGCACTTACGTCAACGACTTCATCGACCGCGGGCGCGTGAAGAAAGTCTATGTCCAGGGTGAGGCGACCTCGCGCATGCTGCCGAGCGATCTCGACAAGTGGTTCGTCCGCTCGACTTCGGGCACCAACAGCGACGGCACCAGCAAGATGGTTCCCTTCTCCGCCTTCACGACGATGGGTTGGGAAACCGGCCCGAACAGTCTCTCGCGCTTCAACGGCCGCTCGTCCTACACGATTCAGGGCGATGCCGGGTCGGGCTACAGCTCGGGTGACGCGATGCAGGAGATGGTCGCACTTCAGCAGAAGCTCGCACCCGGCACCAGCTACGCCTGGAGTGACCTGTCCTACCAGCAGAACCAGTCGAGCGGGCAGGCGGTTTACCTCTACGCGCTGTCGATCGCGGTGGTGTTCCTCTGCCTTGCCGCGCTCTACGAAAGCTGGTCGGTGCCGCTGGCCGTGCTGCTCGTCATCCCGCTGGGCGTGATCGGTGCGGTAATCGCGGTGGCCGTGCGCGGACTGGAAAACGACATCTACTTCCAGGTCGGCCTGCTCACCACCATCGGCCTTGCCGCCAAGAACGCGATCCTCATCGTCGAGTTCGCCGAGATGGCCTGGCGTGACGGCAAGGACATGCTCCACGCCGCGCTCGAAGCTGCCCGTGTCCGCCTGCGGCCGATCATGATGACTTCGATCGCCTTCATGGCCGGCGTTATCCCGCTTGCCATCGCCACCGGAGCGGGCGCCCAGGGCCGCATCGCCATCGGCACCGCGGTGCTCGGCGGCATGCTCACCGCGACGGCACTGGCGATCTTCTACGTGCCGATGTTCTTCGTCGTTGTTGCCAAGCTCTTCCACCGAGGAGGCAAGGACGACAATGCCCGGGACCTGCGGCCCGCGCCGAATGCCGAAGTCCAGGGACTTCCGGCAGGAACGCATGCCGAAGTTCCGGGCACCCCATCCGAAGGAGAGGCGTGAGCCTTTCCCACCACTCCCTTTTCACCGGCGCGGAACAGTCGCACCCTCCCGCGCCGGTGAAGCCCGGGACCCCATCAGGTCGGGGTCCCGGGCACCCTCATCGAGGAACATGTCGATGCGTCGAACCCTGATCCCGCTGCTTATCGCCGCCACCGCTCTTGCCGGCTGCAACATGGCGCCCAAGTACGTCCAGCCCGAAGCGGCCACGCCTGCGCAGTGGCCGCAAGGCGCGGCCTATGCCCCGGCCGAAGCCGGCGAGGCGGGCATGCCCTGGCGCACCCTGTTCGCCGATCCGCGCCTCCAGACCGTGATCGAGCGGGCGCTGGTGAACAACCAGAACCTCCAGGCCAGCCTCGCCAATGTCACTTCGGCACGGGCGAAATACCATGTCGAGCGCTCCTACCAGCTGCCGACCCTGGCCGGGAACGTGAGCGCGACAGGAACGCGCGGCCTCAAGTCCTCGCAGGGCGACACCCAGACTTACGATGCCAATGTCGGAGCCAGCGCTTTCGAACTCGACTTGTTCGGCCGCCTCAAGAACCAGAGCCGCGAGGCGCTGGAAACCTACCTTTCGACCGAATCCGGCTACCGCTCCGCCCGCCTGACGCTGGTGGCCAACGTGGCCACGGCCTATGTCACGCTGGCCTCCGACCGCGATCTCCTGGCGCTTGCCGAGCAGACACAGGCTAGTGGGGCGCGTTCGGTGAAACTGACCCGGAGCCTTTTGAACTCGGGCCTCGCGGCGGCCGGAGACCTCGCTTCGGCCCAGACCGTCCTCGAACAGGCCAAGTCCGACGTCGCCTCGCAGGCGACGCTGGTGGCGCAGGACCGCAACGCGCTGGAACTGCTGGTCGGCGGCCCCGTCGACGATACCCTGCTGCCCGCTTCCCTTGCCGAACTGGATGGGCGTATCGGGCAAGTACCGGCAGGCCTGTCCTCCGAAGTCCTGCTGCGCCGTCCGGATGTTGTCGAGGCCGAGCACCAGCTGAAGGGCGCCTATGCCCAGATCGGCGCCGCCCGCGCGGCCTTCTTCCCGACCATCTCGCTGACTTCCGCGATCGGCCTGGCCAGCACGGCGCTATCGGACCTGTTGACCGGCGGCGCGCTCAGCGCCAGCGGCACCGCGAGCGCCAGCCTGCCGATCCTCGGCGGCACCAACAAGGGCAACCTCGAATATGCCAAGGCGCAGCGCGAATACTACCTCGCGACCTATCGTGCGACGGTGCAGTCGGCCTTCAAGGACGTGGCTGATGCTCTGGCACGGCGCGGCACCATTACCGAACAGCGCGCCGGGCAAGACCGGCTGGTGGCGGCGGCGCAGAAAAGCTACGATCTGGCCGATGCACAGTACCGAGCGGGTACGGATACCTGGCTCAACGCCCTTGTCGCCCAGCGTTCGCTCTATGCGTACCGGCAGACGCGGATCGCGACGATTCTGGCTGATCTCACCAATCGCGTGACCGTTTACAGCGCGATCGGTGCGGATGAGACGCTCGGCGGAGCCTCCTGAGACCGCAAGGCGCCGCCGCCAATCCGGCGACAAGACCTGGCCGCGTGCGCAAGCTCGTCCTCTACGGCGGCTATGCACTGGGCTGGAAGCTGCGCGACACGCCGGATGAAATGGCGACGCGCCAAGCGATGGTGACGCTGACGCACACGGGCTGGGGGCGGAACAACCCCGCGTTCCGGCAGATTTTCACCTCACTTTTCTTTCCCGACATGCCCCCGAAGCGGCTGACTGGTTCAACGAACTCCAGAAGGTTTCAGCATCGTCCGAAAATGCCGTGCGGCTTCAGGAGGCCTTCGGGACGATCGATGTGCGGGACATGCTGGCTCAGGTGGCAACGCCGACCCTTGTCCTCCATGCGGACGAGGATGCAGTCATTCCTTTTTCGTCGGGACGGTCGCTGGCGGCGGGCATTCCCCATTCGAGGTTTGTCCAACTCGACAGCCGCGATCACCTCGTGCTCCAATACGAGCAGGCGTGGTCCCGCGCAGCCGCCGCGATCCAGGCCTTTCTTGAAACCGAAAGGGAATGAGGGGATCAAGCGGCATGAGCTTCAGGGTTCGTGGTGAAGCGCGGAAAAAGCGCAATGCCGTGGACCGGGCGTTTGGCAATCTCATCGACAATGCATCGGCGTGATTCGGGTTTTAGTGAAGTTCCTTGTAAGTAGCAGTCGGTTTGCAGATTCTGCATACCGCTTAATATTGATGAAACTCTGTTGAAATATAGGAGATACCCAGAATTCGGGCGTTGCATGGAATCCTCACTGTCGAGTTGTTGGTGTTTTTATCAATTAAACTTGGTGCCTTCTGTCTCGACACTGTCACATAAAGCCGATTAAGACTCCGACAGCAGCGACGCTCTGGCTGCTTGAAGACGACCGTTGGCGGGCGATTGTGCTTCCGGAAGTTTGGAGACGCATGCTGAAGCCATGAGGTTCCTTCGGGGGACCACCAATGAGGTCGTAAATCCAATGCAGAAACGTTCCGTTCTCGTCGCCGCCGCGGCGAGCTTCGCGATTGCCTGCGCGCTCGGTTCCGCCCCGGCTCGCGCCCAGTCCACCGGCTCCCTCGATTTCGAGAAGTCGGAAATCGTTGTCACCGGCCGCACCCAGAACGACATTGCCGGTATCGAGATTCCCAACACGCCCAAGGCCAAGCAGGTCCTGACCAAGGACGTGATCGGCCGGGAAACGCCTGGCCAGTCGATCGACGAGATCATCAACCTGATCCCCGGCGTCAATTTCCAGAGCTATGACGGCTACGGCTCCTCGGGCGGCAGCCTGATGATCCGTGGTTTCGACGACAGCCGTATTTCCCAGACGTTCGACGGTATCCCGCTGAACGACACCGGCAATTATGCGCTCTATACCAATCAGCAACTCGACCCCGAACTGATCGAACAGGTCAACGTTAATCTCGGGACCACCGACGTCGATTCACCGACCGCCTCGGCCTCCGGTTCGACCGTCAACTACCGCTCAATCGAACCGAGCCATGAATTCGGCGCCCGCATGGTTGGCACTGTCGGCGATTACGGCAAGATGCGCGTGTTCGGCATGGTCAACACCGGCGATCTCAATTCGTCCGGCACCCGCGCCTGGTTCTCCGCGTCCAAGGACACCTACGACGCGCTCTACGGTGGTATCGGCCAGATCGACAAGACCCAGTTCAACGCCAAGGTCTATCAGCCGCTTGGCAGCAACGGCGATTTCATTTCGATTTCCGGCCACTACAACGTCAACCACAACACGATGGCGTCGGACTGGGCGCTGACCAACACCAGCGGCATCCCCACCAATGCCAGCGAGCGCGATGCCTATACGGTCGCGCGCTGCACCATCCCCGCCGGCACCGAAGGCGTGGCCGATGCAGCCAGTTCCTGCGGCTCGGCCTGGGAATATCGCTACAACCCCTCGAAGACCGCGAATATCCGGATCAATTCGCGCTTCACCCTCAGCGACAAGCTGACCTTGAGCGTCGACCCCTACTTCCAGTACACCTCCGCCAACGGCGGCGGCACTGTCGTGGCCAAGGAAGGCAGTTACAGCAGCACGATCGCCAGCGGCTACATCGGCGGCACCCCCTATTTCGGCGGCGTCGATCTCAATGGCGACGGCGATACTCTGGACTCGGTTCGCCTTTCTGCGCCCAGCCAGACCGAAACCTATCGCATCGGCGTGATCGCCTCGCTGCGTTACGACCTTTCGGACAACCAGCGCGTTCGCGTGGCCTATACGTACGACCGCGGCCGCCATCACCAGACCGGCGAACTCGGCTATCTGGATGCGGACGGCTTCGCCTCCAACTACTTCAATTCGGGCAGTGCGCTGACCGACGTGAACGGCAACGTCCTCCAGAAGCGCGACCGCCTCTCCTACGCGATCCTGCACCAGGTCTCGGGCGAATATTCGGGCGACTTCGTGGATAACTCGCTGCACGTCGTCGGCGGCCTGCGCGTACCGTTCTTCCGGCGCAATCTCACGCAGAACTGCGTGACCTACAGCAGCAGCGGATCGGTCAACTGCCTTGCCGATGCCGAGAGCCTGGCGGCCTACGAGGCCACGCTGACGACTTACGCCGCTCCGCAGAACAAGGTGTTCAGCTATAGCCGGGCCCTGCCGAACGTCGGCTTCACTTACGACTTCACGCCGGCGCTGTCGATGAATGCCAATTATTCGAAGGGCCTCCAGGTTCCCGGCACCGACAACCTCTATACCAACGCGTTCTACTATTCGGACGGCTCGGCCGACCCGAAGCCGGAGACGACCGACAACTTTGACGTCGGCCTGCGCTATCGCTCGGGACTATTCCAGGCATCGGTGGCAGGCTGGTACACGATCTTCTCCAACCGCCTGTCGTCCGCCTACAACCCGGACACCCAGACTTCGACATATACCAACCTCGGCACCGTGGACCGCTACGGCATCGACGGCAGCGTGTCGTTCCGCCCCGACAAGCACATCTCCGCCTACCTGTTCGGTTCGTATCTCTGGTCGAAGATCCGCGACGACGTGCAGACCGGCGCTTCGACTTACGCCGCGACTGCGGGCAAGATGGAAGGCGGCGTCCCGCACTACAGCTTCGGCGGCCGCGTCGAAGGGCATGCCGGACCGGCATCGCTGGGCGTGGAAGTGAAAAAGACCGGATCGCGTTACTACAACAGCATCAACAGTGCCGTGGTCGACAGTTCGGGCAACCAGCTCTGGGCCGCCAAGGTCCCGGCCTATACGGTCGTCAATCTCGATGCGCGCCTTAATCTCGGCTTCCTGGGCCTCAACGACAAGACCTTCGTGCAGGTCAACGTGACCAACCTGTTCGACAAGTTCTACTATGGCGCCTTCGACGATGCAGGCATCAGCAATACCGCAACGACTTATGCCTATCTCGGTGCTCCTCGCACGTTTTCGGCATCGGTCAACTTCCAGTTCTAAGGAATTTTGAACTGAAAATGCACGACCGGAGATAATGATGTTTTATCTCCGGTCACATTTTGGCGCAGAGGCCCGGTATACGGACCAGACGATCGGGGTCGTTGCGGCCATCGCCGTTGAGATCGTCGCCGCCGCCGCCCAGCGGCACCCCTGTGCTCCGGTCACGGTGTTCCAGCCGGTCTCGACCTGATGGGTCTGGGGGTGGCGTTCGGTATAAGATCCCCCGAGAGTGATCCCCAGCCTGCTGGTCCGAACGGCCTGTTCGATGCCGCTGCGAAAACGGGTGACGACAATACCTTGACCAGGCGTGTCTTCCGAAGAAGGCAGGAATTCTAGCTATCTCCGGGTGGCCCAGAAAAGGGTCCCGGATCACACTTCGTGGGCAGACTCTACATCAAAATGAGGGACCTTTCGGGGGGCAGGGCAGTACCATTCATGTCGAAAACAGAGCGCAGCTGTAGACCGGACGTCCGAGCGTCAGCATTCGATAAGCACTAGCGACAAGCCATGCGAGGGGGCCGCATTGTCGGGCGATGTCAAATGTCTCAACGATACGCAATCCAACACCAAGCTTGCCGAGATCCTGTGGTCGCTTCAAGCCCCACGCAAACCTTGCCCCGGTCTTCGATACGCTGGGATGGCGATGCGACTGACGCACCATCAGGGGGGACGCCAGATCAAGCGCGAGGGTCAGTGACGAACGACGAATCCCGGCCTGTGCGATAAGGCCCCGAAGCCATGCCTCCGCATCGCTGGGCTGAAGATACATCGATACGCCCTCCGCGATCACTATGACCGGGCGTCCGTCACGCCAGCCGGTTCGTTCTGCCCAACTCGCAACGTTGGTCCCGTCGGCCGCGATTGCGATAGCATTTGGCAGGGGAGGCACATACGCTTCGCGCAGCGCGATCACTTCGGGGAAATCGATATCCACCCAATCCGCGCGTTCCGGCAAATTGACGCGATTGGCGCGCGTATCGAGGCCAGAGCCGATCGAGACGACAAGCCCATCGGGATGCGCAGCCAGGAAACGTGAGACGACGCGGTCGAACCATTGGCCACGGGCCACGCAACCACGCATGCTGGCCTTGTCGCTTGAGAAACGCGCCGGGTCGAAGCCGATCGCATTGCCGACCTCCTCCGCTGCAGTATCCGTAAAGTGTAGGTCGGGATTTTGCCGGTTCGCCATCAATCTTGCAGCGAGTGTAATGAGCAAGGTCTCCGGCACTCCTGCTAGGGTGGATGTCGGGTTTGCCGTCGCAGCGTCTGTCATTGTCCTGTCTCCATTCTTCATCGAAGTTTCCAGCCGAGCAGCAGCAGAGGCGCTGCCACGCCCGCCACGCCGATCGTCTCCATCGGTCCGTCGCTTGCCAGCGCGAGGAGCAGGCCGCCCATCGTCAGGACGGTACAGAGCAGAGGCACGCCAAAAGTGCGCATCATGTCCGCTGCGCCCTCGGCCGCCACCACAGACGCAGCCCGGTCCAGAGTACCGCGATCGCCAGCAGGCCGAGCACGGCCCACACCAGCTTGAGCGTCACCCCGCCATAATCGCCAAAGTGCAGCGGCTGGGCCAGCAGCAACATGTCGATGTACCAGGGCGTGGACGGTGCCGCCGTGAAGCCCGCGGTCTGTGCATCGACCAGCGCCGCTTTCATCAGGCGGCTGTCGATCGCACTGCGTCCGCGCAGATACACCGCATAGTGCCGGGCATCCGCCATCAACGATCCCGGATAGGCGATGATGGCCGGCTCGCTGCCCGGCAGCGCGATCATGGCCCGGGTCAGCGCATGCTGCGGCGAGATGGCGGGCCGTGGCACTTCCTGTCCATCGGCCACCGGTGCCATGGCGGTGGACCGCCAGATCTGGAAGATATAGCCGCCCCAGGCGTTCACCCAGCCCGTCCCGCCGACGACCAGCAACCAGCCTGCAAGTACAATTCCCAGCAGGTTGTGCCGGTCGAGCCGCCGGGTCCGCTCGCCCTTTTCCTGTCGGATCGTCCCGAACGACAAGCGCCTCAGGAACGGCGCATAGAGCACCACGCCGGAAACCACCGACAGCAGGAACGCCAGCGCGACCAGGCCCAGAACCGGAGGCCCTGCAGGCCCGATCAGCAATTGCCCGTGCAGCTTCAGCACCCAGTCCATGAGGCCGCCGCCGGCAGTCTCGTCAAGAGGGAGTGCGGATGCCCTATCGAGCACGACATTGACATTGGTGGATGGATAGGCCGTGGCGCTTGTGCCCATCGACAGGATCAGCCGGTCTGGCGTCGCCGGTTCCCACACGATGAACTGGACCACCCGATCGGGGTGGACCTTGCTCCCGGCCTGAACGAGTTCATCGAGTGGCCGCGGCCCGGCCTGCCGCGCCATGCTGCGGGGCTCCAGCCACTGATCGATCTCGTCATGAAAGATCAGCGGCAGCCCCGTCGCGCAAAGCAACAGCAGGAACGCGGTGCAGGCGAGCGAGGACCAGCGATGCAGATCGGACCATCGCCGCAGGGCTGTCGGAGACATGGGCGTCAGTAGCTCAGACTCAGTCGCACACCCAGTTCACGCCCCCGGCCAAGCTGATAGGCATTGCCGATCCCGGGGCCGGCATTGAAGGCATAGACCGCATAACGCCTGTCGGTCAGATTATCGCCATAGAGATCGACGGCGATGCCCTTTCCGGTCTGCCAGCGCAGCCCGGCGTCGAGCAGCGTATAGCGCGCTTGCGCAATGCTGTTGCTTTCGTCGAACCAGGTCTTGCCGATGACGCTGATGCCGCCATGCGGGCTGATGGTGCCGCCATCGCCCGGCAGGCGGATATCGTACTGGGCATTGGCGTTAAGCATGCCCGAAGGCGTGTAGGGCATGGCATTGCCGCTCAGGTCGACGCCAGGGTTCAGCGCATTGTCGTAACGGCTGAACCAGCTGTCGTTGAGCGCCGCCGCCACCGTCAGCTTCAGTCCGTCCAGCGGTTCGGCGCGCGCGTTGAAATTGATGCCCTTGCTCTTCACCTTTCCGACATTCTGAAGGTACATGCCATCCGCCGGGCCGACCGAAAGCTGGAAGTCGGTGCTCAGGATATAGTAGGCGGCAACGCTCCCCTCGTAACGGCCATCGGGACTGCGCACCCTTGCGCCCAGTTCGTAATTGTAGCTGTGCTGGGGGGCGTAGCTGTAGGCAATGGTCGCGGGTGTGACCGCCCGGGTGAAGCCGCCCGCCTTGAACCCGGTGGAGAAGACCCCGTAGAGCCGCAGGACATCGCTTGCCTGATAGCCGACGGACAGCTTGGGCAGCAGGCTGGTTTTCCCGGTGGCGTTATCCAGCCCGATCGCACCGTAATAGGTGTTGGCCTTCGTCTCCTCCCGGCTGACCCGCAGCCCGGGCGTAAAATCGAGCCGGTCGGTTGCATGCCAGGTGAGTTCGCCGAAGGCGGCGTATGTACGGATCTTCTGATAGGAGCCCAGCGCGTTTGCGGGAACGGTGCGGCGGAAGCGCAGATCCTCGAAATAGAGGCCCGCAACATAGCCGATCGCTCCGCCGCTTTTGGACGCCAGACGCAGTTCCTGGCTGAAGGTCCGCTGTGTTTCAGGCGTATAACTGCCGAACACCGTGCGATCGAGATCGCGATCCTGATAGCCGGTCAGCGTGGTCAACGTCGCCGAACCCAGATCGAAAGCCGCAGTCAGGCCATAGCTGTTCGTCCGCAGCCGGTAGTGGGACGGTATCTCCAGCGCGCGGCGCTGCGCGAACAGCGGCTCCAGCACGAAATACTCTTCGTCGGATCGCACGATGTTGCGCTGCCACGACAACATCAGGTCGACCTTGCCGTCGACCGGCGCGTAGCGAAGCCTTACTCGGCCCGTCTCCGTCTTGCTGCCGCCTAGCCGGTCGCCGCTGGTCATGCCGCGCAATTCGCCCTGCTCCCTACGGGCGGCAAACAGAGCGTCAGCGTACAGCGCATCCTTGACGATCGGCGTGCTTACGCGGACCTGGCCCGTCTCGCCGAGTTCCGTCATTGTCCCCATGGCCTGCAGATGCGGCTCGTTGCCGGGCGCCTGTGTGACGACGTTGATGACACCGCCCACGGCGCCTCGACCGTAAAGCGTGCCCTGCGGGCCGTACAGCACTTCCACACGGTCGAGGCCAACCGGCATCAGCTGGAAGAACAGCGCCTGATCCTGCGGCAACCCGTCGACATAGAGCTGGGTCGAAGGATTGTAGAAGTCCACCGACGACTGCCCGCGAATGGTTACGTTCGCGAAGGCGCGACTGGAGCGGGCTCGGATGGAAAGGTCGGCGAACAGCCGGTCCAGTTGCTCCACGCCCTGGAACCCGCGCGGATCCAATGCGGCAGGCGTTGCTATCGCGACCTGACCATCGACACTGGCGAGTGGTTGTGTCCGCTTGCCGGCGGTGACGACGATCGAATCTCCGTTGTTCTGAGCGGCCGCTTCATCGTGTGCTCGCGCCTGCGCGCTCCACAGGACGGCTCCAACCAGAAATGTCGATGAAACCAAGTGATGCCGTGCGTTCAAGGTGGTCCCCTATCAATATGCAGGCGAGGTTCCGTTCCGGCCTCCGCATGCCCTGCCGATTGCGCGGTCTCCTAGCTGCGGCATTCTGGCGCGGCGCACGCGATCGGTGCGCAAACCAACGCGATCGGAACTTTATTGACTATCATTCGCAATAGAGCACATTGGGCTCATGCCCCACCGCATCGATCCCCGCCTGACCCTGTCCCAACGTTTGCTGGCACAGGCCGGACCAGATCTGCCAAAGCCCGTCGGCCTGCAGCCCGAAGCCCATTTTGACGGGACCGCAGCGCTCGCCGGGCGCGGCATGCGCCTTAGTATCCGTCCCGGCTTCGATCTTTCCGCATTCGAACTGGATGCCCGGGGCGCTTCCCCGGTCTCAGCGACGACAGAGCCATGCCTCGCCGTTGTCGTGCTGCTGTCCGGCGAGGGTGAAGGGCAGATCGACAGGCAGGGGACCAGACTACCGGCAACGCCCTATCGTGCCGGAAACTTCTACATTTCCTTGGCTCGCGAAACGGTGACAGGGGTCGCAACGGCAAAGGGGACGGATCCGTTTCGTATCGTGGAACTGCGCCTGTCGATAGATTTTCTGGAACGCACCGGCGCGATCGCGGCTTTTACGGGCGCGGACACGGGACATCCCTTGCACCACGCCTCGTGCCCCGGGTTCTGGCTGGGCAGCGGCGTGGCGCCGCCCGAAATTCTCGACCGCGCGGAAGCACTTCTGCAACTCGCCTTCGCAGAACGGCCCTCCGACCTGCATGTCGAAGCACTCGCTCTCGCTCTCTTCGGCTGCGTTGGAGAGATCATGCGCGAACCATCACGGGCCATGCCTCGCAAGATTCCAACACCAACCGAAGACCGCCTTGACCGAATTCGTGCCACCATGCGGCAAGACCTGGCCCATCCATGGTCGATCACCGAACTGGCAAGCGCGTTCGCGATCAATACGCGAAGATTGAAGGAGGGCTATCGCCTCAGATTTGGAAAGCCGGTGAACGGTGATCTGCAAAGCATGCGCATGGAAGGTGGCCTGCAACTTCTCCAGCAAGGTCACGGTGTGATGGAAGCCTCGCTACAGGTCGGATACGCCAACCCCAGCCATTTCGCGCGCCTGTTCCGCCGGCATTTTGGAGTGACGCCAAAAGCTTGGCGTAACATTAGACCTAACTGACATGACATGCATGTCGAAGCGTTGGGATGATCCTTACAGAGGTAGGTTTTCGATCCACGGCCGGACGTTCAGGTTCGTCCGTAACCTGGTGAACCGAAGGCAGCTAGCAAGGCGTCTTGATGATGTTCTCTATGTCCGCTGTGTCGGCGTTCAAGAGAGCAGCGATGATGGGATCACGAACAGGCACGCGCACGTTGAGAAGCGACAGCGGGCAAAACGATCGAACAGATCGGGATCAGAAAAACCAGGTCAGGACTCAGAGCGTTAAAGCTCGCCAATGAGATTTGGATCTGATCCGCGGATCACTATACCGGCCAGCGGCTTCTGAATGCCGTGTCAAAAGGCCTTACAGAAGACCGCACTCGATCACTAACCCACACGGTAAGAAACCTCTTGCATCACTGGCGGCAACCACAGAAATCCTGAGCCTAAGCACCTACGGCGCAGCGGCGAGATAGGCTCTTTGAGCCTCGATAAGGCTCAGGATGAGCTATAGAGAACTCTTGAACATCCAAAATGGCGGACGGCGTGGAACAGCCGATGTCGCCGTCATGGCCGCAGGGGTTACTCTGCCGCACCTGTCGTGCAGATGTGCAGTCGGACGTTCATG
>NZ_DAISLT010000050.1:0-41648 GCF_036820275.1 Novosphingobium sp.
CTGTCTACTTGGTCGGCCTCACCTGTTTCGCGACCGTCGCGGAGGCGAACGAGCCGCCGGTCGCGACTGAACAGGCACAGCACAAAAACGCCCGCACGCGGATCGAGGGCCAGGGCGCGCAAACGATGGAGCGCGTCAAACGCGCCGCCGGCAAAGCGAAGGCCACAAGGGTCCCCTCGCCCGTTCTGCCCGCGATGCCAGACACCGCCACGCAGCGCCGCGCTTTCGAGGGGCTTCGCCGCCGCAAGACGGATTCTGCCATGTCGGCACGCGCGGAAAAAGACGTCACGGCGGCGCGCGAAGCGCTCGCCGCCGAGCGGGAAGCTGCCAGTCGCCGGGTCGCGCAGGCGCTGGGACTGGAACAGCCCGAAGCCGCGGCGCTGGCCGGCGTGGTCTCCGCTGGTGGTGAGACGCGCTGGGTGCCGGTGCTGTTCGTGTCGTCCGCGATGCCGGTCGCGACACTGCGGACCTACGCGGGCCAACTCGAGCGGGCCGGCGGCGTCATGGCGTTTCGGGGAATGCCAGGCGGGATGCGGCAGGTCGCGCCGATGGCGAAGCTGTCGGCGGCGATCCTGCGCATCGATCCGGGCTGCGACGGTCCCGCCTGCGCCATGCGCGATGTGCAGCTGATCGTCGATCCGCTGGTCTTCCGCCAGCATGGCGTCACCCGGGTGCCCGCGCTGGCAATGGTCCCCGGCGATCCCACCCAGCCCTATTGCGAGCGCGACGAAACGGCCCCGCGCGCGCGGCATCTCGTGTTCGGCGACGCGGCGCTTACCGGGCTGCTCGAGGAATATGGCCGCCTCGGCGGCGGAGAGGAGGTGCGGGATGCTCTCGCTCGCCTGGCGCGCCGGTAAGCGGCTCTGGCGCGAGGCCATGGATCTGCCGCTGCGCGCCGCCGTGGCGCTCGGCGCCAGTGGCCTTGGCCAGCCGGCGCGCCCCGCGCAGCTGTTCAAGGCTTACGGTATCGTTCTCCCGATCGGTCTCTTCGCCTGGTGGGCGATGCCGCACATGACGCTGGTGATGACCCCGTCGATCGACGCCTGGGTGGTGCACCGCGCGCCCGGGCCGATCGGGCGCGGCGATCTCGTATCGTTCATGCTGTCTGACCCGGTGGCGGGTCCGAGGGCGGTCAACGTTACCAAATATGCGCTGTGCATGCCGGGTGAGCGGATCGTCATGATCGAGAAGGCCGGTCGCCTCGGGCAGCCCGGCAATGGATGGTACTATTGCAACGGCCGCCTGATGGGCGTCAGCAAGCCGGTCGGCCGCGGCGGCAAGGCGCTGACGCACTGGCGCCCGGGCGTCACCCACATTCCGGAGGGCATGATCTTCGTCGGCTCGAAGCATCCCGATGGATATGACAGCCGCTATTACGGGCCGGTCGCAATCGATCGTCTGACACGGATGGAGAAGCTGCTGTGAGACGGCAGTTTGCCTTCGCCGCGGCGCTGTTGCTCCCCACCCAGGCGGTGCTGGCCCAGGCAACCGGCCCTGCCGCCATGGAAAGCGGAGCACGTGGCTATTGGTGGTATCAGGCGCCGGCCACGGTGGAGGAGGAGAAGCCCGATCCCGACGCGCTGGTGAAGCCGGTGATCCCGCCGATGGCGGAACTGGCGACCTGGACGCCGCCGAAGATACGCACGCTGATCGAACAGCAGCGCGACTATGCCGCGACGGTGCTTACCGTCGAGGCCGTATCGGACTTCTGGCGGCTGCAGGACTTCGCGCGGCGCAAGGCCCGCGCCTTCGCAGGCGTCACCCAGCTCGCCATGCTCACGCATCCCGAGCTCAATGCGAGGGCGGCAAACCCGATGGTCGGCGAGGCGCGCGATGTGCTCGGCGCGCAGAAGGAACAGCTGCGCCGGCAGTATCTGCGCTCGAAAGCGGGAGAATTCGCGCTCGTCATGTTCGCGCGCGGGTCCTGCGGCTATTGCCGGGTGCAGTGGCCGATCGTTCAGCGCTTCCAGGACGAGATGGGCTGGCAGGTCAGCCTCATGGATCTCGACCGGAAACCCGAACTCGGGCAGCGCTTCGGGGTGGAGGTGACACCCACGACCATGGTCATCCGCCGGAACAGCCAGCAGCGCATGGTCATCGCCGCCGGGGTCGAGACCTATCCCAACATCGCGCAGATGGCCTACCAGGCGGTGCGGCTGCTCAGCGGCGATATCCGGCCCGAGCAGTGGCTGACCGGCGCGGGCGAGGAAGACGGCTTCTTCGATGCGCTCGCCAATGGCCCGGTCTCCTCGACCGATCCGCGCGTGATCGGCGGCGATCTTATCGATGTGCGGGAGCCTAAACCATGAGGCTGCGCGTGCGTCTTGGATACGCCCTGCTGATCACCGCAGGATTTTGCGCGGCGAACCAAGCTGCCGCGCAGCAGGCGAACAGGGACATCGCCAGGCGGGCCGCCATTCACCCGGTATCGACCGCCTCCGACATGCGACAGTGGCTATCGCGCGCTCCGGTCACACACGCCTTTCCCCCCGACTTCGAAACCATGCTACGTGGCCAGGCCTCGCTCTATGTGATCGAGATGAGCACCGCGCCCGCTTGCCTGCCCTGCGCCGATCTGTGGTCGAAGCTGCTCGCATTCCGCGCCCGCTACGGCTGGCAGGTGCGGACCATTGGCGCTGAGGAGGCGATGTTGCGCTCGGGGCGTCTGGGGCTCCCCTGGGTCGGCAGCCCGGTCGCATGGGTCCGCGCGGCCACGGATCCGAACCGCATGGTCCCGATCGCGATCGGTACGGACCACGGACCCAACATCGCGCGCAATGCCTGGCTCGCGGCCCGGATGCTGACCGGGGCGCGGCCCGCCGTCGGCGTGCGCGCCATGTCCAAATTCACCGGGATCGTCGGCGTGAGGGCGCCGGCCTCCTCTTCCAACCCGAAGGGACGCTGATCATGGCGGGGCCGCGTCACCTTTCCACCTCACCGGGATGCCCGCCATGGAATGTAATCCACGCCGCCTGAACCGTCGCGCTCCTGCCTTAGTACTCTTCCTGGTGGTCGCGTCGTGCGGCCAAGCGGTTCCCGCCCATGCGCAGAGCTGGGCAGAAAGCTGGTTCGACAATGTC
The DNA here is from genome assembly GCF_036820275.1 of Novosphingobium sp. Classification (GTDB taxonomy): domain Bacteria; phylum Pseudomonadota; class Alphaproteobacteria; order Sphingomonadales; family Sphingomonadaceae; genus Novosphingobium. The sequence continues at coordinate 3,081 of NZ_DAISLT010000050.1, forward strand.
ACCTACACATCGCCCGGAAGTTTCGAGGACCAGACCCGCGGCTACGTGACCGCGGGCGGGATGTCGGGCCGGGTCGATGTCCATGACGACTATCTCATGAGCCTGACGCTCCCCAAGGTGAAGGCGGGCTGCGGCGGCATCGACATGTTCCTCGGCGGTATGTCGTTCCTCGATCCGGAATATCTCGTCGAGAAGCTGGAGACGATCCTCCAGGCCGCGCCCGCAGTCGCCTTCCAGTATCTGCTGGAAACCCTCGACGAGAAGATGGGGAATATAATTTCAAAGATGGAGGCCGCGACCAATTACCTGAACTCGATCCAGGTGAACGACTGCCGTCTTGCCAACCGCATGGTTCAGATCGCCAAGGGCGACGACAACATGTCGGGGATCCTCGAGGAGATGACCGGCTACAAGTCGATCCGCGAGGGCTATGCCAACAGCTGGCAGCAGAGCCGCGAGAAGATCCAGGCGAACAAGGGCAATCCGACCGAGGACCTGAAGGACGCGCTCGAGAATTGCCCGGCGGAGGTCACCGAGATCTTCAAGACCGGCTCGCTCCTCGCGCATGCCGCCGCCCGAGTCGGCGCTTCGGACTGGGCGGGCGTCATGCGGGCCCGGGTCGGCGACGTCTACATGCGCTGGGATGCGAACGACAAGGTGCCGGTGTTCTCGGCCATTCCCGCCTGCCCGCACCAGGACACCGAAAGCGCGGACGATTTCCTGACCGGCCGCGTGCCGACCCGTGCGCTCAACATTCCCGCCACCGCCTCGGACTGTTCGGTGAACGGCAGCGGGCGCGGCGCGCTGGTGCTGGCGCGCGAGAAGATGGAATCGGTCGCCGCGAAGATCCGCACCCGCTCGGCGCTGACGAGCGAGGAGAAGCAGTTTGTCGCCAACGTGCGGACCCTGCCAGTCTATCGCCTGCTTGAATGGGGCGTCCGCCAGGGCCTGACCGACAGCGTGATCGCCGACACCGACGAACTGGTCGCCCTCACCCTCGCCTACCAGATGCTCAACGACTTGACCCGTTCGATCGACTTCGCCCTCCAGAACGCCGAGCGCGGCGTCACCACGGCGGGCGCGGCCGATGCCGAGAACACGAACGTGTGCCAGACGCGGATTCTCACCAAGGGTATCGAGCAGCTTCGCGAACTCCGGGACGAGGTGCTGCGCCAGCGCGCGCAGATGCGCCAGTCCTACATGGCCGCGATGAACCAGGCGAACCTCTCCGCCAGCTATGCCGGGGTCCTGCGCCAGCGCGACCGCGACGCCCGCGATGCCGCGGGCGCCAACGCCAATCGTAACCGGTGAGGTCCGTCATGCGCTCCCTCCTTCGCCTGCTGATTGCCCTCGCCGGCTCGCTTGTCGCGACGCCCGCGCTGGCGATCGATTCCAGCTATTACACCTGGGACGGCTTTTCCGAGACCGTCGATGCGTTTCACCTGATCGCGATGATCTTCGGCGATCCGCGCTACGAGACGCTGGTGGTGATCATCGCGGTGGCGGGCATCGCCTTCGGCGCGGTGATCGCCAGCATCCGGGGCTCGGGCATGGGGCTCGTCGCCTTTGGCTTCCAGATGCTGGTCGGCATCGGCCTGTTCGCCGGGTTGATCGCCACTACCGGCACGGTCCATGTCTACGACCGAGTTCGCAACGCCTACCAGCCGGTGGGCGATGTCCCCAATCTCATCGTGCTGGTCGCGGGCGTCACCAATCTGATGGAGCGGGCGCTTGCCGAGACGATCGACGACAACACCACCGAACCCAACGCCAAGCTGGAGTTCGGAGCAGGTGGTCACGCGTTCGACCTCTTCCTGAACGCGGTGTCTCCGCGTAGCCCGATGGTCGACACCTTCCTCGATGCGACGGTGAAGGACTATGTGCGCCAGTGCTATCCGGTGGCGCGCGTCTCCCCGGCCTACGGCGTCGACGACGACCAGCTCTTCCGGACCTCGACCGACCTTCCCGCCTCTTTCGCAGCGATGGCCGGGCCGGCAACCTTCTCGACCGTGTTCACGGCGAGCGACAAGGCGGGAACGACAGTGAGCTGCGAGGCGGCATGGAACCACATTTCCGAGCGTCTGTCGGATTCCACGCTGCTCGATGCCTACAGCGACCAGGTCTGCGCGCGCACCGGCTTCGACGTGACCCAGACGGCCCAGCGCGATCGCTGCCGCCAGCAGATCGACGGCCTGGGCGATATGATGCTGGGGCAAGCGATGAACCGGCAGAAGTTCCTCACCAACATCCTGCTCGGCCAGACCGTGGGCGACGTCCTGTTCGAGGATTCGCCGGCGGCGACCGCACGGGTGATGGCCAACCGCGCGATCGAGTCCAACGGGCTCGCCACGCTCTCGACCGCCAACGAGTGGATGCCGACCATCCGCGCCTCGGTCTTCGCGATCATGCTGATGATGATGCCGATCGCGCTGCTCTTCATCCTGACGCCGATCAACCTTCGGGTCGCGAGTTTCGCGCTCGGCCTCTTCGTCTTCGTCGCGCTGTGGGGCGTGATCGATGCCGGCATCTACCAGCTGACCCTCGGCCGCGCGATGGACGTTCTGGCCGAACTGCGCGCGACCAGTGTCGCCGCCGACAGCTGGATTCTCGCGCCTTCGGCGGCGATGAAAGCACTCGCGATCTTCGGCTCGTTCCGTACAGCAGCCGCTGGCCTGGCGGGCGCGTTCGTGTTCACGGTCTTCCGCTTCTCGGGCAACATGTTCACCGCCTTCACCTCGGGCATGCTCGGGGTCCAGGGCCAGGGCAGCATGGCAGCGGCGACGGTCGGGACCAGCGAGGGCTACGCCTCGGCGCTTGAAGCGCAGGCGTCGGCGAGCGGCACGGCTGCGCGGCGATCGGCGTCCTCCGGGTTCGGCGACTTCGGCGAGCGCAGCAGTTTCGGTCTCGACCGGGCATTCGGCTCCTCCGGCACCGTGCTCGGCGAACAGGGCGGCGGCGCGAGCGGGACTGCCGCGTTTGGGCTTGGCCGGACCGACGCCGCGCGCGAACTGGGTGGCCTCGCCCCTGCCCTCGCCGGGCGGGACCTCAGCGATCCGGCGACGGCCCACGCGGTTCGCGCCAATGCCGCGACATCGGCCATCCATAACTTCGCCCAGGGCGATGCCTTGCGCAAGCTTGGCACGACGTATTTCGGGGAAGGACAGCCCGGCGAGCGGGCCTTTGCCGCCTTCGCGCAGAACATGGTGCAGTGGAAGGCCTTCGGCGACAGCCAAGCCTACGAGATGATGCAGTCGGGCGCACAGCGGCACTTTGAGCGCAGCGGCTATGACGCGAAGGATGCGGCGCTAAAGGCCTCCACCGTGATCGGGCAGGCAGGCGCCGATCCGACCTTCGCCAAGCTGACCGCCAATGCGTTCGACCAGGAGCAGATGCTGCGCAATGACCTGACCGCAGCTGAGACGCAGATCGGGGCGATGGAGGGCCGACGCGACTATGCGGGGAACCGGGTCGCCGCCGTCGAGCGCGGCAATGTCGCGACCGAGCAGGCGCATCGCACCGGCGGCAACCAGGGTCAGCGCCAGGCTGCGGGTATGCTCGGCCTCTCCGTAACCGAGACCAGCCGTCGCATCGGCTTCATCAATGCTCTCTCGGGCGAGGCGCGATCGACCGCGATCAGCCAACTTTCCCGCGCGACCGGGCGGAGCGAAGCGCAAGTGCTGCGCGCGCTGGAAAGTTACAATGCCGCGGTCCAGGTCGGCACGGCCGATGGCGCGAGTGCCGAGGCGGCGCGTGAAGGCACCAGCGTCTATGGGCGCACGCGGGAGGCTGCGGGCTACGACTTCGCCGAGCGGTCGGGCAAGCTCGACGCCCAGCGCGAGATCGGGCCCGACGGGGTGCGCAGCAATGCGCAGATCGGAGAGCAGCGGCGGCAGGCGGATAATGCCGGCTTTGCCGAAGGGGCTGCGGCGGCCGGAGCATCGGTTCGGGAAGCTGCGCGTCTCGATGCCTTCATCCGCGCGCTGGCCGGTACCGCTGGCAACCAGGTCGACATGGCCGAGGGCGGCGCGGAAGGTATCGCCGATCGTGCGCGCAACGAGCGCCTGACCGGGATCGTCGAGCGGGAGCGCCTCACCCGCACCCAGGCGCTGCTGCGCGCGCATGGTGTCGCAATGTCGAAGCGCCAGATCGCCATGGACCAGAATGGCGATGTCAGTCTCAACCTGACACCCGAACTCGCGGCGCAGATGTGGCGCGGCGGTCTCATCAACGAAAGCCAGCTCGGCGCCATCGCCAATGGCGGGCATGCGCGCTTCAGTTTCGCGCACAACGATCTGCTCGTCTCGAGCAGCACCGGGTTCAGCCGGTCCGCGCGCAATGACACCAGCACGCGCTTCGAGGCCGGCAAACAGGCCGGCCCCGACACGATCGAGCATTTCCTTGGCAGTGGCCCGGAGGGTCAGGCTGCCATGGCCAACTGGCTTCGCGGCGGGTTCGAAATGGATCGGCGGGGCAACTGGAGGCTAAAGCCCCAGGTGGCCGATACGCTGGAACGCGACGTCACCGCGATCATCGCGCAGACGGGATGGCAAAGGTCGCTTTCCCGAAACGCAGACCATCAGACGTCAAACACTGAGAGCGTATCTGGGGATCTCTCAGCAACGGCGAGCAGAGGCGTAAGCAGTGGCGGCAAAGCCAAGGACAAGGGCAAGGACGATAATTCGGGAAGTTCCGGAAACGCCGTGGGATCGCTAAGTGGCAAGGTGGGAATGGATATCTCCGATCGAGGCGCTGCAACCGTTTCGGCACAGTCATCGATGGACATTGTCAACTACGACGTTCGTGAGGTGATCGCGTCCGCAGAGAAGGCCGCGGCCCGTTCGGGACGTCCTGAGGAGACATTTGCAAAAGGATTGAGCGACGGAGTTCTCGGCAATCAGGGACTTCGAAATCGTTACCTAGAGCAAGCAGATTCCGGCCGCGGTACTATGCAGCTTACCGCCCCACTCACGTCGATGGAACAATCATCGATTCTGAGTTCGGGTCGATTGTTGATGGATCGAGATCATGGCCCTGCGGACGGAGATCCGACGTTTAAAGAGCGTCGAGATCCCTAATGTTTATCTTTCATCAGGCCGATATGTCTGTGGTAGATGCTCCCAGATCGTATATCAAACGGATCTGTATAGGGATCGATCATAGGTTTTTGCGACGGTGGCCCCGACATAATCACCCATTCCCCACAGGCAACCTTGGCCTTGAGGAAGCCATATCCCAGGACAGCAGCCACCGTGACTGGGTTGAACACAAAGATCAGCAACACCATCGTGTTAGCGAGATAGATGTTCAGCCGATCGAAGGGGGTGGCCATCATCAGTTCGAGGCCGATCCAGTAGAGCAGCGCCAGAGCCATGTAGAGCTTGGCATACCAGGGGCGCCAGAACCAGTCGGCCGCGCGCGGCGATGGCGGGGGCGCCTCTTCTGCCGGTTCGACGTGATCAACATCCTGCATGTGCAGAGCCTTTCCGAAGAGGAGAATAGCACAGGCTCCCACAGCAGAGAAACCTGGCGCGGTGGGTCGAGGGAAAAGACGATGCGAACCATCGCCGCCTTTACCCACCTTCCCTCCCTTCCTCTCCACCCTCCCCGCCGACGCTCACCGATCGTTTTCCAGGCGAGACGGCCGCTGCCGTCCTGGAGGTCACCGTGACGAAGCGGAAGCGGCGCGATCCCGAGCCTTGCCCTGCTCTGTCGCCGCGAGCCGAGGCTGCCATCATGCGTCTGGCGGAGCTTCTTGGCCGCCAGATCGCGCGGGAACTGCATGAAGAGCAGAACCGGCAGAGGGAACAGAAGGATGATCCGGCAAGACAGCCGTAGTGATGGCACGCTATCAGCATGAGGAGTTTATCCGGTCTTCGGGAATCTCGTCGGAAGACGCGGATGGGCCGGGCCGTGCAGCTGCATTGAGCGCTTGTTTCACCCGCTTCAGCGACGAATGGCTCCGCGGCGTACTGACTCCCGACGCTATAAACAGTATGGGCCCGCTTCGCGTATGATCCTCGCAGATGAGTGCCGTTTGGCATGGATGCCTCCCGGCGCGACATATTGCCGGCGCGGATATGGTACGGATATTTTGAGTAGCTGAAGTGAAGGCAGTTCACGGCAACATCGATGGCCCTCTCGCGCTCGACGAGGATATCGCACTCTACGGCAGGATTTCCGGGGGCGCGACAGTTCGCAGCGGCAAGCGATTCATCCTCCATGGCACGATCGCCGGCGATTTGCGGGTGGAGAAAGATGCCCGCGCCGTGGTGCGCGGAACCGTCGCCGGGCGCATCTACAACGACGGCGGACGGGTGGAACTGTTCGGCATGGCCGATGCCATCGCGAGCAATTCACACGATGGCGTCACCATCATCGATCCTGCTGCACACGTCCTTGGCGGCGGGAAACATCGTTCGGCCGCCTTTCGACGATCGGGAACGAGGCACTTACCGCTATAACGGCGGCGCGTGAGGGCGGTTTTTCCGATGGCCCCATAGCTAATCAATGCGGGATTGCCGCGCCCAAGGCATTGGAGCCAACGACGTTCTTATTTATCGAACGCCCTCATGCAAAATCTGATGTTGCACCAGGTTCTGAACGAGCGCAGCCAATCCACAGCCTTTTTGGGCATCCTCTCCTGACTTTTAAAGGCTGGCCCTGGCGGCCAGCTTCTTTTTCGCATGATGTTTCAGGACGTCGTGCCGAGAACCATGCCCCGCCGCATGGCAACGTTCGCAGCAAGGACGAACGTGGTCAACATGCTATGTTCGACTGCACATACCATGGTCCGACCTTGCAATATTGTAACGCGATTTGACGGCCCAAATGAGTTATTCACTGGCAGCGACCCGAAGGACGCCACCGGTGAGGCGGCGCTCAAGACTGGAGCCTTCCGGGAGTGTCCATGCGGAAGGCTCAATTTTTTCGCTCGAGGTCCGGGCGTGCGGAGTAGATGGCGCGATTTTGTGGCGCCACCTAGTTAGGCTCGGTCTCAGAACCATTCTCTTCATCGGCAAGGCGATGGAGATCCTGCTCGATGGTTTGCAGGATCGGCACGATGATTTCCTCGACGTCCTGATCGCGCAACGCCTCACGAGCCAGTTGCACCTTGACGATCGCCGCTTCGATATTCGGCGCCGGGAGGGATAGCAGAGTCTGGACTGCAGACTCGTAGGGGACGGCGAAACTGGCATCGGTTCGTTCCCATTCGTGTACCCTCGCACAGGCTTTATCATAGTCTTCGGGGGTGAGATTAGGATCAGGACAGGGCGTGCTCGCCCGCCACTCGGTGAAGGCATGGCGGCTCTTCCGAAATTGCTCTATCGCCGCGAGCCACGTCGCGACCATGTCGTCTCGCGATGTCATCCTCAAAGTCCCCGTACCAGTTGCAGGCGCGGCGCACGATAATCGATTTGCCTGGTCGCATACAAATCGGCCCTCTGCGCCGATCGCATCGGCTGTCCACGAGATAGCGACGGGCCTGGGAGATCGGTGTTGCAAGACTGCGGAGTCAGAGGTGGATTTTTGCCGGAAGGTGACCGGATTACTGTTGGCTGGCGGGCGGCAGGGAAGCGGAGCTGAATAGAGCCAGCTTCGGCGCGTGTCCCACAACATTCCGCCTACCTATTTCGACATCACCCGTCTTTATCCCCCGGAGAGGCCGCGCTAAATCGACCTGATGGATTATCGCGTCAGACTCATACCTCGCCTCCATCCTGTCGATGCCAAGGGACAGCCCGGCCCAGATGCTCCTGTCTTCGAAATCGCCTTTCCCGAAGCGTCGATCCAGACGCTGCGCGGCCGCGCCGAGAGGATCACCGGTCAGCGCAGCGCCAGGATCATCGCCGGCGATACGTCTTGTGATGGTGCGCCCCTGTGCTGAACGGGAATATCGACTGGTTTCGTCCCACAGATTTTACGGAGCAGGGCATGGTTCTCATGATCGACGGCAACCCTTGCGAAGTGCCCTGGGATGCCGTCCAGGGGATCAGCGCGGGCCGTGTTCGCATGGACAACGAAATGTGGCATCTGGCTCTGGCGGCGGACATCGACAGGCAAGGCAGCGCGCGCCTTGTCATTGTCACCGAGGCGGATCGGATCTGGGCAAGGTTCACGCAGATTCTGCCGCAGGTTTTTCCCTGCGTTCCGAGCGTGACGACATGGGGACCGCAGGCGCTGACAGCTTCGGAGCCGGTTTCGCTGTATGATCGGCCATCGGATCTTCCGCGTATGCGGGGTACCGAAACGCGCTTGCAGTAGGCGGGCATGGTCGTATTTCCAGCCTTATGCCCCGCCGTTCCTGGATTATCGACAGCGTCCCGGTTCGGACCTCTCTGCTTTAGGCCAGGAACGCCTCATGGGATGTCTCGCCTGAATCCGTCGAGGGAAGACGCCAACAGAGGTAGACAAAGACCGCGTGCAAACAGTGATTTGCCTGGAGCGCCGTTCAAGCGACTTTTCCTGCACTAGGCACGATTCATCTCGCTGGCGGGCAACCCTTGATCCCATCGGATGGTTACTCCAGTCGGGTCGACATCGATATCCTCGTGAGAAAGAAGGAGCCGAAAGATGAAGTATCTGGCAGGAATTCTCGGTTCGCTCGCAGCGACCACATTGGCTGTCACGGCCATTCCCGCAGAGGCGCAACATTCCAACAATCGTGATCGACGCAGTGAGGTTAGCCGCACTCGCGGTGATAGCCGGCACGAATGGCGCGGCGACAAGGATCGGAACTGGGATCCGGCCCAGAGCTACCACCGCGGCAATTACAAGGATCGGCGTCTTAGTCGAAATGACCGGGTCTATCGAGGCCGCGACGGACGGGCCTATTGTCGTCGTTCGGATGGCACGACCGGTCTTGTCGTGGGCGCATTGGGCGGCGCAGCTCTCGCGAAGCTGATCGGTGGCAACACTCTGGGCACCCTGGCCGGCGGAGCTGGCGGCGCCCTCGTCGGCCGACAGATTGACAGGGGCGAAGTGAAATGCCGTTAATGTCGTGATCGGGAGATCGGGAAGCAGGGGCGTGCGCGCCCCGGCTTCCGTTCCCATGAGCGCGCTGCGCTATACCGGCGATGCGGCCGCGCGATAGTCGAAGCCATGAATGCGGGCCTCAAGAATGGAGACGACGGCCGGTGAAGCTCAACTCTCCCGACCCCTCCGGGAGCCTGTCGCTCGATTTGACTGGACCGACAGACGCCGCCAAGCATCGGGCGCAAATTGCACTCTGACGAGAAGGCGGCGATCCGCTGCATTTCTTTTGATCGAATTCGGCGATCCCCTGACTGTAGCCGCCTGCGATCTATTACAGAATAAAAAGCCGCAGGGCTTATCGGCAGCCTGCGGGGTTCAAGTAAAGGTCTCCCTCCTACTTCGCCCGCGACACGCCTAAGTTTTGCCCCACTTGTCTGGCCCAGCCAGGTTTTGAAAATCGCAGCCGGAGTGTGACAGATTTTCTCATTTTTCAGAGAGGGTATGCCGTTTAGAGCGTGACGATCATCCCATTGTTGAGGTCTCTTCAGTTCGGACTTCGAAGTGCTGCAGTATCGCCGGCCCAAATGCGGTCGTCAAAGCGACATCGGTTGCGTCGCGGCCGCGCGCCATCAAGATTCGACCTATGCGGCGCTGGTTGTGCCGCGCATCATAAACGTACCAGCCACCATTGATATACACTTCAAACCAGGCGCTGAAGTCCATCGGTGCATCGACCGGGGGGACCCCGATATCGCCGAGATAGCCTGTACAGTAGCGAGCAGGGATATTCATACACCGGCAAAGGGTGATGGCGAGATGGGCGAAATCTCTGCACACGCCCTGACGCTCCTGATAACCGTTCCAGGCCGTCTTGTCCGATCGGGCGTAATGGTAGCCAAACTCAATATGGTTATGAACGAAATCGACAATCGCCTGCACACGCTCACGAGCCGACATAGGTTGGCCAAAATTGCTCCACGCCACCGTCATCAGGCGATCGGTCTCGCAGTAACGACTGCCCAGGAGAAACGGGATCACGTGATCTGGCAGATCCTCGACTGCGCTTTGCGGGCCATCAGGCGCCTCCTCATCGGGCTCACCCTCATCTTCGATCACGAAGTCGCATGAGAGGGACACTTCGCCGAGCGGAAGCGTGAGCCTGGTAGCTACGTTGCCGAATGCATCTTCGAATTGATAAAGTGGTATGTCCGGACTTGCCAGGAGTCGTTGCGGAGTGCGTAAATCCTGGTGGCGTGAAGGGTGAACGCTGAGCAATGCCACCATCGCGGTTCTCGCCTGCGTTTCGAACCGAATGTCATATCCGCAGCGGATCAGCATCTCTGTGACCTTTCCGAAGGGCCGGCAAGCCGGCTGTTGACGGCGCCATCGCCGCGGGAGTGAGAGGGGGAATGCTCAGTACGATGAACGTCTACTTCAACGTCCATTCCCAGGTAGCTGGAGGGGAGCCCGAACCAGGTTCCCGACAGGGGGATCGCTTGATAAGGATCGCGCGCGACCGCAACGCGGACCAGCCCCCGATTGCCCACGATGCCGTTGGTCGGGTCGAATTCAACCCAACCTGATCCGGGCAGGAAGATGCGGACCCAGGCGTGCGTATTTCCGCCACCGACCACTCCCTCCGAGCGCGAGGGATTATAGACATAGCCCGAGACGAAGCGCGCGGCGAAGCCCAGCGCGCGCACCGCCTCGATCATCAACACGGCAAAGTCACGGCAGGTGCCCTGTCGCTTGGCAAGTGTCTCCGTCGGCGTCTGGGTTCCCTTTTCATGTCGAGGTACATAGGTGAAATCCCGTTTGATACTGGTCGCGATGGAAGTCAGGAGCGCAACTGTTTCGGTGTTGCCATCGTTCTTGACGAAGGCGCGCGCCCAATTGTCCACGGTTCGCTCGGGATCGAGATGCTGGCGCTCGATCGAGCGTAGCAGGTCGGGCATATCCTCTGCCGAATAGGTGAAAGGAAAGAGGCGAGCGTAAGGTTCGACATCGACCTGTTGCTGAGCCAGCGGTGCGTGTTCCAGAGTGGTCTCACTGATGACCAGCAGTTTCTCCGTGCGGCGATCGAAAGCCGCCACCGCCACGGAATTCCCGAAAACGTCGTGCAGCCACCGCAGTCCGGTGGGCTCCGGCTCGATCACGAGACGCGCCGATAGCAAATGCTGGTCAAATCCTTCACGCGGTCGCATCATGATCCGATGTTCACCGAGCGATACGGGCTGCTGATAGCGATACAGCGTGGAATGATGGATGGTCAGCAGCGGCATGGGAGTAACTCCTGATGGCCGCGCTGGAGGCGGATAGCCTGCTTGGACCCGACGATCCGGCGCCATTCGAAGTGTACAACGCGGGCGGCGCCTCACCGTTCCTCCTGCTCGGCGATCACGCGGGCACAGCGATACCGGCTTCGCTCAAAAGTCTCGGGTTAGGCCCGGAGGATCGAGGCCGTCACATCGCGCTGGACATCGGCGTCGAGGGACTGGGCCAAGTGCTTGCGCGCGAGCTGGATTGTCCGTTCCTGCGTCAAATCTATTCGCGACTGGTTATCGACTGCAATCGCCATAGCGAACGGGCCGACGCAGTTCCGGAGATATCCGACCGCACCTATATCCCTGGAAACATGAACCTTCCGGACAGCGTCCGGAGGGCCCGGATAGAAAGCATTCACGTGCCCTATCACGCAGCCATTTCAAGAATGCTGGATGATCGTCAGCACCAGGGCCGCGCGACCGTCCTTGTTTCACTTCATAGTTTCACCCCCATCCTGAACGGAAGCGCCCGACCTTGGGACGTCGGCATATTATATTGGCGGGGGCGTACGGACTTCGCGCTTGGGCTACGTGATGCGCTGGCAAGACAAACTGGCATCGTTGTTGGCGACAATGTCCCCTATGCGATGGACGACACAGATTATACGGTCCCGTACCACGCATTCAGCCGCGCCCTGCCCTATGTGGAAATCGAGGTGAAGCAGAGTCTGATCGATGATCCGCAGGGGCAAGCCGTCTGGGCGGCTCGCCTCGGAACTGCGGCCCGCGAAGCGCTGGACAGGATAGCGCTTTAGCTCTGTGCCTAGATTACGAGAACGACCACTAGCATCCCTACCTTTTCGCGGGCACGCTCCTGAATACGGCGTACCCGAACAAACCGGAAAGGACCGAGGCTGCGAATACGCCCAGGGAGGCCTCCTCGAACTGCGTCTCGTCCGTAAAGGCCAGTTCGGCGATGAAGAGGGATATGGTAAAGCCGATGCCGGCAACGCCCCCGATACCAAGGATCATTCTCCAGGTCAGCCCTTCCGGCAAGCGAGCGAGATGCAGCCGACACGCGAGCCAGGTCGCGAAGAGAAAGCCTGCCGGTTTGCCGACCGCCAGACCGGCGATGATGCCGATCGCCAGGTTTGAATGCAGAATGTCACTCAGCAGGTCTGGGGAGAAATGTATCCGCAGGTTGGAAAGAGCAAATAGCGGCAAGACCACATAAGAGACCCACGGCGTCAATATCCGGATCAGCCTGGCCGCGGCTTCATCGGTAGCCGCTGCCATCTCGTGGACGTAGCCCAGGTTTTTCTGAGCGGACAGATGATGAGTATCCTCTTCATCCGGATCGTCGGCGCGTGCGGCCGCAGCCTCGGCTTTCTTGATCTCGTCGATGGGTCGCTGGACATGCGCTGCAAAGCGCCGCTCTGAAAGGCGCGAGTTTGTCGGAAGCAGCAGACCAATAGCGACACCGGCTATCGTGGGATGAACCCCCGATCCCAATATGCCGATCCAAACCACGATGCCCAGAAAGACATAAAGGATTGGAGTGACCCAGTTAAGGCGCAGGAACAGGATTATGCCAAGATATGCGGCTCCTGCCAGTGCGAGAAACCAGGGTTGAAGCGTAGCGGTGTAGGCAAAGGCTATAACTAGCAGGCCAAACACATCGTCGATCGCTGCGAAGGCGAGCAACGTGGCGCGAAGCGATGGCGGCAAGGAGGTCGCGAACATACCGACGATCGCCAGGCTGAACGCCGTATCCATCGCCGCTACCGTTCCCCAGCCATGCTGCGCTTGGGTACCAAGGTTGAAGGCAAGGTAAACAGCCACCGGAACAACGAGACCACCTATCGCACCAACGACAGGGAGGGCCGCGGTCCGAACTGAAGACAATGACCCTTTCACGAACTCACGCTTCACCTCTGTTCCGATTATGAGGAAAAACAGCGGCATCAACGCGTCATTGATCCATCCCGACAGGGGTTTAGCTATTGCCCAGCCATCATAGGTCAGCCTCAGGGGGGCGTCCCAGATGTGCGCGTATGTTGAACCCCAAGCGGTATTGATCAGCACGAGTGCGGCGATCGACGCGATCAGCAGCGGGCCGCCGGATACCTCGCCGATAACGAAGAACGGTTCAAACTTCCTAAGGATAGCAGCCGCGGGCGAGTGATGGGCCCTGGCGGCGATGCGGCCCGACTGACGAGGGGGCAAACTCATTTGCCGTTCCTGGATTCGGTAAAATCGCCGGGCATGTCTCATCCAACCCGACCAAAGCGAAATCGTTGCAAAATGCTGTCGGGCAGAGGCAAGTTAGATGTCCGGTAAGCAGGAAGGTGCCAGTAGGATTGCCGGCGCTCGGCGGACTATGCGATCGTGCCATGGGATATTCCGGTTCGCCGCATGATCGGCAAAGCCTTGCGTGACTATTTCACGCAGCGAACTATTCGAGCAATGCCGACTGTCTGATTAACACTCTGTTTCCACCGGGAACGATGTCGCCGAATTTTGATTTTATGCGGTATGAAGGAAGACGCTGCCCATCCGATCTGCCGAGAGGAGATTCTGGTCGTTGATGATGAGCCGCTGCTCAGAATGGTTTTGGTGGATTTGTTCGAGGATGCAGGCTTCCGGGTGGAGGAAGCGGGCGATGCTGGCGAAGCACTTGAACTATTGAAAGCGCATCCTTCCATCCGCATTGTCGTGACCGACATTCAGATGCCCGGATCAATGGACGGCCTGCGCCTCGCGAACTATATCCATGATGCATATCCGCCAATCGCGCTAATCGTGTGCTCGGGCGCGATATCACCTGATGGAGGCGCGCTGCCGCAGTCCGCCATCTTCATGCCCAAACCGGTCGATCACGCCGTTTTGCTACGCACGGTGAGCAAAATGTTGTCTGCGTAACGAGGCTAAGCTCCTGCTATTGCTTAGATAAGCCTTTGAAAACTAGCGAAAAGGCGGTTCCTTCGCCCACTTTGCTGGCGACTTCCATCCTTGCCCCCATCCGTTCGACAAGGTCGCGGCAGAGCAGTAGTCCCAGCCCGCTCCCCTTCTCTCCCGCAGTCCCTGGCGTCGTGACGCGGCGATCGATGCGGAAGAGATTGTCGATGGCCTGCTGCGACATTCCTACGCCGGAATCCCGAACATGGATAACGAACCGCCCGTCGGTTCCTTTCTCGCAGGCGATGGTGATGCCGCCCCCTGCTGGCGTAAACTTGATCGAATTGCCGACCAGGTTGCGCAGCACCGTCGCGAGCATGTCGCGATGGGCACGGACCATCCCGCCGCCACAATCGAATGACACCGATACGCCCTTCTCTTCAGCCGTGTGGCGGCACACACTCGTCGCTTCCTGTGCGATAGCAACCACATCGACCATCTCGAGTTCGACATTGCCGCTATCCATCTGGAGCTGTGCCCAGTCGAAAAGGCTTTCCATCAGGGCGTGTGCCTGCACTGCCGCCTCCTGCACGGCCTGCGCACGGATTTGAACCTTCGCGGGATCCTTTTGCGCGGCGGTCCGGCTCAAAGAGTCCGAGAGACCAATGATTGCCTGGAAGGGATTGCGCAGATCATGCGCGATGATCGAAAGCAGCAAGGCCTTCTGACGATTGAGCGCATCGAGAGCGAGGGATTTTTCCTCGGCTTCCCGCTTCGCCTGCTCGAGTTCCGCCAGAAAGGCGCGCCTTGCCTTGGCATAGCGGATTGCACGCGCAAGGCCCGATGGGTTGAGCTCCGCCTTGCTCAAATGATCGAGCGCCCCCGCTCGCATCAGATCGAGGGCCGTCTCGGGGTTGGTCTCGCCGGTAAGGATCAGAACGGCATTGATACCGCACCCTGGAGCGAGCAAAGCCCCCAGCACATCGAAGGCATCGGCATCGGGCAAGCGATAATCGAGCAGGACGCAGTCGAAGGCTTTCTCGCCTGCGAGCGCTAGTCCTTCGGCAGCGTTTGCTGCCTCCGTCAGAACCCAAGTGAGGTCAGAGGCCGACAGCGCCCGCCGGACGGCCTGGCGATCGACTTCATCGTCATCGATAAGGAGGATGTGGGTCTGGGTCGGCATCGTCAGCGCGGAAACTCAACGATTCTCCAATAATGTTCAAGCAGTGATACGGCTTCCATAAAGGTGTTTGCCGGGTCCTGCTTGACGATGTAGCCCGCGACATTGTGCCCATAGGCGCGCGCCTTGTCCTCGTCCGCCTTGGAGGTGGTGATCATGAACACCACAGAGCCTTTCAGCTCCTCATCCGCCCGAATGGCTTCCAGGAATTCGATGCCGTTCATCCGGGGCATGTTGAGGTCGAGCAGGATGAGGTGAGGCTTGGGCAGCTTTTCCTGGCCGTTTTCGCCCCGCAGCACTTCCAGTGCCTCGATGCCGTCACGAGCCACTGTGATCGGGTTGGCGATCCGGCTTTTGGCGAACGCGCGCTTTAGGCCTTGCACATCGACCTCGTCATCTTCGACGAGCAACAGATTGACGGTTGGATTCATGCTCGAGATTCCTTGGAGATAGCGGGCCAGGTGAAATGCACGGTGAGGCCGCGGGCCTCATTCTCGCTCAACCACACCTGTCCGGATTGCCGTTCGACGAGCTTCCTTACAATCGCAAGCCCCATTCCGCTACCTTCCACTTCATCCCTTGGCTTGAGGGTCTGGAACATACCGAACACCCGTTCGCGGAACTGTTCGGGTATCCCTGCCCCATTATCGCTGACGGTGAACTCGTACATGTTGCCCACAGATGCCGCCTTAACCTGGATAAGGCCATGGGCCGGATCCGGGTGATGCTTTACCGCGTTTCCTATGAGGTTCTGCAGCGTCTGGGTGAGCGCGGCTTGCGCGGTTACCAGCGTAGGCAAACTCGCGTCCGCCTCGATCCGAAAGCCCTCCGGCGGGCTGATGAGGGCCGCAAGATCCGAGACCAGCGCCCTCGTATCAACCTCCCGGATCACATTGTCGTCGCGCCCGGCGCGCGAATAGGCGAGCAGATCACTAAGCAGACTCTCGAGCCGACGTACCCGGCTCTTCAGCAAATCCATGTTCGTTCGGGTATCGCCCTCCAGCTTGTCACCCAGGTCCTCCTCGATCCAGCTCGCCAGGTTCTCGATCCCGCGAAGAGGCGCTTTGAGATCGTGTGAGGCGACATAGGCGAACTGCTCGAGCTCGGCATTGGAACGCTGGAGATCATGAGCCTGATGCCGCAGCTTCTGGTCGATTTCCTTTCGATCCGTCACATCGGTAAAGAGCGCGACGACCCCAAGGATACGGCCGCTATTGGCGCGGTGGGGACGGAAGTAACCCTCGAAATCCCTCGGCGACGCGGCATCGGGCAGCTGGAAGGCAAACCGAACTTCCTCCCCGCTGAGTGCCGTCTGGAGTTCGTCGCCAGCGCCTGGGAACGTCTTTTGAGGAAACAATTGATCCAGATTTCGGCCCGAAACATGAGCTACGTCCTCCGCCGTAACGCTGAAGCGGCGCGCAAACTCCTCATTCAGAAAGCCGATGGATCTGTCCGCCTCGATATAAGCGATCATCGCCGGCATGGTATCCGCGGTCACCCGCAGGACCGACGTGCGGTCGAGTTCGATGAGGCTGTCTTTGAACACCGCGACGGCACGCGCCATGGCGCCAACCTCATTGCGGTGGTTGAGGCTTGGGATGGATACCGACGTGTCACGCGCGACAAGCCTCCGCATCGTTTCCGCCAAACCCACAAGGGGACGGGCTATGTACCGGCTGAGGGCTACTGCGACCCCCAGACTGATCAACAATGTCAGGACCAACGAAGCCCACAGGGTGAACCGCGCGGTTTCTTCCGCGCGCGCAACCAGGCGGGTCTGGACAACCAGCGAATCCTGTTCGCGCTGTTCGATAGTGGCGAGCCGTGCGCGGAAGGTGTCGAACATGGCCTTGCCCTGCCCGTCTGCTTCGATCGAACGGGCGTGATCGCGCGCCGTGGGATAGGCCATGTCCCTGATGATGACGGCGCCCACCTGACGCTGCCAGTTTCGCGCCGCTTGTTCGGCTTCTTCAAGCGCATCCAACTGAGGTTGGTTCGTGGCCAGCAGAACCTTCAGCTCCGCGATACTATGGTCGAAGTTGCGTCGCCCCTCTTCATAGGGCTGCAGACTTGTCCGACGTCCGGTCAGCAAATAGCCTCGCGCGCCGGTCTCCTGGTTGAGCATCTCGTTCTTGATGGCGCTCAGTCCGACAATGATCTGCGAAGAGCGGAAGCGCGACGCCGTCGCAGAATGCAATTGGGACAAGGTGATAAGGACGCCTCCGCTGCCGACGAGCGCAATGAGGGCGATCATCGCGATTGCGAAACCGAAAGTTCGATTCAGACTGTAGGTGTTCTCTCGCATCGCCCTTCGCATACCCAGCCTGTGGGAAAATAACAGCAACAGTTTTTAGGGTTTGGTTGGGCGCCAGACTCTGAGTACGAGCCGGTGACGATTCCAGGGATCCCGCTCGGCATTGCGGGCTTTTCTCCCCGTCGGCGGCGCGCGACGACCACCGAATCGATTACATTCATCAGCGGGTTGAGGACCGTCGAGCCCCGGCAATGCCTCGCCAGCAGCGTGACGATCTCCCTCATCGACGTTAGTGCGCCGCCCAGAACAGGCAGATAGGCCGAACGCAGGTAGTTGTCGTTTGCGCTCATCCATGACGATGGTCACGGTGCCCATGATCATGATCGTGATGCTCGTGTGCCCGTGGTGATGATAGCGGTAGGGCGCTGACGATGTTCAAGATTAGGCCAATCGCCGCCGCTACGGTCGCATTCCCGAAAGCGTGAGGGACTTCATCACTCGATACGGGAACAAACTCGGGGTCAGTCCATTTTAGAGGCCCGCGCCGACACTTTGCGCGCCTGTCGTGCAAGCGTCGCCAATCCGCCGGTTCGGGTCGCCATCCGCAACCGCGCCACAGACGCAGGATCATGTGCATACGATGAGCGTAATCCAGATTATCGCCGCAGCCACGCCCGCTGCAACTTCCCCAGCTCTCGCAAGAACCGCCATCCCGGACGTATCCACGCAAATTCGCGACCTGTCGCGATCGACGGTTTCGTGGTTCCAGGCATACTGGCTGCAGATCATCATCGCATTGGCCATCGCCGTCGCCATCGTCTCCGCGCTCTACGCCCTGCGCGGGCTTGGCGCGCGTCTGTGCCGAAAGGAGCGCGGGCGGGGCGACTGGCGTACCATCGTCGGCCGGGCCATCACCAAGACCACCAACTACTTCATCATCATGGTCGCCATCCGTGCGGTGGACGGATACGCGCAGACGCCTCCGATGCTCGACAAGCTGGTAACGTTCCTGTTCACCCTGGCTGCGGTGATGCAAGGCGCGATCTGGGCGCGCGAGTTCATCCTCGGCGCGATAGAGCACAAGACCTCGGCCGAGCATTTCAAGGGCGAGGCGATAATTAATGCCATGGGCCTCATCCACCTGTTGGTCAGCGTGGTGGTCTTCGCGGTGGCGGCCGTGGTGCTGCTCGACAACATCGGCGTAAACGTTACCGGCCTCGTCGCGGGTCTGGGCGTCGGCGGTATCGCCATAGGTCTGGCTGCGCAGGGTATCTTCGCCGACCTGTTCGCCGCGCTGGCGATCATCTTCGACCGACCGTTTTCCAAGGGCGACCAGATCAGCTTCGACAATTCGTCGGGCACGATCGAGGCGATCGGTCTCAAGTCCACGCGCATCCGCGCCTATACGGGCGAACTGCGGATCATCTCCAACAAGAACCTGCTCGACAAGGAAATCCTGAACGTCAGCGGGCGTGATCATATCCGTTTGCCGTTCACCATCGGCGTCGCCTACGAGACCCCGCCCGAGACGCTCGCGCGCATTCCCGGCATCCTGACCGAACTTGTCGAGGCGGAAGGCGGTAAGGCGGCAAGGGCCGGGTTCGAGAGCTTCGGCGCTAGTTCGCTCGATTTCAGCCTGCTGGTCGACGTGCCGGGCAAGGACTGGGGCGTGGCGCATCCGCTGCGCGACCGGCTGATGGTGGCGGTCGTGCAAAGGTTCGCCCAGGAGGGGATTTCCATTCCTTATCCCACGCAAACGACGTTCACCGCCGCCCCTGACGGAAAGCTGATCATGCCCTATCCGAGCCCCACGTCATCTGACGACGACGCAAGGGCGCTGTAGGCCCTTCGTCGAAGCCCCGCATGCGTTTCTGCGGAAATTGGCCAGATGGAGGCGGAAATGTAGCTTTCCCGCCATATAGCAGCGGGCCCTGCGGGCCCGAACTGCACAGTCTGCTCCTAAGGACTCCTCTTAACCGGCAGCACGGGCTGGCCGTTAGCCCTGCCGTCCTGGCCGATTTATGGGTGGGTTCTGGGCCGCGTGTGGCGCACGCTGCCGTGGCATCGCTCGCGTTATGACCAATTCCATGTACCTGCATTAGGTCGGATTCCAGGGGGCGAAACCCAGTCAGGGCTCGAAGCCTTGTGCTATGGTGCTCCTCAAGGCGGCTCTACTTTTCCTCCTCGCCAAGCTGACCGGGTGGAGGAGAGGGAACGACAGAGCCACGCCGGTTCGGCATCTGCACCGATTTCTGGCTATCTGGCGATCCGCCATTTTTTGGCAGCATGCGTTCAACGAAGGTCGCAGCGACCAGGAGTAGGACGGCGAGGGCCGTACCTGCCAGCACAAGAATATACTGCCCAGCACCGGCGGTTATGCCGACAGCCGCAGCCATCCAGAGACTGGCCGCCGTTGTCATGTTTCGTACATCGCCCCCGCGCACAAAGATCAAGCCTCCGGCGATAAAGCCGATAGCTTGTGCAAGCCCTTGTATGACGCGAACAGGGTCGCCCTCCCCATGGTGTTCCACGAGTTCCAGGGCAGACAAGGTAAGCATCCCTGAGCTCAGCGCGACTAGACCATGTGTTCGCAGGCCTGCATCATGGCCGTGGCGTTCGCGTTCGAACCCCAGCACGAGGCCCAGAAGCGTCGCGAGCCCGAGCCTCATGAGGGTGACGGAGAGATCGTCCTCAAGCATTTTCGACACTCGGCTTAAAGGTGATGACGCGATAAACGTAGTACAGCAGCACTGCTGCCATGATCGTGAGGCCAGCAGGCCCAAGATAACGATCGACGGCCGAAAATTGTCGGCCGAGGAAGTATCCGGCTCCTGCAAGAAGGCTGTTCCACACAGCCGATCCCAGCGTGGTCAAGATGAGAAACCTTGGAAAAGGAGTGCCGAACACGCCAGCCGGAATCGAGATCAGCGTGCGCAGACCAGGAATGATGTGAGCGACGGGAATGGCCCAGGAACCGTGCCGATCAAACCAAGCATCAACGTGGTCGATTTCGTTAGCCGACAAGGTAAGCCAGCGTCCGTGGCGGTCAGCCAGCTTTTTCAATCGCCGTTCACCACATTTTCCTGCCAGCCACCACCAGAAGGCGGCGCCAGTGACCGTCCCTATCGTGCCGCATATGATGACAAGTATGATGTTGAGGCCGCCGTCGGCGGCAGTGTAGCCGGCCAGGGGCATGATCACTTCAGAGGGTATGGGAGGAAAGACATTCTCAAGCA
This sequence comes from Novosphingobium sp., assembly GCF_036820275.1. Taxonomy (GTDB): domain Bacteria; phylum Pseudomonadota; class Alphaproteobacteria; order Sphingomonadales; family Sphingomonadaceae; genus Novosphingobium. The sequence goes on from NZ_DAISLT010000050.1 coordinate 23,886, forward strand.
GCATGAGCAGGCCGATGGCCCAGTACCCCATCCGCTCGACAATATCTGTGATCCATTCCGTCATACACGCCTATCCCGAAAATTAAGATTTGCAGTGCGTCACCAGGACACCCCAGCGTCATGCACGCCACTCACATTCGTGTGCAGCGCCATCATCTTGTGGGTCGACATCAGGCATTTCCCTTGCGTCGGCGGGTTTCCCAGCCCTTTTTCGCGGCCGCAGAGCGCTTTTCCGCGCTCTGACTCGATCCGCCCTTGCGGCCACCTTTGCGCGAACTTTCGTGGTTTTCTTTCTTGCCGCGGCCAGAGCCAGATTTCTTTCCGCCGCCGGACTCCTTGTTGACCGTCGCCCAGGCGCGCCTCTCTGCCTCCTCCTTGCCTACGCCGCGATCCTCATAGCCCTCTTCGATATGCTCGGCCTTGCGCTTCTGCTTGTCGGTGTAGCTCGACTTGTCTCCGCGAGGCATGATCCTTCTCCTTGTCGGTTGCCACCGCCAATCCCTTGAACGCGGCAGCAGCCAATTCGTCCCGATCTGTTTCGATCGGCTCGCCGCAATTTCTTGGTGGTCAGAAATCGCGCTTTGGCGCGATCTTCGCCAGATCGACGCGCGCTTCGAATGCATGCGCCTGAGCATTTCGAAGGTAAATCTGCCGCTGCCCGGCCCGTATTCCACGAGAACCTCGATGTTAGACCAGTTCAACGGGGCCAGCATACGGCGCACCATTCGGGCGCTTGCGGGAAAGGCCGAGCCGACCATTGACGGATGCCGGACGAACTCCCCTGCGGCAATCCATCCTGTATCTTTCACGAAAGCTTTCTCCCTGGAAGCTGATCAGAACGAGAATTTTGGCTCAGCCGGGATAGGGATTTTTCTGCAGCAAGCCGGCCAGATGGGCGGCGTTGCCAGCCACCATCTTCGCAGTTTCCGTCACCTTTTCCGGCGTCGTCGCCAAATCCTTGAAATCCGTGGACCCCATCGCCTCGCCGACCCAGTAGCATGCCGCGACCGCTGGAATGGTCCAGCCTACATCGTTCAGGGCCTGGAAAAGCTGGGCGGATGAAAAATGCGCGCCGTCCTCGTTGCCAACGATCGCCGCCACCGCGACTTTTCCATAGCTGGGCATGCGGCCCTGATCGTCCGTCTCCGAGAGAAACGCGTCCATCCGTTCGAGCACGCGCTTGGCGACGCTGGATATCTGCCCCATCCAGATCGGGCCGCCGAAGACGAGGATGTCGTGCGCCAGTATTTTCTCGCGCAGCGCAGGCCAGGCATCGCCGTCCCCTTCGTCGGATGTTACTCCGGCTCTGATATCGAGCGCTGCCGCCCGCACTGTCTCGGTAATCGTAACCTGACAGTCGGAAAATGCCTGTTTCAACACCGCGATCATGGTGTCGGTTGAGCTGGCTTCCTTCGCGTTGCTCTTAAGGGTGCAATTGAGAGCCAGGGCCTTGAGTGCCATCAATCGTCTCCTTTGGTGTCGACTGACGCAGGCGTGCGATCATCCGTTCACTGACAGGAGAACTCATCGGCAAGAAAAGGGTTCTGTCTCCAAAGGAGATGCCGCAATGACCGAGACCGCCCAGATGATCCACGAAGATGCGCTTCCCGGGCATGAAAGCAAACTCGAGCCAAAGCCCGAGTGGCAGCCTCGCTATAAGGGGGCTGAGCGTCTCAAGGACAAGGTTGCGATCATCACCGGCGCCGACAGTGGCATCGGGCGCGCCGTGGCGGCACTTTATGCCCGTGAAGGCGCTGACATCGCCATAGTCTATCTGCTCGAGGACGACGATGCCGCCGAAACGAAGCGGATCGTCGAGGCCGAAGGACGCAAGGCGATCACCATCCGCGGCGATATCGGCGAGAAGGATTTCAGCGAGGAGATCGTACGCAAGACGCTCGATGCATTCGGCAGGATCGACATTCTCGTCAACAATGCCGGCGAGCAGCATCCCGATGAGGACATCACGGACATAACCGAGGAACAGCTGCGCCGAACCTTCCAGACCAATATCTTTGGCATGTTCTTCCTGACGCAGGCCGCGCGCCCGCACCTCAAGCCGGGCGCGGCGATCGTCAACTGCACGAGCGTCACCATGTACCAGGGCAGCAAGGATCTGCTCGACTATAGCTCGACCAAGGGTGCGATCACGGCCTTTACTCGGTCATTGTCGGAAAATCTGGTCGGCGATGGCATTCGCGTGAATGCGGTCGCACCGGGACCGATCTGGACCCCGCTCAACCCATGCGGCGGCGCAAAACCTGAGAAGCTGGAGCATTTTGGCGAGAGCACGCCCATGGGTCGGCCGGGCCAGCCCAATGAAGTCGCCCCGGCCTTCCTGTTTCTCGCCTGCGAGGATTCCAGCTACATGTCCGGGCAGGTGCTCCATCCAAATGGCGGGATCATTGTGAACGGCTAGATCGCTTCTGCCGCTCGACGGGACATAGCGCAAACCAACTGCCCGGCGACGGGAAAATCGAGCCCGGCCTGGCAAATGGGTACAGAAATTTCACCCGATGAAAGGAACTGAGATGACGGACCTGAGCCAAATCAAGGAGCATATGGAGATCATCGGCGCAGATGGCGTCCATATCGGCACTGTCGACAAGGTCGAGGGCGATCGGATCAAGATGACGAAAGCCGACAGCGGCTCGCACTCCGATCATCACCATTATTTTTCAGGAGGATTGGTGGCCGCTGTCGAAGGCAATCAGGTACGTCTGTCTGCAGCCGGATCGGCAGCCGTTCTGCTGGAAGAGGAGGAAGGTGGCGAGGCGCTCAGCGACAAGTCGTCATAAGCGCGAAAAAGTAGCCGGCCCTACGGGCCGGCCACTTCTGTCCGATCAATAGGGGTAGTCGACGCCGTAATGGCCATATACCTCTCGCCCGTAGTTGCGATCGAAAGCCGGCTCGCTGTCGCCTGCATAGCGGGGCGCCTGTTCCAGCACGCTCTTGTCGAGATTGACGACATAGCCTCCCTGATCGGTATCATAGGTCAGCACGTCCCAGGGTAGCGGATAATAATCGCTCCCCAGCCCGAACAGGCCGCCGAACTGAAGTACGGCATATTCCACCTTGCCCGAGCGCTTTTCGACCATGAAATTGTAGATAGAGCCGAGCTTTTCGCGCTGGGCGTTGTAGACGGTGGTGCCCTCAACCTTGTTCGAGGCGATTAGCCGATTGGTTTCGTCCGTGGCAATATCGGTCTGTGCCATGACATCTCTCCTTCCATGGGATGAATGATCAAGGCGAACGCGACAGAGGGAAAGGTGTATCCCGCCTCGTGATACCTGATCGTCGGACTGCCCGTAAAAGCTGCTCAACCGCTTCCCAGACTTCCTCGTCAATTGGCGTCGCCTGTAAAAAGCTTGCCGAAGGGTCTTCGAAAACTGGGAGAGCGAATTTCTCTCGACCGCGGTCCTACTCATACTTTCCCTATTCTTCCGCCAAGGTGAAGCACCAGTATCCAAGCAGATTGCCGCTCCAGATGCCCAAACCGGCGAGTGACGAGGCTGGCCGGCTGAAAACCTGCTACGCCTCTGAGAACCATTTTCGCGGGCGGACTGTAGTCCTCAGGATTTTCCCCGGCATCGCCCTGAAGGGCGCTCGGATCATCTGCCAGCCGGCTGTTCTTTTATCTCGGCCACCCTTCTCCCTTTTCGTGCGTTTGAGTAGCCCCTAGATTTCTGGACGCCTTCTATCCTAATTTTGAGGACAGGAGACGACGATGGGGAAGCCCAATTTCAGCGATGAGTTCAAGCGTGATGCGGTGGCCCAGATCACCGAGCGCGGGTATCCGGTAGCGGAGGTTTCCGAGCGGCTCGGCGTCAGTCAGCATTCGCTGTACGCATGGAAGCGGCAACTGGCAAAGGTGGTGTCTGGCGATGCCAGCAAGGATGCCGAGATCCGCCAGTTGAAGCGCGAGCTGGCCCGGGTGACCGAGGAGCGCGATATACTAAAAAAAGCCACCGCGTATTTCGCCAGGGATGCAAAGTGAGATACGCGTTTGTTGCCGAGCATCGTGACCAGTTCCAGGTTCGGTCGATGTGTCGGTGCCTGTGCATCCAGCCAAGCGGCTTCTATGCTTGGCAGAAGAACCCGCTGAGCCAGCGGGCTCGGGACGATGCTCGTCAGACAGAGTTGCTGCGGCAGGCCTGGAGCGACAGCGGTAAGGTCTACGGCTATCGCAAGCTACACGATGACCTGTTGGATCATGGCGAGACCTGCTGCCCCAACCGCGTTGCCCGGTTGATCAGGCTGGCGGGTATCAGGGCGCAGGTCGGCTACAAGCGCCGGCCCAGCAGCTATGGCGGCAAACCGTCCCTGGCGGTCGACAATACTCTGGATCGTCAGTTCGACGTCGCAGCTCCCGATCGGGCTTGGGTGACGGACATCACCTACATCCGCACCCTGGAGGGCTTTGCCTATCTGGCTGTCGTGATCGATCTCTATTCCCGCCGCGTGGTGGGCTGGTCGATGCAGAGCAGGCAGACCACCGATGCGGTGCTGCAAGCGCTGCACATGGCGGCATGGCGGCGCAAGCCGAAGCAGCGGGTGCTGATCCATTCGGATCAGGGTTCGCAGTTCACCAGCATGGACTGGGCGGCCTTCATCCGGGCTCACAATCTTGAGCATTCGATGAGCCGGCGCGGCAACTGCCATGACAACGCGGTAGCCGAGAGCTTCTTCTCGTCGCTCAAGCGAGAGCGCATCCGGCGCCGGACCTACAAAACGCGCGACGAAGCCCGACAAGACGTATTCGATTACATCGAGATGTTCTACAATCCGGTCCGCAAGCAGGTCAGGAACGGGATGCTGTCCCCCGCACAGTTCGAACGGCAGCAGATTTTGAAAGCAGAAGGCGTCTAGAAAACTAGGGGCTACTTAGTTACGCATACTACGACCGAAACCAGGAGGTGATCGAATGCGCAAACGAGAGAAAGTAGCCGACCTCATTGCCGGTCAGAATGGACGCCAGCGCCGCAAACAGCTCTTTCGCTCGCTCGAGGATACCGCAGCTCGCGCCGTTGTCACCGCGACGGTGACTTTCGCGGTCGGTTGGGTGCTGAAGCGCATGTTCGAAAAATCGGTCAAGCAGGCGGCGAAAGAGGGCGCCCAGGACGGCGTCGACCAACAGGTCGCGCAAAATCCAGATCTCGCAAAAGCAGGCATTTCCGGCACCGCCGCGTCGCAGAGCACTGCAGATACTTGATGCCGGTACCGACAGGATGACCAAATGGCCCCGATCGTTTTATCGGGAGCACCGTCTTACTGTTGGGGAGCAACTAGACACCACAGGTATTTTGCTGGCGTTATTTCGGCTGCTCGCCATCGGTTCCATCAATGCCCGAACATGGTGCTCATATGCTCGCGGGCATCGGCATCATATTGACGTTGAGATAATACAGATCGCCCCACCGATTGTCAGCACAACGATCGCCCAGGCGAGAAGGAACGCAAGGAGGGTCCAGCGTCCATCCGATTGGGCTGCTCGACTGGGATGATTGCGGCGCGCAGTGGATTTGCTCCCCAGCTTTTCAGCCAAGGCAGCGCAGGTGAGTGCATCTACATAATCCTCGGATTCATCCTCCTCGGCCTTTCCTTCGGACAGTCCTCAAGGCCGGTGAATAGCAGCTTTCACCCAAGCAACGTTACACCGGCGCAGGCAGAAAAGCGACTGCGTCGTGGTTTATCGGCGCCAGCTTTGCGCCGCTCGCTGCGCTGTTTCTTGCTGCGAGCCCGCAGGCCGGTGTTCCGTCCTAGTGGCGCGTCGGCTGCGCTGACGGCGCTTCCAAGAACTCGGCGAAAGCCGAATCATCGCCCAGGGCGTACAGTCGCAGCGGATCGTCCGGCGTCATGCGACCGGCCTGCACCTCACGCCCGGTCACATCACGAAGTCGGCTACGGTCCAGCACGCCATCGAGAAGGCTTTCGGCCCGCAAGAACATCCAAATCTGGCTTTGCCGATGAGCGGCAAAAGCGTGGAGATCGCCCCCCGTTTCTTCGAGATGCACCGCCACTAAGTCACAGACAAGATTGAAGATCCGCATGAGGCCAATTCGGCTCTCCTCATCGGTGATGGCCTCGTGCAACTGCAGAACCTCGTCACGGAATGCGGCAAGCGGAATAGCGTCGCCCTCATTGTAAGCCATGAGGCGATTCCAAAGATCTGTGACACGCTGATCCATCATCCTGCCTTCCGTCCGTTTTAGCGATGAAGCCTTTCTCATCACCGCTGCGGGGGCTGTGCAGCATTGTCAGGGTACGCCGCCCTCAGCCTGATCCCCCTAATGGGATGCCTTGAGGCACAAGCCTATGCAAGGCGGAAAGAAAGTTCTCTTTCAGCTCAAAGCAGGCGATCTCTTTCCTGGGCCTCGACAAGGCCGTTCTTACAGTCTTTCTCGTTCCGATCCGAGGCATTTCGGCTTCGGTGCGTGGCGGCCGATCTTGGGCCACAAGCCGCGTCATGGATGTTGTTACGCCCTGCCAGGCCCCCGAAAGAGGGGCTGCCGCCTGGCAGGATACAGCCGTTATTCTCTCCACTGCGGTCGATAGGAGCGTTGAAACGCTATCCTGAAGCCGTACAGCTTCCCAACGCTGTGGTTGGGCATACCGGGCATTCCAAGGCGCGCACCTTGTGTCGGTATGTGGGAGAATGAAGGACGTGGGCACTTAGCAATCGATGCCACCTATATCGGGCGGCAGTTCTGCACAGCAATCCCTACAGGACGCAAAGCAAGCCCTATGTCCAACTCGGCACCATGGGCGAACTATGGGTCGGCTGTCCTTCCTCCGGCGCGCCCGCGATCTTGGGTCTCGCTCGATCAGGTTCGCGCGCTGCTGGGCATTTCCGGCATCGACAGGATCGCCAGGGAGAATCTTCTGGACGTGACTGTAAGCTGGCTGGCCTTACTGCGCTTGGCAAGGAGCTGAGGCTGCGATCGATTTCTGCGATGGCGGGCTCGTTGCAGTGTCCCGTATCACCGACGCACCAGGACCGGCACTGTCAGCCTGAGACTGCAGCGGTTTGCCGTTCTTGGTTAAACGCTGCGGCCTTCCTTATGGGAGCGGGTATGGCCAGAGCGCGACCGCCCCGCTCGAATGGTGATCGCATGAATTTGCAGCAGATTCATTCGTTGTCATCGGCGTTGCGCTGACCCGGCAATCGGCGCGGTGCGATCATTGCCCCGGCCAGGGCGACAGCGCCACCGATCAGCGTTGCGAGCAATCGGTCGGTTTCCGCGCCTTTGATCTCTCCGCCCGCCAGCGCGATCATCAATATGACGCTCATGGTGATGGCCGCGCTCAGAACCGCGTAACGCGCTTTCTGGAACCCGAACGCACAACCAGCGGACAACACAGCAGCACCCGCCAGCGGAAGCGGTACCGCAGCCAGCAGATGCAGCACTATCGTCGCAAGAACAATGCCGGCGACCGTGCCGCCAATTCGCTCGATGCCACGTACACCGGTATCGCGTAGCCCCGGCTTGAGAACGACCATAGCGGTCAGGGCAGCCCAGTAGCCATGCTCGACACCTGCCTTGTCCGCGGCGACTTTTGCGATGGTGATACACAGCGCCGCTCGAAGCGCGTGGAGCAGCATTTCCTGTCGGGTCGCCCGATCGCTGCGCGCTGCCGGAATTTCTTTTCCCTCGCCGATCACTCCCACCATCAATCCGACCGCTGCGATCTGGATCGCAGACCCACCCGCCACCAACACAGCCCGGCGCAGACCATCGAGCACGCTTCCGGGGAAGTGCAGCGCCAGCAGAAAGGCAATGATGATCTGGAGCCAGACCCACCACAAATCGATGTCGCGGCTGATCAACGCACCGCAAAGACCTCCCATCAGGGCTGTCGCCGCCAGTGTCACATATGGATCGTTGCCAAGGATCGTGCCGATAAAGGCGACAAGTGTCATGCCGATTCCAGCCAGCGTCATCGCGGCCCATCGATTATGAAACACTCGCTTGGTCGCCCCGAAGCCGACCGAGAACGCCGCACCCGCTGCGATGGAGGCCGGCATCGCGGCGCCGGCACTCACACCGCCCACAAGCAACAGGGCGAACCCTGGCATCGCCAACAAAGCACTATGCGTGTTGAATCGAAATATATCTTTGAACTGAGGCATCAATCGGGGCGCCCTCCTGCAGGACACTCCTATCGTGATGATCTCGCGCTTGCCACATGCGCATGCGGACGAGAGCGGCATGTGCGACATACATTGCCGTTTCATCACTGCCGGCTACGGCTTGCGACATGCCACGAAGCTGCCAGCAGGGTTCTCCCGTCGAGGAGCCCTTCACATCCTCGGTAATTCGGGACCTTGGGCGGTGCATTTCAATGCAGTGCGGCGCGCGGTCCACTCCGGGACTTTCCTTTCGCAGAACGCTTCCTCAACCGGTATCGGCGGGTAACCCTTCATAGCCTGTCACCAACCCTACGGACCGGATCAACGCGCAGACCGTCCCCACAATCTCGTCAGGCGGCACCGCCGCCCCTACGGCCCGCGCCAGCTCCGGGGTTCTGCCCTGGCTGTGATAGCGAGAGAGCGGGCCAATCAACCGCATCAGATCTGGCGAGGGCTCGGGCAACCCGTTCCTCAAGGCGTCCAGCAAGGCATGCTCGAGATCGAGGCCGATTTGCCGGCGGATCAAGTGGTCGTGGTAGCCTGCCTTCAAAAGGATCGCCTTGAGCCCAAACTCGGTAGCATAGGCGGCATGGCGGACGAGGACATCAAGCCCGTATTTCGGCAGGGTCTCCTCCGCTGTCTCCAGGAAATACAGGGCGTGACGGTAATGAGACACCGCCAGAATCCGGTCGAAGTCCTGGGGGCGGTGATAGAGGTTGAGGTTGTGGGATGGGTGATTGCGCGCTCCGGGACGAAGCGAATGCGGGAGGGCATCGTCCCCGATGCACCCGAGCAATTTCCCAAAGGCCTGAGCGAGGTGCATCTCTTCTTTAGCTGAGCTGCGTGTGCACTTCGCCAGTCCCTTGACCGTGCCCAGCCCATGGCGCCGGTACCAGGCGAAGGCAGAATGCTGCGGTTCGGGCAGCCTCATGGCAGCGGCCGTAATCCTGTCAAAACGCGCCTGCGCCTTTGGCTCCCGCGGTCCATCCATTGCGCGGTCGTAGAGAACGATGCCCGTGTCATAGCGATCCGTCAGGAAGTGGTTGTCTTCAACGCGGAACCGTTTGGGCTCATCGATGGTGAAGATGGACAACGTGATCGTCGCCAGGTGATCCACTTCCGCTTTAATGATATGTCGGGCCTCATCCAGATGGCGTGCCCTTCCCTTATTGAACTCGGGATCGACGAATGCCCAGAGTTCGAATTTGGAGAGTTCAAGTTGGTGCTTGTCGATCTTTTGCGGATCGGCGTTGTCGCCCACGAGCATGAGCCAGTAGAGCGAGCCGTACCCGAACGCACGTTCCTGCCCGTCATCGAGACAGGCACATAATATCCGCGTCGTGCGCTCGATCGCTATTCGGTCGTGGGGACATAGATGCATGACGCGCGGCGGAACGCGCTGTCGCAGCTTTTCGAATTCCTCGACAGTGACGTGATCGCCCGTACGGCCCGATAGGGAAGGTGCATCGTCTCCACGGCTTTCGTGCATGGGAAGCTCCATCCCGCATCCATGGCGGATGAGGCGGAAGTGCCGAGGCGGATGCGGTGACGATCCCGAACTCCCGCGCACTGGACGCGGGAGCCGCCGGGACTGCTAACACGCAAATGACATGCGCCGCCGTCTTTCACCCGAAGGTTTGGACATGCACGGCGGCATCCCGGAAAACAGAGTTTCCCGAGCTTCCTTGGCCATTTGCGGGATTAGCAGTCCCGGCCCTGCCCTTTTCGCAGCGCCCTCGCCTTCTAGCACTCAACCATAGGGAAGCAAAGTTTGCTGATGCCGTTCCTTATCCCGACCAGCGAGCCGCTGATCGCGGGCTAGCGACAGCCCCATGCACCGGTCATCGACACCTTTGCCTGGTGCGGCGACGTAGATTACGCGGCGATGCAGATTGCGCGGGAACGAGCCGAAGGCATTAGGGATTAGGAGAATCTGCGAAGGAGAGGATCGATGGCTGCACGTCCCTATTGGAAAGGTCAGATCCGACTGGCGCTGGTCTCCATTCCCGTTGAAATCTATTCGGCGACGAGGAGCGGCGCCACGATCGCGTTCAACCAGATTCATGAGCCCTCGGGCCAGCGGATCAAGTATGAAAAGGTCGTGCCGGGGATCGGCCCGGTCGACGTCGATGAGATCGTCAAGGGCTTCGAATATGCCAAGGGCGAATATGTCCTGCTCGACGACGACGAGATCGAGGGGGTCAAACTGGAGAGCAAGAAGACGCTCGAGTTGACCCAGTTCGTCGATAGCCATGACATCGACGCGATCTATTTCGAGAAGCCCTATTATGTCGTGCCGGCCGACGATCTCGCCGAGGAGGCCTTCATCGTCCTGCGCGAGGCGCTCCGACGCACCCGCAAGATCGGCCTCGGCCAGCTCGCTATGCGCGGACGGGAATATGTCGTCAGCATAAAAGCTTGCGGGCGCGGCATGGTGATGGAGACACTGCGATACGCCGATGAGGTCAATAAGGCGACGAGCTATTTCCGCGAGATCGGCGATACCGATCCGGACGAGGAATTGCTCGACCTCGCCACCACCTTGATCGACAAGAAGACCGGCAAGTTCGATGCGAGGGAGTTTCACGATCGCTATGCCGACGCGCTCAAGGAGCTGATCGAGCGCAAGAAGAAGGGCAAAACGCTTAACATCGAGAGCGATGACAAGGGCAGCGATTCGCGTGGTTCCAACGTCGTCGACCTGATGGCCGCGCTCAAGAACTCGCTCGGCTCATCGGGTGGTGGCTCGTCCAAGGCGGCGGCAAAGAAGACCAGCAAGGCTGCCGCGAAACCGGCCGCCAAGAAGGCTGCGGCCAAGCCGGCCACGAAACCGGCTGCGCGCAAGCGGGCCTGATCCGTGGCGGACAGATCAGACTCGGTAGCGGCGACCGTCGACGACGATGCAGCGTTTGCCGAAGGCGCCATCACGCTGTGGGCCAATCTGCTGACGTTGATCGGCACGCACTTGCGAGAAACCGGCACACCCCGCCAGGAAGTGCTCGACATGCTCACCATGCTTCATGAGACCAATGAGGAGACGATCCGGTCGCCGCGCGCGCGGGCCGTCGCTTCTCGCCATCTGATGTCGGTTTATCGTGCCCTTGGCGAAGCCTGAGCGATCAGGCGTTCGGCCCGAAGCGCCGCCGTTCGGGATCGCGTGCGTAGCGAAAACGGTCCTTGATCAGCTCATTGAAGAAGCTTCCGGCCGAAGCCGCATGGCAGAAGCCCTCGAAGGTCTCGGCCGGCACGTCATAATAGAGATATGTGCCAGTATCGCGAAACGAGATCGACAGGATGCCGAGATCGTCATCGAAGCCGATGCGATCGATCATAGCGGACTGAGAGAAGCGGTGCGCGCGCATATCTGGAGAACTGCGTATCGTTGCGTGTCGTTCCGGGCGTCGCGTCATCTGGAACCCATAAGATGCCGAGGCGATCCTGCCGCACTTGCAAATGCTGGCATGGCAGGCTCGTCGTAAGATGGCAGAGGTCAGCGACGACGAGCTCCGCGAGATGGCGCAGCACCGGGGGCTGAGACTGGTCAAATCGCGGCGGCGCAAGCCCGGCACCGGCGACTTCGGGAAATATGGCCTGACCGATGCGGGCGGCAAGGCGCTGCTCGGTATCGGCGACGATGGCCTGACCGCGAGCGCCGACGACATTCAGGACTATCTGCGTAGCAGCGAGCAAAGCACATGGAAGCAGTCGGCCGACGCGACGCCCGACCGACCTGCCCCCAGAGACAAACCCCGCCCGGCCGAGCCCGAGGAGGACGAGGAACCCATCCGCCGCCGGGCAAAACCGGTGTTACGAGATCGTCCGGCGCCGCGTAGACGAGAAGAGCCAGGTCCGGCACGGAAACCTTCCAAGAAGGCGCGTCCGCAGCCTTCACTCCGGCTCGTCCCGAAAGCTGAGCCAGCGCCCCAGCCCGATCCCGAGCCTTTGCCCGCACCCGAACCGGAGTTGCGTATTCGCGCTGTCACCGCGAACGATGCTGGTTCGCTGGCGGCGCTTCTCGGCCAGCTCAGCGGCGTATCGCTCGGTAGCAGGGAGGTCGCAGACAATCTCGCGGCAGCCCGAAAGGCGAAGGCCGGCATGGTGGTCGCCGAGCTGGGCGATATCGTCGGCTGCTGCGGATGGGCGGTTGTAGCGACTGTCCACCGCGGCCCGATCGGGCGCGTGACAGTGCTCATAGTCGACAAGCGCCATCGTCGTCGCGGCGTCGGAACGGCGATGGTGGCGGCCGCCGAGACCGCACTGGCGAAGGCCGGCTGCCGTCAAATCGAGGCGATGAGCGACATCACGATCGACAACAGCCACAATTTCTTCCGCTCTCTGAAGTTCGAACAGGCAAGCTATCGCTTCGTCCGCACGATCGGCGAAGGGGCGAGCGGGGAACGAGTGCACCACCGTACGAATTAACGGGGTGATCGGAAATCAATATGGCCAGAGCCTCGAGAGCGAACAACACTTCGGCCGACGAGCGCCTCGCAAGATATCGCGAGAAGCGCGACTTTGACCGTACGGCCGAGCCGTCGGGCGCAACCGAGCCGACGAGCGGCAACGGGTTCGTCGTCCAAAAGCATGCGGCGTCACGCCTCCACTATGATTTCCGCCTCGAACTGGACGGCACGCTGGTGAGCTGGGCGGTCACTCGCGGGCCGAGCAGCAATCCCGACGACAAGCGCCTCGCGGTCCGCACCGAGGATCACCCGCTCGACTATGCCCGGTTCGAAGGCACGATCCCCAAGGGCGAATATGGCGGCGGCACGGTGATGCTGTGGGACAATGGCACCTGGGAATCGATCCCCGGCAAGGATCCTCGCCAGACGCTGCCCGAAGGTCACCTCCATTTCATTCTTCACGGCCGGCGGATGCAGGGTGAGTGGATCCTCTTTCGTCTGAAGCCGCGCGGCAAGGAAAAGGGCGAGAACTGGATTTTGCGAAAGGTGCAGGATGAATTCGCCGGCGGCTCAGACGATCTGATCGGCACCCATCTTACCAGCGTCGATACGGGGCGCACGATGGAGGAGATTGCAGCGGGCAAGGCTGTGCGCAAGCGCAAGGCGGGCGCCAAAGCGTCACCTGCGGCGGCCGGCAATTCCAGAACGCCCGCCGCCGCGCCCGCCCGCCGCAAGAAATCTGGCCTATTGCCGCCGTTTCAGCCGGTGCAGCTGGCCGCGCTCGTCGATCATGTCCCACCGGGCGATCGCTGGCTGCACGAACTCAAATATGACGGCTATCGAACGCTCCTCGCGATCGGTGGCGGCGAAGGGCGCGCCTATACGCGCTCGGGTCTCGACTGGTCCGATCGGTTCGCCGGGCTGATCACCGACGCGTTGAAGCTGAACGTCGGCAGCGCGCTGATCGATGGCGAGGCGGTGGTGACCCTTCCCGACGGCCGTACCAGCTTTCAGGCCCTGCAGGCGGCGCTCAAAAGCGATCCTGACGCGATCGACTATTTCGCCTTCGACCTGCTTGAACTGGACGGCGAGGATCTGACCCGGTCGCCGCTGATCGAGCGAAAGGAGAAGCTGGCGGCGCTGATCGGCGAAGCCAAAGGGCGCATCCGCTATTCCGATCACATCGTCGGCAATGGCGAGAAGCTGCTAGCCAGCTTCTGCGGCGCCGGCCTCGAAGGGGTGATCTCGAAGCGCGCCGACGCGCGATACAGCGGCTCGCGCTCGGGCACTTGGCTCAAGACCAAGTGTATCCGCCGGCAGGAGTTCGTCATTGTCGGCTGGACGCCCTCGGATAAGCAGCGCGGGTTCCGCTCGCTGCTGCTCGGCGTCAACGAGAATGGGAAGCTGCGCTATGCCGGCAAGGCCGGGACCGGCTTTACCGCCGATGAGATCGAGCGGCTCATGGAAATCATGGCGCCGCTCGCGCGCAAAGGCCCGACCGTCGACGCGCCCCGCGCCGCTGTTCGCGGCGCGCATTGGATCGAACCCAGGCTTGTGGCCGAGATCGCCTTTGTCGAGTTCACCGACGAAGGCGTGCTGCGTCATCCGAGCTATCTTGGGCTTCGCGAGGACAAGAAGCCCGAAGCCGTCGTGCTGGAGACCGAGACACCGGTTGCCATCGCGACCACCCCGGCCCGCAGCAGCGTCAAGATCAGCAATCGCGAGCGGGTGATCTTTCCGGAAGGCAAGCTCACCAAAGGCCAGCTCGCCGATTATTATGAGATCGTCGCGCCGATCATGCTGCCTTGGGCCGGCAGCAGGCCGATCAGCCTCGTACGCTGTCCGCAGGGTCGATCGAAGAAATGCTTCTTCCAGAAACATGACGCCGGCAGCTTTGGCGACGACGTCAAACAAGTCGGCATCCGCGAGAAGGACGGCCATGACGAACCCTATCTGTTCGTCGATACGCCCGCCGGCCTGCTCACCTGCGTCCAGATGGGCACGATCGAGTTTCATGGCTGGGGCGCGCGGATCGAGGATGTCGAGAAGGCTGATCGCCTGGTTTTCGATCTCGATCCCGACGAGGGACTGGATTTCCAGGATGTCGTCTCGGCGGCGTTCCATGTGCAGGACGTGCTCGCTCAGATGGGTCTCACGACCTTCCCGATGGTCACCGGGGGCAAGGGCGTCCATGTCATCGCGCCGCTCACGCCCTCGGCCGAATGGCCGGTAGTAAAGGACTTCGCACATCGCTTTGCTTTGGCGCTCGCCCAGGCCGAGCCGGGCCGCTTCACCGCCGCGTTGGCCAAGGCGAAGCGCACGGGCAGAATCTTCATCGACTATCTGCGCAATCAGCGCGGCGCGACCGCAGTCATGCCCTATAGCGCGCGGACACGCGAATATGCGCCGATCGCGGTTCCGCTGACCTGGGAGGAACTGCGCGATCTCGACAAGCCATCGCACTGGCATATCGGCGATGGAGCGGAGATGGTGAAGCGCGCGGCGTCGAAGAACCTTGCCCATTGGGGGCGCGCCGATCAGATCCTTCCCGACCTGTGATCATCGCAACCTACAATGTGAATGGGGTCAATGGCCGCTTGCCGGTGCTGCTGCGTTGGCTGGCCGAACGCCAGCCCGACATCGTCGTCCTGCAGGAATTGAAGGCGCCGCAGGAGAAATTCCCGCTGCGAGCGATCCGCGATCTTGGCTATGATGCGATCTGGCACGGGCAAAAGAGCTGGAACGGCGTCGCCATCCTCAGCCGTGTCGGCGAGATTCACGAAACCCGCCGGGGTTTGCCCGGCGATCCCGATGACAGTCACATCCGCTATATCGAGGCGGCGGTCAACGGAATCCTGATCGGCGGCCTCTATCTACCCAACGGCAATCCCAGACCCGGCCCCAAGTTCGACTATAAGCTCCGTTGGTTCGAGCGCCTGATCGCGCATGCTGCGGGGCTGCTTGAAACCGGCCTGCCGGTGATGCTCGCCGGGGATTTCAACGTCATGCCGACCGAACTGGACGTCTACAAACCCGAGCGCTGGCTCGACGACGCGCTGTTCGCGCCCGAGGTGCGCGCGGCTTATTTCCGGCTGCTCGACCAGGGCTGGGCCGACGCATTGCGCATCCTCCACCCGGGCGAGACGATCTACACATTCTGGGACTATTTTCGGAACGCCTACGCCCGCAACGCCGGTCTCCGGATCGATCATCTGCTGCTCAGTCCGGTGCTCACCGACCGGCTCACCGACGCGCAGGTGGACCGCCACGTGCGCGGCTGGGAAAAGACCAGCGACCACGCACCGGTCTGGATCGAAATTGCCGGCAAGCCGGTACGCCGCCGGAAGTCCGCATCGGCAAGGAAGAACGATGCGATGTCGTGATATTAGAGGCTTTTCCCTGAACGATTTTCCCCGAGTGCGCTGAATGACGGGTTTGAACCGTACCGACAGGTCTATCGTAGCTGGCTGTCCTTGCTCCCGCGCCGGTTGATCCCGACAGCGCGCATATTCGCATCCCGCTTCGCCTGGCACGCAACGCAGGTCCGCGTACCCGGCAAGGCGGCGCGGCGAGCCTGCGGAATGTCCTCGCCGCAATCGTCGCATTCGTCGCTACCTTCGCCCGTCGGCATCATGCCTCGGGCTCGCAAGACAGCATCGGTCACCGTATCATCGATCTGATCCTGTACGGCGCCATCGCGCGCCCATCCGTTCGCCATGTCGGATTCCTCGATCAAGTAATTGCGACCCCCCTAGATAGGGAGCGACATAAGCGATTACAAAGATGCACTCGAATGCGAGCGGTACCCGCCTATGAAATCTTTGTCCGCCAATGAGGAACGTCGCCATGGATCATTCTGAAGCCTAGGCTATCTTGTCCTCGTGAGCTGCAGGAATGCTCCACTGCCTAAATGCGGGCCGCCCAATTTGGCAGGTAACGAGCATCATGTTAATTTCTCCGCGAGGAGAACGATATGACCCGCGTCGCCCTTTATGCCCGCTATTCCGACGACAAGCAGAGTGCTGCCTCGATCGAGGATCAGTTCCTAATATGCCGGGAGCAGGCGAAGCGTGAAGGCTGGCATGTTATAGGCAGCTACAAGGACGCTGCGATCTCCGGCGCCAGCGTTATCCTGCGCCCCGGCATTCAGGCCCTCGTTCAGGACGCACAGATGGGCCGGTTCGATGTTCTGCTCGCGGAGGCGTTGGATCGCGTATCCCGCGATCAAGCCGACGTTGCAACGCTCTACAAGCACCTGCAATTCGCTGGCGTGAAGATCGTCACGCTGGCTGAAGGCGAGGTGTCCGAGCTACATGTCGGCCTTAAGGGCACCATGAATGCCCTGTTCCTCAAGGACCTTGCGAAGAAGACCCATCGTGGCCTGCGCGGACGCGTCGAGAAAGGCAAGTCTGGTGGTGGCCTGTGCTACGGCTATGACGTTGTTCGCCGCTTCTCCAGCGAAGGCGAGGCAGTCCATGGCGAGCGCAGCATCAATGCCGTCGAAGCCGAGGTGGTGCGTCAGGTCTTCCGGCAGTTCGCCAACGGACTCAGCCCTCAGGCGATTGCGCGACGCTTGAATGAAGCAGGCATACCCGCGCCGACCGGCACACTTTGGACGTCGACGACGATCCGGGGGCACGCAAAGCGTGGGACCGGTCTGCTTAACAACGAGCTCTATATCGGGAAGCTGGTCTGGAACCGGCTTCGCTATCTCAAGAATCCTCAGACCGGCAAGCGCGTGTCACGGATCAATCCGCAATCGGAATGGATCGTCACCGACGTCCCCGATCTACGGATCGTCGATGAGGAACTGTGGCAGGCAGCCAAGGCAAGACAGGAAGATATAGCGGTCCAGTATGCCGGCGTGATCGAAGCGACGCGCGCGGCACACAACAAACTGAACCGAACCCGTCGGCCGAGGAGCCTTCTCTCCGGCCTCGTTTACTGCGGATGCTGCGGCGGGTCTTATACCCTTCGCGGGCAGGGGCGGTTTGCGTGTTCGAACCATATCGACACGAGAAGCTGTTCGAACGGGCATAGCATCTCTCGTGAGAAACTGGAGGCGCGGGTTCTCGATGGCCTCCGCGATCGGATGATGAGCCCCGAAGTGGCCGCCAAGGCCATTCGCACCTGCGTAGAGGAGACCAATCGTCTGAACCGCGAGCGCCGGGCAACCGACACGGCAGATCGCGCTGAACTCGAGAAGGTTTTGAAAGCGATCAAGGGCGT
>NZ_DAISLT010000051.1:0-41376 GCF_036820275.1 Novosphingobium sp.
CATCTCGCGATGTCGGTGCGCGACTTGCTGGCGCCGTCGATCGTTGCCGATCCCCACACCGGCCGCTCGATACCGCACCCGATCCGCACCTCGTCCGCTGCGGTGGTGGGGCCGACGCGCGAATCCCTGCCGCTCCAGGCGATCATGCGCCGCCTTGCGGCAGCTACCGGAACGCGGGTGGAACAGGGCGAGCCGCTCAACGTGCTGCACTATGCGCCGGGGCAGGAATATCGCGAACACATGGACACTTTGCCCCACGTCACCAACCAGCGCGCGGTGACGGCGATAATCTATCTCAACACCGGATACGTCGGCGGCGAGACTCGCTTTCCAGCGCAGAACCTGTCGGTGGCGGGCGGCGGCGGCGACATGGTGGCCTTCGACAATACCCTGCCCGACGGTTCACCCGACCCACGCAGCCGCCATGCCGGTGCCCCCGTTCGCCAAGGCGCCAAGTGGGCCGCAACGCGGTGGATTCGCGCAAAGCCGTTCGATGTCTGGAATCAAGGCTAGGACAACAAAAAAGGGCCTCGGCGAAACCGAGGCCCTTTCCTGTTCGTGGCGGTGAAGATCACTCCACCGCAATCGCCAGCGCACCGTCGCCGTCGTCGATGTGCAGGTGCGAGCCATCGGGCACTTCGCCCGCCAGCAGCTTCTCGGCGAGCGGGTCCTGCAAGTAGCGCTGGACCGCGCGCTTCAGCGGACGCGCGCCGTAGACCGGATCGTAACCCACCCGGCCGAGCCAGCGCTTGGCCGCGTCGGTGAGGTCGAGCACGATCTTGCGGTCCTTGAGCAGCTTCTGCACGCGCGCCACCTGGATATCGACGATCGGGCCCATGTGCTCCTGGCCGAGGCGGTGGAACAGCACGATCTCGTCGAGGCGATTGAGGAACTCGGGCCGGAAATGCCCGCGCACCACTTCCATCACCTGCGGCTCAACGGTGTCCACGTCCTGCCCTTCGTCGAGCTGGGTCAGGTACTGACTGCCGAGGTTGCTGGTCAGGATGATGAGGGTGTTGGTGAAGTCCACCACCCTGCCCTGCCCGTCGGTCAGGCGGCCGTCGTCGAGTACTTGCAGCAGCACGTTGAACACGTCGGGATGCGCCTTCTCCACCTCGTCGAACAGCACGACCTGATAGGGCCGCCGCCGCA
Organism: Novosphingobium sp.; assembly: GCF_036820275.1. Lineage (GTDB taxonomy): Bacteria > Pseudomonadota > Alphaproteobacteria > Sphingomonadales > Sphingomonadaceae > Novosphingobium. Next base: position 1,153 of record NZ_DAISLT010000051.1, read on the forward strand.
CGGCTTCGGTCAGCACACCACCCTCGTCATAGCCGACATAGCCCGGAGGCGCGCCGATCAGGCGGGAGACCGCATGCTTTTCCATGAACTCCGACATGTCGATGCGGACCATCGCGTTGTCGTCGTCGAACAGGAAGCCGGCGAGCGCCTTGGTCAGTTCGGTCTTGCCGACGCCCGTGGGGCCGAGGAACAGGAACGAGCCGAGCGGCCGGTTCGGGTCCTGAAGACCTGCACGGGCACGGCGCACTGCTTTGGACACGGCGGACACCGCATCCTTCTGGCCAATCACACGCGCACCGATCACCTCCTCCATCTTGAGGAGCTTCTCGCGCTCGCCTTCCAGCATCTTGTCGACCGGCACGCCCGTCCAGCGGCTGACCACACCGGCGATATCGTCCTCGGTCACTTCCTCGCGCAGCAGCGCGTTTCCAGCCTGGGCCTGCGCTTCGGAAAGCTTGCGCTCCAGCGAGGGGATCGTGCCGTAAGCCAGTTCGCCCGCCTTGGCGAGGTCGCCAAGGCGCTGGGCCTGGTCGAGTTCGACGCGCGCGGCATCGAGCTGCTCCTTGATCTTGCCTTCGGCGGCGATCTTGTCGCGCTCGTTCTGCCAGCGGGTGGTCAGTTCGCTCGACTGCTGCTCCAGATTGGCGAGTTCCTCGCGCAGATTGACGAGGCGGTCCTTGGAGGCTTCGTCGGTCTCCTTGGCGAGCGCCATTTCCTCGATCTTGAGCTGGATGATCCGGCGGTCGAGCTTCTCGATCTCCTCGGGCTTGCTCTCCACTTCCATGCGGATGCGGCTGGCGGCCTCGTCCATGAGGTCGATCGCCTTGTCCGGCAGGAAACGGTTGGTGATGTAGCGGTTGGAGAGCGTCGCCGCCGCCACCAGCGCCGCATCGGTGATGCGCACACCGTGGTGCAGCTCATACTTTTCCTTCAGCCCGCGCAGGATCGAGATCGTGTCCTCCACGGTCGGCTCGCCCACGAAGACCGGCTGGAAGCGGCGCTGGAGGGCAGCGTCCTTCTCGACGTACTTCTGGTACTCGTCGAGCGTGGTCGCGCCGATGCAGTGCAGCTCACCGCGTGCGAGCGCAGGCTTCAGCAGGTTGCCCGCGTCCATCGAGCCTTCCGAAGCGCCCGCGCCGATCAGCGTGTGCATCTCGTCGATGAACAGGATGATCTGGCCGTCCGCACCCTTCACTTCGTCGAGCACGGCCTTGAGGCGTTCCTCGAACTCGCCGCGATACTTGGCGCCCGCGATCAAGGACCCCATGTCGAGCGCCATCAACTGGCGGTCCTTGAGGCTGTCGGGGACGTCGCCGTTGGCGATACGCAGCGCAAGGCCTTCGGCGATGGCGGTCTTGCCGACGCCGGGATCGCCGATGAGGACGGGGTTGTTCTTGGTGCGGCGGGCGAGGATCTGCACCGTGCGGCGGATTTCCTCGTCGCGGCCGATGACCGGATCGAGCTTGCCGTCGCGCGCGGCCTGGGTGAGGTCGCGGGCGTACTTCTTCATCGCGTCATAGGCGTTTTCCGCGCCCGCGCTGTCGGCGGTGCGACCGCCGCGCAAGTCGGTAATGGCAGCTTCCAGCGCCTGCGGCGTCAGGTTGGCGGCCTTGAGCGCCTGCCCCGCCGATGTCGTGGTGGCGAGCGCCAGTGCGAGCAGCATGCGCTCCACGGTGACGAAGCTGTCGCCGGACTTGGCGGCAAGCTGCTCGGCCTGGTCGAGCACGCGCACGGCATCGTTGTCGAGACCGGGCGTGCCCTGCGCACCGCTGCCCGAGACGGTCGGGACCTTGCCCAGCGCCTTGTCGACTTCCTGCTGCGCGAAAGCCGGATTGCCGCCCGCGCGCTGGATCAGACCGGACGCCATGCCCTCGCCGTCCTCAAGCAGAGCCTTGAGAATGTGGTCGGGGCTGATGCGCTGGTGGTTCATGCGGATCGCAACGGTCTGCGCCGCCTGAAGGAAACCCTTGGCCCGGTCGGTGAACTTTTCGAGATTCATGGTATGAATTGCCTCCTGATCTCGACCATATAGTGTTGCATATTTACAACACAAGGCATGCCGTGACGTTTTTCGTGTGCCGCCTGTTTCGGACGGAAAAATGGTGAGAAAGCGTGGATTCTCAAGAACCGGGAATCCGTTTGCCCTAGATGGGAGGTAGCGCGCCGAATGCTACCCCTTCGAAAACGTCGCCGTGGCGTTAACGCGCAGGGCAGCAAGCATTTGCTTGGCGCAAGCGATGCGCTTGCCTAGCCTCTCGCCGACAAGACCGGAAAAACAACGGGAAGAGGCATCAGGTGGCGAAATTCACTCCCCAGCAGGCAGCCGACGTGCTCGCGATCAAGCAGGTCGTTTACGAATGGGGGGACGAACTCGACATCCACAACGGCCTTCAGATGCGGCAGACGGACGTTCTGGCCGAGGACGTGTCCTACAATGTCGGCGGGACGTGGCGCGAAGGGCTGGCGGAAGTGGAAGCCTTCTACAACGGCCGCGCCGAAGCCATGCGCGCCGGCGCCGGTCTCATGACCATGCGCCACATCATCACTTCGCTTCGCGTCTCCTTCGACGATGCCGATCATGCGAAAGTGGGCTACCTGCTGGTGTTCTTCGCTGCACTGGGCGACGGTCCTTTCGACAAATATTGCGATCCGTTGGCGGTGGCCGACGTGAAGATGGAATGTCGCCGCGACGGTGACGGCGAATGGCGAATAACGCGGTTCGATTCCGGGCAGATCTTCAAGCGGGGGTGAAAGAAACCCGTCTTCCGGGACGACGCCATTTCCATCTTTTCCTCCCTCACCTTTGCCGCTGGCCCTTGCCGAACAACGTGCTAGACCTTCGGCCATGCGACTTGCTCCTCGTTCCAGCGCCATCGCGCTCGCCGCCGCCCTACTCCTCTCCGCCTGTGCGAGCGCCCCGACGGCGACCGTCGCCTCGGCCCCGCCTGCACCTGCCGGAAAGGACGCTCCGGCCCCCGCCTCCCCGGCCGACCTCGTCGCCAAGGTGGACATTCCCTACGAGAAGTTCGTGCTGGCCAACGGCCTCACCACGATCGTCCATACCGACCGCAAGGCCCCGATCGTCGGCGTAACCGCCTACTACAAGGTCGGCTCGAAGAACGAGCCGCGCGGCAAGACCGGCTTCGCGCACCTCTATGAACACCTTTTCTTCGGCGGCTCGGCCAACGTGCCGGACTTCGACATTCCGCTGGAAGCGGCAGGCTCCACGCCCACCAACGGCTCCACCTGGTACGACCGCACCAACTACGTCGAGACGGTGCCGACCGGCGCACTCGACGTGGCGCTGTTCATGGAGAGCGACCGCATGGGCCACCTGCTGCCCGCGGTGACGCAGGACAAGCTCGACAAGCAGCGGGGCGTCGTCCAGAACGAAAAGCGTCAGGGCGACAACCAGCCCTACGGCCTCTTCGAATATGCCCAGAGCGAAGGCCTGCTGCCGGTCGGCCACCCTTATCGCCACTCGACGATCGGCTCGATGGCCGACCTCGACGCCGCCACCCTCACCGACGTGCGCAAGTGGTTCACCGACCATTACGGCCCCAACAACGTCGTGCTGGTGCTCTCGGGCGACATCGACGCCGCCACCGCCCGCCCCAAGGTGGAAAAGTGGTTCGGCGACATTCCGCGCGGGCCTGACATCAAGCCGGTGGCCGCCGATCCGGTCACGCTCGGCGCGCCTGTCACCCGCGAGATCGCCGATCAGGTGCCGGTGCTGCGCCTCACCCGCAACTGGACCGCGCCGGGCCTCAACGATGCCGATACGCCCGCGCTCCAGATCGGCATGCATATCCTTGGCGGCCTCGCCAGCTCGCGGCTCGACAACGAACTGGTGCGCGGCCAGCAGCTCGCCGTCGCGGTGACCGCCTCGGCGCAAGTGTTCCAGCAGCTCAGCCTGCTGACCATGGCGATGGACGTGAAGCCGGGCGTGGACCGCGCCAAGGCCAATGCCGCTTTCGACAAGGTGCTGGCGGACTACTTGCGCGACGGGCCGACCGAAGACGAAGTGCGCCGCGCCGTCGTCAGCACCCTGTCCGGCGAGATCGGCGGGCTTGAGCGCGTCGGCGGCTTCAGCGGCAAGGGCGCGACGCTCGCCGAAGGTCAGGTCTATTCGGACGATCCGGCCAAGTACAAGCAGGACCTCGCCCACATGGCCGCGCTGACGCCCGCCGAGATCAAGGCGGCGCTGAACAAGTGGTTATCCCGTCCGGTCTATGCGCTCGACGTCGTGCCCGGCGAACGCAAGGAAAGCGGCGACGCCATGGGCGGCTGGGGCGACGAAGCCCAGCAACCTGCACCCCGCCCCGATCCAAAGACCAAAGTCGCCGCCGTCGCCGCCGGACCGAAGCGCGACATGCCGCCGCTCGGCCAGATCGGCGCGCTGACCTTCCCGGCGATCGAACACGCGACGCTCTCGAACGGCATCGAGGTCGCCCTCGCCCGCCGCAGCGCGGTGCCGAAGCTGGTGCTCTCGCTCGACTTCGACGCCGGTTACGCTGCCGACGCGCTGGATACCCCGGGCACCCAGGGCCTGATGCTGGCCATGCTCGACCAGGGCACCTCGAAGCTCGACGCCACGCAGATCGCCGAGGCGCAGGAACGTCTGGGCGCGAGCATCTCGGTCGACGGCTCGCTCGACACCAGCAGCGTGACGCTCTCGGCGCTCTCGGCCAACCTCGCGCCTTCGCTCGACCTCATGACGCAGATCGTCCGCGATCCCGCCTTCGCGCCTTCGGAAGTGGCCCGCGTCAAGGCACAGGCCGAAGCCGAACTGGCGCAGACGCTCTCCACCCCCAGTGCGCTGGCCGCCCGCTCGCTCGGCGCGGAACTCTTCGGCGCGCATCCTTATGCGCAGCCGGGCGACGGCCTCGGCAATGCGGCCTCGCTCGCCGCGCTGACGCCGGACCAGCTCAAGGCCGCGCACGACAAGTGGCTGCGCCCCGACCTCGCGCGCATCACCGTCGTCGGTGACGTGACCATGGACGAGCTGAAGCCCATGCTGGAGCGCGCCTTCGGCCAGTGGCAGGCACCGACCGCACCCAAGCCGATCAAGCCGATCGACGCCGCCGTGCCCAGCGTCGGCGCCAACCGCATCGTCCTGATCGACCGCCCGAACTCGCCGCAATCGGTCATCATGGCCGGGCGCGTCCTGCCGATGACCGGCAAGACTCCCGACACCGAAGCGCTGCAACTGGCCAACGACATCGTGGGCGGCGGCTTCCTCTCGCGCCTCAACAAGGACCTGCGCGAGGAAAAGGGCTGGAGCTACGGCGTGCGCAGCGGCGTGGCGCAGCCGGTCGGCCCGCGTTCGGTGCAGGTCGCGGCGCCGGTCCAGTCGGACAAGACGGGCGCGGCGATCCAGGCGATCATCGCCGACATGAGCGCCTTCCCGGCGAAGAACCCGGTGACGGCGGAGGAACTCCAGCGCGTGACCGAAGGCGCGATCCGCCAACTGCCGAACCAGTTCGAGACGGGCGCCGCCGTGCAGGCCGCGATCCGCAAGAACGAGCGCCTCGGCCGCCCGGAAGACTATTACGTCACGCTCGCCGCCAAGTACCGCACGATCGACGCCAAGGCGATCGGCGCCGCCGCCACGCAGTACCTTCAGCCCAGGGGCCTGACTTTCGTGGTGGTGGGCGACCGCAAGGTGGTGGAAGCGCAGCTCAAGGGCCTGGGCATCCCGGTCGAAGTGCGCGAGGCACCGGCGGCGCCCGAAGGCCAGGAATAATCCCCCGAGAATAAAAGGAGAGAACGATGTCGCTGCTCGGCGGAACCTACGAATGTTCGACCAAGACCCCGATGGGGCACCAGAAGGGCACGCTGACCATCGTGCCCGAAGGTGACACGTTCACCGGCCAGATCACCGGCGATCTCGGCACCATGGAACTGCGCGAGGGCCGGATCGACGGCAACCGGCTGAGCTGGAAGATGAAGATGACCTCGCCGATGGCCATCGACCTCGACTGCAAGGCCGAGGTGGAGGGCACCGACCTCACCGGCACGATCAAGGCCGGGTTCTTCGGCTCGATGACGCTGACGGGCACCAAGACTTCGTGACCTGAGCGTTTGGCGCAAAGAAAAGGCCCCGGAAAGCGTGCTGCTTTCCGGGGCCTTTTCTGTTCAGTCGTGCGACGGGATCAGCCCAGCTTGGCCTTCAGGATCTCGTTCACCACCTGCGGGTTGCCCTTGCCGGCCATGGCCTTCATCGTCTGACCGACGAAGAAGCCGAACAGCGCGACCTTGCCTTCGCGGTACTGGGCGACCTTGTCGGCATTGGCGGCGAGGATCTCGTCCACCTTGGCCTCGATGGCGCCGGTGTCCGATTCCTGCTTCAGGCCTTCGCGCTCGACGATGACACCGGCATTGTCGCCGGTCTCGAACATCGTTTCGAGAACCTGCTTGGCGATCGAGCCCGAGATCGTGCCCTTGCCCACCAGTGCCAGCAGTTCCGCCGCCTGCTCGTGGCTGATCGGCGAGTCTTCCAGCGACTTGCCCTGCTTGTTGAGCGCGCCGAAGAATTCGGAGATCAGCCAGTTGGCCGCCTGCTTGGCGACTTCGGCGGGCGCCTTGCCCTGCGCCGAGGCGGTTTCGGCCAGCAGCGCCTCGAACCACGCGAAGGTATCGACGTCGGCGGTCAGCACGGCGGCGTTATAGGCCGAAAGGCCCAGTTCGCCTTCGTAGCGGGCGCGCTTGGCGTCCGGCAGCTCGGGCAGGCTCGCGCGGCATTCCTCAAGGAAGGCGTCGTCGAGTTCGAGCGGCAGCAGATCCGGATCGGGGAAGTAGCGATAGTCGTGCGCGTCTTCCTTCGAGCGCATTGAGCGCGTGGAGCCGGTGGTGGGATCGAACAGGCGGGTTTCCTGCACGATCTTGCCGCCCGCTTCCAGCACGTCGACCTGACGGCTCGCCTCGTGCTCGATCGCCTGCATGACGAAGCGCACGGAGTTGACGTTCTTGGTCTCGGTACGGGTGCCGAGTTCGTCGCCGGGCTTGCGCACCGAGACGTTGACGTCGGCACGCATCGAGCCCTGGTCCATGTTGCCGTCGCACGAGCCGACATAGCGCAGGATCGTGCGCAGCTTGGACAGGTAGGCACCGGCCTCGGCGGGCGAAGCCATGTCCGGGCGGCTGACGATTTCCATCAGCGCCACGCCCGAACGGTTGAGGTCGACATAGGACATCGTCGGATGCTGGTCGTGCATCAGCTTGCCCGCGTCCTGCTCGACGTGGATGCGCTCGATGCCGATCACCTTGTCGGCCGGGATGCCCGCCTTCTCGTCCGCCTCGATGGTCAGCGAACCCTCGCCCACGATCGGGTGGTAGAGCTGGCTGATCTGGTAGCCCTGCGGAAGATCGGCGTAGAAGTAGTTCTTGCGGTCGAAGCGCGACCACTTGTTGATCTGCGCCTCGATCGCCATGCCGGTGCGCACGGCCTGACGGATGCATTCGCGGTTCGGAACCGGCAGCATGCCCGGCATCGCCGCGTCGATCAGCGAGACCTGGCTGTTCGGCTCCGCGCCGAATGCCGTTGCCGAGCCGGAGAACAGCTTGGAGTTCGAGGTGACCTGCGCGTGGACTTCGAGGCCGATCACGACCTCCCAGTCACCGGTGGCGCCCTGGATGCGATAGGTTGATTCAGTCATCGTGTTTCGGTCCACTTCTGGGGCGACGCAGCAGCCGGTGCCGCTGCCTCGCCCCGTCATCTGTTTCCCGCTCCGGCACTTCACGCCGGGCAGCGGGTCGGTCGTCTTTTCTCTTCGGAGCCCGGTCGGTCAGCATCTCTGCGACGCTGTCGACCAGTTCGAAGAGGAACGACCAGCTTACCACCACTTCTCCGGCTTGGCCGCGAACTGCGCGCGCTGTTCAAGCGCGAGACCGGCGTTCAGCACGCCCTGTTCGTCGAAAGCCTTGCCGATGACCTGAAGACCCAGCGGCAGCCCCTCACGGTTGAGGCCGGCCGGGACCGACATCGCCGGAAGACCCGCGAGCGAGGCCGGGACCGCGAAGACGTCGTTGAGGTACATCTTCAGCGGATCGTCGACGTTCTCGCCAAGCCCGAAGGCGGCCGAGGGCGCGGTCGGCGCGAGGATCACGTCGCACTGCTCGAAGGCCTTGGCGAAGTCCTGCGCGATCAGCGCACGGACCTTCTGGGCCTGCGTGTAGTAGGCGTCGTAGAAACCGGCCGAGAGCACATAAGTGCCGATCAGGATGCGGCGCTTCACCTCGGGGCCGAAACCGGCGGCGCGGGTGGCGGCGTACATGTCCTGAAGGTTCGCGCCGTCCGGCAGGTCGCGCAGGCCGTAACGCACGCCGTCATAGCGCGCGAGGTTCGACGAGGCTTCGGCAGGCGCGATGATGTAGTAGGTCGGCAGCGCGTACTTGGTGTGCGGCAGCGAGATCTCGACGATCTCCGCGCCCGCATCCTTCAGCCAGGCGATACCGTCATCCCACGACTTCGACACGTCTTCGTCCAGGCCTTCGACGCGGTATTCCTTCGGAATGCCGACCTTCTTGCCCTTCATGTCGCCGGAAAGAGCGGCTTCCCAGTTCGGCACCGGCAGGTCGAGGCTGGTCGAATCCTTGGCGTCGAAACCGGCCATGGCTTCGAGCATGATCGCGCAGTCCTGCACCGAGCGGGCCATCGGACCGGCCTGGTCGAGCGAGCTGGCGAAGGCAACGAGGCCGTAGCGGGAGACGCCGCCGTAGGTGGGCTTGACCCCCACCGAGCCGGTGAAGGCGGCGGGCTGGCGGATCGAGCCGCCGGTGTCGGTGCCGGTCGCCGCCGGGCAGAGACGCGCGGCGAGTGCCGACGACGAACCACCCGAGGAACCGCCGGGCGCGAGCGCGGCATTGCCGCCGTCGTTGCGCTTCCACGGCGAGATCACGTTGCCAAAGTAGCTGGTCTCGTTCGACGAGCCCATGGCGAACTGGTCGAGGTTGAGCTTGCCCAGCATGCCCGCACCGGCGTCCCACAGCTTCTGCGAGACGGTCGATTCGTACTGCGGCTTGAAGCCTTCCAGCATGTGGCTGGCGGCGGTGGTCTGCACGTCGAAAGTCGCGAACAGGTCCTTCATGCCGATCGGCACGCCGCCCATCTTGCCCAGAGCCTCGCCCTTGGCACGCTTGGCATCGGTGGCCTGCGCGGCTTCGATCGCCTTTTCAGGCGTCGCGATGATGAAGGCGTTCAGCGCTTCCTGTGCGGCAGCGACGTTCGCGTTGAACGCCTGCGCCACTTCGACGGCGGAGAAATCGCCGTTCGCAACGCCGTCGCGGATCTGCGCGACGCCGAGTTCAGTCAATGAGTTTGAAGTATCGGGCATTATTCGATCACCTTGGGCACGCCGAAGAAGCCATGTTCGGCGGCGGGAGCATTGGCCAGAACGGCATCGCGCTTGTCGCCGCCGGTCAGCGGATCGGCATCGATCACGTCGTCACGCAGGCGCAGCGTATTGGGGATGACGGCGGTCATCGGCTCGACTTGCGAAGTATCGACTTCGCCAAGCTGCTCGACCCAGGCGAGAATGCCGTTGAGTTCGGGGACCATCGCCTCGATTTCAGCCTCGCTCACCTTGATGCGGGCGAGGCTGGCGATCTTCGCAACGGTTGCGGTATCGACCGACATGGCTTTCCTTCAGATTGACCGGCAGGGCGCACGCCGCGCCGGAATGTCAGGACCGGGCAGCTAGCACCCGTCCGAAATTGCTTCAAGCAGGGACGCCGCCATAGGGGAGCGTCCGGCAAGCGCCTTACTGGCCCGATTGGGCCGGTTGCGCCTGTTGTTGCGCCCCTTGCTGCTCCGCGACCATCGCATCGAGTTCGGCCTGGGTCTTGAAGTCCAGCAGGGTCACTTCGAAAACGAGATCCGAATTCGGCGGAATCGGCCCGCCGCCTTCGGCGCCGTAAGCCAGCTCCGAGGGGATTTCGAGGCGATAGGTGCCGCCCCGCTGCATCTGCACGAGGCCGTCCGCAAAACCGGGGACCACGCTACCGACCGCCATCGGCATCTGCTCGTTCTGGTCGAACACGGTGCCGTCCTTGAGCATGCCCTTGTAGTTCACCAGCACGTAGTCCTCGCGGGTGGGCTTGGCGCCCTGCCCTGCGGTCAGTGTGGTGACGGCCACCTTGCGGGCCGGTGCCGGAGCAATGCCGCCGGTGGTGGCGGCCGGTGCGGCAGCCCCATTGGCAGGCTTGTCCTGCGCCGCCAGCGGAGCGGCGACGGGCAGGACGAAAGCGAGTGCGAGGAGCGAGGAACGGAGGGTGACGATCATCCGAAGCGCCGCGATCAGTTCGTCGCGCCGCCCGGAGCGGCACCACCGGGGGCCACGCCACCAGGAACCGCTCCGCCCGGAATACCGCCCGGAACGCCACCGGGCGCGCCGCCCTGCATCTGCTGGAGCTGCTGCATCAGGCGCTGCTGCTGCTCGATCTCGGCGCGGCTCTTGAAGTCGAGCAGCTCGATCTGGAAGTTCAGGTCGGTGTTCGCAGGGATCTGGCCGACGGCCTTGTCGCCGTAAGCGAGCTTGGCCGGGATCTCGACTTCGTACTTGCCGCCGCGCTGCATCTTCACGAGCGCCTTGGTGAAGCCGGGGATCACCTCGTTGAGGGCCATCGGCACCTGCTGGGCCTGGTCGAAGACCTTACCGTCGGGCAGCGTGCCCTTGTAGTTGATGAGCACCACGTCCGCGATCGTCGGCGATTCGCCGGTGCCGGCGGTCAGCGTCTTGACGTGGACCTGCGGCGGGAGAGCGGCATAAGCGACACCGCCGGCGGCCAGGGCGACTGCGGCAACGCCGAGCCAGATCTTGCCCAGCGAGCCCTTGGCAATCGGCTGCAACGGAACGCGAGTGATCTCAGTCATGGTCTAGGGCCTCGTTCGGGTTCGCCCGGCGTCGGCAACTGCACGGCAGATGCACAAAGGGCGCGGATGGAATTTCCGCGCCCTCATGGCTCAAGCCGGAGCGGCATTCAAGCCGCAAGCCGAGCAATTTAAGATGTGCCAATCGCAATCGCGGGAAGGCGATCCGATTGAATGCGGCGCGGATTCGCTTCTCATGAAGCGAAAGCCCGTGCCGCAACCCCGCACTTCATGAGCGCGGGGCCGACCCCAATCTTACTTGGAGCCGTCACGCTCCATGCGCTTGCGCTCCAGCTTGCGGGCGCGGCGCACAGCGGCAGCCTTTTCGCGAGCGCGCTTTTCCGAGGGCTTCTCGAAGTGGCGACGCAGCTTCATTTCGCGGTACACGCCTTCACGCTGCAGCTTCTTCTTGAGAGCCCGAAGAGCCTGATCGACGTTGTTGTCGCGAACGAGAATCTGCATAAACCGACACACCTCACAAATCGAAGGTACGAATTCCGCATTCCGACGCGGAAGGCACCTTGAAAGAAAAAACGTAATGGTACCGAATCCCCGTGGGGTTCGGCTCGAAGTTGGGGGCCGCTAGCACTGCCAGCACCGGAAGGCAAGCAATCTTGGCCATCAATTGGCCGAAAAGCGCCCTCCACCGGGCGTGGAATGCCCCGGTGGAGGACCTTATACACCGATCCGGCGCGTCAGGCCAGTTGATCGACGATCAGACCGGCTGCCGAAACGGTCGCCGAAGTCGCAGCCGAAGCCGTATAGGTAGCGCCTTCGGCCTGCTGGGCCTTCAGGTTATCCAGGAAAGCCTGCATCGCGGCCAACGCCGCATCGGCATCGTCGGACTCTTCCGTTTCATCGGTCTCATCGGTCGAATCGGTTTCGTCCGTATCGTCCGTTTCCTCGGTTTCATCCGTCTCGTCGGTTTTCCCGACCGGGGCGCCGCCCGGAGGCGGACCGCCTGCACCCTTCGGGCCGCCCGGACCGCCCATGCCGCCACCGGGACCGCCAGGTCCACCGGCACCGTCCGCTTCTCCGCCGCCCTGCGACGGGCCCTGCGCGAAGAGCGCCTGCAAGGTGCTCGCCTGGTCCTCGGTCAAAGTGCCGTTTTCGACCTGGTCGGAGATCAGCGAATCGATCCGATCCTTCATCTGCGAAGGATCGAGACGACTCCCCGAAGAGTCCGTTTCCAGCGCGTCATCGATCGAATCGAGTGCCGATTCGAGCACGGAGGCGTCGCTGTCGCTAATCGACCCGTTGCCGATCGCGGTCGAGAGCTTGTCGTCCATGTCCTGACGCGGGTTGATGAGAGCGCTCAGCGCGCTCGTCGACGATGATATCTGCATCATTATGTCTCCTTGCGGAGTGGGGTCGCACCCAAGGACCTTTATAGAAGCCTCCGCAGCGATCCGGTCGGATGGAACGATTGGAAATCCGAGCATTCGCGGCTAAGGCGGCGCAATGCCCCAACCTTCCTTTCTAGCTGCCTCGCTCTTCGTGGCGTTCGGCGGCGGCCTCGGCTCCTGGCTTCGGTATCTTACCGGAGTGGCCTGGACCGCCGCGATCGGCCCGACCCGCGCCGGTGCGTTTCCCTACGGCACGCTGACCGTCAACATTGTCGGCAGCCTGCTCATGGGGCTGCTCGCCGGCTGGCTGCTACGTCAGGGCGCAGCGGGTGAGAGCACCCGCCTGCTCCTCGGCGTCGGCGTGCTCGGCGGCTACACAACCTTTTCCTCGTTCAGCCTCGATACCATTGCCCTCGCCTCGCGCGGGCAATTCGGTCTCGCGGCTATTTATGTCGCGATCTCTCTGATCGCGGGCTTCGCCGCGCTGTTTGCCGGCCTTTCCATCACGAAGGGAGTCGCCGCATGAGCCGCGACAATTCAGATACCGTTCGCCAGTTCACCGTCGGCCGCGACGATGCCGACATCCGCCTCGACCGCTGGTTCAAGCGCCACCTCCCCGAAGTGGGCTTCGCGATGGTCTCGCGCTGGGCTCGTACCGGCCAGATCCGCGTCGACGGCAAGCGTGCCGACGTGGACACCCGCCTCGCCGCCGGACAGATCCTGCGCGTGCCGCCGGGCGGGGAAGCAAAACCCGGCCTTGGCGGTTCGCGCCCGCGCCGCGAGCTGACCGAAGCCGAGATCGAACTCGCCGATTCGATGGTCCTGACGCAGGACCGTTCCGCGATCGTGCTCAACAAGCCCCCGGGCCTCGCCACCCAGGGCGGTTCGGGCATGAAGGAGCACGTCGACGGCCTGCTCGACGCCTATGCCGAAAAGGGCCCGCGCCCGCGCCTCGTGCACCGGCTCGACAAGGACACTTCGGGCGTCCTGCTGATCGCCCGTACGCCGGGCAGCGCCGCGTTCTTCTCCAAGCGCTTTTCCGGGCGCACCGCCAAGAAGATCTACTGGGCACTGGTGGTCGGCGTGCCGAGCATCAATGACGGCATGATCGAACTGCCGCTCGCCAAGCAACCGGGCACCGGCGGCGAGAAGATGCATGTCGACGAGGAAGGCGGCCAGTCGGCCCGCACCCGCTACCGCGTGCTCGACCGCGCCGGAAACCGCGCCGCCTGGGTCGAACTGCACCCGCTGACCGGCCGCACCCACCAGCTGCGCGTCCACATGGCGGCGATCGGCCACCCGATCGTCGGCGACGGCAAGTACGGCGGACAGGAAGCCTTCCTTTCCGGCACGATCAGCCGCAAGATGCACCTCCACGCCCGCCGCCTGATCATCGAGCATCCGGACGGCACCCCGCTGGACGTGACCGCTCCCCTGCCCGAGCACTTCGCCAATTCGATGGCCTCGCTCGGCTTCGAGGAATCGGACGGCGCCGAACTGCCCGAATCCGCACCGGAGTTCACCAAGGACGACGAGAAGCGCGCCGCCAAGGCCCACGCCAAGCAGTACCGCAAGGAACGTCGCGGTGAACGCCGCTCGCGCCGCGACGGCGCTTCGGAGCGTCCCGGCTCGCGTGGGAAGCCTTCGGGCAAGGGTTCCGGCAAGCCCGGTGCCAAGCCGGTTCGTGCGGGCGCCAAGCCCGGCGTGAAGGCAGGGCCGCGCAAGCCCGGCGGCGCACGTCCCGGCCCCGGCAAGCCCGCGGGTAGCCGTCCCCCGGCACCGCGAGGGAAGCGGTGAAGCTCGCCGTCTTCGATTGCGACGGCACCCTCGTAGACGGACAGGCACCGATCTGCGAGGCGATGGAAGCCAGCTTCGCGGCCTTCGGGCTGGTCGCGCCGTCGCGCGGGCTGATCCGGCGCGCCGTGGGGCTTTCGCTGCCCCAGGCGATCCGGCAGCTCCTGCCCGAAAGCGACGAAGCCCAGCAGGACGCCATGGCCGAGGCTTACAAGGTCGCGTTCCGCCAGGCCCGCGCAGAAGGCCGCGTCTCGCAGCCGCTGTTTCCCGGCATCGAGGACTGCCTGCGCACCCTTCACGCGCGCGGCTGGACGCTTGGCGTCGCCACCGGGATGTCCGATCGCGGACTCGCCCTCTGCCTCGAGGCGAACGGCATTGCCGACCTCTTCGTCACGCTCCAGACCGCCGACCGTCACCCCTCCAAGCCGCATCCGGCCATGCTGGAGGAGGCCCTGATCGAGGCCGGCGCCATGCCCGAGGAAGCGGTCATGATCGGCGACACCGTCTATGACATGAAGATGGCCAAGGCCGCCGGAACCCGCGCCGTCGGCGTCGACTGGGGCTACCACCACCCGCGCGAGCTGATCGAGGCAGGCGCGGAAAAGGTTGCCGAAGCCCCGAACGAACTCATGGAGTACCTGCTGACGTGAGCGAACAGGATTCTGCCCAAGACCCGGCCAAGACCCGCTTCGCGATCATCCAGCTCGTACGCATCTTCGGCGTCGCCTGCGTGATCGCGGGCATGGCGATCGGCGCGAACAAGTTCGACCTGCCGCTCTGGGTCGGCTACCTGCTGATCATCAACGGCCTGATCGATGTCTTCGTCGTGCCCAAGGTCCTCGCCCGCAAGTGGCGGACCCCGAAATGAAGCGCTTCTACAAGGAGGCCACGTTCGGCGCGACCGAAGGCGGTTGGCGCGTCCTGCTGGACGGCCGCCCGATCAAGACCGCCGGCGGCCGCCCGCAAGTCGTTCCCACGTCGGTGCTCGCCGAAGCGCTGGCCGCCGAATGGGCCGCGCAAGGCGAGCAGATCGACGCCCAGTCGTTCCATTTGCGCGACCTTGCCGACTTCGCGATCGATGCCGTTGCCGCAGACCGCGCGCAGACCGTCCGCGATGTCCTGCCCTACGCCGAGACGGACACGCTCTGCTATCGCGGCGACCCCGAGGACGCGCTCTACCAACGCCAGCTCGCCGTCTGGGAACCGCTGCTGGCCGAAGCCGAGACACGCTACGACGTCCACTTCACGCGCATCTCCGGCATCCTCCACAAGCCGCAGCCCGCCGAGACCCTGGCCCGCCTCGAAACCGCACTCGCCGCCGAGAACGACTTCGCGCTGGCCGCGCTCAAGATACTCTCCAGCCTCGCCGCCTCGCTGACGATCGCCCTCGCCGCGATCCGGCCGGGTGCCGACGCGGAGGCGCTGTGGAACGCCGCCAACCTCGAAGAGGACTGGCAGGTCGAACTCTGGGGCGAAGACTGGGAAGCCGCGGAACGACGCGCAGCGCGGTTCGAGGCGTTCACGCTGGCGATCCGGCTGGCGGAACTCGCTCGCGGTTAAGAACGAAGGGGAAAAGCAGGGGCCATCGCCCCTGCACCCCATTACTGTCTAGGTTACGCGGACCAACCCCGTTCGGCGCCCATGGCTGCGTCGGGAGACTTAATTGGCTGCGCCGCAGGGAGCGCACTACGGATAGGCGGCGCGCGGCGCTGACATTCCGAGGGTCTGGGGGATCATCCCCCAGGACTTCCCCTCTTCCAGCTCAATCCCCGCCCTTCACCCAGGCCGCGACGTCCTTGGCGACCTTGTTCGCCGCCTCGTTCACCGCCGGACCGACTGCTGCCGCTTCCGGCTTCACGCCCGGCACGACCGCTTCGAACCGCTTGGTGACGATCGGCCCGCCACGTTCGGTGCGGACCGCATCGAAGCGCACCACGACCGAGGACGTGGGGACATCATAACCCATGTCGAGCAGTCGCCCGCCGACCAGCGTCTTGCCGGTCACTTCGAATTCCACGCCCTCGACCACGAGCTGTCCGGTATCCGCCCGCAGCGTTTCGGCGAGCAGCGAGCGGAACTGGCGGCTCGGCTTCTCGATCCAGAACGCATCCTTGAGGTAGGACATCGTCGCGGCATCGATCCGCACCGGCATGCGCAGCGCATCGAGGCTGCGGTCCGCTTCGGGATCGAGCACGACGATCGCCTGCGCAATCTCACCGCTGCGCTGCGAGCCGACCGGCGCGCGGTCCTCGGGCGAGAGGCGGAACAGCACTTCGGGCGGCTTGGGCGCGAGGCTGATGCAGCCCGAGAGCGCGAGGGCCGCCACGGCCGCGAGCGCGCCGCCGAGAATCGGGGTCTTGTGCCGAAGCTTCATCGCGGTTCCCATCGTCGTTCTCGTCATCATGGCCAGTTCAATCATGGCTTATAGGTGGGCAGCTTCTGCCCCTTGATGAGCGCACCGGCGCCCTGTTCGTCGATCTTCTCGGTCACGCTGCGCAGCGCCTTGCTGGTCGCGCGCAGATCGCGGATCGCGGCTTCGGCGGCCGGCAGGGTCTGGTTCGAGACCTTGTCGAAGGCGGGCTGCGCATGCTGGAGCGTCTGGTCGAGCGTTTCCATCGACTTCTGCGCGGCGCCGAGCGTCTCGCGCAGCTGCGCGGCCAGCGAATTGCCCTGATCGCCCAGCAGGCTGTCGGCCTTGCCGGCCACGCCCTCGAAGGCGACCAGCGTCTTGGTGGCCTGGTTCAGCGTGCCCTGGAGTTCGGCCAGGGTCTGCTTCATCTGCGGCGTCGCGGCGGAGAGGTCCTTCGTCATCTTGTCGGTATTCTTGAGGATACCGGTGATCGAACGGCGGTTCTCTTCGGACATCAGCAGATTGAGATTCTCGGTCAGCGTCGCCAGGCGTTCCAGCAGCAGCGGCGCGTTGGACAGGATTTCACCGAGACCGCCACGCTTGGTCGGGATCACCGGCACGCCTTCCGGGCCGGGCTCGGTCAGCAGCGGGGCATCCTTCACGGCGCCCTCAAGCTGGATGTCGGCGACGCCGGTAAAGCTGCCCTGGATGGTCGCGGTGGTGCCGACGGTGACGGGCACCTTCTTGTCCACCTTGATGCGTACGCGGATGAAGCTGGGGTCCTTCGGCCACAGCTCGATCTCCTTGATCTGCCCGACCGGCACGCCCGCGTAATCGACGCCCGATCCTTTGGCGAGACCGTCGACCGATTGCTTGAAGAAGATGTCATACTCGTTGCGCGCGGTGTCGTTGATCCGCGCGATCCAGATGATGAACGCCGCCAGCGTCGCCAGCAGCACCAGCGTGACGGCTCCGACCCATACGTGATTGGCCCGTGTTTCCATGCTGTGTGCCCTATGCCCCGCTTTCAGTGGTAGTGTTCAGGGCAGGCGCCGCGGGGGCGGAACCGTCCTGCGCGACAGGCGCGTCATGCTTCATCGCAATATCTTCCTTCGCGCAGAGCGCGGCACGGCCGCGGGGGCCGTTGAAATATTCCTGGATCCACGGGTGATCGAGCGCCAGCAGCTCCGGGATCGTGCCCACGGCGATGACCTGCTTGTCCGCCAGCACCGCCACCCGGTCGCAGATGGCGTGCAGGGTATCGAGATCGTGGGTAATCAGGAACACCGTCAGCCCCAGCGTATCCGCGAGTTCGCGCGTCAGGGCGTCGAAGGCGGCCGCGCCGATCGGGTCGAGACCTGCGGTCGGCTCGTCGAGGAACAGCAGTTCCGGATCGAGCGCCAGCGCGCGGGCGAGACCTGCGCGCTTCTTCATGCCGCCCGAAAGCTCGTTCGGATACTTGTAGGCCGACTCTTCGGAAAGCCCGGCAAGACGCACCTTGAAGCGGGCGATCTCGCTGCGCAGGGTATCGTCGATCTCGGGATAGAACTGCTTGAGCGGCACTTCCACGTTCTCACCCACGGTCAGCGTCGAGAACAGCGCGCCGCCCTGGAACAACACACCCCAGCGCGAGCGCAGGTCGATGTCTTCCTCGTCGGTGGAATCGCCCATGCGGTGGCCGAGCACGGTGATCTCGCCCGATGCGGGCTGCTGGAGGCCGATGATCGAGCGCATCAGCACCGACTTGCCGGTGCCGGACCCGCCGACGACGCCCAGAATCTCGCCCTTTCGGACCTTGAGCGAGAGATTGTCGTGAATGACGTGCTCGCCGAAGACGTTGCTCAGCCCCTCGACGACGATGGGAAATTCGTCCGACGGGCGCTCGGCTTCCAGCGTTTCGCTTTCGAGATGCGCGGTTTCGGTCATTGCCAGCCGATCTTGGTGAAGAAGATCGCGAAGAAGGCGTCGAGCACGATCACGGTGAAGATCGCGGTGACCACCGCCTGGGTGGTGCGCGCGCCGACTTCCTCGGCGTTCGACGTCACCTGCATGCCCTGGTAGCAGCCCGCCAGCGCCACGATCAGCGCGAAGACCGGGGCCTTGAGCAGGCCGACCCAGACGTCGGTGATCGGCACGACTTCCTGCGTGCGCTGGAGGAAGGTCCAGAACGGGATATCGAGCGCGAAGTTGGCGATGAAGGCGCCGCCGATGATCGCCAGAACCGTGGAGTAGAAGCCCAGGAGCGGCATCATCAGCATCGCCGCCAGCACGCGCGGCACCACCAGTGCCTGCATCGGCGAGACGCCGATGGTGCGCATGGCGTCGACTTCCTCGGTCAGCTTCATCGTGCCGATCTGCGCGGCGAAGGCCGATCCCGAGCGGCCCGCGACCATGATCGCGGTCATCAGGATGCCCAGTTCGCGCATCGCGAGGCGGCCGGTGAGGTTGATCGTGTAGATCTCCGCCCCGAACTGCGCGAGCTGCACCGCGCCCTGCTGGGCAATGACGATGCCGATCAGGAAGCTCATCAGGCCGATGATCCACAGCGAGTTGATGCCCACATGCTGCATGTGGTGCACCAGCGCCGTGCCGCGCAGCCGCGAGGGATGGCGGATGGCAGTGCCGAGCGCCGAGATCAGTTCGCCCAGGAAGCCGACCGAACGGACGAAGCCATGCCCCCAGGCGACCACGAGATCGCCCAGTTCGCCTACGGTGCGCAGCAGCAGCGGCTGCACCGGTTCGATTTCAGGCTCTTCCTCGGGCACCTTGCCGATGGCGGCGAAGAGGCGCTTGGCCTGTTCGCTCTGGCCGACGACTTCGAGATTGTGCTCGCTGGCATAGCGGCAGACGAGCCAGGCGCCGGTCGTGTCGATATCGGTGACGCCCGACATGTCGACCCGCGCGAACGGGCCGTGGAGCGCCGCCAGCTTGACATCGAGATTGCCCAGCGAATGGACGCGCAACGGCCCCTTCAGCGCCACCGTCTGGACGCCGTCCTGGTCGTTTTCCGACAGAGTGAATTCAGCCCATTCCCGCATGTGCGCTCGTATTGGGGGAAAATGCCTGTACCGGCAAGGGGTTCCCCTGCCGCGACAGATTGTTGATTTCGCAAGGGTCGGTCTGGAAACATACCGTGGCAATTTGATGGCAGCCAGCCGCCCGGCCCTTACGCGTACTTGCGCGCGCGGGGCTCTGCTGGCAAAGCGCCGCGCCATGACCGATACTCCAGAAGCCGCGCTCGACAAGACCTTCGACCCCGCCCAGATCGAGGCGAAGTGGTTCCAGCATTGGGAAAGCGAAGGGCTGTTCCGCCCCGAGCGTGCCGATGCGCAGCCGTTCACCATCGTGAACCCGCCGCCGAACGTCACCGGCTCGCTCCACATCGGCCACGCGCTCGACAACACGCTGCAGGACATCGTGATCCGTCACGAGCGCCTGAAGGGCAAGGACGCGCTCTGGGTGGTCGGCACCGATCACGCCGGCATCGCCACCCAGATGGTGGTCGAGCGGCAGATGGAAGCCAAGCAGGACAAGCGCGCCAACTACACGCGCGAGCAGTTCATCGAGAAGGTCTGGGAATGGAAGGCCGAATCCGGCGGCACCATCACCGGCCAGCTGCGCCGCCTCGGCTGCTCGATGGACTGGAGCCGCGAGCAGTTCACGATGGACCCGCACTTCACCAAGGCCGTGGTCAAGGTCTTCGTGGACCTGCACAAGCAGGGCCTGATCTACCGCGACAAGCGGCTGGTGAACTGGGACCCGAAGTTCCGCACCGCCATTTCCGACCTTGAGGTCGAAACGCGCGAGACCAACGGCCACTTCTGGCACATCAAGTATCCGCTTTCGGACGGTTCGGGCCACATCCACGTCGCCACCACCCGTCCCGAGACGATGCTGGCCGACATGGCCGTCGCGGTTAATCCCGAGGACGAGCGCTACAAGGAGCTGCTGGCGCGCGGCGCCACCGTCACCCTGCCCCTCACCGGCCGCGAGATCCCGATCGTCGCGGACGAGCACGCCGATCCCGAACTGGGTTCGGGCGCAGTGAAGATCACCCCCGGCCATGACTTCAACGACTTCGAAGTGGGCAAGCGCGCTGGCTTCAAGGCCGGCGACATGCTCAACATGCTCGATGCCGATGCCAAGGTCTGCCAGACGCAGGACGGCCTCGTCCCCGCGCAGTTCATCGGCATGGACCGGTTCGAGGCGCGCAAGGCGATCGTCGAGTGGCTCGAAAATGACGGGCTGCTCGAAAAGGTCGAGGACCGCGTGATCCAGACCCCCTACGGTGACCGCAGCGGCGTCGTCATCGAACCCTGGCTGACCGATCAGTGGTACGTCGATGCGCAGACCCTTGCGGGCCCGCCGATGGAAGCCGTTCGCTCGGGCGCGATCGAAATCGTCCCGAAGAGCTGGGAAAAGACTTTCTTCAACTGGATGGAAAACATCCAGCCCTGGTGCGTCTCGCGCCAGCTCTGGTGGGGCCACCGCATCCCGGCGTGGTTCAGCGAGGACGGCGAGATCTTCGTCGCCGAAACCGAGGAAGAAGCGCAGGCGCAGGCAGGCAACAAGAAGCTGACCCGCGACGAGGACGTCCTCGACACCTGGTTCTCCTCCGCGCTCTGGCCTTTCGCCACGCTCGGCTGGCCCGATGAAGACGCGCCGCTGCTGAAGAAGCACTACCCGAACGACCTGCTCGTCTCCGGCTTCGACATCCTGTTCTTCTGGGATGCGCGCATGGCGATGCAGGGCATTCATTTCATGAAGGAAGTGCCGTGGAAGCGGCTCTACCTCCACGGCCTCGTCCGCGCCGCGGACGGCCAGAAGATGTCGAAGTCCAAGGGCAACGTGGTCGATCCGCTGGGCCTGATCGACAAGTACGGCGCCGACGCGCTGCGCTTCTTCATGGCCGCCATGGAAAGCCAGGGCCGCGACGTGAAAATGGATGAAAAGCGCGTCGAGGGTTACCGCAACTTCGCCACGAAGCTGTGGAACGCCGCGCGTTTCTGCCAGTCCAACGGCATCGTCGCCAGCACCTCGGTCGCTGCGCCTGCCGCGACGACGGCGGTCAACAAGTGGATCATCGGCGAAGTCGTCGAGACCGTCGCCACGCTCGACAAGGCCATGGCCGACCTGCGCTTCGACGCGGCCGCCAACGCGATCTACCACTTCGTCTGGAACCAGTTCTGCGACTGGTACATCGAACTGATCAAGGGCAGCTTCGATGAGGAAACCAAGGCCGTCGCCGGCTGGGTGCTCGACCAGATCCTCGTCATGCTCCACCCCTTCATGCCCTTCGTCACCGAAGAGCTGTGGAGCAAGATGGGCACGCGCGAGAACGACCTGATCGTCGCCGCATGGCCCGCGCCCGAAGCTTCGGTGGACGCCGAAGCCAAGGCCGAAGTCGAATGGCTGATCGCGCTGATCGGCAACCTTCGCGGCGCCAAGTCCGAACTCGGCATCGCACCGGGCGCGCGCCTGACCGCCTATGTCGCCGATCCCTCGGACGCGACCCGCGCGGTGATCGGCCGCAACGGCACCGCGATCGACCGTCTCGCGCGTCTCGATGCGATCCACTTCGAAGCCGCTCCCGCCGGTGCCGCCATGCAGGTGGGCGCGGGCGACGCCACGCTGGCGAT
The DNA here is from genome assembly GCF_036820275.1 of Novosphingobium sp. GTDB lineage: Bacteria > Pseudomonadota > Alphaproteobacteria > Sphingomonadales > Sphingomonadaceae > Novosphingobium. The sequence goes on from NZ_DAISLT010000051.1 coordinate 23,152, forward strand.
CCCGCTGGAAGGCGTGATCGACATCGCGGCGGAAAAGGCCCGTCTGGAAAAGGCGATGGCCGCTTCGGTCAAGGAACGGGACTCGCTCGACAAGCGTCTGGGCAACCCGGCCTTCGTCGAGAAGGCCAAGCCCGAGGCCATCGACAAGGCGCGTGCCGATCATGCGCACCACTCTGCCGAGGCGGAGCGTCTGGCTGCGGCGCTGGCGCGGTTGGGATAAGAAAAGGGTAAAGCAGGGGGTCATCACCCCCTGCACCCCCAATACCGTCATCGGCGCGCGCGCAGCCACCTTGCGCGCCCCTTGTCGCCGCAGGCTATTTGTCTCCCGGCTCGCAGTGGGCGCAAGACGGTTAGGCCGGGCGCGACGCAGACATTCCGAGGGTCTGGGGGATCATCCCCCAGGACTTCCCTCTTTTCCGTTTTCCTACAATCCCTACATCTGACACGTTCGTGCGCGTGATCATCCCGCTCATCTGCACGAAAACGGCCACAAAATGACACCTTTCGACACGAGGTGACTTTTTCTCCCCAGGACCGTGTAAACTGTGTCAAGCACGCCCCTCCAGACTGCATTCGAGAATACCGTGACGCTTGCCCTTGCCACCACCACTCCCGGCGAACCTGAAGTCTTCGCTTCGCTTCAGGGCGAAGGCGCCAGCATGGGGCGGCCGAGTACGTTCGTGCGGCTCTCGCGCTGCAACCTCGCCTGCGAGTGGTGTGATACCGCCTATACCTGGCGCTTTTCCGGCGATAACCGCTTCCACCGCGACGATCTGGCCTTCGAGCGCAAGGCCAACCAGGTCATGGCCGAGGAAGCCGAGGTGGCCCGCATGGTGGCGGATCTGCCGCCGGACCGTCTGGTCATCACCGGCGGCGAGCCGTTGCTACAGGGCGCGCAGTTGGCGCGGATGCTGGCGGCGCTCGACGAGGCGCGGCCGGGAATGCATGTGGAGATCGAGACCAACGGCTCGGTCGCGCCGCATGCCGGCCTCGATGCGCGGGTGCAGCAGTACAATGTCAGCCCGAAGCTGTCGCACAGCGGCAATCCGGCGGAACTGGCGCTGGTGCCCGAGCGGCTCGATGCCTGGGCCGCCGATCCGCGTGCGTACTTCAAGTTCGTGGTGGCCGAGCCTGCGGATGTGGATGAAGTCCGTGCCCTGAAGGAGCGCCACAATATTCCTGCCGAGCGGATATTCCTGATGCCCGAAGGCCGCTCCAGCGATGTCATCCGGCAGAGGTCCGGTTGGCTATCGGACATCTGCACGCAGGAAGGCTATCGCTTCACCGACCGCCTCCACATACACATCTGGGGCGACACGCGGGGAACTTGAGGGGCACATGAACGAGGCATCGCCGATCCCACACGGGGAAACCGAACCCGAGGAAGCGCCCGCTCCCGCAAAGATGGCGCGGATGAAGGGCGATCTCACGCAAGGTCCGATCCTGAGGACGCTGCTGGTGTTCTCGATCCCGATGCTGATCTCGAACGTGCTCCAGACGCTCAACGGCTCCGTGAATGCGATCTGGGTCGGGCGGCTGCTCGGTGAGAGTGCGCTGGCGGCGACAGCCAATGCCAACATCATCATGTTCCTGCTGATCGCACTGGTCTTCGGCTTCGGCATGGCGACCACGGTGCGCGTCGGCCAGCATTTCGGCGCGCGCGACATCGATGCGGCGCGCAGGACTTTCGGTTCGGGCGTGGGCTTCTGCCTCGTGCTCTCGGTGCTCTGCGGCCTTGCTGGCTGGTTGGGAGCCGATGCGCTGCTCCACGCCCTCGGCACGCCGGGCCAGAGCCGGATCGAAGCGCTGGCCTATCTGCGCGTGATCTTCGTGACCCTGCCGCTGGGTTCGCTCTCGCTGATGGTGTCGATGGGCATGCGCGGCGCGGGCGATTCCAAGACGCCGCTCTATGCGATGATCCTGACCGTGGCGCTGGACGTGATCCTGAACCCGCTGCTGATCATCGGCCCCGGCCCCCTGCCCACGCTGGGTATCGCCGGGTCCGCGGCGGCGACGGCCTTTGCGAACTTCGCGGGCCTCGTGTTCCAGCTCTGGACGATCTACCGCAAGGACCTGCCGATGCGCCTGCGCGGTGCGGAACTGGGCTATCTGATCCCGCGCGGCAGCGAGCTCAACTACGTGATCCTGAAGGGTCTGCCGATGGGCGCGCAAATGCTGCTGGTCTCTTCGGCGGGCCTCATCATGGTCGGCCTCGTCAACCGGGAGGGTCTGGATTCGGCGGCGGCTTACGGTGCCTCGCTGCAACTGTGGAACTATCTCCAGATGCCGGCGATGGCGATCGGCTCGGCGGTCAGCGCGATGGTCGCGCAGTCGCTGGGCGCCCACGATCACAGCCGCGTGGGCAAGGTGACCGAAATCGGCCTCGCCACCAACCTGGCGATCTCGCTGCTGATGGCCACGCTGATCGTAGTGTTCGACCATCCTCTGCTGGCGTTGTTCCTGGGCGGAGACAGCCCGGCCATGCCGATCGCGCGGCACATCCAGTTCGTCTGCACGGCCTCTTTCGTGATCATGTCGATCACGATGATCCTCACCGGAACCTTGCGCGCCTACGGAGCCGTGGTGATGCCCTTGGTCATCATGTTCCTGGGTCTCTATCCGGGACGCCTAGGCTTCTACTACCTTGCCTATCCGGTGATCGGCAGCGAGGCGCTGTGGTGGGCCTATCCGGTCGGATCGGTGCTGACCGTGGCGCTGACCCTTATCTATTACCGCTGGGGCAAGTGGCGCGCCGCGTTCGATCTCTGAGGCTTATCTTCCTTGCGCACGCCAACGCTGGACCGTGCGCAGGACCATCTCCTCCTCGCCGCCCGATGTGCTCCACAGTTCGGTGAAGGAGGGATCGGCGGAAGCCGGGCGCTTGAACTCCTCCAGATCGTCGAACGCGGCGCGGATCGGGATCGCCACGCCCTCGCCGCAGATCACGCACTCGCGGTTGCGCAGCGCCGGGATGGAATCGAGGAAACCGCGCGCGCCTTCCGGCATCGCGGCGCGGACGAAGGCCTGATCGCGCTCGTTGTTGAGGCGCATCGCGATGATCGTCCCGCATTGCGAGAGCACGCCTTCGGCTAGGTCGGAGGGACGCTGCGTGATCAGCCCCAGCGAGATGCCGTACTTGCGCCCTTCCTTGGCGATGCGCGAAAGGATGCGGCCTACCGAGGAGCCGTCTGCGTTCTTTTCGCTGGGAACATAGCGGTGGGCTTCCTCGCAGACGAGCAGGATCGGCCGCGTCCTTTCCTCGCGCGCCCAGACTGCGAAGTCGAACACCATGCGGCTGAGCACCGCCACCACGGTGCTGGTAATGTCGGAGGGCACCCCGGACACGTCGATGATCGAGATCGGCCGCCCGCCCGAGGGCAGGCGAAACAGCTTGGAGATGAACTCCGCCATCGTGTCGCCCACCAGCATGCCCGAGAACAGGAACTGGTAGCGCGGATCGCCCTTGAGTTCGTCGAGCTTGTTCTTGATCCGCATGTAGGGCGCGCTGGAATGGCCCTTGTCGAGCTTGCCCATGTGGTTGTTCAGGATCACCGACAGGTCGGAGAGCAGATAGGGGATCGGCGAATCCACGGTGATCCTGCCGATCTGCTCGGCCAGCCGGTTTCGCGAACGCGCCTCCAGCAGGCACTTGCCGAGGATCTCGCAATCAAGTTGCCGCTCGTCGCCCTGCGTGGTGACGAGGATCTCGCAGTGCTCCTCGAAGTTCATCAGCCAGTAGGGCATCTGCAGGTTCGAGACGTCGAGGATCACGCCGCTATTGCGGAAAGCGGCGGCATATTCCCCGTGCGGATCGACCATGATGACATGGCCTTCGGGCGCCTGCTCGCAGATCCGGTGGAGGATCAACGCGGCGCTGGTCGACTTGCCGGTGCCGGTCGAACCGAGCAACGCGAAATGCTTGCCCAGCAGAGCGTCGATGTAGAGTCCGGCGCGGATATCCTTGGTGGGGTAGACGGTGCCGATCTGGATCGCCTGCCGCCCGTCGCTGGCATAGACCTGCCGCAAGTCGTCGGTGCTGGCCGGATAGACGAGTGCCCCCGGCGTCGGATAGCGCGTCACCCCGCGGCGGAAGCCGTGGATGCGGGCGGTCAGGCGCTCCTCCAGGCCTTCGCCGAGAAAGTCCGCCTCGGCGACGATGCCGCCGGGCACAGTGGCGTCGCTCTTCTGGTTGCGGATGCTGGCAAGCAGCCAGCCCCGGCCGACGCGGACCTTCACCTGACTGCCGACCTGTCCCGACATCGCGACCGAGGGATCGCCGTCCTGCCCGGACTGGTTCAGCCGATCGAGGTCGAAGGCGATGCGCGCGCCTGCGCCGGAAATTTCGAGGATGACGCCGATCGGCTCGCGACCAATCTCGCGTTCCGCCTCGCCGCCCACCATTCGCATTTCGTTCATTGCGCCCCCGCGGCAAGCCATTACCCCGAGGGAGCTAGGCACCCACGGTTAATTTCCGGCTAAAACCGCGATTAGCGCATCGCGAAAAGGCGGCCCGCAAGCCAGCCCATGCCGACCGAGACCATGACCGCGAGCAGACCGTAAGCGAAGCCGTAGTTTTCGGAGAAATTGGCAATGGCCCGCTCGAACCCAAGCTTGCGCACTTCCACCTGGCTGCTCGCCGAGGCCACCACCCGCCCGCGCGAAACCGCGTAAGTCTCGGCAGTGTACGTGCCGATCGGCACTTGCGAAGGCAGCCAGATGCGGGCCTGATAGAGCACCTGCTCGCTCACTTTCACGCCGCCCTCTTCCTCGCGGTAGAGGCCGCTGCGGCGGTTGAGATCGACGAGACCGTCGGAAAAGCGCGTCTGCTCGGCCGGGTCGATGGCGCCGATCGGCGAGAGCTGCAGCCACTTGAGGCCGAGTTCGTAGATCGCCGCAGTCTTGTCGTCGACGATGTCCTTGATCGGCCGGGTGGAGGCGAGGCCGTAATAAGAGGGTGCCGAGCGCAGTTCCGTGCTGTCGGCATTGATCCAGACGCCCGCCACCTTCTGCTTTTCGCGCAGGACGATGGACTGGGTGGGTCCTTTCAGCACGACGACGATGTCGTAGTCCTGCGCGGCGCGGGAACCCTCCGGCGTCAGGATCGCCCCGAAAAGCAGCAGTTCGGTGCCGGTGAAGCCCTGCCGCAGATCGACTTCGTGCTGCGAGATTTCCGGCACCAGAATCGGATCGCGCGCGCCGCCAAGCAGAACCGCCGCGACGAGCGCGAGAGCCGGGGCCAGAGCGGGTGCAAGCGCGCGCCTCACAGGGGAGAGACCGTATAGATCTCGTCGGGCCGGTAGCCGAGGCCGATCGCCATGCGCCCGGCCACCAGCAGGACGATGATCGCCAGCACCAGACGCAGCTTCACCGGGCTGGCCTTCTGGGCGAACTGTGCGCCGAGCTGCGCACCGGTCACGGAACCCAGCAGCAGCAGCGAGGCCAGCACGATGTCCACGGCATGGGTGGTCATCGAATGCATCATCGTCGTCGCCATGGTGACGAACAGGATCTGGTAGAGCGAGGTCCCGACCACGACATTGGCGCTCATGCCAAGGATGTAGAGCATCGCGGGCACGAGGATGAAGCCGCCGCCCACCCCCATCAGCATCGTCAGGATGCCCGTGCCGATGCCGAGCAACATCGGGGCCAGCGGGGAGATATAGAGTCCGGAGCGATAGAAGCGCCAGCGCAGCGGCAGACTGGCCACCATCGGATGGTGCCGCCGCTTGCGCGCGGCGATGGGAATGCCGGAACGCTCGGCGCGGATCGTCTGGATGCTCTCCTTGGCCATCAACCCGCCGATGCCGCCGAGCATCAGCACGTAGAGGATGTTGATGACCGTATCGATCTGCCCGAGCCGTTGCAGCAGGCTGAACAGCGCCGCGCCGATTCCAGTGCCAATGATCCCGCCGACGACCATGACCGTGCCCATATGATAGTCCACGCCGCCGCGCCGGGTATGGGCGAAGACGCCGGACACGCTGGCGCCGGTCACCTGGCTTGCCGCCGAAGCTGCGGCCACCGTTGGCGGGATGCCGTAGAAGATCATCAGCGGGGTCGTCAGGAAGCCGCCACCCACGCCGAACATGCCCGAAAGCAGGCCGGTGAGCGCCCCCAGGCCAACGATGATGAGACCGTTGACGGAGAGATTGGCTATGGGGAGGTAGACATCCATTCCACCCCTCTCGCTACCGCAGCACCGGCAGCGAGGAAAGCGGCGAATCAGAAACCTGCGGATAGAGTGAGCGCCGGTCCCGAACCGGGATCGGCATCACCGGCAACCCGGAACCGCCAGTCCACCGCGGCCCGCCCGAACAGGCCTTTCCCCAGCGGCAGGGCCAGGCTTGCGGATGGCCCCGCGTCCAGCCTTCCCGCCCCTTTCTGCGCGCCGCCCCAAAGTCCTCCGCCAAGCCGCGCTTCGGCTTTGCCCAAAGAGAACAGCGCGCGGTCGACGCGGAACTGACCGTCCGCGAACGGCGTCGCGAACCGGCCTGCCACATAGCCGGCCTGCACATAAGCTTCGCCCCGCAGACCGCCCGGCAAGGCGAAGTACGGAAGCTGGGTAACGGCCATGGCGACCGGCTGGATTCGCCTCGCCCCGCCCTGTTCGGTCAGCCTTCCTTCCAGCGCGGCAATGACCGGCAGACCCGGAAGCGGGCGTGCCGACACGCCCAGTGCGGCTGCCGTTTCGCGCATGACGGTGCCGAGTGTCGCGGTCGTCCGCATGTAGCCCGTCCATTGCCGCGCGTCGCCCGGCGAGAGGCGATAGCGCAGGACCGCACCGGCCTGGCTCGCCCCGTAAGTCGCGGGAAGCGCGCCATTGGCAAGCGGTCCCGTGCCATCCTGCCGAAGCAGTGCCCAGCTATCGACGGACCAACGCCGGGACCGGGTCATCGGGGCGATCACCGGGACCGGCGAGGCGCTCGACGATGGATAGGGCTGCGCGGCGAATTGCGAGAACGGCGGCAGTCCCGCCGGTAGCCGCGTGTCATCCGGGATTCCCGCAAGGAACCGGGTCGGACCGGTTGCGAAGGGAAGTTCGCCGGTCGCGCCATAGGCCGCACCCGAAGGCGCTTCCGGCAAGGCCCGCTCTTGCCCGGAATACCATCGGCGCGGACTTTCCACCCTGACCGGCACTTTCACGAACACCGGATACGGCACGTTCTGCCCCGGCATCGGGCCATAGGCGGAAGCCGGATAAAAACCCGCACCGGGCGGCGATTGCGGCCCCGGCGCCATGTCTGTCTCCCGCAATCCGGCGCTCTCGGTGCCGTCTGCCGAAGACAACCGCATGGCCTGCACGCCCGTGCCCGCCATCGGCAGCGGATTGTCCCAGGCCGAAATGCGCCCGCCCATCCAACCCGCGAGCACGGCCAGCAACGCCACCAGCGGCTGCCCGCGAAGCCGCTGCACCATGCTCATGCTGCCACTCCGCCGGCGGCGGGATGTGCATCGTGCCGGGTCTTGTCCCAGGTCACCTGCCCGCCCCTCAGCGTCCGGATGTAGGATACCAGGGCATCGCGTCCGGCCATGATCGCGATATAGTTGGCCACGGGGATCCGCAGGACGGCCCACACGCCTTCCAGGACGCCATACTCCCGCGTCGTCAGCGCCGCTCTCAGGAAACTGCGCCAGAGCAGACTGAACAGACCCGCGGCGATCATCCACTTCAGCAGAGGCGGTCCCGGCATCGCCGGGACGTCCCACCCCAAGGCGCGCGGAATGCCGAGCACGCCCTCGACGACGACAAGCGCATAGCTGCTCGCGAGCACGATGGCGGTCAGCGGGCCGCGCCGGTCGCGCAGCGCCATCCAGGTGTCCGCCATGCTGCCACCCCACCCGAGCCGCTCCCAGCCCTGAAATGCGATGCCATGAATCCAGCGCGTCTTCTGGCGCACCGACTCCTTCAGTCGCGCCGGGAAATAGGCCCGCGTGGCCACGAGTTCGCCGGTCTCGTCCCGCACCCTCAGAAAGCGGGAACGCCCACCCTCGCGCGAGACAAGCACGCCCAGCTCATAGTCCTCGGTCAGGCATTCCGCCGCGAAAGGCCCCGGACTGCCTTCGAGGCGGCGGCCGACAGCAATACGTTCGAGCATGTCACGGGAAAACCCGCATCCCACACCCGCCGCCGGAATGGCCGCGCCCAACGCATCGCGCACGACGAGCGACTTGGTATGGGCCTCGGTGAATTCGTCGACATAGTGGCCGCCCACCCAGCGCGAAGCCGGTTGCGGCTCGGGTCGTACCGGAAGCTGCACGAAATCGGCAGTGGCCAGCGCCGCGTCGATCACCGCCAGTTCCGCCGCGTGCACCATGTCTTCCGAATCATGGAGAATCACGCAGCGGAAGCGGCTGCCGGACCGAAGCTCGTCCTCGTTCAAGGCACGATAGAGTCGGTTCAGACAGTCCGCCTTGGTCGTCGGCCCCGCCCGTTCGTGGATGACGATGCGCACCCTGGGGTCCAGCCCCGCGCCCTCCATCGCCGCGCAGACAGTCGCCGCGTCGTTGCCGTAGCAACCGATGTAGAGAGTGAAATCGTCCTGGCGCCAGGCTGCGAGAGCGTGGCGGATCGTATGGCCGATCACCTGCTCTTCCTGCCAGGCGGCGATGAACACGGCCGCTTTTCCCCGAAGCGGTGCCGCCACGGCGTCGCTAGAGATGCGGGTGGTCCTGGCCCGTCCGGAGAGCCGGAACCACAGCCAGCAACAGTCCATCGCCAGTTCGTCGGCCGTGCCGACCAGTACCCAGAACCCTGCAAAGAGCAGAAGTTCCTGCTCGGCCATAAGCAGTACGCCGAGCGCCTGCTGAATTAACTCCGCCAATCCCATCTTAGCCCCCGCCCTGGACCGGATCGATTCCAACCCGAAGTTACCGGCAGTCGCCCGAACCGACGATTCCCGGGAATTTCATCGCGAGAGGCGGGGTATGGTCATCGGCAGGGACGCACCAATGAACATGCGTCTATTTCACAAAGTTAACTAACTACCGCTTTACTTTGGCAAGCCACCGACCTCCGGAAAGAGGCCGGTGGCAGAACGATCACCAGGCGCCGATGTTCGGCATCGAGGCCCAGGGTTCGGCAGGATCGAGGCGACCGTCCTGGAGCAGTTCCACCGAAATCCCATCCGGTGTGCGGATGAAGGCCATGTGTCCGTCGCGCGGCGGACGGTTGATCGTCACACCCGCATCGGCCAGCGTCTGGCAGGTCGCGTAGATATCATCGACCTGGAACGCGAGATGACCGAAATTGCGGCCGCCGGTATATTCCTCGAAGGAGCCGTCCTCGGCGGGCCAGTTATAGGTCAGTTCGACTTCCGACTCCTCGCCCGGCACGGCAAGGTAGATGAGCGTGAAACGGCCCTGCTCGCTCGAAAAGCGGCGCGTTTCCTTGAGGCCGATCAGTTCGAAGAAGCGGATCGTCGCGTCCGGATCGGTCACGCGGATCATCGTGTGGAGGTACTTCGTCACGGGATTTCCTTCAATTCATCGCACGTATATAACGGTTCATCACGGATACAGCCGAGAAACGGCATGATCCGCGGGACTTCAGGGAGAAGCCGCGATGACCCACGATAGCCCGGAAAGCCCCCGTCACTCCACCTCCTTCTTGCGCGACTCCACGAACCGGCGCTGGCTCGCGGCTTCCACGATCCTGGCCGTCGGCCTCGTCGGCGGCGGCTATCTGCTGGGCGACGGGATGCGGCGCGCGCACCGCGCCGACCGCTCGGTCACCGTGCGCGGCCTTGCCGAGCGGGACGTGACCGCCGACCTTGCGACATGGACGATCGCCTATTCCTCCACCGCTGGCGACCTCGCAACGGCACAGTCGGGGGTGGAGAACGACACCCGCCGGATCGAGGCTTTCTTCCGCGAACTCGGCTTTCCGGCCGACGCCCTGCAACCGACCGGCGCGAACGTCCAGCAGAGCAAGGACAACAGCGGCACCACCAGCTTTACCGTCCGCCAGCGCGTGACTCTGCGCAGCCAGGACGTCAAGCGGGCGCAGGATGCGGTGAAGCGCCAGTTCGAGCTGGTCCGGCGCGGCGTCATCCTGGAGGAAGGCTCGGGCATGGCCTTCACCTTCACCAAACTCAACGCCATCAAACCGCCGATGGTCGCCGCCGCCACCAAGGATGCACGCGCGGCCGCCGAGCAGTTCGCGCAGGACAGCGGCGCCGAGGTCGGCGCCATCAAGAGCGCGACCCAGGGCTACTTCACGATCGAGGCGCGGGACGGCGATTCGGGTGGCGGCTGGGGCGTCTCCGATACGCCCTACAAGAAAGTCCGCGTCGTAACGACGGTCGATTTCTACCTGAAATAGAAGGATAAAATATCCCGCCGCAGTGCCGGAACGGCTCGGCTCAGGAACCGTGAAGACCGACGGCGGCCGCTTGTCGGCGGGACCGGGGCCTTCTATAATCGGCGCGACGCATGCTAGCGAAGATCAGAAACCTGCTCGGCCGCGCCCCCAGCGCCCGCCTTCCCGAACTGCCCGCCGGACAGCGCGTCTATGCAATAGGCGACATCCACGGGCGGCTGGACCTGTTCGAGCGCCTGATCGAGGCGATCGAACGCGACGACAGCCAACGAAGCGGCAGCCGCAGCCTTATTATCCTCCTCGGCGACCTGATCGATCGCGGACCGGACAGTGCCGGGGTGCTGGCCGCCGCCCGCGAGCTAGCGCGTCGGCGCGATGTCGAATTCATCCAGGGCAATCACGAGGAAATGCTGCTGGTCTCGCGCGACAAGCTGGACGGGTTCCGCAGCTTCCTGAAATTCGGCGGCCGCGAGACAATCCTGTCCTACGGATTGGATCCGGACTTCGTGCGGGAAGCCGAACTCGAAGACCTGCACCGCGCGGCGATGGACGCCATCCCGCAGCAGGATTTCGATTTCATCGACAGCTTCCGGAAGATGATCCGTCTCGGCGACTATATCTTCGTCCATGCCGGCGTGCGTCCGGGTACACCGCTGGAAAACCAGCTCGGCCACGACTGCCGCTGGATTCGCGAGCCGTTCCTCAGCCACAATGGTGAGTTCGGGGGCTTCGTCGTCCATGGACATACGATCACCGAGGAACCGGCGCTGCGCACCAACCGCGTCGGCATCGACACCGGCGCCTACATGCACGGCCGCCTCACCGCGATCGGTCTGGAAGGCAGCGAGCGCTGGTTCATCCAGGCCTGCGAAAGCGCAGACGGCATTTCCGTGCAGGTCGCGGCCGAGGCCTGAATTCATCCAGGTTCAGCCCCATGTGGCTTCGTCATTGCGAGGAGGCGAAGCCGACGCGGCAATCCAGCGGCGCCTGGGCGCCACCCCTGTCATCCTGTCATGAAAACGCACCGGGGAGCCTGTAAGCCGGGTTCTGTACCTGGCGTGGTCTCCCCACGGGGGGACCTTACGCCGCGGTGGCAGCCATTCCTCTAGGCGACGCATTGCTGCGCCGCTCAAGCGACCAACCCGGGCTGCCTGGGTCCGAAACAGACCCGCCGTTCAAAGACGGCGCGCAGCCCCTATTCGGTCTTGCTCCGGATGGGGTTTGCCATGCCGCTTTCCGTTACCGGAAGCGCGGTGCGCTCTTACCGCACCCTTTCACCCTTACCTGCCGCGAGGGACGAACCCTGTTGGCGAGGCGGTCTGCTCTCTGTGGCACTTTCCCTAAGCTTCGTCGGGCCTGAAAACCCGACTCGCCCGGCGGGCGTTACCCGCCATCCTTGTTTCGTGGAGCCCGGACTTTCCTCGCGCATCCAGAAGATGCCCGCGGCTGCCCGGCTCCCCGGTGCGGGCGGTCACCTAGCACGACCGTTGTCCCGCTCCAACAGCAGTTCCAACAGAATTGCGCCGATTTCTCCATCGATCTCGCCATCGATCAGATCGGGCCGCCAGCGGCGCTGGAACGCGGCCACCGCCGCCCGCCCGTCGGAGATATCGTAGCCGAAGCGTTCAAGCGCGAGATAGAAGGCACCCGGGTTGTCGTAGAAGAGGTTCATCTTCGCCGCCGGGATTTTCAGCGCCAGCCCCAGTTCGCCCAGCCGCGCCCAGTCGAAATACTCGCCGGGGTCCTGCTTGCGGGCAGGCGCGATGTCGGAGTGGCCGACCACATTGCCGCGCGGGATGTGGTTGCGCTTGACGATATCGGCGAGGAGCGGGAGCAGCGCTTCCATCTGCGCCTCCGGGAACGGACGATAGCCCCATTCATGCCCCGGATTGACCAGCTCGATCCCGATCGAGGCGGAGTTCACATCGGTCACCCCGCGCCAGTACGAGCGCCCGGCATGCCAGGCCCGCTTGCTTTCCGGCACGAGCGAGGTGACGATCCCCGCCTCGTCGATCATGTAATGCGCCGAGACTTCCGCCGCCGGATCGCACATCCGCTCCAGCGCTTCGGCGGCCGACTTCATGCCGGTGTAGTGCAGCACGACCATCGAGATCGGCAGCTTGCGCTCGTTACAGTTGGGCGAGGCGACGGTGCGATTGACCAGCCAGCGGTTCATCGTCCTCTCCCGCCCCTTTCCGTCAGGATCCCGGCAGAACCGCGCCGAGGACCAGCGCGTCGTCCGCCAGGGCATATTGCAGCTTGCCGCCCTGACCGTGCGCGAGCTGCTGGATCATGGCCGCCGGAGCCGTGCGGCTGGAAAGATCTCCCTCCGGCAGCGCCCCTTCGAGCGCGCGGCCGATGTCGCGGTCGAAGGCGATGCGCGGACCGGCGGCGCGCACGACGATCTCGGTCACGCCGTCGCGGAATTCCGCCGCCAGTTCCAGCGTGCCGCCGCGCGGCAGGGCCTCGATGCCGATCAGGCCGAAGTTAAGCAGCGTCTTCACCGCGGGCTTGGGCAGCATCTCGCTGGCAAGCGCCCAGTTGAGCACGATGCGGGCATTGTTGGCCACCAGCGCATCGATCAGGGCGCGGGCCTCGCTGACCGGCACCATGTCTCCGAAGCCCCCCGCCGCACCGAAGGCGAGGCGGAAGAACTTCAGCTTGTCGGCCGAGATCCGCGCGCTCTGGTCCAGCAGCTCGAAGCAGCGCTGGCGCATGTCGGGGTCCTTCTCGTCCGCGAGCAGTTCCAGCCCGTTGGTCAGCGCGCCGACCGGGCTGAGCATGTCATGGCACAGGCGCGAACATAGCAGGCTGGCAAGTTCGAGCGAACTGGTCGTCATGGATCGGGGACTTCCGTTTTCAGTAATCATTCGGGCGAGGCATTCGATTCCAGGCCATTAGCAGCCGTTGGTTCAACGATATGGCATGTGATCGGCGAAAATCCATTCCCGGTATCGCGCCAGAAAGCAACCTGCCCGTCCGCGATGATCGCCCAAATGCGCGAATCCCCGGTGGAATGTTCGCAATCCGTGGCGGACGGCACCGGATGGCCGACCGGATGGGAGTGATAGTAACCCAGCACGTTCGGCCCGCCCATCCGCGCCGCACGGTGGGCGGCGAGCAGCGTGGCCGGGTCGATCTCGAAATGGTGGGTGGGCTGCGCCGCGACATTGGCAGCGGGTATCGCGGCCTCTATCCGCTCGCCCTCTCCTGTCAGGATGCCGCAGCACTCCTCCGGATGGGCGCTTAAGGATTCTTCATGCAATCTTGCGATCACGTCACTTGTCACTTCGACATTCATCCCCAAATCCTACAGACAATGGGGGCTCACGAAAACATCATCCAGGGTTTCATCGGCAGCGAGGGCGGCCGCCTGGACAAGGCACTGGCCGAAGCCAGCGGACTGTCGCGCGAACGCATCAAGGCGCTGATGGGCGAAGGCCGGATATCGCTGGCCGGAAAGCCCGTCTCGCAGGCCTCGCTCAAGGTGGCGGGCGGCACTGCTTTCGCGATCGACGTGCCCGCAGCCATACCGGCCGAAGCGGTGGCGCAGGACATTCCGCTGAACGTCGTGTTCGAGGACGAATACCTGATCATCGTCGACAAGCCCGCGGGCCTCGTCGTCCATCCGGCGGCAGGCAATCTCGACGGCACGCTGGTCAATGCCCTGCTCCACCACTGCCGCGGCCAGCTTTCCGGCATCGGCGGCGTGGCGCGGCCGGGGATCGTCCACCGCATCGACAAGGACACCTCGGGACTTCTCGTGGTCGCCAAGACCGACAAGGCGCACGAAGGTCTGGCCGTGCAGTTCGCCGACCATTCGATCGCACGCGCCTACCGGGCCATCGTGTCCGGACGGCCGATCCCGGTTGCCGGGACGGTGCGCGGCGCGATCGCGCGTTCGAGCGTCAACCGCAAGAAGATGGCGCTGGTGGAGGATGGGCGCGGCAAGCACGCAGTAACCCATTACCGGACGCTGGAACCGCTCAAGAACGCGAGTCTTGTGGAGTGCCGCCTGGAAACGGGACGCACCCATCAGGTGCGCGTTCACATGTCGTCAATCGGACATTCGCTACTGGGGGACCCTGTATATGGTCGTACACCTTCAGCGATTCGCCCGATTCTTCAGCGACTCGGTTTCACCCGACAAGCTCTTCATGCCGCGGAACTTGGCTTCGTCCATCCCGTTACAGGAGAGAACGTCCATTTCGTCAGTCCGCTACCCGACGACATGCGGACACTGATCGATGAACTGCGACACTGAAATCGGATTAATGTGCTATCTTTAAAAGGTGGCCCCAAGCTAAGACGCCTCGCAAGGGTCTTCGACCGCGGGCCGACCGGAAAGGACGGATATTGTGAGCAAGGAACGTAATCTCCCGGCGGTGCCGGCACTGGGCGGCGAGCAGAGCCTCAACCGCTACCTGTCCGAGATCCGCAAGTTCCCGCTTCTTGCGCCCGAGCAGGAATATATGCTCGCCAAGCGTTACAAGGAGCATGAGGATCCGGCGGCAGCCGGCCAGCTGGTAACCAGCCACCTTCGCCTCGTCGCGAAGATCGCGATGGGTTATCGCGGCTATGGCCTGCCGGTGTCGGAACTCATCTCCGAAGGCAACATCGGCCTGATGCAGGGCGTGAAGAAGTTCGAACCCGATCGGGGCTTCCGCCTCGCCACTTATGCAATGTGGTGGATCAAGGCTTCGATTCAAGAGTACATCCTGCGTTCGTGGTCGCTCGTGAAGATGGGCACCACCGCCGCGCAGAAGAAGCTGTTCTTCAACCTGCGCCGGATGAAGAAGAACCTCGACGCCTACGAGGATTCCGACCTGCATCCGGACGACGTCGCCAAGATCGCGACCACGCTCGGCGTTTCTGAGCAGGAAGTGGTCAACATGAACCGGCGCATGATGATGGGCGGCGATGCCTCGCTGAACGTCTCCCTGCGCGAGGAAGGCGAAGGCCAGTGGCAGGACGTTCTCGCGGACGATCGCCCGCTTCAGGACGAGACGGTCGCGGACGCCGAGGAAGCAACCGTGCGCCACGCCATGCTGGTGGAAGCCATGGATGGCCTCAACGAGCGTGAGCGCGACATCCTGATGGAACGCCGCCTGACCGAAGACCCGAAGACGCTCGAAGAGCTGAGCCAGGTCTATCACGTCAGCCGCGAGCGCGTCCGCCAGATCGAGGTGCGCGCGTTCGAGAAGCTGCAGAAGGCGATGAACCGCATCGCCAGCGACCGCAAGCTCCTGCCCGCGGGCTGAGCTTCGGCTTCAGGAAAACAGAAACGGGCCGCCCGAAAGGGCGGCCCGTTTTCTTATGGGCGATTTTTAGACCCGGCGCTCAATCGCCGGCGACCTTCCCCTAAACCCGCCGTCATTGTCCGTGTCGCGACGCTATCCAGGCAACGCGCTCCGCTTCGGTGAGCGACAGTTCCACGCCGCGCCCTTCGGCAGCGGAGCGCTCGGCCGCCTCGATCACCGCCATCACGGCCAGCGACTGGATCGGCGGGACCGGATTGGCCGCCCTGCCCCGCACAGCGTCACCGACAAGGCGATAGAATTCCCGCTGGTCGCCAGGTTCGGCAGGCAAACGGCTGGCATGACCCTCGGAATCGTGGAGCACGAGTGGGTCGATATCCTCACCCCAGCCCGGCGCGCCTGGCGTCATACCCGCGAGAAGCTGCCGTTCCTGCACGTCCATCCCATACTTGACCGCGCTGCCGCCCGTGCCGTGAACGACAAAGCGAGGTACGCCGCCCGCCACCAGCATCGAGGCATGGAGAATCGCCCGCCGATCGCCGAATTCCAGTATGACATGCGCCCAGTCGGTGCTGCGCGCGCCTTCACGCTGAAGCGCGAGCGAGGCCGTGACCCGGTCCGGCAGACCCATCAGCAGCAGCGCGTGGTCCACCAGATGCGGACCGAGGTCAAACCAGATGCCCGCCCCCGGTCCGTCATTCTCGCGCCAACGATCGCGGACTTCCGGGCGAAAGCGGTCGAAGTGGATTTCGAGATGGGCAGGATCGCCGACCAGACCGGCATCGATCGCCTTGCGCACGGAGCGGAAATCGCTGTCCCACCGGCGGTTGTGGAAGACCGTGAGCTGGCACCCCACGTCCTCGGCCAGCGCGATCAGCGTGCGGGCTTCCTCAAGATCGAGCGTGAAAGGCTTGTCGACAACGACGTTCTTGCCCGCCCTCAGCGCCGCTTGCGCCAGCGGAAAGTGCGTGTCGTTGGGCGTCGCGATAACGACGAGGTCGACCTCGGCATTGCCGAGCAGAGCCTGGTGATCGTCGACAATCACCGCTTCCGGAAAGCGCGCGAGGATTTTCTCCGCGCTGCGGCTCGCGAAGTGGCCCAGCGCAAACCCGTCGACGGCTGCGATCAGCGGTGCATGGAACGTCGCCCCGGCATAGCCGTAGCCAAGTAGGCCAACCTTGAGAGTCTCGCTTGCCGGGGCCATGTCGCGCTCCATGTGTTCAGGTGTATCGGGCCTGCCACATGCTTGCGGCGATGCTTGCGCGCGTCAATGCTTCGGGCCCGGCGGTGGCAAGCCCCTCGACTTGAGCCTGCGCGGCAACGGCAACGGCGATCTCCAGCGCCACGTCCCGCAGTTCGGTCACGGCGGGGAGCAGCCCGCCCTTGCTTTCACCTTCACCACAGCCCAGTTCGCCGAGACGGCGCGCGGCGGCCATGAACATGCCGTCGCTGATCGCCGTCGCTCCGCTGGCCAGCGCGCCGAGGCCGACGCCGGGGAAGATGTAGACGTTGTTGACCTGCGTGACTCCCGGCGTGCCGAACGGGCTGCCGGTGCCGACGATGGCCTTGTCCTCAGTCCATTCGAGAATATCCGCGGGATGCGCTTCGGCCCGCGAGATCGGGTTGGAGAGCGGGAAGACCACCGGCCGCGCGACCTTTTCTGCCATCGTGCGGATGGTACGCTCGTCGAAGGCCGCCTTCTGGCCCGAGGTGCCGATCAGCACGGTCGGGTGGACATTGGCGACCACTTCCTGAAGCGAGATCATGTTCTGGCCGCTGACGTTCCAGCCTTCGATCTCGGCCGGGTCGCGCGCGAGTTTCAGCTGCTGCTGCGGCAAGCGCGGAATGTCGGAAAGAATCAGGCCGTCGCGGTCCACCGCCCAGATCTTCGCACGGGCTGCCTGCTCGTCCAGGCCATCCGCGACCATCGCCTGCACCAGCATTTCCGCCACGCCGCTGCCCGCCGCGCCCGCGCCGAACAGCACGACGCGCTGCTCGGTGAGCGGCACGCCGGTCCGGCCGATCGCTGCCAGCAGCGTGCCGACCGCGGTGGCGGCCGTGCCCTGGATATCGTCGTTGAAGCTCAGCAGGCGATCACGGTAGCGAACCAGCAGGTCGTAGGCGTTCTTGCCCGCGAAATCCTCCCACTGGAGCAGGACGCCGGGGAAGCGGTCGTCCACCGCGCTGACGAAGGCCTCGACGAAATCGTCGTAATCCTGTCCTCGCACGCGCGGCGCGCGCCAGCCCACATAGAGCGGGTCCTCACGGCGGGCGTGGTTATCGGTGCCGAGATCGAGCAGGATCGGCAGGACTTCGGAAGGATGGATACCGGCGCAGGCGGTGTAGAGCGCCAGCTTGCCGATCGGAATGCCCATGCCGCCCGCGCCCTGGTCGCCGAGGCCGAGGATACGCTCGCCGTCGCTGACGACGATCACTTTCACCCGGTCGTAGGCCGGATCGGCGAGGATGTCGGAAATGCGGTCGCGGTTGGGATAGCTCAGGAACAACCCGCGCGGACGGCGCCAGATCTCGCTGAATCGCTCGCAGCCCTCGCCCACGGTCGGCGTGTAGACCAACGGCAGCATGCGCGGCAGGTCGCTCTGGACCAGAGCATGGAACAGCACCTCGTTGGAGTCCTGAAGCTCACGC
>NZ_DAISLT010000052.1:0-41359 GCF_036820275.1 Novosphingobium sp.
CCGTCAGGCAGAAAATCCACTTAACCCTCTGTCCAGTTTTACCAGGCCACCTCTGGATAACGCCATCCCGTTTCACGCCGTGATGCCAGCGCGCAACATAGAAGCAGTGGATCCGATGCGCACAGATGTACGGATAGTCGACAAAAGCTACGCTGGTCACTGGGTTCGTAGCGTGGATTTCCCAGAGACGGTCGTGTTTCAATCTGAAGTTGTGAAAAATCTCCATACGTTTTCCGACATCGACATTCGTGGGTGGTTTTGGTCTCGCGAACTCATTGAAGCGGCTATAAAAGCCTGCATCAAGGGGCTATACACAACAACGATCGGAGGGCGATCACGTCAGGTGCATAGATTATAAGAGTCACCTATCCATTTTCAATATGTCCGCCTGCGCCGACATCTGCGGACGTCCAACCAAGTTTCGCTTCCGCTTGCATACACGATTGCGCAAATTATCATGAGGCCTGAGAAGAGGAATACTTAATGGGCATCGGCGCGCGAATAGGCGTGATTGCAACGGGTAGCGTACTGATCGCAGTTCTCTGTGTCGGGTTGCATTTCGGAATTGAGGCGCTTCGCACCGGGAGACAATCGAACCGGGTAAAGCCGGACCTTAACCGATATGCTGAAGAAGCGCAGCTTTGCTCCGAAACCTACCGCTTCAGCCAATTTTCTGATAACGACCATTGCAAGTCAGCTATGGAAGCCAAAAGAAAACTCATAGGCGCTGTGCCGTACAATAACCGAAGAATGGTGGATCAATTAAATTTTGCATTAATAAACATGCGCAATGCCTATATTGGTTCGTTTCGCGAACATGGCTGCCCAAAGGCGTGCATGGATATTCCCATCGGCGCCCTTTGATCAATGCGCTCAACGTAGCAGGCAAAGTCCGCTTCCCCCGACATTTTGGTCGTATAGGGTGTTAATCCGACCCATCCATACCGGTCATCCGTTCAGATTGTGACCGACCATGGCAACGCACGGCCGCTATCAGGGATCGGCAGAGACCACCTGAAGGACGGCTAAGTTGGCGCAGCAGGGCAGGGCGCGACCGGCAGGTCGCGACCAGATCAGGACTTTACGCAACTCAAACAAGCGTCAGCGATTGACGATAGCGGCCGTTGGTCCGTTGGTGGGACAACGACCCACGACGGGCAGAAACTTGTAGGCGATGTTCGGAGATAGCCGCTAACCCGCATGATTATGCTCGGCCGCTAAAGAGGCCAATCACGCTGTGCGGGGCGTCATCGCTGAAGAAACGCTTGAGATTGTCGGCCGAAGCCTGCGCGACTACTTCCGCGCGCGGAAACAGGTCGCGCTCGTAATCAGTCAGTGCCGCCTCAATAGCTTCTCCCGCGAAGGGCATAGCGGCGAAGGACAAGCCGCCCCCCACTAGGAGCTGCACAACGGTCACCCGGCTACTGTCGACCACGGATGCAAACCGCCCGATAAGGATGATCTCACCAGCAATGGCGACGGCGCTGAACAGCGTAGCGATCTCGCCGATACCAAGGCCGAGATGGAAGGCGTCCGGGCCAGCAAGCAACGCCAAGCCGATAAATGCAAGCGCAATCCCTATCCATGTCGTCGTTTGCGGTGGTCGGCGCATTGTTGCCCATTGGAGGAGCGGTACCATCGGCACGTAGAGCGCCGTTAGGAAAGCCGACGTGCTGCTGTTCACGCTCTGAAGCCCATATGCCTGAAGCGCGTACTTGGCTGTTTTCCTTTCTTGGGAAGCGGCTTCAGCGCCTTACCTACGATTGCTGCCGGATCGCCGGACAATCCCTTCAGCGATTGCATAGGCATACACGGCTGAAATACGCTGCCTCAGCCTTTTGGCCGTCTCAATTGCTCCGCGATCCTCTACGACACGAAGCGTCTTCAACACTGCAGGCGCATCGATGGCCACGACAGGCATTGCTCCCAGCAGAGGAAACACATCACGCTCGAGGCTTGTAATCACGTCGTCCGCGTGGACCGGCGTCCAACGAGAGGCGTGCATTCCAAACCAGGTTCGAGCGGCAGATTCGAAGGTAACCAGCTTCGCCAACTCAGCGGCTTCAGCCGCTTTGGTCTCGAGAGCACGCTTACGAACCCCAGAAGGGTCAACATTTTCCTGGATCTGTTTGCGAGCGGCATCTCGCTTGTCCCGAGCCTTGCTTAGCTTGACGTCCGGGTAGGACCCGAAGGTCAGGAGCTTCTCCTTGCCTTCGAATTTGAATTTGATCCGCCAGGATTTGAGGCCGGTTTTCGTCACATAGAGGAACAGCCCGCCCGAATCCGAAAGCTTGTAAGCCTTCTCTCTCGGCTTGGCGTTCAGCACCTGTTTGTCCGTTAGCACGATACCCCACTTTGTACCCCACTCTGCCGTGGGCTAGAGTGGAACAAAGCGGGTAAAAGCGAAACCGATGATAGCAGAAAAATCGGCTAAAATCAGCCGTTTTTTGGACTTTTGGGGATGTCTTGGGAAGGGCACTTGGCGGACAGGGTGGGATTCGAACCCACGGTGAGCTTACACCCACGGCGGTTTTCAAGACCGCTGCCTTAAACCACTCGGCCACCTGTCCGTTGGTCCCAGCGAATAGAGAAATCGCAGCCGCTTGCAAGCCCCGCCTGCAAAGTCTGATTGGGACAGACAGCAATCCGCTTGCGGTGACTTTCCACGGAGGATGCGCGGCGGCCATTTGCAAGAGCGTGGCATTGTGCCAGATTTGCAGGCGATGACTTTTGCTTCGAAGCTTCGTTCCTTGCGCTTTCCGCTAGCTGCCACCGTTCTTGCCATGGTGCCGATGGTCTCCTCGGATGCGCAACCGGTTGTCCAGAACATCGGCAGCCAGGCCGTTCCTGCGCAGAGCTTCGAGAGCTATCTGCAAACGGTTGGCGCGCGCGCGCGCCGGGAAGGCGTCAGCGAAGCGACGATTTCGCGCGTATTGACGGGGCTGACGCCGAATCAACGCGTTGTCGAACTCGATTCGGCACAGCCAAGCCGCGCGAGCACGCCTCCGCCGATCGGACCGTACATCGCCCAGCACGTCGGGCCGAACATCATCGCCCGTGGGCGCGCGCGCTATGCCGACCTTTCCGGAATCGTTCCCTCGATCGAGCGACGCTATGGCGTGCCCGCGCCGGTGCTCTTCGCGATCTGGGGGCATGAAACGAACTACGGCAGTTATGTGGGCGACTTCGATCTCGCGCGCTCGCTGGCGACCCTTGCCTGGGAAGGGCGCCGCCGGGGCCTGTTCGAAGGCGAGCTGATTGCGCTGCTCAAGATGGTGGATCAGGGCGTCCCGACTTACCGGCTGAAGGGCAGCTGGGCAGGGGCCTTCGGTTATCCGCAGTTCCTTCCAAGCGTCTATCTCCGTCTGGCGGTGGATGGCGACGGCAACGGCACGCGCGACATCTTCACCAGCCCGGCCGACACCATTGCCTCGATCGCCAACTATTTTCGCGATTCCGGTTGGCGTCCAGGCCAACCCTGGGGCGTGCGCGTTTCGCTGCCCGCCGGGTTCGACGCCAACGCCTATGCCTCAAAGCTGGCCGCACCCACCTGCGACCGGGTCCACGCCCGTCATGGCCAGTGGAAGTCGGTATCCGAATGGCGCGCGCTGGGGGTGACGCCGCAGAGTGCCATCGGCAGCGATGTGCAGGCCTCGCTGTTCCAGCCCGATGGGCCGGGAACGCCCGCCTATCTGTTAACCGGCAATTATCGGGTGATCCTCCAGTACAACTGCTCGAACTACTACGCGTTGTCCGTGGGATTGCTTGCAGATGAGATTGCCCGTTAACCTGACCCTGCCGCTCGCGGCGCTGATCCTTGCTGCCCCGGTCATGGGGTCTGAGGCGGGCCCGGCTCCGACGACGGGACCGGCTGCGGACTATCCCGTGACGGTGGGCGAGCCGTTTACCGTCGGCAACGTCACCTGGACGCCGACGGACCAGCTCAACTACGATGCCGTAGGGTATGCCGTCATCGGGGAAGGGGCCGGAACGACCGGCGCCAACAAGACCTTGCCGCTGCCCTCCTATGTGGAAGTAACCGCGCTGGACAGCGGCCGCACTATCCTCGTCCGGCTCGAACGGCGCGGCCCTATGGTCAATGAGGCACTGGTGGAGCTTTCGGCGGACGCTGCCACCCAGCTTGGTCTGGCACCGGGCAGCCATGCCCCCGTCCGCGTTCGCCGCGTCAATCCTCCCGAAGTCGAACGCGCCGCGCTTCGTTCGGGCAACAAGGTGCCCGAGCGCATGGAAACGCCGGAAGGCCTGCTCAAGGTCCTGCGCCGCAAGCTCGCCGACCAGTCGCCGCTCCTGCCGCCCCCTTCCACTCCGCCGACGATGCCGAAGGGGCCGCTCGCACAAGCTGCACCGGCTCCGTTGCCCCTCGCTTCTTCGACACCCGTTCCCAAGGCCAAGACGCTGCCCCCGGCAACAACAGCGGCCATACCCAATCCGGCGCCCCGAAAGCCGGCCTCTTCAGCACCTCAAGTTCCCGGCCCGAAGCCGTCCGCGAAGCCTCCGGTTCCGAAAGGCGGGGAGGTCGTGCAGATCGGCGCCTTTTCCGTCGAAGCGAACGCGCACAAGGCAGCTGCCCAACTGGGTGCAACCGTGACCACGGCAGGCAAGTTCTGGCGCGTCCAGACAGGGCCCTTCGCAAACCGTGCACAAGCCGCCGCAGCGCTGGAGAAGGCCAGGGCGGCAGGGTATAGCGACGCACGAATCCAGCGCGCGGATTGATGTCGGGTCGTTTCGCGCAGGCCACCGCGTCCGTCCTGGGCGCGCGGGGAGAAGTCGCGCCTTGAAATCCTTGTTGAAGTTTGCCCTCCTGCTCGCCGCTCCGGCGAGCGTCGTCGCCGCCAGCCTGTCCAGCGCCGCCAGTGCCGCGATTCCCGCACCGCCGCCTCAACTGGCGCCGGTTCCGGTCAGCATCCTGGTGGACATCGGTTCCGGCCAGGTACTCGTGCAGCGCCGCCCGGACGTGCCGTTCCTGCCGGCCTCGGTCACCAAGGTCATGACCGCCTTCGTCGCCTTCGAGGAGATTGATGCAGGCCGCCTCAGCCTTGACCGGCGCATGTCCGTCCGTCCGGAAACGGCCAAGGAATGGTTCGCAAAAGGCACGTCCATGTATCTGACGGAAAAGGATCATCCTACCGTCCGCGACCTGCTCCACGGTGTCATGACCGCCTCCTCCAACGACGGTGCCGTGGTCCTCGCCGAGGGATATGCAGGCAGCGTCACCGCCTGGACCGCCATGATGAACGCCGCCGCACACCGCATCGGCATGACCGGCAGCCACTACCACACGCCCAATGGCTGGATGGACGACGGCAACACGTACATTACCGCCAGCGACATGGTTAAGCTGGCCGATGCCATGATCACACGCCACCCGCAGCTCTATCACGAGTTCTCGGGCGTGAAGCATTACATGTGGCGCGACATCCCTCTGCGTAGCCACGATCCGACGGTCGGCGTGATCCCCGGCGCGGATGGCATCAAGACCGGCTATACCCGCGAGGCCGGCTACAACTTCCTCGGTACCGCCGAGCGGGGCGGGCGGCGTCTGGTCATGATGCTGGCCGCATCGCCGCTGCCGAAAGTTCGCGACGATGCCGCCAAGGCGCTCCTCGAATGGGGCTTCTCGGCCTGGGAAGCGCGCCATCTCTTCGATCAGGGCCAGCCTGTGGCCCAGGCGAAAGTGCAGGACGGCGATGCCCGCGAGGTGCCGCTCGTCGCCGACCGCGAGGTTCATGCCACCCTGCCCAGGGGCGGGCACGAGAAAGTCTCGCTGGCAGTCCATTACAAGGGACCGCTGGTCGCGCCGATCCGCAAGGGCGATCAGGTCGGCGAACTGGAGATCAAGGTCGACGGTCTCGCGCCGGGCCATATACCGCTCTACGCCGGCAAGGACGTCGGCGTCGCCGGACCGCTGGACAGACTGATGAACGGGCTTATCAGCTTCTTCTCATGATCCGGGGACGATTCATTGCACTGGAAGGTGGGGAAGGGGCCGGCAAGTCCACCCAGTCTCGCCTGTTGGCCGAAGCTCTGCGCGCGCGGGGCGTCGAAGTTGTGACCACGCGTGAGCCGGGCGGCACCGCCGGGGCCGAGGCGATCCGAGCGCTCGTGCTGGACGGGGTCGAAGGGCAAGGCTGGGGTGCGCGCGCCGAAGCGCTGTTGTTTGCCGCTGCCCGCTCGGACCATGTCGAAAGGCTGATCCAGCCTGCACTGGAACGCGGCGCCTGGGTGATCTGCGACCGCTTCCTTGATTCGAGCCGTGCCTATCAGGGCGGCGGCGGCGGGCTTTCGGATGAAGACATCCGTACGCTCCACGGGATCGGCAGCCTCGACATGCTTCCGGACGTGACCGTTCTCATCGAAGTGTCCCCGGAGATAGCGGCCCAGCGCCTCGCGCTGCGCGACGTCGACGGCACCGATCTGATCGGCGGGCGCGAGGCTGCCTATCACGACCGCGTGGCGCAGGCCTTCGCCCGCTTCGCGGATGCCGAACCGGAGCGCTTCGCCCGTATCGACGGCGACGGAACGCCGGAGGAAACCTGCACGCGCATTCTTGCCGCACTGGACGAAATCCGATGAGTGACGACCTGCCGTTCATCGGCCAGCGGGCCGCATGGAACGAGTGGCTCTCCGCGCTCGATTCCGAACGCATGCACCATGCCTGGCTGCTGGCGGGAAGCAAGGGCCTCGGCAAGGCCGCCTTCGCGCGCACGGCCGCCGCGCAGCTCGTACGGAATCCCGGCGAGCCACGCCCCGATCCGGAAATGCACCCGGACATCCACATTCTCGAACATCTTCCCGCGAACGACGACGAGGCGAAGAAGAAGGCCGAGGGCAAGCCCTACCAGACCAAGCGCAACATCTCGGTCGACCAGGTCCGCGAGATGATCCGTCGCCTCGTGACCAAGCCCACCATGGGCGATCGCCGCGCGATCATCATCGATCCGGCGGACGACATGGAGAAGAGTGCGGTCAACGCCTTGCTCAAGGCACTGGAAGAGCCGCCTGCGGGAACCTATTTCTTGCTGCTCGCCCACCAGCCCGGACGCCTGCTGCCGACCATTCGCTCGCGCTGCCGCGTCCTGCGCTTCGCCGCACTGGACGAAGGTGAACTCGACGAGGTCATCCGCCGCGACCTGCCGCAGTCCGATGCCGAGACGCGCCGCGCCGCCATAGCCGCCGCGCACGGCTCCCCCGGCGTGGCCCTGAACTTCGTGGAGCACGACCTCGGCGCGATCCACCGGCTGATGATGCAGATCCTGCGCGAAGGCGACTACGAATACCAATTGCGCGGCAGCCTGGCCGAGGAAATGGGCGCGAGACCGGCGCGAGACCGGCAATTGGCAACGCTGGAACTGGCGCGCACCGTGCTGGCCAACGAATTGGCGCAAGCCTCCCCGGCACGCCAGATGCGGCTGATCGAGGCCCATGGCACGCTCACGAAGCTGTCCACCCAGGCGCCGACCTACAATTTCGACGCCGGGCTCCTGATTATGGAAATTGGCGGGTTGCTGGCTTCGACCGCGATGCCTAGAGAAGCGGTTCGGTAGAGCAGCTCCCGATCCGACTGCATCGGATCAACTGCTCTAGGTTGTTGGTTTGCCGCATTTTCCGAGTCATCAGGTGATTCCACCTGATTAGAAAATGCTCTGACACTCTTGAAAAGAAAGCGCGACGCCGCATGGGCGAGCCCTATTACATTACCACCGCGATCAGCTACCCCAACGGCAAGCCCCATATCGGCCACGCCTACGAGGCGATCGCCGCCGACGTCATCGCCCGCTTCAAGAAGGCGGAAGGCTTCGATGTCCGCTTCCAGACCGGAACCGACGAACACGGCCTGAAGATGGCTCAGAAGGCCCGCGATCTCGGCATTACCCCGGCCGAACTCGCCACGGAAATGTCCGCGCACTTCAAGGACATGTGCGACGCTTTGAACATCGGTTACGATGTCTTCATCCGCACCACCGAGCCGCGCCACCATGCCGCCACGCAGGAACTCTGGCGCCGGATGGAAGCCAATGGCGACCTCTATCTCGACCGCTATGAGGGCTGGTACTCGGTCCGCGACGAAGCCTATTACGACGAAGGCGAACTCGTTGCCGGAGAGAACGGCGAAAAGCTCTCTCCGCAAGGTACGCCGGTCGAATGGACCGTCGAGGAATCGTGGTTCTTCCGCCTGTCCAAATACCAGGACAAGCTGATCGAACTCTACAATTCGACCGACTTCATTCGCCCCGAAACCCGCAAGAACGAAATCCTGCGCTTCGTCGAAGGCGGCCTGCGCGACCTTTCGGTATCGCGCACCAGCTTCGACTGGGGGATCAAGGTCCCCGGCAGCGAAAACCATGTGATGTACGTCTGGGTAGACGCCTTGACGAACTACATCACCGGCCTCGGCTTCCCCGAGGAAACCGGCGATTTCGCGAAGTTCTGGCCGGCCGACGTCCACCTGATCGGCAAGGATATCGTCCGCTTCCACACGGTCTACTGGCCCGCATTCCTGATGAGCGCCGGTCTCGATCTGCCCAAGCAGGTCTTCGGCCACGGCTTCCTGCTCAATCGCGGGCAGAAGGAATCGAAGTCGCTCGGCAACGTGACCGACCCGATCGGCCTGGCCGAGACCTTCGGCGTCGATACCCTGCGCTATTTCTTCCTGCGTGAAGTGGCCTTCGGACAGGACGGCTCGTGGTCGCCCGATGCAATCGTCACCCGCGCGAACGCGGAACTGGCGAACAGCTTCGGCAATCTCGCACAGCGCAGCCTTTCCATGATTTTCAAGAACATGGACGGCGTTGTTAAGGCCGGACTTCCGGAAACCGAAGCCGATGCCACGCTGCTTGCCGCCGTTGCAGAGGGGATCACCGGCCTGCGCAAGAGCTTCGACGAACTCTCCTTCAGCGAAGGCCTGGAAGCCTGGATGCGCGCCGTCTTCGCCTGCAACCAGTACGTAGATGAGCAGGCGCCCTGGGCGCTCCGCAAGTCCGATCCGGAGCGCATGGAAGCCGTGCTGATGATGCTGTTCCGCGTCGTGCGCGATCTGGCCATCGCGGTTCGCCCGGTCGTGCCGACCTCGATCGACAAGCTGCTCGACCAGATGGGCCTTGCCGCTGATGCACGGGACTATGCCGCGCTCGCTGACAAGGATTGGTTCGCCTCGCTCGTCGCCACCGGCTTCAAGGTCGACAAGCCCGTGGGCGTGTTCCCCCGCCTCGAACTCCCGGAAGAGGCCAGCACCTGATGCTCATCGATTCGCATTGCCATCTCGAATACGAAGGGCTCGTCGAGGACCAGAACGGCGTCCTGGACCGTGCCCGCGCGGCAGGCATTCGCGGATTCCTGAACATCTCGACGCGGCGCAGCGAGTGGGAGAGGGTGGTCGGCACGGCTGCCCGCCATCCCGACGTCTGGGCCTCGGTCGGCATTCATCCTCATGAAGCCGACCAGCACGCCGATCTCGGAGAAGCGGCGCTGCTCGAAGCAACCCGCCATCCCAAAGTCATCGGCATCGGCGAAACCGGGCTCGACTACTATTACGACAAGTCAGACCGAGAGGTTCAACAGGCCCTGTTCCGCACGCACATCACTGTCGGGCGCGAAACCGGCCTGCCGCTCATCATCCACACGCGCGATGCCGAGGACGATACGTTCCGTATCCTCGAGGAGGAGATGGGGAAGGGAGCCTTCCCGGCGCTGATCCACTGCTTCACCGCCAGCGCCGATTTCGGCCGGAAAGTTCTCGATCTTGGCCTTTCGATCTCGATCTCCGGCATCGTGACTTTCAAGAATGCCAAGGACTTGCAGGACGTAGTTCCGACCATTCCCGAAGATCGTATCCTGGTGGAAACGGACTCCCCGTTCCTCGCTCCGGTCCCGCATCGCGGCAAGCGCTGCGAACCGGCCTATACGGCCGATACGGCAAGGTTCGTGGCCGATCTGCGCGGCATTTCCGTCGAACAACTCGGCGCAACAACGACGCGCAACTTCTTTAATCTGTTCAGGAAAGCTGCCGCGTGAAGGTTACCATTCTCGGCAGCGGCACCTCGACAGGCGTGCCGCGCCTGGGCGGCGAATTCGGAGCGGACTGGGGCCTTTGTGATCCGGGCGAGCCGAAAAACCGCCGCACACGCGTGTCAATCATGCTGGAAAGCGACGTCGGCAGCCGCATTCTCGTCGATACCTCGACCGACTTGCGCGCGCAGCTTCTGGCCAACGACATTCACCGGATCGACGCGGTGTTCTGGACCCACGATCACGCCGACCATTGCCACGGCATCGACGACCTGCGGCCGCTGCGCTACGGCCGCGCCGGGCCGATACCGGGATTCGCGAATTCGGAAACAGTGCGACGCCTTCGCCAGCGCTTCGGTTACGTCTTCGCCGGGCAATTCGGCTATCCGACGCTGATCTCGCTCGACAATCTCGATACCTTGCGGCTCTGCGAAGGTTTCCGGGTCGACCATGTGCAGATGCCGCACGGCCCGACGGAATCGACTGCATTCCGTTTCGATTGTGACGGAAAATCAGTCTGTTACATGACTGATTTCAGCGAAATCACCCGAGGTATGATCGACTTGTGCTACGGCGCCGATCTTCTTGTGGTCGATTGCCTGCGCCGCGAACCGCATCCGACGCACGCGCATCTCGGCATGGCGCTGGAGATCACCGAGGTCTGCCGCGTGGGCCAGGCCGTCCTGACGCATCTCGACAAGAGCATGGATTATGCCACACTCAGCGGCGAAGTGCCCGAGAACGTCCGGGTCGCATTTGACGGGATGGTGATCGAACCATGAGCCAGACAGGAATGATCGTCGCCGTCATCTCCGTGATCGGTTCGCTCATTCTCGTCACCAGCGGTTCGCGGTTCCGGTCGACTCCGATGGGCATCAAGCTCAAGCTGGCGCTGATCTGGGCCGCAATCATCATCGGTCTGGTGGTGATCATCCAGCTAAGCGGCTTCCAGATCCAGCAATGATCGCGCCCGCTCGAACGTAGCGGCACGATATGATGATTTTCATAGCACAGCACCGGCCTTATCGATGGCTCGCAGCCTGCTGAAGTAGCGAAGATTTGCGAAAATCTGGGGGAGGCGAATATCGCACCTCCAACCCGACGCCCCACCGACTATTTCCGGCGGGTCGTCGGGCGTGGTGAACCTCGGCGTTTGTCAGACCGAGAGTTCCTTGCGGACGATCGCCGCGCCTTCGCCGAGAGCTTTCAGCTTGCCCTGCGCCACGCGGCGAGACAGCGGCGCCATGCCGCAGTTGGTGGACGGATAGAGCTTGTCGGCATCGACGAACTGGAGCGCCTTGCGCAAGGTCTCGGCCACTTCTTCCGGCGTCTCGATCGTGTCGGAGGCGACGTCGATGGCGCCCACCATCACTTTCTTTCCGCGGATGAGTTCGACCAGGTCCAGCGGAACGCGGGAGTGGTGGCATTCCAGCGAGATGATGTCGATCCGGGACTTCCGCAGGTTGGGGAAGGTTTCCTCATACTGCCGCCATTCCGATCCCAGGGTCTTCTTCCAGTCGGTATTCGCCTTGATGCCGTAGCCATAGCAGATGTGGACCGCCGTTTCGCACTTCAGTCCTTCGGCGGCTTTTTCGAGAGTGGCGATCCCCCAGTCGTTCGCCTCGTCGAAGAATACGTTGAAGGCCGGTTCGTCGAACTGGATGATATCGACGCCCGCAGCTTCCAGTTCCCTGGCTTCCCGGTTGAGGATCGTGGCGAATTCCCAGGCCAGCTTTTCGCGGCTCCGGTAATGGGCGTCGTAGAGCGTATCGATCATCGTCATGGGGCCGGGCAGCGTCCATTTGATCGGCTGATCGGTCTGGGCCCGCAGGTATCTGGCGTCGTCGACGTAGACCGGCTTCGGACGGGTGACGGGACCGACGACCGTCGGCACGCTGGCATCGTAGCGGTTACGGATCCTGACGGTCTCGCGCTTCTCGAAATCAACGCCGCCGAGATGCTCGATGAACGTCGTGACGAAATGCTGGCGCGTCTGCTCGCCGTCGCCAATGATGTCGATGCCCGCCTGCCGCTGATCGTCCACGGCCAGGCGCAGGGCATCCTGCTTGCCGGCCGCCAGTTCCTCGCCCTCCAGCTTCCAGGGCGACCAGAGTTTCTCCGGCTCGGCCAGCCAGGAAGGCTTGGGCAAGCTGCCGGCGGTCGATGTGGGCAACAGTGTTTTCATGAGGAATGACCTTGTGTTCCGACTTTTCAGAGGGCGGGGTTGGCGGACAATTGCGCCAGGACGTGCCGGTAGGGTTTGATGAAGTTCTCTTCGGCAAACCGGCCCTGCTCGATGGCGAGGCGGCTGCGTTCCTCGCGGTCGTAGACGATCCGGGTGGACGAATAGTCCTGGTGCTCCAGACTGGGCTGGAAGTGCTGTCCCGCCGCGGAGTTGGCATTGTAGATTTCGGGACGGTAGATTTTCTGGAACGATTCCATCGTGCTGATGGTGCCGATAAGCTCGAGACCGGTGTAATCGCCGAGCAGGTCGCCGGTAAAATAGAACGCCATGGGTGCGGCACTGCCCCGAGGCATGAAATAGCGCGCTTTGAGGCCCATCTTGCCGAAGTATTCGTCGGTCGAGGAGAACTCGCTCTGTCGATATTCGACGCCGAGTATCGGGTGGCGATTTTCGGTCCGGTGATAGGTCCTGCTGCTCGATACGCTCAGGCAAATGACCGGGGGCTTCCTGAAGTTGGCTTTGTATGCCTCCGAGATCAGGAACATCCGGAAAAGATTTCCGTGCAGGTCGCCAAAACCGTCCGGCGTGCCGAATGCGGCCCGGCCCCGGTTGTGTTCCGGAAGAACGACGCTGAAATCGTAATCGCGTACGTAGGAGGAGAAGTTGTTCCCGACGATGCCGTCGATAAGCGTGTCGGTCTTCCGGTCGAGGACGCCGATTTTCAGCATTTCGATCATGGGAAACGAATGGCTTCCGCCCGCGCCGGTCACTTCCATGTCGACCGATATGATATCGAGTTCGACTCCGTAGCGCTGCCCGTCGGGATTATCCCAATCGGCCAGATCGTTGAAGCGGTTGTCGATCATCCTCAAGGCATTGCGCAGGTTCTCGCGGCGGTTTTCGCCCCTGGCCAGATTGGCGAAGTTCGTCGTGATGCGGGTATTGTCCGAGGGACGATACGCCTCGTCGAAGCGAATGCTCTTGATGGAGAAGGCTAGCTCATGATCGAGGGCGGAGTGGGGAAGGGCGGGTCTGGCGCGTGTTACAGGCATGCGAGGTTTCCTTCGGTCCGGCGCGGGCGCCGTCCGTCGTTGCGGTTCGAAATGGACGAGGTGTGCGGCGCGCCGCGTCGGCGCGGGGATCAGCCCCGCGACACGGCGCGCGGACGCATTCGTCGGAGGGAGACGGAGCGGAACAGGATTGGAAGCATCGACCGATCACCTGCGATTGCCGGGCGAAAGGGCCGAAGGAAGAACGCGCAAGACACGGTCCGGCTCAGGTGGCCATAAGCCACGGGCCTTGCTTCAAGCGCGATCCACCGGAGGAACCCCCGTCCGAGGAACGTTTTGGCGCCGAAGGCAGGTCTCCTGGCTTGCGGGTCATCGCGGTGGTTCCGGCCTTCCCGAGCCTTGTGCGAAGCTCAGTGACACGAAATGGAACCGCCACTCGCCGCTTACAGTTGCGGGGGCAGCGCCGGACTCTGCCCCGAAAGGCACCACCGGCTTCCCGTCTTAGCCCCGCTGTCATGCCTGAAGCGGGGAACCTTGACATGTTCCTTGAACACCATGGAGGGGCTACTGTCAAGCATCATATAAAGATATCTTTATATGATGCTTGCAATGAGTCGGCTGCGCTCATCGTGGGAACCATGAGTCCTGCGCGCGCCTCCGCTCGATTTCTTCCGGATCAAGCGCAGGGGACGATCTCCGAGCAGACGAATGTCGATGGCATCAGGTGCGAAGATTCTCGACAGCTTCGCCACTATCATCGAGCGTCGTGAACGAACGATGCTCATCGGGCATAGCTGGTTCGATGAGAGTGGCCACGGTGCGGATAGGGTTGGGAAATCACCATCGAGGCACGCTACGATGGCACGCACTTCGACACGCTAAACACGAACACTGTGGGTACATATTTAACATAATACATATTATCAGCCATGTGCGCCGGTTGATCGCAGGACTACACCTGCTGGCGCACAGCGGTGACATTTCTGTCTTGCACAACAAGTGTCTTTTCTAAATGGCAGTGACAATGACCGAACCTCGTCACCAGCAGCTCGACCGCCTCCTGTCCATCATGGCACGCCTTCGCGATCCGGTGTCCGGCTGTGAATGGGACCTTGCGCAGAACTTCGCGACGATCGCGCCTTACACGATCGAGGAAGCCTACGAAGTCGCCGATGCCATCGCCCGCGAGGATCTGGCGGCGCTGCGTGACGAACTCGGCGATTTGCTGCTCCAGGTGGTCTTTCATGCCCGCATGGCCGAGGAAGACGGTCATTTCGCCTTCGGTGATGTGGCGGACGCCATTTCGAACAAGCTGGAAACGCGGCATCCGCATATCTTCGGTGACGACAAGACCGGAGACGCCCAGACCGAGCGCTGGGAAAAGGTCAAGGCCAAGGAGCGCAGCGCCAAGGGAGAAACCAGTGCTGTCGATGGCGTCGCGATCTCGCTGCCGGCCCTGATGCGCGCGGAAAAGCTCCAGAAGCGCGCAGCGCGCGTCGGCTTCGACTGGCCCGATCCCAGCGGCGCCGCCGAAAAGGTGCGCGAGGAAATGGACGAACTGGCCGAGGCATCCGATGCCGAAAAGCTGGAAGAAGCCGGAGACCTGCTGTTCGCGGCGGTGAACCTCGTGCGCCTCAATGGCATCGCGCCAGAGGATGCCCTGCGCGCCGCCAATGCCAAGTTCGAACGCCGCTTCCGCGCCATGGAAGCCTTCGCACAGCGGGACGGCAGGTCGTTCGACGGCCTCCCGCTCGACGAGCAGGAGGCCTATTGGCAGGAAGTGAAAGCGTCAGAGCGCGCTGAAACGGCCTAGTTCGCGCTCGGCCAGTCGAACCTGAAGGCGCAGCAGAGGGCCTTCATCCCCCTCGCCCGCGTCTTCCTCGGACAGGACTTCGCCGCGCGCATGCAGGAATGCGAGGCGCTGTCCGTCTGCGGCGGGAACCACGAACGTGTAGACTTTCGCATCCGATGTCAGCGTGGCGCCGACCGTTTCTAGCAGGAAGTCGCAGCCCATTCCGGTCCGTGCGGAGACCGGGACGATCACTTCGTCCGGGCGCTGCGCCATGACATCGCGCAAGTCCGCGGCCTGGGTCGGGTCCAGCAGGTCCCACTTGTTCCAGACCTCGATGATCGGGATCGAAGGCGCAGCGCCCTCTCCGTCGTCGTTCTGCCCTTCCCCGCCGATCACCCCAAGATCGGCCAGAACTTCCAGAACCTGCCGCTTCTGCGATTCCGTGTCGGGATTATGGATGTCGCGAACGTGGAGAATCACGTCCGCCGCGTTCACTTCTTCCAGCGTCGCGCGGAACGCCGCGACGAGCTGGGTCGGAAGGTCGGAGATGAAGCCCACGGTGTCGGACAGGATCGCCTTCTCGACCGCCGGCAGGCGGATCGCCCGCATGGTCGGGTCGAGGGTGGCGAAGAGCAAGTCCTCCGCCATCACTTCAGCACCAGTCAGGTAATTGAAAAGCGTAGACTTTCCGGCGTTAGTATAGCCCACCAGAGCCACGATCGGCCAAGGTGCCTTTTCGCGGCGATCACGGTGGAGACCGCGTGTACGGCGGACCTGTTCCAGTTCCCGCCGGATCTTGCTCATGCGATCGCGGATCATGCGGCGGTCCGCCTCGATCTGCGTTTCACCCGGTCCGCCGAGGAAGCCGAAGCCGCCCCGCTGACGTTCCAGGTGAGTCCAGCTGCGCACCAGGCGACCGGCCTGATAGTCCAGGTGGGCCAGTTCGACCTGAAGGCGGCCCTCGGCAGTCGCTGCACGCTCACCGAAGATTTCGAGGATCAGGCCGGTCCGGTCGATGACCTTGCGCTTGAGCTTCTCTTCGAGGTTGCGCTGCTGAATCGCCGACAGCGAGCCGTCGACGATGATCAGTTCCGCCTCGTTCAGCTCGCAGGCGACCGAGATGTTCTGGATCTGGCCTTCGCCGAAGAGCGTGCCGGCGCGGGGTTCGCGGATCGGAATGGCCATGGCTTCCGCCACAACGAGACCGATCGCCAGGGCGAGGCCCTTGGCCTCTTCGAGGCGTGCCTCGGTATCGAGGTCGCCTCTGCCGCGCATCTGCGGATAGACGACGAGGGCACGCGCGCCGCGCGTGACCTCGCCCTTGAGTTCGTCGTTCAAATCAGTTCAGCTTCGGTCCGGAGTGTTCTCAGTCTTCGGCTTCTTCATGCGCCTGAAGATCGACCGGAGTCACGGGCTGAATCGTCGAAACGGCATGCTTGTAAGCGAGCTGGACGTAGCCTTCGCGTTCCAGCAGCATGCAGAACAGGTCGTAAGCCGCGACGCGGCCCTGCAGCATGACGCCGTTGATCAGGAACATCGTGACCTGAACACCGGCATTGCGGATGCTGGAAAGGAACACGTCCTGAAGGACGCGCGTCTTCTTGCCGTTGTCCGCACCGCTCGAGAACTGGCGCGCATCGACCGGGGTCGAAGGCATGATCGTCGAGATCGCGTGCTTGTAAACGAGCTGCGACTGGCCGTCGCGGCGCAGCAGGATCGAGAAATTGTCGAACCAGGTGACGATACCCTGCAACTTCACGCCCTTGACCAGGAACATGGTCACGGGGGTCTTGTTCTTGCGCAGGAGGTTCAGGAACTGGTCCTGGAGGTTCTGCCCCTTCCCTGCCGAGGTGCTGGGAGAAGAAGTACCGGCGGAAATCGGCGGCGGTGCCACGGCGGGCGTGGAAGGTGCGGCTTCGGTTTCGGTTTCGACCTCGGTGGTCGTGGTTCGCGGACGAGCGGTCAGCGTACGGCCGGCCATATCATTTCTCCTTCTTTTTGGCGGCCGCTTTGCGGTCCGCGATCTGGCCATCGGAACTTCCCGAGACCGTTCTCGAATCGGAATCTACTCAGTTGCTGCAATGCAGTAAACGCCAAAAATGTAGCGTTCTTGTGACAGGTTCGCAAAAATCGACCGAAGGCAACCCTGCCGCAGGATTGCCAATCCGCTGAAACCCCGTAGTTTTCAGGGTTTTCTCAAGGCTGATCCTCGCCGTCGACCTCGCCTTCGCGCCGGTCTGCCATGCCCAGGAGCTTCAGCTTGCGGTGCAGCGCCGAGCGCTCCATCCCGATGAACGAGGCCGTCTTCGAGATATTGCCGGAGAACCGCCGGATCTGGACGCGCAGATACTCCCGCTCGAAACTTTCCCGGGCTTCGCGCAAGGGGGCGCTCATCATCACCGAGACCCCCGCATCGCCGTTGCCCCGGCTGTTGAAGATTTCCGGCGGCAGCATGTCGGCCTCGATCCGGGCCAGCTTCTCGCGCGGGGCCATGATGACGGTGCGCTCCACGACGTTGCGAAGCTGGCGGACGTTGCCCGGCCATTCGTAGGCCTGAAGCGCCGTCATCGCTTCGGCGCTGACCACCGGCGGGGCAACGCCCTGCTCATTGGCATAGCGGGCGAAGAAGTGATCGATCAGCGCAGGAATGTCGTCCCGGCGCTCGCGCAGCGCGGGAATCGTCACCGGCACCACGTTGAGGCGGTAGAACAGGTCCTCGCGGAAACGGCGCTCGGCGATTTCCTTTTCGAGATCGCGCGAAGTGGAGGAAACCACGCGCACGTCCACGCGGATCTGGCGCGTGCCGCCCACGCGCACGAAGGCCTGATCGGTGAGAACACGCAGGATGCGGGCCTGGGTGGAGAGCGGCATGTCGGCCACTTCGTCGAAATAGAGCGTACCGCTGTCCGCCGTTTCCAGCAGACCGGGGCGAATCAGCGCGCCGTCGGCTTCCTCGCCGAACAGTTCCTGCTCGAAGCGTTCGGGCGTGATGCGCGCCGAATTGACGCTGACGAAGGCATTGCCGGCACGCGGACTCCAGGCATGCAGCAGCCTGGCCGCGACTTCCTTGCCGGAACCGGCCGGGCCGGTGATGAGCAGGCGGCTGCCGGTATTGGCCACGCGCTTCAGCGTCGCGCGAACCTGGTTGATGGCCCCGCTCGATCCGGTGAATTCCTCGCCGGTCGAGAAATCGTGGCGAAGCTGCGCATTCTCGCGGCGCAGGCGCTCGGTTTCTGTCGCGCGGCCGACGAGATGCAGCAGCTTTTCCGCCTCGAACGGCTTCTCGATGAAATCCACCGCCCCGCGGCTGATCGCGGCGACGGCCGTGTCGATATTGCCGTGGCCCGAGAAGATGATGACCGGCAGTTCCGGCTCGCGGGCCTTGATGGCGTCGAGCACCTCCAGGCCGTCCATCGGGCTGCCGTGAAGCCAGACGTCCAGCAGGACCAGCGAGGGGCGACGCGCGTCGATCGCGGCCAGCGCCGCCTCGCTGTCTCCGGCGGTGCGGCATTCGTAGCCTTCGTCGCTCAGGACACCTGCGACCAGTTCACGGATGTCGCGCTCGTCGTCGACGATCAGGATTTCGAGAGCCATGGGATTGTCTTCTTGGTGAGGGAGATGGAGGGGGAAAGCAGGTTGCGACAGGCCGGCATCATTCGGCGGCCTCCTGCTTGCGGGCATGGGCTACGGGATCGGCAGCGAAGCGCATGGAGACGGTGGTTCCGCCGCCCGGAGTCGGCAGGAACAGCATTTCGCCGCCATGTTCCTCGATGATCTTGTTGACGATGGCGAGGCCGAGGCCGGTGCCTTTCTCGCGCGTGGTCACGTAAGGCTCGATGATGCGCTCGCGGTCCTGCGAGAGGCCGATACCGTTGTCGGCAACACGCACAACGATGGCGCTTTCCAGCGCTTCCACCGAGACCCCGATCGCACCGCGATAGTCCGGATCGGCATCCTTGGCCTTGGCCTCAATCGCCTCGACGGCGTTCTTGAGCACATTGGTCATGGCCTGGCCGAACTGGTGGCGGTCGCAGTCGATCGCGCTGATCGCCGGATCGCTCTCGAAGCGGAAGCCGATATCGGGACGCGCCACTTCCTGGAGGAACAGGGCCTGCCGGGTGAGCGCCACCGGATCTTCCGAGCGGAACACCGGCTTGGGCAGACGCGCGAAGGACGAGAATTCATCCACCATCTTGCGCAGTTCCCCGACCTGCCGGATGATCGTGCGGGTCAGGTCCTCGAACAGCTCCGGATTGTCGACGATCTGCTTGCGGTAACGGCGGCTGAGTCGCTCGGTGGCGAGCTGGATCGGGGTGAGCGGGTTCTTGATCTCGTGCGCGATGCGGCGGGCGACGTCGGACCAGGCGGCGGTGCGCTGGTCGAGCAGTTGCCGGGTGATATCCTCGAAGGTGATGACGAAGCCGGTCACGTCGCGCGTGACCTTCACGGCGAAAGTCAGGAGATCGCCGTTGCGGTTGTACTGGACGAGCCCACCCGAACTGCCCTGCTCGATCAAGGCCGCCAGTTGCGGCGCGAGTTCGGCAAGCGGCATGTCCTCGGGCAGTTCGGCCCGGTCGGTCAGCAGCTTCTGCGCGGTGCTGTTCATCAGCAGGATGCGGCCGGCGGGATCGAGCGAGACGATGCCCGAGGTCACCGATTCCAGCACAGCCTCGATGAAGACGCGGCGTTCGTGAAGCTGGCGGTTGGCGCCGAGCAAGGCCTGGGTCTGCTTCTCGATCTGCGCGGTCATGCGGTTGAAGGCGCGGTTGAGCAGGCCGATCTCGTCGGCACCGGTACGCCCCTCGATCCGCAGCGCGAAGTTGCCGCTGCCGACACGGCGAGCGGCATCGACCAGCTCGTAGAGCGGCTTGACCTGCCGGTCCGCGAACCGCAGCGCGAACCACACAGAAAGGCCGACGAGCGCCAGCGAGACCACGAACAGCGCGACGTTGAAACGCAATTGCAGCACGCGAGCACGATTGGTCAGGACCTCGTAGGCCCGCACGATGTTCTCGGCGTTTTCCGCGCGCTGGCCCTGGCTGAGGGCGAGAAGTTCGGAACTGCGCGCGGCGTAGAGATAGACCCCGGCGTCGTTGTCGATCGGCGCCACCGCGACGACGCGGTCGTTGTTCGAACTGACGACCAGTTGTTCGCCGTTGCTCAGCCGTTCCAGCGCTTGGGGTGAGATCCGCTTGTCTTCGGTCTTGCCTTCCGGGTCGACGATGATCGGCGTGCGCTGGGTCCCGTCCGGCGCGACCTGGATGATCGCAGCAACGGAAAGATTGCGCTTATAGACCTGACCAGCAAAAAACTGCTGAAAGCGATCGCTGGCTACGGGAAACTCAGCGAGCACGTCGCCTGTGTCCTTGGCCATGGCCGCCGACTCGTATCCGACTTCGCGCTGGGTCTGCTCGTAGTATCCGCGCGCCAGCTTGTTCGCGTTTTCCAGAAGCCCACGCGACGAATCGGAGAACCAGAATTCGACGCCGGACTGAAACTGCCAGGACGCGAAAATCACGACCAGCAAGGTCGGCACCGCAGCGATCAGCGAAAAGATGAACACGAGGCGCACGTGCATCTGCCCGGTGCCGCCGATGCTCTCCGCCGCGCGCCGCAGGGCGAGATGGCGGCCCAGCAGAACAAGGATCGCCATGGCCGGAACCAGCGTGCCTACCAGCAGCGTCGCGGTCAGGTTTGAAGGTAGTAGCTGGCCCTTGTCCCGCGAATTCAGGGCGATCCAGGTGATCGCCGTCATCGCCAGGAACAAGACAATCGACACTACGGTGATGATCGCGAAGAAGTTCGCGCGGCGGGCAGCGACCTGCATCCGCCGCCACCAGCGCGGCCATGCTCGTTTGTGGACCAGTGCCTCGTTCATCGTTGCACCGTTACAACGCCGGTGTTGCCGTTTTGCAAGGGTAAATCCATCAAAGACGTATCATAAGCGACGGGCGAATTCCTCGGGATCGAGCGCCAGTTCGCTGAGACGCTTGCGCAAGGTGTTGCGGTTTATCCCGAGCGCCTGCGCCGCACGGAGCTGATTTCCGCCGGTCTCCCGCAGCACTTCAGCAAAAAGCGGCCGTTCGAACGCGGCCGCGGCGGCCTGATAGATCGTGCCACTGGCCGGACGTTCGGAGGCCAGCCAACGCGTGACCGCCTGTGCAATGTCGCCGCTTTCTTCCTCGCTCGGCGCGGGCGCATCCGCGACGAGCAGCGACTGGATGCTCTCGGGATCAATCGCGTCCTCTCGCGCCAGCAAGGCGAGGCGATAGATGAAGTTCTTGAGTTCGCGCACATTGCCGCGCCAGGGCTGCCGACTGAGCAGTTCCGCCGCTTCCGGCGTCAACTGGCGGCGTGGCAGCCCCTCGTTCGCGGCATGCTGGAGGAAGTGCCGGGCGAGCACATCGATATCGTCGCGCCGGTCGCGCAGGGGCGGCATATGGATCGGCACGACATTGAGGCGGTAGTAGAGATCCTCGCGGAACCGCCCGGCGGCGATCTCGGGTTCGAGATCCTTGTTGGTCGCGGCGATGATGCGCACGTCGAGCCGGATCTCGTCGCGTCCGCCCACCCGGCGCACGGTGCCGGACTGGAGCGCGCGCAGCAAACGGGTCTGGGCCTGCATCGGCATGTCGCCGATCTCATCAAGGAACAGGGTGCCGCCTGCCGCCTGCTCGAACTTGCCCATGTGACGCGCGACGGCGCCGGTGAAGGCGCCCTTCTCGTGGCCGAACAGTTCGCTTTCGATGAGTTCGGCGGGAATCGCGGCGGCGTTGACGGCAATGAAGGGGCCGGTGCGGCGATGGCCGAGGTTGTGCACCGCCTCCGCCACCAGTTCCTTGCCGGTTCCCGATTCGCCGAGGATCAACACGGTCAGGTCGTTGCGCAGGACGCGCGTGATCATGCGGAACACGGTCTGCATCGCCGTGCTGCGCCCGACCAGCGGCAGGCCGTCGCCAAGCGGCTCGTCACCTTCGACGGCAATGCCCTGCCCCGCTCCCGCAGCCTGGCGAACAGTGCGTGCGAGTTCGTCGATGTCGAAAGGCTTGGGGAAATATTCGAACGCGCCGGTATCGGTGGCGCGGACCGCGGTATCGAGCGTGTTCTGCGCGGAGAGGATCACGATCGGCAGCGCGGGATGCAGGGTCCGCACCCGGTCGATCGTCTCGATTCCGTCGCCGTCGGGCAGCATCACGTCGGTGACGAGCGCCTGATAGGAGCCCTCTTCCAGCAGCCGGTCGCGCTCGGCGATGGACAGGCAGTGGACCACGCTGAAGCCCTCCGCCTCCAGCGCGGCGGTGATGACGATGGCGATCGAAAGGTCGTCCTCGACGAGCAGCACGCTCACGCGGTCGGTCTCCTTCTGGTCGGGCGGCTGCGCGTCTCGCGCGCCAGCGGCAGGTGGACGCGGAAGTGGGTATAGCAGCCCTCTTCGTCGCGTTCGTGGGTGATGCGGCCGTTCATGTCCCGCACCAGCTTGCGCACGAGCGGCAGGCCGAGGCCCTGTCCCGACTTCTTGGTGGTCACGAAAGGCTCGAAGATATGGTCGCGCATCGCCGGATCGACGCCGGGGCCGTTGTCGGTGACGCGCAGTTCCACCGGCAGGCGCACCGGCTCGCCCGAATCGGTTGTGTGAAGCTGGAGGCCGCTGGCAAAGCGGGTGCGGATCGTCACGCGCGGCTTCTCCTCGTGGGCGCAGGCCTCCGAGGCATTGGCGAGCAGGTTGATGATCACCTGCACGAGCGCATCGGGGCTGCCGAGCACCGCGGGCAGCGAGGGGTCGAATTCTTCGACCAGCCTCACCCGCTCGGGCGCCGCGCCATTCGCGGCCGACATCACGTCGAGTGCCCGGCGCGCGGCTTCGTGGAGGTTGCAGGGCTCGACCGGAGGCGCGGTGCGGCGGCTGAGTTTCTGCATCTGGTCGATCAGACCCGCGATCCGGTCGACCTCCAGCGTGATGAGATCGGTGAGCGCCCGGTCCTTGTCCTCGACCTTGCGGGCGAGCAACTGGGCGGCACCGCGAATGCCGGCGAGCGGGTTCTTGATCTCGTGGGCCATGATCTCCGGCCCGCGGAGCACCGCATTGTCGGGACCGCCCGAATCGTCTCCGAGCGCCTCGGTGGCGGTATTGTCGTGAATCGTCAGGACCTGCCAGCCCGGCGTATCGGCGACCGGGGCGACATTGATGTCGATCCGGCGCGCGCCCCGGCCCTTCAGTGCAACAGCGACTTCGCGCGCCGAAACCGGCGTTTCGTAATCGTCGAGACGCTCCAGCAACAGCGGGTCGGAAAAGGTCAGGATATCCTGAAGCGGCGTCCCCACGAGCAGGCGCAGCGACTGGCCGAAGAACTGCTCCGCAGCGGGATTCAGCGAAGCGATCCGCAGACCCGGCTCAAGCAGCACGACGGCCTGCGGCAGACTCCCGAGAATCCGGGATGCCGCAGGCAGGTTGGTGTTCGGGGCCGAGCGCGGCGCGAGGCTCATGCAGCCTGACGGTCTGCCGATGCGTCGTCCTGATCGCAATGAGGGCCCTGGTCGCGGTAAGGCGCATAGAATTCGGCGAGCAGGCGCAGCACTTCGTCGGGATCGCTGACGAAATTGATGCGGTTGCGGAATTCGGCCGAACCCTTGATGCCCTTGATGTACCAGCCCAGGTGCTTGCGCGCCATCTTCACGCCGGTATCGCGGCCGTAGTGCGAGAGCATGTCCTCGTAGTGCTCACGGATGATCTCGTACTGCTGGCCGAAACCGGGCTCTTCCATCAGCCCGTTGCCGCGCCACCACTGCATCACCTTGGCGAGCGCCCAGGGCCTACCGTAGGAGCCGCGCCCGATCATCAGGCCGTCGGCGCCCGACTGTTCCAGCGCGGTGGCGGCATTCTCGATATCGAGAATATCGCCGTTGACGATCACCGGGATCGAGACCGCTTCCTTCACGCCGCGCACGAAGGCCCAGTCGGCCGAGCCCTTGTACATCTGATTGCGGGTGCGGCCGTGGACCGTGATCATCTGCGCGCCCAGGTCCTGAGCAATGCGCGCGAGTTCGGGGGCGTTGAGGCTGTCATGGCACCAGCCCATGCGCATCTTCACGGTGACAGGCACTTTCACCGCCTTCACCGTCGCCTCGATCAGGCGGGTGGCGAGCGGCACGTCGCGCATCAGCGCGGAACCGGCGTCGCCATTGACGACCTTGCGGACCGGGCAGCCCATGTTGATGTCGATGATCGCCGCGCCGCGATCCTCCACCAGCCTTGCGGCTTCGGCCATCTGCTCCGGCTCGCAGCCCACGAGCTGCATCGAGACCGGGTCCTCGATCTGGTCCCACATGGCCTTCTGGAGCGACACGCGCGTCTCGCGGATGGCCGCCGGGCTGGCGATCATCTCGGTGACGTTCAGGCCGGAGCCGAAACCGCGCACCATGCGGCGGAACGGCAGGTCCGATACGCCGGTCATCGGCGCGAGGACGACCGGACAGTCGATCGTGACCGGACCGA
Organism: Novosphingobium sp.; assembly: GCF_036820275.1. Taxonomy (GTDB): domain Bacteria; phylum Pseudomonadota; class Alphaproteobacteria; order Sphingomonadales; family Sphingomonadaceae; genus Novosphingobium. Next base: position 24,507 of record NZ_DAISLT010000052.1, read on the forward strand.
CCTGGATCGGCTTCAGAGCCGGAGGAGTGGGCAGTGTGTTCATTGCGCGCGCCGTTAAATGCCTGGAAAACAGGATGTGCCTAAAAAACAGGCAGCGCATAGTGGATTGCCCTCGCCTCGGCAAGCGATTACCGGCAACGACAATGTCGCAAGACCTGTCAGAAACGCCCCGGCGTCCCCCTTCGCATCCCTCCACAGCAGCCATCGTGGTGGCCGCAGGCAAGGGACTGCGTGCCGGACAGCCCCTCCCCAAACAGTTCGCCTTCTGGCGCGGCAAGCCCGTGATCCGCCATTCGGTGGAAGCCTTGGCCCGCGCCGGAGTCGCGCCGATCCTCGTGGTGATCCCGCAAGGCGCCGAGGACATTGCCGCCGAGGCACTGGCAGGCATCCCGAGCGTCCAGTTCACCAACGGCGGCGAGACGCGGCAGGAATCGGTTCGGCTCGGGCTGGAAGTGCTGGCCGGCAGCGCCCCCGATTTCGTGCTGATCCACGATGCCGCTCGCCCCGTGCTTCCCTCCGCAGTGATCGACCGTCTGCTCGGCGCACTGACGAGCAAGCCCGGCGCGATTCCCGTCCTGCCGGTTGCGGACAGCCTGACCCACGCGGAATGCGAGGATGGCGCCGAAGTGATGGGCGCACCCGCCCGCCGCGAGGACTTGCGCCGCGTGCAGACCCCGCAGGCCTTTCGCTTCGCCGATATCCTCGCCGCCCACCGCGCCTGGGACGGCCCGACCACGGCCGGAGACGACGCCCAGGTGGCGCAGGCTTCCGGCCTCCAGATCGCGCTCGTCGAAGGAGACGAAGCCTTGCACAAGCTTACTTACGCTTCTGATTTCGCGGGCGATTTCGCAGTCGGCGCCCCGCCGATCCGCGTCGGCACCGGCTACGACGTCCACCGCCTGGAACAGGGCGAGGAACTCTGGCTCTGCGGTGTCAGGATCGAACACACCCATGGCCTGTCCGGCCACAGCGATGCCGACGTCGCCATCCACGCCCTCGTCGATGCCCTGCTCGGCGCGGTCGGGCGGGGTGACATCGGTCAGCACTTCCCGCCCAGCGATCCGCAGTGGAAGGGCGCCGCGTCCGATCGCTTCCTCGCCCATGCCGGAAAGCTCGTTGCCGAAGCCGGTTACGCCTTGGGCAACGCCGACGTGACGATCATTTGCGAGGCACCCAAGATCGGCCCCCACCGTGAGGCCATGCGGGCACGCCTTGCGGAAATTCTCGCCGTGGACCCGTCGCTCATCAGCGTGAAAGCAACTACCACCGAGAAGCTGGGTTTCACCGGCAGGTCGGAAGGGATCGCCTGCCAGGCCGCCGTCAGCCTGGTAAGGATGTAAGGAGATGACGATGCGCAAGACCATTACCCTCGCTCTGGCCTCCGCGCTGGCGATCGTGCCCGGCGTGGCCAGCGCCCAGCAGGCATGCCTGACCAAGGCCGAGGCCCGCTCGCTGTTCGGCTATGCCCTGCCGCAGGTCATTTCCGGCACCAGCAAGCGCTGCGCCCAGGTCCTGCCGAGCGATTCCTTCCTGCGCAGCCATGGCGCCGAGCTCGTCACGCGCTATTCCGCGCAGAAGGCCCGCTACTGGCCCGAAGCCAAGGCCGCCTTCCTCAAGCTCGGTCAGAGCAAGGACGCCGGGGTCGGCCAGTTCGCGCGCAACCTGCCCGACGAATCGCTGCGTCCACTGGTGGACATCACCGTGGAAGGCCTTGTTTCCCAGGAGCTTCCGCTGAAATCCTGCGACAAGGTCGATCTCGCACTCGACCTGCTCTCCCCGCTTCCTCCCGAGAACACCGCCGGCCTGATCGCCCTGCTGATCGAAGCCACCTCCAAGGCCGACGACGTAGCGCCCGGAAAGACGAAGCTCGGCGGCTTCTCGCTCTGCAAGGACTGACATGGCCGACATCCTCTTTCCGCAGGACCTCTACGCCCTCGCCGCGCGCGTGATCGCCGAGAACAAGGCGATCGGCCGCAAGGTCGCGCTGGCAGAAAGCTGCACGGGCGGGCTGGTCTGCGCCGCACTTACCGAAGTGGCCGGTTCTTCCGCCGTGCTCGATCGCGGTTTCGTGACGTATTCGAACGAATCGAAGCGGGAACTGCTCGGCGTTCCCTCGGACATCATCGACACGCTCGGCGCAGTCTCGCCCGCGACGGCATGGGCCATGGCGCAAGGCGCGATCGCGCATAGCCACGCCGATGTGGCCGTGGCGATCAGCGGGATCGCCGGTCCGGACGGCGGCAGCGAACTCAAGCCGGTCGGCACCGTGGTCTTCGCCCGCGCCCATCGCGGCGAAGAGGAAGTCCATGCCGAACAGAAGCTGATCGCAGGCGCGAACCGGGCGGAAATTCGCCATCACGCGGCCGTGGTCGCGCTGGAGCTGCTACTGCCGGGAACGGAATTGCCCGCTTACGCCGATTGATTGCAAGCGTAGCGAAGCGGATCCAAAGCCGGTCTCAGGCCGCCCAGGATTGCTTCGCTACGCTCGCAATGACCAAAGTTGAGGACGAAAGTCGGGAACGAAGGTCCGGGTAAACGCGCTCAGCGGCGCATTCAGACCGGCTCGCCGTAAAGCTCGTGAGCACGGGTTTCGAAGGCCGCCACCATCTTGCGGAAGGCCTTGTCGAAATACTGCCCCGCCAGCTTCTCGAACAGGGCATTGCGGAAGCTGAAGCGCACGTCGAACTCGATGTCGCAGCTATGCGAATCCACCGGATGGAAGATCCAGTGGTTGTGCAGGTCCTTCATCGGACCGTCGACATAGTGGACCTTGATCTCGCGCGGCCGCACCTTCTCGACACGCGACGTGAACTTCTCGCGCAAAGCCTTGAAGCCGACCAGCATGTCCGCAACCATCTCGGTCTCGGTGTCCGACTTCACGCGGGTGGCGACCACCCAGGGAAGGAACTCCTGGTAGCGGCCCACGTCCGCCACGAGGTCGAACATCTGCTGGGCGCTGTAAGGCAGCCGCTGGGTCTCATGAATTCCGGGCATGCGTCAGGCTTTCGAAACAGCCCCAGGAGCCTTTTGGGCGAGTTTCGCCTCACGCGCCGCGCGCATTTCGGCGAAGTCCTTGCCCGCATGATAGCTTGAGCGCGTGAGCGGCGAGGACGCGACCTGAAGGAAGCCCTTCGCACGGGCGATCGCGCCATAGGCGTCGAAAGCCTTCGGCGTGACGAATTCCTTGACCTCGGCATGCTTCGGCGTCGGGCGCAGGTACTGGCCCATGGTCAGGAAGTCGATGTCGGCACAGCGCATGTCGTCCATGACCTGGTGCACTTCGAGGCGTTCCTCGCCAAGGCCGAGCATGACGCCGGACTTGGTGAAGATCAGAGGATTGTGCGCCTTGACCTCTTCCAGCAGGCGCAGCGACGCATAGTAGCGCGCGCCGGGACGGATCGTGGGATAGAGCCGCGGAACCGTCTCCAGGTTGTGGTTGTAGACGTCCGGACCAGCCTCGACGATCGCTTCGACCGCGCGGCGCATCTTGCCGCGGAAGTCGGGCGTGAGGATCTCGATCGTGGTGTTCGGCGTGGCCGCGCGCAAGGCCTGGATCACCTTCACGAACTGGTTCGCGCCGCCGTCCGGCAGGTCGTCGCGGTCGACCGAGGTGATGACGATGTGTTCGAGGCCGGTCTTGAGCGCCAGTTCGGCGACATGTTCCGGCTCGGAAGGATCGACGCGGCCAGGCATGCCGGTCTTCACGTTGCAGAAGGCACAGGCGCGGGTGCAGGTGTCGCCGAGAATCATCACCGTGGCGTGCTTCTTGGTCCAGCACTCGCCGATGTTCGGGCAGGCCGCTTCCTCGCAGACCGTATTGAGCTTGAGATCCCGCATCAACTGGCGCGTCTCGCCATAGCCCTTGCTGGTCGGCGCCTTGACGCGGATCCAGTCGGGCTTGCGCTGACGTTCGGGCTTCTGCTCTGGGCTCGGCACGGAGGAAAGATCGTTCATGGCGTCCAGATAGTCGCAAGCTTGCCCGCTTGCCAGTGCGAATATCCGCTCTATGGGTTGCGTGCGTTTCAATGGAGGCAACCCATGACCGATTCCAGCGCCGCGCAACCCGAACAACGCGCCCTCGATAATCTCCTCGCCGGATACCGCCGCTTCCGCAACAGCGGCTGGAGCCCCCATCGCGAACGCTGGGAACGCCTCAGCGAAGGCCAGCAGCCCGAAGTGATGATCGTCGCCTGCTCCGACAGCCGCGTCGACCCCTCGCAGATCTTCGACGTCGATCCCGGCGAAATCTTCGTGGTCCGCAACGTCGCCGCGCTCGTTCCGCCCTTCGAGACCACGCCCGGCCACCACGGCGTCTCTGCCGCACTGGAATTCGCGGTGCAGGTGCTGAAGGTGAAGGAAATCGTGGTCATGGGCCACGGCATGTGCGGCGGCTGCAAGGCGGCGCTGACCCAGGAACTGCGCGGCGCCGAGCCCGGCCAGGGCGGCTTCATCGCCGACTGGATCTCGATGCTCGACGAGGCGCGCGCGCCTGTCGCCGCCGAGTTCGGCACTTCGGGCCGCCCCGCCGAACGCCAGATGGAACAGGCCGCCGTGCGCGTCAGCCTCGACAACCTGATGACGTTCCCTTGCGTGCGCCACAAGGTGAAGAACGGCGACCTCAAGCTGCGCGGCGCCTTTTTCGCGATTTCCGACGGCGAGCTTCATCTGATGGACGAAGCCAGCGGCGAATTCGCTCCGGCGGCCTGATCCTCCCGGACTGGTCCTGCGACGGATCAGGCAAACGAAAAGGGCGGCGGGATGATCCCGCCGCCCTTTCTTTTTCGCCGGAATGGCAGGCTCAGGAAGCCGGCACACCCTTGGTGGCGGCATAAGCAGCCCAGAGCTTGGCGATCGGCGCGCGGGTGCCGGTGACCTTGGCGAGCGTCGCCTGGGCATCGGCTGCCTTGCCCTGCATCGCCTGGGCCATGCCGAGGCGCAGGTTCGCCTTGTTGGCATCGACACCCGACTTGCCGAGCGCGACCTTGTAGAGCGCTTCCGCCTGCGGATACTGCTCGTAGCTGAGGAACACGTCGGCCGAACCGGTGACGGAAGCGGCGGTCGCGGCAGGCTTCATCGCGTCACGCTCGGTGGCAGGCAGCGACGCCTTGTCGGCAGCGACGCGTCCGGCGCTGTTGGTGCGATCCTGCCCGACTTCGGCCTGGGTCAGCAGGCCCTTGGCGAGACCCTGGTCGATGACCTTGACGGCTTCGCCCGGGAAGGCGCGGGGGTCGACGTTCTGGAGATATTCGAAGTAGTCGCCCTTGGTCTTCATCGCGCCGGTCACGAACATCAGGCGCATCAGGTCGATGTTTTCCGCGTTCTGGAGCGAGGCCAGCTGGCGCACGATCGAGGTCGAGATGTTCCAGGTGTCGACGCTCGGATAATACTGCGTAAGCATCGCGGCATATTCGGCCGAAGGCGCAAGCTGCTTGGCGTCGTAGGAAGCCTGGAGCGCGCTGCGGATCGAGGTCTCGCTCGGCTTGGTGCCGTTGGCCTTTGCAGCCTCCAGTTCCTTCTTGACCATCTCCAGCGCCGCCTGCGGGTTGTTCGAGCGCTTGTAGGAATCGGCCAGCAGCGGCTGGATCATGTTTTGCTGGTCGCGATAGCCACCGTCGTAGGACTGCTGGAGGTAGCGCGCAGCCACGTCGTACTGGCCGCTCTGGTAAGCGGTAACGCCGGCGAGGTACTGGACCTGGCCGAGCGATTCAGGGCTGGTCTGGCCGCTGTCCAGCATCAGGATGAGACCCTTGTGCTGCATGGCCGGGTCATTCATCAGAACGCCGACATTGCGGGTCATCTCGCCCTGCTTGAGCTTGTCGAACGGCTGGGTGGCCTGCGCCTCGGCCGCCTGGAGCTGGGCGAGCACGCCGCCCATGGCCGCATCCACTTCGGCGCGGGCAGCGGCCTTCTCGGCGTCGGTCTTGGCAGCCTGGGCCTTCTGCGAGGCAGCCTGCACGGCCGGGTTGGCCTTGGAATCTGCGATAGCCTTGTCGACCGGTGCGGCGACGGCGGCGTATTCCTTCGAGAAGGTCGCCTTCGCGGGCGCAGCAGCCTTTTCCTTGGCGACGGCCATCGTCGGCGCCACGGCAGCTGTCATTCCGCCGGTCATGGCCACGGCCAGGGCGATACGGGAAATCAGGAACTTGCGAGCCATTCAGGCCTACTCCTCATCAAGACACGGGGAGACGCGCTCGAAAGCGTGACTCCATGAATTCGGTGTTGCCGGTGTGGCCGCGAAACGCCCGCTTGGCAACCTCGACGCGGAATTAGAACTCCGCCACTTAACGCTGTTTGAATGCAATTCATCGCAGGCTGCTCGGTTCCCCCGGGCGCTTCGATGCGCACGATACCGGTGGATGCGCTCCCTTCGGCCCATAAGTGTGGAAAAAAGCATGGAGCTCCGTCCGCGCCCGCCTGTTCATGTGGCTTTCCCCCGGCGCATGTCCTAGGGCGATCCATCACCCTTTGTCCCGCAGCAACGAACGATCCAGCGCGTGAGCGACGACACCGACATGAACGGCCCCGAGCACATCGGTCCCGAAGGCGAATATACCCGCATCGACATCGTCGATGAGATGAAGACGAGCTATCTCGATTACGCGATGAGCGTGATCGTGAGCCGCGCCCTGCCCGACGTGCGCGACGGCCTGAAGCCGGTCCACCGCCGCATTCTCTATGCCTGCCAGGAAGCGGGCTACGTCGCCGGTCGTCCCTACCGCAAGTCGAGCCGCATCGTCGGCGACGTCATGGGTAAGTATCACCCCCATGGCGACAGCGCGATCTACGACGCTCTGGCGCGCCTGACGCAGCCGTGGTCGATGCGCCTTCCGCTGATCGACGGCCAGGGCAACTTCGGCTCGATGGACCCCGATCCGCCGGCGGCCATGCGTTACACGGAAGCCCGCCTCGACAAGGTGGCGAACGAGTTGCTCGCCGATATCGACAAGAACACCGTCGATTTCGCCGACAACTACGACGGCTCCGAAAGCGAGCCGACCGTGCTTCCCGCGCGCTTCCCGAACCTGCTGGTCAACGGCGCGGGCGGCATCGCGGTCGGCATGGCCACGAACATTCCGCCGCACAACCTGGGCGAAGTGATCGACGGCTGCCTGGCCATGATCGACAATCCGGCCACGACGATCGAGGACCTGATCCAGATCATTCCCGGCCCGGACTTCCCCACCGGCCCGCTGATCCTCGGCCAGGGCGGCGCCCGCAATGCCTATATGACGGGCCGCGGCTCGATCATCATGCGCTGCCGCCACGAGATCGAGGAAGGCCGCGGCGATCGCCGCTCGATCGTCCTCACCTCGATTCCCTATCAGGTCGGCAAGTCGAACCTCGTCGAGAAGATCGCCGAAGCCGCCAAGGAAAAGCGGATCGAGGGCATCTCCGACATCCGCGACGAATCGAACCGCGAAGGCGTTCGCGTCGTCGTCGATCTCAAGCGCGATGCCACTCCCGAGGTCGTGCTCAACCAGATCTGGCGCAACACTCCGGCGCAGTCGAACTTCGCCGCCAACATGCTGGCGATCAAGGGCGGCCGCCCCGAAGTGATGAACCTGCGGGACTTCCTCCAGGCCTTCATCCAGTTCCGCGAAGAAGTCATCACCCGCCGCACCAAGTTCGAGCTGAACAAGGCGCGCGACCGGGCACACATCTTGCTGGGCCTCGTGGTCGCGGTTTCGAACCTCGACGAAGTCGTGGTCATGATCCGCAGCGCCCCGAACCCGGCAACGGCCCGCGTACGCCTGATGGCCAAGGAATGGCCGATCGGCGACATCGCGCCCTACATCAAGCTCGTCGAGGCGATCGAGCCCAGCGCCGAGCAGGACGGCGGCACCTATCGCCTGTCCGAGATCCAGGTGAAGGCCATCCTCGACCTGCGTCTGCACCGCCTGACGGCGCTCGGCCGCGACGAGATCGGCGACGAGCTCAAGGAACTGGCCGCCGCGATCGAGGAGTATCTCTCGATCCTCGCAGACCGCGTGAAGCTCTACGGCGTCATGCGCGATGAACTGGTGGCGGTGCGCGAACTCTACGCCACCCCGCGCGTCTCGCAGCTGACCGGCGCCGCCGACGGCATCGAGGACGAAGACCTCATCGAGCGCGAGGAAATGGTCGTGACCGTCACCATGGACGGTTACATCAAGCGCACCCCGCTTTCGACCTTCCGCGCCCAGGCGCGCGGCGGCAAGGGCCGCGCCGGCATGGCGACGAAGGACGAGGACGTCGTCACGACGATGTTCGTCACTTCGACGCACAACCCGGTGCTGTTCTTCTCCACCGCTGGCAAGGTCTATCGCCTCAAGGTCTACAAGCTGCCCGAAGGCGGCCCGACCACGCGCGGACGCCCGATCGTCAACCTCCTGCCCTCGCTGGACAAGGACGAGACGATCCAGACCGTCCTGCCGCTGCCCGAGGACGAGAAGGAGTGGAGCAAGCTCTCGGTCGTCTTCGCCACGGCCAAGGGCAACGTGCGCCGCAACGCCATGGACGCCTTCGCGAACATCCCCTCGAACGGCAAGTTCGCGATGAAGTTCGACGACGACAGCCAGGATCGCCTGATCGGCGTCGCCCTGCTCGACCAGTCGGACGACGTCCTGCTGGCAAGCCGCCAGGGCAAGGCCATCCGCTTTGCCGGCGATCTCGTCCGCGAATTCGCGAGCCGCACGTCCACGGGCGTCAAGGCCATGACCCTGAAGGACGACGACGAGGTGATCTCGCTCTCGATCCTTCACCGCGTCGGCGTGCAGGACCAGGACGAGCGCGAGGCCTACTTGCGCTTCGCCCCGTGGAAGGGCGAACGCGACGGCGAGAGCACGCTGGACCCCGAACGTCTGGCCTATCTCGTCGAGAAGGAGCAGTTCATCCTCACGGTCTGCGCCAACGGTTACGGCAAGCTGTCCTCGGCCTATGAGTACCGCCGCACCGGGCGCGGCGGCCAGGGCATCACCAATATCGACAATATCGGCCGTAACGGTCCAGTCGTCGCAAGCTTCCCGGCCACCCGCGCCGACCAGCTGATGCTCGTGACCGACCAGGCCAAGCTGATCCGCCTGCCGCTCGAATCGCTGCGCGTGATCGGTCGCGGTTCGGCAGGCGTGCGCCTGTTCAACGTCTCGAACAACGAGCACGTCGTCAGCGCCGTGCGCCTTGATGAACCGGCCGAGGAAGACGTCGCCGAAGCGGCTGTCGAAGGCGAGACCATCGGCGAAGGCGAAGCGATCGTCACCGAACAGGCTCCGGAAGCAGGTTCGCCGGAAGGCGAAGCGCCGGACACCGAAGCGTGACCGATACCGTCGCCTACAAGATCCTGACCGGAGAGCAGCTGCAAACGCTGCTCTCCGACGGGGTCTTCACCGGAGCGCCGATCGATCTGGCTGACGGCTACATCCATATGTCGACCGCCGTGCAGGCGCAGGAGACGCTGGACAAGCACTTCGCCGGCCAGACCGGCCTCGGCATCGCCGCCGTGGACCTCTCCGCGCTAGGCGACAGTGTGAAGTGGGAAGTCTCGCGCGGCGGCGCGCTGTTCCCGCATATCTACGCCGACCTGCCGCTCTCGTCCGTGATCGCCCATGGTCCGGTCGAACGGGACCTTGACGGAAAGCTGATCCTGCCGGGCGCCTGAATTTCGGCGCGCCCGTCGATGTCCAAAATTCCCTCGTCATTGCGAGCATAGCGAAGCAATCCAGAGCGGCGTAAACCGCCCCTGGATTGCTTCGCTATGCTCGCAATGACGAAAGTGGTTTTTTCGACATAGTTATGTGAAGGGCGCGTTTCGCCTGAAATCCCGCGCGCCCTTCCCTGACGGCGCGCAAAGGTCTAGGCGCTGGCGCCATGACACAAGACGTCCATATCATCGGCGGCGGCCTCGCCGGCAGCGAAGCGGCCTGGCAGCTCGGGCGGCGCGGTTTCCGCGTGCGCCTTTCGGAAATGCGCGGAACCGGCGAGCGCAGCCCGGCCCACCAGGGCGACGGCCTGGCCGAGCTGGTCTGCTCCAACTCCTTCCGCTCCGACGACCACGAAAAGAACGCCGTCGGCCTGCTGCATGAAGAAATGCGCCGCTGCGATTCGCTGATCATGTCGGCTGCGAACAAGGCGCAAGTGCCCGCAGGCTCCGCGCTCGCGGTCGACCGCGACGTGTTCTCGGCCGAAGTCGAGGCCCGCCTTTCCGCACTTCCCAATGTCGAGATCGTGCGCGAGCGCGTCGACACGCTGCCCGATACCGGCACCACCATCATCGCCACCGGGCCGCTGACGGCGGATTCGCTCGCCGGCAGCATCGGCCGCGCGACCGGTGCCGACAGCCTCGCCTTCTTCGATGCCATCGCTCCCATCGTCTACCGCGAGAGCATCGACATGGACGTGTGCTGGATGGCCTCGCGCTGGGACAAAGGCGAGACCAAGGACTACATCAACTGCCCGATGGACAAGGAGCAGTACCTGGCCTTCCATCAGGCCCTCCTCGACGGCGAGAAGACCGCCTTCAAGGAGTGGGAATCGAACACCCCCTACTTCGACGGCTGCATGCCGATCGAAGTCATGGCCGAACGCGGCGTCGAAACGCTGCGGTTCGGGCCGATGAAGCCCGTGGGCCTCGACAATCCGCATTGGGCGACCGAAGAGCATCCCAAGGGTCGCTGGGCCCATGCCGTCGTCCAGCTGCGGCAGGACAACAAGCTTGGCACGCTGTGGAACATGGTCGGCTTCCAGACCAAGCTCAAGCACGCCGAACAGGTGCGGCTGTTCCGCACCATCCCCGGCCTGGAAAATGCAGAATTCGCACGGCTCGGCGGCCTGCACCGCAATACCTTCATCAATTCGCCGGTCCTGCTGGACCGCCAACTGCGCCTCAAGACCGCGCCGCACGTTCGCTTCGCCGGTCAGATCACCGGCTGCGAGGGCTATGTCGAAAGCGCAGCGGTCGGCCTGATGGCGGGCCTGATGACGGCCACCCAGCTTGTCGGCGGCGATTGGCAGGCCCCGCCCCGCACCACCGCGCTGGGCGCCCTGCTCTCGCACATCACCGGCGACGCCGAGGCGGAAAGCTATCAGCCGATGAACGTCAACTTCGGCCTCTTCCCACCGCTCCACGACGTGAAGAAGAAGCAGCGCAAGGAAGCCTATACCGAGCGCGCCAAGCAGGAAATCGTGCCCTGGCTCGAAAGCCTGACGCCCGCAGCCTGATCCGCTGATATCAGCAACTGCACTTCGGCCGGGGCTTCGCCTTGGCCGGAGGCGGTGCGGTCTTGCGGAACTCTTCCGGCGACAGCCACTGGTCGTGGTTGGTATCGGCGCTGTCGAACCTGTTGACGGTCGCCACTGCCCATTCCTCGAAAGTCAGCAGGTTGTTGCCGTCCTTGTCGAGCTTGCGGAAGGCGTCGACGCGCGTGGACAGCATCTCGTTACGGGTAATCCGCCCGTCGCGATTCCGGTCGTAGCGACTGAACCGGCGCTGCTCGCGCGTCTGCTCGGTCGCCTCGGGCAATTCCGGCCCTTCGAAATCGCCGGGGTCGGCGCTGGGCATATCCTGCGGGGGTGGCGCGCTGACCACGGCCTGCGGCAGCGGCGCAGCCTTTTCCACTTCCGCCCTTCCCTGCCACCAGAACAGCCCGACGGACAGCATCACGAATGCCGTAATCCCGCCGAGGATGAAGCGCTGCATCGCCAATCTCCCTGAAACCGCGCGCGGCTTATCCACTCGGGCGGGCGCAACAGGGAAATTACATGTCTGTTATCGGGACTAACTCAGCGCCCGAGGAGGCCAATGCGCATGGCCTTGAGTACCGTCCGCGCCGAGCCCTGCCCGCCGCTGGCCAGATTGTCGCGGGCAAGTCCCTCCAGCACCGCCAGCGGTCGCAGCACGCGCGAAACCCGCGCCGAACGCCCCTGCTCGGCCTGGGCAAGCCGCCGCACGACAACGCTTTCTCCGGGATGATTGAGCTTGGTGGCGAGGTCAGCCAGCGCCCAGCGGCGCCCAAGCGCACGCGCCGTATCGGCCTCGCTCTCCCGGCCCAGTGCATTGGCGAGTCCTGCAAAGGCGGCCGCGCGACCGTCGACCATCTCTTCCAGGGCTTCCGGCGCCAGCGGCGCTTCCCCGGTCAGCGCTTCCCAACCATCGACCAGGGCAACCAGAGCAGGATGCCCGCCATTCCAGCTTCGCAGTGCCGCCAGCAGCGGCTCGCCTTCCGGCCATTCCCCGGCATCGCGTTCCAGCGTCTCGCGCCACCATGCGAGACGGATCTGCGCCATCATCGGTTCGCGTGAATGGCGAAGCAGTCCGGCAAGTCGCTGGTCCAGTGCCAGCAAGGCGAGCGTCGGCAACTTCGCGCGCGACGGCGCATAGGCCAGCGCAAGCTGCATGGTCTGCGGCAGCGCGGGGACCAGCAGGTCTTCGGGACGGCTTATCGGGGCAGTTGGCTCGGACACCGGGCCTCTCTAACCCGCCCGGTTCTTCGCGCAAGTCCGTAAGAGAGCCGGTAACGCAAAACGGCGGCGAAGCTTTCGCTCCGCCGCCGTTCTACTTGTTACTGCTCAGGCAACGAGCAGCGCCGGCACCTTAACGATAGCAGACCTTGCGGACCGCCTCGACGATGCGCGGCGTATCGATCAGCGCGAGCTTTTCGAGGTTGGCCGCGTAAGGCAGCGGCACGTCCTCGTTGCAGACGCGGACGACCGGGGCATCAAGGTTGTCGAAGCCGTCTTCCATGCAGATCGCGACGATCTCGGAAGCGATCGAGCAGACCGGGAAGCCTTCCTCGGCCACGACCATGCGGTTGGTCTTGGCAAGGCTGGCCAGCACCGTTTCTTTGTCGAGCGGACGCAGCGTGCGCAGGTCGATGACTTCGGCATCGATGCCTTCGCCCGCCAGCTGCTCAGCGGCTTCGAGCGCGAGGCCGACGCCGATCGAGTAGGACACGATGGTCACGTCCTTGCCTTCCCGCATGATGCGCGCCTTGCCGATCGGCAGGACGTGATCGTCGAGTTCGGGCAGTTCGAACGAACGACCGTAGACCAGTTCGTTTTCGAGGAACACGACCGGATCGTCGCTACGGATCGCAGCCTTGAGCAGGCCCTTGGCATCCGAAGCGTCGTAGGGCGCGATCACGACCAGGCCGGGCACGTTGGCGTACCACGGGCCGTAGTTCTGCGAGTGCTGTGCACCGACGCGGGCCGCTGCGCCGTTCGGGCCGCGGAACACGATCGGGCAGCGCATCTGGCCGCCGGACATGTAGTTGGTCTTGGCGGCCGAGTTGATGATGTGGTCGATCGCCTGCATGGCGAAGTTGAACGTCATGAACTCGATCACCGGACGCAGGCCGCCCATGGCGGCGCCGGTGCCGATGCCGGCAAAGCCGTATTCGGTGATCGGCGTGTCGATCACGCGCTGCGCACCGAACTCTTCCAGCAGCCCCTGGGTCACCTTGTAGGCGCCCTGGTACTCGGCCACTTCCTCGCCCATCACGAAGACGCGGTCGTCGCGGCGCATTTCCTCGGCCATCGCGTCGCGCAGGGCTTCGCGGACGGTCGAGGTCTTCATGTTGGTGCCGTGGGGGACCTCGGGGTCCTTCTTCGCGACCGGAGCGGGCGCTTCGGGGCGAGCGGCAGCCGGAGCGGCATCGGCGGCGGGAGCAGCCTCTGCCTTCGGTGCCGAAGCCGAGACCGCCGAAGCGTCCTCGCCTTCACCGGCGAGCACGGCGATGACCGTGCCGACCTTCACGCCCTCGGTGCCTTCGGCCACGAGGATCTTGCCGACGGTGCCTTCGTCGACGGCTTCGAATTCCATCGTCGCCTTGTCGGTCTCGATCTCGGCGAGGATGTCACCGGATTTAACCTCGTCGCCTTCCTTAACCAGCCAGCGGGCAAGCTTGCCCTCTTCCATCGTCGGAGAGAGCGCCGGCATCTTCAGTTCGATCGCCATCAGTAGCGCTCCACCAGGACGTCAGTATAGAGTTCAGAGGGTGCCGGCTCGGGCGAGTTTTCGGCAAAGTCGGCCGATTCGGCGACCTGCGCGCGAACGCGCTTGTCGATTTCCTTCAGCGCGGCTTCGTCGACGCCGAGGGCGGCGAGGTCCTGCTTCACATGCTCGATCGGATCGCGCTTCTCGCGCACGTCCTGCACTTCCTCGCGGCTGCGATACTTGGCAGGGTCGGACATCGAGTGGCCGCGATAGCGGTAGGTGTTCAGTTCCATCAGAACCGGACCATTGCCCGCGCGGACGTATTCCAGCGCCACTTCGGCGGCCTTCCGAACTTCGAGCACGTCCATGCCGTCCACCTGCATGCCGGGGATCCGGAACGCGGTGCCGCGGCGGTAGAAGTGCGTCTCGGCCGAGCCGCGCTTCACGGCGGTGCCCATGGCGTAGCCGTTGTTCTCGATCACGAAGATGATCGGGAGCTTCCAGAGAGCCGCCATGTTGAAGCTCTCGTAGACCTGGCCCTGGTTGGCCGCGCCGTCGCCGAAGTAGGCCATCGCGACGCCGCCGTCTTCACGGTACTTGTGCGCGAAGGCGAGACCGGCGCCCAGCGAGACCTGCGCGCCGACGATGCCGTGACCGCCGTAGAACTTATGCTCGACGCTGAACATGTGCATCGAGCCGCCCTTGCCGCGCGAGATACCGGCTTCGCGGCCGGTCAACTCGGCCATGATCACCTTCGGATCGATACCGTAGGCAAGCATGTGGCCGTGGTCGCGATAGCCGGTGATGACCGAGTCGCGGTTGGAATCGAGCGCGGACTGAAGGCCCACGGCAACGGCTTCCTGGCCGATATAGAGGTGGCAGAAGCCGCCGATCAGGCCCAGGCCGTAAAGCTGGCCCGCGCGTTCCTCGAAGCGGCGGATGAGAACCATCTGCTCATAGAGGTTGAGAAGCTCTTCCTTGTTCGGCGTGTAGCGCCGATCGGCCGCGAGGGCCTCCTGGAGGCTATGCAGCGCGAAGTCTTCGTCCTGTGCCGGTGTTACGGCTGGCTCGGCGCCGGACACGGCGTCAATCTTTGCTTTGGGCAACGGGGCTCCCCATCGTTGGTGCGATTGATTTCGGGCCGCTTATAAGACGCCCAGCGGAAATCGAAAGCGCGATGAAGGAAATTTGCCGCGAGAAGTACAAAAATTATGGCCACCCGCAACAGAATGGCCACAATTGGACGGACTTCCTAGCTTTCCAGAGTCTCGGGCCAGTGTCTGGAGCGATAAATCCGATCGGCACGTGAAGCGCCGCGCCGCCCTCACTTGTCGAGCATCATCACCATTTCGTCGGGCCGCACGACATTGAGATTGCTGCGCAGCAATTCACCGGCGAGATCGGGGTCGACATGGTTCTGATCGAGCAGGCCCACCCGGTTCTTCAGGTGATCGCGGGTGATGCGAAGTTCGGCCAGCTTCGTGCGGCGCTCTTCCAGCATATGCTGGTTCTCGGTCCAGGCGATCAGCCCGCTGGGACCGGCAATCACGAAGGCCCCCATCAGCAGGAGCAGCGCGAGCGCAATGCCCTGGACCAGGCGTTCCTTGGCAAGGCTGGCGTCCTGACGCATGACGGGAGAGTTAGGCCTCATGAAAATCGATAGAATCACAAGTGATTCCGCGTTGCAAGCGAAATTGATAACCGATTCGCACGGCTCCGGAACAGGCCGTAACAGAACCTGTCATCGCAATCCGGAGCATATTGGTGTTGATAACTCCGGTATAGCTTTCCGGCGCGTTCACGGGTGCACATAGCGCCGTAGAACACGCAAGTCGGAAGATGTTTCCCACCGCGCGCAAATCCTCTAGGCGCTCCCGATGCTGACGATCCGTGACATCACCGTCCGCCTTGGCGGGCGCACCATTCTCGACCAGGCCGCTGCCACCATTCCCAAGGACGGGAAGGTCGGCCTGATCGGCCGTAACGGCGCGGGCAAGTCCACGCTGGTAAAGGCGATCATCGGCGAACTGGAACCCGACGAAGGTTCGGTGGACATGCCGCGCCGCGCCCGGCTCGGCTATATCGCGCAGGAAGCACCTGCGGGACACAAGACCGCGCTTCAGGCGGTGCTCGATGCCGATGCCGAGCGGATGTCCCTGTTTGCCGAGGCCGAAACCTGCACCGATCCGAACCGCCTGGGCGACCTGCACGACCGACTGATCGCAATCGATGCCTATACCGGCGAGGCCCGCGCCGCGCGCATCCTCGTCGGCCTCGGCTTCGATGAGGCGATGCAGGGCAGCCCGCTCGACAGCTTCTCCGGCGGCTGGAAGATGCGCGTGGCGCTCGCCGGCCTGCTGTTCTCGCAGCCCGACGTGCTGCTGCTCGACGAACCTTCGAACCACCTCGATCTCGAAGCCACGCTCTGGCTGGAGAACTTCCTCCAGACCTATCCCAAGACGCTGATCGTCATCAGCCACGAACGCGACCTGCTCAACAATGTGGTCGATCACATCCTGCACCTCCAGCAGGGCAAGCTGACGCTCTATCCCGGCACTTACGACAGCTTCGAACGCATCCGCGCCGAACGCGCCGCGCAGGCCGTCGCCGCGCGCGCGAATCAGGATGCGCAGCGCAAGAAGCTGGCCGATTACGTGGCCCGCAATTCCGCCCGCGCCTCCACCGCGAAGCAGGCCCAGTCGCGCGCCAAGATGCTCGCGCGGATGCAGCCGATCGCAGCCATGGCGGAGGATTCGTCGCTCAGCTTCGATTTCCCGAGCCCCGACGAGCTGCGCCCGCCGCTGGTCACGCTCGACCTCGCCTCCGTCGGCTACGAGGCGGACAAGCCGATCCTGCGCCGCCTCAACTTGCGCATCGATCCCGAGGACCGGATCGCCCTGCTCGGCCGCAACGGCAACGGCAAGACCACGCTGGCGCGCGAGTGCCG
>NZ_DAISLT010000053.1:0-39376 GCF_036820275.1 Novosphingobium sp.
CAGACGATCCACTTAGCCGTCGCCGATCCCTGTTCAGACCAACCCGGCCACCTCTCAACTTCACAGTCGAAGTTCATTTCGCGACGATGCGCCGTTCTGAACTGGAATCTGAAGACCCACTTAGGAAAATCCGCCGGCCGCAAGAGACCGGCGGACTTCCCCCAATCGAAAGCGTGATTACGGCATCAGCACCATATCAACGACGTGATTGACGCCTTTCGACTGCACGACATTGGGAACCGTGATCTTCGATGTGCTGCCCTTGGCATCGGTAAGGTACCACGCCCCGACTTTCTCCCAAGCGGTCAGGTTTTTACCTTCGACCGTGGTCAGCATAGCCTTGCTGCCGTGCATCTTGGCCTTGGCTGCAATGTCCCTAGCGGTCAGCCGGCCAGGGACGACATGGTACGTGAGCACCTTGGTAAGTGTCGCCTTGTTTTCCGGCATCAGCAACGTGTCATCTCCACCACCTGAGCTTCAGCGAATGGTCCGGCGTGTTCGGCGATGCCAAGATGGCCACCGCGCTGCTCGATCGGCTAACCCACCACTGCCGCATCTTGGAAACTGGAAACGATAACTTCCGCTTCCGCGCCAGCACCGCTCCACCCAATGCCAGAAGGGAGAAGCCAACATCTTGAACCCGCCGTTCAACGGCAGCACATAAACCACACCAAACCGGGTCAGGTCTCCCTGGAAACCTCGGATCACTTCTCAGTGACAATTAACAAATTACACTCAAAATTCGATTCCGTCAGTATGGATTACTTCAAGAGCCCACAGGCGAAAATTAAAATAATTTAAACCATTAGTTTAAATTCATGTGATCGCAAGATAGAAAAGTCCTGTTCACAATAGGCACTCGTGACTTAAGATGACATCTACTCCTCCGTTCCGGAGATCTGCGCTTATGCCGGTTATGGCCATGAGCCTTAACGAGCTTTCGCAATAAGACACATTGCGGCGAGTGACGCGCCGCAGGCTCTCAGACCTCCATATGCACTGCAAGACAATGCTATCGGAAGGAAATTCTGGAACACGACCTCGATTACGGTCCAGTCCGTTCGATGAGAGGGGCAGGCCATTCCGATCTTTTGGCACGCTTCAGCGTGAACTTGCCGATCGGTGAAATCACGCCTCCCGGACCGAGCCTTTCGGTGGTCTCCGTCCAGACATCTCCATGAACCACGCCGGTATAGCGCAATCCCTGGTTATCGTCGCCGAGTTGCCAAACGTAGCCATCCTGAGTCACGTTGAAGGTAAAATCACCATACAAGCCACCAGCATGCGCCTGTATCGCGTAACTCTGCCGAGCCGTATTATACACGATGAAATTGACCCCATGCAGGTGGATCTTCCCATTCCCGTCCCGTGTCCGGACCTCGATCAGCTGCATCACTCCGTCCAGCATTTTGCCTGATTGTATTGCGACAGCGAGCGGTACTTTGGTTTCGCCTTCAAGCAACCAGCCCGTGCCTTCCCAAAGGCCTTCAAGATCGTCCAGACGCGCCATGGCCGTCTGCTGACGTTCCACCATTTCCGCCGGGCTCGGCCCTTCAGCACAAACTCCCGAGATCGGCAATGCAAAGACCATTGCGAAGGCTAACGCGATTCCGGGTGCGAGACGTCGCCTACTCATTTCTTTCTCCCCGCTTGCAGACGGCCCATGCCGTCATTCACTGGCCACGAATTGCACATTATCGAGACTTGGGCGGATACGCGTTCAATCTGAACCGTCGCGCTTCAATGCCGCGATCGCTGCCGCTGACAGCGGGCGGATGCGGATGTCGGTAAACAGGACTTCCGCCCATTCGAACTCCAGGGCGATCCGTCCGTTCGTGAGCGGCGCCCCGTCAGGCTTCGCGAGCTTAAACAGGGTGTTCACGATACGACCGTTCACAAGGTGCGCCGACTGATCTTCGAAAGCTATGAGATCGACGGTGTTCCAATCATCGATCCGTTCGAAGTTGCCATGCCCCGGATGCCATTGTCGGCGATAGGAACCGGCCTGTACCGGCTCCTCATAGACTTGGGGAAACGCCGCAATCCAGTTGGGCCACATCGGTGTGCCGCCAAGGGACGGACCTTGCAGTGCCTTGGTGTCAATCGCAATGGCATCGCCAAGGTCTCCCTCCTCCAGTTGGAATTCGACGCAAGGGGGGAACAGGCGGTTCTCTGCGTGGCCCATATGATAGAGAATGCCACTGTTCCGTCGCTGCAGCTTACGCGGCGACCAACGCTTCTCACCGAAGCGAAAACGCAGCTGAAGGTGGTAGTTCTCCCATTCCCGTAAGGTAGAGAGGTGGCCCGGAGGCGCGTCGTCATGTTCGTACTGCGGCCCCAGAAACCGAAGCATGCCGTCTTCGATATCGACCACTTTCCGCAAATCGACATCGCCCACCCCTTCCTGATGGAAGCGCCAACCATCCAGCGTTCTGCCGTCGAACAAGGACAGCCACCCGCTTGCGCTCGATGTTGCCTGCGCCGCGCGGTAGGGCCATGCGGCCATGGCGGCGGCGGCAAGCGCGTCACGAAGCATTGTTCGCCTATCCACGCGCACGCTCTCCCCTATCAGCCTGTCGTGAGGCGCATCCGTGGGAAGATGCGCCCCATTTCCAGTTCAGAGCATGTCCCATCCGGTGGAATCACCTGATGACCCTGAAAATGCAGTAAACCGGAAAACCTGGAGCAGTTGATCCGATGCACTCGGATCAACTGCTCCGACGTGGATCAGAATTTCACCGTTCCTTGCACGCCATACGTACGAGGCGCGCCGAAGATGAAATTATAGACGTTCACGCCATTGCCCGTGAACGAGGCATAGTTGACAGGGCGCTCGTCCTCGATGTTCCGGACATAAGCCTGGATGGTGTAGCGACCACCGGGCGCCTTCCATTCCAGGTTGAAATCGGTCTGCGTAAACGCATCCTGGCGATCCGCCGCCCAGTTGAACGGGGTCAGGTAGTATTCCGTCTTGAAGCGCGAGAACACGCTTGCCACCAGCTGGCTCTCACCGATGTGGAACGTGTGGTCATAGCCCAAAGCAATGGTCCACTTCGGCGCCTGCGGCGGCTTGTTGCCGGAAAGATCGACACTGACGGGCGCGCCCAATGCCGGCGCCACGCCGGGGAAGCGGGTGAATTCGGCATTGAGGTAATTCACCGTGGCGTGGAAGCGATCGTCGTCGGAAAGCAGCACAGTGCCGTCCGCCTCGATGCCCCAGATGCGCGACGACCCGGCATTCAGGGTCTGGGCACCGGTAGCTGTATCCAGCAGCACCTGAATTTGCTGATCCTTGTAGCCATAGTAGAAACCGGCGAGGTTGAGTTCGATCGTGCCGTTCGCGAAGCGGTTCTTCGAACCGACCTCATAGGCGGTCAATGTTTCGGGATCGTAGGCGCTGACGTTGTCGAAACCGCCGCCCTTGTAGCCGGTCGAAACCTTGGCATAGAGCAGATTGTCCGGTGCCACCTTGTAGTCGATGCCGAGCGACCAGGTCACCTTATCCGACTTCTGGCGCGGGAACGTGGTCGTCGCTCCCGGCGCACCGAATGCCGGCGGGGTCGGGCCGGAATTGAACTGGAAGCCGTAGTTGTCATAGCGCGCCCACTTCTTATCGGACGTGTAGCGGATACCGCCGGTAACGCTCAGGACATCGGGAACGAACCAGTACGTCGCCTGCGCATACCCCGCCTTGGACTCGGAATTGACGTAAGGACGGTAGAAGTAGTTGAGGAAGCTACCGTTCGCTCCGGCACGGGGCAGGAACAGGCCTCGGTTCAGTTCCTGACGTTCCTTGTAGTAGAAGCCGCCGACCTGCCAGACGAACTTGCCCTCATCTCCGCCGGCGAGCCGCAGTTCATGGCTCTGGGTCGTGGAGTCCATCTTCGAGTTGTAGTACGTGAACGCCTGGCTCGGCGAGATGAAGCCCGTCAACGGCTGCCGCGAGGAGACGTCCACGTCCCGGAAACCGCCGATGTAGCTCAGCGTTGCGAAGTCGAGATCGAGGTCGATGCGGCCCCGCACCGCGTATTGCTTGGTGCGGAAGAAGCCGAGATCGTCCAGCGGATAGTAATCGGAGTCGAGGCTCGGACGGAAGTTCGACGGGATCTGCGCACCGCCCGGCAAGGTGACCACGCCTTGCGTCGTGCCCGTGACCGGAATGCCGAACTGCGAAGGTGCCGACTGATTGACGTCGACATACTCACCGGCAAGGTACAGCGTCAGCCGATCCGTAGGTTCCGCCAGGACGCTGGCGCGGATCGCATCGGTGTTCTGGGTATCGCCGTGACCGGCAGGGCCGTTGTTGGTGTAACCGTCGTGATCCTGGTGCAGGCCGGAGACGCGCACCGCAACATTCTGGCCGAGCGGGATGTTGATGCCCGCCTGTGCGGTCTTGGCGTCGTAGTTGCCGTATCCGGCAGTGACGAAGCCCGAGAACTCGCCAAGCTTGGGCTTGGCGGCAATGATGTTCAGCGCGCCCGCCGTGGAATTGCGTCCGTAGAGCGTGCCTTGCGGGCCGCGCAGCACTTCCACGCGCTCGAGGTCGAACAGTGCGGCGTTCAGTGCCACCGGGCGGTTGATGTATTCGCCGTCGATATTGATCGTCAGCGCGCCGTCCGCCGTCTCGGAGATATCCGCGCTTGCGACGCCGCGGATGCTGAGCTTGGTGAACAGCGTGTCCGTGCTGATGTTGAGATCAGGCGCGACACGGGTCAGGCCGTTGACGTCTCCCACACCGGCCTGCGTAAGCTGCTCACCGTCGAAGGCGCGCATGGCGATGGGCGTATCCTGGATGCTGGTTGCGCGCTTCTGGGCAGTGACGACGATTTCGCCGATCCCGGTGTTGCCTGTCTCGAAAGGCTGCTCCTGGGCAAATGCCGGAGCAGCTGCAACCACCATGGCGGTTCCTGCCATGAGACCGCGAATCACGGAATTCATCAAAAAATTCTCCCTCCCCAGCGGCCGCCCTCGTGGCGATCTACAATAAAACTAGGAATACTAATTCTATTTACTGTCGTTTTGATCTGCGTCAACCCGGAACGGCGAACGCGGCATTGCGAGCGCCAGAAGCGCCACGCAGAGCAGTCCCCCCACAACACCCATGGCGGCCCAGCCCATGGCGGCAACGGAAGAGCCGGCGCTTTCCTCGTGGGCGAAGAACAGAGTGCCGATCAGCGCCGCGCCCACGGCTCCGCCGATCTGCTGAGTCGACTTAAAGGCTCCGCTCGCCATGCCTGCAAAGGCGCGGTCCACCCTGGCCAGCGCCAGGGGCGTCAGTGGCCCCGACACCATCCCCATCCCCAGCCCCGCGAGCAGGAGACAGGCAAGCATGGCAGCGATATGCCGTGGTCCGGTCCCCAGCGAGAGCGTCAGCACGAGCACCGCCCCCGCCATCACCAGCGCGCCGACAATCACCACATACTTCCCGAAACGCGGCAGAAACCGCCGACCAAGTGCGGCGATGCCCACCATGACACCGCCTGCGAAAGGAATATGCAGCAAGGCTGCCTGAAACGCAGAGAAGCCAAGCCCCTTCTGCAGCGTCAGCATCAGCGGCATGAAGAAACCCCCTGTCGCGGTCGCGAAGAACAGCGCCGCCAGAAGCCCGAGGCTGTAACCGCGATTGCGGAAGAGTTCCGGCGCCATCAGGGCTTCGCCAGTTCGCTTCTGGCGCGACTTCTGTTGCAGCAAGAAAAGGCCGCCCGCGGGGAAAGCCAGTGCCATCGCCGCGAAGCTCCAGAGCGGCCAGCCCCGTTCTCGCCCGTCGATGATCGGTATGAGGAAAAGCAGCAGGACGATCGCCAGCAGGCTTATGCCAGCCAAGTCCAGTCTGGGACCCTTGGCAGGTCGTTCGCGCGGCAGATAGCACCAACCCGCGACCAGTCCGATCGCGCCGAGCGGAAGATTCACCAGGAAGATCGTCCGCCAGCCCAGCCCGAACAGGTCGGCCTTGATGAGGATGCCACCCGCGATCGGCCCGGCAATCGCCGCCAGTCCACCCAAAACGCCGAAGAACGCCAGCCTGCCGATGCGCTCGGTGGGGGAATAGAGAATCTGCACCAGCGCCATGACCTGCGGCGCCATCAGGGCCGCCGCGCAGCCTTGCAGGACGCGAGCCGCGACAAGCTCCTCGGCGTTCCCGGCCAACCCGCATCCGGCCGACGCCAGCGTGAAACAAGCCACCCCGATCAGGAACATGCGACGATGCCCGTGAATGTCCCCGAGCCTTCCGCCCGTGACCAGCAGAACCGCAAAGCTCAGGAAATATCCCGCCACCGACCACTGCATTGCACCGCTGCCAAGATGCATGTCCGTCTGGATATCCGGAATCGCAACCGTGACGATCGTCGAATCCATGACATCGAGCACGAAGGCGATCAGCACCGTAAGGAAGGCCCGATGGCGCGCAGAATCCGAAATCCGCGCGGCTTCGCTGTATTTTGACGACATCCTGCTTGCTTGCCCCATTGACCCGATCTTATCGACGGAGTAGCCATTATCACAATTATAGTTCTAGTTTCAATGTTGGGAGAGGCGAAGCGTGGAACGTGGACCCGTAGAAATAGCCCGGAACGCCGGGCCCCCTCAAGGGATCACGCTGGTTTTGGCAGGTTTCCTGCCGATTCTCGCAATCGTTACGCTGACGACGGCGGTCCCATCCATCGTACAGCATTTCAAGGATGTGCCAAACGTCGGACTGAAGGTTCCGCTGCTGGTTTCGTCACCCGGATTGACGATCGGCCTGCTGGCGCTTTTTGCCGGTGTTCTGGTGGACAAGTTCGGTCGCCGCCCGCTCATGGTCGGGGCGACATTGCTCTATGGCTTTGCCGGGGCCGCGCCATTCTTCCTGGAAGACATCAATGCGATCATCGGCTCGCGCCTCGTGCTGGGCATTGCCGAGGCGGCGATCCTGACGATCGTCAACACCCTGATCGCCGATTACTGGGACGACAAGGGCCGCCGCAAGTGGCTGACGATTCAGGGCATTGCCGGGCCTGTACTGGCCACGAGCGTCATCACCGCTTCGGGCTACCTGACGGAATTCCGCTGGAATGGGGTGTTCCTGGTCTACCTGATCGCGCTGCCGCTGTTCGTGGCGATGTATCTGTTCATCTACGAGCCCGCCCGCAGCGGCCATGACGTAAGGCAGCAAGAGCCGGTCGGCGCCTTCCCCTGGGCTACGGTGCTTTCGATCGGTGCGCTCACCTTGTTCACCTCCTGCCTCTACTATGTCTGGATCATCCAGGGTGGCCTCGCCTTCAACGAGCTGGGCGCGGTGCCTCCCGCCGAGCTTGGCCGCATCTTCGGCATGGCCAGCCTTTCCGTACCGATCGGCGCGCTGCTGTTCGGCTACCTGTCCGGCCGCATATCGATGGCAGCGCAGCTGACTATCCTGTTCGCCATGCTCGGCGCCGGCCTTGCCGGCATCGGCGCTGCGCCCGGCAAGACGGGCATGATCACCGCGCTGGTGCTGCAACAGGCCGCCGCCGGCATGGCCGTGCCGACGCTGATCTCGATGGCCCAGAGCAAGCTGCCGTTCGAGCATCGCGGCCGCGGCATGGGCATGTGGGCCTCCGCCTTCTTCCTCGGCCAGTTCGTCAGCCCGTTCTTCGTCAATTTCGCGCGTAATGCCACCGGATCGGTGCGCGGCGCCTTCGTCTGCGCAGGCGTCGTCGGTCTGATCGCCGCCGTCGTCGCGCTGGCCAATTTCCTGCGCAGCCGCGCCGCCCCGGCGGCGGTCGCGGCCTGATTTCGTTTTCCTTCAAGGAGCGTACGTTGCCCCATCAGATCAAGAGAGGCGTAAGCCTCTACAGCTTTCAGGAAGAACTTTTCCTGGGCCAGATGACCATCGTGGACTGTTTCGCCTTCGCCGCATCGATCGGCGCCACCGGTGTCGAGGTCCTGCCAGAGCAGAACATGCCGGGCTTCCCGCACATTTCCGACGCCGATGTCGCCTGGTGGAAGGACACTGCCGCGAAGCACGGTGTCGAGCTGACCTGCTACGACATGTTCCTGGACACCAAAGTCCGCAAGGACCGCCCGATGACCGACGAGGAGCAGGTCGAATCCATCGTGCGCGATCTCAGGCTCTGCAACCGCCTGGGCATTCGCAACATGCGCATTCTGGTCTTCGTTCGTCCCGACATCCTGGAAAAGTGCGTGCCTTACGCCGAGGAACTCGACGTCCATATGGGTGTCGAAGTCCATGCGCCCTGGCACATGGAACATGCCTGGATTTTGCGCACCGTCGAAGTCGCCGACCGGCTCGGCACCGGACACCTGGGACTGCTGCCCGACATGGGCATCTTCAACAAGCACTACCCGCCCGTCTGGCGCGACCGCTTCATCCGCCAGGGTGCCCGGCCCGAAGTGGCGGATTTCATCGTGCAGCAGCACGAGGAAAAGATCATGGCGGAATACACCATCTACGAAGTCGCCGTGAAGATGCAGGGCAACAAGGCGGAGATCGGCATGGCCGAAATGCTGCGCCATACGCCCTACTCCAATCCGAAGCGGATCAAGGATTACATTCCCTACTTTCGCCATATCCAGGCCAAGTTCTACGAAGTCGACGAAAATCTTGTCGATCCCTCGATCGCCTATGGCGAAGTCATTCCGGCGCTGCTCGAAGGCGGCTGGAAAGGCTACCTGTCCAGCGAATATGAAGGAAACCGCTGGATTCAGGACGTGCAGCCGGTCGATAGCCGCGAGCAGGTCCGCCGCCAGCACCTGATGTTCGAACGCCTGCTCACCCAGGCCGAGGGAGCCAACTGATGTTCGACAAGTATCTGATCGTGGACGATTCGCTGCGCAACCTGCCCGACGGCAGCGGCTTCGCATTCGAGGCGCGGCTTGGCTATTATCGCGGACTTGGTCTTTCCATGGTCGAGGAACTGGCCGTGACCATCGACGGCGAGGACATCGATCGGGCTGCCGTCCGCTTCCATGACGGCGACGATGCGCTGACCATGGACGACATGGAAACCGCATACGATCGCCGCTGGGAATTCGGCGCCAAGGCCACGATCAGCGTCGTGCGCCCCGGCGGCCTTGCCCAGGGCGAGCATACGCTGGACCTGCGCGAGAAGCTGCGCATCTCGTATCTGCCCTTCCCGTCCTTCAATTCGGACAGCAAGACCCTGTCGGTACGCTGACCGCCCCACGGGATTGACGATCAAAAAAGGGGCTGCGCGGTTGACCGCGCAGCCCCTTTTCCTTTGTCCTTCCAGTTCGGTGCGACGTCAGAGCCGCCCTTCCTTGAGCATCGAGACCGCCGCGTCGCAAGCGCGGGCCGTCAGCGCCAGATATGTAAGCGAAGGGTTCTGACAGGCCGACGAACTCATCTGCGCCCCATCCGTGACGAAGAGATTGGCCGCGTCGTGCGCCTGGTTCCAGCGATTGAGCACCGACGTCTGCGGGTCCCAGCCCATGCGCGCACCGCCCATCTCGTGGATCGCCGTGCCGCCATGGTTCGGGCGATCGAAGCCCATGATGACCTTCCCGCCAGCGTGGGTCAGCATCGCCGCCGCCTCCTTCTTGGCATCGGCCAGCGCGGCATGTTCTTCCGCGCCGTGCTCGAAGGCGATTTCGAGCTGCGGCACACCGCGCGGATCGAGCTTCTTGCTCAAGGTCAGACGATTGCTGGCACGCGGCATGGAATCGGCGAAGGCGACCAGCACCATCGACCATGGACCGACCTGATGCAGCTTGTCCTTGTACTCCGCACCGATGCCGCCCATGCGCTTGCCCTGGGTCCAGGTGCTCTGCATTGCGCCGCCCTGATAGGAATAGCCGCGCGTAAAGCCATCGCCGTCCAGCGTCTCCATGTTCTTGAAGCGCGGGATGACCACGCCGGTCGGACGGTTCCCGAACGTCGTGCGATCCTCGAAGCCGGGCATGATCGCCTTGGCGGCCAGCGTGCTGGCATGATCCATGATGTGGGTGCCGAGCACGCCGCTGGAGTTGGCAAGGCCGTTCGGCATCGCCTCGCTGCGCGAATTCAACAGGACGTGGACCGAGTTGAACGACCCGGCGTTCAGGAACACGATGCGCGAATGCGCGCGCTTGTGCTCACCGGTCTTGGTATCGATCCAGTGGACCGCCGTGACCCGCCGGGTCGCCGGATCGTAGCTCAGCCGGTGCACCTGGGCATCGGTCACCACCGTCAACCTGCCGGTCTTCTGCGCGGCCGGCAGAGAGGCTGATTGGGTGGAGAAATACGCACCGTAGGAGCACCCGCGCGCGCAGATGCTGCGATACTGGCAATGCGCCCGCCCCTGTTCGGGCCGTGCCTCGGTCAAATTGGCCGTGCGGCCGATGGTAAGCACACGCTCAGGATACTTGGCGCGAATACGCTCGCGCACCGCCTGCTCGACGACATTCAGCTCCATGGGCGGCAGGAAATGCCCGTCCGGAAGCTGGGCCAGCCCCTCCCGCGCGCCGGAGACGCCTACGAACTCCTCGACCCTGTCGTACCACGGCGCCAGCTCCGCATAGCGGATCGGCCAGTCGGTACCGACGCCATCGCGCTTGTTGGCGCCGAAGTCATAGTCCGACCAGCGATAGCACTGGCGCCCCCAGGTCAGGGATCTGCCGCCCAGCTGGTAAGACCGGAACCAGTCGAAATCCTTGCCGGGCGCCTTCTGATACGGCTGCTCGGCATCGTTGACGAAATGGTTCTGGGTGAACTCGGTGAAATGCCGGTTCAGCATCTGCACGGCGTAATCGCGTTCGTACAGCGCGGTATCCCCTTCACCGCGAAATTCCATTTCCCAAGGAGACTTGGTTTCGGTCTCGTAGTCGACCTGGTGCTCGATTTTGCGCCCGCGCTCGATCATCAGCACTTTCAGGCCGGCTTCGGTCAATTCCTTGGCGGCAAAGCCGCCGGTAATACCCGAGCCGACGACGATCGCGTCGAATTGTCCTTCGTTGTCCGTCATCAGCCGAAATCCACCGCCGTCCAGTCGCTTGAGAAAGCCCGCATTTCGGGCGTGAGCGGAATGTTCCATTCCCATTTCCCGGGCACCAATTCGTAACGCAGCTCCTGCGAGGCACCTGCCTCGCTGGTGTAGTAGCCGGTCAGGATCAGTCCCTTGATCACGTTCCAGGGCGAGAAAGGCGCTTCCTTCGCAAAGGCCGCTTCATCCAGCGCCGCCAGTATTTCCGCCTGCCGTTCACGCGGATGCCGCAGGAAATCGCCGCTCGCCGAGCGATCGAGGGCATTCTCCAGCCAGGCAAGATAGCGCAGCGACCCATTGCGCCTCCGGAACGGCGCCAATGCCGCCGTCACATTCGCGGCCGCCATCGGCGCCCTTGTCTCGTTCAGTCCATGCGCCAGTGCCAGGATGACGAAATCGCCCGCCCCCACGTCGGCCGCCCCCGGCGTATCGGTACGGGGAATGACGAGATCGGCGACTCTGGTCATCAACCGCCGTTGACGGTCGGTCGGCGCATCCTGCGCGTCGAGATCGGTCAGCTTGATCGCGGCAGCGGGAACGCCAAGCGCCAAAGCCAAGAGCGACGCCGCGCCGACGAATTCGCGCCGGTTCCATCCTTGTCCGGCGGCGCTCACTGGCCGATCCCCATCAGACGCGCATTCAAGGCACGGTCGCTCCCGCTTCCTGCGAAATCGTCGAAAGCCCGCTCGGTCACCCTGATGATGTGGTCTGCGATGAACGGCGCGCCCTCGGCGGCTCCCGCCTCGGGATGCTTGAGCGCGCATTCCCACTCCAGCACGGCCCAGCCCTCGAAATCGTACTGCGCCATCTTCGAGAAAACCTGCCCGAAATCGACTTGGCCGTCGCCCAGCGAACGGAACCGCCCCGGCCTTTCGACCCATCCCTGATAGCCACCATAGACGCCGATCCGTCCGTTCGGTCGGAATTCGGCATCCTTCACATGGAAGCACTTCACGCGCTCGTGATAAATGTCGAGGAACGCCAGGTAATCGAGCTGTTGCAGAACGAAGTGGCTGGGATCGTAAAGGATGTTGGCGCGCGGGTGATGATCCACGCGGTCCAGGAACATCTCGAACGTCGCGCCGTCATGGAGGTCTTCGCCCGGATGGAGTTCGAAGCCGATATCGACGCCGTTCTCGTCGAACACGTCGAGGATCGGCTTCCAGCGCCGGGCAAGTTCGTCGAAAGCATCCTCTACAAGACCTGCGGGTCGCTGTGGCCAGGGATAAACATAAGGCCAGGCCAACGCGCCCGAGAAGCTTGCATGAGCCTTGAGGCCCAACCGGCGGCTGGCGCGGGCAGCCAGCTTCATCTGGTCGACCGCCCATTCCTGGCGCGCCCGGGGATTGCCGCGCACATGCGGTGCGGCGAAGCCGTCGAACTGCGCATCGTAAGCCGGGTGAACCGCCACGAGCTGCCCTTGCAGATGGGTCGACAGCTCCGTGATCATCAGGCCCTTGTCGCCCAGCATTCCGGAAAGCGCATCGCAATAATCCTGGCTCTCTGCCGCCTTCTTCAGATCGAACAGGCGAGCATCGTTGCTGGGCAATTGAATGCCCCGATAGCCCAGACCGGCGGCCCAGTCCGCGATGGTTTCGAGCGAGTTGAAAGGCGCCTCGTTCCCGGCGAACTGCGCGAGGAAAATGGCAGGGCCTTTGATGGTCTTCATGTCTAGCGTTCCTCCCAGCCGAATCTGCTATTTCGGGAAATCGATCCAGCCACAATTTTCAGCGCTGGCCCGGACAGCCAGATCGATCAGCCGCATGCCGCGCACCCCCTCCTCGATGCCCGGTGCGAGCGAACCCGGTTCTCCGCGCAATTGCCGCGCGAAATCGCGGTAGATGTTGGCAAAGGCTTCCAGATACCCTTCGGGATGGCCCCCAGGCGTCCGGCTTGCGAGCGCCGCCTCGGTTCCCAGCGCTGCGTCACCCGCCTGGATCAGCTCGGTGCGACCGCCGATATGGTGGAGCACCAGGACGTTCGGGCACTCCTGCTTCCAGTCCAGCCCACCCACATCACCGTAGATACGGATGCGCAGACCATTGCGTTCACCGACGCTGATCTGGCTCGCCAGCAGGGCGCCCCGCGCGCCGTTTTCGAAGCGGAGAAGTATCTGGCAATCGTCATCGAGCAACCGGCCCGGCACCACCGTGCCGAGATCGGCCATAATGCGCGTCACCCGCAGCCCGGTAACGAACTCCGCGAGATGGAAGGCATGAACGCCGATATCAGCAATACAGCCGCCCGCACCTGCCCGAGACGGATCGACGCGCCATTCCGCCTGCTTGCCCGAAGCCTCTCCGGCAAGCCACCCTTGCGGATACTCGACCACGACCTTGCGCACCGCGCCGATCGCCCCGGCGGCGACCCGTGCACGCGCTTCGCGGGCCAGGGGATAGCCTGAATAGGTATAGGTCAAAGCGAACGGCAGCCCGGCATCGCGTACCAGACCGGCCATCTCCTCGGCTTCGGCAAGAGTGGCGGTGGCGGGCTTGTCGCAAATGACAGGAATGCCCACAGCCAGCGCCGCGCGCACGGCGGGGAGATGGTGGAAATTCGGTGTCGTCACTGCGACGAAGTCGATGCCGTCGCTCCGCGCGGCCTCCTCTCGCAGCATCGTTTCGAGGTCTGGATAGGCGCGTGCGCCATCGATCCGGTAGCTGTCTCCGGCGACTCTCGATCGCGCGGGGTCGCTGCTGAAGGCGCCGGCAACAAGCTCGATCTCACGATCCAGTTCGGCGGCGATGCGGTGGACTGGCCCGATGAACGAACCCGGACCGCCGCCTACCATGCCCATGCGCAGGCGGGTCATGTCGCATTACCCGCGACGCGGCGCAACCGATCGAGAGCTAATTCATTAGATGTCGCGACCGCACATACAGGGCCGCGGCCCCGCCTCGTTCGCGTAATTACCGTTTCTGTCATCCCGATACCCAATATCGTCCACGAGTTCGGATTTCTCACTCGTTAGAATAATCATTCTTATATTGATATTGGCAGGTATCGGGTGAACAGGCCTCTGTCAATCGTCAGTCGCCGTCGATGGGAATCGTATCTGTCGCTCATCCGGCTCCGGCCCGCAGGAACGCCGGGCACATGATTGCGAGATCTTCCTTCAGCTCCTCCCAATTGCCCTGGTTGGCGGCTTCCGGCGAAGATCCCAAGCCGAGATAACGGGCCAGCGTGCAGTAGATCATCCGAAATGCGTTCTCCACCAAGCGCTGGTGATCCGGCCTACCGAATTCGGAAGCATAGGCGAGCAGCTCACGATGCACCTCGTTGCTCAGTTCCTCCGCGGAGCCGCGCCCCAGTGCCGACATCGACTCGTCGTGAATCGCACGAAACATGATCGGCCGCAGTACCGGGCTATATTCCTTCAGCAACTCGGCATAAGCCTCGACGAAGTACCGGGCATAATCGTCCAGACTGCCCGATCGCCCGCTGACCGAAACCAGCATTCGCTGCTGATCGTCATTGATACGGCCCAGAACCCGGCCATGCACCGCGCGAATCAGGTCGTCCTTGCTGTCAAATCGCAGGTAGATCGAACCGATCGACACTTTGCCGGTTTTCGCCACTTCGGTCAGCGTGAACTCGTCGTCCCCGCGCTTGATCATCAGCTTTTCCGCCGCCACGAGCATCCGCTCATAGGAGGCGCGGCTGCGCCCCTGCTGAGGAACCCGGCTCGCCTCGACATTTTCAGGCGCTTCCGGTTTTGCGGAGGAAGCCGAACGGGAAATAGAATCTCGCTTCGACTTCTCGGTTGACACTGCCGCCATGACGCTCCTAAAGATTTAAGAATAGAGGTTCTAATTATCGAACCATTCTGACCGGTCTTGCCAGAGTTGTAAACCAAGGGCCGTAAGCCGCCCAACTGGAGGGGTAGATGCGTTTTTCCGTGTTTCTGAACGCTCGTTCGATGAGCGCCGCCGAGGACCGCAAGCTGATGCAGGACCTTGAGGCGCACGCGCTCAAAGCAGGCGAACTTGGCTTCGATGCCATCTTCATGCCCGATCACCATTTCAACGGCTACATGCCGGTCGCCAGCGACAGCTTCATGTTCGCGTCCTATCTGGCCGCCAAGCTGCCCGAGATGCATTTTGGCTTTTCGGTCGTTTCCGTACCGCTCCATCATCCCGTCCGCTTCGTCGAGCGCATCAACATCCTCGACCAGTTGACGGGCGGCAAACTGTTGGTAGGCGTCGGATCGGGCACGACACCCGAAGAGATGATCGGCTTCGGCGTCAATTATCAGGATTCCAAGGACATCTCGGATCGCAACCTCGCCATCGCCGAGGCGCTTTGGGCAAAGGGCATGGAAGATCCCGCGATCGAAATCGACAACGGACCGCACAAGGGCCGCGTCCTGCAGCGCATCGCTCCGGCTCCCTACACCGCAGGCCACGCGCCGCTGATGCCGGTGGCCATGAAGGAAGCCAGCGCCCGCCGCGCGGCGGAAAACGGCTGGCCCGCGTTCATCCCGGCCTTCACCCCGCCGCAGATCGGCGGCACCGAGCCGTACCGCCACGTCGCGAAGTTCTTCGGCATCTACAAGAACTACCTGCTGGAAGCCGGGCATAGCGAAGACGTCGTCGCCCGCGCGCTGTCCTGGACGACCCACACCTACCAGGTGGTCCACGTTGCCGAGACCGACGAGCAGGCCCGCGAGGAGCTGGAAGTTATCCTGCGCGCCTATCAGGCTGCCGTCGAGCGCGAGAACGAGTTCAACCGCCGCGCAGAAGCCGACTCGGCGAATACCAAGACCGACCGCACGCCGAACGCGCTGACGGACGACTGGATCGGCACCTGGTGCCTCTATGGCAGCCCCGACACGGTGATCGAACACCTGAAGCCCTACCAGGACCTGGGCATCGGCAACATCCTTTGCGGCACGACCACCGGTCCGCTGACGGACGAGCGCCTGCGTCTGGGCAATCAGACCCTGAACCTGCTTTCCAGCAAGGTCATGCCTGCGCTCAAGAACTGAACCGAAACCTGAACGGCACGAACGACAAGAAGAACGGGAGAAGGAATATGGCGGCAACGGGCCGTAAGACTGTGGTCGGGCTGGGCGGAACATTCCGCCAGGCCTCCTCCAGCGAGCGTATCGTCCGGGCGGTCCTGGCGGCCTGCGAACGGCTGGGCGCCGAAAGCGTGATGTTCGACGGACCGGCCCTTGCCCGCCTGCCGCACTACAATCCCGAGGATCCTGCCCGTACGCCCGAGCAGCAGGCCCTGGTCGAAGCCATCCGTCACGCCGACGCCATCGTCATCGGCAGCCCCGGTTATCACGGGGGCTATTCCGGGCTGGTGAAGAACGCCGTGGACCTTCTGGAAGACCTGCGCGCCGACACGCGGGTCTACTTCGACGGTCGCCCGGTCGGCATCGTCGTCACCGCGGCAGGCTGGCAAGGCTGCGGCACGACGCTCTCGGCCTTGCGCGATGTCGTCCATGCGATGCGCGGATGGCCTACCCCGGTGGGCGTGACCGTAAATTCGGTGGAACAGCGCCCCTTCGACGAATCCGGTGCCCTCGCCGATCCTCGCATCGCCGCTGCGGTCGAGGCTCAGGCCGCACAGATCATGCAGTTCGCCGCATGAGCGGCGAACTCTCTCTCGACCAGCGGCTGGCGATGACGGCGGGCGCCGCCATGTGGCAGACCGTCAGCTACCCCGAGGCAGGCGTAGCTTCGCTGACAATGGCGGACGGGCCGATGGGAATCGCCAGCGGCCGGGTGGACGAGCGCGACGTCGCCCTGCTCAGCCCGTGCCCCACCGCCCTCGGCGCCAGTTGGGACGTGGACCTTTGCCAGCGCGTCGGCGCCATGATCGGTGGCGAGGCCGTCCGTACGGGGGTAGACATGGTGCTCGCACCGAACGTCAACCTTGCCCGCAGCCCGCTCGCAGGCCGCGCTTTCGAATACTTCTCCGAAGAGCCTCTGCTGGCAGGCGTGCTGGGCGCGGCCTGGGCCACCGGCCTGCAATCCACCGGCACCGCCTCCGTGGTCAAGCATCTCGTCTGCAACGACAGCGAGAGCGAGCGAGACCGGATGAACGTCGTCGTGGACGCGCGAACGCTTCGCGAAGTCTACCTGCTCCCGTTCGAACTCTGCGCCGAAGCGGGTGTCGGCGGCATGCTGGCCGCCTACAATCGCGTCAACGGCAGTTGGTGCGCCGAGCAGCACCACGTCATCACGACGATCGTGAAAGGCGAATGGCGCTTCGACGGCCCGATCATGAGCGACTGGTTCGGTACGCATTCCGGCGCAGGTTCGCTGAACGCGGGCCTTGACCTTGAAATGCCGGGTCCGGCCCGGTTCATGGGCATCAAGGCGCAGGAGGCCTGTGACGCCGGTCAAATCGCCCCGGAACGCATCATCGACGCGTCGGATCGACTGATCCGCGCAGCCCTCCGCTTCAAGGCGGAAAAGTCACGCCCGATCGTCGGCCCCGACGCCGACGCGCTGCTGGTGGAAGCCGCGGCAGCCGGATTCGTCCTCCTGCGCAACGAAAGCGACATCCTTCCGCTAACGCCGGGCCGCGACGCACATGTCGCAGTGATCGGCCCCAACGCCGCCGCCCCCTGCTACCAGGGCGGCACGTTCGCCAAGATCGCCGTCGCGCCGGATGCCGTGCGCCCGCTCGAAGCGATCCTGGCCCGCTATCAGGGACACGCCCGACTCGACTATGAGCCGGGTGTCGATCCCCAGCCCCGGCTGCCAGCAATGCCCGCCATTCCGGCGCGGGACATTGGCGACGGAGCCCTGCTCGGAATGACCGTCGATTATTACGACGGCCAGGGCGAGGACGCCGTGCTCGTCGCCAGCGAGACGCGGGACACGAACTCGCTGGTCTGGTTCGCCGGTGTGCACGATGACACCGCCGTGCTCGGCAAGCCGGCCCGCATCGTTGCGCGCGGTCGCTTCCGGGCCGAACAGACGGGATCGCATCGCTTCTACCTGGGAGCGACGGGTCCCGTGCGGCTGCGCGTAGACGGACGCGAAGTGGTCGTTCGCAATGCGGCGATTCCCTCGTCCGACGTGATGGGCAAGCTGAAAAGCGGCGATGCGGACAGCGCCGTAGTCGATCTGGAAACCGGACAGGAAGTGCTGATCGAGGCTGATTTTGCCTATGAACCGGCGCGGGTTCACGGCCTGTGGTACGGAATTCGCCGCCCCGATACCCCCGAAGCCATGCTGCAACGCGCCGTCGATCTCGCCGCCCGCGCCAATGTCGTGGTTCTGGTCGTCGGGGAAACCTCCGACGCCAGCGTGGAAAGCAAGGATCGTGCGGACACGCATCTTCCGCAGGAGCAGATCCGGCTCATCGAAGCGGTCACCGCGGCAAACCCGCGTACCGTCATCGTCGCCAATGTCGGGCACGCCTTCGACACCGCCTGGGAGGATCGCGGCGCGGCCCTGCTCGTCGCCTGGTATCCGGGCGAAGGCTTCGGCCCCGCCCTTGCCGAGGTTCTGGCTGGTGACCGCGAGCCGGGCGGCCGCATGCCCGTCTCGATCGCCCGCGAGGAAGCCGATTATCCCGCCTTCGCGCTGGCGCCGGACGCCTCCGGCGATCTGGCCTATCTGGAAGGCACCCGCCTTGGATATCGCGGCTTCGCCGATCCCCGCCATACGCTTGGGGCCGGCTTCGGTTACGCCGATATCGGCCTGTCCGAACCAAGCGTTGCCGCCTTGGCCGAAGGCGGTCTGGCCGTTTCGGTCACGATAGCGAACGCTTCCGGGCGTGCTGGTAGCGAAGTCGTGCAAATCTACCGCCGCGAGCCGGAACTGGCCCTCGTCGCCTTCGCGAAGGTCCATCTCGCTGCTGGAGAACGGCGCGAGGTTGCGATTTCCGTGCCGAGACGCCGCCTCCAGATCTGGCAGGATGGCTGGTGCGACATCGAGGCGCCGCGCCTTTTCCTCGGCCGCAATGCCGCCGATCCGGCATTCGAACTCACTTTCACTACCGAAACTTCGGAGCAAAACCCATGAGCCGAGTTACCGAGATCCGCTATGTCGGATATGGCGTTGAGAGTTTCGACGCCGAACGCGCGTTCTATGCCGATGACTGGGGACTGGTCGAAGTCGCGGAACAGGACGATTTCGCCTGGTTCAAGACCCATGGCCATGACGAACACCATGTCGTGCGCCTGCACAAGTCGGATGCTGATCACGTCGAGGTGATCGCCCTGGCCGCCGACACACGCGAGGATGTCGAGGCACTGCACGACAAGGTCTTGGCGGCAGGCTGCAAGGTGATCTTCGCACCGCGCGAACTCGATGCGCCGGGCGGTGGTTATGGCTTCCGCTTCTTCTCGCCCGACGGCCTGCCGTTCGAGATTTCGGCCGAAGTCGCGCGTTCGACCAGCCGGGCGATGGCTCGCTGGGAAGGCATGCCGGTCAAGATCAGCCACATCGTCCTGCACTCGCCCGACCATCAGGCTATGGTGACGTTCTTCACCGATGTGCTGGGCTTCAAGGTGAGCGACTGGCTGGGCGACTTCATGTGCTTCCTGCGCTGCAACGAGGCGCACCACCGCGTCGCCATCCTGCCCGGACCGCCGTGCCTCAACCATGTCGCCTACGACATGCTCACGGTCGACGACATGATGCGCGGCGTCCACCGCCTCAAGCAGCGCGGCACGGACTTGCGCTGGGGGCCGGGACGCCACACGGCCGGCAACAACACCTTCAGCTACTTCACGACGCCCGCCGGTTTCGCCGTCGAATACACCTCGGAGCTGGAAGAGGTCGATTTCGAGACGCACCAGCACAAGGTCCACATTCCCGGCCCGCAGGTCATGGACCAGTGGGGAATCGGTGTCGGCGGTCCGCAGACGATGCCGCATCCCAAGCCCGACGCACGCCTGTTCCAACCGGCGGAGGTTTGATGAGGGCCGGTATGCGAGCCGCGGGGCTCGTTCTCAGCGCCGTCGCGTTCGTCGCGGCGCGGGGACCGGACGACCGGACCGAACGCAACCGGGCGATCGTGACCGAGTTCGCCCACGTGTTCTACACCGAGCGCAACGTGCGCGCGGCCTTCGAGCGCTACGTCGTGCCGGACTATATCCAGCACAATCCCGGTATTCCCGACGGGCGCGAACCGGCGATTGCAGCGCTCGAGCCGAAGTTCTCGGCCCCTCAGGCTTCCTTCGAGATCAAGCGCATTCTCGTCGATGGCGACATGGCGATGATCCATCTCCACGGCCGCCCTTCGCCCGACAATCCCGGCGGCGCGGTGGCCGACATCTACCGGTTGAAGGACGGAAAGATCGTCGAGCACTGGGACGTGATCCAGCCGATCCGGACCCAGACCGTCAATCCGCATCCCTATTTCTGATTACAGGAGCCCCCCCTTGGCCCTCTTCGAATATTTCCCGAACTACATCTGGAACCTGTCGGTCGCGATCGCGATGGAATCGGGCGCGCAGCTCGGCGAGATCATCGACATGTGCCAACCGATCCGCGATGCGGCGGCGAACGGTGCCGATGCCGGAACCCCGCAGTTCATGAAGGCCTGGGCGGCGATGGGCGACAAGCTCCTCGATCTCGCCGCCGAGGACGAGGCGAAGGGCCGTGCGTTCTCCGCCTCCAACAAGCTGGAGCGCGCCTCGCTCTATCTCATCACCGCCGAGCGTATGCAGGGCCACGGGCACCCTGGCCGCACGGAGACGTATGCAAGGGCGCGCAAGGCTTTCGACCGCTCGACCGAACTGGGCAAGCTCAACCGCGAGCGCGTGGAAATCCCGCTGGAGACCGGCACGATGCCCGCGCTGTTCACCCGTGCGCCCGGCGAAGGGCCAAAGCCGGTCGTGGTGTTCTGCAACGGTCTCGATAGCTGCAAGGAACTGCTCTACTGGACCCGCCTGCCCGAAGAACTGGCGCGGCGCGGCATTTCCACGCTCTGCGTCGACCAGCCCGGTTCGGGCGAGGCGCTGCGCCTGCAAGGCCTGCCTGTCGATCCGCATTCGGAAAGCTGGGCGAGCAAGGCGGTCGACTGGCTGGAGCAGCAGCCGGATGTCGATCCAGTACGGATCGGCATGACCGGAATCTCGCTCGGCGGTCACTTCGCGCCGCGCGCCGTTGCCTACGAGCCGCGCTTTGCCAGCGGCGCGGTCTGGGGCGCCAACCACAACTGGCGCGAAGTGCAGGACAAGCGCATGGCGCGCGAGGGCGAGAATCCTGTGCCGCACTACTGGGCGCACGTGCACTGGGCGTTCGGAGCAGAGGGGCAGGAGGACTTCCTGGCGAAATCCGAAGCGATGAACCTCAATGGCCACATGGATGCTATCCGCGTGCCGTTCCTCGTCACCCATGGCGCCAACGATCGCCAGATCAGCGTGGGCTACGCCGACGATCTCTATGACCAGCTGGTCAATTCGCCGCGCCGGGAGAAAGTGATCTTCACGCCCCGCGAAGGCGGCGTCGAGCACGTCGGGGCGGACAACATGGCCTATGGCCGCGATCTGATCTCGGACTGGTTCGCCGAGACGCTGGGTAGCAGAACAGCCTGAGCGGATCATAGCTTCCGGCGGCGGAATGCCGCCGGCAAAAACGGCGCGCCGCCCCACCCTCTCCTCCGGGGCGGCGCGTCAACAAAATAAAGGAAGGATGCCCATGACCCGCCGTTTCGTCGATCTGTCGATCACGCTCTGCAACGACGTGGTCAGTGACCCGCCGTTCCTGAAACCCGAAATTACCTACCAGACCCACATGGACACGGCCGGCGAACTGGACATGTTCTTCCCCGGCGTCACCGCCGCGGATACGCCCGACGGCGCCGGTTTCGCGGCGTCGGAATGGGTCAGGCTGACCACCCACAGCGGCACGCACCTCGATGCGCCCTATCACTTCCACCCGACCATGAACGGCAAGGACGGCAAGCCCGAGCGCTCGATCACCATCGACGAGGTGCCGCTCGAATGGTGCTTCCAGCCTGGTGTGAAGTTGGATTTCCGGCACTTCCCTGACGGCTACGTGGTCACTGCCAAGGACGTCGAGGCCGAACTGGCGCGGATCGGGCACGATCTGCAGCCGCTCGACATCGTGCTGGTCAACACCGCAGCGGGCAAGGCGCTGGGCCGCCCCGACTTCGTCAACGTGGGCTGCGGCATGGGGTACGAGGCGACGATGTACCTGACCGAGCGCGGTGTGCGCGTAACCGGCACCGATGCCTGGAGCTGGGATGCACCGTTCAGCCACACCGCCCAGAAGGTGAAGGAAACCGGCGACACCTCGCTGATCTGGGAAGGCCACAAGGCGGGGCGCGACATCGGCTATTGCCACCTCGAAAAGCTGCACAATCTGGAAGTGCTGCCCGGCCACGGCTTCACGGTCTCCTGCTTCCCGCACAAGATCAAGGGCGCGTCTGCAGGCTGGACCCGCGCCGTCGCGATCTTCGAGGACTGAGCGAATGCGGCTTGCAACCATAGCGAACGGGTCGCCCGACGGACAGCTGGTGGTCGTCTCTGCCGATGGCGCGCGGGCGCTCGCAGCGGATATCCCGAACCTGCTGGCCGCCATCACCGACTGGCGCGCGGCCGAGCCGGTGCTGTTTGCGTTGGCCAAACGGGTGAACGCAGGCCACGGCGAAGCCTTCGATCCCGCACTGCTGCGCGCACCGCTGCCGCGTTCCTGGCAATGGCTCGATGGCTCGGCCTTCGGCACGCACGGCGAACTGATGCAGATCGCCTTCAACCTGCCGCCGATCGAGACCGACCGCCCTTTGATGTACCAGGGTATGTCGGATCGGTTCTATGGCCCGGGCGATCCCGTACCGTTCGCCAACGAGGCGGATGGCATCGACTTCGAAGGCGAATTCGGCGTCATCGTCGACAGGGTTCCGATGGGCATCACACCCGAGCAGGCGCTGGGCCACATCAAACTGGTTGTGCAGATCAACGAC
The DNA here is from genome assembly GCF_036820275.1 of Novosphingobium sp. Taxonomy (GTDB): domain Bacteria; phylum Pseudomonadota; class Alphaproteobacteria; order Sphingomonadales; family Sphingomonadaceae; genus Novosphingobium. Next base: position 22,863 of record NZ_DAISLT010000053.1, read on the forward strand.
TGGTCGCTGCGCGCCATCGCGCCAGTCGAGATGAAGACGGGCTTTGGCTGGGTTCAGGCCAAACCGCCCTGTTCAATGGCGCCCTTTGCGGTCACACCCACAGCGCTGGGCGAGGCCTGGCGAGACGGACGCGTCTGCATGGACCTCACCGTCGAATGGAATGGCAGGCCCTTCGGACGAGCCAACGGCGCCGCGATGGACTTCGGGTTCCACGATCTCATTGCCCACGCCGCGCGTACGAGGGAGCTCGTGGCCGGCACCATCATCGGCTCCGGCACCGTCTCCAACGCAAATTACGCCGAAGTCGGCTCCAGCTGCATCTCCGAAGTGCGCGCCATCGAGATCATCCGCGACGGCAAGCCGACAACGCCGTTCATGGCATGCGGTGATACCATCCGCATGGAAGCCCGCACCGCATCCAACCAGTCACCGTTCGGGAGGATCGACCAATGCGTGTCGGTCGTCAGGACCGGATAGCGGTCGTTTCCGGACCATTCTCCCGCACGGAAGTTGTTCTTTGGAAGCGGCCCGGCGACAGCCGGGCCGCTTCTTTACCTGTTGGGCTGCGCGCTGACACGTCTTACCGCCGACAGGGCATCGGCGCGTGCCTCAAGATCATAGCTAAATTGTGATTCGCACCGCATCAGAAGCCGCCGCAATCGGCTTGAAAGAAAAGCGACATTCTATATTTATATAGTTGTTTTATAACGATATTAGTTGAAAACGCGAAACTTGACGACCACCCCATCTGTAATTAAAACAAGGATTGTAATTCAGACCAGCATGAAGCGAGGCTGAAGGGGAGGATCTATGACTGTATCGCGATATGCGTCGTTCCTTATGGTGGGCACTGCAGCGGCCCTGACCGTTCCGACATCAGCGAAAGCGCAGGAAGATGCGCCAGCCCGAGAACAGTCAATCGGCATCGGCGAAATCATCGTCACGGCTCAGAAGCGCGCTACCAACATCCAGGATACCCCGATCGCAATGCGCGCTTTCAACAGTGAAACCGTTTTGAAAGCCGGTGTAAGCGACGTCAACGGCTTGGCGCGACTGGCGCCTGACCTTGGAATCACCAACGATACCCAGTATACCAAGATCACCGTGCGCGGTATTTCCAGCCAGGACCACGGCGAAACTGCCGATCCGGCTCTGACGATCAACATCGACGGCGAATACATCAATCGCCCGATCGCCCTCAACGCCACTTTCTTCGACCTGGAACGCATCGAAGTGCTGCGCGGGCCGCAGGGTACGCTCTATGGCCGCAATGCCACGGCGGGCGCGCTCAACATCGTCGCCGCCAAGCCGCGTCTGGGTGAATTCTCCGGCTATGCCACGGGAGGCTATGGCAATTTCGAGGCCATCACCGGCGAAGCGGCCATCAACATTCCGCTCGGCGACAAAGTGGCCATCCGCGCCAGCGGCATGCATACCGAGCATGACGGTTATTTCAACAATGCCCCGGCCGGGCGCGGCAGTGCTGGCAATACCGATGCCGCCCGCCTCTCCATCTACGCCGAACCCGTGGAAGGCGTTCGCGCCTATCTGGCCGGTGAGTATGTCGATGTCGATACCACAGGCGTCGCACAATACGGTCAGGTCATCGCCGTCAACGGCGTCCTGACGAACCCCGCCTATGCCTCCGGCATTGTCGACGCCATCCCATCGACGCCGCAGTTCGAAAACGGAGGCGTTCCCCGCAACCTGCGGTTCGATCCGCCGAAAAAATCCTTCCCGCTGGGGGATCTGGGCTTCACCCGTATCAAACAATATGCCGTGCGCGGCCGCCTGGACGTGGACGTCGGCTCGATCGGGACTCTGAGCTACATCGGCGGTTACCGCAATGTGAAGTCCGACGTGAGCCAGCCGCTGAACGGGTTCGTTCCGACGATCTTCATCCAGAATTACGAAAAGAACTCGAAAACCCAGAGCCACGAACTCCGCCTGTCCGGCGGCGACAAGGGCGGGGTCATCTATCAGGTCGGGGCCTTCTACTTCCACGAAGACCAGTACATGGCGCAGGGCCTCTTCCTGCCACTGGCGGCGGGCGGCAGCTATCTGAACTACTTCTATCGTCCTTACGTGAAGAACAAGTCGCTGGCCGGCTTTGCGCAGGTCACCGTTCCGCTGGTGGAAGACAAGCTGAGCGTCACCGGCGGCATGCGCTACACCAAGGACAAGAAGAACGCCCTCTTCATCAACTATGGCCCACAATTCGGCCGCGGCCCCACGCCCCCTGCCCAGGACGACACCACGCGTCCGGGAAGGGTGGCCTTCAATCCCACGCCGCTGGATGACGGCCAGTTCACCTGGACCCTGGGCTTCGACTATACCCCGGCCACCGATCATCTGATCTACGGCAAGGTCAGCACTGGCTACAAGGCAGGCGGTTTCGACAACGTAGGTACGTTCGGCGCCGAGAAGCTGACCTCCTACGAAATCGGCACGAAGAACAGCTTCCTCGACCGGACGATCCAGTTCAACGCGGCAGCCTTCTACTACGATTACAAGGATCAGCAGATCCCGATCTTCCTCGACACCAATGTCGGTGCCGAAGTCGTCAACGCCGGTGCCTCGCGGGTCTGGGGTATCGAGACGGATACCACTATCCTGCTCTCGTCCAACGACCGCTTCACGCTGACCGCCAACTACCTCAACGCCAAGCTGACCAAGTTCCAGGCCAACCTTCTCGGTCTCAGCGGCACCCTGACGGACAGCGATCCCAATACGCCGGGATTGCAGCCCTTCGATCTCAGCGGCAACCGTCCGGTGCAGTCGCCGAAATGGACGATCGCGCTTGGTTACGATCACGATTTCCATATCGGCGATCACAAGATCACCGCCAGCCTGTTCAGCCGCTTCAAGTCGGATTACTATCTGCAACCCGGCAACCAGCTGGCCGAGCGTCAGGAGGCTTTCACGCAGACCGATTTCAGCCTGGACTGGGCTCTGCCCGGCAACAAGTTCAGCGTCCAGGCCTATGTCCGCAACATCGAGGACTATCGGCCTTATGCCTTCGCCGGATATGTCAATGCGGGCGGGCAATTGCTGATCAACTACGTCTATGGCACCCCGCGCACTTACGGCATTCGCGGCACCATGCGCTTCTGATCGGAGACACCTGACACACTGATCCCGAATGGACGGTTCCGGCTAGGCCGGCGGAACCGTCCTCTTACAAGGACCGTGCCCAGCCTTCATCCCTGCAAGGCGCTTTGCATTGGAGAAGAAGATGTTCCTGTCGGCCTGCATCGAATGGCTTTTCAAGGAAGAAGCGCCCGATTTCGCGGATCGCATCCGTGCAGCCAAGGAAGCGGGTCTCGGCGGTGTCGAATTCCATCTCTGGAACGACAAGCCGATCGAGGACATCAAGGCCGCGCTCGACGAAACGGGCCTTACGCTCACCAGCTTCTGCGTCGAACCGCGCCGCAGCCTGGTGGACGCGGTGCAGCATGAGGAATTCCTCGACGCGATCAAGGCCACGCTCGAAACCGCGAAGATCTTGGGCAACCCGCCCCTCGTCGTCGCCTCCGGTTTTACCCGCGAGGGCGTCGATCTTGGAGAGCAGCGCGCCGAGGCGGTCAAGGCCCTGAAACGTGCCGCCGCGCTCGCGGAGGAGGCAGGTGTCGTCCTTTTGCTGGAACCGCTCAACACGGTCGTCACGCATCCCGGCATGTTCCTGTCCAGTACCACGCTGGCGCTGGACATCATCGAGGAGGTGAACAGCCCAAGCCTGCGTCTGCTCTACGACGTTTTCCACTCCACCGTCATGGGCGAGGACATGGAAGACGTGCTGAAAGGCCGCATTCATCTGGTCCGCCATGTGCAGTTCGCGGACAATCCCGGCCGCAACGAACCGGGCAGCGGCACCATCGACTGGGCAGAGACGGTCGGCAAGCTGCGCAAGCTCGGATACGAAGGGGCGATCGGGCTGGAATACCTGCCCACCCTCCCGGCCGAAGAATCGATCGCAAAAGTTCGCGCCGCCACCGGACTCTGACGTCCGTGCCCTGCCTTGTCCCGCCGGGAAAAAGCCGCAAAGGCCGAACCCGGCGGGATCCGATGGTCCCGATGCGAGGACCCTGCACATAACGGTGAGGATGCCTTATGACGACTGCGACCGCGACTGCCGATGTCATGCCCGCAAGAGCTGCGCCCGCTGCGAATACGTCGAGCGATCGGCTGCGTCCGCTGGAGAAAGTCAGCTATGGACTGGGCGACTTCGCCTGCGGCCTGAGCTGGAACGCAGTGGGCGCCTTCCTTCTGTATTTCTACACGAATGTCGCACTTTTGCCGGCTGCGGCGGTGGGCACGCTGTTCCTGCTGTCCCGCCTGTTCGACGCCGGTGTGGACCTGGGCGTAGGCCTGCTGGTGGACCGCACTCGCAGCCGCTGGGGGCGCACACGCCCCTATTTCCTTTTCACCGCCCTGCCCTTTTGCATCCTGCTGGTTCTGACATTCACGACCATTGACGGTTCGGTCGGTGCGCGTCTGGCCTATGCCTATGTCACGTTCTCATTGCTGGGCATTCTCTACTCGTTCCTTGCCGTCCCGTTCTCGGCGCTGATGCCGATGATGACGAGGCATCATGGCGATCGCATGCAGCTTGGCAGCGCCCGTGCGATCGGCACCTCCATCTCCGTCATCCTCGCCACGGCGGCCACGATGCCGTTGGTCGGCCTGCTCGGCGGCGGGAACGAGCGACTGGGCTTCGCGCTGGCCGCCGGCATCTTCGCCGCCCTGACACTGGCCGCGCTCCTCAACCTCTTCTTCAACTGCAAGGAGCGGTATCATGACGAAGTGCCGCGTGGCACTGCAATCTGGCCGCAGGTCCGCGCCATGGTGGGCAATCGGGCCTGGCTGGTGACCTTCCTGTTCTGCACGCTGAACTTCCTGCGCTTCGGCTGCGTGATTTCCGTCACCGCGTTCTTTGCGATCGAAGTGATGAAGGCCCCCTGGATGATCGGCATCCTGCTGCCTGCCGTCTCCGGCACGCTCCTACTGAGCGCCTTCATCGCGCCGTTCGTCTTCAAGCGGACCGGAATTCGCAAGGGCTGCATCGGCGCGCTGTTGGCCGGAATCGCGATCCACGCCGCACTTCCCGCACTGGAGGGACAACACGTCCTGTTCCTCGGCCTGTTCCTGGTCGCGGCGATCCTCATAAGCCTGACCATGACCGCGATCTTCACGATGGCCGCAGACGCCGTGGACTATCACGAATGGCTCACCGGAACCCGCAATGAGGGCTTGCTGTCCTCCGGCATCAGTCTTTCCACCAAGATCGGCATGGCGCTCGGCACGGCGATCATCGCCTATGTCCTGGGCATCGCGGGCTACGATCCCAAAGCCGTCACCGATGGCGCCCGCGCAGCGATCCGCTGGTCCTATTACGGCTGGCCGATTGGCATCATGGTCCTGCAGATCGCGATCATGATGTTTTGGCCGATGGACGGGCTGCACGGTCGCATCCGGGACGAGATTTCCGCGCGAACCTGAGCCGCAAGACGCTCGATAAGCATCATCGCAAGACAAGGGGAGAATGAAGATGAAACGCGCAGTGCTTGGATCAGCAATCGCATTGGCCGTGAGTGCCGCCCCCGCTGCATCGCAAGTCATAGTCAACATCAAGTATCGCCCGCCGGAAACCGTGCAGCGGGTAGGCATCCCCGTCGACCCCGCAGAAAAGCGCCTGAAGGTCCTGATCATCAGCGGCCAGAACAGCTACGAGCACGACTGGACCGGCGTGAACAACATGCTGCGCACCATGATGCACGATACCGGCCGGTTCGACGTGCGCGTCACGGAAGACTTCGACAACGGCGATCTCGCCACGCTCAAGAATTACGATGTGGTCCTACTGAATTACTCCAGCCGGTGGAACTATGCGGACCCGCAGGAGCATCGCTGGTCGAAATCCGCCGAACAGGCCCTGTTCGATTACGTGAAGCAGGGCGGCGGGCTAGTGGCTTATCACTCCTCCTTCACGTTCGGCGCCAATTGGCCGGAGTATCGGCGGCTCGTGGGGGCCGTCATGGAACCCGGCTCGAGCCGACGCTCGCCGCCCGGCGCGTTTCCGGTTCACATCGTCGATCGCGAGCACCCGATAACCGCCGGCATGCGCGAGTACGTCTGGACCTACAACGATGACATGTACACCAACATGAAGATGGATCCCGACGCCAAGATCCATGTTTTGGCGACCGCACGCGATGCTTCCGCCAGCTACGACCCCAAGATCGCCGGTCACAAGTACCCGGCAGCCGCTTACACGCCGGAAAAGCTGAAGGCCATGAAGGGAATGGATGCCGACCATCCGCAGGTCTGGACGGCGGACTACGGCAAGGGCCGCGTCTTTTCGATGACCCTCGGCCATGATGAAGTCTCGCTTCACTTCGCCGGACTGCAGTCGCTTATACTGCGCGGCACCGAATGGGCCGCTACGGGCCAGGTTACCCTGCCAGTTCCCGAGGAAGCCAAGGATTACCCTACGCAGTGATGCACGGATATCTATCCAGTCGGAGCGCATGTCTTGCCGGTCCCACAAGCACGGGCAATCGCCCCGCCCGCGGCGAACCTGACATCATGTCGGAACCGCACGGGGGACTGCCCCTGTCGCGGCTTTGATAGGCTCAACGCCGTCCCGTCACACGCTTGCGCCTGGAAGCGCAGGTCTTCTCCCTTCGGAGTGAACAATGAGCAGCGATATCAAGCGAGGCGTCAGCCTTTACAGCTTCCAGCATGAGACGTTCCAGGGCAAGATGTCCCTTGAGGACTGCTTCCGCACTTGCGCCGAAATGGGCGCGCTGGGCATCGAGATCATCGGCGAGCAGACCTTCTGGGGCTGGCCCGAAGCGCGTGTCGATGAAGCGCGGATTGAGGAATGGCACGCACTGATCAAGAAGTACGGCGCCACGGCGGTCAGTCACGATTTCATGCTCGACTACAAGCGCTACAAGGGCCGCCCGATGCCTTTCGAGGAACAGGTCGCCAGCGTGAAGAAGGACATCGACTTCGGTGCCCGGCTCGGCATGAAGTACATCCGCGCGCTCGTCTCCATCGCACCTGAAGTGCTCGTCGCGGCGGCCCCCTACGCCGAAGAGAAGAATATCAAGATCCTGATCGAGGTTCACGCACCGCTGCACTTCGACCACCCCTGGATCATCCGCCATGCCGAGGCTTTCGAGAAGTCGGGCTCCGATGCCCTGGGCTTCCTGCCGGACATGGGCATGTTTCTGTTCAAGTTCCCGCCGGTCTGGAAGGAACGCTTCATCCGCAACGGCGTGCCGCGCAACATCGCCGACTACATCGAAAAGGCCTACGAGGACCGCGTCCTTTCGGAGTACGTGATCCTGAACGTGCGCGAGATGGGCGGCGAAGGACCTGCCTTGGGCATGGCCGAGACGCTGCGGCACAACGCCGCTTTCGAACCCAAGCGGATGCTGGACTACATGCACCGCATCCACAACGTCCACGGCAAGTTCTACCAGATGGACGAGGACCTGGTGGAACCCTCCATTCCCTACGACGAGATCGTCCGGGTACTGAAGCAGGGCGGCTACAAGGGCTACATCTGCTCGGAATACGAAGGCAACCGTTGGATCGAGGACGCCCACGAAGTCGATTCCGTGGAGCAGGTACGTCGCCAGCAGGAAATGCTCAAAGGCCTGATCGGTGCCCCCAACCCTGCCGCCCTGGCGGCCTGAGGAGATCATAGATGTTCGACAAGATGATGCTGTGCGACGAGGGCTTCGAGAACGTCGTTGAGAACGGCGAGACGACCGGGTTCTCGTTGCTCGCCCGCCTGCCCTATTATCGCGGTCTTGGTCTTTCGATGATCGAGGACATCACGATCGCCATCGACGGCGAGCAGGTCAAACGCGAAGATGTGCGCTTCTCGGTGCGAGGTCGCTCATGGACGCTGGACGAGATAGAGACGGTTTACGACGATCGCTGGAACTTTGGCGAGAAGGCCAAGGTGACGGTCGTTCGTGCAGGCGGGCTCGCTCAGGGCGGACACCAGGTGGAGATCGCCGTCCGCATGCGCGTATCCTATCTGCCGTTCGTCCCGACCACGAAGACCGGGCGCGAACTGCAACTCGCCGCCTGATGGAGAAGCATCAAGCAGACGCGCCGCATAGAAGAGGGGGAAAAGATATGAACCTGAAGGCCTTGAGCCTGACGCTGAGTTGCGCATTCTTTCTGGGAAGCATTCATTTGCCAGCGACGGCACAGACCCATAGCCCGGCAACCGTAACACCGACGTTCACTTTCGAGCGGATGATTCCCCCTCCGCAGAAAGACGCTATCCCGCTCGGCACCGGTCCACAAACACCGGATGTTACCGAAGAGGACTGGTTCCGCATGAACGGCGACATCAACGTGCGGAATGTTTCTGCCGCTACTCTCACGCCGTTCCTGCCTGCTCCGGACAAAGCCACCGGCACAGCCGTCATAGTGGCTCCAGGCGGCGGCTTTCTGGGGCTGGCAATCGAGAACGAAGGTTTCGCAGTGGCACGTTGGCTTTCCGAGCATGGCATTGCCGCCTTCGTGCTCAAATACAGACTGGTGCCGACACCCGGCAATTTCGATGTCTTCACGCGCGAAATGGTGGCCGGCCGTAGCGGCAAACCCTCTTCATTGCGCCCCCCTTCGGATACGCCGGGTTTCGCGCGGGACGATGGCCTCGCCGCTTTGACGCTCGTCCGATCACGGGCAAAGGATTGGGGCATCGACCCCACCCGGATCGGAATGATGGGCTTTTCCGCGGGTGCATTCACTACGCTAACGACGGCGCTCGAGGCCAAGCCGGGCGAGCGGCCCGCGTTCATAGCGCCGATTTACGGCCGCCTCACTTCGAAAGCGGTCCCCAAAGACGCGCCGCCAATGTTCGCCGTGCTTGCTGCGGACGATCACTTCTTCGCTCGCCAGGGTTCGGATCTGGTCGATGCCTGGATGCAAGCAGGGCGTCCGGTAGAGTTCCATCTCTATCAGAACGGCGGGCACGGTTTTGGATTGGGAAAACCGGGCACGACCAGCGTGGGTTGGACCGAAAGTTTCATGATCTGGCTGCAGGCAAATGGCTTTTTGAAAGCGCGATAGTTCGGAGAACGCATAGCGATGAACTTTCAGGATATCTGGTTGGCACCCGCCGCCGTTCAGGTACAGGAAACCGGTCCCGAATGGTTGGATGTTGTCGATGACAAGGACTGGTCCGTTGCAGGCGGCTTCCATCGCGGCTTCTCCTCGAGCTTCCGCGTGAGGCCCGACCGCAAGGTGTGGTTCCACTTTCCTTTTCAGTTGCCTGCGGGCGGCTTGGTGGACCAGGTATCTCTACTATGGGAAACCAGCGAGGGCGCAGCGATCAGTTGGGTTTGCGTTCATCACGGGGGTATGCACCGGCAACATGTCTGCGAACCCAACGTCGCGCTGGACGGCACCCCCGTCCCGTTCTCTCCCCCCGAACAATGGCGGGAGTTCTACCCCGCGTGTGACCGGCGAAGGACCGATCTCTCTGTCGTCCCGGCAATCGAAACAAGCGCGGGTTTCCAGCTATGCGTTCAGGTCGACGGCCCAGGCATCGTTCGCTTCTATGGTGCTGGTCTGCGCTATACCCAAGGATCTTACGGACCATGATGAACAAGTTTGAGGCCATTCATATTGCGAAGTAACTTGACCTCATTCGCAAACGCCGCGATATGAACGCTACAAAATAGCGGGGGTCAACCTCGCCAGGCATACGAGCACCCTTGGTGCCACGGGGCCGTAGAATGGGAAGGAGATCCTATGTCTGCGTGCTACCCACTTTCATCCTGTATCGAATGGCAGTTCACCGAATCTGGGGAACTTGACGCGCGGCTGCGCGCGGCAAGCGCGGCCGGTTTTGAACTGGCTGAATTTCACCTCTGGCGCGACAAGCCAGTGGGCATGTTGGCGACCGCTCTGGCCGAGACGGGTATGCGACTCACTGGCGTATGCGTCGATCCGCGTCGTTCGATTGTCGATCCGGCTGAACGCGACGAGATGGTCGCTGCAGTGCGCGAGACAATCGCTGCCACGGAGCAACTGGGCAAGCCCGACCTTATTGTTGCCTCCGGTTTTCGGATCGAGGGGTTAAGTGAGGACGAGCATTTCGCCAATGCCGTGGCCGCGCTGCGTGCTGCAGCAGATGTGGCAGAGGAGGCAGGAGTCACGCTCCTGCTTGAACCGTTAAATACCCGATTGTTCGCGGCGATGTATCTGGTCAGCACAAAGCTTGGCCTTGATCTCGTCGAGGCCGTGAACAGCCCCAATCTGCGCCTGCTCTATGATGTTTGGCACAGCGCGGTCATGGGCGAGACGATGGCTGAGGTTCTCACGGGCCGCATCCATCTGGTGGCCCATGTGCAGGTCGCCGACATAGATGACAGGCACGAACCCGGCACCGGAAGTCTGGACTGGGCCGACGTCATGCAGACCTTGCAGGATCTGGGCTATTCGGGTGCCATCGGCCTAGAATATTTCCCCACCCTCCCCATGGACCAGTCCCTGGCGCTGACGCGGCAAAAGTTGGGCTGCTGACGGCAAAACGCTTTCAGTCGAAGAGGACGCAAGGGCGACGATCGCTCGCGCCAGATTAAATGGAAATCCGACATGTATGCCGAAAATTTTGCGATCAGCCTCGACCTGATCAATCGCCACTATCAGGAACCCAACCGGAACCGCTACGAAAGCCGTTACTTCTGGGAAGAACTATATAAGCTGATCGCTGCATCGGGCTTCTCAAGCATAGAAATTCCCTATGAGCCGGTCTGGCAGTTTGGCGGACGCAGCGGTGTCCCGTTCAACCGCTACTGCGTAAACACCAAATATGGCGACGCTACCCGTTATCGCGCCATGTTGGCAGCAAGCGGGATCAGCCAGGTCAGCGGTGTGACTTTCGATCCCAACCTGTTCATGCGCAACGCCAATCTGGAGTTTTATTTTGGCGCCACGGGTCACTTCGCCAAGGAAGCGATCGCCCATGCAGCAGATCTGGGCGCTCGCTATTTCGCTATCAGCCCGTCCCCCTTCCATGGGCGGGTGGCGCAATATCATCCCGATATAGAGAATGATCTGGAGAGTTTCACCGCGCGTACCGTCACGCTGCTGGCCGATCTTGCCGTTACCGCGGCAGAGAGCGGCATCGATCTCGTACTTCGCAACGAATACTGGAGTCTGTTCCGGGGTGAGCGGATTTTGGCATTAGCAGATATCCTCCCCGAAACGGTGAAGCTGGACGTCGATACGGCGAGCCTTTTTGTCGCCGGCATCCCGGTCGACGCCTTCATCGAAGCCCAGATCGGCAGGATTGGTTGCGTACATCTGACGGATACCGATTTCGTCGACACGCAAGCGGTCTGGAAATCCGCCAATCCCGAATTTCCCAGCGAGCGAGCTACGCAGGTTTTCCGTGATCCTGGCACTGGATCGGTCGACCTGGTCGGGATCACGGCCCTGCTCGGCAAGCTGGACTATCGCGGCGCCGTCACCTGTAGCGCCCGACAGACGAGGGACCCGTTCCGGGCATTGCTGCGGACACGTGTCCTGCTCAATCAGCTACAGAAATAAATTGAACGGAGCCTCCGTCATGCCGAATATCCGCTATGCAAACATGTGCCACTGGAAAGCGATCCCTTACCGCCAGATCGATAATTTCCGCGAATTCTACTATGAGGACAAGACCAACAGCGCCTATTATTCGGACTGGGATAATATATTGAAATATCAGTCCGCATTGGGCTTTGAAGGAATCGAAATCGCGCCTTGGGACTTGGCCGACATCGTACCACTGTTCGGATCGCCTCAGAACTTCGCCGAATTCGCCAAAGATCGCGGGGTGAAGGTAATCGGCATGTTCCATGGCGCACACGCTTCCCATGCTGTGGATCATTTCGACGAGGCAGTTCGGGCCGGGCGCGAAGCGGTCGATACGATCGTGCAGTTTGGCGGCACCTACATGAATACCTGCCCCACCCAAAATTATTACGGAACCGGTCCGTTAAGCCGGGAAGAAGTGCAGCAATGTGCAAAGGTGATGAACGAGATCGGTCTCTACGCGACGGATCATGGGGTGAAGATTGGCCTCCACAATGAATTTTTCTGCGCAATCAACCTCCCCAATCATCGCGAACTAATCGAATCTACCGATCCGAAGGTGGTTCACTACTGTATCGATACCGCTCAGATAGCGATATTGGGTGAGGATCTTCTCAAGTTCTACGATGATTACCACGATCGTATCAGCACATTCCACCTCAAGGACACGGCTTCTGCCAAGCTGCCGGATGAAGTGCGCTATGCACAGGATCCGGAAATCGCTGACGATGGCACACGATGGTTCTGGGAACCCGGTCAGGGCGAGCTTGATCTGAAGGGCCTTTACCGCCTGCTAAAGCAGCATGCCTTCCAAGGCTGGATTTCGATCGAATATGACGGTTCCCCCGACCTGTTGGCTTCGATGGCGATGACACGCTACTTTTTGGACAATGAACTGCGGCCAATCTACGACTGAGGCAGCTTCCGCAGCACGTTCATCAGCCGTTTCTCACGTCTTGACGGACACATGACGCCGGATCGCAATAATTAGAATATTATTTTAATTATTGCGATCTTAGAACCGACACTAGCCGGTTTTGCGACCGACATGGTCGATCAACCGGCAACGACCGGACAGGAGAGGAGGCAGTTTATGCATTCCCACAAAGGCTCCAATAAGACCCTTAAGATGATAGGCGTCATCTTTGCTTCCTGCCTGCTTGCGCTCTTCTTTCTGTTCGTCGGCTATATGAAGGCGTTCGCGCCGTTAGCCGAACTTATGCAGCATCACGCCTGGACCGTCTATCTGCCAGAACCTGTCAGCCGGGCCGTTGGGTGGAGCGAAATGGGGGGTGCGCTCCTGCTGCTGATCGGGATCGCTCGACCGACGGCGGCGCGGGTCGGCGCAGTCGCCCTGCTGCTCAATCAAATGGTCGCGGCGGCAATGCATGGGTGGATGGGTGAAGTCCAGTCGCTGCCGCAAAATGCCGTCATTGTCCTGATCTGCGCCCTGATCCTTGCCCTGCAATCAAGCCACCGAATCATGGAGACGGACCGTAAGTAAACGGCAGGTACCTTGCATTAAATGCCGCCGATCTATTGCGCGTTCCTTTCCGCGGCCCAACAGTTGATTTCCCCAATCCGATAAAATTCCACGGAATTTCGCGCCTCTACGTCAATACGCCCTAGCACTACTTTGGCAGAAGTATGATTTTTGGGATTCCCATGTCGCTGATTGCGTGATTCATGGGGAGCCAGCTTTGACGGAGGCTGGCGATGGACGAAGACTGGCAGGCGGATCTTGAGCGTTGGCTGGCGCCTTATCTGGAAGCCTTGGGGAACAAGACGCGGCGTCGAATGTGCCCAGCCTATATTGCTGGTCTGATCGGACCCGGTGATCGCAAAAGCATCCAGCCCATGGCAGCCCGCTCGGATGCGATCCCTTATGACCGGCTTCATCATTTCATCGGGGCCGGTCTGTGGGACAGCGCCCCGTTGGAAGCGACCTTGGAGCCAGGCGGATGAATTGGTTGGTGGCGATAGAGCCTGGCTGATCATCGACGACACTGCCTTGCCAAAGAAGGGCAAGGCCTCGGTTGGCGTCGCGCCGCAGTATGCCACGGCGCTCGGGAAGAATGCCAACTGTCAGACGCTGGTGTCAGTGACGCTGGCTTCGAGCGAAGTTCCGCTCATGCTGAGCTTGCCACTGTTCCTGCCGGAAAGCTGGACAAACGATACCGCTCGCATGGACAAGTCGGGCGTGCCTGCTCCTTTGCAGGAATATCGCACCAAGCCCAAGATCGCGATCGAGGAGATCGATCGCATCATCGCTGCCGGCGTGCGCTTCGGCTATGTGCTGGCTGATGCCGGTTACGGGCTGTCGGCTCCGTTCCGGCAGGCGCTGAGTACACGCGGCCTCTGCTGGGCTGTCGGCATCCCCAGGCACCAGAAGGTCTATCCGGCCAACGTGCAACTGATCTTCCCGGTCGCAGGCCGCGGTCGCCCTCGGGTACGGCATGTGCCGGACGTCAAATCCATGGCCGCGCACGCGATGCTCGAAAGCGCGAAGTGGCGGCAGGTCAGTTGGCGCAAGGGAACCAAGGGACGGCTGACGGCCCGCTTTGCGGCCATGCGCGTGCGCATTGCCGATGGTGCGCCTCAGCGGATCGGCTCTGCCGGGGCCCAGCACATGCCAGGTGAGGAAGCCTGGCTGGTGGGTGAGCATCGCTCGAATGGCGAGCGAAAATACTATCTCTCCAATCTGCCCGGCGACACTCCGATCAAGGCTCTCGCGGGCGCGATCAAAGCGCGCTGGATCTGCGAACAAGCGCATCAGCAACTCAAGGAAGAATTGGGGTTGGATCACTTCGAAGGACGATCCTGGACTGGACTTCACCGCCATGCTTTGATGTCGATGATGGCCTACGCCTTTCTGCAGTCCCGAAGGCTCGCTCAGGCGGGGCGGAAAAAAAAGAATCCTTGGCCCGCCTCCCCAACCCACCTTGCCGGCAGTGCGCCAGGCCATCCTTGACGGCCTGTCTCGCCCACCGCCGGAGCAATGCCCTCACTGCGGATGTAGCCTCATCAGACACACCAGCAAACTTCTGCCAAAGTAGTGCTAGTCAGTCATGCAATGCTGTTTTTTACGGGAAGCATGGTGGCCGCACAGGACGTGCCGCCGGTTGATCTCCGAATACCTCGTAGTGCGTAACCAGTTGCCGACCTCGGACGTGGAATCGCTTCGCCGCTTCGCCCCGCAGGAACTGCGGGCCATGGGCCTTTCAAGCATCGCTGACATGATCCGGTGCTTGGGGGAACAACTCAAGGGACCCGATGGCTCACCCCTCGTCTACTCTATCAATGGACGGCGCCCTTGGAAACCAACGAGGTCAGTACCCTTTCTTTCGCCGGCATCCAGTCGATCGAACTGCTTGCGCAGGAAGCCTGCGCCACGGCTTGGCTATTCGCCGAGTCAGCCCGTGCTGAACTTTGCGACCAAAGCGAAATTTCAAGGCTACCAGGCCATGGCCAGCGGGCAGACCAGCACGGAGGACGCTGACGGCACGGCGCACAGCAGTATCGGCACGACGCGCCTGCGCGGCAAGAGCCGCCTGCGGCAGGAAGACCGGCGGATCAGTCCCGACCCGGCGATCCCCTTCTACATTGTCGGCAATGTAACCGGAATCGGGGGTGCCGAGATCGGTCCTCGGCTCAGCGAACTAGCTGAAACGGCAGTTTCCATTCCCGCCATACCACAGGTGCCCGATGCACGCGGAACCCTTGCTGCATACCTGCACGGCGCCAACCGGCCGAACGTGACCGACCTCGGACCCTATCGCAGCCTGCGTCCTTGCCAGCGCAAGATAAAGCTGTCGAGCTTCCTGAGCCGTCCTCTCAGCGACAACGTGACGGGCATGCTGAGCCTTTCCTTCGAACGCAGCCGAAACTGGTCGCTGCGGGGTCTCTCCACCGCAAGCTCATTTGAATGCACTTAGCAAACGAATGCTCCTGGCCAGCGTGCGCTAGACAGCGCATAACAAGTCGGACAACGACGAACGAACATCGCGCTCTTCTTAAAATGCGTTTCGAAATGACCTTCGTCAGTTGGTCAAAAAATATTTTCGAAGCCATCAAAACGCCTGTGCACGCCTTGGAACAACGGTGGAAAATTCAAAGAAAAGAACTCGTCTTGAAGCCTCTTGAATTTCAAGCGCAGCCCCCCATTCCTGTAAGATCGCCCCCTCGACAGCAGGTTTCCCATGTCTGTTCTCCGCCGATGTTTAGACACTTTCACTCTTTTAGGAGTGGTACTCGGCGCCTGCCGCACCATTCGGTTGACTGCGCTTCGAGACGCCCTTGAAGGCAGCCGCCGTTTGAAGGGCGTGACCATAGACCATCGCATGGAAGCGTGCACTAACCAGAAGCCTTGTGCTGGGCTGCGAACCTACAGGGGGGCGCGTTGATCCCCCCGGAGACTAGCGCGGACATTGAGGGCGTCCACGAACCGGCCGACGAACGGCAGGCCCGAACTCGAGACGCCTTGGTTTGCCTTGCTCGCCTGCTCGGACGTCAGATCGCCCGCGAGTTAAACGCGACGCGCTCCACGTCAGGACCAAGCGAAGCCCGCGATCAATAAGGCGTAGGGGGAAAGGGCACAACAGGCGTCATGCTTGCATGATGGCCTTCCGCTGTCGGGAGTTATTTGATGATCCGCACTGCGCTCTATGCCCGTTACTCCACCGATCGGCAAAGCCCATCATCGATTGAAGACCAATTGCGCATTTGTCATGAGCACGCCGCCCGCGAGGGCTGGCGAGTGATCGCAAGCTACATGGACGCCGCCATTTCCGGATCGAGCGTGACGCTGCGTCCGGCCATTCAGCAGTTGCTCGAAGATGCCAGAACAGGGAAGTTCGATCTTCTACTGGCGGAAGCGCTGGATCGTATCTCCCGCGATC
>NZ_DAISLT010000054.1:0-38702 GCF_036820275.1 Novosphingobium sp.
TCGTCTGCAAGGAAAAGCTCTACCACGGACTGTCGCAGCGCTTCCTCCCGAAGACTCGATAGTAGCGGGCCAAGCTGGGGGCTCGAAAGGCAGGGCACGGATGTTCCCGGCTTCAGGCAATCGCCAGGTCCATACGGGCCGACAGCGATCAGGCACTGTTCATCCCGCCATGCTAGCATTGTTGGCTTCCGGCAAAGGAACGTTTCATGCTGATCGTGAACGCACCTGATCTCGGCGACCGCGATGTCACGGATCATGGCCTCTATCTGAAACGGCGGGAGTTCATTGCCGGTATGGCCGGCCTCGGTCTCGCCGCATGCAGCGCAAGCGACCCGGCCTCGGCGGCGGCGCTCAGGTTCAGACCCAATCGGATGCCCATCGATGAAGCCCGGACGCCGCTTGGCGATGTGACCGGCTACAACAACTTCTACGAGTTCGGGACCGGCAAGGAAGACCCGGCGAAATACGCGGGAATGATGCGCACCCGGCCTTGGACGGTCGTCATCGACGGTCTTTGCGACCGGCCCGGCCGTTACGCGATTGACGACCTCATCAAGCGCTTTCCGCTGGAAGAACGGATCTATCGCATGCGCTGCGTCGAGGCCTGGTCGATGGTGATTCCATGGGTGGGCTTTCCCCTTGCCAGCCTCATCAAGGCGGTCGGCCCCCAAAGCGGGGCAAAATTCGTCGCCTTCGAGACGCTGCGCGACCCGCGCCAGATGCCGGGGCAGAGAGGCTCCGTGATCCAGTGGCCCTATCGCGAGGGCTTGCGCATGGACGAAGCGCTCCATCCGCTTACGTTGTTGGCGGTCGGGCTCTACGGCCAGACCCTGCCCAACCAGAACGGTGCGCCGATCCGGTTGGTGGTTCCCTGGAAGTACGGGTTCAAGGGGATCAAATCGATCGTGCGCATCCGTTTCACCGACAGGCGTCCGCAAACGAGCTGGCAAATGCTGGCGCCGCGCGAATACGGTTTCTACGGCAATGTGAATCCTGCCGTGGATCATCCGCGCTGGTCGCAGGCCAAGGAACGCCGCATCGGCGAATTCTTCCGCCGCAAGACGCTGCCGTTCAATGGCTACGGCGAGCAGGTGGCGGGTCTCTATCGCGGGCTCGACCCGCGCCAGCTCTACTGATGGGGCGGGAACGGCGGCCCATCGGCCCGCGGGTGGAATCGGCGGTCGTCTGGCTCCTGTGCGCGGCGCCGCTGCTGCTGATCCTGGCTTGGGGTTTCACAGGCGATCTTACCGCCAATCCGATTGAGTTCGTGCTGCGCGAACTTGGGCTTTGGGGTCTGCGCTTCTTGTGCCTGACGCTGGCGGTGACGCTGCTCGCCAGGCATGGCAGGATGCCGCGCGTGATGCGTTATCGGCGCCGGATCGGTCTATGGGCGTTTGCCTATGTCACCCTTCATCTTCTGACTTACGTCG
Source organism: Novosphingobium sp. (assembly GCF_036820275.1). Lineage (GTDB taxonomy): Bacteria > Pseudomonadota > Alphaproteobacteria > Sphingomonadales > Sphingomonadaceae > Novosphingobium. Next base: position 1,431 of record NZ_DAISLT010000054.1, read on the forward strand.
TGATCGCCCACGAATTCGACTGGGCCGAAATCGCGACCGACATCGCCAAACGCCCCTACATCACCATCGGCATGGGTGCCTTCGCCTTGCTGGTGCCGCTCGCCGTAACGTCGGCCACGGCAGTGAGACGCAAGATGAAGCCGCGTGCATGGCGGCGACTTCACCGTGCGGTCTACCTGATAGCCGTGATGGGGGTGATCCATTATTTCCTGCTGGTGAAAGCGGATACCAGCAGCCCTCTGCACTACGGCGCAATTGTGGCCGCGCTGTTGGCGGCGCGGATACCGCTACGGGCTCTCTCCGGGGCGCCGCGCAGCCGTCCCGTTCAGCAATAGCCTTTTCATGAATCGCCTGAGGCCAACATCGCCCTTCCGCCTTCCGGATCGAGAGTGGGTCTGCTCGGCGGCGGGCAGCCCCTCGATGCCAAATGCGATTGTCCGGGCATCGGCCGGACGCGCTTGCCGCTGGGACGTGGCCGGCCCTACTTAATTGCTGGTGCGCTTGAGAGTTGAACGGTGGCAGCCAGCCCGCTTCGATCAAGATGGAGTGGCTGCCCCCGCGGCAGGCACGACGCCTGCTTTTTACCAGCTTACGCCATTTGTCAGCAGGGGCGCGAACGCTTCGTTTGTTCACCCCCCGCCTCCGTCAGCGAAAGTCCTGCGTCAATTGCCAGCAGCCGCTTCGCCAGGCGAACATGTAGGCGGACGGCTTTCCGATGTGGCGCTCCACGGTCCAGCCGTCGCCTTCGTCGTCGTCACGCAGGATGGCGGGCTGATAGGTGAACTTGAAGCTGCCATCGGGCAGGTCCTCGAACTTCACGTCCAGAGCCGTGTAGGGCTTGTTCGGGTCAGCCTGCCAGCGCGCGACGGAGGCGGTGTCGGCGAATTGCCAATCCACGTGCGAGACGTTGAAGGACTGGTAGGCACCAGCCGGAAGGCTGCGGCCGGTTGCCTTCGCAGGCTGGCCGTATCCGCGCTGTTCGACCTGCGGCGCGGTGTATTTGGCGCGTACCGCCGGCGAGGCGATGAACGCGTCTAGGAACTGGTTGAATTCCTTCTGCGAACATCCGCTTTTCGCCTCGGCCATGGACTGGGCGATATCCTCCTGCGTTTCGGCGGAGGATGCCTGGGCACCGCCGAGCAGCGCGATGGCCAGCGCCCCGCATGCCAGAGCGGAATATCGCCGGAAATGGTCAGGTTTTGTCACGATAGATCCCCATCTTTTCAAAGAAAATTCTTCGTCGCTCAAGACTTGCCCAAGGCGCGCCGGGCCTTGTCCGCAGCGATATAGTTTCCGACCAGCTCCGCAAAGGCATCGACCTTCATGCCGCGCACCCCATAGCCGCCGATGCGCAGTTCCCGCTTCTTGCGAAGGACCTTGGTGAACCTGCCTGCGCCGGTAACGCGCGGAAGCACGGCATTTTCGGAGAGCACGAGGTCGAGCCCGAAGCGATTGCCGTAGGTCACGGTCCATTCCTCGATCTCGCTCCAGGCGACGGCCTCGCTCAGTCGCGGCGTTGCCAGACGATCCGGATGCAGGACGAGGTACGGCACCTTGCTGCTGCGCTTCACCAGGATCCCGGCAATGAGCGTGACAGCAGCGCCGATCAGGCAGGAGCCCGTCAGGATCACGGCGGGCGATCCCGCCAGGCCCAGCGGCATCTGGAAGATCCAGGCCGCTATTCCGGCCGCAGTCAGCACCACGGTCGCGGTGAACTGGAAGCCCACCATGAGCCGGGTATCATTGTGCAAGGTCACCGCCTCCCCGGAAACGGCCGCGGCGGTTTCCTCCAGGAAAGCGCGGTGCTCACCATGCGCGGTGTGCGCCTGCGCGACGAAGTCCGCGCTCAATTCCCGGCAGAGGCCGGGCCAGTCCGCGACCAGCCGCTCGCCCGCGCAAGGGGAGTCGCCCTGCGGCGGACGCAGCGCTTCTTCCAGCAAGGCGTCGTCGACGGCGACGTCCAGCCGCCGGATGCGCTCCGAGGTAGGGGGATGGCTGTCGGTCGGGTGAGAGGTGGAATCGGCGAGATGGTCGCGCACTTCCGGCCAGCCGCGCTGCTCCACTTGCGCGACCATGGCGCCGACCAGATCGGCTTCCGCCTGGTCCGGGTTCTCGAACGCTTGCGAAAGCACCGCCCCCACCGGCGGCGCGACGATAGTGGTACGCACGAGCGCCGAAGCGGCGTGGCGGCGTCCTTCGGTGCCCGCTCCAAGCCGGTCGGCCTCGAACTCGCGCAGCCTGCTCCAGTGCTGAACGCCGTGGTCGAAGCGCTGCATCGCATGAACCGCGTAGAGCAGCGGACCGCGCAGCAGGATCGCGTTGCCGGCCTCCGCCGCGATGGCGGCAAGCGTGCGCTGCATGCCTGCGTAGAGCGGTGCGAAAAGCTGGCTGTAGCGCGTATCGTCGCCGGTGAAGTGGCTGAGTTCATGACCCACGATCGCCGCGGTCTCGCCCTCGTTCAGGAAGGCGAGATAGGGTGCGGGCAGATAGAGCGTCCGGCCGGAGATCCGGCTTTCCCCCGGCGACAGGCGCAGGGCCTGCTCGGTGACGAAGAACCCGCCCTCCATGCCGACGATCACCGCATCGGGCGAGACGGCCTGCTGGCGCTCGGCTATTTCACGCACGAAGCGCCACAGGGCCGGGGCATCCCGGTCGGTCAGAAGGCGGCCATGCACCGTACCTTCTTCCGGCGTATAGAGCGCGCCGATCTTCATCAGCGAACGCACGGCCGACCAGGCCACCATGACCGCGCCGCCGCCAAGGACCACGGCCGCGATCGTCAGCTTGATGTCCCCCTTCGTGAGGTGCACCGACGATACCAGACCGATGGCCTCGAAGGCGGCACTGGCCGCGATCGCCAAGGCAAGCCCGACGACCATCGTTCCCAGGATGACCGGCAGGGCGCGCTGGAGCGCCGCAAAGCTGGCGACCAGAGTGTCGCGCGAGGCTCTCGCCCGCCGCGCCGCGATCTCGGCGAAAGCCAGGCCGCCCACGCCGCCCGCGAGAGCGAGCAGGCCGCCCACGATGGCTGCAAGTGCCAGAGAGGGCTGCAACCGGGCCAGGAACAGGCCCCGCTGCGCCGCGGGTTGCATCTCCTCCAGCATGTTCGCCGCCAGTCCGGGCGCGTAGCGGACCTCGTCCCCCAGATCCACGGACGCATACTTGTCGCTTGCCGCCAATGCGCGCAGTTCGGCGACCTTCTGCGGCAGTTCCTCCGACATCCCCTCGAAATAGGCAACGGCCTCGCCTGCCCGAGAATGCTCCCACAACCCAACGGTAAGAAGTAGTATCGGAGCAACTATCAAGGCAGCCAGCAATTCGAACCTTTGCCGACCATGCACCATCTTATATACCTCAAAATCAGAACCTTAAGCGGACTGCGCCTAGAAGGATCGAACCTTTTGACAAGGAGTGCATACGCCGAAGCGTTACCTGCAAGCGATTAGGCGTCCGCAAGAATTCTGCTCACATCGCGTGAAACCGTCCTTTCGAGCAGGATCGAAGATGATCGGGCTACACGCGGCGAAATGCGCAACTAGCGAATACCAATTCCCGCTCCGGAATCTTGGCCGGACCTTTGCTCGGCAGCGCAAACAATCCGCTTCCAGCGCGCGAAACCGCGACCTTGATGTGGTTCATGACGGTTAACGTTGGACTGCATCCGCCCCCTGAATGGTAGCGCGCGAGGCGCCCTTCACTGCGGATGGCCGTCGAGGCAAGTGGAGAGGTGCTCCGCGATCGGCTTCCATTTCGCAGCCTGTGCCTTCGGGTACGTAAGGCGGAAACTGGCGAAGCGGACCTTGTCGTAGCTTGCCCGCTGGTAGAAAATCCTGTCGCCCATCGTGCCCGAGAGCACAAGCCAGTCGGCGCGCGCGACCTTGTAGCTGACCTTGCCGCCATCCTTCTCGATGTATTTCGTCTGGTTCGCCAGCGCCTGCGCCGGGGTGAGGTCCTGCGTGTTATAGGATCCCCAAACGCGCAATTCCGTGCCGTCCTTCGCCAGCAGGATGCGGCCGTCGCCGTCGTCCGATTCGGGCTGCGGCGTCATCAGGTCGGCCGGGAAGCACATCGTGAATTCGAACTTGGCATTGCCCGTGGTCTCCCAGCGATGCTCCTGAGCGGCAGCCGGCACCGCCAGCGCCGAAAGCATGGCGCCGGAGACGACGAAGACCGCAGAAATTCTACCCATGTCACTTCCCCTTCTGATCCTGTTGGTCGGCATCGCGCCGCTATCGGTAGAGTCCGTGCGATGAAATCTCGTCGAGCGGCGGCTGCATTACCGTGCGGCACCCTGCGGCGCCCGATAGGTGGAGCCAGCCGCCTGTGCCGCTGACACCCATGCCGTAGGAGGCGGTGCGGTCGCTGTCGTAATAGCTGCTCGTCATTGGCACGCCTTTCAATCCCAGCAGACCGCAGGCTATGCAGAAATTAATCAATGTGCAATTGAAAAATGTACGGTGATTATTTTCCCGGATCAGGTTGACGCGGTAAAATTGAACGGTGATCATGACAGTCGAACGAAAGGCTCAGCCATGCCCGCGAAGTCAGCCCAACTCCTGGTCCGCAGAACCGCCCTCGCCGCAGCGGGATTGATCTTCCTGACCGCGGCCCACGCCCATGCAAGCGGCCGCCTTCCGCCGGTTCCGATACCGCCGCGGGCATTCCCTGATTTCGGCGCCTGCCGCGCCTTCCTCGACGACAGCTACCGGCAGGATATTTCAAAAGCCGAACCAACTCCGGTGGCGATCGAGGGCAGCAGTACCCGGCAAACCCGGATCGAAAGCGACGGCCCGATCGAACTCGATCCGTCACATGCACGCTATGAGGTGACGGAAGGATGGCTGGTTCGCCATCCCGCGCCGGAGAAGGGCTATGCCGAAATCTCCTATTCCTACCGGACAACGACAATGGCGTGCGCGGGCGGCGCGCTGACCGGTACCTACGAACAGGGCTACCATTCCCCCAGCTACGAATATCTGCCGTGAGCACGACAGCCGGGCCGCCGGTATTCCGCCTGCGGCATCCATCCTGGCCGGCGACCGTGCGTTTGACGAGGAAAGCTGCGATGGCCGACCGACGAAACTGGACTGCGACAGCCCTGCTGATGCTCTGCTTGATACCGGCAAATCCGAGCATCGCCGCTCCCCATGCTGGCGCGGGACCCGTCAAAGTCCCGCACGGCACCACGCGCTGCAACGTCGGCGCCTGGGTTTCATTCCTTGCCGACGCGCCGATACCGGTCCGCGCCAGGCCGACAGCCGCTGCAAGACTCCTTGGCGAATTGCCGATCGCGCCGGAAACGGAGGGCGACTTTTCGGCCGTCGAATTCGATATAATCGAGGCCCGCCCCGGTTGGCTGAAGATCGACCATGCGACCGACCCGGTCGAACTGAACGAAGAAGGCGAGGCGGTTCCGGCGCGCCCGCTGCCCGCCGGGGAGGGCTGGATTCCAGACGATGCCGCGCAGATCGGTATCCAGTCCGCTCTGGGCTACGCTGATCCTGACGCCGCCAGCCCACTGCTTCTCGACATCGGCGACGACTGGGTGACAGACATGGGCTGGACCGGCGCCATTCGCGGCTGCTCGGGCGACTGGCTGCTGGTCGACTACCAGATCGAGCGCGCGCGAACGCCGACCGGCGCGCTTGTCGACCTTCCCGAAGCGGAGAGACCGAGGGGAACCGCATGGTTCCGCGGCATCTGCGCCAATCAGAAGACCACCTGCGACATGGCTTCCGTAGACCGGAGGCTATGAGCGCGGGTCCCGCCTGCATTCCCGCATCTTGTCGATCCGACATTGCAGGTTTTCGGACCCACGCTCGGGCAATATTGCAAACGCGAGCCATTTGCATATAGCATCCCAGAGTGCGGCCCGTCGGCAGGAAGACTATTTTGAGGAAAGCACACTGCGTCGAAGGCGCTTTCGAGGCCGGGGACCTCGTTCGCGAGGCCGTGCAGCAGGTTCTCTCCGGGGCGGCGCCAGCCCAGAAACTTCGCCAACGGTTGTCCGGTACCTTCGACGGATGGTTCTGGGTCGAGGATGTCAGTCCCGGCCTGTTCGCTTCGGCCTGCGACCTCATGTCGCCATCCGGGGCTGCGATCTCTCAGCCGGTGGAACGCTCGGTCATGATCACCCTGCTGCTCGAAGGCGAGAACGGCCGGTTCGAGGCGGAGGGAACTGCGCCGGTTTCCAGCAAGCTTGAGCGAGCGCATGTGATCGGCCTTGGCGAGCCCCGGCTGTGCACCCGCGTTCTCTCGGCAGGCCAGGCATGCAAGCGCATCGAGATCGGCGTGAAGCCCGCTTTCATCGAGGCCAACCAGGCCGCCCTGTCGCAAACCGATCTTGAAGCGCTGGACCGGCTGCTGGCGCCCGGCTTTCGCAGCCACGACCTGCCACGCAGCGAGACGATGGTAAAGCTGGCGTCAATGCTCGCCGAAGATCGCTACCACGGCTCGCTCGGCGCGCTGTTTCGCGAGTCCATCGCCGTGCAGGTCATGCTGCAGAGCCTGAGGCTGTTCCGGCAAGGCGCCGAGTTTCGCGCGGCGCTGGGACCGCGCTGCTACGAAGCGGTGATGGAAGCCCGCCATCTGCTGGACTGCGCGCTGCTGTCGCCGCCGGGAACCGTCGAACTGGCGCGCCGGGTCGGGCTCAACCGCAATACCCTGCAAGCCGGTTTCAAGGCCGCATTCGGGACCACCGTGTTCGGCTATGTGCGCGATGCGCGCATGGCGATGGCCCGGATCATGATCGAGGAACAAGGGCTCGGCGCGGCCGAGGCGGGCTACAAGGTCGGCTTCGCCAGCCCTTCCGCCTTCTCGGCCGCCTATCGCCGCAAGTTCGGCCGCTCGCCGATGCGCCTTGGTCTGACAACCCAGGCCTGACGCGACAGCATTCGTGCCTCGCGCGACAGTGATCGCGATTGGCCGGCGTAAACCTCGCGCCTAATGAGAACCGGTCGCATTTGGGGCGGCACCAGACATCATGAGCGAGAGCATGGCCCGGCGGATCGCCGGCCGCGCGTAGCCGGCACCCACGGGACGCCCGGCCCTGCGGGCACGGCCTATTCTCTTGCTCGAACACGGTACGAACAGGGAATTCATGACCAGAATCTGCTTGCTCTCCGCAGTCCTGCTTGCGGGGACCTCCGGCATTGCCCATGCGCAATCGGCGGACGAGAACGACCGTCCGGACAAGGTCATCGTCGTGACCGCCACCGGCGAGTCTTCGGCGACGTCCACGACCAAGACCAGTACGCCGATCATCGAATCGCCGCAGAGCATCTCCATTGTCAGCCGCGAGGAAATGGACCTCAGGGCCTCGCCGACGATTTCCGATGCCCTTGCCTATACGGCGGGCGTGCAGGCCGCGCCCTCCGGCCTCGACAGCCGGGTCGATGAAGTGACCGTGCGCGGTTTCGCCGCCGGCGGGTTCTCGTCCAACAACAACTTCGTGGACGGCATCCGCCTGCCGACAGGCGGTCAGTGGACCCGTACCTCGTTCGATTCCTTCGCCATCCAGCAGGTCGAAGTGCTTAAAGGCCCCTCCGGGACGCTTTACGGCCAGAGCGCGCCGGGCGGCATGGTCAATATCGTCACCAAGCGCCCGACCGAGCAGTTCCAGGCGGAATTCATGCTCCAGGCGGTGGGCATGACCGACCTCGGCAAGTGGAACTATCAGGCCGCCGCCGACATCAGCGGTCCGGTGACCTCCACGCTCTCGGCGCGGCTCGTCGCATTGTCGCGCTATGGCGACACCCAGGTCGATGACGTCAGCATCGGCCGCAAGTACATCTCGCCGAGCCTGACCTGGCGTCCCGACGACCGTACCACCTGGACCCTGCTCGGCCAGTACCAGCGCGACGAAGGCGGGGCGACGTTCCAGTACCTCCCCGCCACCGGCGCCCTGCGCAGGAGCAACGGGCAATACATCAAGCTGGGCGACAATCTGGGCGAGCCGGACTGGAACACCTACGACCGCAACCAGTACCTCGCCGCCTCGTTCTTCGAGCACAAGTTCGGCGACGCGGTGACGGTGCGCAACAACACCCGCTACACGCACCTCGACAGCCTCTACAAAGTCGTCGTGCTGACCGGCGATACCGTCACGAGTTGCACTGCGGCTATCCCCGGCTGCATCGCCGGCCAGACCATTTCCCGCCGCGCGGTGCAGGGCAACGGCAAGAGCGACGGCATTTCTACCGACACGCAGGTCGAAGGCCGGTTCTCGACGGGCCCTGTCGAGCACGTTGTCCTGGGCGGCTTCGACTATTTCCATACGAAATGGGAGCACTACCGCTACTTCACCGCCACCACGCCGCTGCTCGACATCTTCGATCCGCAGCCCCGAGGCGCCTCGACGATCGCAGCCAACCTGACACCGCAGACTTTCGTTGAAACCGTCAGCCAGCAGGCAGGCATTTACCTTCAGGATCAGGTCAAGCTCGGCCGCCTGCGCGTGACCGTCAGCGGCCGCCAGGACTGGTACAAGGACGACCAGTACAATCCGCGCGCGCAGACCGGCTTCGTTTCGAAGAGCAATGCCTTCACCTGGCGCGCGGGCGGGGTCTACCTGTTCGACAACGGCCTGGCGCCTTACTTCAGCTATGCAGAAAGCTTCCAGCCGCAAGTGAGCGACCCGGCCACCAACCTCACCGGCGCGGTGTTCAAGCCGACCACCGGCCAGCAGTTCGAAGGCGGCCTGCGCTACCAGTACGGCAAGAGCATATACCTGACGCTGCGCGCCTACCAGATCACCCAGCAGAACGTGACGACTTCGGCCGGCACCGAGGAGCTGGCCGCCTACCCGGGCCATGCCTGCGACGATGCAAGCTGCCTCGTTCAGACCGGCGAAGTGCGCATTCGCGGTATCGAATTCGAAGCCAAGGCCAGCCTGCCGACCGGCACGGCCATCGTCGGCAGCGTGACCCGCAGCGACAGCAAGATCACCGCGACCAATACCGCGAGCCAACTCGGCAAGGACCTCGCCGCCGTGCCGGACTGGATGGCCTCGGTCTTCATCAGCCAGAAGCTGGAGAACGGTCTCAATTTCGGCGGCGGCGCGCGCTACACGGGCAAGAGCTTCGGCGACAACACCAATGCCGCGAACCTGGCGATCCCCGACTACACGCTGTTCGATCTGTTCCTGCGCTACGATCTCGGCAAGCTGGGACCGGTGCTTGAAGGCGCGTCGTTCTCGCTAAACGCCCGCAATATCGCCAACAAGCGCTACGTCGCCACCTGCATCGCCCTGTCGGCCTGCTACTACGGCGAAGGCCGCACGGTGACGGCAAGGTTGCAGTTCCGGTGGTGATCTCTCGCCAACTCCGCGCCCCTGTCATGACGGCCGCCACGAGGTGGCCGTCATGATCGCGCCTCTTGCAGGCGGCCTGCTGGTCGTGATTTCCGCCCTGCTGCTCTATCTCGCCGCGCCGCATCAGAAGTGGGGCACACTGCCCCTCCCGCCGCGCGTCGCCGGGTGGAGCGGGCTGGCGGCACTTGGCGGCGGGCTGGCACTGCTGCTGAGCTGGGCGGGCGTCGCTACCGCCTGCTTCATCGCCATGACCCTGCTGATGACGGCCTGGTCGATCGTACCTGCCGCCCTCGCCTGGCGCCGCGACGGGGGGAGGAGCGCATGAACCGGCCGCTTTCCAGCCGCGACTGGTTCGGCAAGATCGCCGCGGCCTTCGTCCTCGGCTTCACGTTCGCGCTCGGCCTTTCGGGGCTGTTCCGCTTCGCCACCGGCTACGGGGATGCCTACTTCTCCAGCAAAGGGCAGCTCGGCATGTGGATCATGGCCCTCACCTGGCCGCTGATCCTGAGCTTCGTCCTGCTTTTCCGTTCCACCTTGCGTGCCTGGCTGTGGCTGGCGCTGGCCAATGTCGCGATCTGGATTCCGCTCGTGGCCCTTGGAGAACTGCAACCATGAAACTGCCCGCAGACGTCGTGCGGATGTACAAGGAAGTCCATGGCTGGGTCGGCATCATCGCCGGCCTTGCCCTGTTCATCGCGTTCTATGCAGGCGCGCTCACCATGTTCGAGGAACCGTTGCAGCGCTGGGCTTCCCAGCCCTCGACGCTGGCCCCGCCGCCCTCGCTGGAGCGGACGCCGGAACTCGTCGCCCGCGTGAAGGCGGCGTATCCCGAGGCCGCGCGCGGCCACGAGATCAACCTCGTCATCGATGCCGCCCATCCCGGCCGGGTAAGCTGGCGCGCGCCGGGCGGAAAGCGCGGCGAACATGGCGGCGGCACCACCTACTTCGCATCGCTCGCACCGGACGGCGCGTTGCAGGTGGAGAAGCAGCAGCGATCCCAGGTCGCGAACTTCATCGATGTGCTTCACCAGCAGGTCGGCCTGCCCTTCCCGCACGGCGTGTCGATGCCGATCATGGGGGCCATCTCGCTGCTCTACGTGATCGCCATGGTCTCCGGGCTCGCGGTGCTGCTGCCGAGCCTGGTGAAGGACCTCTTCGCGCTGCGCATCGGCAAGAACGTCAAGCGCATGTGGCTGGACTTCCATAACGTGCTCGGCTTCTTCAGCCTGCCGTTCCACATCGTCATCGCCCTGACCGCCGTGGTCTTCGCCTTCCATGACGAGTTCTACGGCGCCCAGCGCATGGCCTTTTCGGACGCGGCCAGCCGGGCACGGCCGATGATGCGGGCCGAAGCCGCGATCGCAGCGCCGCCTAAGCTCACGCCCGTCCAGATCGTCGAGCGGCTCAAGGCGCAGGCCCCCGGCTTCACGCCCGTCCAGATCGTCTACGGACAGGGCGGCGGCATCCTGCCGGCGCTGCGCGTGCAGGGCAGCGATCCGCGTTACGGCCTGCGCGGTCCGGGCTACGGCATTGCCGGTCTCGATCCCGAAACGGGCGAGATCATCGACCGCAGCTTCATGCCCGGCATGCAGGACGGCTGGTCGGCCACGACGACGAGCTTCTTCACCCTCCATTTCGGGAGCTTCGGAGGCTATCCGATCCGCTGGGCCTATTTCCTGCTGGGCCTGAGCGGCGCATTCCTGTTCTACACCGGCAACCTGCTCTGGGTGGAATCGCGCCGCAAGCGGGAGCGCAAGGCAGGCACGGTGCGTCAGACCTGCGCCACGCGGATCCTGGCCGCGCTGACCGTCGGCGTACCGCTCGGCTGTGTCGCCGGAATCTCGGCGACGCTCGCCTGCGCCAAGCTGCTGGGACCGGGCGCCACTTACGGTGTCCATAGCGCGATCTACTATGCCGTCTTCGGCCTCTTCACTGCATGGGCGCTGGCAAGGGGCGCGGCCAGATCCGGGGTCGAGCTTTCCATCCTGGGCGCCGCCGGGATGCTGACGATCCCGGCGGCCAGCCTGCTGGGCGGAGGGGCACTATACGATTCGGGTGAACTGGTGCTGGTCGACCTCACCGCGCTGGCGATGGCGATGGCCATGCTTGCCCTTGCCGCATCCGCACGCCGCCGTGCGCGGACGGGGCCATCCGACAGCGTCTGGTCCGCAAAGGCGCAGCCTGCATGAAGTCGGCGACGACGACCCGCACCCTGAACCGGCGCCCCCGCGTGGAGCGCCAGGTTCTTGCCCTGCTGCGCGGCAGGGAAGGCCATTGCGCAGCCGACGATGATCCCGGCTGGTGCTTTGCCGAGCTGCGCGATCTGGCCCGGCAGGAAGGCCTCAAGATCATGCCGCCGGAAACGGCGTTCCTCAGTTCGGGGGAGCTGACCTTGCTGTCGTGGCTGGCAAGGGCGCAGCGATCGCATGCGCCGGGATGCCGCCCTCCCGATCATCCCCGCCTGGCCGCGGCGATCGAAGCCTGCGCGCGGATACTGAGCCGGATGAACCTGCGCCTCTATCCGCTCACGCTCTATGCCTACCGTATCCGCACTTGAGACAGCGCGACGATCCTGCGGCCCAGCAGGACCGCAATCCCGCCCAGCAGGCCCCCGGCCACGATATGCGCGGTGAAATCCATCGCCGAGAGTTCGACCGGGTGACAGAACGCCAGCAGGCCGAACGAAAGGAACGCGCTCCCCATACCGGCGAGGGTAAGCGACCGGACCGGCTTCAGCGAACGCGTGCGCCGGAGAGCAAGGATGCCGACAAGGACCATGGGAAGCCCGGCCGTCACGACGAACGTGAAACAATAGCTGCCCTCACCCAGCGCACCGCGCGGATCGCCGGAAATGGAAATACTGAACAAGGCCAGCGCAAGCCAGACCGCCACGCCCCCGGCGATCCAGCCTTTCGCCCGGACCCTGCCGCCGGGAATGCTGACCGACAACGCCGCGATGAAGGCGGCGACACCGAGCGTGAGTGAAATCACGATATTCGCGGCAGCGACAACCGCCAGCGGGTCTGCCCAGTCCGTGCCGGCACGGTGCACCAGGTTCGTCGCGAGATAGCCCAGTCCGAGTGCGAGCGGCGCCCAGAGCAGCGCCCTCACCCATGGCGGCGAGACGCGCCGGACCGGTCCGGCCTCGGCGCTGAGGGCATCGATGAGCGTTGCATGATCAGCCATGTGTCTGCTTTCCATGTTCGCGCAGCTTCAGGATCGCGCGGTGCAGCAGGGACTTCACCGCCGATACCGAAAGCCGGCTTTCCTGCGCCGCCGCATCGAGCGACATTTCCCGCAGCTTCACCATTTCCACCATCTCGCGTTGTCTCTCGGGCAGGACGCCCAGCATCCCGGCGAGGTCTGCCTCGGCGTCCAGGCTGTCGAAAGCGGCAGAGGCGCGGACATCGACCGCCTCGCCGAGTGCGGCCTCGTCACTCACCTCCCGCCTGCGGGAACGACCCTGCCGCCGCAAGGCGTCGATCGCGCGGGCCGATGCGATCGCGGATATCCACGGCAAGAGCGGCAGCGCGGGATCGTAGGTATGCCGGAGCCGGTGCACGGTAATCAGCACGTCCTGCACGACATCCTCGACCAAGGTCTCGTCGAAGACCCGGCGGCGCACGCGAATGCGGATCGAGGGGACCACGGCACGCAGCACCAGCCGGTAGGCGCGCTGGTCGCCATCCTGCGCCCGCCGCATGAGGGCGGGCCAATCGTCTTCGAGGGGCAGGTCGTCCGGCACGCGCTGGCTACGAGACGCCTGCCGCCGGGAATCGGGGTTTGACCATTGCCTTCATCCCTTCCTGCCCGAAGCCGCCTCGAGCGCCTGCACGGCCGTCTTCGTATCGAGGATCTGCGGCAGTATCACCGGATCGCCGCCTCCCGCCGGATAGACGAGGTAGAGCGGCAGGCCCGATCGTCCGAGATCCATCATAGCCTGCTCGATCCGTCCATCATAGTTGGTCGAGTCCGCCACCATATAAGTGGTTCCCGTCTGCGCGATGGCCGTCTTGAAAGCGGCGGTGGAGAGGACAGCCTTCTCGTTCACCTTGCAGGTCAGGCACCACTCCGCCGAGAAATCCACGAAGACGGGATGTCCCGCAGCGCGTTCGCGGGCAACACGCTCGGGCGACCAGGGCTCCGGCCGGATCTCGCCCAAGGCCACGGATGCTTGCGTAGCTACAGGCTTGGCCGAAGCCAGGAAGCCATTGCCTGGCCAGAGGCCGAGCACGATGGCAAGCACGCCGGAAGCCGCCACAACATGGAGCGCCCCGGAAGACCGCCCTGCCATGCGCTGCCTCTGCGCCATACCGAAGATCCAGCCGACAAAGGCCAGAATCACCGCGCAGCCGAGCATCACGGCAAGGCCGGCGCTACCCGTCTGCTGGGCGAGCACCCAGAGCAGCCAGGCAGCGGCGCCCAGCATCGGGAAAGCCAGTGCATGCTTGAGCGTCGTCATCCAGGCTCCCGGACGCGGCAGGCGGCTGGCCAGGGCCGGACTGAAAGAGAGCAGCGTGAAGGGGGCCGCCACCCCGGCGCCCAGCGCCGCGAAGATGGCAAGAGCGGCCAGCGGCGGCTGCACCAGCGCGTAACCGATCGCGCCCGCCATGAACGGCCCGGCGCAGGGGGTCGCGACGACCACGACAAGCGCGCCGGTCAGGGCCGCGCCCAGCAGGCCTTCCCTGCCGTCCAGCTTCTGGCCCACGCGCTGGAGACCAAGGCCGAACTCGAAGACACCGAACAGGTTCAGCGCCGACCCCAGCAGCACGAGCACGAGTAATGCCACCACGAGCGGGGACTGAAGCTGGAAGCCCCAGCCCACCGCCTGCCCCCCGGCCCGCAAGGCGATCAACGTCCCTGCCAGCGCCAGCATCGCCAGCAAGGTGCCCGCGAAGAAGGCTGCCCCTTCCCGGCGCATGCGACCGGGATCGCCGCCCTGCCGCGCAAGCCCGAAGGCCTTCAGCGAAATGATCGGGAAAACGCACGGCATGAGATTGAGGATCACGCCGCCGAGGAAGGCGGAAAGGATGGCGACAAGCATGGCGGGGCCTCGCAGACGGCAGGGAGCAGGCGATGAAAGGAAGCGGCGGCCGGATCAGCCGTGCTTTGCCTTCCAGGCGCGGACGGCGGCCATGGTCTTCTGGATATGGGCCTGCGGATTGCTGTCGGTATAGCTCAGGAGAATCGTGCCGTTCGGCGCGATGACGAAGGAAGTGCGGTCGGAAATCGCCTGCTTGGTGCCCTTCATCACGGTATCGAACCTGGCCGCGACCTTGGCACCCGGGTCGGCGGCGACCGCGAACTTGTCCCGGCATTCCGACTTCGAGAACTCGGCGACCCGCTCGACGTTTCCGGCGGTCACGCCGATGACGCTGGCACCCATCTTGCTGAAACCATCGGTGGCTTCGGCAAAGAGATGCGCCTCCACGGTGCATCCGGACGTGAAGGCGGCCGGGAAGAAGTAGAGGACGACCGGGCCCTTCTTCAGCGCCTTGGCGAGCGACAGGTCGAAGGGCTTGCCGCCACGCGCGGCATGCAAGGTGAAGTCGGGCGCCTTGGCGCCTTGCGGAAGGGCTGCGAAGCTCGGTGTCGGCGCCGCTGCCATCAGCATTCCGAGGGCGAGCGAAAGGACTGCGTTCTTCGGGTTCTTCATCTGCATGCTCCGATGCGTTGGTGATCGAGGGCACGCCGTCAGGCCGCCTCGTACCCCTGTTCGCTGGAGCGCCGCAGAAAGTTGCGGCCGCGCAGTTCCGATCGCAGAAATTTTTTCCGGCCCGCGAATTCCTCTTCGAACGGAAATCCAGGCCGGGATATCAATCGATCGGTGTGCGTCTGCGGCAAACCCCGATCCTCGGCCCTGAAGATTGCTTCTCAGCATATTCGCCAGGGCGGGACCGGTTTGCCGCAGGTTCACATTTCCGCGATCGCCTGGGTTACGATCGCCATATGCTCGGACCATGTCGGGTTGTGCCAACCCGGCAGCCGAGCCAATTGCGCCCGGTGCAGGTCGCCTCGCTCTGCGTGGTCGAGAACCGCGGCCTTCCAGCCCGCACCGTCAAGCGGGTCAAGATAGTCCGGGACTGCCTTGCCCACTTCCCGCAACGCAGGAAGATCACTGCAAATTACCGGCGTCCCTACCGAAAGAGCCTCCGCTACCGGCATTCCGTAGCCTTCCGCGAACGAGGGCATGACGAGCGCCCGCGCCCCCTGCACAAGTGCGGAAAGCCGCGCATCGGGGCAGCCGCCCAGTTCGTCGACATGCCCGACAAGACCGGGGCAGCGTTCCAGCATGTCCACGATCTGTTCGTTTTCCCAGCCTCTTCTACCGACCACGACCAGGCGCGGCACCTTCTCTGCGGGCAGGGTCTCGGCCAGGTGACGCCAAAGATGCAGGAGGAGGAGATGGTTCTTGCGCGGCTCGATGGTGCCGAGGCACAGAAAGTAAGGACGATCCGAAAACTCAGGCGCCGCGGCAGGCAGGGTCTCGGTGCCGAGCAGGGCGACATGGATCGGCGTTTCTGCCGACAGCCAGGGAGCAAGCGCACGCCCCGTAGCGGCAGAATTGACGATCACGGCGCCCTGGCTGACGGTGCAGGCGGAAGCCACCGTCTCCATCCGCCGGCGATGCAACGCAGCCCCGGAAGGGCGGGCATACTCGGGAAACTCGATTGGAATCAGGTCGTGGACGAGGCAGAGGAACTTTGCTCGCTCCCGTTGCAGGATCCGTCGAACCTTGGCGGCATTGGTCAAATGATGCGGCGATACCTGGACATAGACAGCCTTGCCGGTGCCATGCGAGCCTACCCCCCTGCTGGTCGGGATCAGCGCCGCCAGTTGCGGCAGGACCGAGGGTAATGAACGCTGGCGCGGCATATCGGCCTCGCTCGTCCAGCGGCGCTCCAGCTCGTCCAGATAAGCGAGCGCGGCACGGCGCTGCAGCCGGCCGTAACGCCCCATCGGATGGACGGCGGCAAACGCCAGGTCCTCGCCATAATGGGCCAGAAGGCCTCGAGCATAGGCCATCTCAACCCGGTCGACACCCGACGGAGTGGAATAGCGCAGTCGCGAGATCAGGCGCGAGATATCGAGGATCACAGTCATCGCAGAAAACTCGACCTCATCGCTCCGATACCGCCGGTCATGGTTGGGTTCGGCTGTCTAGGGCCCGGCAAGATCGAACGCGACATTAAAATGCGCGGCCGAAACGTTTTTCGTGCCGTCCATTCCCCAGGTCACCTAGAGTTTCAGGCTATTCAGCCTGTCATGGCATCGTGTTCGCGTTCATCGAACTCGCTGAAGAAAAGCTCCGAAAAATGCTGATAGGGTCTGGATTTCAGTGCGGTCGTCCGAGCAGGCGGCGCTCAAGCAGCTCACGCATGTCGCGGCGGCCATCGGCTATTAATAGAATCAAGGCCCGGTCCCCGAACACCCGGTAGATCAGCCGGTACTGCCGCAACAGCACCTGGCGAAATTCGCGAAGCCCCAAGCCTTCGAGTTCCTTGGGAACCCCTCCCCGCTCGGGAAAGGTCTCGAGCGTTTCGAGCGTTGCGAGAAACAAATCGATCAGTGCATCGGCATCCTCAGCTCCGCGGACTTTTGCGATGTAGCCGTGAATTTCTTCGAGATCGTCTTCGGCGCCCTGGGTCAGTTCAACGGCGTAAACGGCGTCAGGCATCCGGGCGAGGTGCCTTGGTGCGCAGGCGTTCTGCAACCGCGCGCGCCGACTTGGTCCGCCCTGCGTCGATATCCTGCTGACCAAGCGCCAGGAGCTTCAGCAGCGCCAACGTCTCCTGGCCCTGCTCGAACGAGTCTACGTCCTGAAGGACGGCCTTCGCCTCGCCGTTCTGGGTGATCACCAGCGGCTGCCGCGTGTCGGCGATATCCGCAAGAACCTCGGCCGCATTGGCCTTGAGATAGCTGATGGGGCGGACATGGGTCGACAGACGCATAGTGCGAAAACCTTAGTGGACTAAATTCAGTCTCTATTTAGTCCTGTACAGGAGATCAGGCAAGCGAGTTCGACTTCGCAGGCATAACGGGCAGAGCGGGAAATCTGGCTTTGAAGCCGGGCTACTTCCCGCAGCGAACAGCCGTTTCGCGCCCGTTGCGGCCTTGCAGCTCAAGCACCCGACTGTCCGGAGAAACGCCGATTTCCGCGTAATCGCGGCGGCCGTCCGGCAGGGTGTGGATCACCAGGACTTTCTCCGCTTGGCGGTAACGGCGGGCGGGCAGAACCAGCTGGCGCCCGGATTGCAGCATCTCCAGCGTGAACGAGGAAGGCAGCGGGACGAAGGTCTTCACGACAGCCATACGCATGCGCCCCAGCATCTCTGTATCTGTGATTCTCAGGACGCCGTCGGGCGGCAGCGCGTCTTCCGCTTCGGCAGGGGCCGACGCGCAGAGATCTTGCTTCCCTACCCATAGGCCGACAATCGGCTTCGGCACGATCGGCTTGTCGAGCGGGATATAGACCCGCCTGCTACCGAGCGGGCCGGTAATGAGGGCGCCGTTACCCTCGATCCGGATGCCCTGTATGGCATTTGGATCGCGGGGAGCGGGGGGCTGCGGCTTTAGCGGCGCCGCCGAGGGCACGATCACCGTCATCGGCTCGGACGCTGCGGCAAGACCATGGCATGCTAAGGCCAGGGCTGCGGCAATGACGGCGCGGCTCCGCCGCTGCATCATCGCGCTTCGTCCGCGACCGGGAAATAGGCGCCCGAAAGCGATCCGTTCAATCCGCAGTATTCCGGCGGCATCGGGTTCTCCGTGACTGTCAGCAACGGTCCCTCACGCGTCAGCGCGATACTGGCCGTGTCCGGATCGTCGATTGCCACTTTCCAGGTGCTCTGGGCGGCCGGCTTGACGCTGCCCTGCGCTTCGCAGACCCAGCGCCCTGTCGTCGGTTCCGCGGCGTTGGCTTCGAAAGTCAGGGTTCCCGAAGGGCTGCGCCGGATCACGATTGCACCGGCAACGTTGCGCCAGGTGCCGACGATGCCTGCCGAAACCGACGGCCGGACGGCGTTCAGAAACGCCAGACGATACCGCAGGGTGTCGGCGAGCTCCCGCACTGTCGGGGCCTCCGTGTAGGAATCGTCCCGCCCGGTAATGAACCACTGCTGATCCCGCTTGAGCCGTTCGGCGGCGGAACCTCCCAATTGTGCGAGCAGGGCCTTGTAGCGCACCGAAATCTGCTGATCGAGCGTGGCCAGTTGCGGGTTGGCGCAGATCATCTTCTCGCTGCGCGAGGACGCCTTGCGGCAGTCGAAGGACGGCGAAGCCGCTGATGCCGGAACGCCTGAGGCCAGCAGTCCTGTAGCTGCACAAAACACGCTCCATCCAAGGCGGAAACGCATGGGCAATCCCTTCCTGATCTCGGCTGCCCCGCCGCCGGCAGTGCGCGGCAAGAGGGATGTTCTTGGCAAGGCCGGTAAAATCCGCTGGATGCTCATGCTCTTCCTCGCGATGGACACCGATTGATCGCTGTTCAATTACTGAATGTCAACCACGCCCACCAAAAAATGATCGATGTAGAATTTAATTTGAACGACGATCATTTCACGTTAGGGCTACCCCTCCCCTACACAAAGCCGCCGGTCAGGATGAGCATGATGAAACGTTTGGCCCTCCCGCTCGCCGCGCTGTCGCTTGCCGCTGCCACATCCACGCATGCCGCGCCGGGCAGCTTTGCGCAACGTGATCGGTCCGGGAATCTGCTGGCCTATCTGACCGAAGGCGAGGACCTGCCCACCGGGCAGTCGGACGACGTGTTCGGGATTCCGGGAACCGACATCGTCTATTCCGTCCGGAAGGATGACACCGGCGTCCGCCTCCGGTTCGGCAAGCCCGGCGAACCGGAGCGCAACCTGGCGGCAGGCCTGTCGCTACGCGCCGGTGCCACGGTGCGGGCGTGGCCGATGTATGTCGCCTTCAACGCGGTGACGCCCGAGAACGGGCCGGTCTTTCTGCTCGGCGTCGTGGCAAAGGAAACCGGGGACCGCTCCGGAGAGAGCGCAAGCGAGGAGCGACTGTACCTGTTCCGCGTGGACAATCCCGGCACCGACCGGACGCGGGCGAGGGAGATGGTGAGCCTGCCCATCGCCGCGGAGCGGCAAATCCCCCTGTGTCCTTCGCAAAAGGAGAAGGAGGCGCGCCAGGATACCTGCCGGGGCGAACTGTCCTACGAAGCCGTCCTGCGTCTCGATACCGAGCGCCACGATGCCTGGCCCGAACTTGTCTACGAAAGCCGGGCAAGTGCCCGTCCGGGCCTGCTGATGGCGGAAAAGAGCCTGCCGGATGGGCAGCTCGATGCCGCGCAGATGGTCAGGCAACCCGACACCCTGTGCAGCGTCCAGCGCGCGATACGCTACGATCCGTTGACCGGCCGCTATGAAATGCAGCCGGCGACGCGCCATCTCGCCGTGCCGGCCGATTGCAGCGGCTATTTCCTGCCGCCCGCTCATCCCCTGCAAAGCCTGTGCAGTTCGGTTTCCGCGCGCGTCCTCGTCGGCCAGACCCGGATAAACGACGGTGCCGCCCGGCAGTTCAGCGGTGCCCGGATCATCCGTCAGATCAAGCCGGGCGACACGACCTCGCAGGACAAGCGGGCCGATCGCCTGACGATAGAAATGGATCCCGCATCGGGCCGGATCGTTAAGGCCTACTGCGGCTGACGGTATTTGCATTAGCAGGACAACGAACTGTTCAGGGCGAAGCGCACGCTCGCTTCGCGCCTCGATCGAGGCATTGCCGCCATCCGCAGCTACGGAAGCCCGCTTCCTTTGGTGGCGGCCGGGCAGAAGCGCCACCATTTCGCCATCGAGGCGATAGAGGGTGACATAGCCGCCGGGACGGAAGCGATCAGCTTTCCCGATAGCCAGTTCATAGCTCTCGCCGGACGGCCGATGCGCGGTGATGCCGCCGGAATCCTTACATCTGCCCGGATGATCGCTATCGCGCTGGTCGCGGGCGGGCATCCGTAAGCAAAAGCCAACGATAAAGTCCCTGCACATCAGCCAGCACATTCGGCGTCCAGATCAGATGTGACACTTAGGCAGTTCCACGTTCTAGCCCGCTACAGCTTCGCCACTTACGCGCCGGCTTCCTCGAATTAAGCGCCTCGTATTCTGAAAGATCGCGAGCGGTTGCCACCTTTTAACCCCTCCATTGACTAATATCGTATACTAACTACTAAATACGATTCAAAAACAAAATGTGGCTAAGGGGAAATTATGAAACGAGGGCAACGACTACCGTTCGCGTGCAGCATTGCTGCAATCTGCATCTCCATGATCGCTGGCACGGCCGCGAACGCAGCCGAACAGGCCGCTTCCAGCGAAGAACAGGCAAGCGGCATTTCAGAGGATTCTTCTGAAAAGGCCGATACCAAGTCCCGCCCATCGTCATCGGACATTCTAGTAACGGGATCCCGCATCCGCCGCACCAACGTGAACACGGCCGCTCCGATCACGGTCGTGGACAAGGAAATGATCGAGGAGCGCGGCCTCGGCCGGCTCAGCGATACCTTGAGCGCGATGCCGCAGATCACCCCTGCCCTGGGAGACAGGGGAAGCCAGGATCCCCGGGTGGGCGCCTCGCGGATCAATCTTCGCAACCTCGGCACCGGGCGCAGCCTGATCCTGCTCAACGGCGAGCGGATGGACAATGACGCGAACATCATTCCTTCCGCCCTGATCGAGCGCGTGGACGTGCTCACCGGCGGTGCATCGGCCGTCTATGGCTCGGATGCGATTGCGGGCGTCGTGAACTTCATCGTCAAGCGCCGTTTCCAGGGCCTCGAGATGAACCTCGAAGCCAGTACGCAGCAGAGCACCAACGACAACCAGTTCATGCTCGATCTGCTGGAAGAGAGCGGTTATCCGATCCCGAAGAAGCACGTCTGGGGCGGCCAGCAGTATTTCGGAAGCCTGACCGCCGGGCAGAATTTTGCCGACGATCGCGGCAATATCAGCGTCTTCGCGTCCTACACACGGACGCGCCCGATGGAATCGACGAAGTTCGATCACACCAGCTGCCCGGTCTATATGAACCCGCAGAATCCGGTGCCCGCCTATCAGACCAACGAGCAATGGTCCTGCGGCTTCACCGAGTACAATCCTTATAACTGGTTCGGCGCCGGCGGCAGCGAATGGACCAATGCCAAGGACGGTTCGCGCGAGTGGCGACCCTATGACCCCGACGACATCGCCCGGGTTCCCCAACGCGACTGGATGCAGCGCAGCGGACGGCGGGTGAACGCGGGCGGGTTCTTCACCTTCGACTTCACCTCGTCGCTCCGCTTCGATGCCAGCTTCCTCTATACCCATGACGAGTCCGAGGGACGCAACGCGCAGGCCGTGGGCTTCTACGCGCCTGAATTCCAGATGCCCTGCGACAACCCCTACATGAGCGGGCAGCAGGCGCAGATCGTCTGCGGGGCAAATGCCGGCGTTGCCGGCACCACGGCGCCCTTCACGATGACGGTGTTCCGGCCGGATTACAGCAACAGCTACAAGTACGCCCTGGATACCTGGCGCGCCGCCGGTCATGTTTCGGGCGAGATCGTAGACAACATCAACTTCGACGCCAGCTTCCAGCGCTCCGGGCGAACCGAACGATACAACGGCACGGATATCTTCGATTACTGGACGATGTACGATCGCTTCCAGCGCTCGATGCAGGTCGTCAATCACAACGGCGTGCCGACCTGCACGTCCGTCATCGACGGGACGGACCCGAGCTGCATTCCGCTCGATGCCTTCAGCGCGAATGGGCCTGACGATGCCGTCTGGAAATATCTCACGCGCGACGGCGGCAGCAAGGTCACGGTCGAGCAGGTCGTGATCAACGGCTCGGTTTCCGGAACACTGGAGAATTACGGCATCAAGAGCCCGTGGGCGGACGAAGGTGTCGGCTTCGCGCTCGTAGCCGAGCACCGCTGGAACCGGGTCTCGGAAGAAGGCTCGGGCGCTTACGACTGGTGGTCGCGCTATTCCTCGACCGACAAGGTCGACGAACTGGGCGGCGAACTTTCCCTGCCGCTCGTCCAGGGCAAGCGGTTCGTGGAGGACCTGACGGTCAGCGGGGCCTATCGCCTTTCCGACTACCAGTCGCTGTCCGGCCTTGTGAAAACCTGGAAAGCCGACTTCATCTACCGGCCCTTCGCCGGACTTGGCTTCCGCGGCAGCATCAACCGCGCGCTGCGCCGGGGCGTGCTTGAACGGCTGCAGCAGGCCAACCCCTATACGGGCACTTTCCAGGATCGCTGCGCGGCACCCGCTCCGGGCAGTGCCATCCAGCGCCTCAGCTTCGATGCCTGTGCGGCTACCGGCATGACCCGCGAACAGTACGATGCCCTGGGCCTCGCCACGGGCTGCGACACCGCGCAGTACTGCAATGTCCTCTACCGTCCCGGCGGAAACCCCAATCTTCAGCCTGAGAAATCACGCAGCATCACGTTGGGCGTCGTTGCCCAGCCCCGTTTCCTGCCCGGCTTCAGCGGATCGGTGGACTTCTTCAAGATCCGGGTCGACGGCGCCTTCGAATGGGTACGGACGGGTATTATCGCCGACCAGTGCTTCAACCAGCAGGTGGCATTCTTCTGCGGCCTCATCGACCGCAACCCGACAACCGGCGCGATCACCGAGGTCAACGCTCAATACAACAATTCCGGTTTCCTCGAAACGCGGGGCGTCGATTTCTCGCTCTACTACGGGTTCACCATCCCCCGGTCGTGGTTCGGCACCGATCTCGGACGCCTGAACCTCGGCTTCAGCGGCACGCTCAACACCGCCGACAAGCGGCAGTTCGCGCCCAATACGCCGGTATATTCATGCCTGGGCTACTTCGGCTTCTTCTGCAACAACCCGAGCCCCAAGTACCGCCATTACATGAGCCTGGGCTGGGACATGCCATGGAAGGGCAACATCAATCTGACCTGGCGCTACGCGGCGCCGACCAGGAACTCCAAACTCTCGCCCGAAGCGCCGCTTTCCTCAGTTCCTTCGGACATCAACACCGACAGCTATCCGCTGATTCCGAGACTACCGGCACAGAGCCTGTTCGATCTCGCGCTCAGCTATCCGGTGACCAAGGATCTCGAGCTGCGCTTCAATGTGCAGAACCTCTTCGACAAGGATCCTCCGATCGTCGGCCGAGCCGATGCCGGAACGGGTGAATGGTTCAATACCTTCCCCGCTTACTACAATGCCTGGGGCCGCACTTTGCGGGTCGGGCTGCGTGCGAAGCTCTGGTAATCTGCAAAGGAAGGTGGAGCTTTTGCCGGGCATTCGGCGGCTCCGCCTTCCCTGTCGACTTCGGAGCGTTCAGCACGGGAAGGTCGTCTGCCGCCACAGTACTTGCAAGGCCGAGCCGATCCTGAAACAACCGGGCGATGATCCCTGCCGTTACTTACGATCTGCTCTATGATGCCGTGCAGACGGACCGCATGGTCGAGGCAGGCCTGCGATACTTCGAGCAAGGGCGTCTGACGAATTTCGAGATCGACGAGCAACTCGACATGGTCTCCGCGACGGTGCGGGGCAGCGGCAGGAATCACTATTTCACATCGATCGTCTTTGACGAGGACGAAGACTTCGGCGGCCTCCCCGCAAGCGAATGCACCTGCCCGGTCGGAATGGCCTGCAAGCACGTTGCCGCGCTGCTGTTCGCTCTGCGCGCGTCGGGACATGACGGCGTGCGGGAGCCGGAAAAGCCGCGCCTGCGGATCGAGGCGGTAGCTGAGACGCGCTCGCGTATCGCCGGCGCCCTGGCCGAATGGCTGGACGGTGCCGCCATCGATGGACTGGCCTCGCGAATCGAGCACGAGGACCTGTGCTTCACGCTCGAACCGGTGCGCCTCTTCAAGCAGGGCAAGCGCCCGTCCAAGGGCATGCCCGCGCCGGTAGTGCCGGAACGATACGCCTTGCAGGTCCGCGCCTGGCGCCGCTGGAACCACGAAGCGAGTTGGCGGGTCACTCATCCATGGGAGTTTCAGCAGTCTCGCGGTCACTTGGCTCCCGATGCCACGCGGCTACTGTCACGGATGACCCATGTGGCAGGCGGTGACTTCACGGCAAACCGCAGCCCGAACGGTCCTCACGGCTGGAGTTGGCTATGGGAGGCGGGCGCCGGAGGCATGTTGCGATGGAAATCGCCCGATGGTCCGACGGTGACAGTCAAGCCGCAGCGCTTCACCGGGAGGCTTCATTGGGAAACGCTGGACGATGGACGGCAGATCGTCGGTCTCGACGCCGCAGGCGGCGCCCCCGGCAGCTTCATGCTCTTCGCCGGCGACCCGCCCCTGCATTTCGATATCGAAAGCAGTGAACTCAAACTCATCGATGCCTCTCCTTCGCCGGCCCTCACCGGACGCCTGCTGGCAATGCCTCCCGTCGCTCCCCATGAAATACCGGAGCTTGCGGACCGCTGGCCGCAGATCGCCCATGGAGCCCTGCCCGCGCCGGAAATCCCCGAATCTGCATCCATTTCGGGGACCGTGCCGCGCCCGGTGCTGCGCTTTCTCATCGATAAGCTGAAGGTACAAGACTACGATTGGGGCTGGCGCGCGCGCTCACGCACGGAGCAAGTGGAAGTCGCCCGACTGGAATTCGATTACGAGGGGCACCGCGTCGGTGCACAGGACCGTGCCCGCGAAGTCATTGCCAACGGACCCAACGGCATTGTCCGCCTCGTGCGCGACATCACGGCCGAACAATCCGCCGCAGACCGGCTTTCGCTGGGTTTGCTCGCCCCGCTCGCCTTGTCCGATCAATTCGAGACAAAACCGCAGCAAGGCTGGGACCATGGGTTTCCCGACGACGATGGTGGGCATACCCTGGGCTTTCCCGAGTTCCTTGCCAACGAAATGCAGGCCCTTCGCGATGAAGGCTGGTTGATCGAATTCGGGCCCAAATGGTCCTATCAAATGCTGGAACCGGACGAGGCGGCGGGCACGGCACCGGGCATCGAGATCACGCAGCAAACGGATCCGGATACGAAACCCGGGTCGATCGACTGGTTCGACGTGGAACTCGCGGCACGGCTCGAAGACGGGCAGCGGATCGACGTCCTGCCCGCCCTTCGCCGCCTCCTGGCGTCGGGCGGCAGCGACATTCTCGAACGCGGCGATGAATACCGCATTCCGCTGGCGCTGGGCGGCGGCCGGTTCACGGCCCTGAAACTGGGTACGCTCCGCCCGCTGATCGAGACCATCCTGCGCATGGCGCTTGCCGATCACGGCGCATCTACACTCAGGCTCGACCGCCATGACTTCGGCATGGTCCATGAGCTCGCCGGCTCCGGCGCGCCATGGGCCACGGACGAGCGCCTTCGCGTCCTGGCAGCCAGGCTCAATGCACCGGAAGAAAGCGACTTCGCTGCGCCTGCCGGCCTGAATGCGCGATTGCGGGCCTACCAGGCGACTGGGTGCGGATGGCTCTCTGCACTCCATGAAGCGGGAATGGGCGGAATTCTTGCCGATGACATGGGTCTGGGCAAGACGCTCCAGGCCATTTCGCACATGCTCGCGATCCGCGGCGATTGCGCGAAGGCTTCCGCGCCGATCCTCGTGGTCGCTCCGACTTCGGTCCTGCCGAACTGGCAGGCGGAAATCGAACGCTTCGCCCCTTCCCTGACCTGCCTGCTATGGCACGGCAGCGGACGACACGATCTGCGCGAGGACGGCCTGTCGGGCGCCGAACTGATCCTCACCAGCTATGCCCTGCTCGCGAGGGATAGCGAATTGATCGGCCTTCAAGGATATGCCCTCGTCGTGCTGGACGAAGCCCACGTCCTGAAGAACCCCAAAACCGCGGGATACCGGGCGGCTGCGACCCTCAGGGCCGACCAGGTGATCGCGCTGACCGGCACCCCGGTCGAGAATAGGCTGACCGACCTCTGGTCGCTTGCCAGCCTGACGAATCCCGGCCTGCTCGGCTCCTACGAGGGTTTTCGCAAGACCTTTCGCACGCCGATCGAGAAACAGGGCGATGCGGCGGCCCGTTCCGCCTTGGCGCGGCGACTGCGCCCCTTCATGCTGCGCCGTACCAAGGACGCGGTCGCGCGAGACCTGCCCGCAAAGACGATCGTCCCCGAACGGATCGAACTCGCCGCGCAGCAGCTGCGGCTCTACGAAAGCCAGCGCCTGTTGATGCACAAGCGCGTGCGCGAGGAGATAGACCGGGTCGGGTTGATGCGCTCGCAGATCATCGTGCTCGATGCCATGCTCAAGCTCCGTCAGATCTGCTGCGATCCGGCGCTTCTGCCGGGCGGGCTCGGGGCAGGCACCGCCTCGGCGAAACGCGATCGCTTGCGGGAAATGGTACCGGAACTGGTCGAGGAGGGTCGCAGGATCATCATCTTCAGCCAGTTCACGACGATGCTCGACCTTCTGGCAGGCGATCTCGATCTCCTCGGCCTCTCCTACGAACAGCTCCGCGGCTCTACCCGGGACCGGGCTCGCCCGATTCGCCGCTTCCAGGACGGCGAAGTTCCCATCATTCTCGTCAGCCTCAAGGCGGGCGGCGCCGGCGTCAACCTGACGGCTGCCGACACTGTCATCCTTTTCGACCCCTGGTGGAACCCGGCGGTCGAGGCCCAGGCGATCGACCGCGCGCACCGGATCGGCCAGTCCAGGCCGGTATTCGTGTACCGACTCATCGCCACCGGCACGATCGAGGAGAAAATCCTCGCATTGCAGGAACGAAAGCAGGGCCTTGCGGATATGCTCTGGGACGAGAACGCAAAAGCGGGCCCGACCGGCCTGTCGGACGCGGACATCGATTTCCTGCTCGGCTAGCTGCGCCGCGATCGACACCGGTGGGCGACACACTTCGTTCGAACCGAAAATCATCGAATAGCGGGAGCTGCAGCGCGACGCGGCTAGCGGTACTTCACCTCACGTAATGTCCCTGCTCCATCAGGACGAGCTAGCTCTGGATAAAGACGAGCTAGGTCTGGAACAGCGTAAGCAGCACCGACGGCGCCTGATTGGCAATCGCCAGCGCTCTCACGGCCAGTTGCTCGCGCACCTGAAGGGCCTCACGCTTGGCGGCTTCGCTGGCCATGTCCGCATCCACCAGGTGGCCGAGCGCTTCGGTCATCACATCGGCGCGGGACAGGCCGGCGGCCTTCGTTCCGGCGATGTTGCGGGAATGGGCGCCGAAATAGCTGAGGGCCGACAGCACCTTTTTATTTGCACTGGAAATGACCTCGGCGACGGCTTCGGGGTGCGTCCAGTCAAGCGTTGTCAGCCCGAGGCCGCCAGGGCTCAGGTCGCGCGAATAGATGCGGGTAGTGCCGCCCTTCAGGTCATCCCTGAAATCGTAGGGCGTTGTCGCGTAGGCGGGCGTGTAGAGCGCCTGCACCCGGGTAGAGGCATCGGCGGCCGTGTAAGGCGTGGCACCGATTTCGCGCATCGATACCGCGCCGATCGCCCAGGCGCTGGCCGGATCGTAAGTCGATCCGTTGACCGAGATCGTCAGGGGGCCAAGTGCCGGATCGTAGTCGAAGCTCAGGACATTGAGGCCCGATACGGGCACGCCCGCGTCCACCGGGGCGCCGCCGCTTGCATAGGCCTGTCCGGTAGCGGCGATGCGCACGCCGTTTTGCCAGATTTCCATGGTGTCGGGCAGATCGTAGGCGTCGAATGTCAGGTCGACATGAGCTGGATCCGGCCCTGCGTCGACCTCGTAATTGGCCTGAACGCCGATGGGCAAGGCCCGCTCGCCCAGCGGATCGTCGCGCAAGGCCGAGACTTCCTCAGGATTCAGCGGGCCGCTGGCGTTCCCGGTCACGGCATGGGTTTCGTGGATGATCTGACTGTCCCATCGCTCGCTGGGCGCGGGAACGGGCTCGACCGGGTCCTGCAATTGCAAGCCTTCGATGCCGGCACCGCGGCTGCCGCCGAGAATCCGGATCTCGATCTCCTGTCCGTTCCCCGAGATGGGGACGAGGCCGGTTACGGGATCGGGGTCGGGAGCGGGTGCGGGATCGTAGTCGAAGCTGAGGACGAATGGCCCCGCCTCGGCGCTTGACGGACCGACCGGCGCGCCATCAACGGCATAAGCCTGACCGGAGGCGGCCACGCGCACGCCGCCTTGCCAGATCTCGACTTGCGCCGATCCGTAGGAATCCGCGAAATTGGTGACGCCGGTGTCTATCAGCAGGTTGACCCGCCCCGCCGTGGTGCCGCCGTCGACGGTATAGGTATGGGCCGCATTGTCAGCGATGTAGCGGACATCGGGTCCGTAGATGCTGCCGGCCGGATTGATGAGATCGGTGAAACTCTGCGGTGTCAGCGCCGAATCCGGGAGCGAGAGCCGCCGAGTGCCGGACAGGACGGATTCCAGACTGTCCTCCGGCATGGCGGCGCCGTTGTGGTTGTAATCCAGCCAGGCGAGCAGCTTGTTCGGGTTCACTGTCGAACTGGGCAGGCCGTAATAGGTCTGAGAGGTGGTGCGCGTCGCCGGTTTGCCCTTCAGCAGGTTGACGCCCGCGAACTCCGAGGAATCGACCGTGGAGCCGATCTGCGCGATCAGGCCTTCCATGTCAGCGCGGATGGCTTTTGCGCTAACCGGGTCGTTGGCCGCCCCGATCAGCAGGAGCGACTTTTCCTGAAGCATATTCATCAGGTCGCTCACCGTCTCACTGCCGGAAATGGCAACATCGGTGATCGAACTCCAGCGGCTCAGGGTATCGCCGAGAGACTTTTGCAGGAGCAGATCGCCACGAATGTTCTGGGCGCGAACGAACGAAGCGCTGTCGTCTTTGGTGCTTTTCACGCGCAGCCCCGTTGCCACGCGCGATTGCCGGACTTCAAGATCGGATCGAATGGATTCCAGAACGCGAAGCGCTGCCAAAGCACTCGCATTCGTTTTTATTGAAGACATGTCGCACACTCTTTCGCTCATCTGTTTTATTATTAGAACGGCGGACCACACTTTCAATAAAAGTACTGATTTTATTATAAAAACTAGTCCATTAGCGACACGATGCAGTTGTCGCAATTTAACCTGCTAAGCATGCGGTTGCGCGGTGATGCTATCCGGGATTTTCCCGGAGAAATGCGGAAAAGGCGGTTTGAAATCCGCAGAAAACAGCCATTCACGGCCATTTATGGGCACGTTTGAAACGCGCACTGGGCCGGATAGGGCCCCGGAAAAGGGGAGCGCGAGGAGCACGCGGGATAAAGCCCGGATGCTGGGGCAAGCCAAACCGGTCGTCCGGAAGCAGTCCCGCAATCGCGCCTCAGTTCCGGCGTATCGGGTTTTGAAATGAGGGCAGGTCATCGACAGACTTATTTTTAAGGTCGGCGCAGCGACATCATTGCCCGGCGCGCCTTGTCTCTGACGGGATTTGTCATCGGCGGATCTCACTAAATGCGCGAGCGCCACTCTTCCCAAGACATGTCGCGTCATTTGATCTCAGCCAACCGCAGTTCCCGTACGCCGTGTTTGGTCGCTGCAAATTTTCGGCATGTTCCGTAATTATCAACGTTTTCCCGTCTACATAGAAGTTAACACCCCATTCGGCACGTCGATACGAACGCCTGTGGTCGTGAACAAGAGGCGCCTTCCCGTCTCGCCCGGCGCCTTTCCGGCATCGGGGTGATTCCCTACATGATGACAGGACAGAATATCGATGTTGAAGCGCCTCACGGCCGGCGGGACGATCCTGATGATCGCGCTGGAAATCCCGTCGCCTTCTTATGCCCAGACCGCGTCGCAGATCACCCCGCCCAGCTTCGCACCGCCGCCGCCGCAAGTCGATGCACCCATCGTCATTCCCCAGGGGCTCGGCGCGCAGGCGCCTGCGGGGGCCGAGGCGATCGAAGTCCATCTGGGCGATGTCATCGTGGAAGGGGCGGCAGTCGATCCGCGCGCGCTGGGAGAGCTTCGCGAGACGCTCGTCGGACACCCGGTCAAGCTGACCGACGTTTTTGCCGCTGCACGCGCACTGGAGGCGGACTTCGCCCGCCACGGCCATCTGCTGACGCGCGTCACCGTACCGGCGCAGAGCCTCGATAAAGGCGCAACGCTCAGGCTGGTGGTGGTGCAGGGCTTCATCGAACGGGTCGACGTGACCGGCCTGCCCCGGCAGGTGCAGCGGCGCGTCGCGGCGACCCTGGCCTCGCTCCAGGGCAGCACCGACATGACCCAGGCCGATCTCGAGCGCCGCCTGCTGCTCGCGGCGGACGTACCCGGCGTGGCGCTGCGCTCCACGCTCGCTGCGGGCGAAAAGCCGGGCGGCACCGTGCTGGTGGTGGAAGGCAGCTACCGGCCGATCGGCGTCTTGCTATCGGTGGACAACAGCCTGCCGAGCGCGCTCGACGGCGAGAACTACGCTATCGGCGTAACCCTCAACGGCGTACTGGGCGCGGGCGAGACGGTCTACTTCCGCGCCGCCGGTATTCCCAACGTCACCCACGACAACAGCTTCCTCGATCCCGCGCCGCGCAACCGGATGCTGGCGGCCGGCGCCATCGTGCCGATCGGCCATGACGGGCTGCGCCTCAATGTCGAGGGCACCGATGCCCGCACGGCCCCGCGCCATGCCGATACCGCACCCGGCTTCGGCACGCATTTCAAGCGCCTTTCGACGCGCCTCAGCTATCCTTTCATCCGCAGCCGCGCCATCAACGTGGTCGGCGAAGTGTCGTTCGACGTGCAGGACGAGAAAGTCCGGATCATCGATCCGCTGACACTGCCGATCTCGCTCGATCGCCTGCGCGTCCTGCGCAGCGCCGTGGACGGCCGCGCGGCCTTGCCCGGCAACGGCTCGGTCCGCCTGCGAGCGGAAATCTCGGCCGGTATCGACGCGCTGGGCGCCCGCTCGGCGGCGGATGCCACGCCGGTCCAGCCGCTGTCCCGCGCAGGTACGGATGCCGACTTCCAGAAGCTGACGGTCGATGCCGGGATCGAGCAGCCGCTGGCCCGCCATCTCGCGCTCTCCGCCAACGGTCATGCCCAGACTGCGTTCGGGCAGGTCATGGCCAATGCCGAGCAGATCGGCATCGCCAGCGCCGACGGCCTTTCCCCGCTCTATTCCGGCACCTTGCAGGGCGACAGCGGCTATCTGGTGCGCGGCGAGATCCAGGCGCCGTTCGATCTGCGCACGAGCGGGTTGTTCGCGCGCCTCGCTCCTTACGGCTTCGCCGCCCATGGCCAGGTCCATCTGGAGCAGCCGACAGTGGTGGAGCGCCGCAACACCGGCGCCACCGCCTACGGTCTCGGCCTGAGGCTGAACGGCCAGGCCTCCGGCAGTAGCGCTGGCCTCTCCGCTTCGCTCGAATACGGCCGCGCCAAAATCGAAGGAATCCGCAGCGAAACCGACCGCGTCTCCTTCAGCATCCTGACCCAGTTCTGAGGACACCGGAACCATGACCCGCACTTTCGCGCTCGCCCTGCTTGCATCCACCGCCCTGCTGCCGATCGCGGCGCAGGCCCAGCAGCTTCCGAGCGGCGGCCAGGTCGCCGCCGGTAGCGCCACGATCGGTTCCGCCTCGGGCGGTGCCATGACCATCACCCAGGGCAGCGACCGCGCCGTCATCAACTGGCACGACTTCTCGGTCGGCGCGGGCGGAAAGGTCGACATTCTCCAGCCCAATGCCGGTTCGGCCCTGCTCAACCGCGTCACGGGCACCGCCACCTCGACGATCGCCGGCCAGATCAACGCGAACGGCCAGGTCTTCCTCGTCAATCCCAACGGCATCCTGATAACGCCCACCGGCTCGGTGAAGGCGGCAGGCTTCGTCGCCTCGACGCTCGACCTTGCCGACAGTGCGTTCATGAACGGCGAGATCACCGTCTCCGGCCGCGGCGGATCGGTCGTCAACCAGGGGACCATCTCGATCGTCAAGGGCGGCTTCGCCGCGCTGATCGGCGGCAAAGTGGACAACAGCGGCCTCATCCTCGCGCCTCTGGGCAAAGTGGCGCTGGGCGCGGGCACCCGCGCAACGCTCGACCTTGAGGGCGACGGCTTCCTCCAGGTGGCACTGCCCGCCAGCGACAGCGGTGTCGCCATGTCCGGGCGGATCGTCGCCGACGGCGGCGCGGTGGTCATCAGTGCGGCCCAGGCCGTCGATGCCGCGCGCTCCACGGTGAACCTTTCGGGTGTGGTGGAGGCCAGGGGCTTCGAGAGCAAGGGCGGCACCGTGGTGCTGACCGGCGACGCGATCCAGCTTACCGGCGCCAGCATCGATGTGTCGGGCACGAGCGGCGGCGGCACCGTTCTCATCGGCGGCGAGAAGCAGGGCAAGGGCACGCTCGCCCATGCCCAGACGCTGACCGTCGATGCGGCCAGCGGCATCAAGGCCGATGCGACCGGCGCCGGAAACGGCGGCGAGATCGTGCTGTGGTCGGACCAGCGCACCGATTTCGCAGGCAAGATTTCCGCGCGCGGCGCAGGCACCGGAAATGGCGGCAATGCAGAGGTTTCCTCGGCGGAGCTGCTGAAATACGCCGGTCTGGCGGACCTGCGCGGCAGCCGTTTCGGCACCCTGCTGCTCGATCCGTCGAACTTCGTCATTTCGAACGATGCCGGAAGCGTTATGACTCCTGCGGACCTGCAAGAGCAGCTGAGCTACGGCGATCTTACCCTCGGTTCGAGTGGCGACATCACCGTAGAAGCGCCGCTGACCTGGTCGAACAGCACGTTGACGATTTGGGCGGACAACGCCATCGCCATCAATGCCCCGATTACGATCGGCGGCTCCGGCGGCCTGAAACTGAACGCCGCTTCGACCACCGTGGGCGGATTCAGCCTGCTGAACCTGACCTTCGGTAACGGCGCAGGCGTCAGCTACACAGCCGCTCCCAACAGCGGACAGAGCCTGTCAATCAACGGCAATCCCTATACCCTCCTCTATTCGATGAGCGATCTGGCCGGGTTGAACAACGCAACCGGCTACTACGCGCTAGCCATGAGCCTGACGGCTTCCAGCACCTACACTACGGCGCTTATTCCAAACTTTGGCGGCACACTGGAAGGACTGGGTAACACCATTTCCAACTTGCGGATTGCCGGTGCGAATTCGAATGCTGGCCTGATCGGCGCAATCCTCCAGACCGGCACCGTCCGCGACATCGGCCTGACCGGACTGTCGCTGAATGCCTCGGGCGGATACGCTGGCGGGCTCGCTTCCTTCAATTCGGGTGTCGTCACCAACGCCTTCGTCAACGGCTCCATCAACATCGGTGCCAACAACGCCGGCGGCCTGGTGGGTTACAACAACGCCGGCCTCGTCACCAACGTCTATTCGGCGGGTTCCGTAAAGGCCAATGGCAATGTCGGCGGCATTGTGGGCTGGGCACAGGGTGGTCTTGTCAGCAACGCCTATTCAACCGCTGCCCTGACCGGCAACAGCGCGGTCGGCGGCATCGTCGGCACCAATAACGGCAGCATCGTAAGTACTTACGCGACGGGAACGATCAACGGTACTTCTGGCATCGGCGGCGGTCTGGTCGGCAGCAATGGCGGCAGCGTCCAGTCGAGCTACTGGGACATCGGTACCACCGGCCGGTCCACCAGCCCCGGCGGCGGCACGGGCCTCACCACCGCGCAGCTCCAGTCGGGCAGCGCCACGGGCCTCGGCTCCGCCTTCGCGGGCGGCGCGAACGGTCTCTATCCCTATCTCGCCAGCTTCTTCCCAAGCGGCGTGCAGGTGATTTCCGGCACCGCCTATACGAACAGCGGTGCGGGCGCCGCCAATGCCATCGTCAACCTCTACAGCGGCGGCTCGCTGCTGGCGGGCGGCACGCTCTCGACCGCGGCGAACGGCTATTACTACACGATCCTGCCCGTCGGCACGCTCGTCGACGGCAGCAGCATCGGCCAGACCCTGACGCTCAGCGGCGCCTCGGCAATCAGCGGTGTCGATTACCGGGACGGCCTCGCGCTTGACGGCCAGGGCAATCTCGACAGCCTCTCGATCCGCTCCGGTCTGATGAACCTGACCACCAGCCGGACCCTGATCTCCGATCTGGTGGCAGGGGTGCAAGCCACCATGGGCCCCCTCGCCTCGCTCGATCCGGACATGTCCACGACGATCAACGCGACGGGGCGTTTCGCCTTCGACGTCGGCTTCGCCGGCCCCTCCGGCACGAACGATCTCACGGTGAACACGGGCGGGGATCTCGAACTCCAGGCCAACACCAGCCTGACCGGCCGCAACATCACGCTGAACGCAGGCGGCAACTTCATCAATCTCGCCGGAGCCTCGGCCCTGAACGCCAGCAGCCGCTGGCTGGTTTACCTGCCCGATGCGCTGGGCAACACGTACGGCGGTCTCGACAGCCAGAACACCGCGATCTGGGCGACGGAACGCGGCACCAACGTTTCGGCGAGCGGCAATCGCTACGTCTTTGACGAAATCGCAGGCACTCTGGTGTTCACGCCCGCCAGCACGACCAAGATCTATGGCGATACCTTCGCGAACTTCAACGGCACCGTAAGCGGCCTGCGCCAGGGCGTCAGCGGCGCCTATCAGGGCGATGGAGGAATCAACTGGACCGGCAGCCCGGTGTTCAACAGCAGCGGTCTGGCCGCTACCGCCGGTGTCGGTACTTATGCGATCACCCTCTCGGGCCTGACCGGGATCAACGGCTATAGCGTGGATACCTCGGCCACCGGCACGCTCAGCGTTCTGCCCCGTCTCCTCACGATTGCCGTCGATCCGCTTTCGCGCCTTTACGGCAATGCCAACCCGACCCTCACCTATACCGTCGGCGGGCTGGTCAACGGCGACACCCTGAGCGGCGCACTCGCCACCAGCGCGACAACCACCAGCAATGTCGGCAGCTATGCCATCTCGCAGGGTTCGCTGTCCGCAGGATTGAACTACGTCCTGGCCTTCAGCGGTGCCGACCTCACCGTCACTCCGCGCAGCCTTACCGTCACCGCAGATGCGATCTCGCGTCTCTACGGCAATGCCAATCCGGCGCTGACCTATACGCTCGGCGGCGACGGCCTCGCGGGCAGTGATACCCTCAGCGGCGCACTCGCCACCGCTGCAGGCGCCACCAGCAATGTCGGCAACTATGCCATCAGCCAGGGCACCCTCTCCGCAGGCGGGAACTACACCATTGCCTATAACGGCGCCGACCTCACCGTCACTCCGCGCAGCCTCACCGTCACCGCAGATGCACTCTCGCGTCTCTACGGCAATGCCAATCCGGCGCTGACCTATACGCTCGGCGGCGACGGCCTCGCGGGCAGTGATACCCTCAGCGGCGCACTCGCCACCGCTGCAGGCGCCACCAGCAATGTCGGCAGCTATGCCATCAACCCGGGCACCCTCTCCGCAGGCGGCAATTATGCGCTGTCCTTCACCGGCGCCAACCTCACCGTCACTCCGCGGAGCCTCACCGTCACGGCCGATGCGCTCTCGCGTCTCTACGGCAATGCCAATCCGGCGCTGACCTACACGCTCGGCGGTGACGGCCTCGCGGGCAGCGACACCCTGAGCGGCGCGCTTGCCACCAGCGCGACAACCACCAGCAATGTCGGCAGCTATGCCATCAACCAGGGCACCCTCTCCGCAGGCGGAAACTATGCGCTGACCTTCACCGGCGCCGACCTCACCGTCACCCCGCGCAGCCTCACCGTCACCGCAGATGCCCGCTCGCGCCTCTACGGCAATGCCAATCCGGCGCTGACCTACACGCTCGGCGGCGACGGCCTCGTGGGCAGTGATACCCTCAGCGGTGCGCTTTCCACCGGAGCGAGCGGCACCAGCAATGTTGGCAGCTATGCCATCAACCAGGGCACCCTCTCCGCAGGCGGAAACTATGCGCTGTCCTTCAGCGGTGCCGACCTCACCGTCACCCCGCGCAGCCTTACCGTCACCGCAGACGCGATCTCGCGACTCTATGGCAATGCCAATCCGGCACTGACCTACACGCTCGGCGGCGACGGCCTCGTGGGCAGTGATACCCTCAGCGGCGCACTCGCCACCGCTGCAGGCGCCACCAGCAATGTCGGCAGCTATGCCATCAACCCGGGCACCCTCTCCGCAGGCGGCAATTATGCGCTGTCCTTCACCGGCGCCAACCTCACCGTCACTCCGCGGAGCCTCACCGTCACGGCCGATGCGCTCTCGCGTCTCTACGGCAATGCCAATCCGGCGCTGACCTACACGCTCGGCGGTGACGGCCTCGCGGGCAGCGACACCCTCAGCGGCGCACTCGCCACCAGCGCGGATGCCACCAGCAACGTCGGCAGCTATGCCATCTCGCAGGGTTCGCTGTCCGCAGGCTCGAACTACATCCTGGCCTTCAGCGGTGCCGATCTTACCCTCACTCCGCGCAGCCTCACCGTCACCGCAGATGCAATCTCGCGTCTCTACGGCAATGCCAATCCGGCGCTGACTTACGCCCTCCGCGGTGATGGTCTCGTCAATGGCGACAGCCTGGGAGGTGCTTTGGCCACCGATGCGACCGGAACCAGCAATGTCGGAAAGTACGCAATCGATCAGGGTTCGCTCTCGGCCGGCAGCAACTACACGCTCGCCTTTACCGGCGCCGACCTCACGGTCACCCCGCGCGGCCTCACCGTCACCGCCGATGCGCTCTCGCGCCTGTACGGCAACGCCAACCCGGCACTGACCTACACCCTCGGCGGTGATGGTCTCGTCAATGGCGACAGCCTGAGCGGTATTCTGGCCACCGGCGCGACCGGAACCAGCAATGTCGGAAAGTACGCCATCGATCAGGGTTCGCTCTCGGCCGGTGGCAACTACACGCTCGCCTTTACCGGCGCCGACCTCACGGTAACGCCGCGCAGTCTCACCGTCACCGCCGACGCGCTTTCGCGCCTGTACGGTAATGCCAACCCGGCGCTGACTTACGCCCTCGGCGGTGATGGTCTCGTCAATGGCGACAGCCTGAGCGGGGCTCTGGCCACCGACGCTACCGGAACCAGCAATGTCGGAAAGTACGCCATCGATCAGGGTTCGCTCTCGGCCG
>NZ_DAISLT010000055.1:0-33148 GCF_036820275.1 Novosphingobium sp.
ACCTTAAGACCGATCCATCACTCCACCGGCAAGGCGCCGCTCAGCGGATGCGTACGGCTGAGAGGAGGACTAGCGTGAAGGGCATCATCCTGGCTGGCGGTAGCGGAACCCGTCTTTATCCAATGACGCTGCCTACCTCGAAGCAGCTCATGCCGGTCTACGACAAGCCGATGATCTACTATCCCTTGAGCGTGCTAATGTTGGCAGGCATCCAAGAGGTTCTGATTATCTCCACTCCGCGTGACCTCCCGGCTTTTCGCATGCTGTTGCGCGACGGATCGCAGTGGGGCATGTCCTTCGAATATGCAGAGCAGTCAAAGCCTGATGGGTTGGCGCAGGCCTACATCATTGGCGCAGATTTTGTGTGTGGAGAGCCCTCTGCCCTTATCCTGGGAGATAATATCTACCACGGCCAGGGCCTGCCCGACCTGCTAAGTAAAGCAACGGTGCGTCGGCGAGGAGCGAGCGTGTTTGCTTATCATGTAAACGATCCAGAGCGATATGGCGTGATAACGTTCGATGATTCTTTGAAAGCCCTTTCTATCGAAGAGAAACCGGAAAGGCCGAAGTCCAATTGGGCCGTGACGGGCCTCTATTTCTATGATTCGCAGGTGGTGGACATCGCCGCCAACCTCAAACCCTCTTCGCGAGGGGAACTGGAAATTTCTGACGTCAACCGGGTGTACTTGGAGCGCGGCGAACTGGCGGTAGAGATTATGGGGCGAGGCTATGCCTGGCTCGACACCGGCACTCCCGAAAGTCTGCTCGACGCTGCCGAGTTCGTGCGTGTCTTGGAGAAACGGCAAGGTTTCAAGATTGCAAGCCCTGAGGAAGTTGCCTTCCGACAAGGTTTCATAAGCGCAGACGAACTGGAACGGGCAATCGTCCATCTCGGCAAATCCGACTACGGTCGCTATCTCAGCGGAATTCTCGCCGAAAGCGCAGCCGTTCCTGCATAATCGGCGTTAACTCTCAAATCTTATAATATATCGTTAGCGATATATACACCATCTAGAAGTATAAATCAAATCGATAGCACAACTATTTGTTACCAGACTTTGACTCCGTCGCAGCAGATAGCGGTAGAACACAAACCCGCGATTCCACACACCAGTGCGCCAACAGGAGACACTCAGGCATTACGTCAGGATTTCGCCGCTGAGGGAGATGCCAAAGCACTGGCATCTATCGAGAGCTGGATCGAAGACTAAAACGACTACCCCGCGCCTCAGACATAAAGTGCGCTCACATTGCGAATTTCGCGCTGCTAAGTTTACCCCCAAGGATGTCCGGGGACACCGGAAACAAGTCGCGGGGAAGAATACAGCAAACTATTCAAACATGTATACATTACCAGAGGACATAAAATCAGGCCTTCCGCGCAAGGATCGTCGCAGTTTCAGTGCCACCGTGGTCATCGTGACGCACGAGTATATCACCGAAGCCATGCGCGCTAAACAAGCGCAGAACAACATCCAAAGGATATTCGTTCATTTGCATGACTGGAGTGTCCGCGGCCCGCCCCCTGACCAGGTTCATCACAACTTGGCCGCCAAGTACGTTGTGTCGAATCCAGTAACCAAGTTTGTGCCACTGGCTCTGATTTCGCTTCGTGGATAGTTGAATAAGGCAGCCACCCCCCGATCGCACACACTCAAGCAACCGCCGGAGAATGGCCAACCCCCGCGTCACCGGGATATGCTGCAGGACAATGCAACTGCAAACGAAGTCGAACCCCCCATCGACCCGTGAAAGCCTATCATCTGAAAGCAAATACTCAATTCCCAGCCCTTCGCTGTTTCGCCGCGCCTCCTCCAACATGACGGGTGCGATATCGAGACCTACGACGGCTTTGAACTGGCGCGAGAGAGGAATAGTGAGCCGGCCGACGCCGCACCCGAAATCAAGCGCACGCTCTCGCGCTAGGCCGCCGAAATGTCTTTCCAAATGCTCCAGCCAATGGACCACATAAGTTTCCCCGCTTTCGAAGAAAATCTGCCGATTTTCTTCGATGTTGCCGCTTCGAAACCGCGCGTCCGTTAGTACCGCATAATAGGGGTCACGTTCACCCCATATGCGCCAGTTATGATCAGTATCAGCCATTGGCTTGCCATACCCAAACGTCGCGACGCAGCAAGCTTATCCGGCAAATTCTTGGTCCCCCTGAGCACAAGGATCACAGCCAGATTGATGGCCGCATGATTCTTTTCTGTCCTGCGCATTTCTGGTTGTGCAGATCCCTTTGCGAAGTTGAAGGATATTGACCGTCAATCTTCAAAGAAATAGTCGTCGACAGTGTAGGCGACCGGATCGCGCATCCATTCCGTGATGGCGCTCTCGCGCCACCCGCAGCACCGCTCGGCAATACGGACCTGTTCCGGGAAGGTCCCGGCATCAATCTTGCGGTAGACTGTCGCACGCGAGAGGCCGGTACGGGCAACCACCTCCTTGATGCGCATGAAGCGATCTCGCGGAATGATGTTCATGTTCGATGTCCTTTCCAGGTTCTATAAAAAGAGACCGACGATAGGTTTATGAGGCCCAGCTACGCGCCATCCGTTCCTTTCCTTCGCTGCTTGAAACCGCGATCACTCTCCAGAAACGCCGACAAGATCGCAGGAACCAGATCGGCAACAGCAACTTCACGCCCGTAGGAGGCCGCGTAAGCCAGAGCGTACTCCTGAAGGTCCTGATGAAGATCCGGCGTGACGGAAACCGAAAGCTTCATCGGCGTCCTGTCCGGCAACTGCGGAAGTTTGATCGTATTCATGGCCGCGCCTCCCATTCCTTCCAGGGTGCGAGCAACAGATCCTGCCGGACAATGAGACGTACAGGTGCGCCCGGACGAATCGTGATCGTCGGCCGGATGTCGAGGTTTCGCTGCGTGATCTGATCCCCTGCCCGGGACGTGCTGGTTTGCGCCGACTCCCGGATCGCCTGAACGAGATCACTTTCGCCGCTGATCGAGAGTTCCGTACCCACCCCTAACAGGGTCGCGATCGCGACACCTTTCAGCAGTTGGCCTGAATGATAATCGACCTTGTCCACCAGTCCGGCCTGCCCGGACGGCCCGGTTGCGGGCATGTTATCCAGCCGAAGCGATTGCCCGTCCGGCATGACGAGACGCTGCCACACGACCAAGGCTCGGCTTTGCCCATAGGCAACCACACTGTCATAGTTTCCGATCAGCCGCGCACCTTGCGGAATAAGCAGGACTTCACCTGTGGCGCTGTCGAACACCTGCTGCGTCACCTGCGCCACGACCATTCCCGGGACATCGGAATTTATCCCTGTGATCAAGCTGCCAGCGATGACGCTACCGGCCATGAGCATGTTCGCCGAGGGCGCCGGCGAGAGAACGTGCGGGTTGATATTCCCCCGCGTATCGAGACGCTCGGCAAACTGCGTTTTTCTGTCCTGCTCGCTGCCTTCCGCGCTCTCGCTGTCCGATGTCCCCGAAAGGGCCGCTTCGGTATTATTCGCTGGCGGGGCCGTTATCCCGACAGGGGTTTTTCCGCTCTGGACCATGAGCGCCGACTGAAAGGCAGTTCGAATCTCGTCCTCACGACGTTCTCGATCGACATCCCGAATGGGCGCCCCCTCGCTCGGCAAGATCGTGGGCGACAGGTTGCCCCTCTCCTGGGCTCGCAGGATCGGCCGCCCCAGATCGCCGGGCAGCGGCGGCCCGAGCTTCGACACCTTTCCATAGCTCGTCGGAAGCGCTGCTATGGTCTCATTCGGCTTCCGGTTCGGCTGAGACAGGTCGGTCGTCTCGAGGCCGCCGCGCCTGAAGGTTCCACCTAACGCAACCCAGGCAATGCCGCCGACCACCAGCGCAGCGGCCGTAGATCCTGCAATGACGATGTCCTTGCGAAACCGGATCGCTCTGGGCACTCGGCCCCGGATTATGAGAGTTTCCGGATCGACCTTGGCGCCTCGGGGCGGAGCTGTATCCGCGGAGCTTCCACGGGATGCGTTAGCGCCGCGCCTCTCCGGTCCTTCACCGGTCAGGTCCTGAACGGTGCGACCGGCGCCCTGACGATCGGACGACTGCCGCCCCGCTGCCTTCGGTGCGGGGATTTCCGGCCCGCTCATGGGCGCCCCCTTTTCGCCGGACCGCGTGTGATGCGAACCACCTGCTGCTTTCTGGTCCCAAGCCGCAGTTCGGCAACACTGAAAATGCGATCGACAACATAGAAGCGGTCCCGCATGCGGTAATTCACGAGCTCTGTGGCTCCCCCTTCCCCGATCAGGAACAGCGGCGGCGCCTCGTCGACCCCGATTGATGTCGGAAACTCGATGAAGGTCTGCCTACCGTCATCGAACGCCCGTACAGGCCGCCAGGACGGCTGATCGCCGGTGATCCGGTAACCGAAATAGAGTCGTTCGATACCGAGCCCCGCCGCAACCGGCTCGGCTGCTTTCGCCGCGGCCTCCGACCTTTTGAGAGCAATCATCTCGTCGAGCGGATAATTCCAGGAGAGCGCCGCCATTCCGCCGCTTGCCGCGCTGGACACGCTGACATGATAGACCCGCTTGTCGGTGGTAATGACGATGTTGGTGGCAAGACCTGCACTGAACGGTTTGACCAGGACATGGGTGCGCCGGTCCTCCCCGCTACCGCTGGTCGTGTCGCCGATGACCCAGCGCGCCGTATCGCCTGCCGCGACGGAAACCAGCGCTTCACCGGCCTGTAGCGCAATGTCGGTGATCATGCCCGGCTGGGTGTAGACCCGGTAGACCGCGCCGTCCGACCACAGGAACACCTGCCTCGCATTGATGTATGAACCGGTAGCAGGCTCCACCCAGCCGCGCCGCTCCGTGGCTACCGGCCTCGGCAGGCTCACGGCTAAGGCGCAGACAGGGTGCATCGCTGCGGCGAGAGCCGCAGCGGCGGTGATGCGTGACCTCATGGCAATACCTCCTCGGTTTCGTGGGAAGAAGCACCTTCACCGATCTCAGGTGTCGGCGGTTTGGCCGAGCCCGGCTCAGGGCCGACGGAAGCGCCCTGCCCCGCGGGCTCCAGTTCCTGGCTCCAGTCGATCGCATCGACGTAAATCCCGAGCGGGTTGCGCCGCAGGGTTTCGGCATCGCGCGGCGGCCGCTCGACAAGCGTCAGGATCGCCGTCCATCGGCTTGTCCCGGTGGCGTTGCCGCGTTCGAACGCGCGTTCGGTCCACTTCACCTGAAAGCTGGCTTCAGACGCCCTTACGACACTGGTGACCTGCACGGACACGGTGCGCTCGCCGATCCGGGTCAGCGCCCCGGAAGCCCGTGCATACTCACTGAGCGCACGCCCCCCGCGTTCCGTCGAGAAATCGTAAGCCTCGAGCCAGTCTGCGCGCATGACGACGGGATCGAGCGCGACGCCGCGAACATGGGCAATGTACTTTGAAAGGGCCCAGGCAATCTGCGGGTCGGTCGGCTTGTAAGTACGGTCCGCTTCGCTGACTGCCCGCGCCGCACCGAGGCGGTCGACTTCGACCACGTAGGGCACGACGCGGCTCTGCGCGGAGAGCCAGACGAACCCCGTCGTGACCGCGCATGTCAGGCCAAGGGATCCGAACGCCATGATCCGCCATGCCCGGGCCTGGACCCGCGCAGATCCGATCCGCTCGTCCCATAGCTGCCCGGCACGCTGAAACGGGGTCTCCGGTTCGGGGGTGCGTCCATAGAGCGGGACGCTGCGTTTGAAGCGCATGGTCAGTCGTTCCTTTCGCTGATGTCGGGAGTGGTCGACCCGCCGCCGCGATCGCCCTGCTGGACGGCGTGAACGGCAAGCTGCCTGCGGTGGCGTGCCTTCTCTTCGCTGCGCAGCGACTTCGCCCACGCAGGCTCCGTCTCTCCGCCGCCGGAAGCCGGCGACGAAGAGTTCGTGTCCGGTGTGTTCGGCGGGGCGGCATCGGCGTGGGAAGCGGACTCGGGGGCCGCCGCCTGGCCTGGCGCACTAGCACGAGGCGCTGCGGAACCGGCCGGCGAAGTCGCCCCGTGTCCCGAACCAGGTCCGCCCTGCGAGCCGGCATTTGTCGCGGTACTGGAAACGCCGGATGAAGCTGCTCCTCCCATGGAGGTTCCGGCCCGAATGCCGCTGAGTGCTGCGCCCCCCATCCGCACACCGGCGATGGCGCCTCCGCCGACCATCATCACC
Source organism: Novosphingobium sp. (assembly GCF_036820275.1). Classification (GTDB taxonomy): domain Bacteria; phylum Pseudomonadota; class Alphaproteobacteria; order Sphingomonadales; family Sphingomonadaceae; genus Novosphingobium. Next base: position 6,149 of record NZ_DAISLT010000055.1, read on the forward strand.
GTGCCGCCTGCCGCCATGGCGGTACCGGCCACGGCGCCTGCGCCGAGCTGCGGCGCCCCGGAAGCGAGGCCGCTGGCCACCGAAGGCGCAAAAATGCCGAGACCGAGGAGGGACAGGCTCGCGAGCACGAGACTCATGGCTTGGCCGATATCCGGCTCCTGCCCCTTCAGCGCCTGTGTCAGATCGTCGAAAAACGTGGAGCCGATGCCGACGATCACCGCCAGCACCATGACCTTGATGCCAGAACCGACGACGTGGCCGAGTACGCGCTCCGCCAGAAAACTGGTCCGGTTCCACAGCGCGAAAGGCACCAGGATGAAGCCCGCGAGGCTCACCAGCTTGAACTCGAGGATACAGACAAACATCTGCACAGCGAGGACGAAGAACGCGAGGATCACGATCAGCCAGGCGAGAAGCAGGATCGCGATTGTCAGGAAATTGTTGAAGAAGCTGGTGAAGCCCAGCATCTTGGAAGCTTGCAGGAGCAGCGGCCAAGACGCCGAAAAGCCGATACCGGCAAGCCTGCCGGGCTTCATCAGATCGTCCTGTCCAAGCGCTCCGCCGCCTGCCGTCAATCCCGCCTGGGAAAAGGAGCGGAAGAGGATGTCGGCAAGATCGGAGAAGTTGCCGATAATGAAGGCAAAGGCTCCCACGAACAGGATTTTGCGCACGAACCTGGCGAGAACATTATCCTCTCCGGCCAAAGTCCAGAACAGCGCGGCCAGGGTCACATCGATCGCGATCAACGTGCCGGTCAGGAAGCGTATATCGCCCCCGAGCAGCCCGAACCCGCTGTCTATGTAGCGGATGAACGTCGCCAGAAAGGCGTCGATGATGTTGAGATTACCCATGCTTGCTGGCCTTCCTGCCGCAATGAAGAGGGGTGTCGCGGGGCGCGCTGCCGGAGGACGATAGGCACGCGCCCCGCGACGCGGCGGCGGGAGAGGCGGTCCGCCGCCGCTGGCTGGATCGAGCCGACCGGCTCGAAGCCGCTAGTTCGGCGTGTAGGCGCTGCCGGACCCGAGGAACTTCGTCGTCGCCGCCTGGGCCTCGGCCGCTTCCTGCGCCCGGTTGCTCTCGCGCACCGCATCGGCGCGGTACTGCGCGGCCATCATCTGCTGGATCTGGAATTGCTGCTTGGCCGTAAGGGCGAGCAGCTGGTTGGCCGCCTGCTGGACCTGCAGGGCGCCTTCCGCCCCCTGGCTGCGCTCGACGAGCGAATTGAGCGTCGCGGCATCGGCGGCGACGTTTTCGGCGATCTGCGCCTGGAGCGTGACGGTCCTGCGGTAGGCCGCGACCTGCGCATCCATCCGTGCGCGTGACGCGGCGACCCTGTCGTCGAGCCTCAGCGATTGGCGATAGGCCTCGGGATAGAGCTGCGCGAACTGCTGGTCCGCGGATGCCACCTTGAACTCGATCCCCTGCGCCTGCCCCATCAGCGCATCGATCTTGCGCAGGGTATCGGTGAGCGCCTGGAGCTCCGGAAAGCGTACGCTCGAGAGGTTCCGCGCCTGGTTGACGAGACTCTGGGCCTGGTTCTGGAGTGACTGGATCTGATTGTTGACCTGCTGCAGCGCGCGGGCTGCCGTCAGCACGTTCTGCGCATGGTTGGTGGGATCGTAGACGACCAGCGCATGCGCGGGTGCCGGATGCACTCCGATACCCGCGCCGATCGCTGAGACCGCGAGGAAAGCCTGTGTAATTGCACGGCAGTGGCGACGGAAAACGAACACCTTCAACATAGCGGTTCTCCTGGATCTGGAATTTCGTCGTCAAATGAGAAGGGAATCTGCCCTTCCGGCTCTAATCCTGCGGCCCGGGAAACAGGCCGATCAGGTCCGCCGCCCACGCCGCTCCGGTCCCGGCAAGAAAACGGGAGAGAAAGGCGCTGGAGCCGCTCTCGGCGAGCAGCGCATCGATCCGGGCCTGGACTGCAGGATCGGACGCGCCGCACAAGGTGAGCGCCAGCGGGCCGAGGCCAAGCTCGAAGAGCCGGTTTCCCCGAGCCGATTGCAGGTAATAGTCCCGCTTCGGCGCGGCGCGGCTGATAAGCTCGATCTGCCGCGCATTGAGGCCGAAGCGCTCGTAGATCTCGCGGGTCTGCGGTTCTTCTGCGCGGTCGTTGGGAAGAAGTATGCGCTGCGGGCAGCTTTCGAGAATTGCGGGCGCGATCGGCGAGCCCGCGATATCGGCCAGGCTCTGCGTCGCGAAAAGGACCGAGACATTGCGCTTGCGCAGAACCTTGAGCCACTCACGGATGCGGGCCGCAAACAGCGGATGGTCGAGGAATATCCAGGCCTCATCGAGCACCAGCAGCGTCGGCCTGCCGTCAAAGCTCTTTTCGAGGCGGTGGAAAAGATAGGTGAGGACCGGCGCGACAACGCCCGTGTGCCCCATCAGCGCCTCGGTTTCGAAGCACTGGATATCCGCAAAGCGCAGCTTGTCCTCGGCCGCGTCCAGCATCCGCCCATAAGGCCCTTCCACCGTGTAAGGTGACAGCGCGGTACGCAGGGCATTGGATTGCAGCAGCAACGTGAGCCCGGTGATGGTCCGCTCGGCGGTGGGCGCCGTCGAAAGGCTCGTCAGCGCCGACCAGACCTGGTCCTTCACCTCCGGGGTGACGGTCATGTTTTCCTGCGCCAGCAGCGCGGCGATCCACTCTGCGGCCCAGGCCCGCTCCGCCGGATCGTCGATTCCGCGGAGCGGCTGAAACGCGAGTGCGTATGCGGCGTCCGTGCCGAGGCCGAGCGCATGATGGACGCCGCCGCAGCCGAGCACCGCCGCCCGCGCAGAAAGGCCTTTGTCGAACACGAAAATCTGCGCGTTCGCATAGCGCCGGAACTGAAGGATCATCAGAGCCAGGAGCACGGATTTGCCCGCGCCGGTCGGACCGGCCACGAACATATGACCGACGTCACCGACATGGGTCGAAAGGCGGAACGGCGTCGATCCGGATGTTCTGGCATGCAGCAGCGGCGCACCGCCAAGGTGATCGTTGGACGCAGGGCCTGCCCATATCGCGGAAAGCGGCATGAGGTGGGCCAGGTTGAGCGTATGCACCAGCGGCTGGCGCACATTCGCATAGACATGTCCGGGCAGCGAGGAGAGCCAGGCCTCGACGGCGTTCACCCGTTCGCGGATCGTCGTGAAGCCGAGGCCGCCGAGAATGCGCTCCACCTGCCGCATGCGGCCTTCGACCACGTCCCGGCTTGGATCGCTGACCGTGATCGTCGTGGTGAGGTAGCCGAACGATACATGATCGCCCCCCAGGGCCTGAAGCGCGAGGTCGGCATCGGCGACCTTGTTGTCGGCATCGCTGTCGAGAAGATGGGAAGGACTGTTGTAGAGCACTTCGCGCAGCATGGCCGTCAGGGACTTGCGCTTGTTGAACCACTGGCGCCGCAGCGAGGTAAGCTCCTTCACCGCTTCGGCCTTGTCCATGGCAATGAACCGGGTGACCCAGCGATAAGGAAAATCCTGGCTGTTGAGCGCATCGAGCATTCCGGGATGGCTCATGTTCGGGAAACCCAGAACCGAGATCGTGCGCAGGTGCCGGTCCCCGAGTTGCGGCTCGAGTCCCCCGGTCAGCGGCGTGTCGACGATGAGACCGTCGAGGTACATCGGCGTGTCGGGCACCCGGACCGGATGGCGGGAATCGGAGATGGTCGCATGCAGATAAGTCAGCAGCTCGCCGCTGGTGAGGCCGCGGACTTCAGGCATGAAACCGCTCATGAGATCGAGCGCGCGGTCGGTCTCGGTCACAAAGCCGTCCAGCGCTTCCCGCCAGTCTCGCCCTTTCGCATCGTCCGCGCGCTCGACGAGACGGCGTCCCGCAGCGTCCTGGCTGTCGCCCGGCGGCAACCAGGTGAGGGTCAGGTAGAAGGCACTTTCGAAATGCGTTCCTTCGGCCAGGAAGGCTTCGCGCCGCTCGCGCTCGACGAGCCAGCTGGCAGGATCGGGAAAGGCATCGTCCGGATAGGCCGTTGCCTCGCGGCGCTCCGCTTCGAAGAACAGCGCCCAGCCCGAGCCGAACCGCCGCAGTACATTATTGGCCCGCGCTGCGATCGAGATAAGGCCGCCGGACGTCGAGGATTCGAGATCCGGCCCCCGGAAGGAAAGCACCCGGAGGAAAGAACCGTCCTTGTTCAACATCACGTCGGGGGCGACGAGCGCCGCCCAGGGAAGGTGGTCGGCAAGGCACGCGGGTTTCCTGCGATACTCGGCAAGATTCAGCATCCGTAGTATCCCTTCTGGCGGAGGTGGCGGAGAAGGACCGGCGCGAAATCGGGATCGCGCCGCGCGGCGAGCACGGCGAGGCTGTGCCCCGCCGCCCAGATGACGAGACCGGCCAGCCACTGCTGGAGTCCGAGCCCCACCGCCACCGCAAGCGTACCATTGACGATGGCAATGCCGCGCGGCGCGCCGCCGAGCAGGATCGCGGTGCTGAGGCTCGCGTGGATCGGGACCTCGAAACCGTCGATGTGCTGGCCGGTCCCGCTCATGCGACCAGTGCTCCGCCGCCGAAGCTGAAGAAGGAGAGGAAGAAGCTCGAAGCGGCAAACGCGATCGAGAGGCCGAACACGATCTGGATGAGCCGCCGGAATCCACCGGCCGTTTCGCCGAACGCCAGGGTAAGTCCGGTTGCAATGATAATGATGACGGCGACGATCTTGGCGACCGGTCCCTGCACAGATTCAAGCACCTGTTCGAGCGGTTGCTCCCACGGCATGCCTGAACCGGACGCCGAAGCACGCGATGCAAGGAATAGAGCTGCGGTAGCTCCCAGCAGCGAAATCGATGTCGCAGGCGAGCGGACCAGGCGGAAAGGCAGTGACTTCATGGCGTCATTCTCCTTCTGGGGTTGAGGGGGACAGCAGATCCGTGAGCCGGTATTCGCCGCTTGCGCCGTCCAGCCCGTCAAGCCGCGCAACCGCCGCCACCCGGCGCGCGAGACCGCGGCCGGAGATGAACACGACGAGATCGATGGCCTCGGCGATGAGCCGGCGAGGCACCGTGACCACTGCTTCCTGCACCAGACTTTCGAGGCGATGGAGCGCCGCTGCCGCACCGTTTGCATGGACCGTTGCGATCCCGCCCGGATGCCCGGTGTTCCAGGCCTTCAGCATGTCGAGCGCCTCGGGTCCGCGCACTTCGCCGACGATGATGCGGTCAGGCCGCAGCCTCAGCGTCGATCGGACCAGGTCACCTATCGTAACGTATCCCGCCCTGGTGCGCAGGGCGACCGTATCGGCCGCCGGGCACTGGAGTTCCCGGGTATCCTCGATAATGACGACACGCTCATCTATCTCGGCCATTTCGTTGAGCAGGGCATTGGCCAAGGTGGTCTTGCCCGACGATGTGCCCCCGGCGACAAGGATATTGGCGCGGTGGAGCACGGCCTGCCGGAGGAGTTCCGCGACATCCCAGCTCATGATGCCGTCGGCCACGTAATCGCCGAGCGAATGAATCCGGGCCGCCGGCTTTCGGATTGCGAAGCAGGGGGCTGTTGCCACGGGAGGCAGGATGCCCTCGAACCGCTCGCCTGCCCCTTCGCCATGCGCGGGAAGCTCCGCCGAAACGATCGGCCGGTCGCCATGCACTTCGCTGCGGACATGGCTGGCAACAAGGCGGATGATTCGCTCGACCTGGTCCGGCGCGATGCGCACCTGCGTGTCCACCCTGCCTTCGCCCAGCAGATCGATGCGCAACACGCCGTCCGGATTGACCATGATCTCGATGACGCGGGAGTCGCCCAGCGCCGCTTCGATCGCGGGTCCCATGGCGGTGCGCAGCATGGCGCGCTTGCGCAGGTTGGTTTCCGCGCCGGTCAATGTCCCTCTCCGCCTTCGAGCGTGCGCTTGCCCTTGGCGACCTGCCGCGCAACCTGATTGAGAAACGCGTCAAACCGCAGCGCTCCCGCCGCCCGGCCTGCCTGATCGCCTTCCGCAAGCGGGGGATGGATCGCAAGCTCGTAGCGGATGAACAGGGCCAGCGTTTCCAGTTCGATGTGGCTGTCGCGAACCAGCCGGTCGAGGCTGTTTGCGAGACGGTCGAGCCGGCGCCCGAAACGTTCGTCGAGTTCGGATACCCCTTTGCGGTCCAGCCAATAGGCCAGCGCCTGCGCCAGGATATCGGACTTGGTCACGCCGCCCTTGCGCGCAAGCTCGGCCAGCCTGTCGCTCGTGGCCTTCGGCAGAAGGAACTGGTGACGGATCTTCGGCGCCATGGTCAAACCTCCAACTGGATCTGGTCGGGATGCTCGGGCGAACCCATCGCGTAGGCCACGCGCGCGAGCCTTTGCTGCGAGAGTTCCATGGCGCGCCTGTCCACAGCCGGATCGTCAGCTTCCGCTTCGAACCCGAGCTCATCGATACGGACCTGCGCCGCCGGCCCGGTGAGGGGAATGTCCAGTTCGAGTTGCTGGGCGTGCGCTCGGGCATCGCCGGTGTCGTCGGGCTGCTGCTTCTCTCCCTTGCCGGGCGTGCGCGGCAGCTCCGGTGCCGGTCCGACGATCATAGATGCCAGGCGCAAGTCGCTGTCCCTGACCCGGTCCTGCCAGTCATCGGGCCGCGGGGGAGGCGCGTCGTGATAGGCGCCCTTCGAAAGCTGCGGCGCCGGCAGCATGCGCTCGGCGAACACCGCCTCCTCGAAATAGCGAAGCTTGGCCGCGCGAACCGGGGGCATGCCAGAGACAAGCACCAGTTCGTCACTCGCAGGCAGCTGCATGACTTCACCGGGCGTGAGCAACGGCCGGGCCGTCTCCTGGCGGCTGACCATCACGTGAGAAAGCCAGGGCGCCAGTCGGTGGCCTGCGTAATTGCGCATCGAGCGCTGTTCGGTCGCAGTGCCCAGAGCATCGGACAGCCGCTTGGCGGTACGCTCATCATTGGTCGCGAAGGCCACCCGGATATGGCAGTTATCCAGGATTGAATTGTGCTCGCCGTAGGCCTTCTCGATCTGGTTCAGACTCTGGGCGATGAGAAAGGCGCGCACCCCGTAGCCTGCGAGAAAGGCAAGGCTGGTCTCGAAGAAGTCGAGCCGCCCGAGCGCCGGAAACTCGTCGAGCATCATGAGCAGCTTGTGCCGCCCCGGACCGCTGTCTCCGCCTGCGCCGTGGTCGTGCAACTCCTCGGTCAACCGCCGGCCGATCTGGTTGAGAATGAGGCGGATCAGCGGCTTGGTCCGGCTGATGTCCGAAGGCGGCACGACGAGGTAAAGCGAGGCGGGATGCTTGCCCTCGACCAGATCGGCAATGCGCCAGTCCGAAACTGCCGTAACGGCGGAGACGGTGGGGTCACGGTAGAGCCCGAGAAAGGACATGGCAGTCGACAGCACGCCTGAGCGCTCGTTGACCGACTTGTTCAGGACCTCCCGCGCGGCCGAGGCGACCACGGGGTGGACCATGGGCCGCTCAGGCGTGCCGATGTGGTTGACCGACATCATCGCATTCAGGGTCTTCTCGAAGTCGCGCCCCGGATCCGACAGGAACTTCGCGACACCGGACAGGGTCTTGTCCTCTTCGGCATAGAGCACGTGAAGGATCGCGCCCACGAGCAGCGCGTGACTGGTCTTTTCCCAGTGATTGCGGCGCTCCAGCGCCCCTTCGGGATCGACCAGGATGTCGGCGATGTTCTGGACATCGCGCACCTCGTGCTCACCGCGGCGCACTTCAAGCAGCGGATTGTAACGGGCGGAGAGCGGGTCTGTCGGATTGAACAGCAGGCAGTGCGAAAAGAGCGAGCGCCAGCCGGCGGTCAGATGCCAGTTCTCTCCCTTGATGTCATGGATGACTGCCGAACCCGGCCAACCCAGCAGCGTCGGCACCACGAGGCCGACACCCTTGCCGGAGCGCGTCGGCGCAAAAGCCATGACGTGCTCCGGGCCGTCATGCCGCAGATAATCTCCGCCGACCCGGCCAAGGAACACACCCTGTCCGGCAAGGAGACCGCCTTTACGAAGATCCATCCGGTCAGCCCAGCGAGCTGAGCCATAGGTGGTGACATTGCGTTGCTGCCGTGCGCGCCAGACCGAACCGAAGATCGCGGCGCCGCAACCCATCAGCCCGCTCGCGGCGGCCAGCCCCCCGGCTTCATCGAAGACGATAGGAGCATAGGCATCGAACTCGAACCACCAGATGAACAGCGCCCAGGGTTCGTAGACCCGCCAGCTTCCAAGGTAGAACCATGGCTGGCCGAGTTCAGGCTGATAGGCTAGCTCAGCCGCGGCCCACTGGGTCGCGAACCACACGCCTGCCAGGACAATGGCCAACACCACCAGCATCTGGCCGATCAGGAGTTTGGTTGGGGTCATGAAAGCCTCCGCCCGTCGCAGCGATGGCCGCAGGAGCAGTGCTTACAATCCCGGAATTCCAAATCTGCCGACAGACCCTGTCTGAGGCACCCAGGTACGTTTTTGCGGCAACTCAGGCTCGGCTTGCAGTTTCAACGCGAAGAGTGGTGCGAATCAGCACGCGCGCCGCTCGCGGCATTCATCAGCTGGAATTGGGCGGTGATCGGTGCCGAGGATGCGAACGACAGGCTGACAGAGATCGTCAAAAGGCCCGATCATCACGTCAAGCATTCGGGCCATGCCGGACCGAGGTGCACCGCTGCATATCGCTCAGAAGTAGATATCGACGTAATCCGTCAAGCTGTCGCACCACTCGAACTCGCGCAGCCGATAGTAACGCCGGTTCTGCGTGACGGCAAAATGCCAGGTCTTGTCCGCCGAGCAGGTACGGCCCGGATCCGGCGTGTTACTGATCGTGATCTTGCCCTGAAACGTGAAATAGTCCGGGCCGATTTCGGTGATGGTGCCGTCGAGCGCGAGCAGCCCGGGACCGTTGACGTCCGCCTGACGGCCATGCAGACTCCATAAGCCAGCCCGCCGCGTGACGGTCGCCGTGCCGCGGTGATCCCAGTCTATCCACTGGAGCGTCAGCCCCTTGTTGTCGAGCAGCCGCTCCGCGTTTCTCTTGTCGAGAATGCGGGTCTGATCGGCTGTGGTCGGACTTTCACCTCCCCCGGTCGCGTGCGATGCCGAAGGCGAAACGGCTAGCGCCAGAATTGGCGCCACGAGCATGCAGAGGGCAATGCCGGCTTTGGTTGGGACCATTTTTCCGTCTCCCAGGTGATGAACTCATAGACATGGCAGGCACCTTCCAGGGATGCCAGGCGTTGCCCATTGCGTGACATATCAATCATCAAGACAGGGATATGCAACCCAGCAATGCCGAAGGGAGCAGCCATGATACCCTCGCCCGTTCGCCGTCTCTGCGCTGCGGCCCTGGTCCTTGCCTTGTGTGCGAACGGCAGCCCGCCCACTCCCGCCGATCAATTTGGCGACCTGTTCACCGCGGTCCAGGAGCAGCGGATCTTCGGCGACGGCAAGACCTTCGTCGACGCGTCGCCGACGACGGCGCCGGCGGAGATCATGCGACTGTTCGCTACCCAGGCGCCGAAGTCCAAATCCGAGTTGCGACGTTTCGTGCTGGAGCATTTCACCGTTCCCGGCGTGAACGACAACGCGAAGGTTGCGCTGCGTGACCATGTCAGGGGGCTATGGCCGCAATTGACGCGCGACGATGCCAAGTCCCCTGTGGTGGGGAATTCTTCGCTGATCCGCGCCGCGCGCCCTTATGTGGTGCCCGGCGGACGCTTTCGGGAATCCTATTACTGGGACTCCTATTTCACCATGCTCGGTCTGAAGGCGGACGGGCGCGCCGATCTGGTCGAGAGCATGCTCGGCAATTTCACCGACCTCGTCGAGCGCTTCGGCCACATTCCGAATGGCACGCGAACCTATTATGTCAGCCGCTCGCAACCACCCTTTTTCGCCCTCATGGTCGACCTGTCCGAACAAAAGGATCCAGCGGTCCGCGCCCGCCGTCTGGCTGCGCTGCGCCGGGAACATGCGTACTGGATGGCCGGCGAGGCCTGCGCGCGCAAGACGAGACAGCCTTGCGAACGCGTCGTGCCGATGCCCGACGGCAGCCTGCTGAACCGCTACTGGGACGATCGCGATACGCCGAGGGACGAGTCCTTCGCGGAAGACCGCGACACAGCCGCGCAGGCTCCCGCGCGAGCCCCCGAGGCGGTCTATCGCGACTTGCGTGCCGGTGCGGAAAGCGGGTGGGATTTCAGTTCGCGCTGGTTGGCCGATCCACAAAACCTATCGACGATACGGACGACCGCGATAGTTCCGGTCGACCTCAATGCGCTGCTCTGGGGCCTGGAAACCCGTATCGCCGATGGCTGCCGTCAAGCTGCCGACACACCCTGCCGGATCGAATTCACCCGGCGAGCAGACCAGCGAAAGGCGTCCGTTGACCGCCACCTCTGGGTCAGCAGAGAGAGCCGCTATGCCGATTGGTCCCTGACCGACCGCAAGCCCACCTCGGTGGTCTCGAGCGCAACTCTCTTTCCGCTGTTCGTCGGCATGGCGTCTTCCGCTCAGGGCAAAGCGGTTGCCCGCACGACGCGCGGCCAGCTGGTTGCACCGGGCGGCCTGCGCACGACGGGGCTGCGGACCGGTCAGCAATGGGATGCGCCGAACGGCTGGGCGCCTCTCCAGTGGGTCGCGATCGACGGCCTCGAACGATACGGCCAGAAGGAACTGGCGCAAGATATCGCGAAGCGCTGGATACGGACGGTGGACGTGACATACCGCGAGAACGGCAAGATGCTGGAAAAGTACGATGTCGAGGAACGACTTCCCGGCGGTGGCGGCGAATATCCCCTGCAAGACGGCTTCGGATGGACCAACGGAGTGACCAGCGCCATTCTGGAACGAATGCCGGAACTGGACCCACACTGAGGCGGCTGAGCGCTGCTGCCGCGATCCCCGATCTGCCTTTTTCCGTTCTGCCTTACCGAACAGGCTCTAGGAGATTTCCGGCCCTGCCCGTCCCCTCCCGAATTGCCAGCTTATGCCGTTCTCGCGCATGATGCCGCCGGCCTCCTGACCGATCTGTTTCTCCAGCACCGGCCTCCAGGGAACGAGCGTAAATTCACGGCTTTTTTCGATCAGGGCGTAGGAGCCGGAAATGCCCTCGACCCGCCGCGCCACGCTGCCCTCGATCAAATCTCCATGGCGCGCCTCTGCAAATTCCTTGCCCAGCTCAGCCGAAAGTCCCGCCGCGATCCGCAGCAGCTCCCGCCTTTGAAGTGACGCCAATGCGTTCTGTTTCAACGCGAAGCTCTCGCCTTCCCCGTCGGCCAATCCCTGCTCGACCAGCCATTGCCGACGCGCGGTTACGGCGGCACGCACCTCGCCGCCAAATCCGCCATCCCGGAAGTTGAGGCCGGACGGCGATGCCAGTTCGCGATCAAGCCAGCTGGCACCTTCGACGCCGGTCAGCTTGTCGACAGGTAGAGCCGAGAGAACCTCGACGTCGACGGGACGATCGGCAACAAGTCCGTGCTCGAAACGCTTCACCTGCTGCAAATGGTCCGGTGAAATGCGCCAGGTGCCGTCAGCCTCGCGCTCGATATCAACGCGTGCCCGCCGCATGGCCTCGAGGCGCCTGACATGTGTCTCGGCGAACGCTTCGCTGGCGCGCGGATCATGGCGCCGGTGCAGAGCTGCGGAATAGCGCCCGTCATTCGCTTGCGCCACTTCCAGCACCGTCCGGTCCATCGCCCTTACCGCAGGCACACGAGGATCGATGCGGACCGTCGCCCTCCCGGGCACCGGATCGACAGCTGATGCAGCGCCGATATCCACATAATGTGCTCGACCGTCGACGCCGTCGATCACCAGAAAATGACGGTCGCGATGTTCGTCGGCAAGGCCTCGGGTCACCACACGTCCCACGAGTGGTCCATTCTCCGGCACGAAAATGCTCTGATCGGGTCGATCGAGCCTTGCTCGGGATATCTCCCGCTGCATCTGGCGGATGATGTCGCCGCGCTCGGCCATGGTCCGGAGCGTCTCCTCCATGTCCTCGCCAAGCTGCCAGCGGCCGCCGCCCAGATCCTCCGCCAGTCCCATGCGCCGCAATGCCTGAAGACGCCCGGTCTCTAGAGCATGGAACAGTGGGTCCGCAGCACTCGGCGCGACAACATGCTCCTCGTTCATCCGCCCGATCAGCCGGCGATCGAGACTGGTGAGCCGCTCCTGCTCGATTTCCATACGGAGCCGAGTCTCGATTTCGTGTTCGCTACGCGGGCCAAGTTCAAGCGAAACGATCTCGGCAGCTCGCTCCCGAAATCCGTGGGCGATATACTCCCGGGCAATCACGAGATCGCGGGCCCGGTCGTCCACGCCGCGCAGCACGACGTGGGTGTGCGGATGGCCGGTATTGAAGTGATCGACGGCAACCCAGTCGAGCTTCGTACCGAGGTCATCGCCGACCTGCTCCATCAGCCGCCGAATAACCGGCTTGAGGTCCTCGAACCGATCGCCGTCTTCTGCCGAGACGATGAAGCGGAACTGATGCCGATCTACCTTGCTGCGCTCGAGAAAATACTTCCCGTCAACGCGGTCATTCGCGGGACCGTAAAGCTCTCCGGGCTTGCCTTCCCGGGTAACCCCATCTCGCTGTATGTAATGGAGGTGAGCCCGGGCTGCTCCAAGCCCCTTGCCGCGCAGTACCGCGAGCCGGGTCTTCACCACGACGCGCCGCGAGCGAAGGCCAGCCAGCCTGTCGCGAGTCGACAACAGACGCCCGGTTGCCGCACCGCGACCGATCCTGCTGCCGTCGTAGCCCCGGTTCCCCGATCTCCGCGCCTTCCCGAGCAAACCGGCAGCATGGGCGACACGGGAGGCATAGCGATCAGGCGTCCTCCCGCCCGTACCGCGCTGCCGCCCCAGCCTGGGCTCGAATTCGTCGTCCTTCGCCATTTCCACGCCTCCGAACCGCAATGCTCCGATCACGCTATCCGGGAAAACACGAGCCTCCCGCTAAGCTGATGTGCAGACAGGAAAAAAGCTGTGGCGGGAGGCACTGCTTCTATCTTGCACTCCGCCCCCGACCTGCCCGAATTCTCCCGCAGCCTTAAAAACCGGGGCTGCACACACGGCACAGCCCCTTTGGCTTTCCGCTTCCGCGCTTCACCAGCGCCCCACTCTTCATGCACTCAGGGAACATCTCGCCGTATGGCAAAGAGAGAACCGGTCCGGGGTTCCTGCACTGCCGCCTCTCCCGTTTCCCGCAGCTGCTCGGACGCCGCCCCATCTGCAAAAAGCGGAGTGGATTTCCGCGGCACCTTGGTCTTCCCGGCGCCGGTTATTTCCGCAAGATATGCCACCGTTTCGGAGGGCAGCGGTCGCCCGGCAAGGTATTTTTCATAGCGCCCCGGCCCGGCGTTGTAGGCCGCGAAAAGTCCCGGATAACCGAAGCGATCATAGAGCTGGTGCAAGTAGAATGTCCCCGCCAGTATATTGTCGCGCGGGTCGTCCGGATCGCTGCCGAGCGCCAGCCGATCGCGTATTTCCGCCCATGTGCCCGGCATAAGCTGCATGAGGCCGATCGCGCCTTTCGGACTCCGAATCGGGCGGCCGGAAAGCCGGGTTCTACCCCGGCTTTCCGCGCGCATCACCCGCTCGATCCAGTGGGCAGGTACGCCGAAGCGAACTGAGGCCTCGGATATTTGTGGCCGCCAACGGTCCACTTCGTCCGCCTGGAGCGGAGCGGCAGCCAGCAGCGCGGCAACGACCGCCCCGGCGCCGATGATGGGCTTCAGAGCGCCCATATCAGCCTCGCGGGACCGACGATATCCGACGCCCTGGTCACCCCGAAATAGCGGCCGTCGAACGATTTGGGGTGTCCGGCCATGAGCAGGAAATACTCACTGCCACGAAGTCGACGGCATCCTTCCCACCACGGGAGCAGGCGCGCCTTGCCATCGCGCCTCAACCGGTGGACGACCGGTTCCCCGTTAACGAATAGACGGGGACCAAGTGCGCAGACTTCATCGCCCGGACCGGCGGCAATGCGCTTCACGAGCGGAACCCGTTCGGGCAGATAGCGCCGGCCAGCGGCAAAGCCGCGCCAAGGGGCGGGAAGCCTTGCGATCACCGTTTCCCCGGCGGTGACGCGCCCACCGGGCTCCACTAGATACAGGCCTAACCGAGCACTGGGACTTGCATTCCACATCAGGCGAGGCGCCGGTGGAAAGGCCAGCGTGAGGCCGACCGCGCATAGGGCTGCGCCTGCTGCCAGTAAAACGCGCCGGTTCCGATCACGGCGCCGCCCTGCCTGACGAAGCGCCTCGCCGAAGGCGCGCAACGGCGCCTCGGTCGCGGAAGTCCGGTGCAAACTCATCGCCGAAACGCCCGGCCGGAATTGGCCTCGCTCCAGGCATCGAGATCGTCGATGTGGTACTGGATGAAGCGGCAGTGATACCGAAAGATCGGACCGCCTCCGTTGCGGCGAAGCTGCCTGAGAAGGCGGTTCGATATCTTGAGATAGGCGGCCGCCTGATCTGTATTGAGGAAGGGCGAACCGCTCTTCGCGCGCTGCGCCCTGTCGATTTCGTTCGATCTTTTCATGATGTCCCTGCCTCGTTGCGCGCGGCGGCACCGTGCCGTCCGCGAAGGACACTCGATCTGAGGCAGAATGGGGCACTCAGGCAGGGTCGGAAACGGCTATAGCCGTTTCCGACCCCCCTTGAGGTTCGATGCCTGAACGGCTGACTGGAATTCGCAAACTACGGGCTGACCAAGGTCAGTCGCCCGGAAAATAGGGGTTGACGCGGCCTGCAGTCTGCTTGTGGACTCTGCGCGTTACGTGCGGCTCAAGCGGCGCTCGGCAACGGCTTTGACCTCTGCCTGAAGCAACTCAACGCGTTCAAGCAACCACTCCAGTTCGACGTCGCGAATGACATAATGCTCCGAGTATCTTCCCTTCACATAGGCTTGATAAAGGAGCTCAAAACATCGCTGTCCAAACTTGGTGTTTCGCGGCCAAACTGAAATGAGATCGCGAGCAACGTCCTCAGCGCGTCCCCGCAAAAATTTTATGTTATGCGATTTGGGCGAGTACAACTTCATCACGAGTAAAATCGTGTGATAGAAATGCTCTGTCGATTGATGAAGAAGGAATGCAGCTTCGTTTCTCGAACCCTCCGAGATAAAAAACTTTGCGCCTCGCAGATATGCTGCAGAACTATTAAACCACTTATTGAAGTAGTTCTCCGCCTCGACATGCGCGAGGCCGGTATCGAGCGGCTTGGGCGCTTCGAACTGCTCCGCGGCAAGCTCGTAGAGCACGATGCCCTCGCGCACCACGTCGACGAAGAAGGGGCGTCCGCGCGACAGCTGAAAGTTCACGTCCTTCATCGAATGGACGACCAGACCGACCGGCGCGGATAGCCTTTTCGCGATATCGTATTCGCGGTTGAGGTGGTCCTTGGCCCTGCCCCAATATTCCGCCTCGTCGGCAAGACGCTCGTCGTTGACGACGACGAGAATGTCGTAGTCGGAGAAGTAGCCGCCGACCGGGTCGGACACCCAGTCGCCCCGCGCATAGGAGCCGTAGAGGATTACTTTCATGATCCGGCCCTGGCGCTTCCACCCCTGGGTGGCGAGCGCCAGCACGTCCTCGAATTCGGCAAAGATGATCTCGACCGCGCGCTTCAGATCGGCGCGTTTCTGCTCCGGTAAATGGTCGAGATCGGTCTTCATAATCGCCTGATTCTAGACGAGTTCGGGCCGGGAACAACCGTTCTCTTGCTCGGTCGTGACGGAAGTCAGAAAGCACCCGTCCGGCAAGCGTCAGAACAGATTGAGTGCCTCGAGCTTGAAGTCAGACACTGGTTCCGCATCGGGATTGGTCATCCATATCGTACCGACGATGGGCCTTCCCACTTATTCCGGAACTACGGGTTCGGCTTTCTGATCATAGCTCTCGAAAATTTCTGAAGCGACAAACCGCTAGGGCGAAACTGGGTAGAAAGACGCATAGAGCGCAACCTCGGCGGGTCCAACTCGGTTTCAATTCAGTCTTCTTTCAACTTATCGATGAGCATCAGGCGGGGCGCAGCTAAATCGGCAAACTTCGCCCTCGCCCTCCGGGATTACGAGCGGGACGGTGCAAGGCTCACGCATCATCTTGACCCCGGGATATGAAGACCTCGCAGGGATGGATTTATTCTCTACTCAAAAGAACGGATTTCCAAAGAAGGCGTTTTATGGATTCGTCTTCCGCTGCTGCAAACCCGATCAGGCTGGCTAGGGCGCTGTCATGGAATTCATACCTCCGGCAATTTCTGACGTCATGTTGGTTGCTCCCCGTCACATTGGTGACGAGCGGGGATATTTCGCAGAGACCTTTCACGCAGACCGCTTCAGACGAGCCTGCGGTGACTGGGTCTTCGTGCAGGACAACGAATCCCGCAGCGTTAAAGCGGGCACAGTGCGCGGCCTGCATTTTCAAATCGCGCCGCATGCCCAAGGCAAACTGGTGCGCTGCACGGCCGGTGCGCTGTTCGATGTTGCCGTCGATATCCGCCGAGGCTCGCCGACTTACGGGCAATGGCTAGGCGAAATGCTGACCCCCGAAAACGGAATGCAGCTCTGGGTACCCCCGGGTTTTGCCCACGGGTTCTGCACAATCGAGCCGGAAACGGTCATCTGCTACAAAGTGACCGGCTACTATAGCGCCGAACACGACAGGGGGCTGGCTTGGAACGATCCTGCAATCGCGGTGACTTGGCCAGATATCGCCGATCCCGAGACTCTTTCCCACAAGGACCGCATGCAGCCGCGCCTTGCCAATCTGCCGGAATATTTCAACTGGAGCCAGTAACCCCCGTGCCTTTCGGGCTGCGCGTGATCGTTACCGGCGGGGCCGGTTTCATCGGCTCGGCTCTGGTGCGCCACTTGGTGCTCGAAAAGGGCTACGACGTTCTCACCATCGATGCTCTGACTTATGCGGGTTGTGAAGCGTCGCTTCGCCCGGTGGAGAGGTGTGATAAGCACCGTTTCCTCAGGGCCAATATCTGCAACCGTGCCGCCATGGATGTGGCAATCGCGGATTTCCGCCCTGACCGCATCATGCACCTGGCTGCTGAGAGCCACGTCGATAGATCGATAACCGGTGCGGCCGACTTCATTCAGACCAACGTGGTAGGCACGTTCACCTTGCTCGAAGCAGCGCGTGGCTACTGGAACGCCCTCGAGGCCGACGCGAAGGCGGCCTTCCGTTTCCTCCATGTCTCGACCGACGAAGTCTACGGTTCGCTGCGTGACGAGGGGCTGTTCGAAGAAACGACGCCCTACGATCCAAGTTCGCCCTATTCGGCGTCCAAGGCTGCGTCCGATCACCTCGCCAAGGCGTGGGAGCGGACGTACGGGATGCCTATCGTGGTGTCCAACTGCTCGAACAATTACGGGCCTTACCACTTCCCCGAGAAACTGATCCCGCTGACCATTCTCAACGCGCTCGCGGGCAAGCCCTTGCCGGTCTACGGCAAGGGCGAGAACGTGCGTGACTGGCTCTATGTGGACGACCATGCCCGCGCGCTCGACATCATTGCCGAGAAGGGCCGTCCAGGCGAGACCTATAACGTGGGCGGTCGCAATGAGCGCCGGAACATCGACGTGGTGCGGCGCATCTGCTCCGTGCTCGACGAGCTGGTGCCTGGCGACACCCCGCGCGAGAACCTGATCGAATTCGTCACCGACCGCCCCGGCCACGATGCGCGCTATGCCATCGACGCCACCAAGCTGGAGGACGAACTGGGATGGCGTGCCGCCGAAACCTTCGACACCGGCATCGAGAAGACGGTGCGCTGGTATCTCGAGAATGATTGGTGGTGGGGCTCGCTGCGTGAGCGCTATGACGGTAAGAGGCTTGGCCTGCCCCCGAAAGCCCGGGTGGCTGCATGAGGATCGCTGTTACCGGCAAGTCGGGACAAATTGTAACCGCACTGCGGGAACGAGGCAAAGCTGCTGGACATGAGATTGTCGCACTCGGCAGGCCGGAACTGGACCTCGTTGATCCCACATCAGTTTTCCGCGCTCTCATGGCGGCCGGGCCGGATATCATTGTTTCTGCCGCTGCCTACACCTTTGTCGATGGTGCCGAACAAGAAAGCACGCTCGCCTTTGCCGTAAATGGCGAGGGACCGGGGGCAGTGGCGCGCACCGCAAAGGTTCTTGACGTGCCGTTGATCCATATCTCCACCGATTATGTCTTTGATGGCAAGCTGGATCGCCCATATCTCGAGACTGACCCTGTGATGCCCGCCGGCGTTTACGGCGCATCCAAGCTTGCAGGGGAGCAGGCAGTGCTCGTCGAGCACGGTTCCAACAGCGCAGTCCTGCGCGTGGCTTGGGTTTACAGTCCCTTCGGCAGCAACTTCATGAAAACCATGCTGCGCATCGCGAATGAGCGGGACGAGGTTGCAGTGATCGCAGACCAGATTGGCAATCCCACAAACGCGATGGATATCTCAGATGGTATCCTCTCAGTAGCTAAAAACCTCATCGCGCGTGACGACCCGGCATTGCGAGGAACATTCCACATGACCGCTAGCGGCGAGGCGAGTTGGGCCGACTTCGCCCGAGGCATTCTCGCGGTTTCCGCCGCGCAAGGTGGTCCCTCTGCCCGTGTGAAGGCAATCGCCACCGCGGATTATCCAACGCAAGCTGTCCGGCCCGCCAATTCGCGCCTGAATTGCGCTCTTATCGAGCGCTTGCACGGCGTTGCACTGCCGGATTGGCGGACCTCGCTGGAAGGCATGGTCATGCCTCTGCACGGTATTTTCGTCTGACTGGGGGGCCACGATGAAAGGCATCATTCTGGCGGGAGGCAATGGTACCCGTCTCTATCCGATGACGCTGCCTGTCTCGAAGCAGCTCATGCCGGTCTACGACAAGCCGATGATCTACTATTCCCAGAGCGTGTTGATGTTGGCGGGTATCCGTGAGGTGCTGGTCATCTCCACCCCGCGCGACTTGCCCGCCTTTCGCTCGCTGCTGGGCGATGGTTCGCAGTGGGGCATGTCCTTCGAATATGCCGAACAGCGGAGCCCCGACGGATTGGCGCAGGCCTATGTCATCGGCGCCGACTTCGTGGCCGGACAGCCTTCGGCACTGATCCTGGGCGACAATATCTATCACGGTCATGGGCTACCCGAACTGCTGGGAAACGCGTCATCGCGTACGAGCGGGGCCAGCGTCTTCGCCTATCACGTGAAAGATCCCGAGCGGTATGGCGTCGTCGCTTTTGACGAAACTATGAAGGCCGTTTCAATCGAAGAAAAACCGGAGAGGCCGCGGTCCAATTGGGCGGTGACCGGCCTCTATTTCTACGATGATCAGGTGGTGGATATCGCTGCCAATCTCAAGCCTTCGACGCGCGGCGAGCTGGAGATCACCGACGTCAACCGCGTCTATCTTGAGCGCGGCGAGTTGTGCGTGGAGATCATGGGGAGAGGTTATGCCTGGCTCGACACAGGCACCCCAGACAGCCTTCTAGATGCTGCGGAGTTCGTGCGCGTCCTGGAAAAGCGTCAGGGCTTCAAGATTGCCAGTCCGGAAGAGATCGCTTTTCGGCAAGGCTACATCGATGCAAGACAGATGGAGGGTGCGATCGACCGGCTCGGCAAGTCGGATTACGGTCGCTACCTGAGACGCGTACTGACGGAGAGCGAACGCCGTATTGGCGAGTAGTATCGCAACAGCGGAAGGCATCACCCTTACTTGCGGTCAAGTCGGCGCTCGGCGACCGCTTTGACCTCTGCCTGAAGCATTTCAACCCGCTCAAGAAGCCATTCGAGCTCGACATCGCGTATCACGTAATGCGGTGAATAGCGGCCCTTCACATAAGCCTGTTGCAGCAACTCGTAACAGCGACGGGCGAACTTGGTATCGCGCGGCCAGACGGCGATCAGATCACGGGCAACATCTTCAGCCCGATTGCGCAAGAAATTGACGTTGTGCGATTTGGGCGAGTACAGTTTCAGGACGAGCAGGACCATGTGGTAGAAATGTTCGGCAGCCTGGTGAAGGTTGAAAGCCGCTCGGTTATGCCAGCCCTGTGAGATAGAGTATTGAGCCAGACCGAGAAACTCGGATCCACTCTCAAACCACTGTTTGTAATAGTTCTCCGCCTCGACATGTGCGACGCCGGTATCGAGCGGCTTGGGCGCTTCGAACTGTTCCGCGGCAAGTTCGTAGAGCACGATGCCCTCGCGCACCACATCGACGAAGAAGGGCCGTCCGCGCGACAGCTGAAAGTTCACGTCCTTCATCGAATGGACGACCAGACCGACCGGCGCGGATAGCCTTTTCGCGATATCGTATTCGCGGTTGAGGTGGTCCTTGGCCCTGCCCCAATATTCCGCCTCGTCGGCAAGACGCTCGTCGTTGACGACGACGAGAATGTCGTAGTCGGAGAAGTAACCGCCGACCGGATCGGACACCCAGTCTCCGCGCGCATAGGAACCGTAGAGGATCACTTTCATGATCCGCCCCTGACGCTTCCACCCTTGGGTCGCGAGCGCCAGAACGTCCTCGAATTCGGCAAAGATGATCTCGACCGCGCGCTTCAGATCGGCGCGCTTCTGCTCCGGCAAATGGTCGAGATCGGTCTTCATAATCGCCTGATTCTAGACGAGTTCAGGCCGGGAACAACCGTTCTCTTCGCATTGTCTCAGCGCAAACGAATGCACCATTTCCCACCCCGATTCAGAACCGGGAAAGCGCATCCAGCTTGGGGTCCGAGACCGGTATTGCATCCGAGTTGGTGCCGCACAAGGTGTCCACGACCGCCATCCCGACCGACTCGGGAACCACGGCTTCCACTTTCTGCTCATGGTTTTCAAAGATATGAGAAAAGACCACCCGCCCGGCAGGATCGTAAAGCGAAAGCGCCAGCAGGACCATGGTGTAGCCGTCGCAGTCGGCGCGCTGTTGGACCATGGCATATGTCGCACCGTCGCTCTGCGGTGCGGCATATACGCGCTCCAACCAGAAGATCATCCGCGATCCGGTGCGGTGCGGCGAATACCCCTCATGTTGAGATAGGTCGCATCGTCCGCGGTGCTTGCGACATAGAGCCAGTCTTCGGCGTGCGCCGGGCTCGCCGAGCTCAGCGCTGCCGCGAGCACCAGCGCGAATTTCCTAGCCATATTACCCCCTGTTTTCCGCAGATAGCACCGCAGACACGGCGGGCATTAGCGCCAGGCGGCTTAACATTTCGAATGACAAATTCCGTAAGGCCGCACGGCAAAGCCGGAGCGCCAAACGCGGCAACACTTAACGCCCGACGGCGCCCCAACGAGGAATAACCCCGCGCCCGAAGGCGCGGGGAGCAGCCGGTCAGTCCGCCGGATTCCAGATGATTGCGAAGCTGTCTTCGTCGTCCCTTCCGGCGGCGCGGCCGAGGTTGGCATAGAGCCGCCGCGGCCCGAATTCCGGTGCAGCGAGGCTCAGCGAGACGTAGTCGTTGCCGGAGGCTTCGCTGCGGCGGATCCAGCCTGCCCCGACTTCGGCGCCGCCGCAGGTGACGCGGTAGTCGGGCTGGGTGTCTGCGGACTTGGCAGTGTTGGGCGTGATCTCGATCTCGGCGCGGATCGAGAGGGTGCGAAGCTGACCCTTGAAGCTGCGGCCATCGCGGGTGACATATCCGATTGCGGGCATCTTTCGTCTCATTGAAGCATTCGCCGCAGAGCCATTTCCGGGCGATGGGCAGACCTTGGGGAACGGCTGCAGCGGACCTGCGAACCGTCAGGCCGTAGCGCCAGCGAAGGACCGGAAGACACAGGCCTTATTTGGAGCGAAGCGGCCGCGAGGAGCCTGCCTTCGGGCAGGCGGGGAAATAAGGGCTGGGTCGATGGTTTCGGCAGGGCCGCGGCCGTTCCAGGTCGTTGCCCTTCCAGCCGGAAATGGCGCCGGGCGAAACCGTCTTCACCAGGAGACACGATGTCCGCGCGGATCTTGTCAGCCGCGGTGGCCACAGCTTCGATGCCGGGCGAGAAGCACCCGTTTGCGTTTCCGCTTCCGAGCATCGAGACGCCCTGCCGCCAAATTCGCAGCCCACGGCCCGGCCTATCGCATTCAAACTGCCTCGGTTTCGGCGCCAAGTTCAAGGCAGGCCGGATCCGCCGCAGCGAAGTCTTTCGGCAGCGCTATCGCGCGTGAGACACGCTCCATCGGATAGGCCGCCGGGCGGCTCCCTGCCGACCTCGGCCGCGCCGCAGGACGGGACGACGAAGATAGCCTGGCATCATCGTTCCAGCGGCCAGGCCGCCCCACCACAGCGCCCTCGGGCGCGGGGGTTTGCCGCGATGGCGGGGCAAACTCAGTCTACCAGGACTTCTTCCTCCGGAAGCGGGTCGGGAGCGCCGTTCTCGAAATAGCCCTGTACGATGTCCGCGATGGCGAGGGGCGTCAGCCGCTCGGCGCTGCGGGCGAGATCGCGCGCCCGCCACCATCTGAGTTCGGTCACGAACCGGGCCTCGTTCGCATCAAGCATGCACGCGTCGAAGTGCCGGACTGGCACAATCCGGTACTCTTCGCGCTGCGAAAGACGCCTGCCATCCCAATCGAACGTATAATGCGCCGCCAGACCACCGGCCCGGGCTCGCACCGCCGCCGAAGTCGAAGTCGAAGTCGAAGTCGAAGTCGAAGTCGAAGTCGAAGTCGAAGTCGAAGCAGGCTGGATCCGCCTTAGCAATACTTCCAGCATCACTTTGGCTGCGACGTGCGTTTTAGCGCGATAGATCACAGCCGCTCTTCTAATTTTTCCCGCGCGCGCCGGGGAGCGCGAAAACAAACTCGCGCCTCACTTTTCCGGCGAAACGATCACGCTTCGCGCGGCCTCGAACGCGAGAACTCGCGAAGACGTAACAGCAAAGGGCAGAATTTTATAACACCAATACCTGTTGAACAAATCGCGCCACAACAACTCGCCTTTCTAATCTATATTAACTGCAAAATCCGCACTTTTTGAAACTAAAAATTAATTCCCACAATATAGTATATTAAGCGGGATATTTACGAGATGCCCTTTACGTGGCGATCAACAAATTTTGGACC
Organism: Novosphingobium sp.; assembly: GCF_036820275.1. GTDB lineage: Bacteria > Pseudomonadota > Alphaproteobacteria > Sphingomonadales > Sphingomonadaceae > Novosphingobium. The sequence continues at coordinate 29,138 of NZ_DAISLT010000055.1, forward strand.
AACTCAACAGTTAAATGCCTGAAACCGCGCAATTTGCGATAGACAGGAGCCCACATGCCTCGTTACGGTATGATTTTACTGTGGGGCAAGAGGGGGAATAAATGTCTAAAGAAAGCGAGATAGGTTATCTCGCAGCTACCGGCGAAGCTGGCCGTCAGCATTCAATGCTAAAGCCGTTTTCTGATCCGTTTTGCGGGATCAACCTGACTTCGATCGGTACGATCATGACACTTTTACCAGCTCCCCCGGCGAGATTGCTCGATCTCGGTTGCGGTGGCGCTTGGACTAGCGTGTTTTACGCGCTTCATGGTTACAAAGTGACTGGGCAAGACATTGCCCCCGACATGATCGAATTGGCGGTCGAGAATCGAGATCGTCATGGTCTAACCTCGGAGCACCTCGATTTCTTATGCAATGATTACGAAGCAATTGAAGGCACCGCGGATTATGATTGCGCGGTCTTCTTTGATTCTCTCCACCATGCTGATGATGAAGGTGCTGCAATCCGGTCTGCCTACGCGGCACTAAAGCCAGGCGGAATCTTGCTCACCCACGAGCCTGGCGAAGGACACTCGACTAACCCTCACTCGATCGCTGCGATGGAACAGTATGGGGTAAATGAACGCGATATGCCGCCGAGTCTGATAATCGAGCGTGGTATGCAGGCTGGCTTCTCAAGCTTCAGAGTTCTCCCTATGCCGGCAGAACTACTACATGTCTTCTTTGAGAGACACTACAATAAATGGTATAGCATTGAAGCATTTAACGCAATGAAAAGACTTTTTAGAATGCTGTACAAGCCGAAACTAAGCGCAAGTTCAATTGTCGTATTAACGAAGTAGGTCGATAATTTTCGAAATGCGCAATAAATATCTGGACATATGAATATTTCTGACATTTACATTCCGGAAATTTAGAACTGGCAGTGGTTGAACCATGTATTGCCACCAGTTAGTCCGCGATGTGTCCCGTATGCTCGGGCAGTGAAAACTACAGGCATGGGTGATGGGATGTCCCTCCAATAAGGACAGGGCAACGTACGCCCGTTCTGGAAGAGCCAGTCGACGAAAATTTCATATTAGCGGCGAGGCCGCGCCTCCAAGAGCGCGGCCCCGCCGCTAATTTTTCAGCCCGTCCAAGGGCATCGTCCGAGGACAGGAAATCCCGCCCCCGGGTGATTTTTTCAGGCGGCGAGACGGTCCTCGCCCTAGCTCGTGACGGAATCGAAGTCGGGGTCCGTCACGTCAGATTCGGGCGAAACGCCATCCGGCATATTGCTATCGTCAGCCTCGCTTGCCGGTCTCGCGAAAGCGCGGGCATGGGCCGCGACCGTGCCTACCCCGCCGCGCTCCGTATATGAAGATGGCGGGAAGACCATCCAGCGCGGCACCCAGCCCTCGCACTTCGTGCGCCCGCCCTCGCCTGCAAGGTGAGCGCGGATGATGACCTTGAGAGCCTTGCCCTTCTCCCTCGCATTGGCGGCGGCGACCTGCTCGCCCGCCACTTCCGCGACCATCGCCAGCAGCACCTCGCGGTCGCGCAGGGTATCGAGGAAGGCGGCATCGGCCTCCCACCAGTCGGCCATGGAAAGGCCGAGCAGGCTTCCCACAGCCTCCACTTCCGGCGACCCGGCGGCGAGTGTTTCGCCCATGACGAGCGTCAGCAAGTCCAGAACATCGCCATCCGCCAGCGTCGTCAGGCGCGCGAGCAGCGCGCAGATGCTGCGGTGCCTGCCGCCATAGCCGCCCGAGCCGGTCACCGTGGCCTCGTCGGCATCGAGACCGAGCAAGGCGAGGACCTCGCGCCGCCGCGCGTCGAAGACCGCTTCCGCCCGACTTTCATCGAGGCTGACGCGCACCGCATCGCTCTTGACCGCCTGCGGCTCTGCCGAGACCCGCCACAGCGCCGACCCGGCGATGGCATGAGCGACCATGAGCCGCAGGGCGAGGCCGGGTCTGCCGAGCAGTTCCGCCCGCACGGCGGCATGGCGGTGAAGGTCGACATAAGTCCCCGTGAGCGCGGTGAGTTCGGCGCGCACCGGCTTGCCGCCCGCACCTTCCTCACCGCTTCGATCGCCCCCGCTGCTGCGCGCCAGCCGCGCCGCGTCCTGGCGGGAGAGATAGCCCTCGTGAACAACGAGTTCGCCGCTGCCTCGCACATCGAGATAGACTCGCCCGCCTTTGCGCTTGGGTGTCTTCTCGAATTCCCACGCATGGAAGTGGGTCTCGGGTCCCATCACCACGGCATCGGTCCAGCCGCCCGCAAGAAAGGCCTCCCGCTTCACGGCAACGGCAGCGTTCTGCAAGGTCCAGAACGCGCCCGGGTCGGCGAAATAGGCATCTTCCCCGAACAGGTCGGTGACGAGCGCGAGACCGCTCGCCTCAACATCGAACAGGGCATGGCGCACCGGGATGGTCTCCCCGCCCAGAAGCCACGATTTCAGAGGATAGCCGCGCGGGGCATGGCTGCCAGGATCGGCCACGAGGGCAAGCCAGGCCAGCTGGCGGCTTTTGGAAGCCATCGTCAGATGGCGCACGGTCACCGCGCCGATTTCCTCGGCGCGGTACATCTCGCGGATGCGCGGCAGCAGGTTGCCGAGCGCGAGGACGCGCCGGACCGCAAGCTCGGGCAGGCCGAAAGTCATCGCGATATCCGCGACGCTGCGGCCCTCCCGGACGAGGCGGGTGAAGGTGGTCCAGCGCGATACCTCGTCGGGATCGAGCCGGGCGATGTTCTCGATCAGCGAGGCCTCGACGGCGGCGGCATCGTCGCTATTGTCCAGCACCGCGCAAGGCAGCAGTTCACCATCGGACAGCGCATCCGCCCCGGAACCGGCCCCGGCTGCATCACCCGCCGCGACGCCGCTCGCGCCACCAGCCTCGGCAGCGACGCCGGACACGCCGTCAGGCTTACCCTCGATCTCCGTCCCGGTATCAGGCCGAGGGCGACCGGCCTGCCGCTCGGCGGCAACGATCTTCGCTGCATGGAAGCGGCGGCAACCGGCGACGATCTCGTAATGTCCCGCTTCACAGTTCGGGCGGACGAGGAGGGGCTGGAGGATGCCGCGCGCGCGGACGGTGGGCAGGATGTCCGACACGTCCGGGGCCTTGCGGGCGTAGCGCATATTGGATTTGCTGATCGACAGCTTGCCGAGCGGAATGAATTCGAGTTTCATGGCAGTGCTCCTGAATGAGCGCCGGTCCATCCGGATTCGTGATGGGATGGGGATGGACCGGCTTTGGATGGGCAGGAAAACGCCTGCCCGCGTCTTCGGCCCTGTCAGCGGGGCAGAATTCGGATTGCGCCCGGGTCCTCCCGGGTGAGCCGGTCCAGCAGGAGCGCGGCATCCGGGATCGATCCGGCAAGCCGCGCCGCCTCGGCCCAGACCGAGAGGCGATGCCGGGTGGTGAAGGCGAGATCGCGCGCGATCTTCAGCCCGAGCGGCAAGTCAATGGCCTCGATCTCGCACAGCGAGAAGATACCGAGTTCCGGGCAGCCGAAACCGAGGTCCACCAGTCCGTAAAGCGTGTCGCCGTCAGGATAGAGTTCGGTGACCAGCCAGACCGCGCGGCCCGTGGGATTGAACAGCCGGACCAAGGGAAACGGATCGAAGCGCGGATTGCGCACGCAATACTCGAAGTTCGCGGCGAGCAGCGAGCGGATGCCGGGGGAGAGCAGGTTCATGACACCGCCCTCCCCTCGCCCGCGGGACCGGCAAGGCCCCTAGCGTCAGCAAGGTCCTCACCGACCGGCCCGCCTTCTGTCGGCGCGGCGGCTGCGGCATGGCGCGCCAGCAACCAGTCCGCCGCCTTGCTGGCCATGGAGGCGGCTCGGAAGATCGCACGGGCATCCTCGCGCAGGACTTCAAGCCATGCGCCGATGTAGTCGGCATGGCGCACGGTCGGCACGATACCGAGCGAGGCGCAAAGGAAGGCCGAACCCATTTCCGCCACCAATTCCTCGCGGGCGTAGTCCTTCGACCCGAACCCATTCGCGAGGTCGCGGCCCAGC
>NZ_DAISLT010000056.1:0-29714 GCF_036820275.1 Novosphingobium sp.
CCCACATCCTTGCGATATCCGCTCGTCGTTGGTCGAGGTGTCGTGCCGCAGCGGGCGAGAGCTGGATCCGGCCGAGCAGTGCATCGAACTGATGAAGGTGATCATGGCGAATGAGCTCAAACTGTTCAGCAGTCAGTGCTCCGTTCTCCACAAGGTGGTGGCAGAGCGACGTGAGGGCAAAGGTGCCGGCGAGAATTGTGGCCGAATCCGTCAGGCCGGTATCGCACATGTCGTCCCTCCTTGTTGAACCCGCTCACGATGGCCGACCTGCCAGCGGCGTCAAGCTCGCTTTGGGCGGCCATGTCGCTCACCGCCACGCGCAAAGTCCCCAAGGCATCAGGCTATACCCCGGGATCGTCATCAATAGCCGCGTTGCCCTGCTATTGCGGGCTGCTGCCAGCAACTGGTGGTCAAGATTGGCCGCATGCTTGCGGATGTCACGCCAGGCATCGAGCAGTGGCAGTATGATCCTTGCCAGGCTGTCATTCCCGGTAAGCAATTCCTTGACGTGCCCTTCGAAGACCCGCCCTTTGCTCTTGGGCACGATAAGGCCGAATGTCTTCATGACCCCACGGATTTAGTTGCTGAGCTGGATTGACATGCCGGCGACCTGCTTGCGGACGCCGATCAATGTGCGGTCCAGCATGGCCTCGAAGCTCTTCACGCGAACGGCCTTGTAAAAGCCTGCCTCGGCCAACTGCGCCAGGCCATCAGCGTCATTGGCGTCGGTCTTGTTCAGCGTTTCGCTCGGAATCTTGTGCGCGTGGCGTGCTTCGATGCAGATCGCCGGCACACCTGCTGACGTCAGCGCGTGATAGAACCATGTCGAGAGGGGGCCGGTCTCGAAGACTACGCGCTTTGCAAATGGAGCCCGCTTACGAATAATCTCTGCCAGCAACGCCGGATCTGACGGGCATTTGCCCCGCCAAATCCGAGACCCGCCCTGCCGGGTTGAAATCGCAGTGTCTTTCAGTGAAACGTCCAAGCCGATATACTGCTCCATGGTTGCTCTCCATCCGATGTTTGGGCCCGGTGCCAATCGAGAGCCCGTTTTTCCATCTTATCGGGGAGCAATCACCTCGCAACCAAAGCAGGATGGCGGGGCCGAATCGCACCGCGATTACCCCATGTTCAATAACAGGCGCCTGCTGGAGCCGATTGGAAACATTCCGCCGGTCGAAGCCGAGCAACGTTACTACGCTATGCTGGACGACGTCCCGCTAGCTGCCTACTTTAAGAAAACTGGCCTCCGGCATTCTGGGGGCGGTTCAGTACGCCGACTGGGAGTTCTTCTTGGCGGTGACGAATGCCGGCTCGATCCGGGAGCTAGTCATTCAGCTTCAACAGCAGCTTTCCCCGGTAGACGCTCCGGGCAAGGGTTGGTTTTTTCGAACTCTCTGGCCGCTCCAACGGTCTGCACCTGCTGGACGGTGAGATATCCAACGTGGGTTGAAGAATGATGAGCGGCTCAGGGTTGAGGCGGCAAAATGGCCCTCTTCAGCGGTAGGAGATGTCTAGCGAGCGCGCGTTCTTCACTCGATCTGTCTACCCACGCCAAGAGGCTTCTGTTCTGATAGCGGATATTCGCAGTCGGAATTCCACGGCGGTCCGGCTGGCAGGCTGTCCATGGAATCAGGAACGCCGTTCCGAATTAGGAAAGGTTGGAATGTTCTGGTAGAACCGGTTCGATGATGTCCGGAGCAAAGTGATCCGCACACCTCATGCATTGGACACTGGGTACCCATACCATGTCGTCAAGTTCTTCATTCCCGCAAGCAGCCGGTAGCTTACCGGAAGGCCGTAGCGAAACCAAGGTTTTGCGCCAGCTTAACGTTCTGAGAGACGTCAGCCCAGAATGGACGGTGATGTCCGCGCATGGGTCCGGCTGTGACCAGGACAGATGGGGTTATTTCGCGCTGCGCTTCGAACCGGAATCTCGCGCGACGGTCGAGGCGATCAGGGCCTTTGTCTGAGAACCCGCTTCTCGAAGCGCCAGGATCGGGCGTAGAGCTTGATTTCGAGGACCTTTTCGAGACCGCGCCTTGCGGATACCTTTCGACGGATCGGAACGGTCGCATCACCCGGGCGAACGGTACCTTTGCCGGCTGGATCGGGATTGCTGCCGACAATCTGGTGGGAAAACGCTTTTCCGAACTTCTATCAACCGCATGCAGGACTTTCTACGAGACTCAATTCGCGCCGATATTGCGTATGCAGGGCAGCTTCAGCCAAGTCGCACTGGACATCGTCGCCGCCGATGGTCGCATCCTCCCCAGCCTGGTCGACGCGATCGAACGCCGGGATGGGGATGGGCGGATCGGGTTCATTCGGTTGACGGTATTCGTCGCTACCGAACGACGCGCTTACGAACGCAACTTGCTACGCGAGCGCAACGAAGCTCAGGCCGAAGTTAAAGCAGCGCATGCAGACTCGGATTTGCGCGAACAGTTTATCGCCGTGCTCGGACATGATCTGCGCAATCCGGTGGCTTCAATCGTCAGCGGTATTCGTATGCTCGATAAGGAAGAACTGAGCGAACGCGGGCGCATGGTACTGCGCTTGATGGAGGGCAGCGCCGTGCGGGCTTTCGGGCTGATCGACAATGTCATGGATTTCGCCCGAGGTCGCCTGGGCGGAGGCATTACGTTGTCGCGCGATGCACGCGAACCCCTGGAGACGGTGCTACGCCAAGTGGTCGAGGAACTGCGCTCAATTGCACCGGAACGGCAGGTCGATGTCCTCTATTTTCTTGATGAACCGGTCGACTGCGACCGCCTCCGCATCGGACAATTGGTTTCGAACTTGCTCGGAAATGCTTTGACGCATGGTCTCCCGGGCACCCCGGTCAGGCTGGAGGCAAGAACGGTGGATGGAAACCTGACAATTGAAGTCGCCAACAGCGGAAAACCCATCGCGGAGGACACCATGGCACGGTTGTTTCAGCCCTTTCAGCGCGGCACCGGTCGCGGACAAGGATTAGGTCTCGGATTGCATATCGCATCCGAGATTGCCCGTGCGCATGGCGGCATGCTCGCGGTGCGCTCGGACGACGGCGAAACCCGTTTCACTTTCACCATGCCACTAATGAACACGGCCAGGTAAATTCTCCGCTGCCGAGAACTTCTTCGCAGGAGCGGCATTGATTAGTTACCGGGCGGCTCCCCGGCAGGAGAGCGCTCGTGCATGGTGACTATTTCGGAATGACGGTGCTGGTTGTTGAAGACGACGCTCTGATGCGAATGCTGGCCGCAGACATCTTTACCGAGGCTGGGTTCAAAGTTGTCGAGGCCGGAAGTGCCGCTGAAGCGCTAAATCTTCTTAATAATAAAGAAGATATCGGCCTGATGTTCTCGGACATCGACATGGGTGGGACAATGGACGGGCTCGAATTGGCTGAACTCGTGCACTGGCGTTGGCCGTTGGTACGGCTCCTGCTGACATCCGGCGATCATTGTCCGAGCATCGAAGCCTTGCTGCAGCCTGGACAATTCATTCGCAAACCCTGGAAGCCGCTTAGCTTGATGGAGAGGGTTGAAGAGATTCTCCGTGCCTAGCCAGAGCCCGAGCCGGAATTTCAATGGGGAACACGAAATCGCACTGACCCAGGTTAATTTTTGGTCGATGGCTGCTTCTTTTTACCGGCGTCGGCGTTTTGCCACAGTCCGGACGATAGTCGTTCCGACCAATTTGATTGGAATGAAAATGCCTGAGACTTCCCACGATATCTCGACGCTCAACTCCTTGATTGCGACCACAATCGACAGTGTGGACGGTTATACCGAGGCGGCGAAGGACAGTGAAACCGGTCGCTTCGGATCATTGTTCACCAGCCGCGCTTCCGAACGCCGAGAAGTTGCCTCGCGACTTCAGCAGGAAGTTGTCCGTCTGGGCGGCAATGCGCAAGACGACGGCACTGTTCTTGCCGGAGCGCACCGCATGTTCCTCAATCTCAAGGCGTCAATGACCGGTCATGACGACAAGGCGATTGTCAACGAAGTCGAAGCGGGCGAGGATCATATCAAGGCGAAGTTCGAAGATGCTCTAGAAGACCGCGAACTCTCGCCTGGAGTGCGTCAGTTGATCGAGACGTGCTACGCCTCGGTCAAGGCGGGCCACGATGAGATGCGCGACATCAAGCATTCGATGAAACGTTGAATGCCAACTTTTTGAGGAGAAGGGCTGGCGGCGTGGCCGCCAGTCCGCTCTTCTGTGGATGGCTCCCGCGTTGCAAGCATAAAGTGATGATCTGGCGTCGGGTAGGGGGCAGTCGTCTGTCCGGCCTGTTGATGCAGTCGGTGCAGACTGCTGGCCCTGATGTTGTCCGCGAACAAGGTCTTATCGGCTTTGCAGGCTCTTACGCCTATGACTGACCTTAGGTTGTCCTTGTTCCCGGTCCGACCGGTTTCGCCATCACATCCTTCGCTCTCACAACCTCGTGAAGCTGATCTCCTCAGCCAAGCTCTATGATCTATGCCATCGCCAGCACAGGCGCATGCCCGCTTTCGAAGACGCCGCCACGCGGCATGAGCGCCCATGCGATCCGCGCCGTCTTGTTAGCGATGGCGACCGAGACGACGCGCACTGGCTTTCTGGCGAGCAGCGCGACAAAGCGAGGATCGACCGTGTCAGGCTTTTGCTTGGCGTATCGGACCAGCGCGGTTGCACCGATAACCAAGAGCTGCCACCGATGTTTATTACCCATCTTAGCAGTGCGCCCCAAGCGCTCCTTGCCGCCACTCGAACTCTGCCGCAGGGTCAATCCCAGCCAGGCGGCGAACTGGCGCCCAGAAGAGAACTGGCTCGGGTCGGTCACAGACGCGGCAAGCGCGGTGGCGCCGATCGGCCCGATACCAGGGATCGTCGCCAAGCGCCGGGCCCTGTCGTCACTCCGCTGCAGAGCGGCGAGCCGCAGATCGAGCTTGCGCAACTGGGCATGAAGCTGGAGGCAGTTGCCCTGCCTGCATGGCGATGACGTTCTCTGCTTCAACAGGCAAGTCGAGCTTCGATTCCCCGTCCACGACCTCGCGCGCGATCTGCAGCGCCTTGCTGATCCCGACCGGGATGGCGACCCCCAGTTCGGCGAGTACGCTGCGCATTATGTTGACCAGCTGGGTGCGCTGTTTGATCAGAAGGTTGCGCACGCGGTGCAGCGACAGAGCCGCCTGTTGTTCGTGCGACTTGATCGGCACGAACCGCATCGTCTGACGTGTGACCGCTTCGCAGATCGCTTCCGCATCGGCGGCATCGTTCTTGCCGCGCTTCACATACGGCTTCACGTACGCCGCCGGCCTCATGCCTCCGCTTGGTGAGCTCGCGCGCCCAGTGATGCGACGTTCCGCAGGCCTCAGCGCCTACCAAGCACGCTGGCAGTTTCGCGAAGAACGGCAGCATCTGTGATCGCCGCAGCGCCTTGCGAATGACGACCTCACCGGTCGCGCTGATACCGTGAACCTGAAAGACGTTCTTGGCCAAATCCAGGCCGATCGTGCTAATCTCCATGGCGGGTGGCTCCTTTGCTCGGGTTGCATGACAGCAAACCCATCTTGGTACTTAGATGCCGTGAGCGGGAGCTATTCACCTCATCCGCTCTTTAGGCCAGCCCTTCTCTTTAGGAGAGTGCCGCGAGCACGCGGGCTGACGCGAGTTCGGTGACCGTAGGCGCTCTGTGGACCACGATCCGGTCCTCGGTCCAGGCGATCAATCCCGCGCGGTGGAAGGCGGAGAGCCAGCCCTCCATCGGCCATTGCCCCCACTTTTCCCGGAATATACGCGCGTTGCGCACGATATCTGCGAAATGCTGGAACGGCGGCTCGAACGTATCGTGGAACTGGTGGAAAGCTCCGGGTCCTCCCATGAACAGCAGCGGTAGGCCCGTCTCTCTTGCGCGAAATCCGAAATCGGTATCTTCCGCGCCATAGCCCGTGAAAGCCTCGTCGAAACCGCCGAGGTCATGGAAAGTGTCGCGCCGTATGCCGAACACCAGCGACCAGAATAATCCCGCGTCATGCACCGCACGCAGTCCGCTGGCGGGAAAACTGCGCGCCGCATGTCCCGACGAACGCGACAGCAGATCGGCCTCCTGCCACTCTTCCCGTGCGTCATCCGGCCCGAGATAGCGCACTTGCGCGCATACCAGCGCGTCGTGCGCTCCAACCACTTCCGCCATGGCCCCGACCAGACCCCGCATGGGAATACAGTCGACGTCGAGAAAGAGCAGCACTTCTCCGCCTGCTTCTCGCGCCGCCGCATTGCGCGCGGCTGCCAGGGGAAGACCTGTCTGGGCAAGGCGCAGGATTCGCACCGAAAAGGGCACGTCGTCCACGGCGACCGGGCGGGCACTCCCCATGTCCACGACGACCAGCTCGTCCGGCCTGGCCGCGCTGCGGCGCAGCCCTTCGACCAGTTGCGCCAGATGCGCTGGCCGGTCCTTGACTAGGGTCAGGACGCTAATCGTCATGGCAGCAGGCGCCATAGATCGAGCCGATAGTGCGGCATGCGATCCGCCGCGAGAACCTCGACCCGCGTGCCCAACATGGTCCGTAGTTTGAGAACGGCCTCGTCCCCGCTTTGAGGATAGTCGGTTGCGCCGGTCCAGTGAACCAGCAGCACTTCTCCGTTCGGGGTTACATGCGAGCCCAGCCACCGGGCCGCCTCCTGCAAGTCGGGGTCGGACCAGTAGTAGGCGACTTCGGATAGCACCACGAGATCGAACGAGGGGGCTGGTGCCAGTCCGGGGAACGCCATCCTGGCAAAGGACACATGGCCGATAGCCGCGCAGCGCGCCCTTGCCGCGCGCAGCGCAGTCGGGCTGACATCGACGGCCAGCAGCTTGTCGAAATGGGGTGCCAGCATCTGCGTGAGGACGCCCTTGGCGCAGCCGAGCTCTAAAGCGTTCTCGTAAGTCCGGTTCCCAAGAACGCCTATTGTATGCGCATATTTCTCACGCTCATAGGTGCTTGTTTCCAGGTCCCACGGGTCTTCGGTCTGTCGGAACATCTCTTCGAAATACTCGGGAGTAATGCTGGCGGATGGCCGGATCATGGGAATCTCCGCAGGAACAGGGTGTCGGCGGCAGGCATTCGCCGGCGATCTGGGGGCAGGCGAAAGCCCGGACCTCGAAAAGCTGTGAGTTGGCTGCGATGCGCGCGCAGGGCCTGTCGGCGTTTTCCGGCGAGCATCGACCGCGTGCCGAGCTTTCGGTAATCGCGCCCCTGCGGAACCTCGGCCCAAACGCAGTACTCCGCCACGATCAGCCTGCGTTTTGCGGTGGCACGCACGGCATAGGCGATGCTGGCGGCAGCGGCATGATCGCAGTGGGGTTCGTGCCGGGCGGTCACGGCGATGGCATCGACCCGCAGGCGGCGGCATAAGGCACCGAGCACCGAGGCCGTGCGGGCGAAGGTTCTGCTTTCGGGCGCCGCGGGTGCGGCATCTTTCCAGCCGAGGTGAATGGGCCGGGAACCGCGGCTGCTTGTCAGCAGACAAAGAGCCGCAGCGGCTTCCCGTTTCCGCAGTGCCGCAAGACCGGCGCTATCGGCATGCGATCCCGATCCGTCGGTGAGATAGACGAGCGCTGCGAAATGGCCGCTGGCTGCGGTCTGGCTGATCAAAGCGCCGGCCCCCAGGGTTTCGTCGTCGGGGTGCGGAGCGAGAACGAGCCAGCGCAAGTTGCGCCAGGGCCGGTCGGCGAGCGAGAACGTCACCATAAGCCGTCACCGTCGCCCCAGGCATCGCGATCGAGCCAGGCCAGCGCCGCCTGGTCGCGGGCGTGATCCGGGCCGGCCTGGCGAAGGTAGAGGGCGAGGTCGCGGGTGATCTTATCGATCCGGCCCCCGTCCATGGCGCTGCGGGTGCCGACGATCCGAGCGGACAGTTCCATCACGTCGAGCGCGGCGCGCTCGACCACGCCGCGGGTCATGCGGGCGAAGGCCGGGCCGTCCCTGTCGTCCCGAGCCGCGCGCATCGCGCATTCGCGGACCCAGAGATAAGCGGTGCGGGCAGCGGCTACGCCGTCTGCGAACCTTGCGCGTTGCAGCGGGTCGCGTCGCGCGGCCTCGGACATGGCGAGCCGGGTCTCGGTAAGCAATGCCTCGATACCGCCAAGCTGCACGGCGGTGAAACGCCAGGCTCCGGTGGTGAAGCGCGGGTCGCGGTCGTAGTCGCCGGGCAGGCCCAGCAGGTCGATCTCCTCGATGGGGATGCCCGTCAGATTGTAAAGCCCGCTGTTGGTGGCCCGCATGCCGCGAACGCGCCATCCCGAAAGGTCGGCGCGGTCCGGGTCGTTGGCGGGCACGATCACCATCTGCCGTGAGCCTTCGGGCGGCTGCGCCGTGATCACGGCTGCGGCCAGCCCTCCAGCGCCGCTTGCGAAGGACTTGGCGCCGCTCAGCCGGTGCACACTTTGGCTATCGATGACGAGTGCCACGCCGGGGGGCGGTTCCGTGGCCCAGACGCCGTAGAATGCCCCTTGCTCCAATTCGCTTTCCAGGCGGGTCGCCTGCGCGGGAGAGCCATACCATTCGAACAAGGCGAGGGCATTCACATGGCCTTCGTAGAGACGGCCCAGACTGAGGTCGGCGCGCCCAACGATTCGTAAGACGTTCAGCAGTGCGTGGTGCCGGGTCGCTGCGTCGGCGAAACCGGTGCCGCCGCTGGCGATCGAAGCGAAATCGCGGTGTAGTCCTGCCGAGGCGAGGCAGCGCATGCTGTCCGCCGGAAAGACCGGCGCCGCATCGTAGCGGGCACCAAGATCCGCAAGGCGCGGCGCTATGGCGGCCGCTCGCACCGGCGGTGCTTGCCGATCGGAGGCGGCTAGGGTGGATGCCATTACGCGGCGTGCTCAAGGCAAGGAGCGGCCAGTTCGGCCAGCCAGGATGCGGCCTTTCGCGCACCGGCTATATCGTGCAGGGCGCTTTGCGCTTCGGGCGGAAGGCGCAGGGCCTGTTCGATGAGGTTCGGCCAGCATTCTGCGACGGGCCATGCGGGCAGGACAAGCGCGGCCTGCACTGCGGCGAGGCCCGTGGCTGTGGCCTGCTGCTCCCCGAAAGGGCGGCTTTCGGGAATGCAGATAAAGGGTCGCCCGGCTGCCATCACCGCGCCGACCAGACCATCTCCGCCCGCGCCCACGACGATCGCGGCCTGGGCGATCTCCCGCTCGGGTATATCGCTCCATCCGGCGAAAGTCAGGTTCGGTGGGACATTCGCGGGGACATGGGCCGGGCCGATCACGCGCCATTCGCATGCGGGACATGCGCGGGCCGCGGCGGCAATCCGCGTCCCGTCGCCGGGCACTCCCCCACGTCCGAAGACGGCCAGCACGCGGTGCGCCATCGGGGCATCGCGGGCAGGCGCGGCGGTGATGCCGGGGAAATAGCTGGTCTTCTCGCGCACCCAATCGGGCGTGCCGGGCGCTTCCAGCAAGCGAGAAAAGGGCGCCAGCAGAGCCGTCGCTCCCCGGAACGCCTCGAGATGGGCGGTATCGCCGCGCTCGCCATTGAGGCGGACGCAGATCGTCGGGACCGAGGCGAGCCGCGCCAGCATTGCCACTTCGACCGAGACGTCCACGACCATCAGCGAGGGGCGCTCCTGCGCGATCCAGCCGGCAATGCGCGCCACGCGGCCGCGGATGCCGGCATGATCGAGCGGTGCGTAGTGGAGCGCGGCGGGGCGGCAAGGCGCCTGATCCGATCCGTCGAAGCGGAGGGAGGGCGGGCGGTCGTCCGGCAGATCGATGCCCGCGTCACCGATGCCCGTGCCCAGCAGCACGACGGGCCGTCCAGAAGCGGCGGCAATGGCGGCGGCGCGGGCACGGTGCCCGGCGCCGTGGTGATGGACATAGTAGCCGATCGGGCGAAAGGTCACGAAACCAACTCCAGGGTCATGTCATGCGGCATCGGCGGCAATTGCGGTTCCGTCTGCGCGATCAGGGCCGCGCCTTCCGGACTGGCCCGCAGGCGTTGCCGCCACATCGCCCGCTCGCGCCAGTGCGAGAATGCAGGCGCGCGGGGCGGCTCGCCGCGCGCGGCAAGGTCGAACAGATCCTGCATGGCCAGAGCCATGCCGGCATCTGCCCGGCCTTCGCGGCGGGGGGAGACGAAAGTGAAGACATCGGCGGGATGGGCGAGCCGTCCGCCTTTCGCCAGCGCGGCCGTCACCAGCGCGCGGTCCTCGCCCGAAGCGAGCGGCGGCACTCCGCCGCAGCGAATGTAAAGTTCCGCCCCGATTGCCAGCGAGGCGCCGGTATGATCGCCGTGGCGCGGCGCCGGATCCCACGGCACCGGGTCGAGGTCGTCCTCGATGGCGCGCACGGCCTGCCAGTATCGCTCCCAGGCCCGGCGCAGGACCAACACGCCCGGCGGCAAAGGTTCGGCCGGTTCGATGGCGATCCGGCCGCCGACCAGATCGGCTCCACGCGCAATGGCGCGGGCTATGTTGGCGAGCCATTCGGACGGCGGCCGGGTATCCGCGTCGGTGCTGACCAGGACACCGCTTTCGGGTGCCGTCAGCAGGGCGAGGCCCATGGCCATCGCCATCCGACGGGCAACGCCGGCGTGGGCACGGGCCGGGGGGAAAGTCGCCTCTTCGGCATGGATCAACAGCCGTCCGGCATGGCGATGCCGGGCCTGTTCCAGCACGGCGATACTGTCGTCGGTCGAATTGTTGACGGCGACCGCGACGATGATCGGCGCGTTCCAGTTCTGTGCCGCCAGGGCGTCCAGGAGTACCGGCAGTCGGTCCGCCTCGTCGCGGGCCGGAACGCAGACGCACAAGTCGAGGCGGTCCTCAGGCATGTATGCTGTTATCCAGCGGCGGGCTAACCGCAGCTTCCGCGAGGGCCTCCGATGACGCGGGCCGTGCATTGGCGCGTCCCATGGCGATCCGGCGCCGATAGAGCGCCTCGTAACCGTCCACCATCCGCCGGGCATCGCATATGTGCTCGGCGCGCTTGCGGCAGTCGCGCCGGTCTAGGGTGAGGGCGGCACGTCCGGCGGCAGCGAGCGAGGCGACATCGTCCGGCATCGCCAGCACGCCGCAGCTGGGATCGAGAATCTCCGGGGTGGCGCCGCGCGCGAAGGCGGCCACCGGGACACCGCAGGCCAGCGCTTCGGCTACCACCAGGCCGTAGGGTTCGTCCCACATCGGCGTGCAGAGGAATGCCCGTGCTCCGCCGACCAGCCCAGCCAGGTCGCTATGCGCGAGATGGCCGACATGGACGGCATCGAGACCCAGTTGCGGGGCGATGCGGGTGCGGAAATAGTCCTGGTCGAGGATCGGTCCGGCAATGCGCAGCGGCAGGCCGATACGGCGCGCCGCGTCGATGGCGAAATGCAGGCCCTTTTCCGGCACGATCCGCCCGTACCAGACGAGATAGCCTGTCTCGTCCGCATGGCGGCGGAACGCGAAATTGTTCAGGTCGATGCCGTTTAGGATGATTTCGTCGGCCTTGGCGACATGTTCCCAGAGCGCGGCGACCGACTGCGAGACGGCGACGAAGGCATGGTTTCGCGCCGAACAGAGCCGCACGCCGCTTTCCAGCCAGCAGAAGGGCGGGGTGTGCAAGGTCGTCACCATCGGCATGGGGAGCGAATCCGCCAGGGTCACCGGCAGATAATGGAGCGAGTTGTTGTGGATCACATCGAAATCGCGGTGCCGTAGCCCATTCATCAAGCTGAGGTAGGCGTGGTGCTCCTTGAAGAACGCTACGTTGGTCGCTTCCGTTGTGCCGACGGAGGCCAGCGCGGTCTCCGTGCAGATCGCTTCAAGGCCCAGTCGGCTTTCCGAGTGGGAGGAGGCGAAAACCGTTACGGCATGGCCGCGTTCGCGCAGCGCCCGCGCGAGGAGGTGCGTGTGCATCTCAAGCCCACCGGCGAAAGGCTCTGCAATGGGGTGGAGCAGGTGGGCAATGATGCCGATCCGCAGTCGCCGTTCCCGCCCGTCGCCCAGAGACGAAGGGGCATCGGCTCCGGGATAGCGGGTGGAAGACATCGCGCGGTCAGTCAGCGAGCCGTGCATCCAGATCGACCTCCAGTTCGCGCGGCCAGTGGCGAAGCGCGCGGCAGGCCGTCAGGAAGGTTTCGGCATCCGCGCCGGTTTCCAGCGGAATGCAGGCTTCGTCGAGATCCTCGAAGATGCCGGCCCTGTCGAAGATTTCCTCAGCCTCGTCGGTAAGTCCGATGAACTTGCAATGGGCGAAGGCATCGGTGACGAAGTCTCTCGCTGCCGCGTCGAGCGACAGCAATTCGGCGCCCTCGTCGGATACGACCACAGCAACCGCGTCGAACAGCACCGAAGGCCCGCCGTCGATTTTGTGCTTCGCGGCAACGCTCGTCCCGTCCGACAGGGTGACGCCGGCGATCTTGGGCGCGATCACTTCGTAGACGGCGCCCTCGGTTTCCACGGCCTCCAGCAAGGCGGCGAAGATTTCGGCATCTGCTCCGTTGCTGAGCAGGATGCCGAGCTTGCAGCCCTTGAAGCTGTCGGGGCCGTTCTTTGCGATACTGAGCTTGTCGGATGGGGGAAGATCGGTGATCGGCGCCCGCGCCGTGATGGCCGCATCGGGAAGCGCCAGGCCAAGCCCGCCTGCAACGGTGGCAGCCAGCCCGGCATCGATGTTCAGTAAGTGCGAGACGGTGCGCGAACGGATGTCCGGACGCTCCACTTTCGACAGCTCGAAAACCAGCGCATCGCCGATGTGTTTCTGTTCGATGGGCGTCTGGCTGACGAAGAACTGCCGGGCCTGGCTGTAGTGATCGGCAAAGCTCTCGGACCGAACCCGCTGCTTGGGGCCGTCGGCCACTTCCGCAAAGCTGGTGAAGCCGCGTACCGGATCTTCGCGCGGACCGCCTTCCGTGGGCCCCCAGCTGTTCGGCTCGTAGTTCACGCGGCCTTTGGGGTTGCGCATGGCCATGTGCCCGTCCTGCTGGAAGTGGGCCATCGGACACTTGGGCGCATTGATCGGGATATGCGTGAAATTCGGACCGCCAAGCCGCTTGAGCTGGGTATCGAGGTAGGAGAAATTGCGGCCCTGAAGCAGCGGATCGTTGGAGAAGTCGATGCCGGGTGGAACATTCTGGGTGCAGAAGGCAACCTGTTCCGTCTCGGCGAAGAAGTTGTCGACCACGCGGTCGAGCACAAGGCGGCCCACGATGCGGATCGGCACGAGTTCCTCGGGAATGAGCTTGGTCGCATCCAGCACGTCGAAATCGAAGCTGTCGGCGAAGGCGTCGTCGAACAGTTGGACCCCGAGTTCCCATTCGGGGAAGTCGCCGGAATTGATCGCATCCCACAAGTCGCGGCGGTGGAAGTCGGGATCGGCGCCGTTGATCTTGACCGCCTCATTCCAGGCGACCGACTGGAGACCCTGTTTCGGCTTCCAGTGGAACTTCACGAACGTTGACCTGCCTTCGACATCAACCAGTCGGAAGGTATGCACCCCGAAGCCTTCCATCGTGCGCAGCGAACGCGGGATCGCGCGGTCGGACATTGTCCACATGATCATGTGGAAGCTTTCTGGGGTCAGGCTGACGAAGTCCCAGAAATTGTCATGGGCGGTCTGGGCCTGCGGAAAGTCGCGGTCCGGCTCGGGCTTGGCGGCATGGATCAGATCGGGGAACTTGATCGCATCCTGGATAAAGAACACCGGGATATTGTTGCCGACGAGATCCCAGTTACCCTCCTGGGTGTAGAGCTTGACCGCGAAGCCGCGCACGTCGCGGGCAAGGTCCGGGGATCCCTTGGACCCCGCGACCGTCGAGAACCTAACGAAGGCCGGCGTGCGCTCTCCCACGCGCTGGAAGATGTCGGCGCGGCTGACATCCGCCAGGCTGTCGGTCAGTTCGAAGAAGCCGTGCGCTCCGTATCCGCGCGCATGGACCACGCGCTCGGGAATGCGCTCATGGTCGAAGTGAAACATCTTCTCGCGGAAATGCAAATCCTCCAGCAACGTGGGGCCGCGCGGACCCTGCTTGAGGCTGTTCTGGTCGTCCGCGACGGGAATACCCTGCTGAGTGGTGAGTGTTTCGAGCTCCCCCCCGGCAACCTGGTGCGTATCGCCGCCGGGCGCCTGCACTTCGGCAAAAGTGAAGGATATGTCAGCGTCCGCCGGTATCGCGGGCGCCTTTTGCGGAGATTCGCCTCCCACGTCGACCGGAGCGAAGTCGCTCGGCGTGGCATTATTCGCTGCTACGGAAGGCGCTTTATCGGGCGTCCTAGCCATCTGGCTATCCTTTTGTAAATGGAATGCAAGGTGGACAAAACGTCGGAATGACGGTCGCATGCCTTGGGTCTCAGTCTCCCCTAAACATGCCGATGGAGCGCCGGGTTGCCGGGCGGAGCGCAGAATTAACTTACGTCAGTACGTTTTCCGGCGGCTTGTTCTGCAACGTCCGTGCGCCTGCGGATTTACGCCTAGTGAGGTCTGCCTCTTGCCGGACATGAAAGGAATTCCCGTCTGCTTACCGACCGCTTTCTCAGGGAGAAAACGGGCATCAATTTGTCCCTCCGCGAACGCGAAAGGCTGGAAGCGGGGATCGTCGAGGTGCGCGCATTGGAAGCAAGGCAGGTAATCGTTAGAGCCGGTACGCCGCTGCGGCACAGCATGCTGCTGATCGAAGGCATCATGTCGCGCTACATCGATGATCGCAATGGTTTGCGGCAATTGGTGGCAATCCATGTTCCCGGCGACTTCGTGGACCTTCACGCCTATCCCTTGCAGACTCTGGACCATGACGTGGCCACGATGACGTCCGCCAAGGTCGCGGTCGTGCCCCATAGCCAGCTGGATGCGATCATCTTGCAAAGTCCGGCTCTGGGCCGAAAGCTGTGGTTCGCGACGCTGATCGATGCCGCGATACACCGCGCATGGCTGTTTCGGCTGGGCCGGCTGGATGCGGTCGGCCGGGTCGCGCATTTTCTTTGCGAAACCAACATGCGTCTCGTCGCCGCAGGACTCAGCGACGGCCGGCGCTTTGCGCTCCCGCTGACGCAGACCGACTTGTCGGAGATCTGCGGGCTGACCAATGTTCATGTGAACCGCGTGCTTCGTCAGTTGCGGGAGGAGCGGCTTTGCGTGTTCAGATCATCGCTTGTGGAAATCACCGACCCGGCGGAATTAGTGGTGAGAGGGCAATTCGACCCAAGCTATCTTTATATAGACACGCAGGCGTCCGCAGTTTGATACCGGTCCCCGGTCATGTTCAGTAGCCAGTCCGCAAGAAAATCGATCCGGCCCCATCGTTGCTCTTGAATGGTTTTATGCTTTCGAACGCATCTTGGGAAGTCGCCAGCGTCAACATGTCGCAGCCGAACCCGATGGCTCGGGCGGGAACGGGGCGCAGAACTTCTTCCAGACCGGAAGTCCCGCTGCTTGGCACAACCCCGTTGCGCATTTTTACCTGAGCGTCGTCATCGTTGATCTCGCCAAAAGCCGTGCGAACTTTCGAGCCGGGCACTTATCGCGAGACTTAACGTTGAGTCAGTAAAGACAGGAGTAACGTCCATGAAACCCTTTTTTCCTCTCGTTCTTTCTGTTTTCGCGCTGGCCGCGTGTGATGGCCCGAACGAGCAAGCGGGAGAAAAGCAGGACGAAACAGCGGCGGCAGCTTCCGGTGTCGAATATACTGGGTCAGGCCCCGCGGAACGGGCGGGAGAGGTGCGGGACAAAGCCGCCAATGCGGCTCGTAAGTCGGCCGAAGCCGATGCTGCCGCGTTGAAAGCCGAAGCGATCAATGTGGAGAGGAAAGCCGATGTTACAGCGGAAAAGTTCGACGCCGAGGCGGATAGTGTAAGGGTGCAAGCAAAGAAGCGTTCCGACGAATTAAAGCGCGAGGCGGAAAAGGTTCTGGACAGTACTGATTGATGTTATCAGTCAGTTTTGAGGTCGCCGCTCATTGCGGGAGGGGGTGACCATTTTTGCCGGAATCGAACAAATTGCTCTGTCTTTCTGATTTTTTGCCTTATAATACTGGCTAATTCACTCCATCTGATCAGTAAATTCTCCGTGCGGCTATTTTGGAGTACAGGAACCGAACTGGCCGTCAAGCGCTTAGCAAGTACTCGGGTTAAGCGACCCACGTCTCCACCGAGGAGGCGCACCCGATCAGCTGATGGATTGCCGTAAATGGCCATCGGTCTGTTTCGGCCAGACTCATCGTGCTGAACCTTGGGCTCCGCAGCCGAAAAACTCCTCTGCGGGGCTTTTTTTTGCGGGTCCGTCCACCTCGCGATTGGCGTTGCGCAATCGGGCAGCATGGAGCGTCCCGGGTTTCCCGGAGGCCTTCGGGTTTGACTTATCCAGCCATATCGATTGTCTCTAGTGCTGCAGATTGCGGAGACGATTAAGAAGATTCGTGGGGAGCACTGGGACGGGAAGCCTATCAAGGCGATAAAGCGCGACTTGCCGCTGTCGCGCAACACCGGGAAGCCCGAGTAAGCCGAACAGGAGCTGGAGCCGGACCTTTTACTGCCATGCAGAAGCGCTGAATGTTTACGCAGCTCAATCCAAAATTCCTCTTCGGGTCCCGCAGGCGTCCTGTTTTCAATGTGAACACGTCAGCGCACCGGACCCGCCGGATTGCCTGCCAGTGCAGAGGTGGCTCCTCCGTGCTGGAACAAACGATCGGCACGCAAGCATCCGGGCCGCAGGGCGTCCAGGCCGCCATTGTTAGAGCTTCGGGGACCCGCTTTCCAAATGATGGCCTCGTCGGGTGCTGAACTGCGGAATTCCGGAGGGAGGAAAGCCTGCGTTAGGACGATGGAAATATTGTTTGCGTAATCGAAACGATCGTCCCCGGGTATCCGCCCTCGATCTCAACGGTCGCATGCAACTGACTGGCCAAAGCGTCGACGATACTCTTGCCGAGGCCCGGTTTTGCATCGATCAGCATCTCGGGCGTGCCAACGCCGTCATCGCTGACCGACAACGTCCAGCCGACATCTTGCACGTGATAATCGACGAGGATCTTTCCATCGCGACCCCCGGGGAACGCATGCTTGAGCGCATTGATAACCAGTTCGGTGACGATCAATCCGAGGCTGACCGAGATATCGGCAATTACGCTGGTGCCGTCGGCGGTCACCGTGATCGACACTTTGTCATGATCGTGGATCATCGAGGCGCCGAGGCTTTCGCATAGCTGAGTTAAATAGCCGCGCAGTTCGACATCGCCCAACCGCGATGCCGCGAGTTGCTGTTGGAGGGTGGCGATCGACATGACCCGATTGTGCGCATCGTGGAGATGTCCGCGCGCTTCGTCCGACTGCACCCGCCGCGCGCTCTGTAGGAGCACGCTCGCAATGATCTGGAGACTGTTGGCGACGCGGTGCTGAAGCTCCTGGAGAAGGATAGCCTTCTCGCGGAGCAGGTCATCCTTGAGCTTCTCGCTAAGCCTTGCCTCCGTTACGTCGGAGATAGTCAGGAGCAGACGAACTTGTTCCGGTTCGCCATACTCGAGCTTCTGGGCACTCAGAACGAGGCGCCGCGGAGAAGCCATGCCCTTCAGGTCAATCTCATAGGCGTCGATCATGGCATGGCCCGATAGGGTGGCGCCGAGCAACGAGCGAAGCTGTGGCACGTCCCACTCGCCTGCGCCGAGTGCGAACACCAACTGTCCGCTGACATTCGGCGGATCAAGACCAAAAGCGCGGTAAAAAGATGCGCTGCCGGCGATCACCGTCAAATCCCCGTCGAGAAGCAACGCGGGCGCGGCGGAGGCTTCCAAGATCGCCAGCGCAAGACCTCGGGCGACATCGGGATGGATAGGTCGGTTCATGATGATGCCCCTTTCCGGGGAAACCGGAAAGCTCGCAATCATGAAAGCTGTTCCGGGAAACTGCGAATCCGGCACTCTGTCCAGGAGGCAGGGACTGGCAGATACACCATAGCACCGATCACGCATAAGCCCGGCATCTATTCGGGGCCGGGCAAATGTTCCTTGTCCCGGATCCCGGGCGAGCTACGTCCAGATCAGTCGGCGCTCGTGGGCGCGGCCCGGTAATAGTCGGTCACGCGCCGGCCATAGGCTTCATCGAATACAGGTGCTGAATCCGGCCGAAAACTCGGCGCGCCTTCCAGTAGGCGTTTGTCGATGTTCGTCACATATCCGCCCTCGCTTTCTTCGAAGCGAAAAGCCGGCCATGGAATGGGGTGATAGCTCTGCCCCAATCCGAGAAATCCCCCGGTGGACAGGGTAATATAGGCAATCTGTCCGGTCCGCTCATCAAGGATAAGCTTGGCGATCGTACCCAGCTCGTCGCCGTCGCGGCCATGCACGGCCTTGCCGCGAATGTCGTCGGCGGAGATCAAGACAACCGCGCCGACGGGTGCGGCTGGTGCTTCTGTATTGGCGGCCATGGCTTGGCTCCTTTCGAGGAAATTGGGGACGGCAGGGCAATGCGGCTGCCGTCCCCAGGCAGCGCTTCCTTTCAGACGAGGCTGTGCTTCAACGCGCTGGTCTGGTCGTGCCCAGCCTTCACGAAGGTGAAGGCGTCGCGAATGACATCCCGTGTTGCGGGTTGCAGGTCGGTGTCCTTCAATGCGATTTCGAACTTCGCCTTGATATGATCCTCGCCGCGCTCGACTTCGTCGATGATCGCCTTGTCGCTCTTGCTGGCGAACGCGTGCTTGAGGTCCATGAAGATGCGATGAGCCGCGCCCATGAAACTGGAGTTATCCTCGGGGTCACCCCCAAGTCCGCGCACTTCTGCCTGCAGGGAAGCAACGACCTGTTTGCGATCGCGCGCGAAACCTGCAAACAGGTCGGCGAAGCGCGTACTCTTCGCCTCGGCGGCGGCATCCTCGAAGCCTTTCAGGCTATCGAAGGCCGTGGCGATCAGTCCGTTGAGCACCGAAATGTCATGCTTGTTATTCATGTCTGTATCCTTGATTTGGGCAGCGTAATGAACCTGAGGGAATGGGCCCCGGATCATTATGGCGCTCAATTTGCCGAGAGGGCCGATGGCAGCAGCGCACCGCCCTGCTGGAGTTGCTGCTCGATGATCGGCACGCCGTTTCCGGCAACCTGTTTGAGCGACTGGTCAACGCCATCTTCGGCATAGCCCTTGTAGGCAGCCCAATTTCCCTGCTGAACTTGTGCAGACTGGGTGAGATAGAGATTGTCGAACGATCCGCGCGGCGTGCTTCGTAACATCTTCAGCATCGAGGCGCGTTCGGCCGACAATCGGGTGGTCGGCCGGGCGATCCTGCGCTGATCGTTGTTCAGTGAGGCTAGCAGCGTCTGCTGGGAGGTTTGCGACTCTGAGATGATTCGCCGGGCATAGTCCTTGACGTCGCTGCGCTGCGAGCGTGTGAGGCTAAGCCGACTTGCAGCGATCTGAAACTGGTTGGCGTCGGATGCTGCAGCCAAGAAGGCCGGGCCATCGAGGCCATGGATTGGCGCGACGCCCACATCACCGCTGGAATAGCTACCTGTCGTTGCCGGTATGGTTGACTGGGAGAAGGCGACCGTGGGGGCGCCAAGCATTGCCGTTCCGATCAGGACGGAGATCATTACACGCTTCATGTTGATGTTCCTCGCAAACGCAAATGCCGTTGATGACGGTAATAAAATCTACGTTTGCTATATGACTGCAAGCACATGTTCCAGGATGAAAAGCATTCGCTTGGAGCTATGAAAGAACGATCCACATCAAATAAAGTTTTAAACTTTGCACATTTATTTGCGTAGACCGATTATAGCACTGATAAATTTGAACAATAGTATTGTTTAGTGTGAGGCGTATAAATTTTGGAACAATTATGCCGATTGGATGGTTCGTGCAATTCCGGTTGCGATGTGCCGACGTGGCCAAAATCGTCTTCTGGATCACGGGAGAAGGATTTTGGGAATCATCATGTGGCTCGTCGTCGGCGGCATCATTGGCTGGCTCGCAAGCGTGATCATGCGCACGGATGGACAGCAGGGCATCATCCTCAACATTGTGGTCGGCATTATCGGTTCCTTCATCGGGGGCCTGGCATTCGCGCAAGGCGACATCAACAATGCGCCGCTCACTTTCCTTACATTCCTGGTGTCGCTTGCGGGGGCAGTTATCCTGCTCGCAATCGTCAATCTTATTCGCCGCGGATCGATACGCTGACACCCCTCACCCTTGTCGCCCTGGCGGGCGTCATGGCAGCCATTTGACCATGCTGGCCATCCGGCATCGCACATCCTACCATTATCGCCAGCAGGTGCAGCTTGGGCCACATCGACTGATGCTGCGTCCGCGCGAAGGGCATGACATCGGACTTGTGTCCTTCGATCTCGACATCACGCCCGATGCTGGCATTTCCTGGGCAAGCGATGTGGCGGGCAACATGGTCGCGACCGCAACTTTTGTGGCCATGACCGACAGTCTGATGATCGAAAGCCGATCACTGCTCAGGACAGGCGCTGTCGCCTGGCCTATATTCGACATCGCCACGTCCGCGATCAACTATCCGTTTCGATACAGCGATGACGACTGGACGGATCTCGGCAGTCTGACTGTCATGCAGTATCCTGACGATGCCCATCGGCTGCGGGATTGGGCGCAAGCGTTCGTCGGTGTAAATCCTACCGATACACTTGCACTTCTGAAGGATTTGAACGCCGGGATCCCGAACTGGATCTCCTATCAGGCTCGCGACGACGAAGGCACGCAATCACCTCTGGAGACGCTGGACCGTGGCTGGGGATCATGCCGCGATTTCGCGGTGCTGTTCGTCGAAGCAGCGCGCGGCCTTGGCTTTGGCGCACGGATCGTCTCGGGTTACCTCGATAATCGTTTGGAAAACCTCATCGGCCGGCATGCGAGTGGGTCTACCCATGCCTGGGCGGAAGTCTTTGTGCCTGGCGCCGGCTGGATCACCTTCGATCCTACCAATCGCAGCGTCGGTGGCTTCAACCTTGTGCCGGTTGCCGTTGGGCGTGAGATTCTCCAGGTGACGCCGGTCAGCGGAAGTTACGGGGGACCTGCGGACATGCTGGACTATATGACTGTGAAAGTAGATCTGCACTGACAAGCGCTTACGTCGCGGATCGCAGTGCTGCCTATCGATATGGACCTTCGCCCATGGCAATTTGCCTGTCACACACCATATGAGGTTCACCTCACTTTCGAATGCCTCGTGGCCGAGAAGGCGGCCAAGCCATTGGGCGCCGTGGCCTTGCCGCCGACAAACGCGAAGCTCGCCGTGAACGAACGCGTATCATTGTCGATATGAGGAATCTGGCGAAAGGCCGATCCTGCTTGGCCCGTGTGCGGGTTCCCCGACGGTCTTCTTGTCGATCATGTCTCGGATTTCACAAGCACGCATCTGGAGCAAGGGGCCGTCGATCTGCGCAAACGGCTGATCTTCTCAGCCATCGCCCGCCCGCAAGGTCGCGGAAAGTTGGAGTGCCTGTCGGACGTTCAACACTGAACTCCCAGGCAACCTTCGCAATGGCAGGCCGACATTACCCCATCGTCTTTCGCTTGCCGAGCTTGACGCTGCAATCGGGCGCTACATCATTTCGACCTCCAACGTGCGCCACCACCAATCGATCGGTCGAGCGCCCCTCGATGCTTGGCGCGGCGAAGGCTGGCTCCTGCGCATGCCTGACACGTTGAGCGAATTGGACCTGCTCCTTGCGATGGTGGCGAAACCTCGCACCGCGCTGTCGGCACGCAGACATGCGAAATGGGGCAAGGTTTCGCCCCTTTTGACGACATCGGGGCCGCGCGAAGCACGTTGGTGATCGGGAACACGTAAGGCCCGCTCCACGTCGGTCGTAGCCGAGTTAAGCAGGCTAGGCGCATGCGTGAGGCCAGCTTCCGGGCCGATCTTGCGACAATTATCTCTGTCGGAACGCGAAATTTAGCTCTGAAATTTACAGATACCGGGATGCGGATTGCAAACACGCGCGAAATGCAAGGTCAAAGAGAGCCCGGTCGCGGACCCGCGCATGCTTGTCGAGAAAGAAGTGGATCGCCCATATCTGACGGGGTTTGAGCGCTCGCTTCGCACCAACTTTACGCCCGGCGTTCCACGACACCCTCTCGCGAGCAACGGGATCAAATTCTGATAATCCCATGACACATCTCCTGTGGCCCTGACGGCCATAGGGTAGAATGCTTCAAAGCAGGCGCGACCGTTTTCGACGTTCAACAGCCAATTCGCGCTCCCAGGTGCGGTAGGTCTGCTTCGTCATTCTGCGCGCCGCGACATATTTGCAAATTGGCCGAATATTTAAAGATGTCTGGAACTCATAGGCTCTATCGCTGTTTTGCTGATTGGGTTCGATCGGAGCCTGCGAGCCCGGCCCATGAAATCGGGACGGCAAGCCGGGCTGACTGCTGCGCCCCGCAGAAAGCCGTCTTTCCATGCCGCCTCTACCGATCGTCCTCGTTGTCGAGGATGAACCCATTATTTTGCTGGCCGCCTGCGAGATGGTCGAAAGCGCGGGATTCATTACGAGAGAAGCAGCGAACGCTACACGTGCTCTCAGAATCCTCGTGGAAAACCCCCAGATCGCGATTCTGTTTACCGACATAGACATGCCGGGCCCGATCGACGGCCTAGCATTGGCTTTTGAAGCACAGGCTCGCTGGCCGATGATCGGCATCATCATCACTTCGGGCCGCAGGCCGTTGGCTCGGCACGAGCTGCCTGCCGGCGCTATCTTCCTTGAAAAACCATATCTCGAAGGGGCACTCACGGAAGCATTAGCGAACGTTCTCTCTTGAGTCGCGCTCGCGCAGGTCTTTGCGACGTCCATATAGCAGATTTGGATACGGCCCATCTGACGAGAGGGTGCGCCGGCTGAAGCCGGGTGCGGATCAATCGACCATGGCAGCGACAAGACGCCGCAATCGATCCCGGCTTAGCAGGCCGGTGGGCCGTTGAACCGGACCGTTATGTCCGGCGGCTGGTTGGTAGATGGCATTGTCGGGACGCTTTTCCGCGCCTTTGATGTTGATATGCATGTTTTCCTAAGGTGCTGAATTTTCAGCGTTTATCTTCTGAAACCGCTGCGCCGTCTCGGCGGTTCTCCGGCTTGCCCCGGCGCCCTTTCTCGAAACGCGATCCGGCCCTTCGAAAGATCGCAAGGCGTCATTTCGACATGTACGCGATCTCCTTCCATCGAGCGGATGCAGACCTGCGCATCTTGCCCGCCGTAGGCGATGATCTTGTGCTCATTATCGACCAGAACCACGAAGCGGCCGATCGGGAATGGATTTCCTCGACAAAGCCTTCCGTCAGCGACTCTTCTTTGGTCGATCCACGGTGTCCCGAAATCGAGGGCACCCGCCGACATGCATGCGCAAAAGCGGCGATCATGAGAGCCAAGCTGATGGCTGAAAAATCCTGCGCAAGCAGGCGCAAATTCGTCAACAGCGACGATTCGAAATCCTTATACATGATAAAATAAATTCTTCAATGCCGGTGATAATTTTTAAATATTTGATCAGTTCATGGAATCCTCTCGCCGAGTACGGTGAAATTCTGTAGAAGGAAAATATTGCCGGTCATTTTTGCATATCGGCGACTGAGAGACCAAGCGCGCTCCCGCAAAAAGGAGAGTTCGCATGGATCTCAATCAGCTACTTTATCACCATCAGATCGCGCTCATCGAATTTACCGCCCGCAGCAAGCGCAACCGTGATGCCGGGTCGCGGTTCGATCTGGTGCGCCATTATGCAACCAGGATCGCCCGGCTGCAAAAGGACATGGGGTGGCGGCCTGCCCCCAATGGTCATGAACTGGCCATCGCGGAACCAATTTGCCTGCCTGAGGTCGCGCCCGACGGATATCCCGCCGTGCGGACGTCAATGGCATCGCATGCCGAGAGACGATCTGACCTTTCGGCGGCGCAGCGAGATATCCGATCTTGCGTTTACACTGCTGGGCGGCCGCGTGGCCGCACGGGATTTCCTGCTCGGTCCGGTCCCCGATCACGCATGCACCGTGCTTGAGATCGCAACCGGCTCCTCAATCGGACAGGCCCAGATAACCAGTATGCTCTGGAAGATCGCCGCGCGTCGGGTGCGGCCGTATCAGTAGGAAATTCGAAATGGCAAGCGATGAAAAGCCCGCTCGGCCTGCTCGCGCGAAAGTGCGCTGGTCGGATCGCCCTAAACTGGCGCCAGATGCGGCAAGTCGCCAAGGGTTGGTGACGAGGCTGGCGCTTGAAGCATTCGGAAGCCGGGACAAGGCCATCGCCTATCTCAACACGGCTTGCGGCAAGCTCGGCGGACGACCGCTTGATCTCGCCGTGGAATCCGCGGAGGGGCTGGGCCGGGTGGAGCGCGCCCTTGCGAACCTTAGGCCTGCATGCTGATCCGCGCGGGATACGATATCGCTTTCACCTGTGAGCAGCCTGTGCCGATGCTGGCGCACCTGAGCGTCCATGGTTCGCGCAACAAGGATCTGCGCACGCCGCAGCGCTTGTTCACGACGCCAGGTGTCCCGATTTACGACTACGTCGACAGCTTCGGCAACATCTGTACCCGCCTCGCCATTCCGGCCGGCGGCCTGACGCTGTCCTGCGGTTTTGTCATCGAGGATGATTTCCAGCCTGACCCGGTGGCACCGGAGGCATTGCAATCATCGATCGAGGCTTTGCCAGACGATGTGATGCTCTACGTTCTGGCGAGCCGTTACTGCGAGACGGACCGGCTGAGCGAAGTGGCATGGGATCTGTTCGGCAAAACCCCTCGGGGCTGGGCACTGGTCCAAGGCATCGTGGATTTTGTACATCGTCACGTGCGCTTCGACTACATGAAGGCGCGGCCGACAAAGACAGCGCGGGACGTGTTCGAGGAGCGGGAAGGTGTCTGCCGCGACTTTGCCCATCTGGCGATCACGCTGTGCCGCTGCATGAACGTGCCCGCACGCTACTGTACAGGATATCTCGGTGACATGGACTTGCCAAAGCCACTAGGCGACATGGATTTTTCGGCATGGTTCGAAGTGTGGCTGGGCGATCGCTGGTATGTCTTCGATGCAAGGCACAACCGCCCTCGCAGCGGGCGAATATTGATGGCGCGAGGACGTGATGCGGCTGATACGCCGCTGACGATGACCTTCGGACGTGTCACACTTTCCCGGTTCGACATCTACACTGACGAAGACAGATTGGGTCTCGCGTCACGGTAATGCTGGAGCGGTCTGCTCATCGGTGGCTTCGGGAAAGAAACATGCCATTACGGCGGCTGACACCCGGGCCGGACGCTGTGTCACGGCATCAACGCAGCACCAGCGCGATTTCGCCTCGGCAATCACTTCGCTGCCGCGCTGGATCGTCGTTTCGTGGAATGCGCTTTTCCGCCGGACCTGCTCCAGCACCACATTGGCCGTCAGCTGGTCGCGAAGGAATGCCGGTTTGAGGTACGTGATCTCATGTTTGAACGCGATCCATAGATAGGCTGTAATCGCCCGAGGCGATGCGATCCTCTGCCGATGTTGGATGACAGCTGCCTGTACCCATTTCAAATATATGAAATTATGAACGTGCCCCATGAAGTCGATGTCGTCGATTTCGATCCTCAAGGGCAATCATGCATTTGCGCGGAATTCATGATGCCATGTATCACATCGATATGACATTCCGGATTCATTTTTGGATGAGAACCCAGTCGCCACTATCTATTTTTTTAAAAGCGGGTACAAGAGCCAAGCTGAAACGTCGCCTTCGACGGATATTGGGCCGCCAAGGCTCCCCTTTGTCCTTTACTAGCCTCACGAAGCCGGGATGCGCCGCGATTGGCGCATGCCCGTCATACTGCATTGGGCAAAGGATACCCATATGATCACCGGCACCGTAAAATTCTTCAACGCTGACAAGGGCTTCGGTTTCATCGCTCCCGAAACGGGCGGTGATGACGCCTTCGTTCACATCAGCGCGGTCGAACGCGCGGGCATGCGTACCCTCAACAAGGATCAGCGCGTGTCCTACGAACTGGAAACCGACCGTCGCGGCAAGACCTCGGCCGTCAATCTCCAGTCGGCCTGAACAAACGAGATTGGCGGAGCATTACCAGGTCCGCCAATCTTGGTCGCCGGGCGCAGGAGTAAATTTATGTCGTCGCTGGTATTTTATCGCGAACAAGCAGATCTTCAGACAATTGCAGCGGATGCCGCAAGCCTGCCACAGGTGCGTGATCGATGTCTGCGGGCCGTGTCGGCGTGGACCGAATTGGCCGATCGAGCCCAGAAGACCGAAGATGCTCGGAGAGCTAAGGCCTTGGACACCGGGGCAAAAGCGACAGCCTCGGCCTTAGTGGGGCACTGAGTGAATCGAGGCGGCCCGAGGCCCTGATTTTTATGACGCAAAGCGCATTATTGCACTTACCACTACCAAAATTATGGCGTCACACGGCATAAGGATAAGAATAATTCTGAAATAAGCTTTACCAAATTTCACGGCGTCTATGGCATTTTGTTCGATCGTGAAAGGCCTGCTATTGAAATATCAAATTTGATTCCTATGTAATCACGATCGCCGGCATCGGAAAATAAGCGCCGGCGGCTGAGAGACAGTAGTGCTCCCGCTTACAAGAAGGGAGAGTTACCATGGATCTCAATCGCCAGTACTTCGAGCACCAATTATCGCTCATGCGTGCAAGCGTTGCCGGAACGCGTCTTGCAAAAACGCGACACCTCGCCGCAGCTGCCGTCACCGCGTACCGGATCAGCAACCATCAATTCGGTATTGGAGCGGACGCAGCGGACGGCTGGGTCAGGAGCTCGCACAACCTGGATTTATGGATTGATTGCGATTTCGGGATCGGATCATGAGCCGCCTGCTGAACATTGATCTCCCCCCGGCAGACGTGGAGCGGCAATGCGCCGAACACCACGTGTCGATCAGTGCGATCGAACTGCTCCCGAGCGGCGGCACTCATCTTGTCTGCGTCAGGCTCGAACAGGCAGAGGAGATGCGTCAGGTTTTCTCGGGAAAGCTGATTGCCGGCATCGTCCGGCGATACCCCTTTTATCGCGCACGAGGGCCGTGGTGATGACGAGCGGCCCCCTTTCCAGCGCCTCACCCGCGGAGTTGAATTAGCCATGACCCATCCGATGCTGCAATTCTCCCTCAGCTCCAACGGCGATCAATGGTATCTGGCCCGTGGAAACGGTCCCGACAAAACCACGGTGGTGCATGAAGCAAACCGCGCATCAGGCGGCGCAGTCACGAGCATCTCGATTGAGGACTTCCTGCGTGTGAATCCGGAAGCGCCTGAGCGGCAGGATTTCGTGAGACTGGTCGCTGATTTGATCGGCAACGAGCTTGACGATTGCAAAGCGCGCAAGGGCGTTCAGCTGATACAACTTCGGGATGCAACCGAAGAAGACGCGGCGAACGCCTTGCTCGGCGCAAAAGTGCAACTGCCGCTGACGACGCCTTACGAAGCTTTAGAGTTTTTCAACTGCATGGTGGACGTGGTGACGGGTCAGCGCGCCATTGAGGTAGATGAAGATGCCCATCGTATTCGTCCTGGTTTTGGCAGCACTCACGGTTAGCCTCGGCAAGCGGGATACTAAAGAATCTGCCGGACTACGACATCGACACGGATCAATGGTTGCTGCGCATCCTATGCTACCCTCAACGGGTATTCATCATTGGCAGGTCCATGAGCGACCCGATTGCGCGAGTGTCCGCTCCTGGGAATCCAGAAGGGCGCGCTAATAGTGACAATGGGCGCGTTGCTGCCGCTGCTGACCTCGACAAATGCCAGTCATTAAGCTGTTAAAGGTCATCGTGCCTTGGGCTTTGGCCAATGATATCGGAGTGCCTCAACCAGCAGCGAGAAGGCGGGCGATGGCTGGGTGACAGTCGGGTAGTAAAGGTAGAAGCTTGGGAAGGGCAGACACCATTCGTCCAACACGATTTCGAGCCTTCCAGCCTGTAGATACGCTTCGGCCAGATCCTGTGGGATGAAGGCGAGGCCAAGTCCCGCCACGGCCGCGCTGAGTCAGGAATAGCTGTTGTTGAAGATCAACTGCTCGCTGACCTGCACCTTAATCTCCGCCTCGCCCTTCCGCTGCAAATCCCATGCGTAGAGGCGACCGGAGGATTGGCGCAATCCGATGCAATTGTGTGATTGCAGATCGGACGGGCTTTTGGGTCGACCATAGCGCTCGAAATAGGCCGGCGATCCGACCGCCACCATGCGTGCGTCCGGCCCGATGCGCACGGCGATCATGTCCTTGGCCAGAGTTTCACCGTAGCGCACACCGGCATCGTAGCGTTCGCTGATGATGTCGATCAGACCGTAATCGGTGATCATCTCGACCTTCACATCGGGATAGTCCCTCATGAAATTGGACAGCTTCGGAAGTAGAAGCTCGTTGATCGCGTGGTCCGATGCGCTGATACGGATCTTGCCCGCGGGCCGGTCCCGCGTTTCGTTGACGGCGGCCAGTTCCGCCTCGATCCCGTCCAGATAGGGGCTCACCTTCTGGAGCAGCCGCTCGCCGATCTCGGTCGGGGCCACGCTACGGGTCTTGCGAACCAGCAACTGAACGCCGAGCCGATCCTCCAGCTTCTTGACGATCTGGCTTATCGCGGACTGGGAAAGGCCGAGCCTACCGGCTGCCTTGGTGAAGCCGCGCTCGCGCCACTGCCACGAAGGCGGTGATGTCACTCAGCGTGTCCCGCGCCATTGATTACAATCCCTACTGATTATCAGAAGACTTATACCTCTAACAATGGATCGGCGCCCCAGTCGTCGGTTGAGGCGGGATGATGGCGCTCGGCGATGGCAGCAAGGTGCGGCGGCAGGGGCAGCGACAGATCGTATTTCGCTATGAGTGCAGCATAGCCCTGCGGGATCGCGGGCTCAGGCAAGCGCCGTCCGCGAAAATCCATCACTGCTTGCGAAGGCCACTCACCCATAAACGATCCCGTGGAAACCGCTCACTGCGGTCTAAACCAACTGCGAATATGGATCACTGGCTATGAATTTCAATCACTACCGGCGACTATGTGTGAATATCGATCTCCGAACGTATGCTCCTTCGACCTGATTGATGCCCTGCCAGAGCGGACCGCTTCAAACTGGGCGATGAAGGAGCCTTCGGCGTCGGATCGCTTTAATCACATAGAAGGTGGATCCGTCGCCTTACGGAGAAACGCTGAGGCCGTCAGGCTGGTGGGGCGAGCAAACTGACTCGCTCCGGCACGGTCGCCTGACTCCGCCTAGCGGCCTACGACCAGATCCGGCCGTTCAGATGGATCGGGTTGAACGTCGTATCTAGCCGTTAGGCGAATGTCCGGATCGGAGCCGGGTCGCGGGGATAGCTGACGGTCGTGCGAAGTCGGCAGGCGACCAACTTAAGCCGTTCCGCGACACACGCACGAATGGCCCTCCTGCCGGAACCCGCCATTCCCATTTTATCGAGCGGTCGGGCGGCATGCGCCTGAACCGGTCAGATAGTATCTTTTCACGATTCTAATCTGGAACCAGCCCTTCCGGAGCCGCCGGCGAATCGGACATTTTACCGACGAGTGTTTGCGCGTTTCAATTGTCACTGGAACGAGTCAAGAGCGTCATGCTTCACAGCTTGCTCTGTGTCGAATGAACCGGAGCTATTTCTGCAAGGTAACAGGCTCGGGCCCTGCCGCCGGTCTAGATTTGCAGCTATCTCCCAACGGCAAAGCCCCTGGATCAATAAGAAAGCTTCGGCTTACAGATTACATCAGTGAAGGCTCTGCCTCGCTGCCTCCCGCAAGGCAGAGGAGAGGTCTGAA
>NZ_DAISLT010000057.1:0-29239 GCF_036820275.1 Novosphingobium sp.
CCCACATCCTTGCGATATCCGCTCGTCGTTGGTCGAGGTGTCGTGCCGCAGCGGGTGAGAGCTGAATCCGGCCGAGCAGTGCATCGAACTGATGAAGGTGACCGAAGGAGACGGTTTCATGCATCGCAACTTGCACCGAACGCTTCTCGCCGCGTTCCTTGTCCCGGTCGTTGTCGGTGTCGCCGCACCGCCCGCGCGCGCTGATGCCGCCTCTGCCGAGCAGACTGCCGAACAGATTGCGGAACTGAGGAAAGTCCTGCTTGCCCAGCCTGGTATGCGCGAGCAGATATTGGCCGGTTACAAGGGGCAGGCGGCCACGACCATACGTCTGGAATGGCTTGTCCGGACGGGCATCATGTGCCGCCTTCTAGCGGATGATGACGCGAAGACGATCGTTGCCGCCGCTCACGAGGAACTGGAATACAACGCCTCACTCCTGGCCGATGAAGACAAGGCCACGGCGGAAGACTATTTGGATGGAGTCCGGGCGGGGGCGTTCCGCTCTGCCGAGTTGACTGGGGAACTCAACGAAGAGGCATGTCGGCATTTCGGACGACCGGGCGGCCCGCTCACCAAAATCATGACCTGGACCGGCAAGCGGCAATATTCGGCGCAAGGAATCCTTGCCAGCCCGCGCACGATACGCTGACGCGATCGTCTTGCCCCGTGCGGTCGAATGGCAATTGGCTCATGCGGAGCCGAACTCGGTGCGCCGGTCGCCGAAATATGTGTCCAGGTCGCCAGCTATCTCGGCAGCTATGCTTCGCGATCCGGTAATTTCTCCCGATCTTTATTTCTCGTCAGCGAGTGCGGCCTTGCTGGCGACGACACCCGATGCGCGGGTGTTTATCAGTGGCTGTCGCAACCGGTGGACCCGGCTGCGTGGCTTGGAGATGGTCCCGAACGCGGCGCTGTCGTCTCCTGTTGCGGCGGTGATCGGCGATGACTTGGCCGAAACGCGGGCCGGTGTCTCTTCGCTCAGGCAGCGGATCCTGGAAGCCTGTCGGCTGCGCAGCGAGCATATCAGCGCGATCACGGCGGAGATGCGTGAGCAGATGGCTCCGCCTCTCGTCGGAGAACATGGCGTATCTCCGCTGGCGCTAGGGGTGGACGGAGCAGCTCGGACAGTTTAGATTAGCGCAAGGTAATACCTTGCAATGCGGAGGTCGCGCTGTGGCTGCGGCAACATCAATCAAGCTCGATGAGACCCTCAAGGGGCGCGTTCAGCACTTGGCCGAAGTGCGTCGGCGTAGTTCGCACTGGATCATGCGCGAAGCCATCGCGCAGTATGTCGAACGCGAGGAAAAGCGTGAGGCGTTTCGGCAGGATGCCATACGAGCATGGGATGAGTATCAGCAGAAGGGCTTGCATCTGACGCTCGAGGAAGCGGACGCGTGGTTGGCGAAGCTTGAATTGGGCGAGGATGTGGAGCCGCCTAAGTGTCACCTCTGATCTGGACGCCGAATGCGTTGGCCGATGTTCAGCGGCTCTATCGTTGGCTTTTGCTCAAGGATGCCGACGCCGCGACCCGTGCGGCGGCGACCATCCGGGCAGGTGTGAAGATCCTGGCAGCATCACCGCGTATCGGTCGTCCGGTAGAAGATATGGACCCCGACTATCGGGAAAAGCTGATTGATTTTGGCAACAGCGGCTATGTCGCTCTTTACCGTCTCAATGGCGAGACGGTGGTGATTTTGGCAGTCCGCCACCAAAAGGAAGCGGGCTATCATAGCCGCTGACATGGCGGTTAATGGTCAATTTCGAGCCATAGGTGATCACCCGCATCCGAGAGCGCAGATTGATGGCTACACGACGCCGAGGGCCATACGCACCCAGTGCGTTGTCGCCGTTCAGAAACCCTTTCGACGAACAAGCGCGCAATCGCCTCTTCCTGCTTACTGCTGTTTGGGCGCAAGCAGTAAGCTGAAGCTATTCCGGTTGCATGCCAACGTGAAGCGCGCTCAAAATCATGCCATCATTTACGATGGCGCCGACTTCGGCAGCATGCCGATCCGCGGGTAGCACGGCAGGCAACCGACATCTACGCCCGACCGGTGCACGGCGATCAATCCGGTCACTTATAGCCCGGTATCGGAAAAAGTGGGGCGGACGCATCAACCACTTTGGGCGGGGCTATCGCGCCCAGCCGCTATTCTTCGTCATGCGACAGGCTGTTCGCAGTGCCGTAATGACGCTGGCCAGGCTACCCAGGGGCAGAACGACTCCGGCGGTGGGGAGGCTTTCAATCTTTTAACCGGGGCGTCCGGCTTGAAATGATAGTTTGCCTTCGCGGCGATCAATATTCCATGAAGCTGCTTGTATCGCGGCCTGCTGGAATCTTCGGGATGCCGGGATGCATGTCCAGGCCGCTCGCGGCTAAAGATCCCGGCCTTTGCTCAAGCATCGAACCTTCATGTCCGGGTCCCGCATTCGCTCAGCTTGCAATGCGGCAATCTGTGCGTAAGCTGGTGATCGCGCTGCCTGTCAGCGTGGAGGTGAGCCAACCCCCTTCTGGAACAATCGCTCGGCGCGAAAGCATCCGGGCCGCTGGCGCGAATGTCCAGGCCGTCATGGCTAAAGGCGCCGGTACTCGATTTCGAAGTGTTGGTTTCGTTCGGTTCAGGCCGGGCGAACTCCGTATGGAGAAAGCCCATGAAGATGGGCAACCAGAGCTTCCGCACCTTGCGGGATGGATCGGCTGCGGTTGTTGCCGAAAGCGCATCGTCATGCGGCTGAGGAAGGCATCGGACGATTGGCCGGAATCGCACGTGATCAGCGAGGGCGAGCCCCTGCCGCCGGAGGACCGGCTTGTCCGACGCGATCCCGACTGGCTCGAGCGGCTCTACCATGCGCATCGCGACCGGCTCATGCATTATGCCGCTCGGCATATTTCGGCGGACCGCGCCGCCGATATCGTCCAGCAGCTTTTCATGCGGCTTGCCGGACGGGGAAGGGACGATCCGCTCGAAGTCATCGCTCCGGCTGCATACTTGCGGCAGGCGGCGCTCAACCTCATCAGGGACGAGGCGCGCCAGGCCGTCCGGCGCTGCGCCGAATTCCATAATGATGCGGTCGATGAACTCGAGGGCTTCGATACGGTGGCTGCCCTGGAAGCGAGAGATACCCTCGTCCGCCTCGAAGCGATCGTGGCCCGTCTCAAACCCAGGACCCGCGAGATATTTCTCGCGCACCGGCTCGACGGCTATAGTTATGGCGAAATAGCGGCAAGGACCGGGCTGAGTGTGAAGGCGATCGAAAAGCATATGAGCAAGGCGATCGCCCATGTGTCCCGGCACCTGAAGCCGTGAGGATCGCAGCGGGAGCAGGGCCGGTGCCGCGATGAGCATAGAGCAGGAAGCGGCTGACTGGTTCGCGCGCATGCGCGGGCCCGATGCGGATTCGTCGCGCGCCGACTTCGAGGCCTGGCGTAGGGATCCGGCGTGCGCGCAGGCCTACGAAGACAAGCAGCGCGCTTGGGACACGACCATGTTTCTGGCCAATACCGTAACGGGTAAGCGCCGCAGCCTCGAAGGTTTGGGGCGCCGGAAAATCATCCCGCCGGGCTGGACATGGGCTGCAGCGGCATTCCTCGCGGTCGGCGTCGGCGCCATGCTGGCATTCAAGGGCGCGGGCGGGTTCGATGCACAGTCCGGTTCCCATCGGCTTGAGTCGGCGGCGATGGATGAGGCGCCGCGAACTGTCACGCTTCCCGACGGTTCGAATGTTACTCTCGATCGCGGCGCGCGCCTGCAGGTGGCGTTTGACGAAGGGGAGCGGCGGCTTCGATTGCTTGCGGGTCGGGCACGCTTTGCGGTTGCCCATGAAAAGAGAAGGCCGTTCCTCGTCGAGGCGGGTGGAGGCAGCGTCGTGGCGCATGGAACCCTCTTCGACGTCGCGCTCCTGCCGGGCGCCGCCGCCGATGTCTCGCTTCTCGAAGGCGCGGTCGAGGTTCGCAGCCTCCATGCAGGACGACACGGGGTCGATCTCAAGGCGGGGGAACGCATCTCTATCGCCGGCGGTACGCTCGGCAGTCCTCGTGCCATCATCCCCGCGGCCCTGCAGTGGCCGCGCGACATGATCGAATTTGAAGGCCTGGATCTTGTCGATGCCGTGGCCGCCTTCAACCGCACCAGTCCCACCCCTGTCGTCATCGACGGCGCCGTTCCGCCCGGGATGAAGATAACCGGTTCCTTCCGGCGCTCCGATCCGGAGGCCTTTGCCCGGCAGGCCGCGCAGACGTTCGGCCTGGTGGCGCAGGCGCGGGATGACGGCACTCTGGCGCTGGTTCTCCCGACCCCGGAAAAAAATCAAAAAAGGCGGTAGGGTAAATCCGGCAGGGGGCCGTTCCCGTCATGAAGGATCCAGCGAACAGCGGTTCTTCGGGATGGAGGTCACCAAGTGCGTTACCGTTTTCTGGCGTGCTGCAGCCTGACTGCAGCCGCAATGGCATGCTGCGCCCCGATTACAGTGCAGGCTCAGGCTGAGGCTGAGGCTGAGGTTCAGGCAAGTGCCGGGGCACCCGAGCGACAATCGGTTCACATCTCGGCGCAGCCGCTGCCTGCCGCGCTTCGCGAACTCGGGCAGATGTTCGCTGCCAACATCAGCGCCGACGACGCTGACATCGCCGGTCGCAGTGCGCGAAGTCTCGACGGCGATTATAGCCTGGAAGAAGCGCTTCGGGTGCTTCTGGTCGGGACCGGACTGAAGGCGAAGGCGAGCGGATCCGGCTTCGTGATCGGCCGGCGCGAACGCGACGGGGAGCTCGGCGACGGGATCGTCGTCACGGGGACCCGCATTCGCGGCGCGGCCATTGCCTCGACCACCCTCACGTACGAACGCGATGCGATGCGCGATGCGGGGCAATCGTCCGTTGCCGATGTCCTGCGCGCGATCCCGCAGAACTTCGGCGGCGGGCAGAATGCGGGCGTGGGCTACAACGTTCCGGGCGGGCGGGGCGTCGACCTCGACGGCGGGACTTCGATCAACCTCAGGGGGCTTGGCAGCGATGCCACGCTGACGCTGCTCGACGGCCGGCGGATGAGCTATGCGGGTGTTACCCAGGGGGTCGACGTCTCCGCCATTCCCTTCGGTGCGATCGAGCGCATCGACGTGGTTCCGGACGGGGCCTCGGCGCTGTTCGGTTCGGATGCGGTGGCAGGCGTTGCCAACATCGTCCTGCGCCGCCGGTTCGACGGTCTCGAAACGAGTGCACGGCTTGCCGGTTCGACGGATGGCGGCAACTTCCAGCAGCAGTACGGCGCCACGGCAGGCCGGACCTGGGAGTCGGGAAGCGTGCTTGCCGCCTACGAGTTCGCACGCACCACGGGAATCGAGGCGGGCCAGCGTTCCTATGCCGAGACGCGCACCCCCGGAGTCACGCTGACGCCCTATCTGCGCCACCACAATGCCGCGCTCGTCGTGCGGCAGGATCTCGCCGCCAATCTCACGTTCGATCTCGACCTTCTCTACAACAAACGCTGGTGGAAACAGACGCTGCCGCTCAATGCGTCCGGTGACCTTGCGATCAGCCGTGTCGATTTCGCGCGAGGGTCGCAGGCCTGGGGCGCGGCGCCGTCACTGACCCTTGCGCTGCCTTCCGACTGGCTGGTGACGCTGGGGGGCAGTTACGGCTGGAATCGCTCCGCGTTCGGCGGTGTGAACACGATCCGCGGAGCTCGGACCGAAGCCAGCTCCGGTGTCTATCGCAACACGACCCGGAATATTGAGCTTTCCGGCACCGGCAGGCTTGTCGAACTTCCCGGCGGCAGCGTGAAGGCTGCGCTTGGGGGAGGATATCGTCGGAATGACTTCCGGCGAAAGGGCTCGACGCCCGGCGCCTCGATCGAGGCTTCGCAAGACAGCTACTATGCCTTCGGTGAGCTTGCCATTCCCGTGTTTGGCGAGGGTCAGCTTCCCGCGCTCGGCGAGCGGCTCGATGTCAGCCTTGCCGCGCGCTACGAGCGTTATCCCGGCGTCGGCTCCGTCGTCACGCCCAAGTTCGGGGTGATCTACGCGCCGACCGGGGATCTTTCGGTCAAGGGAAGCTGGGGGCGTTCCTACCGCACGCCGACGCTCTACGAGCAATTCCGACCGGCGACAGTCTCGCTTTACGCCGCCCCGGTGCTGGGCGGAAGTGGCGGCGGAACAGCCCTACTGGTCTCCGGCGGCAATCCGGATTTGCGGCCCGAGCGCTCGACCAACTGGTCGGCCACGCTCGATCTTCATCCCCGGGCCCTCGAAGGGTTCAAACTTGAAATCAGCTATTTCGACATCCGCTATCGCGACCGGATCGTCACGCCGATCCCTTATACCGCGCAGTCGCTGTCGAACGCGGTCTATGCGCCTTACGTCACGGGTGATCCGGACTCTGACGAACAGGCATACGCGCTCGCTCGAGGGGCCACCTTCACCAACTATTCCGGGGCCGCCTACGATCCGGCCACGGTGATCGCCATTGTCGACAATTCCAACATCAATGCCGGACGCCAGACGGTGCGCGGGATCGATGTGCTGGCCGGCTACCGGTTCGATCTGGGCGGAGGCGTATTGCGCGCCGCCTTCAACGGCAGCTACATCGAGAGCAGGCAGCAGATCGCGGCGGGACAGGCGGTCACGCAGATGGCCGGCACGATCTTCAACCCGCCGCATTACCGGGCGCGCGGCGAGGTCGGATGGAGCGACGCGCGGTTTTCCCTGCTCGCCGCGGTGAACTACATCGGGCCGGTCCGCGACGTCCGCTCGGCTTCCTCGCCCAGGATCGGCGCGATGGCGCCGGTCGATCTGACCTTGCGTTACCACCTGGAGCGGAACGGCGCGGGTCTGAAACGGGGACGCAACCTGCTCGCCGGGATCGAGGTGATCGCCTCGATCCAGAACGCCTTCAACGACAAGCCCAGCCCCATCGCGGTCCGGGCCTATACCGATACGCCCTACGACAGCACCAACTACTCGCCCTTCGGCCGCGTCCTCAGTCTCACGGTGTCCAAGAAATGGTAAAGTACTCTTCCAGCCTCCTCGCACTGGCGGGCGCTCTTTGCGGTGCGAGCCAGGCGCATGCCGCCTGCGACGACCTCCTGCCTTCGGCTCAGGCACTGCGGTCGCCGGAGTCGGCGTCGGAGTTGTCGCAGGAGTTGTCAGCGGGGGCGGGGGCGGGGGCGGCGACAGCGCCAGCATCAGGGCCGTCGTCAGGGGCATCACGCCGGACCATGACCACGATGGATCTCGCCCGGATCCGCGATGTCGGCGACACCGAGGTGATTTCGAATCCCCAGAGCCCCTATGCGCTGTCGCCCGACGGGCGCAGCATCGCCTTCGTCATCGCCCGGGGCGATCCCAGGACGAATGCCTACTGCTCGGCGCTGGTCGTCATGCCGCGTAGGGGCGGCGGCGCGCCGCGGATCATCGACCGCGGGGGAGCGATCCCGCGCCTCGCCGCCGTGTTCCGCGATCTCTACATCGTCACCGGTTTCCCTGACACGATCGTTCCCGCCTGGTCGCCGGACGGAACGTCGATCGCCTACCGCAAGGAGG
The DNA here is from genome assembly GCF_036820275.1 of Novosphingobium sp. Taxonomy (GTDB): domain Bacteria; phylum Pseudomonadota; class Alphaproteobacteria; order Sphingomonadales; family Sphingomonadaceae; genus Novosphingobium. The sequence goes on from NZ_DAISLT010000057.1 coordinate 7,531, forward strand.
TCGACGGCATCGTCCAGCTCGTCTCCGCAAAGGCCGACGGGAGCGGCAGCCGCGTGCTCACCCATGAAGGCAGCAATGTCGAGAATTTCACCTGGCTCCCGGATTCCGGGGCGCTTGCCTACTTCACCAGGCCGGGCCGGGACGCAGCGAAACAACGGATCGCCCGCGAAGCCCGAACCGGCTGGCTTTACGACAAGAGTATCCTGCCCATGCAATCCTGGGAGCCGCAGCCGTGGGCAAAGGATCTGGCGAGGGCAGCCTTCGTGGTGGAGCTTACGGGGCCCAAGGTTCGTCCGGCGACGCCGGAGGAAGAGCGGGTCATAAATCCGCCGCCGGCGGCGGGATCCCCCTACGAGCTTGCCGTTCGGGCGACGAACGGCGCATCGGCATGGACAGCGCCGGTCAATGACCTTCCCTATGCGAAGCGCCGGGTCTGGGCGCGACTGCCCGGCGGCAGGGATATCGCCTGCAAGGCCGAGGGCTGCGCCGGCAAGATCGGCCGCCTGTTCTGGCAGCAGGACGGAAAATCCGTCGTCTTCCTCGCCCGCGAAGGATGGAACAGCGAGGAATTCGTCCTCTACCGCTGGGTGCCGTCCAGCAATCGCCTCACCACCATCCTGCGCACGAACGATGCCCTGACCGGCTGCATCTTTGCAGGTGACGAACTCCTATGCGGCCGCGAGAACGCCGCCACGCCCCGACGCATCATGGGGGTCGACCTTGCGTCGGGGCGCAGCCGTCTCGTTTTCGACCCGAACCCTGAGTTTGCGGACCTGAACCTCGGGAAGGTCACGCGCCTCAAGGTCACCAGCGATCGCGGCTATCCCGCCTGGGCCGACCTCGTGCTGCCGCCGGATTACGACGGCAAGAGCAAGCTGCCTCTCGTCGTCGTCCAGTATCGCAGCACCGGCTTCCTGCGGGGCGGGATCGGCGATGACTATCCGATTTATCCCATGGCCGCGAAGGGCCTCGCCGTGCTGAGCTTCGATCGCCCGCCGTCCGCAGGTAGCCAGGACCCTTCCGTAAGGACATTCGAGCAGGGCCGCGCTGCCGACTGGAACGGCTGGGCCGATCGCAGGAACACGCTTTCTGCGATCGAGGCAGGCATCGATGCCGCCGTGGCCACCGGGACGATCGACCCCGGACGCATCGGCATCAGCGGCCTCAGCGACGGTGCCTCCACCATCGAGTTCGCGCTGATCAATTCCCGCCGGTTCAAGGCGGCGGCCATGAGTACCTGCTGCGATGACCTGCTGACCCAGACCGTGCTCGGAGGCTTCGCATGGGGCGCGGAAATCCTGCGGCGGGGCGTACCGCCTTCGGTCGATAATGACCGGGAGTACTGGAAGCCGATTTCGCTTTCGGTCAACGCACGCAAGATCGATACCCCGATACTCATGCAGGTGGCGGACCGGGAGGCGTCGCTTGGATTACCGGCCATCGGCGCGCTGACCGAGGCGGGCAAACCGCTCGAGGTCTATGTGTTCCCGGACGAGTATCACAACAAGTGGCAGCCGGCGCACCGGCTTGCGGTTTACGATCGCGCCATCGACTGGTTCAACTTCTGGTTGCGGGATCATGAGGATCCGGAGCCCGGGAAACGGGAACAGTACGCGCGCTGGCAGGAACTTGCGCGCAAGGCATCGAAGGGAGGCAGTCCGATCAGCCCCTGATCCCGCGGGCCCAGATTTCGGCATCCATCAGCCTGACGATCCGGCTGCATTCCCGTCCCCTGAAGGGAGTCGGATCGTCCAGCGCTGCTTCGACGGCAGCGATATCGATTACGCCTGCCGCGGCCAACAGCCCGCCGATCAACCGATCGCGGATCATCTCGCGATTGGCCTCGTAAAGCTGCACGATATAGCTGTCCGGGATGCCCTTGCTGTGCCGCCAGATCACTTCGGGCGGCAGCATTTTCGAGAAAGCGCGGCGGGCGATGGCCCGGTTGCATCCGCGCTCGATCCATTGCCATGGCGCGAGCGACAGGCAGTGTTCGATGAGCGGCTGGCTCACGAGCGGAGACACGACATTCGATTTCGTGCCGTGGGGGCCGTCTTCCATGAAGCTCTGGGCGCCGATGAGCTGTGCGATCTGAGCGGACCGGGCCGGTCGCGGCGGAATGCCGGCCGACAGCCAGGGGTGTAGATCCTTCCGGTGGGCAACTGCGACCGCGTCGGGGGAAAGCATCTGCGTGGCGGCAGGCCAGCGGTAGGGACGCGAACGTTCCCACGCGCGCCGGACGGCTTTTCGCGCTACCCGCCATGCCGAGGCATGGGTTAGCGCCGCTATCTCGTTGCAAGTGTGCCAGAACGCGCGTGGACCCTGGCGATCGAGCAGGCAATCTGCGGCGGGCGAAGCCGATTGCAACGAGCAGAACACATTGTCGCCGCCGCCGCCGTCGACGATCGTGTCGCAACCGAGCTCCTCTGCGATATCTCCTGCCGTCCGGTAGAGCATCTGTTCGAAGCTGCGGGCCACCGGACGCGGCAGACTTGGTGAAGCTGGCAGGTCCAGCAGCAGTGAGCCTTCATTCATTCTCCTTTCGGCAAGGAGGAGCTCGAGGTGCTCGCAGGCGGCCCGGGCATAGACGCGTTCGTCACCGGCCGATGCCGGGGCAACGAGGTTGAGGCAAGCGACCTCCCGGTCCCTCGCGGCCAGCGCAGCAGCGACAATCGACGAATCGAGCCCGCCCGAGAGCATGACCAGGCATCGATCGGCGTCTTGGGTTTTCGCCTGGGTGCAGCGGATCGCTTCCTTGCGAAGCCTTGCTGCGGCTTCCTCCGGCTCGGGCAGGTCTCTGCCCGCAAGCACGAAATCCCATGGCGACCAGAGAATACGATGCTCGGCCCTGCCGCCGAGGAAACGGACCCGTTCGCCGCCTCGCACTTCGCAGACGTCCTCAAGGCAGGTTTCCCGCAGCCGCATATCGGCAAACACAAGCTGCCGGGCAACGGCCTCGTAGTCGATGGACCACGACTGCTTCGTACCGAGCTGCAAGGTGTCGATATCGGAGGCCAGATGCGCATGCCGGTCGGCGGCGCGATAAAGACAGGGCAGCGTGCCGAACGGACTGCGCAGCACCGCCGTGCCCTCGGCAAGCGGTATCAGCGCGACGTAGTCGCCCCAGTATTTGCCGATCAGGTGTCTGCCGCCGCTCCCCAGAATCTGTGTCGCCTCGGATCCGGGCAGGGACAGCACCCGCTTCGCGCTACCCTGCGCAAACAGCGACCCGAAAATATAGCCCGATTGTCCGATCGGGATTGCCTTGGACAGCGCATTGCCTGCAGCGAGCAGTCCGGGGCGATCCAGGAAGATGGCAAGGCCGGCACGGCGGGCTTGCTCCTGCAGGCGGTGTTGCCGGTCTTCAGCCAGCCCGACAGCGATGAGATACTTCTGCATTACAGCACCGCGATCGGCGTGTAGTGGGCGGCGATCTCCAGTCGCTCGTTGACCAGAACATCCCGCCACTGAACCCAGGCATGGGCCCGGAACGGCGGCATGCCGACGGCGATCACGACATCGGCGGGGATGCCGGCTGCATGGAGACTGTGCGCCGCTGCGATCGCATAAGGCAGGCAAAGTTCATGGGAACCGAACATGCGGGCGCAGGTCTCCTGCGCGCGGGCGACTGCAGCAAGTGCGCGCCGTGTGGCTTCTGAGCCAGCATCTCCATCCCGTGTCGCTGCAGTCTTGCGCCGCACGAGAGTCGCTGCTGTTGCCGGTAGGCCCCTCAGGCGCAGGCTCGCACGCGCACGGAGCAAGTGCCAGGCGAGGACGGCGGCGTCACGTCGGCGCGAGGGGCAGGGCGTCTGGTCGAAAACGCTGTGATGCGGAGTTTCTGCGGTGCAGGGTGCGAGGCTCAGCGGCGCATCGCCCGGGACGATGATCCGGGCCTTTACCAGGATGTCCCGCTCGGTCCGCGAAATCGGATGACCGGCCAAAGCACGCCTGAAAATATCCTCCGCTTCGTGCGATAGGCCAAAATAGCGGTCGGCGGGCAGGTCGAGGAAGACGATGCGGTCACCAAGGGTACAGAACGATAGGCCTCCGCGCAGCGATGTCGGCATGGTGCGTTTCCCCGAGCATGTTCTGGACAGAAGGATGCGCGGCCGCAGCCGCGCATCCTCGTGGGTCAGTCGTCCGTGAGACCCGGCTGCTCGAGAGCCAGCACGAGATCGTTGCCCTGGCCGATCGGACCCCTGGTTTCCGCGGTGGCGGAGCCCAGGTCGATGACGGTGTCTTCGCGTTCCATGTCAGTCTCCTTCTTCAAGCGCCGCGATATTGCGGCTCGAACAAGATGACCCGGATTGCAGATTATAAAAAATTTATAATTTCCCTATATTTGAAATATATTTTTTGTGTAACTTAGTCTGTATTGTAAATTGTCGAAACTAACGGCCGTGCATTCGCTATTCTCTTGCGGTGATAGGCTCTGATGGCGCGGGTGAATGCGTTTTTGCTTTCATGTTTCGTGTCGTTAATTGACTTGAGTTCCTGCATGGCGTCATCGAACAGCAGGCTTTCCGCTGCGCGGGCGCTTGCGAGCCGGTGATTGATCATGACGAGATGGGCAAAAAGTTCCGGCCGCTGCGACGAGTCGGCGATAGCGAGAAACAGACCGGCGGCGCTGTCGGCATAGGAGGCACCGGGCCAGTGGATCGGCAGAGCCGCGTCCGTGCTTCCCGGCATGGCATAGCCCAGGCGCAGCAGTTCGAAGTTCAGGCGGTAGAGGTCGATTAAGATCGTCTCCGTCATCACCGGCAGGTGAAAGCCGGTATTGGGCCGGATCTCGACCAGCCGCTCGCCTGCCAGCCTGAGCAGCGCTTCGCGCACCGGCGTCACCCCCGAAACGATATCGCCGGCCAGCCTGGCGGGATCGAGCCGTTCGCCGGGGGCAATCGTACCCGACAGCAGCAGGCGTTTGAGGTCATCGTAAGCCTGGGAGGATCGCGGGCCGGCATTCATCCGCCGCGCCTTTGACAGGCGGCATGTTCGGCTACGGCTGCGGCCTGTGCAGGCAGCAGCGCATCGCTTGCGCCGCAGTTTCTGGAAGGGCCCTTGCCCAGTAGAACGGAAGGACACAGCCCCTCGTGGTTGCCGAGGTTCGGCCGGTGCTGCCGGTAGCCCACCAGTGCCGCGAGCTCGGGCGAAAAGCGACGGGCGATTGCGGGCGGATAGGCAAGCCACTGGTTCTCGTAGGGTTTGAGCCAGCCGAGACAGTACCCCGCGATCATTCCCCGCCGGACATCGCTGCTGGTGTTGGCGCCTGCGCCGTGGAGCGCCGAGCCCAGGAACACCAGCGCATCGCCGGGCTCCATCTCGATTGGCAGCCCTTCACCGTCCGGCGGATCCTCGCGTGCGGCCAGGCCGTGGCTGCGCGGCCAGATCCGGGTTGCGCCGTTTTGCCGGGTAAAGGGTGTGAACGGCCAAATCACGTTGACCAGGCATTCGGCGGCGCCCGGGCCGAGCCGCCACATGTCCTGATCGCGGTGCGGCATTTGCGCCACTTCACCAGGGTGGATCGCTATCCCTTGCGTCAGGTTGAGCTGGACCGTGTCGCAGGCGGGAGCAAGGACTTGCTCCGCCGCTTGCAGGATCGCCTCGTGCCGCACGAACGCCTCGGCATGCTCCGAACGCAGCAGCAATCGCCCGAACCGCCTGGTGCGGTTGCCATAGAAATGGCCGGCACAGAACGGCGTGTTCTCGAATGAAGGCGCGAGATCGCGGTCGATAGCCTCGATTTCCCCTGGCGGCATCGCGCCGGTCACCAGGCAGAAACCATTGGCGAGCAGAGCCTCCGCGATCGCGGTGGCCCGCTGTTCAGCGGAAGACATCGTATGTCTCCCGGCCGGAGGACGGTACAAGGAGACCGCAGCGCTCCAGCAGGGCCGGCGTGTCCTCGTCGATCTCGATGGATACCGCCGATAGCATCCGCCTGCCTATCTCTCTCGGCGCCCCGAGCGGGCGGCACCGCCAGCCGAACGACAGCACCTGGCGCACCCACGCAGCTTCGGCGACGCCGGTGAAACGCTCGATGCCGGCGCGCAGCGCGAATGTCACGAGCGCGTGGATCAGTTCGTCGCGGTCACGCCGGCGCCGCGCCGCCGATGACCCACGCTCCAGGCAGAAGCGGGTGATCTCCAGGGTTGTGGGGCCACGCGGGATTTCCTCATCGCACAGCCCGGCAAACAGGCCCGCGAGGATATGCGGCCCCGTGGTCGGCAACAGCCGCGCCGAGGCGCGATGCACGCCGTCCTCGCCGCTGAGCACGACATAAATGGCAGGCCCCATGTCGAACTCGTCGAGCTCGAAACGGCCGGCGATCACCGGCAGGTCCCAGTGCAGCAGATCGATGAAGACGCGTTTGCGCGCCTCGAACATGCTGCGCAGGATCTTCAATTCGGCGGCGCCGGGGGCATTGGGCAGGAAGTGGATCATCGCGAACCTCCAAAAAGAGTTCGCAATCCTGCCTGCCGTCCGGCGCCTCGCGATAGGGACGGTTCCGTCCCTATCGGGGGCAGCGGACCTCATGATAGCTGATCGCTCCGCCGCGACATGCGAGGAACACTGCCTGTGGCCTTTTCACCGCACCAAGCCGGGCACAGGCGCCGCTGATATGGCGCCGGACGCTGCCCTCCCGGATCCCGATGATCTGCCCGATTTCCCAATCGGTCTTGCCGGCAGCGACCCAGGCGAGGCACTCGCGCTGCCGCCTGGTGAGCGGGGCGCGGCGCATCTGTTCCATGAATTCCCTGTAGCCGATCAGCCTGCGGGCGGCCTTGAAGGCATCGTCCGCAATGAGCCGCGCCAGGACAAGCCCGTCCTCGTTGAGCTTGCGGCCCGGCACTGCGGCGAACGAGCACGATGCCTGGATATCGCCGGGCATGTGCGCTGGCACCGTGAAGCCTTCTCCAAGGCCGTGCCGCTGCGCCAGTTCCATGTGCCGCCGGTCGGTGCGGCTGAGATCGATGTACTGACCGGCATCGCTCCACAGGAATGCCTCGTGGGTTTGCCCCACCGCCCGGTGGACGGGGTCGCGGCCGCTGAGATGGTTCTCGTCGTAGAATTGCACCCAGCTTGGCGGATAATTGCACAATCGCACCGCCAGCTTGGCTTCGCCCTGGTCAACGTGATGGCCGAGCGCGTAGTAATCGCAGCCTATCGACCTCGTGATCTCGGCGAGGGCAATATCCAAGTCGTCGAGGCTTCCCGCGTTCTCGATCCTCGTCCGGAAACTCCTGTATGTTCTCATGAAGCCCATGCTTCGTCTCGGTTCGCCGCAGCGTCTCAAGCCGCCTCTTTGCGCCGAACCGTCCCTTGCACGTTCAGGCGCATTCGGCTCCGGCCTTCATTCCGGAAACGAAGCGCGATTGCAGATGATGCCTATCCTATAAGTTGTGGCCCTGAGGACAAGCTACATTCTGTAATGAAAGTGTCATGACCAGGTCTGCGGCGTGCGGTTCGTCAGGCATTGGTAGCGGCAATCGTGATGCAGGCGACTGGCGCGATCCCGAGCGCTACCGGGCACTTGCCGGTATGGACCGGGCTGGGCTTGCATGGGAATGGCTGCGCCGCGATCCCGCCTACGTCGAGTGGTATGCGTCCGCGAGCGAGCTTACCCGCTCGGGATGGGATGGGGGTGCTGCTCGGGCATGGGGGCTCCACTTTCGCGGAGGATCCGAATATCACTGCTCACAAAGCAAGGATTATCTGGTCGGTCGATGTGGATCCGGGTACTATTGAACTCGAAGCTCTTCCTGCTGCTGCAGGTGACCGTGACGCCATTGATCCGGCGGCGTTCGCTTCCTGGCTGTCAATCGTCGCTGCGCAGGACGGCCGGGAGCATATCGTAATCGGCGACGGGTTCCGACGGATCAGGCTCGATGTCATTGCTGGTTCGCTGGCCAAAGGACCGGTGTATCCGCGATACAGGCTCGGGGGCATCGGCTCGCTGCGTTCCCGTGTGCTGCCTCTCCGCCGGCTCCTGGCGCTATGCAAACACCGCCGATTTGTGGTCTCCCTCTTTCCCGAAGACCCGAAAATGGGGCGTCTCGTCGACATGCTGAGAGTGCACGATGGGATTGTTTGCGGTGCAAGTCTTAGCGATTTAGTCTCGACACTATACGGCAGGAAAAGTGACGTTTCCGATGCGCGCGGTTACGATTCCATGCGCTCCCGCGCGAGGCGGCTAGTGCGCGAGGCGCGTGCTTTGGCGGCAGGCGGATACCGCCAGCTGATGCGCAGCTAATGCGAGGGCCGGTTTTATGCAGTATGGCTGACCCATGTGCCGCAGGAAGATGTATGCTTTTAAGCCTCGTATCCTTATGCGGTGGGCAGCATCTCCGGTGGTAACTTCAATCCGGCTGATTCCTTGGGCATGGTAGTCGGCGGACGGCTGAGCTGGAGAGATCTGCTTCCTTACTGGTTCGTGCAAGTTCTCGGCGCTATCGCCGCCTCGGCGACACTCTACGCTATCGCTTCCGGCAAGGCGGGGTGGGTGCCCGGCGGCTTCGCGACCGACGGCTACGGCACGCTGTCGCCCAGCGGTTATGCCTTGTCCTCTGCTCTCCTGATTGAGATCGTCCTGACGGCGGGCTTCATCGTCGTTATTCTCGGCTCCACCTCCAAAATTGCCCCTTCAGGCTTCGGTCCTTTGGCGATTGGGCTCTGCCTGACATTGATCCACCTGATCTCGACCCGTGACAAACACTTCGGTGAACCCCGCCCGTTCAACCGGTGTTGCACTTTTCGCCGAAACGGCGGCGCTTGGGCAGCTCTGGGCTTTCTGGGTTGCCCCGCTTGTGGGCGCCGTGATTGGCGCGTTGATCTGGCGCGCGCTTCTGGCGCCATCTGACGAGCGATTCTAGCTGGACGGTTTGCGGGCATTCACAATCTTGAAAAGCGGCCGCCAGTTGGACCATTCTGGAAGATCGGAGATTATCGGGGGAACCCGAATCTTAATAAAAAATACCAAAGCATATGTGTGCAGAAATTTTCCGATCGATCAATGTAATATTGTGCGAAAAGATAGCTTTATTGTCCGTCCAATCGGGTCAAGGTTTTTTGGATTTAAGCTGAGTGGCGTCTGGCGATCGGGAAAGCGCACTTGAGGTCGGGAGTTTAAGAAATTATCAACCGAAAGCGCCAGTTTTGACCTCCCAACCTTTTCAGATTGACGAAAAAGTCCCGCCAATCGTAACTGTAAGTCGAGGCCAATCCGAACGGGCGGTCGGTACGATCCGATCGAGCCAATACCCTGCCCCGTAATTTTCGTTCCGCTAGACCAATCCAAACTCCACTGGGCACCAAATAATGAATTCCCAAGCCCCGCCTGTGATCCCACTTGAAAACGAGATCCAGAACCGCCTGAGGTGCCGATTTGCGCATCGAGAACGTTTATGGGTGAACTGTTTTCAGTGAGTTGCAGGTACTCACTCAGCGGCGACGAGAAATTGATGTTAACTGTCCATGTTGTAGGATCCCCAGCGCGCTGAGGCGGAGATTTGCGGTTTGGCCATTGGGCAAAAGACCCTGAAGCATTTAGTGAAATATTCAAGCTACGTCGTTGCTGACGAAAGGCATTGATTTGCCGAGTATCAATTTCGATCAGGTTACCGCTGGAGTCACGGATAAACCTCTGAGGAAACGCCTGCTCGATAGGTAGGCTCGGGGAAGGGGTAAAGATGGGGTTATTTGTCTTTTCGATGGTATAGTAGGCCGATATACCATAGGATCCAGCGGAATTGGTCTTGCCGAAGCTCACTCTCAGAGATGTCTGATTCTGATTTGGTGCGTCGAGATTTGGGTTCGAGCCAGTAACTTGTCTGACGCGTACATTTCTTTCACGTACCGGATCAAACAGAAGTGTGTCAGGGAACACAATCGCCGAGGTGAAATCTCCAAACAACGCGAGCGCTTGGTGGGCACTGATCAATTCAAAGCTGATACCTGAAATGGGCGACCACTTTATTGCAGTCTCATAACCGGCTACCGTTTCGCTGCCAGATGAGCGGTTGACTTGGCCTTGTAGCCGCATCGCGAAGTCCCCAACGCTTAACCTCGTACTTCCGCGTTGAAGTAGTGGAATCTCCAAGCCGAACTGGCCGCTAGCTAGTTGGCGTGAACTGCTGGAATGAATTTTATCGTTCTGCGATTCAGAGAGCGAGAAAAGCCCAAATTCAGCGTTTGCGTAATAAGTTAGAGTCCCGCCGGGAACCTGCAAAACGGGTCCCGCAAAATTTACGGCGAGACTTCCAGTTTTTGAACGAGACTGTTCCAGATTTAGACGGGTTTTATTTGCGTCGTATAATGTGCGCGTAAAGCTGGCTTTCCCAATAACAGTCCAGAAATGTGTTCCAAGCGAACCTGAAAACGTGGCGGATCCGTCTGCGTTAAGCGTATCGCTGGATTGATTGTCTGCTCGAGTTGCTAGCTTTCGCGCATCTTTTGCTAGCGTGCCGCTGATAGAAAATACAGCCTGGGATCGGCCAAGTTTAATGGCCTTTCCAGCGAGCAGTGAAAGTGTCGTGCTGCCGGGCATTAGGCTAGCATTGGGATTAGGAGCATCTGGCATTGCTTCAAGGACAGCAGGCGCAAACCGCTCATAGTAACTCAAATCGCTCTGACTTCTTCCTGATACTGTGAGGTTAACCCGGCCATCACCGCGGATTGAAACGGCGTTAAGTTGCACCTGCTGCCTGTCCGCGCCGCCATCGGTCGGATTTCTTGCTTCCGCCGTCGCAGTGAGCGATCGAAAATGGCCTTTCAGGACGACATTCACTATCGGTGCGCTTCCGCCCATCCCACGACGAACACCGGCGGAGGATGGCAATATTTCAATTCGCTCGATTGCTTCAACCGGGAGGGAATTAACGTCCGCTAGACTTCCTAGTCGCTGACCATTGACAATTATTGCCGCATTTTGCCCGGGAATTGTACGCTGGACGCTGCCAATTACCTCCCCTATTGTATCAGCTACCGTAGCGTTTAGTTCGCTACTATGCACCACGCGCATTGGCGCCTCATCAGCAGTGACCCGTTTACCTTCTACTACTATTTCTGGATCGGACGAGCCGCGTCCGAAATCTTCCGCGGCGCTGGCGGCAGATAGCAACGAAATAGCGTGTGTAAGCTCTACATGTAATGTCACTGCAAATGAACCAAGAAAATAATCGGGGTTGTCTCGAGATAGAATTCGGTCGTTCCTCAGGCTCAACAAATGAGGGCTGCACAGAACTCGCCGACACAGCCCTCATTCTTTTTTGTTGAGTTAGCGGCTCATCGAGAACAAGATTTTGCTTCCGATGGCTTCGAAGCTACAAGTGGGATTGCCAACCTTACGGGTCGCCGTTGTACCGCCAAGAGTACCGTCAGCATTTTTGATGCTTAGCCACATGTGGCAGGTGACGGTGGAACCGTCATCATTGACCATGTTCGCGTCGAATTCCAAATCGCTGTAGCCGTAGGTAAGCACAGTCTTCAAGGCGGCGTTAGCCTGCTGGGCGGGCAAGATAGACTTAGGAAGCTGCGGATTGTACGATCCATGCCAAGTCAGGTTCGTGATCGTCAGCGTTGCTGTCGGATCATTGTTTTTCACCGAAGGATAGAAGTAATCGCCTGCGGCCATCGCGGGCGAAGCGACTGCCAGCGCAAGCGTTGCGGAAACAATGGCAAGACTCTTCGAAAACATCGGGTTCATTATACTCTCACTTTTTGAGCACTGTACGAAGAGCGTGCATGTCCAAACACGCCCCATCATTTTCGCGCTATGCGCGGGACGTTGTAACCGTTTGCTTCATGCTTCGCTTGATTGAAGCGATGCGTGAAACTCCGACAGAATTCCTTAAAAAGCGGGCTGGTCGCCGGTTCGGATGAAATGGAAAAACCTGCCAGACCTGCAATCCAAGCTGATCTTCCGGGCTTGGCAAATTGGATTTCCCAGCGCTTATTTGTGCGCGGGGAAATCCGGGTGCCGAACCGCTCTGGCAGCTTGTATACGCTATGTTTGACGGCGCCTGGAAGATCAGCATTCGACAGCAGTCAAGCCGGCTGCCGGGCACGGATCCGAAATCGCGTCGAACCGCTGCATGAAGACATCTGGCAGTGTTTTCGAATGACAGCAACAATGCTTGCGATGCCCTGGCTAATGACTCGGTTTTACCGAAACTGCCATGTCTTTTTCCTTCTTAAGAGCAAGCCTCTTCTAGGGCGAGATGACGGAAGATCCTGTCGCGCGCAGCGTCAAAATCTTTCAGCGATACTTGCATATTAGGAGGGCGATGACGGAACGGTCGCAGTACGGAGATTTTTTTCAGGGGTCCGTAATTCGTAGTGTGATTAAGATGGCAAATCTGAGCTATCGCCGAGGATCGTATGTTCCGGTGCAAACCGGCAGGTATGGAAAGAGCTTCGAGAGTCGGTTGCCAAGGCTGGACGAGCGGTTCGGATTTATCCTTCCGTTCGTCCAGCTGGGAAACGTCAATTCACCCGTGCTTAGAAGCGGAAGCCGCTGGTCAGGGCTACCTGGTGGCGCGACAAGCCGATTCTGCTTTCGACCTCATCGTAGCGGTAGTTGCCGTAGTCGCTGTAGCGGTATTCGATACGGGCGAAAGTTGACTGCGTCACTGCGACTTCCGCGCCGGCGCCGATGCGGAACCCGTCGAGATTGTCGTGCTCGCCGTATTTCTCGCCGTCGTAATGGATGCTAAGGTCAGCGCGAGCATTGGTGTAGCCGCCCTTGGCATAAAGCAGAACGCTGGGAGCAACGTGCACCCCGAGGCGGGCACCGACGTAGAGGTCCCGGCCAGCAGACAGTTTCCACCGGTCGCCGGCGAGTAGCAGATTGTCATAGCTCTGCTTGGTGGTCGCACCGGTGATTTCGGCTTCGACGCCTACCACCACAGGACCGGCGTCATAGTCGTAGCCCAGGGTCGCACCATAGAGAAAGCCGCCCTTGCTCTCGTCCAGATCATAGTAGCTCAGGTTGGTGCTGTCGTAGCCCACGACCACACCGGCCTTGATACCGGTTGCGGTGGTCGCTTCCTGCGCCAGGGCGGGGGAGGCGATCAGGGCGAGAGCAGCTGCTGCAATATGCTTTTTCAATGTCAGTCCTCGATAGGTCAATCACAGACGGTTAAGAGGTGATCCCTTATCGATGTCTGATTTTCGTACAAGCGTGATGGTTTTCAGTATTTATTAAAATCCCTGTTACCCTTGTTATTGACATAATGAACGATGGTCTTCGCTGTGTTTGATTTTATCGTTTTGAATAACGCCAGAGCCTTTCAAAAATTTAATGACTTCATGGCAATTGATATACGGTCGAGGTGCTCGTGGCCTTTGTTCGGGCCCTCTCTTGCAGGTCGGAACCTTGCAAGACCTTCCTTGGGCCTTTCCTGCCGATCGACCGGTTTTTCCAGGCCTCGCCGCCATGCAATGCCAAAGGGCGGCTGACGCGGCCGTTGGTGCTTGCCGCAGGCGCTTATCGGGTTGTCTTGAAAAGGCGGGAGCTATCCGCCTCGCGAGTGGTTGATCATCGCAAGCTCGGCCGCGGCCCCTCCCCCGGCCATGCCGATATCGAGGCCGCCCTTCCTGCGAAGGGCGGCCATGTTCATTTCATAGGAGAAAGAACTTCAGGTTGCAGGGAGTGTTACCCTGCATCGGCTCGGCCCGGGCTACCGGGAAGCAGCGCCTGATAGATGCCGGCACCGCTATTGCCGAGCTTTTCTGGAGGCGCCCTCGCGATTCTTGCGGAACGCCGCTGTCCCTTCAGAGGTTATTGCGGCGAGCCTAATGCGAAGGGAAAATCATGGCGATCGAATGTGTGGCCTATCGCGATGCCAAGGGCGGACTTCACAGCAGCCTCGAGAAGGCGACGCTGGAAGACCTGGCTGCGGTCCTGGGCCGGGTCGGCGATGAAGGGGGCATGACCAGCGGCGTGGCGCGGATGATCTTCGACAAGCGCGCGGAGATCGAGCGGGTCTTTGCTGAGCACGACGCTCTTGTAGCTTCGGCCGCCGGTTCTGCGGGAGATCCTGCCGGGTCCGGTGCGCCGGATGCCGGCAGCATTCGCGTCGTCAGGAGCGACTTGCCCTGAACTCGGCTCGCCTCGTCAGGCTTCGGATAAGCCTTTGATTGGAGGGTGGCAGCAGCGCTGTCCTGGAGTCATCGGCTGAATGGCGGTTTCCTTGGATAAGCCAGGGGGCTTATCGTTTTTGCCCGGCGGCAATGCCCGGCGGAAGGCGAAGCGGCACAGAGGAGGTTGCCGGAAAAAGCGAATAGCGGCGCCTCCTACCCTCCGGCATGACCGCGCTCTATGCCGCGCGCGGGCGGGCTCACCGCCCATGATGCCCGCGCTTCGGCACCGAGCCCCTTTTGAGGGTCTCGGCCTTCGGTTGCGATCCGCTGGCACTCAAGGGGGAAGTGGGGGTCGGCGGGGCATGCCCCGCCTCGATGTGGACGCGATCAGGCTGCGCCCGCGCGCGGCACCATTTGTGAACAATATAATGGTGCAATAACCGCAAGGAGAGGCTCTCGATGTTCAACATCGGGGGCCTCTTCTTGCTCAGTCAGCGACATACTATGATCACGGTACATCGCGGCACGCATCCATCAGAAGCCCAGGCGAATGCCTCCCGTGACGTTGGTTACGCCATTTGCCCGGGTGAAAGCCGTGTTGCCCCGCGCGAACAAAGTTATGCCCGGGGTCGCTGCCCAATCGAATCCGCCGCCGACTTGCGCATAGTTCCGATCGCGCTCTGCTCCGGCCACCGTGAACTGGCTGGACGCGTCCGGCAATCCGGCCGTGGCAAGCGTGGCGTCACCGGCGGCGCGGTAGCGCCAACCGGCCGTCAGCCAGGGACGCAGCCGCGTCTCAGCCGCCATGTCGAGGCGCAAGTCCGCGCTTACGAAGGTGGCATCCTGCTTGCGGCCGGCCACATCAAGCGCGAAGACGTCGTTACCGGTTTCATGCGCATCACCGCGTTTGACCCGAATGTGCGTCACGCCAAGCTCGGGCCCCAGACGCCATCCCCCCTTGCCGATCGCAAACCCGTAGCCCCCGTGGGCATCGAAGGTCAGGCTGTGCAGATCGTAGTGGCCGGTCGTCTCGGTGCGATCGAACAGGCTGCGGTGAGTGGTTGCGGAACTGCCGTCCCAGACGACCGAACCGCCAAGATCCAGGCCGCCTCGTTCGAAGGAGACGCTTGCCCCCACGAAGGTGCCGTCCGCCTTGGTCCTGGCCCCCAGTGCCGGCAGGCTCTGGTTGGCGTAGATACGGCCGACAACCGCCGCGACCGCCACCGGCCCGGCCTGATACCCGATGCCGCCGAGAAGTCCGCCGCTGTTTTGCCGAACGTTCGAGGTACCCTGGGCTGAATTGCCGCGCAGATTCTGCCAGCTGCCCAGTCCTTGACCCAGCATGAAGAAGCGTGATTTGCCCGCCTCTCCGATCCGCTGCGAGGCACGCAGGGCTGACGAAATGGCAAGGCCGTTGTCGATGCCGATCTGGCCGGCGACCGCATAGGCCGCGGGATGAAGCGTGCTCATCGCCGCTTCGTTGACATAGCCGTCGGCCTGGGTGAGCTTTTGCACCGCCGTCAAGAGACCGTCGCTGGCCGTACCGGCAATCAGCAGGTCATTCAGATAGCCGTTCGTTGCCGTGACGTTTCTACCGGCGCCCGCATGCAATTGCAGCGTTCCAAGGAGATCCAGGGTATCGGACGTCTGGACGATATAGCCCAGAACCGTCTGTACCTTGTCGATCCTGGAGAAGCTGCCGGTTATTCCGTCGGTCGTGGTGATCAGATGATAGGTGACGCCCGGTGTGAGCGGCCGTTCTCCGACGATGTTCAGCGTCGTGCCGTTGGCGATCGTCAGGCTGCCGTTGATGATCAGCGCGTCGCTGACCGTCGGCGTCATTTCGAACAGCGTGGTCGACCCGGAAGCAAGCGTCACGTTGCCGTTGACGGTCATCGTCCCCGGAGAGGCGCCCGGGGACAGGGTGCCCTCAACTCTGATGTTGCCGTTGACGGTTCCGGCGCTGCCGAATGTCGCGCCCTGCGCCACGGAAATCCCGTTCCGCGCGGTGATCGTCGATCCGGCGAGACCGATCAGCCTGCCGCCGTTGACCCAGATGCCGTCGAAGCCGGCATCGCTGGCCAGCGAACCCGTTCCGCTTTCCATCGCGAGCTCTTCGAAGTTCGCATAGGTATTGAGATCGATCGCAGTCGGTGCCGTCGCAGCCTGGTCGAAGTGCAGAGCCAGGCGATCGGTTCCCGTGCCGCCATCGACAACGCCGCTGACCGAAGAACCGGCAAATGCCTCGAACACATCGTTTCCGCCGCCCAGCGCGACATTACCGATGATCGTGCCGCGATTGACCACATGCTCGGAGCCATCGGTGCCCGTCAGCACCGTTTCCCCCAAGGTCTGCAGGGTGGAGCCGGCCGCCAGTTCGAACGTCGCGCCTTCGCTGACGACCAGCGTCTGGACCGGCAGGACGCCGTTTACCGTCACGCTGCCGCTGCCCGTCACGCCGAAGTTTTCAAATCCGGTGAAGGGTTGGAAGAAGGCGCTGTCCAATGCGCCGCCGCCGGACAGATCGGCCAGGAGCGTATCGTTCCCGGCTCCGCCATCGACAGTGCCGGTCATGACCGCCGAAAGGCGCTGCACGAAAAGATCGTCTCCGTCGCCGAGATAGACGTCGCCGATTATCGAGCCGGTGTTCTCGATGTAATCGTTGCCGCCGCCAAGGTCGATCGAACCGATGATGGTTCCGCTGTTGACGATCCTGTCGTCCCTGCCGAAGGTCTGCACGGCCCCGGCGAACCGGGTAGTGCCATAGGTTTCTGCACTCAGGTTATCCGCGGTGACGGTATATCCCGACGTGCCGTCGATCGTGCCGGTATTGACCAGATCCAGCGCGCTGGTGACCCGGATCGCAGCAGCATACGCACCCTTTGCTTCGATGGTGCCGGCATTGACGAAAGAGACCGGGCCTGCGCTGCCGGAGACCGACACCGCCGTGGAGGCGAACGTTTCGGGCCTGGCGATGAGATCGTA
Organism: Novosphingobium sp.; assembly: GCF_036820275.1. Lineage (GTDB taxonomy): Bacteria > Pseudomonadota > Alphaproteobacteria > Sphingomonadales > Sphingomonadaceae > Novosphingobium. The sequence goes on from NZ_DAISLT010000057.1 coordinate 24,592, forward strand.
ATAAGGATAGCCGGGCAAGGGAATCCAGCCGTAGAACATCTCTTCATATCCATCGCCGTCGCTGCGGATCGTTCCGGTGTTGGCGATGGTTATCGTGGCCGAGCCGTCACCTCGCACGTTCAGGGCCGAAGCCCCGCTGGCCGAGGCGCTGAGAGTTCCCGAGTTTTCCAGCGCAAGGCTGTAGCTGCCCAGCTGCTCGAAGAAATTGGACGGTGCTATGGTCAGACCGTCTCCCGTCTCGATCGCGCCGCTGTTGCTGAAGGTCAGTGCCGGCGAGATCGCATCCTGGGCGAACGCATAGTCGATGGTGGCATTGCCGCCCCTGATCGTGCCGCTATTGGTGATCCTGGCGCCGGTCAGCTGGTAACCTGTAATGCCGAGCGCCGAAACGGAGTCGGCTGCAGTAATCGTGCCGCTGTTCTCGAAACTGAGCGCGCCTGTTCCCCATTGGGAAACCGCTGGGCCCATAAGCCCTTCCGAGCCGACGGTTGCTCTGTTGGACAGCGCGTTGGCCGCCACGGTAATGCCGCCGACGTCGGCTTCGTTGGATAGAGAGGCGAGAGGCCCGTCGAGGTCCGTCGGGAAATAGAAGAAGGTCCCATAATTGATGAGCGCCGCGCTGGTGGCGGCCCTGTTCACGATCTGCCCGTTGCCGGCCAGGACGATGGTCTCGGCAAGCGGAGCGTCGCTGACGATCGTGACGACCGTATCGCTTCCCAATGAACCGGTGAATTCGCCTTCGAAGGATGTCGGCAGCGGGGCGCCTAGCGTGACGGTCCCGCTGGTCTTGCGGACATGCCCGATCTGGTTGTAGCCGCTTCCGCCGTCGATCGTGCCGGAAACGCCGAAGCCCGAACCGTCCTCGATCAGGACATCATCGCCGGACCCGAAGCGCAAGTCACCCTCGATCGAGCCGCCATCCGCGTAATAGTATGCGCGCGTCGCGGAGTAGCCGTAGCTGGACCATCCCAGATCGACATCGCCAACGATGGTCCCGGCATTGCGCAATGTGCCGCCGTTGCTCTGGATCGCGACACCGGCGCCGCCGTAGATCGTGCCGCCCGCACTGTTTTCGACGGCCAATGTATAGCCGCTTGTCGATACGATGGCAGCCTGTCCGGTGCTGGCAATCGTGCCGGAATTGACGATCGATGTGGCGTCCGTCGCATAAACCGCGGCGGCGCTCGCAGAAATCGTGCCCGAATTGTCGAGGTTGGAAACGTAGGCGAGGCCATTGCCGCCCGTTGCCGTGATCGTTCCCTTATTGGTTACGGAGCCGCCCCAGATTGCCGACGGCGTGCTCCAGGTTACACCGGACGTATTGCTCAGCGCGATCGTGCCTTCGTTCGTGAAGTGGTTTCCCGACCCCAGACCGACTGCGGCCTGGATGTAGGTGCCCGCGTTGTCCAGGGTCGCCGTGATCGTTCCTCGGCTCGTGATATCCAGCGCGTTGGCCGCCCCGGAATAGCCGGAACCGGACAGCATGCCGGTCGAGCTGATCGCAGATTGGTTTCGCGCATCGATATCAGCCATCAGGTCGACGCTGCCCTCGCCCGAGAAAGTCAGCGGCGTAGTGAAAACGCCTTCGGCATCGAGCGTAAGCGCGGCGTCATCGTGAAGTTGATAGCCTACCGAGGCAAAACCGGCATGCGAAGCCAGTGTCGCATTGGCATCCTTGCGCACTTCGTAGCGGAGATAGGATTCCGATGCCGTCACCGTCCCGTTGATCCCCGCGAACTCGCCCGTTCCCTCGTTTTCGAGCTCGGTGATCAGATAGGATCCCTTGCCGAGCGTCAGATTTCCATTCAGGACGCCGCCGGCAAGCGCGTAGTAGCGATTGTTGTCAGATGACGATGAGTACCGACCGGCGAGGGATACGTCGCCGTTGATGGTCCCGGCATTCTTGACCTGCGCGTTGAAAATGGACGATCCGCTGACCGCGATCGCGGCTGTTCCCCCGGAAATCGTGCCGCCTGCTCGATTGTCCAGATTGCCATAGGAGCCCAGGAGCACCGCAGTCGCCGGCGAAGATATCGTGCCGGTGTTGGCGAGGCCGGCCGACAGGTCCACGCCTACGCTGCCGCCCGAAATCGTCCCGCTGTTGGTTGACAGGTCTGCCGTGTAGCTGGACCCCCACAGCACCAGACCCGTTCCATTGGCGGAAGTGATCGTGCCGGTGTTGGAGAAAGCCGAACTCAGACGGACTTCGGCGGCGGTTCCGGTTGCACTGATCGTTCCCGAGTTGTCGAAGGCGTAAGTGTAGACGTCTACGCCTGCGCCCTGGGAGTTGATTGTGCCGCTGTTGGTGAAGCTGCTGAGCGAGTCGAGATCGAGCGCATAGTTCTCCGACAGGCCGGTGCTCGTGATGATCCCTGCATTGACCAGTTTGCCACCGCTTCCGATGGAGGCGTTCGAGATGACCGTTCCGTTGGCGCTCAGGTCGGTTTCGTTGCGAAGGGTGCCGCTGCCGTCGAAGGCCAGGGCTCCCGGTACCGAGAAACCGTCAGCGAGCGTGACGGTGACGGCATTTCCCACGACAAGCGCGGTTCTTTCGAAATTGGTAGGCAGGACGATGGTCTTGTCCAGCGTCCGATCGCCGGCGAAGTCGATCTGGACCGAATCGGTCCCGGCTCCGCCGTCGATCGATCCGGTTACGCCGGTGATCAGATCGCCGACCTCGGTGTAGATCGCGTGAAGCACATCGTTGCCCGCGCCGAACACCAGATCGCCCTCGATCGTGCCGCCGGTCGAATCGACGTTGCTTTGCGAATAGGACTGGCTGCTGTTCGATCCGGCAAGAACGGTGCCGGTGATGACGCCCTTGTTCACCAGATTGAGCTGGTTTGAGGCCGAGATCGCGGTGCCCGAGGAGCGGATCACGCCGCCTGCATTGTTCGTCACCGATATCTCGGCCGAGTTCAGCGCGGCTCCGGTGCCCAGATTTGCAACCGTTCCCGCGTTATCGAGCGACAGCCAGTACCCGCCGGACAGCGTGCTGCCTTGCGCGCTCGTAATTTCGCCGCCCGCCTGGTTCACCACGAGCACGCTGGCATTGCTGGCGGATATCGTGGCCCCCGAACCGCTATTCGTTATCCTGCCGCTGTTGGTGACCTGCGATCCCAGGTTGTAGATCGTCGAGGCCGCGCCGTTTGACACGATCTGGCCGGAATTGGTCAGGCTGGCATAGTTCAACGGAGTGGCGCCGGTGATGGCGCTGCCGGAGCCTCCGTCGATGAGGCCGGCATTGTCGATCGTACCCACCGAACCGGAAATGCCGCCGATGGTGCCGCTGGCCCGGTTGACGATGTTGGTGAACGAGACATAGGTGCCGCTGGCGACGACCGCGAGGCCGGAAGTCCCGATGAGCGAGCCGGCGTTGTCCAGCGCGGCGCGCGTGTAGCTTGTAAAGCTCGCGACCGGCCCGAGCGTGATGGCGTTCGCACCGGAAACGCTGCCGCCCTCGGCCACATTGATGTCGATATTGGTGGAAATGCCATAGTAACCGGAGGGCTGGGTTCCCTCGGTCAGGCGAATGCCGGCGGAGGAGTTTCCGTTGATCGCGCCGGCGACGAGTATCGTGGCGGTACGCGAAGCGATGTTGCTGGGCGCGTTGATGGCAACGGTGACCGCCGGACCGGACGTCGCTGAAACAGTTGCTCCGGTTTCGACGGAAACCGTAGTAGCGTTAGTCGTCACCGTCAGGCCATCGGTATCGCCGCCACTGCACGTCGTCGTCGATGAAGGTTGTGTTGGATCGGGAGCGCACGCAGCGCGGGCCGCATTCGGCGCAAAAACGGAACTGCACCCAATCGCCAGAATGCTGCAGGCACGCAAAAACTGGCCACGCGAGCCACTCATCATCGTCATTTAACCAAACTGCCCCGTCTTGCTGCAGTCAACGCAAACGATTGACCGCCCCCAAGCCAAGTCTTTGCGAAATTTTCTGCATGAATGCAACAATATGAAATAACTGAAATTGAGCCGAAATGTGCAGTTTGAGGGCGAACCGACCAACACTTTTGTCGATGACAGAGTTTTTCATTTAACGGGCTGTCTGGTTGCGGCACATCGCCGATCCTGTCCGGGTGATAAAGGCGGTCGGAACCAGGAATACGACCGCACGATCCAACGGTAAGGAGCGAGCCGCAGCGCCCCACGCCTCCGGCATGACCGCGCTCTATGCCGCGCGCGGGCGGGCTCACCGCCCCTGATGCCCGCGCTTTGGCACCGAGCCCCTTTTAAAGGGTCTCGGCCTTCGGTTGCGATCGCTGGCGCTCAAGGGGGACGTGGGGGTCGGCGGGGCATGCCCCGCCTCGATGTGGACGCGCGCCGGCTGCGCCCGCGCGCGGCACCATTTGTGAGCCTCTCCCGATGAAAGTCGGGGTGCGGGCTCGACAACCGTCTGGGCCCGCCATCGTCCCCTGCAAGCCGCTCCTGCGTCGCGGCTCCTCCACTTCCGTTCCGGCCTTTCAGGTGCAGGAGCCGCTTAGCGCGGGCCCTGTCGGTCGTCCGGGCCGCCCACCCCCCGCCTTTCCGGGGGAGGCCCATGGTGGGTTTTTGGGCAGTGCAGGAGGTGAGACATGCGCAGCAATCGCAAGGTCCCGCAATGCGCGAGGCCGCAAGATCAGGTTCAGGGCGAAGCTTGTTC
>NZ_DAISLT010000058.1:0-29203 GCF_036820275.1 Novosphingobium sp.
ATCTCTCCTTTGGAAGGTGCCACGATAAGGTGTGGCAGATCATAAAGCCTCAAGACCGAAATTCGCTCCTAAGTACAAAAGTGCCCATTTCGCGGGCCGTTTATCGTCCTCGGAACGCCATAACGCGGTTCAAACGATCCAGCTCATCACCTGCCTCAGAAGGCCAAACCCATCAGCGGTGCTATGAGGATAGGGAATGACATCGCGCCGCTGTTCAGAATGGTCGTGACTTTCCCTCTGCGATCATCAATTGATCAACGATCAATTTTCGTTCATTGCTTTCCGGATCCTGTGCATCCGTAGGTTCGAAGGAAAACCCGTTTCATGTTTCGCAATTCGCGCCGGACGTTTCTCGCTGCGCTGCTTCTCCCGTTCGTTATTGGCGCCGCCGCACCGCCTGCACTTGCTGATGACACCTCTTCCGACCGAACTGCCGAACTGAGGAAAATTCTGCTTGCCCAGCCAGGCATGCGCGAGCAGCTGCTAGCCAGCTACAAGGGGCAGGCGGCAACGAGCGTACGTCTGGAATGGCTGATCCGGACGGGTGTTATGTGCCACCTGCTGGCAGAGGATGACGCGAAGACGATCTTCGCCGCCGGCGCCGAGGAACTGGAGTATGCCGCTTCCCTTTTGGCCGACGAAGACAAGCCGGCGGCCGAGATCTATCTGGAAGGCGTCCGGGCAGGAGCGTTCCGCTCGGCCGAGGTGATTTCGGAACTCAACGATGAGGCATGCCGGCATTTCGGACGACCGGGCGGGCCGCTTACAAAAATCATGACCTGGACCGGCAAGCGGCAATATACGGCGCAGGGAACCCTCGCCAGCCCGCGCACGATACCGTGATGCGGTTCTCGTGACGCATTGCTGCAGCGGCAGCGCATCCAATTTACAGCGGCAGGGACAATTGCGGGGGAGGAGAGGGCGCTGGGCGCGCGCGGTTTGACCAGGGCTGCGCGGTTACCTCGACATCCAGCCTGCCATCCCATGTCCGGCAGAGCGCATGAGCAGCTGTCGGCGTGCCCTGCGTCCATACGTCCCAGTCATCTTCGCGCAGGATCACCGGCATGCGGTCGTTGAGCGCCTCCATCTGTTCGTGCCCCGGGACCATCAGCATCGAAAAGACCCGGCCCCACTCGGCTGAGTTCTTCCAGATCCCGGCGACCGCGAACGTGTCGCAGCCTTTCGGCGAAAACCATGTCCGGGTCATGTGCCCGGTCTCGCCCGCCGCCTCGGCCCAGGCGCTTAGCGGAACGAGGCAGCGCCGGCTCACGAAACTCGCGCGCCAGAAGCGGGAGCCGAGGTTCTCGGTCCGGGTGTTGTTGACCGGCTTGGGCTTGAGCGCCTTCCCGTCCACGGGGCTGACGGTCTGCCGCGGAAATCCCCATGTCATCGCGGTGAGCCTGCCTTGTGCCAGTACCAGCCCTGGGTCGGACGGTGCCACGACATCTGCAAGGTTTGCGCCCGCCACCACGTCGGCCTCAAACAGGGCGGCGACCGCGCTGGCAGGGGTGGTGAGGCGATACAGGTTGCAGATGGGACAGATCTCCTCATGCCGGTTTACGCGTGTCGCCGATGTGGAGCAATGCGCAGGAGTCGACGGGGCGCAGCAAGGCGCAGCAAGCGGAACTGGTTCCCGCATGGCTGCTCGCTGGAAATGGGGTGCGGGCGGGCACCGGCGCAGGCCGAAAAAAAAGCCGGCCACAGGGGCCGGCTGGATAGGTCTTTTGGGAGAGGATGCCTGAAAGGCCTCCGCCATATGTCTGGAGGCGCTTGGCCTCGCAAATGCAAGGAACGCAACAAGTATTGCTTTCTGTGGTTGCATTTCGCGAAACCTGAGCTGCGCCAGTAAGTTAGCCGCCGCCCTTGCTGTCCAGGATAATCGACCTCCTCGAAACGCTTTACCCGGCAGTTCAGAAGCGGGGCCTGCGGATTCCCTCCCGAAGCATTGAGGCTTCTGCCACGGCAGGGTGGCTAGGTTATCCGAGAGGCAGTTTCCGGCGGGATCGGATCGGCGGCGCGAGTCCGGTTCGCCGCTTCCTCCGGGAGTATTGGGAAAGCTCGAAAAGACCGCAGTAATCGCGGTCGTGCTTGAGAAGGGTGGCCTCATTGGAGCTTTTGCTGGAACGGGACGAATGATTTTTTCTGATGGACAGTTGGCAGATCTGGTCAACCTCTCGGCATTGATAAAAGTCGAACAAAGCTGGCCGGTTGATCCCTGCGCTGCCAACCTCAGCTCCTTGCTGCACAGGTCTGTCCACAGCCTTGTCCCGGCAGGCGCGGCGCCCTTCCTTTTCAAATGTCTTGACCGTTCTCCCCCATGAATGAGAACATATAGCGAACGTAGCGAGTCTGAACAAAACACCATGCAGCCGGTATCACCATCAACCCTGCCGACAATCGAGCATCTGCGGACTCTGGCGTCGCCGCTTGCGGAATTTCGCACGATGCCGTTTGCCGCCGAGGCTCTGGACGGTCGCTTGGGCGGCGGGGGGCTGCGTGCCGGCGCTTTGCACGAGGCGGCCGCGCGCACGTGCTCGCTGGTCGACGATGCCGCCGCGACCCTGTTCCTTGCAGGGATCGCTGCGCGCGAAGCCCGCTCTTTCGAGGCGCCGGTGCTGTGGGTGAGCTGCCGCAGCGACCTCTACGCGCCGGGACTGGAACAGGCCGGGCTTGCATCGTCCTATGTCATTCACGCGCAGCCGCGCGATGAAGCAGCGCTCCTTGCCGTCGTCGAGGATGCGATCCGCGATGGGACGCCGGCTGCTGTCGTTGCCGAGGCCAGCAAGGTCTCGATGGTGGCGACCCGCCGCCTTCAGCTCGCGGCGGCAGAGGCCGATATTCCTGTCCTGCTGCTCAGGCGCCACCGCGGACGCGACCGGGATCCGCTCGGCGAACCTTCGGCAGCCTGGACCCGCTGGCGCATTGCCAGTGCCCCCTCCGGCCGCCTCGGCGTTGCAGGTGTCGGTCGGCCGCGCTGGCTCGTCGAACTTGCCCGCCAGCGCGGCGGTGAAGGTTTTTCCCTGATCGTGGAGGGATGTGATGAGACGGGTCGTCTCGCTGTTCCTGCCCTATCTGCCGATCGAACGGCTGAGACGGCAGGACCGGTTCGCCGCTCCGCGGCCTGAACCCCGCCCGCTCGAGCTGCCTGTCGATGACGATCCTGGTGCCTGCTCCGTTCCTCGCGGCGGCGGGTGGCGACCCGGTGCGCGCTGGGCCCGGGCAGAGACGCAGGGCGAAGATCGCGGGCAGGCCCGCTCGCGAGTCGATGTCGAGCGTGAAATCGCCGCGCTGCCGCTCCACGCGCAGCCGCCGATGCGCGAGCTTGGTCGGCGCTCGGAAGCGGCGGAGCATCCCTTCAAGCGCCCGGTATCCGCGCCGCCGCGCGCCCTGCGCTTCGTCCCCGCGGTTGCCGCGCCGCCGCTGGCGCTCATCGGCAAAGTCGCTCGCCGCGACGAGATCGTCTCGGCATGCCCGGCAGCACGGGCACTTGGCATCCATGTCGGCATGGCGGCAACCCATGCCCGAGCCCTGGTCTCGGACCTCGATTTTCGCCCCGCCGAGCCGGAAGCGGACGCAGAGCTGCTGGACCGCCTGGCCTTGTTTGGAATTCGGCGCTGGTCCCCGATCGTCGCGGTCTGTCCGCCTGACGGTATCTGGCTCGATCTGACCGGCGCTGCGCATCTCCATGGCGGGGAGGAGCGCTTCTGCCGGAGGCTCCACGCATTCTGCCGCCGCGCCGGGTTCACCGCGCGTATCGCGATCGCTGATACCCCCGGCGCAGCGCATGCACTTGCGCGCTACGGCGGCGAGGATATTGCCATCACCCCGCCGGGCGGCGTGCTTCGCGCTCTGTCGCCGCTGCCGGTAGCGGCCCTGCGCCTGGACGGGGCTGCGCTCGGCGCGGCGCGCAAGTTCGGGTTCGAGACGATCGCCGACCTGCTTCCCGTCGCGCGCGGCCCCCTGGCGCGCCGTCTCGGCATGGCCGCGATCGATCGCCTCGATCAGGCGCTCGGCGGCAAGGCGGAACCGATCACCCCGCGCGAGGACATCGTGATCCCCATGGTAGAGCGGCGCCTGCTTGAACCGATCGGCACGGCCGAGGCCATCGCGCAGGTCATGCAGGATCTCCTCAAAGACATGGCCGAGGTCCTGCAGAGGAGGGGCCTTGGCGCGCGTTCGCTGCGCCTGATCGGGCTGCGGATCGACGGCTGCGAGCAGATCGTGGCCATCGGCACCTCGCGCCCGACCAGGGAGCCCTCGCACCTGCTGCGCCTGCTGAAGCTCAGGATCGACCGGATCGATCCCGGCCTGGGTCTCGAGCAGTTCAGGCTGCTGGCGCCGCACACCGAAGCGCTCGATGCCGAGAACCTCGGGGCCATTCTCGCCGGCGAGAGCACCGTGCGGGATCCTGCCCGGCTCGTCGATGTAGTGGCGGGCCGGATCGGACCGGCCAGCGTGTTCCGCGTTGCCCCGGCCGAAAGCCATGTGCCCGAGCGGGCCGTGAGGCCGGAAAGCCCCATCGAGGCACCGGGATCATGGCCGTCCTGGCAGCGGCCCGTGCGGCTGTTCGCGCGGCCGGAACCGCTGCACGGCGTCATGGCGCTGATGCCCGATCAGCCGCCGCGCCGCTTCGAATGGCGGGGACGCTCCTACAAGGTCGTGGCAGGCGACGGACCGGAACGGATCCATGGCGAGTGGTGGCGCCGCGACGCTGAAGTCTGGGCCGTGCGCGACTACTACCGGGTCGAGGACCAGCATGGCGGCCGCTACTGGGTGTTCCGGCGCGGGGACGGGGTGGCAAGCAACACAGGCGATCTCACCTGGTGGATGCACGGTGTTTTCGCATGACCGCCTATGTCGAGCTCCAGGTGCTGACGCACTTTTCCTTCCTGCGCGGCGCCTCCAGCCCCGACGAACTGTTCGGCGCCGCCGCGATGCTCGGCTATCCCGCGCTCGGCATCGCCGATCTGGGCAGCGTGGCCGGGGTGGTGCGCGCCTGGGAAGCGGAAAAGGTTACCGGGGTCCGGCTGATACCCGGCACCCGGATCGATCTTGCTTGCGGGCGCCGCCTGCTGCTCTATCCGACCGACAGGCAAGCGTGGTCGCGCATCACCCGCCTGCTTACGATCGGCAAGCGCCGGGCCGGGAAGGGGGGCTGCCTGCTGTACTGGCACGAGCTTGCGGCGTGGTCGGAAGGGGTGATCGCCATCCTTCTTCCCCACGAAGCAGGCGGCGAAAACGTCGCCGCGCTTGCGGCCTTGCGCGAAGTCTATGGCAGGCGCGGCTACATGGCCCTGTTTCAGCGCCGCCGCCCCGATGACGCGGTGCGCATCGATGCACTTTCGCGGCAGGCAGCGGATGCCGGCGTCCGCAGTGTCGTCACCGGCGATGTGCTCTACCACGCCCCGGACGCCCGGCTCCTGCAGGATGTGGTGACCGCGATCCGGCATGGCTGCACGGTCGATACGCTTGGCTACCGGCGCGAAGTCAATGCGGACCGCGCGCTCAAGTCGCCGGCGGAGATGGTCCGCCGTTTTTCTGCTTATCCCGAGGCCTTGCGGGCCAGCGTCGAGATCGCCGAGGCCTGCACCTTCGCGCTCAGCGACCTCACCTATCATTACCCGCAGGAGCGGGTGATCGACGGTCTCACCGCGCAGCAGGCGCTGGAGAAGATGGCGCATGAGGCGCTGGACACCATGTTCGCGGGCGAACCGCCGCAAACCTACCGGGACCAGATCGCCCATGAACTGAGGCTCATCGCCGATCTGAACTACGCGCCCTATTTCCTGACGGTCCACTCGATCGTCAGCGAGGCAAGGCGGCGGGGTATCCTGTGCCAGGGCCGGGGTTCTGCCGCCAATTCCTGCGTCTGCTTCGTGCTCGGCGTCACCTCGATCGACCCGATCAAGCACGAACTCCTGTTCGAGCGCTTCGTGTCGGGCGAGCGGCGCGAGCCGCCGGACATCGACGTCGATTTCGAGCACGAGCGGCGCGAGGAGATCATCCAGTGGATCTTCGAGACCTACGGCCGCGACCGGGCGGCGCTGACCGCCGTCGTAACCCGCTTCCGCGCGCGCGGCGCGGTGCGCGATGTCGGCAAGGCCATGGGGCTGCCAGAGGACCTGACCTCCTCGCTCGCGGGTCTGGTCTGGGGCTGGTCGGCGGAAGGCGTCGGTGAGAAGCAGGCCGCTGAACTGAACCTCGACATGTCGGATCGGCGGCTTCGCCTGACCCTCGATCTTGCCCGCCAACTGATCGGGGTTCCGCGCCAGTTCAGCCAGCACCCCGGCGGCTTTGTGCTCACTCATGACCGCCTTGACGACCTGGTGCCGATCGAACCTGCGGCGATGGCCGATCGCCAGATCATCGAATGGGACAAGGACGATATAGATGTCCTGAAGATGATGAAGGTCGATGTCCTGGGCCTCGGCATGCTGGGCTGCATGAACCGCGCCTTCAACCTGCTCGAAGAAGCCAAGGGCCTTCGCGTCGGCCTCGCGGATCTGCAGGGCGATGACCCGGACGTCTACGCCATGATCCAGAAGGCCGATACGCTCGGCACCTTCCAGATCGAGAGCCGCGCGCAGATGTCGATGCTGCCGCGCATGAAGCCCCGCCGCTTCTACGATCTCGTGATCCAGGTGGCGATCGTCCGGCCCGGCCCGATCCAGGGCGACATGGTCCACCCCTATCTGCGCCGCCGCGAGGGGCTGGAGAAGCCGGAGTATCCTCGCCCTGAACTGCGGGCCGTCCTCGAAAAGACGCTCGGCGTGCCGCTTTTCCAGGAGCAGGCCATGAAAGTGGCTATCGTCGGCGCGGGGTTCACGCCGGCAGAGGCTGACCAGCTGCGCCGCGCGATGGCGACCTTCAAGATGACCGGCGGCGTGTCCCACTTTTCCGAGAAGCTGATCGAGGGAATGGTCGGTCGCGGTTATCCGCGCGACTTTGCCGAGCGGACGTTCCGTCAGCTCGAGGGCTTCGGCTCCTATGGGTTTCCCGAGAGCCACGCGGCGAGCTTTGCGAAGATCTCCTATGCGTCGAGCTGGATGAAGCATCATCATCCCGACGTGTTCTGCGCCGCCTTGATGAATGCGCAGCCCATGGGTTTCTATGCCCCCGCCCAGATCATTACCGATGCGCGCCGGCACGGGGTGAAGGTTCGTCCCGTGTGTATCAACGCGAGCCGGTGGGACTGCTCGCTGGAGCCTGCGCGGGGCCGGTATCATGCGGTGCGGCTTGGTCTGCGCCAGGTGCATGGGCTCTCCAATGCCGATGGTGCAGCGATCGTCACGGCGCGCGCTCTCACGCCGTTTGAATCCGTCGAGGACCTGTGGCGACGCTCCGGGGTGCCGCGTGCCGCGATCGAGAAGCTCGCCAATGCTGATGCTTTCCATGGGTTCGGCGCGGATCGCCGCCAGGGACTGTGGAAGGTGAGGGGGCTCGGCGAAGCGCCCCTGCCGCTCTTTGCCGCCGCGGACCGCGCGGCAGAAAGGATCAGCGCCGAGGTGCAGGAGCCGGCCGTGGAACTGCGCCCGCTGGCCGATGGGCGCGAGGTCATCGAGGACTATCGCGCGCTGCAGCTCTCGCTGCGCGCCCACCCTCTGACGTTCGTGCGGGACGAACTCACGCGGCGGGGCGTGACGCGCTGCGCCGACCTCGCGAACATTCGCGACGGCAGGAAGGTCGAGGTCGCCGGGATCATCCTGGTGCGCCAGAAGCCGGGATCGGCCAAGGGAGTGCTCTTCATCACCATCGAGGACGAGACGGGTATCGCCAACGGCATTCTCTGGCCCGATCGCTTCGAGGCCCAGCGCCGCACCGTGATGTCCGCCTCGATGGTGGGGCTCAAGGGGCAGGTCCAGAAGGAGGGCGATGTCATCCATGTGATCTGTGATCGGATCATCGATCACGGCGACCTCCTGCACCGTGTCGGCGAGATGTCTTTCCCGCACCGCACCGGGAGGGGCGACGGCGCCCGCCATGGTGGTAGCCCGGATCGCGGCGATGCGGCCTGGAGCCCGAAGCCGGTCAGCAGCTACTGGCCGCCGCATGCGGATGGCCGGGACCCCGAGGAGGTCGTGCGGTTCAAGTCGCACGATTTCCATTGAGGCGTGGCGGCGCTTCCCAAACACCAGCGCGTGATCATCGCGCTCTCGCTGCATATCCTGCGCGGCGGCGTGACCCGCTGCAGCGACGGCCGGGTCGATACCGTCGAGGTTCGCCTCGCCCTCAGATGTCTGCTGCCGCACTGCCGGGAGCGCTGGCCGCTCGAGCTCTACTGGGATGCCGCCTGCCAGAACAACGAGATCGGCCGGGCGCAGGGGGTGACGGCAGCTTTCAATGGAATTGTCCGGCAGCTGCGGCTCGCCGGACGCTATGAAGAGGTCGGCCCGTCATAGCGCACCTCGTGAGCAATTCTCTCGTAGCGCCGGTTGCCGGCTGCGATATGCTTTCGGCAAGGCAGCCTCGCCAGGGGATGCGCGCCGCGATCAGGAGCAATGCCATGTGCAACCGTGCCCGTTTCAAGGGAGAGCCGGAAACCCTCTTCGGCTCGGTCGCTGAGCTCTTTCGCGAACGGCCGCGCGACAATCGGTTCGATCCCCAGGAGCTGAGGCCCAAGGGGCGGGCCTACGTGGTGCGCGAGCAGGACGGCATCCGGGGGTGGGACGTGATGAGCTGGGATGTGCTGGGCGGCAAGGGAGCCTGGCCGATGACGAATGTGCGCAATCTTGCCGCGCCGCAGTGGCAGCGGCTTGCCGAAGATCCGAAAAACCGCTGCATCGTGCCGCTGACCGAATTCTGCGAGTTCACGCCGGACAAGCATGACCTCGGAGATGGCAAGCCGCCGCTCAAGGGCGAGATGTGGTTTTCGGTGACGGATCAGCCGGTGTTCGCGGTCGCCGGCTTCTGGCAGCACACTGAAATCGGCGAGGCCTTCGCCATGGTGACCTGCGATGCCAATGCGCTGGTCAAGCCGGTCCATCCCAAGGCGATGATCACGATTCTGGAGCCGAGGGATATTGGTACCTGGCTGGGCGGATCCTATACCGAAATCGCCCGGCTCCAACGGCCCTTTCACGAGACTCGGATGCGCGTGCGCGGGCCGGTTTTTTCGACCCGGCGGGATGAGCGATGACGGACTGGCTGATGCCACTATCGCGATTGGTGCCCGTCGCACTTCTGGAGCGATAGGCCAGCTGCGACCTGGAGCGAGGTCGGATTTCTGAACCAGGTCGCGGCGACATACGTGCCCCGCCTATCGTCCCAGGAATTAGTGCCCCCAAGATGGGGGCACTCCGCCGTCAGCCATCCGTCTTGTTCGCGTACAGATCCGTGGTGCGGATCAGCCGGTCCAGTATACCCGGTTCGGAATAGGCATGACCTGCGCCTTCGATCAGATGGAAGTCGGCCTCAGGCCAGGCCTTGTGCAGCGCCCAGGCGTAATGGGCGGGGCAGGGCATGTCGTAGCGGCCATGCACGATCGTGCCCGGGATCGTGCGAAGCTTGTGCGCATCACGGAGGAGCTGATCGGGCTCGAGCCAGCAATCATGGACGAAGTAGTGGGTCTCCAATCTCGCGAAGGCGAGCGCGAAATGACCGTCGTCGTGCTGCTGGGAGGTCGCGGCGTCGGGAAGCAAGGTGATGACTTCCCCTTCGAACAGGCTCCAGGCGCGGGCGGCCTCGATCTGCTCTTCGGGCAAACCCGTTGTGAGCCGGCGATGATAAGCGCGCAGGATGTCGTCTCGCTCGGCTTCGGGGATCGGCGAAACAAGGCGCTCGTACTTGTCCGGGAACAGCTGTGCTACGCCGAACTGGTAGAACCAGTCGAGTTCCGCCCGGGAGCACATATAGATGCCCCTCAGAATCAGTTCGCTCACGCGCTCCGGATGCGTCTGCGCGTAGGCCAGCGAAAGCGTGGAGCCCCAGGAGCCGCCAAACACGAGCCACTGTTCGGCGCCCGCGAGTTCTCGCAGGCGTTCGATGTCTGCAACCAGATGCCAGGTGGTGTTGGCATCGAGCGATGCGTGCGGCGTCGACCGGCCGCAGCCGCGTTGGTCGAACAGGAGCACGTCGTATAGCTCCGGATCAAACAGACCGCGGTGCGCCGGCGAAATCCCGCCGCCGGGGCCGCCGTGCACGAAGACGGCTGGCTTTGCCCCCGGAGTGCCGCAGCGCTCGTAATAGATGCTATGGCCTTCACCGGTGTCGAGCATTCCGGCGGCGTAGGGTTCGATGGGCGGATAGAGTGTACGCAGCATGGAGCTCTTGTTGCCGACTTCGCCGATGAAGGAAAGAGGGGCTGCTGCACGGGGCTCTGCCATTCTCCTGACTCGCAAGCATAGCGCGTGAGTGGAGGATTCCCTCGCGGTCCCTGAAAATTCGGTCGTCATCGGTTCCCATGTGGAGGATCAATGCACGACGATCCGGTCCTCCAGCGCCGCGGGCCAGTTCAGCCGCGTTAGAAAACACGATGGACGCACAGGCAACCTCGCGCACGGAATTCCTTGAATTGTCTGACCGATCTGCTCCGAAGATCTATAATTGATTGATTAGAAAAACTTCACGTCGGTCCGCCGGACGAAAACCAGGTGGAAAGCAGCGGCAATGAGCGAACACGTACAGTAACAACGCATTCTCGATCATCGCGCCGCAGGTCTGGCTTCGACCTCTATGGCTACGTTGTTCGAGGCCAAGCCATTCGCACGTTCGGGACGTTCTTCCAGGACCTGGATACGAAACCTCGCTGTCACCAGAAACTGTTCGCTTTCCCGAGCGCACGACGACTCCAACCCGCCGTGGTCATCGACCTCGACGAGGCGGATTTTGCGGCATTCTGCGAAAAGAACTGCCTTCCGAAATCTGATCTGGCTCTGCCTCCTTCATGGGGCATCACCGTTTTCGACCTCGAACACAAGACGCAGGTCGTCCGCTATTTGGCGGCTCTGGTGCATCAGCTTCATACCCGGGCGGACAGCCGAAAGACGTCGGTCGCCGATCTGCTGGCCGGAGCAGAGCAGCAAGTTTGGGTCTGGGCACTGGCAACCAATTGATCGGACTTTGCAGGAGAAAATCAGCTGTCGCTCGCGCCGGATTATAAATCGATCAATCCAATGCCCTGACGCAAAGGCTCGCATCTGCTTGAGCGTTTTCCCGTAGGGGGGAACCATCGGATGACCTGGAAAACGCGCATGCCAATGCTATGGAGCAGCCGAGCCGCTGCAATTGGATCGCACGCCGCTAGAACCCCATGTGGAGGCTGATCCTGGCAGACCTTGGCCTGAGCGGCGTCATCTGATTGCGCTCGCCGACGCCGAAGGGGTTTCCGTAGCTGAAGGTATTGCCGTGGGAATCGGTGATATTGGCGAGATCCAGCCTAATCCCGAATTTTCCGCGCGTCAGGCCCGCCGAGAGATCTGCCACCAGATAGTCACCCTGAGGAATGTCGAGATAAGCGCCGACGCCTAGCCGAGATGGCCCTACGTAACGAATGGCGGCCTCGAACGTCAGGCCTAGCGATGCGCTGGCGGCCGGTTCCCAGGTTGCGGAGAACCGCGCTCCGCGGCGCGGGACATTGGGCAGTGAGTAGTCGGCGCCGACCTCCGTATCGCGGACCACCATATCGCCGTATGCCTGATCGTTCGTATCGCGAAGGCGGCTGCGGTTGAAGAAGCCGGATGCGCTCAGCGTGAAGGATGCAAAAGGACGAATATCGATTTCGGTATCAAGCCCGTGGATAATCCCTCGACCGATGTTCGCTGTATAGGGGATTGCATAGGGCCCCACGATATCTGCCTGGATGCTGCGCCAGTCGACGAGGAAGACCGTGGCCTGAAGCGCAACGGGTCCGCGCTCGCGATCGCCCCAGCGCACTCCCCATTCGATCATTTTGAGATCGTCCGGCCTGAATTGCTTGGTCAGCACCGCGTCGCCGGCAACGGTAAAGCCAAGCCCGCCGGGCCGATAGCCCTGCCGAAAATCGACGAAAGCGCTGGTCTGGGCTGTCGGGCGCCAGACGAGGCCGAGCGTCCCGGACAGGCGGCGGGTATTTCCTGTCATGCCGTCGAGCCCGTCGACATCGGCATCGAAAGTGCGCCGGGTGCTGTGCGAGGCGGTCAGGCGAAGCCCGGCGGTCAAAGACAGCCTTGGCAGGAGAGGCCGGGAAGCCTGGGCGAAGATTGCCGTCTCCAGCTGATCGTCCTCAAGGCCCGCACTGTCGTTCCAGTCCATGAGCGATCCGATCGAAAGCGTTCGGCGATTGATGCTGCGCGCAAGCGCAAAGCCTGCGACCCATGGTGCCGACCTGCCGCCGCCGGAAAGACGCATCTCCTGCGAGAAGAGCGTGACGGCCTGCTTTTCGAGCAGGCGCGCGGGGGCGCTCGTACCGTCATAGCCGGTTGCATCGAAGACGGTTGAAAGGTCCTGCCGGGCTACGGAGGTCACGCTGGTCATTTCCATCGCGCCGAGCGGACGCGTCGCGGTCACGAAGCCAAGCCGGTAATTATTCTCGTAGGGCTGGGGGACTACCCCGGAACGGGTGAACGGCGGGTCCCCGCGCAGGACATACTGGCCGTCCCCGCTTTTGAAGTTCTGGAGCACGTTGCCGATATCGATCGTCCACGCACCGACCTGTTCGAGACGGAGTGTGAGACGCTGCCCGTAATTCACCGTCTTGTTGATGTTCCTGCGCCCTTGGGCAGGCGCGTCAATGTAGCCGCCCGCGCGTCCGCCGAAGGCGACGAGGCGGACGGCCTTGTTCGCATCGATCGGAATATTGGCCATCATCGCGCCGTCGAGGCTGGCATTGCCGTGGCGCGTAAAGCCCAGTCCCGTGCTTGCCGTGACGGCGAAGCCGTCGCTGCTCGGTGCATTGGGCTGGAGGCGAAGTATTCCGCCGAGCGCACTGGGGCCGTAAAGCGTCCCCTGCGGACCGACGAGCACTTCGATGCCCTCCATGTCGTAGAGATTGAGGTCGGGGTCGGGGGCATTGTAGGTCAGGCGGACATCGCCGAGATACTGACCGGTCGTTGCCTGCGTGGGGCCGCTGAAACTGCTGTCGGCGACGCCGCGGACGAACAGCTTGTTACGCCCCCTGCCGAGATTGGTCGCCCCCAGTGCGGGCGAGAGCCTGGTGATGGCGCCGCTGCCTTCGGACGCCTGCGAGGAAAGCCAGGCCTCGTCGGTCCGGATCACTTTTGCCGAACCTGGGTAATTTTCGATTGTCAGACCCTGCTTGCTGGCTGTCACCACGATATCCTGGCCAGGCGAAGTTTGATGCGGGGCTGACGGAGACAGGACGGGAAGGGGGCGGGCCGGTGCCAGCGGAGCGCGCCTTTCCCGGACCGGTATTTGCCGGATCTGGACAATGGTGGGCGCGATGAACTTCGCTTCGGCGCCGGTTCCGCGCAGCACGCGCTCCAGGGCTACGCGCAGCGGCACATTGCCGCGAATGCCCGCGGATCGTCTGGCAGCCAGTTTCGGGTCGAGCAGGACGATCGTCACGCCCGCTTGCTGTCCCAACTGTGCGATGACCTTGTCCAGCGAGCCGGGGCCTATCCGAAACGGTTCTGCCCATGCCGGGGCAGGCAGGGCGGCGGCGACCAAGGCGAGCGATGTGATGGAAAGGCGAGGCGGCCTGCCGTAAAAGCTACGGACTTTCATGGCCTGCGGGCTTCATGGTTATCCCGCCCGCTTCGTGAACTGCCTCGACGTCAAGGGCGGTCATCAGTGCCTGCAATTGCGCCGCGTCGCCGCGCTTGATCGCGATCGTGCCGAAATAGGGGCGCGCCGCGATGGAGGCATCGGCAGTGACAGTCATTCCGAGCAGGCGCGAGAGATCTGCCGCAACACGCGAGAGCGGTTCGCCCCGATAAGTGAGCACGCCCTTGCGCCAGCCGCCGACGGCTTCGCGATCGGTGTTGCTCAGGACCACTTCCTTGCCGTCGCCGGAGGTTTCCAGGGCCTCGCCTGCAGCAAGTTCGGTCTGACCGGCTCCCGGCTCGAAGATCACCTTTCCGTCAGCGACGGCGAGGCGCAGCGAGCCAGGGTCATAGGCCAGATTGAACACGGTCCCGGCATCCTCGACGACCCGGTCATGAACGAGAACGCGAAACGGGCGGCTTGAATCGTGATGCACTTCGAACAGCGCCTCGCCCGCAGACAGTTCGGCGAACCTCGGGTTGCTGCGATCGAACACAAGGCTGCTGCCTCCATTGACGATCACCCGTGTTCCGCCTTCGAGGTCGACGATCTGCGTCTGTCCAGGGGCCGTGCGCACTTCATAGCGATCTTGGAAGATCTGGGGCGTCAATGCGATGGCGGCAAACACCGCTGCTGCGAGCGCGCCGCCGCCGGCAAGCCAGCGAAGCGCTGTGCGGCGCGCCGGATGGGGCACAGCGTCATCGCTGTTATCGTTGTCGTGGTCGTCGTTCGCGGCGCGAGCGACTGCCTCGTCCCGATCACTGAAATCGATGTCCGCGAGCACCGCTGCGACATCGAGATCGAGATCCTCGATCTCCCGGTAAGCGGCGACGTGATCGGGGGACCTTCCGAGCCATTGCTCGAAGGCTTGCCAGTCGGCATCGCGCGCCTCGCGCATGCGAATAATCCAGCCGATCGCTTCACGCCGCATAGCGCCGCCGGTCTTAGCGTCCATCTCACTGCTCACGAGCGGCCCTCCTTGCTCTTGAGATGCCGCGATCCCCCTGCAGCCCCATCCAGTTTTTGTCGTTTGGCTGCAATTGCCTCATAGGCACGTGTAAGATGCTTCTCGACGGCACTGAGGCTTATCGCCAGTTCCGCCGCAATCTCGCGCTGCGGTACCCCGTCCAGCCGAAACCGCCTGAAAATGAATTTCGTCCGCTCGGGCAGGGCGTCGACCGTCTCCTGAAGAATCGCCAGGTACTCGCGGGCGATCAGGGTGGTTTCCGCCGAAGGTGTTTCGTCGATCTCGGGCGGATCGCCGGTATGGGCCCCGACCCAGGCCTCATCGCGGCGCGCGGTGCGGCCGGCAGAGCGGCGATGCAGCACGAACAGGTTGTGAACCATCCGGTAGAGATAGGCCCGCGGCTGGTCGATATTGAGGAAGGTCCCGCCAGATAGCTTCAGACTGGTTTCCTGAAGAATATCCTCAGCCTCGTCGGGCGACGCACCTTGCATGGCCAAATATCTGAGCAGGCCTGCCCGGAGCGCCAAAAAGGCCTCGAGGAGCCCGCTGCTGTCCATGTCGTTTTCGTTTCTTTCCCCGAGAATCCGTCGCCGAACAGCTAGCGACGACAGGCAGGCCGGACAACGGCTTTTATGTTTCCGCCGGCGGCTTCGGGCAGCGGTCAATGCGGCTCTGGCGCAGGATTTGGACCGGAATCAATATTTTTGATGGGGGAACAGGCTTTGGCGGCATCTCACCAAGGGAAGCCTGAAATGCGCAGGCCCCGTTCGCGGGATCAAAATGGAAAAGCATAGAATGAAGTTTGACAACGGCGTCTCCAATCTGACTGCCGCCGTGGCGGCGGCTCTCGTTGGCACGGCACTCCCATTTGGTGCGGTCGCCCAAGCGCAGGAAGCCGCCGATCTGCCGCAGGCCGCTTCCGCCAGTGCGGATCACGTCATCATCGGCATGGGTACTGCCGTCATGCCCGTCTACCAGGGCGCCGACGATTACCGCGTTTTGCCTCTGCCGGCGCTCGATATTGCCCAGGGCCAATTCTTCGTGAACTTGCGGGACGGTGCGGGCGTCAAGGCGATCGAGACCCGAGACGTTACGCTGGGCGCGAGTGTTGCCATGACGCAAGGCTATCGTCGCAGGGACGTGCCGGACGGAGTAAGGGGAGTGGATTTCGGCGCGGGCGCGCGCATTTTCGGATCGTTCCGGGCAGGCGGAGTTACCGCGACGATCGGTGGTACGCGAGGATTTGCCGGCGGCACACGGGGCGTGACCGTCGATGGAAGTCTCGCTTACCCCGTGGCGGTTTCTACCAGGGTCATGCTGATCCCTGCTGCGATAGTGACGTGGGCGAACGGCAAATACAACGATCGCTACTTCGGCATCAGCGCCCGCGAAGCGGCAGCGTCGGGCCTTTCGCAATTTGAGGCCGGCAGCGGGTTCAAGGACGCCTCCGGAACGCTGACGATCGTCTATCGACTGACCGATCGTCTCTCAGCCAGCGCCACCGGCGGCGTCACCTCGCTCCTTGGCGATGTGAAGAACAGTCCGCTCGTCGAACACAAGACCCAGCCTTCCGGGTTCCTCGCCTTGACCTACCGGCTGGGCAAGATCTGGTAGTATCCGAAAAGGAGGGGGGAAATTTGTTCCTCCCTCCTTCACTTTTTTGATGGGGGAGCGGCAGGGTGTCGGTGTCTCATCACTGAAGATGCGTGAAATCGGCAGATGGTTGAGCCCAATCCCCCCCTCCCCAATGGCCCTCGGGTCGCACCGGCCGTCTGCCGGGACCTGACATTCACGCATCTTCACCCCCTGGAGGGCCTGCGTCTGCGTCAATATCCTTACGGGGATTTATGGAGCCGCCGAGCGCCAGTGATCGCGCGGGCGGCGGCAAGCGAGATGCGACCCACAGAGCAGGACATGTATCGATGAACGGAAAGCACATACTCGCACTTTCGGGCGGTGCCGGCGGTGCGGAGCTGGCCGCGGGCCTGGCTGAGGTAATGGCTCCGGGAGATCTGACGATCGCCGTCAACACAGGTGACGATTTCGAGCACCTCGGCCTTGCGGTCTGCCCTGATCTCGATTCCGTTACTTATGCCCTTGCGTGGCTCAACGACAGCGAGCGCGGATCGGGCATAAAGGACGATACTTGGCAGGCCATGACCATGCTGCGCGGGCTGGGCGAGGAAGCGTGGCTAAACCTTGGCGATTGCGACCTGGCCATGCACGTTGCGCGTTCATGGCGACTGCGTGCAGGCGAGACGCTTTCCGAAGTAACCGCGCGGCTGGCGCGAGAGCTCGGCGTCGAACACGATGTCGTGCCGATGAGTGACGATCCTGTGCGCACGCAAGTTCTTACCGGCAACGGCTGGGTCGATTTGCGCCGCTGGTGCATGACTGGACAAAGTGGTTCTGCGGTTTCTGGCGTCCGTTTCGCGGGGGCGGCAGGAGCCAAACCCTCTCCGGGACTGGCCCGGGCACTTGAACGTGACGACCTCGGGGCCATTGTCGTGTGCCCGTCCAACCCGTTCCTCAGCGTAGATCCGATCCTGGCCCTGGATGGCGTTCGGACAGCGCTGGCGTCGCGGCAGGTTCCGCTGATCGCGGTCTCGCCGCGCGTCGATGGAACATCGGTGAATGCGTCCCGTACCCAGATTCCGGGCGATTGGGGGCAGGCGGTGAACAATGCCGCCATCGCCCGCCACTATAGTGATATCCTCGACCACCTTGTCATCGATAATGCGGACGAGGCCGACGTCTTGGACCTGGAGGCGCTGGGCCTCAAGGTCACCGCGACGTCAACGCTTATGCGCGAGGCCGACGACAGAGAGAGGCTGGCAAGGGAAGTGGTTGCCCTTGCAGGCATCTGAGAGCGGGCAGTCGCAGCGCCAGTGCCATGCGGCTGTGGCATATCCCTGCATGCGAGGGATATGCCCGTTGCGCGAGTAGCGGCGGGACGGCCGCTTCATTAAGGTGGCGGCGTCCTTCACCGAGTTTCCGGCGCCGAGCAATTCAGGCGATCCATCGGCGGTGCAATCGGCCCGAGCATTCTCACGCCTTCCTGCAGCGCCCTCGCGCTACCAACCTCGAGGTTACGGGTGCACGGGCTGATCGCTTGGATTTGTACATCTAAGTCGCATCCGCGGTGCCACTAAGTTGCCGTTCCGGCGAGGGCCGCAATGCGACGGCGAAATGAATGGACGCGATGGCAAATCACTTGGAGGATCTGACCGCGGAGTGGCTTGAGTACAATGGCTACTTCGTGCGCAAGTCAGTTCTCGTCGGTAAGCGCGAGAAAGGCGGATTTGAGGGGGAACTCGATGTGGTCGGACTTACGGCGATGTCGGCCTTACGCTGCGGCGCCATCCGATGGCGTTTCTTCGGGAGGACCTGGACGCCAGGAAGATCGCGTCCTGCCGCTCGCTCGAGGCAATTCGCGATGGGGGCCGTATTTCGCTCGCGGGCCTCGTGTTGGTGCGCCAGCGTCCGGGCTTTGCCAAGGGCGTGCTCTTCATCACCATTGAAGACGAGACGGGCATCGCCAATCTCATCGTTTGGCCGCGCATGTTCGAGGAACCGTCGGATCGTCATGGGTGCGCGGATGCTCGGCGTCGAGGGCATCGTTCAGCGCGAAGGGGAGGTGATCCATGTGATTGCCCGGAAGCTCGTCGATCTGGCCGCGCTGCTGTCGGGTGTTGGGCGCGAGCGCAACGCGACCGGCGAAATGTCCCCGCTGCCTCACGGGCGCGGCGATGGGGGAAGAATGGCGGTGGGCCGGATCCGCATGATCCGGTCACCAAGCATCCGGCCGCCCGCAATATACTCAACCCGTTATGCCGAACTCGGCATAACGGATCTTATGCCGAGCTCGATGCTATGCCGAACCCTCTGCAAAAATCGCGGGATTTCCGCTGATCTCGTAGCCAACCATTCGGCATAGTTGCGCGTCCATTCCCATGAGAGTGACGCTTTTAATCGGTCGGGGCCAGTGCCTCGATAATCCGACAGTCTGCCACCACACCACCGTTGCACGAATCGATGACCGACTTCAGTTCCCGGCGCATTGCCGTGAGATCCGCAAGCTTGCGATCCACTTCCAAGAGATGCTCACGGGCAATGCTGTCTATCCCGGCGCAGTCGCAACTGCGATCGTCGGAGAGACTGAGCAGCGCCCGAACCTGATCCAGCGAGAAGCCAAGATCACGCGAACGCCGAATGAAGGACAGCCGCCCAAGCTCCCCTTCGCCGTAAGCGCGATAATTTCCGCTCGTGCGAGCTGGCTTCGGTAGCAATCCGATGCGCTCGTAGTAGCGGATTGTCTCGACTTTGGTGTTCGTGGCTTTGCTCAACTCGCCGATACTCAGCGCCATGCTCTTGACCCTGTAGTTGGTACAGGCCCCAAATAGGCCGCCGGTACGGAAAAATGGAGGCCGAGATGGCCGGTGGCTGCTGTGGTTGCGCTGATACGGCTCGCAAGATCGAGGATCGAGCCTGGCGACGCGTGCTCTGGATTGCGCTCGTCATCAATGCCGGCATGTTCGGGGTGGAAATCGTCGCCGGCGTCACGGCAGGTTCCGCCGCATTGAAGGCCGATGCTCTCGATTTCCTGGGAGATTCCGCGAACTACGCGATCAGCCTTGGCGTGGCCGGTCTCGCGCTGAAATGGCGGGCGCGAGCTGCGCTTGCGAAAGGGGTATCCTTGCTCGTGCTCGGCCTCTGGGTAATCGGCAGCACCCTCTGGATGGCAACGACCGGCACTTTGCCTAGAGCAGAGACCATGGGCGCAATCGGCGTTCTGGCGCTGGCCGCCAACCTGCTTTGCGCGGTGCTGCTTTGGCGTCACCGGGAGGGCGACGCCAATCGGCGCTCGGTCTGGATCTGCTCGCGCAACGACGCCATCGGCAACGTGGCGGTCGTCGTGGCCGCGCTGGGCGTGTTCGGAACCGGAACCGCCTGGCCCGATATCACGGTGGCGGCCGTGCTGGCCTTGTTGGGCGTTTCCGGCGGTTGGCAAATCATCCGGCAGGCATGGCAGGAGCTGAAAGACCGCCACGCCCCTACTTCGCCCCGAAGCGGAACCGCACCCCAGCGTTGAGCACGAAACCGTCGGTCGGCGCCCAGGCATCGACCGTCCAGGCTCCGGTTGGCGCGCGGGCCGGGAGAAGCAGAGGATCGTAGCGGGTCTGGCGGACGTTTAGGATGTTCTCCGCATTGGCGAACAGGCTGATGCGCCCCAGAATGAGTTCGCCCATCGCGCCAAGCTGGACGTAGGGTTTGCTGCGGGTTCGGTACGGATTGTCGTCGAGCGACTGACGGCCGGTATAGTAGGCCTCAAGGCCCACCCGGCCGCGACCTTCCTTCTCCCACATAGCGACGAGCCCGGCACTATCCCTGGGCGTCAGCGGCACGGTGCGCCTGCCGGAAGCGTCCGGGTCGGGTTCGCTTGCCGCGATATGCACGTAGCTGCCGGTCAAAGTGATCGCTTCCCAGCGGTACTTCACCAAGACCTCACCGCCGCGCGTCCGCGTGATACCATCGGCATTTGCCAGAGTGATCCGGTCAGCGGCGATGGTCCGCACCTGCACGGCATGATCGATGTTGGAACCGAAGAAGCTGACGTTCGCCTCGAACGGCCCCTTGGCATAGCCAAAATCGATCGAGGCCGTGTCGGCAACTTCCGCCCTAAGTCGGCCATAGGGCTCGACATGCGACAGACCGTTGGCCTCGACCTCTTCCACGAACGGTGTCGGCGCATAGAAGCCTCGGCCCAGCGAAGCGCGGACTGTCCAGGGACCAGCACGATACAACGCCGAAAGACGCGGACTGACCCGTGAACTATATTCGCTGTGATCGTCCCAGCGAGCGCTACCCGAGAGTGTCAGGTCGCTAGCTACCCGCTGCTCGATCTGCCCGAACAGGGCCGGCACGGTGTAGCGATAGTCGAAGGTACCGAACTGGCGCGAGCGATAGTCGTCCATCTGGAAGGCCGCGCCTGCGAGCCAAGTCATCGAGCCGGCCTCGCTAGACAGCGATGCCTCGCCAAAGGCTGTGCGGTGACGATCGTTCTCGATTGTCTCCCCGAACTGATGATCGTGCAGCTGCGTCACGCCGGCCGCACGCAAATGCAGAGTGCCAATACCCTCCAGAGGGGTCTCCGCCGTAAAACCCAGATCATAGCGGCGGCTATGCTGTGCCTGTACGAATGCGGCTCCGTCCGGCGCGGTCGCACCCGGAAGCGTGCCGCCGTCGCGCTGTTCGGTCATGGCACCGAAGGTCAGCAAGGCGTTCGAGCCTGCCTCGTCATCCCAGAACAGGCGGGGACGGACAGACCAGCGCCGATAGCCTGCCATGTCCGCCCAGCCATCGTCGTTGAGGTCCTTGCTGTCCTGGCGGTCGAAACCTGCCGTGACAGATGCCCCCAGCGTAGAACTGATCGGTGCCGACGAATAGGCGGTCACGTCCTGACCGCCGCGACTGGTCGCGTTTACCAGCAACTCGCCCTGGGGTTCGTCCGCCGGGCGCCGCGATACGAGATTGATCACCCCGCCCAGCGCGGAAGGGCCGTAGAGAGCCGAAGCCGCGCCCTTGATGATCTCCACTTGTCCGAGGTCTGTGGGCGGAATCTGGAGCAGTCCAATCGATGGAGTCTGGCCGCCGTAAAGCGGCAGGCCGTCGGCCAGGATCTGGGTGTACCGCCCCTTAAGCCCCTGGATGCGGATATTCGCCGCCCCAAGGGAGGGAGATGTCGTCTGCACCCGCACACCCGGCGTCTCGCTCACCAGCATGGCGATGTTGCCAGGACGCATGAGGAGCTTTTCCTCGATCTCTTCCCGGTCGAGTATGTCCACCCGGATCGGCTCATCCTGCACCCGCCGACCGCTACGGGTAGCCTTGACGACAATCTCAGAGCCCTCCTCCGACCCATCATCGTCCCCATGCTCTTGGGCCTGCACCGGCAGAGCAATCGAAGATGCCATTGCCAATGCGACGACAGCGCTCCGCCGCGCCCCGATAACTCCCGTAAAACTCAAAACTTGCCCCTGCCTCAGTATGCTGGCGCGCCACGCGGCGCGGCCGTGAGGCAGCCCCTTACGGCCTGTAGTTGCTACAGGGTCAAGCGCTTAAGTGGTTCTCTCGTCAAAGATCAGCTTTGCGGAGTGATGGCGATCGCCGAATGGTCCATAGCAGCATCGACCTGATTCCCGGCCTCCTTCCGCTCGGAGTAACGGTCGACGAGTTGCGCCGCATGCGGCCGCATCAGCACGGTGAAACGCACCAGCTCCTCCATCACATCGACGATGCGCTCGTAATAGCTCGACGCCCGCATCCGGCCGCCCTCGTCGAACTCCTTGTAGGCCATCGCCACTGAGGACTGGTTGGGGATCGTGAACATCCGCATCCAGCGGCCCAGCAAGCGCAGCGAGTTAACGGCGTTGAAGGACTGCGAACCGCCGGACACCTGCATGACTGCAAGCGTGCGGCCCTGCGTTGGCCGCATCCCGCGCATCTGGAGCGGCAGATGATCGATCTGCGTCTTCATGATGCCGCTGATCTGGCCGTGGCGCTCAGGACTGCACCAGACCATGCCTTCCGACCACAGCGCATGTTCGCGCAGTTCATGCACGGCCGGGTGATCGTCTCCCGCTATCTGATCGGGAAGCGGCAGATCGCTAGGATCGAAGATCCGCGTCTCGGCGCCGAAGAATTGCAGCAGGCGCGCCGCCTCTTCCACGGCGAGGCGCGAAAACGAGCGCTCTCGCAGCGAGCCGTAGAGCAGCAGAATGCGCGGAGGCGGTTGGTCCGGGCCAAGGCCAGCGGCGGGACGAGCCAACGCGAAAGCCTTGTCCAAAGCAGGAAGATGATCGGGGGCGGCGAGTTCGCGCAGTCTCATGCGGAAATACCTTTCTCGTACCAGGGGCGAGTCCGCTTCACCAAGGCGACGATCGACAGCATCACCGGCACTTCGACCAGCACGCCTACGACCGTTGCCAGCGCGGCGCCGGAACTGAGGCCAAAGAGGCTGATGGCGGCGGCCACAGCCAGTTCGAAGAAGTTGGAGGCACCGATCAGCGCCGAAGGGCCGGCGACGCACCATGCCACGCCGAAGCGGCGGCTGAGCCAGTAGGCGATGCCGGCATTGAGATAGACCTGAAACAGAATCGGCGCGGCAATCAGCGCGATCACCAGTGGCTGCCGGATGATCTCCTCACCCTGAAAGCCGAACAGCAGCACCAGCGTCAGCAGCAGGCTGGCAAGGCTGATCGGGCCTATGGCGGACAGCAAATGCTGGAGCCGCTGTTCACCGCTGCGAAGGAGCGCGCGGCGGAGCAGTTGCGAGATGACAACCGGGACGACGATGTAGAGGCCCACCGACAGCGCCAGCGTGTTCCACGGCACGGTGATCGATGCCACACCCAGCAGCAGACCTACCAGCGGCGCGAAGGCAAAGACCATGATCAGATCGTTCAGCGCGACCTGGCTCAAGGTGTAGTTCGGCTCACCGTCGACGAGGTTGGACCAGACGAAGACCATCGCGGTGCAAGGCGCTGCAGCCAGCAGGATCAGCCCGGCAATGTAGGACGACGATGCGCCTTCAGGCAGCATCGGCGCGAACAGATAGCCGAGAAAGAAAGTGCCGAGCAGCGCCATCGAGAATGGCTTGATCGCCCAGTTCACCACAAGGGTGACGCCGATGCCGCGCCAGTGCTGCCGAAGGCTATGGAGCGCGCCGAAATCGACCCGCAGCAGCATCGGAATGATCATCAGCCAGATCAGGCCCGCTACTACGAGGTTGACGTTGGCGATCTCCAGCGCTGCGATCGCCTCGAAGGCGCCGGGCAGCAAGTGGCCGAGACCGATCCCGACTACGATGCACAGAGCCACCCAGAGCGAGAGATAGCGCTCGAAAAGCGACATGGTCGTCAGTCCTTCCCAGGAGCGATAGGCGCGGTCGAAATACCGCTGCCCAAGGCGATCTGCATGTAAACCGTGTCGAGCCAGCGGCCGGCCTTCCAGCCCATGCCGGTCAAGCGCCCTGCGTGCTCAAAACCGCAGGAACCGTGGAGAGCTACCGAGGCAGGTTCCGCCCCGCCGATGACTGCAACCATGCGGCGGAACCCGTGAGCCTCGGCGGCTTCCAGCAGGGCCTTGAGCAGCAATTTGCCGATGCCCCCGCCCCGCCGGTCGTGCGCCACGTAGATGCTGTTCTCGCAAGCATAGGTGTAGGCGGGGCGATCCCGGAACTGCGTGGCGTAGGCATAGCCGACCACTTGATCGCCATCGCAGGCGACGAGGAACGGCCAGCCCCGGCCGGACACCGTCAAGATCTTCTCAACGGTCTCTTCCTCGGTCGGCGGCACGACTTCGTAGGTCGCCGTGCCATGCAAGACATGATGGGCGTAGATGGCCGCAATGGCCTGCGCATCGTCGACCGTCGCCTTACGAACCGAAAGGGTCATCGCCGGGTCGCTTCCACGACTTCGCCGTCTTCCTTGACGAAAGTGCCGCGCTGCTTGGTAGGCAGGAGGTCCAGCACTACTTCGGAAGGGCGGCAGAGCTTCACACCGAGCGGCGACACCACAAGCGGCCGGTTGATGAGGATGGGATGCTCCATCATCACGTCGACCAAGGCCTCGTCCGTCAAGGTCTCGGCGCCGAGGCCAAGTTCGGCATAAGGCGTACCCTTCTGGCGCAGCAGAGCGCGCGGGGTGATGCCGGCCCGCGCGATGAGTTCCATCAGCAATGCGCGACTTGGCGGCGTCTTCAGGTATTCGACGACATGAGGCTCTATGCCCGCATTGCGGATCATGGCCAGGGCATTACGAGAGGTCCCGCAAAGCGGGTTATGATAGATCACGATATCGGTCATTGTTGCCTCTTCAGCAGCAGGTAAGTTCGGCCAGAAGCGGCTCGCACAGTTCGGCACGCCCCTGGCAGCAATCCTTGGCCAGATAGACCATCAGTCCGCGCAGCGCGTCGAGGTTGGCGCGCTGGATTTGTTGGCGGCCACGCTTCTCGGAAAGCACCAGTCCGCCCTTCGCCATCACGGCGAGATGCGTCGAAAACGTGCTCTGGGTCAGCCCCGATGCCTCGACCAGTTCGCCGGTCGACAGACCTTCAGGCTCGTGCCTGATCAGCAGCCGAAACGCATCGAGCCGCGTCGGATGGCCTAGAGCTGAGAGAATCGAGAGTGCATCGCCGGTGTCCATGCATCGTTTTTATCCGATGTAATTATCGAGGTCAACAAAACATCGTAAATTACCGATTTAAATCTCTATAGCGAATCCAGAAACGCGAGGAGTTGATCATCCGCTTTGAAACGTGAAACGGCCTGCCCGGAAACGGGCTCAAGCCGAGCGAGGGCAGCTTCCTTTATCGCGATGTGTGCATGGAGATATGGTTGGGTCGATCGGGTCGACTCATGCCCGAGCCACAGGGCAATGACCGTCGTGTCCACACCCGCCGCCAACAATTCCATCGCTGCGCTATGGCGAAGGATATGAGGAGAAACCCGCTTGCTTCGCAGGGACGGGCAGTCCTTTGCTGCTTGGCCCACATACTTTGCCAGAAGATATTGCACGGAATCCGAGCTCATCCTCGCCCCCTGGATCGTCGGGAACAGCACTGTTGTCTTCAGGCGAGCAGGTTCCGTTAGCCACTCACTCAGTGCATGTTGCGCGGTCTTGGTAATAGGCGTCGCTCGCTCCTTCCGACCTTTGCCAAGGCATCGGACATGTGCCGATGGGCCCAGGCAAACCGCGTCACGGTCCAGGCCGGTCAACTCGGAAAGCCTCATTCCGGTCTGAACGGCGGTGAGCAGCAACGTGTAATCCCTGAACCCAATCCATTTGCTGGTATCCGGTGCGGCTAGGATTGCGTCGATCTCGCTTCTTACAAGGAAGGTGACTTCCCTTCGGATCGCCCTCTTCGGCGGGATCGCCAGGGCCCTCTGGATCTGGCCGGCAACGGCGGGTTCCTCAAAAGAGGCGAAGCGGAGAAAACTGCGAATGCACGTAAGACGCAGATTGTGGGTGGCTGCGCTCGCGTGGCGGCATCCATCGAGATGATCCAGGAATGCGCCGATAAAATGGGCGTTAAGGTCGGTAAGTTCGAGATCGGAAGGGCACTTCCCCAGTTCGCGGCCCGCGAATTGCAGCAGCAATCGGAACGTATCGCGGTACGACGCGACGGTATGGGAGCTGGCATTGCGCTGTTGCTTCAGTCGCTCGATGAAGAAGCGCTCGATGAGTCTGGGAAGGATGTTGGTCATGACGCATGCTCCCATCGCGCTTCGAACCGTCGGCTTGCGTGGCGGAGCAGATCGGCGGTCGCAGAGAGATACCAATAGGTATCGCGGACATGGGTATGGCCAAGATAGGTGGAGAGCAGCGGCAGCCGTCTTTCTACGTCGGAGCCGGCCTCGTACCAACGGATCAGCGTTCGAACCGCAAAGGTGTGTCGCAAATCATGAATGCATGGTCCGTTCCATCTCCCTGGACCTCGGATGCCGGCTCGCCTGGCCCAGGTGAGGAACGGCTTATGAATGGCGTCGTGCCGCAAAAAGCTCCCTTTAAACCCTGCGAAAAAGTGTGGAGCATCCCTTCGGGCCTTCACGCCGTCTCTGATATCCGCGTAGGACTTGAGCGCTTCGATCGCGGTGTGGTGAAGCGGAATGATCCGGGTCTTGGCGAACTTCGCCTCTCTGATCGTCACTAGGCCAGCAGTGAAATCCACGTCGGCTCGGGTCAGATTAACTCCCTCGCTGAAGCGCATCCCTGTCGTGGCGAGCAGAGCCAGAAACTGGCAATAGGTCCGTGCCTGATATGGCGTTGGAACCAGGCTCGGAAGAGCTCGAAGCAGATCGTCGATCTCATCGGGCGCGTAGATGTACGGTCGCCGGCGACGCTGGGGTGGAAACATGCCCGAGGGAGGTATCTCGGTCCGGGGATCGAGCATTTGAGCATGCCGGGCGAAAGACCTGACAGTGGACAGCCGTGAAGACCATGTTGCAGGTCCGCATTGCGAGCCTGCCCATTCGACGGCTAGCTTAGCCGTTAGGGTTTGCGCCGATCGCTGAGACATGAATGCGACGAAGCCGCGCAGGCGCTGTTCTTGGGTCGTCAGCTTGTAACCCAGCGAACGCCTCATTGTGAGGTAACTGTTCAGGGCGTTTTGCAGCGGGGTCACAGTGCACCTCCCGGCCAAGGCAGGCTCAATGTGCGGAGGCTCTCCACGTCCACCTTCGCGTAAATCCGCGCGGTGTCCGCGTCCTGATGCCTCAAGACCTGGGCGATCTCATTGAGACTTGCGCCTGCCCGGATCAGGTTGGTTGCGAGAGTGTGGCGGAAGCTGTGCGACTTGCGACCAAGACCCGTTACGCCTGCCCGGTGCAAAGCACGCCTCGCGATCAGGATCACAGGTGTTGCCGAGGTGAAGGGTGATCGTGGGGCCTCGATCAAATGGAAAAGCGTTCGAGCGCGCGTGCGAGGCCGTCCTCCGCGAATATATTCGATGATCGCCATGCCGACATCATCCGGCAGCGGCATGGTTGCAACCTTGCCGCCCTTGCCATCGATCCGGACCAGCCCTTCTCGCCAGTCGATAGCGTCTAGCGTCAGCCGGGCGACCTCGACAGCTCGCAGGCCCAAACGCGCCAGCAACAGCAGGATTGCATAGTCTCGCTTACCCGCGACAGTCGCCCGATTGCACCCAGCCAGAACTGCCTCCAACTGCTCTGTGCTCATGTAACAGGGGAGACCCGCCTGCTTCACGTTCCGCACCTTCGGCACGGCAAGCGCTAGGTCAGCTTCAACAAGCCCCTCCGCCCGGGCGTACCGGAGAAATCCGCGCAGGCAGCAGCACATCAGCGACGCGCTGCTGCGGCTGTAGCGTGCTGCCCGGCGCTCCACGTAAGAAAGGATGTCTGGTGCCCGCAGGTGGGCGATGCCTTCGCTGCAGGTCCAGACCTCACGAAGGAACGGTTTGCAGAATGATCCGAAAGCAATGATCGACTTAGGCAGATAGCCGTGATGGAGGAGGTGGTTGGCGAAACGATCGAATGTGACGTCGATTGGATCCGTGGTGGCGGGCGCTGGACCGATGATACCGGCATCAACCATGATCGCACGCAGCCGGCGTAGCGCCTTGCGCTCGCCGTGCCCGAACAGATGACTTAGCGTTGGCACCTTCAGGAAGCGATCGAACGCGCTGTAATCGAGGGCGCTTGATCCTGGGCCTGATTCTTCAAGCCATTCAACAAACCGGCCCGATATGTAGATCACCGATCGCGCCGACGACTGGCTGTATCCTTCCGTCTCCATGGACGAGACGAGCTTCTGGACGAAGGCTTTGTACGGCGACGCCTCAAGGCGCCGCCAAAGGCTCTCATCCGATATATTGAAAGTAGCCATAGTGTCTCTCCTGTGCCGTTCCGGCAGGAGAAAGACGCGCAACTATGCCGAATGGTTGGCTACGAGATCAGCGGAAATCCCGCGATTTTTGCAGAGGGTTCGGCATAACCTCGGGCTCGGTATAAATCCCCGACCTGCATATCGACAGGTTCGTGAAGGGGCGGAACGTTGGACAGTCCGGAACGGCTCCTATCGCAAGTTGATTGCTTGAAGCGGACGTCCATTCACTGCTTCGATTTCGTCGCGTTCGTCACGATCCAGTCGTTTGTTGCGCAGAATCTATGATGAGTGGCCAATTCGTGAAAGTTTCGCCCGATCAAAAAAGCATTTCGGACTGAACAGGTCGTTCCGCAGAAATTCTGGGTGGATAGATCATGCTGATGATCAACCACTGATCGGGAAAGCGATGGATTGTCCCCATCAGGAAATGGAGATCCCTGGCCGGTAATTCGGTTTGAAGTTTTTGCCTGAAGGGGGCTTCCCACCCGTAGCCATGCTTGTCGACGCAGTGCCAGTAGAGGGCACCCGCTTCCCAATCGGCGATCTTATGGCGATAGCTGCGCGTCTCGCCATCGATCAAGCATTCATAATGATAGTAGAAATTGTGGGGAAGTTTCCGTAGCAACCGAACCTCGCGGTCATCCTGCTCGTCGAAGAGTCCGCCCTGGATCTGGCTACTGACCAACTTTTTGAGCTCCGCCTCGGTCCAGTCCGGATTATCTGCCTTTGTGATTTCGAGACGGTCGATCCGTGCGGGACGAAGCAGGGCCAAGGTCCCGCCTTGACTTTTGCGCGCGGCTTCAAGGGCTGCAAAATCGGAAAAAAGTGGGAGTTTGCTCAGTTCACTGCGGCGCGTGGCCCAATCGTTCTTCGTGCTGATTGGCTTGCCGTCCAAGGCTATGGTGTCGACAGAGATCGTGTGACTTTCTGGTCGATGATCCTTTTGAGCTTTGCGGATGTGTGCGGAAATCCATTGCCATTTTTGGAATTGCTGGTTGTCGCGGATCAGGCGAAAGGGAACAGGATAGAGTCTTATGAATTCGCCCGATTGCGTCATCCCCGCAACACAAGACGTCTCTGAAGCGCCCCGGGTTTTCCGGAGGCTCCAATTTGTGAGAAGGAGCTTTCGTGA
>NZ_DAISLT010000059.1:0-27046 GCF_036820275.1 Novosphingobium sp.
TCACTGGCCTGCTTTTACTCCGCCGCGATGGCCTAAAATCCGACCGCCGTTGACAATCAGAGCAAGGCGCGCGCACCAAAGTCCTCTCCACACCCTCACTGCATGCCGTGACGGTCATGTTGGAGGATATCGCTCGCGTACGGTGAAACCAATGGCTTAGAGCGGGCAGCATTCTGCCCGAATCCAATGGAATGGCCATGACGACCGAGACCGCCCGTATTTTCTACCGCTTCCGCGGAACCGAGGCCCTGCTGGGCGATTATCAGGAGCTTGCCCGTCGCGAGATCTATTTTGCGGCGCCAGAAGAGCTCAATGATCCGCTCGAAGGCTATGCAGACGTCGTCTGGACCGGTGATCCGATCCTCTGGCGCAATCTTTTGCGCCACTACATACTGGTGCTGGTCTGGGGCATTGCAGAGGTCGCGGTTTCGACCGACCCGTTCGACCCGTCATTCCTTAAGAAATTCGTCGACAGGACCGATGTAGATTTCGAGCAGGGACCACTTCGAGAGGTCTATGATACCGCCTGCGCGACCTTCTTTGCAGCAGACATGGTTTCAACGTGGATTAAGGGACTGAGCGATCTTGAAGTTTCCTTGTCGCGCAGTGAGCTAAGTGGGTATCTTCGTCTCCTTCACCCTGTCGCATTGGACGCCGCGACACGAGCATTCGACGAGCAGGATTTTACGACTCCGCTCAGTCTGTCAAATTTCGGGATCATCTTCGGCGAAGTCGCCCGCAGGCTCGACGAATTGCTTCGCACACATGATCCCGCCGATGCGGGACGATTTGATCGACACTGGGACACCGAAACCAAGTTTATTCAGATGGATATGCTTCGCTTGCTCGCAGACCTGCCAGGGCCAAGCGGCGAGGGCTGGCAACTGCTCTCGTCCGGATTTCCCGCCGCTTACATTCGCGCAGCCGAGACGCTGATCTATCCTGAATGGCGCACGGCCTGTTTCGTGACTGAGCCGAACCATGCGTCGATGTGGGGCGTCTATGCCGACGGCCACAAGGGGGTTTGCCTTGCATTGAAAGCTCACGTCCTCGACAACGGAACACCAACGCTTCGTATGAGCGGCCGAAACGGCACGACCTGGGATCAGATCAACGGTGAGAAGCCGCTGTACGGAGATGTGGAACTCGCTTTCGTGCCGGTCCACTATAACAACGACTATCCGCCGACCGACTTCTTTTTAAACTTGGCAAGCCTGTCTCAGACGGCACTGGACGGGTTCTGGTACGCCGATGAACAGGGCACACGCAGTGCGCGCGCGCCCGAAGCCGCCGACTGGGATAAGGCTCGCCGGGACGAATATTGGGCGCTGAGTGCTCAGGTAGTGTCGACCAAATTGCGCCACTGGGAGCATGAGGGCGAGCACCGGCTCATCTCATACGGTGAGCGTGTCGAGATCGCGGACAGAAAGCTTCGCTATCGCCTTGAGGACCTGGACGGAATAATTTTCGGCATCAAAACCGGCGATGCCGAGAAGTTGGAAATTATTCGTACCCTCGCGGCAGCGGTCGCTGAAGATGACGGTGCTGTCGATTCGATTCGTTTCAGTCAGGCGGTGTTTGCGCGGCACAAGGGCTGCATCGAAATTAAGTCGCTTGACCTCGTCAACCAAAGCTTCCCGCGGTTGGTGGCGGAGATGCGCCGTAACATCCAGGCCCGCGCCTCGCAAACTGTCAGTTGAACCGCTGACATCATCCGCGCATAGCGCCTCGCCCGGACCCTTGCACGATTTTAACCATGAACCGGATAGGGTGGGTGGCTCCCGCTCACCGCATCTGAGTGCCAAGATGGATTGCTGTCATGCGAACCCGAGCAGAGGGGCATCCGGCATGGAGATTACCACGATCGGTCCTCAATTTGGCCAAGAATGTTTTCCAGGTTCACGGTGTTGATGCGGCAGGCACTATCGTATCCCGCACACACCGCCTTAAATAAATTAGGATATTCTCTCGATCACTTCACACGACCATCAGGCGAATAAGCCATTTTAAACCCACTCATGTTGATCACGCGCCTTGCCTCAATCGGCCAGATTGTCCCATCCACCTTGATATTGCCGCTCGCTCTATTGTTAAGATAACCTGTCCATTCGCCGTTCAATCTGCCGCTGTTATACCAGTTGAACATCGCAACATTGTCCAGCGCAGTCCGTCTCGGCGCAATATGAGATTGGGTGTTCAGGTTCAGCCATACTCCACCGACATTATCTATGACATTGTTGCGCACAGTCACGAAGCGAGATCCTTCGTCGAGATAAATGGCGATGCCCCCAGCCCCCTTCACATCGTAGATGTAATTCTCGGCGATCAGTGCGCCGGGGTCGGCCGAGAGATGATAGATCGCGCCACCATCGGGGAACCATTGCTTGACCCGGCCCACCCGGTTGCGCATCACCACCGTGTCGCGCAACGTCGTCGGGGTGTCGTAGACCAGGTTTCCCGGTTGGTCGTAGTAACCGCGCTGTTTCCGCCAGTACTCGGCGCTGCCACCGGGATCGTTCGTCCCCCAGCCCCATCCAACGTCGATCCCGTCATAGGGGGTGTCGGAAATGTCGTTGTTCATAATGACCGTGCCGGAGGCGTAAGTCACGAGAATTGCCGACTGTTCCTTGTAATCCCGAGACACACCCTTGATGCGGTTACCGCGAATGACGATGTCGCGCAGGCCCATCTCGGGGCGCGAAGGGTGGTGCGCGTCCGGCTGTACGCCACCTGCCATGATGGCGCCGCCGGCCAGATCGGTGAAATCGCTGTTCGTCACCTCGATTGCCGATGTGCCGAGGCCGATACCGCTATCGTTGGCATCCGGGTTGTTACCGATGCCCAGCGCGATCTGGCCCAGTTGCGAAAACCGGTCTTCGTCGAAGACCACGCGCCGCGCCGCTGCAATCTGCACGGCTGCGGGCTGCTGATTCCAGCGATTGCGCATCCGCTCGAACGACCAGCACCCCCAACTGCAATCGCGGATGGGATCGGCCGGGTAATCCACAAGCTCGCCGGTGAGATAGGCGCCGCTTTGCTGGCTGGGATAGCCCTCCGGCCCGGATGGACGCAGCCAGCTCGTATGGCTGAAATGGAGACGGCGGAACTCGAGATCGCGGACGGGGTCGTCATAAGTGCCCGCGATGGCGACCAGACGTTCCAATCGCGGCACTACGACCGCGATACGGTTCATGTCCTCGTTCGGCAGTGGCTTGTAATAGAGCCGCCCGGCCTTGGGATCGATGAACCACTGCCCCGGATCGCGCAGGAACGCCAAGGCGTTCACCAGGAACATCCGCGCGACTTCCGCCGATACCGGCTTCGCGACGGTGTCATACCCCACCAGATTGTTCCGCCAGCCGGGTTGCTGCATCACGATCCTGTCGCCCTCGATGCGATCGACCATCGCGTGCCGGTGGGTGAACCAGCTTATGCCTTCGACTTCCAACCGGCTCTGGTCGGGTAAATTCGCGAGGAAACGCCAGGCTGGGTCCTTGATCTCGATTCCCCAGGGATGAAAGGCTACCGAGCTACGCGGAACTTCGACCGATGCACGCTGCGCCAGGCGTCCGCCCACGCTCAACTGCCGCGGGTCCATGCCGGCCGGAACGCGCGCGGACCAGATGTTGCGCTGGCTGTCGACCAGCCCCCAGCCCGTGACCGGTGTTCCTCCCGACAGCATCGTGTCCATGCCCGGCGCACCTTCCCAACGCACCGTATAGCCGTTCTGCCCTCCGTCCCTTGCCGTGAACCGCAACGGCGCTTCGAGGCGATAGACACCGGCAGCCAGCGAGACGGTTACGTCATGGTCGCGGTTGAGAGTGCGCACCGCCTGCTGCGCGCGGGTGAGCGAAGCGAAGGGGCTGGCCGCGGAACCGTCGCCCTCGTCAGAACCCGACGACGAGACATACAGAACGACGGGCACGGAATCCGGGCGGTTAGGGATGACGACCTTGTAGTGTCCATCGGTTGGCGGAACAGGAGGCGCCGCGCGCGGAATGTCCGGCATCGGCGGCAATTGCGCCGCGACCGGGCACGCCCACACGATTGCCACCGCCCACAGACCTGACCTCTGCAACCGCATCACGCGCATCTCCCTATAGTTGCCGCCGTCCTGTCCCTCGGGACGGTGCCGATCGTTTCAGGCGAAGAAGGGGGAGAGGACGTCAACACGGCAGCGAAGGGGAATGGAGCCGCTCGTGCTGTCATCGACGCGATTTCCTCACGAGGCCCTCTCCCCAGTCCAGCGCGTGACCTGCCAGCAGCAGGTCACGCTCCATTCTTCTTTATCGCCTCATTTTCCGGGCGGATTTCAGAAACGGAAGCGCACGCCCGCGCGGTACATCCGCCCAACCACGTCATAGAGCGCCGGATTGACGAAGAACGGCGACTTCGCGGGATCGCGGTCGAAGAGATTGTCGACCTTGAAGTAAGCGGTCACCTGCGGAGTGATGTTGTAGGTGCCGCCGATGTCCATGTAGAATGCGCCGGGCATGAAGTTCTGGTCGATCGTCGGCGCATTGTTGGTGGACGCCGGGCAGCTTCCCGGCTGGCAGACCACATATTGATGACCGAGCACGCCATCGCTGAACCAGCGCTCCTGGACCATAAACGAGAACTGGTCGTTCTCGTAGCTCTGGATCGCCAGCCACTTCCAGTCCGGCGTGTTGCCCGTGTTGACGCCCGCCGTGTCGTTGGGAAGCGTACCGATGAGACCGGAATCCGTGACGAACTTGCTCACATGGGTCGCCAGCCCGCGGAAGGTAAGGCTGCCCGGCAGGCCAAGCGGCTGTTCCCAACGATAGCTTGCCTCGATGTCGAAGCCGCTGGTGTCGATCGACGCCAGATTGAAGGCCTGGACGTTGATGAAGTTCGGCCCCTGCTGGTTGTTGAGGTTGAACGCGCTGCAGGTTTCGGGCCGGACGTTCTGGAAGCACAAGTTGACGATGTCGGTGGCGCCCAGGCTGGAGATCACGTCCTTGATCTTGATCTTGTAATAGTCGAACGAAACGCTCAGCCCCGGCAGCCAGGATGCGCCGGACAAGGCGATGCCCACGGTGGTGTTGCGAGCGGTTTCCGGCCGCAGGTTCGGATTGCCGATGCTGTTCTGGATCGCGAGGACATTCACGCCGCGGAACGGGTCGAAGAAGTTCGGCAGCGTGGTGGTAACCGGTGCGGCGAACAGTTCCGACAGGTTGGGCGCGCGCACGTCCTTGGAGGTAACGCCGCGAATGCGCAGGCCGTCTATCGGCAGGTTCCAGGTGCCGCCGACCTTCCAGGCCCAGATCGTGCCCGAGGTGCTGTAGTCGGTGACGCGCACCGCGCCGTTGATATTGGCCCGGCCCAGCGCGTCGCTGTTGATGATCGGGAGATCAGCCTCGAAGAAGGCTTCCTTCACGCTATAGGCGCCGCCGCCGCTCTTGTAGTTGCCCGCATACCAGTTGTTGCCGCCGGGCAGCAGGGTTGGGTCGGCCGGATAGTCGGGCGTGTTCGGCGCAAAGTTGGAACCCATGCCATAGGCATCGGCGCGCACCTTGTAGAATTCATGTCGATACTCGCCGCCAAACGCGATCGAGAGCGGTCCTGCCCAGAGATCCACCGGCGAACCGGAGAGGTTGATGCTGACCACGTCCTGGGTCTGCCGGGTCCGCTGGAACGGCCCGTTTTCCGGCATGATATAGGCCAGGGCTCCTGCCGAGGGATTGCCGCCGAACAAGTTGAGCGGCTGGCATCCGTTCGCCCGTGCGGCGGCGCTGGCACAGACGATCGCGCCGTTCAGCGTCGTCGCATTGATCGCATCGTTGAAGCGGTTGGTCAGCAGGATGTTCGACACGTCGATATCGGTGTAATTCGTGCCGTGCTCGTAGTAATTGTCGTAAGACCAGTCGGTGCCCAGGAAATCGAATTGTCCCTTGGCGCCGAGTACCGCGCGGTACTGCCGGCGATCGGTATGGACTTGCGTATTGCCCAGCGCCGCGTTGCTGGTGCCGTAGCCGAAGCTGGTAATGCCCGCTGTCGCGCAGGCGGCCTTGATCGAATCCGGTACGAAGGGATTGGCGCACTGGATCGTCAGGCCGGGCTTGTTCATGCCGCCGACCGGCTGGTTCTGCGTCTTGACCTGACCGTAGTTGAAGGTGAAATAGACTTCGTTATCGGCGGCGAAATCGAAGCCGAGGCGGCCATAAGTATTGATACGTTCGATCGACGACTGGAGCGTTCGGCCTGCGTCGACGTTGCCGGAAAGGTCACCGCCGAGGCAGAAGCCCGGATAGCAATTGCGCACCGTCGTCGTACCGTCGCGCGCTGGGATGCCGTTGGAGCCATAGTTGAACTGGAACGGCACCCCGTTCTGGTCGAACGCCGTACCCTGGAGCGGGCCGGAGGTGATGAGGCCATATTTGGTATAGTTATAGGCCTGCGCGAAATCGCGCAGGACGTAACGCGGCGATCCGTCGTTCACGACGCCGCGATCGATCAGGCTGGTCTGCTTGAACCAGTCGCGACCGCCCGCCAGCCCGATGCCAAAATCGCCGCCGCCGACGCCGTCTTCGTTGGCATATTCGCCGCTGACCACCAGATGCAGGCGGTCATCCATGAAGCTCGTGCCGGCCGCGAGCTGGACCAGCACCTGCTTGTTGTCGTCGTAACGGCTGATGCCGCCCTGGACATTGCCCTTGATGCCCTTGAAGCGGGTGTCGGTGATGAAGTTCACCACGCCGCCGACCGCGTCCGAACCGTAGGAAGCCGAAGCGCCGCCGTTCACCACATCGACGCGCTGGACGAGAAGCTGCGGGAACAGGCTGATGTCGGGAACGCCGGTCACGTTGGCGCCGACGACGCGCTGGCCGTCGAGTAGCGTCAAGGTCCGGATAGCGCCGACACCGCGAAGCGAGAAGGAACTGAGTCCCTGCTGGCCGCTGGATGTGCTGAACGTGTTGACGGACGTACCGCTCGAACCCTGGAGTGAAGGGAGCTGGGCGATCGTCGTGAAGATGTTCGGTTGCGCGTTGGACTCGATCGCGCCCGAATCGATCACCGTGGTGGGCGTCGGAGCGGTATAGCCGCTGGTCTTGATGCGCGACCCCGTAACCACGATGTCGGCGGCCTGGACGCGTTGCTCGTCGCCCTGAGATGTCGCCGCATCGGCTGAGTCCTGCGCAGAGGCCGGAACCGCCATCATGCAGGCCGCCATGGCAGCTACACTGACCATGGTGAAACGCGAACAAGACGTATCGATACGAGAATTGGACCGTGACATACTGCTCTCCCCAAGTTTTATTATTTGCCCGTCGCAGGCTTTGCTGCGGGGGCGCACCGCCTCCGATGAGTGTGTCACAGACTCGACAGAAAGTTAGGTAGCGCTAACAACGGGTATTGATATCTTCTCGATTCGTTGTCAATACTCAGACAAGAGAGAAAATGAGCGGATCTTGGGAGTTGAGACGAATTATGCGGACCGATGTGTTCCAGGCGTTACAGGCTTTTCTGCGGCATCTGTCGGCCGAAAGGCCGCTCGATCTCCAAAATTGTGTTAACGTTATCACGAATCAATCATGATGGCCGTTAGGATCGGCAAGGTAAGGTGGACCATCATCGGCCTGTTCGTGGGCGCGATGGTCATCAACTACCTCTCGCGTTCCGTCCTGGGCGTCGCGGCCCCTGTAATCCTGGATGAGCAGTCGATCGACAGCGTCGAATACGGCTGGATCACCAGCGCATTCCAGCTGGGCGTCATGCTGCAACCGGCTGCCGGATATTTTCTGGACAGCGTGGGTCTTCGGATGGGCTTCGGCATCTGTGTCGCCGCCTGGTCGCTGATCACGATGGCACATGGCTTCGTTAACGGCTGGCTCGGATTTGCTGCCCTGCGCGGCCTTCTGGGACTGGCCGAAGGGTCCGCGCAGCCCGCCGGCCAGAAGCTGGTGGCGGAGTGGTTCCCCTCCAGAGAGCGAGGCGTGGCCGGCGGAATCTACAATATCGGCGCGTCGTTCGGTGCGGTTTTCGCGCCGCCGCTCGTGGCCTGGGCGGCGATGATGCACAGCTGGCGGCTGGCATTCGTCATCGCGGGAGGAATTGGCCTCATCTGGGCATTACTCTGGCTATTTTATTACAACAGCCCGGCGCATCACAAACGGCTGAAGCCCGCCGAGCGAGAATATATCGCCAGCGGTCAGGAAGCACGGCTCGCCCCGCAAGCGAAGCGCTCCTCCATATTGATG
Organism: Novosphingobium sp.; assembly: GCF_036820275.1. Lineage (GTDB taxonomy): Bacteria > Pseudomonadota > Alphaproteobacteria > Sphingomonadales > Sphingomonadaceae > Novosphingobium. Next base: position 8,220 of record NZ_DAISLT010000059.1, read on the forward strand.
CTTGTGCGCAGGCGTGACCTTTGGGGGATAGCCCTCCCCCGGATGCTCGCAGACCCGGTATGGGGCATGCTCTCCTTCTGGATGCCGCTCTATCTGGCCCGCGTGCGCGGTTTCGATCTGACACAGATCGCGCTGTTCGCCTGGCTGCCGTTTCTGGCCGCAGATCTGGGATGCCTGTTCGGTCCCGCTGTCGTAGCTTTCCTGCAACGCCGCAATATAGACCTGATCGACGCCCGCCGCTGGACCTTCACGCTTGGCGCACTGATGATGACCGGCATGGCTTTCGTGGGAATGGCGACCAATCCCTACGCAGCGATTGCGCTGCTGTGCCTCGGCGGTTTTGCGCATCAGACCTTGTCGGTCACCGTCATCACCATGGCGTCCGACCTGTTCCCCCGCAACACGGTGGCGACGGCAGCAGGCCTGGCCGGTCTGGCCGGAAACCTTGGGGTTCTCGTTTTCACCGTCCTGCTCGGCCAGATGGTCGATCAAGTCGGTTACGGCCCTTTCTTCGTCATTCTTGGCGTCCTCGACCTGTTGGGCGCCGTCCTGCTTTGGACATTGGTACGCAAACCTTCATGAGCACGATCTCAAACCCGATCCTCCCGGGATTCAACCCCGACCCGTCGATCCTGCGGGTCGGCGACGACTTCTACATCGCGACATCGACCTTCGAGTGGTATCCCGGCGTCCAGATCCACCACAGCCGCGATCTCAAGCACTGGCGGCTGGTCGCCCGTCCCCTGGCGCAGGCATCGCAACTGGACATGCGCGGCGCCCCGGATTCCTGCGGAGTCTGGGCGCCGGACCTCAGCCATGCCGACGGCCGGTTCTGGCTCATCTACACCGACGTCAAGCGTTACGGCATGACGACGGTGAACGGTGCCAAGGGCGCGTCACTCCGGGACTTCCCGAACTACGTCGTGAGCTGCGACCGGATCGACGGGACCTGGTCCAGCGCCGCCCATCTCAACAGCAGCGGCTTCGACCCCGCCCTGTTCCACGACGAGGACGGGCGGAGCTGGATGCTCAACATGCTCTGGGATCACCGCCCCGATCGCGGCCGCTTCGCCGGCATCCAAATCCAGGAATTCGACCGCGCTGCCTTGAAGCTCGTCGGCGAACCCCATCTGATTTTTAGGGGAACCGACCGGGGCTTCACCGAAGGCCCGCACATCTACAAGCGCGGCGGATGGTATCATCTTCTGGTGGCCGAGGGCGGGACTGGCTGGAACCATGCGGTCGTCATGGCCCGTTCGCGCAGCCTGCTGGGGCCTTATGAAGTTCACCCCGATGGCGCCGTCCTCACGGCATCGGGCCGCCGCGACGGACCGCTGACGCGGGCGGGGCATGGCGATCTCGTCGAACTTGCGGATGGAACGCCGTGGCTTGCCTACCTGTGCGGCCGACCGGTTCCGGGCCGTGAACGCTGCATTCTCGGACGCGAAACCGCGATCCAGCCGATGCGATGGGATGACGACGGCTGGCTGCGTACCCTGGATGGCGATGCAAAGCCGATGGCGACGCCGGCCGCCCCCGACCTGCCTGCCGCGCCTTGGCCGGTGGAACCATGGAATGGCCGGTTCGATCGCGTTACCCTCCCCCGGGAATTCCAGTGGCTGCGCACTCCGCTGCCGGAACGGCTTTTCAGCTTGTCCGATCGTCCGGGTTTCCTGCGGCTGTACGGTCGGGAAACGGTGGGCAGCCATTTCGAGCAGGCGCTCGTCGCGCGGCGGCTGGAGCATAGACGCTTCACCGCCAGCACATGCCTCGATTTCTCGCCCCGATCGTTCCAGCAGGCAGCGGGCCTGATCCTCTATTACAATACTACGAAGTATTACTACCTCAACATCAGTATCGAAGATGGCCTGCGCATACTCCAACTAATGGTCGCCTCGCCGGAACGGGAAGAGGGCGTAACGATGGAAGTCGTCACCTCCCTGCCCCACGGACCGATCGAACTGCAGGCGACCGTCGACGGCGACACCCTGCTCTTCGGCTGGCGGGTGCAAGGCGCATCCGAGTGGGAGAGAATTGCCCGGCCGCTCGACATAACCATCCTCTCGGACGAAGTGACCTGTCCCGGCCTTCCCAACTTCACCGGCACGTTCGTCGGCATGGCCTGCCAGGACCTGTCCGGCATGGCCGCGCCTGCGGATTTTGCCTGGTTCGTCTATGCGGGCGAGGAAGGTGACGGCACTCCGGTCGATTGACGTTTCACGATCTCGTGATCGAGAATGCTCTCGCGCGGCACGCGCGACTTGCCTGGTTGCGCGCCGATCTCGGCAATCAACAGCCCCAGCGCTTCGGCAGCAAGTTGACGAACCGGCTGATGGACCGTGGTGAGCGGTGGCCAGAGCGTGCTCGCCGCGGCCGTATCGTCGAAACCGACCACGGTCAGTTCGGCGGGAACGTCGAGATGCTGCCGATGCGCCACAGAAACGACGGCGGCGGCCATGTCGTCATTGCTGGCGAAAATGGCCGTGGGCCGCTTCGGCAGCGTGAGCAGGTGCTCGGCGGCCGCAAGCCCTGAGACATAAGTGAAGTCGCCCTGGACGACCTGAACCTCCACCCCCTCCCTTTCTCGGACCGCAGCGTAGAAACCCGCCATTCGCTCCGCGCTTGCCGCCTGGTCGGGATTGCCAAGGATGAACCCGATCCTCCTGTGCCCCAGATCGAGCAGCAAGCGGGTCATCTGATATGATGCCGCCCGATCGTCGATCCGCACGCAGATCTTGTCCGGCGACTGATAGGCGCCCACGGCGGCCATCGGGCAGCCCGCCTCCCGCAGCACGCGCAGCACTTCCGGTGCCTCACCGAATGGCGGCGCGAGCAATACGCCGCTCAGCCCCGAGGCCAGCAGTTTCTTCAGCGCGGTCACGTTCGGTGCCCGCCCGTTTTCGCCCTTGAGAAGGATCAGGCGTGCGCCGCGCGACGACGCTTCCTCGAAGACGCCGGTTAGGAATTCGCTCATGAAGGCGGCGCTGACGCTGGAGTAGATTACGCCGATGCGCAGTTCCGTGGAGGTGACGAGATTCCGCGCCGCCACGTTGGGCGTATAAGCCAGGGCCTTGATCGCGTCCTCGACCAGAGCACGGGTTTCCTCGCTGACACCGGGTCGACAGTTGATTACGCGCGACACGGTCATAGAGGACACACCAGCGCGTTTTGCAACATCAACGACTGTCGCACCGCGCGTCGGCTGCCTCGATTTCGCCATGACTTTCCTCATTCTTCGACGGTCTACCGACCGGCCTAAGCCATCGACCGAGATAGGCAAAGCGAGAATGTGTCATATTTCAGCGCATGTTTCGCGTCTCGATCGTCAGTCTGGGGTCCTGGCAAAAACCGCAATCCGGGCCTTTGAAGCGGGCTGCGGCAGAGCCGCGTCCCTTCAATTGCCAATCCAGCCAAGACGTGACGACTTCTGCGCCCAGTCCGCCATGTGGCTGCATGTAGGTGCCGCCATGACCGACGGGAATATCGACCAGCGCTGCCGCTACCTGATGAATGCGGTCGAAATCGTCCCGCCCGTTCGTCCAGGCGATGTCCTCCTTACCACCCAGGACGTAAAGCACCGGTCCGTGTAATCCATCGAGCATTCTTTTGTCCGAAACGACGCCGGATATCGGGCTTACGCCATCGTTGAAGAAGCCGCTGTTCATGATGATGGCAGTTTTCACGCGTGTCTCCTGCGCCACCGAGAGGGCCTGCAGGCCGCCGCAGCTCCATCCCGACACGGCAATCTGATCGGCGGCAATTCGGCCCCGGAAAGGACTGCCCGCCTTTCCCGCCTCGCGCTGCGCCCAGTCGATCGCTTCGCTGAGTTGGCGCGTCCGGGTTTTCGCAACAAGCTTTTCCGTGGTCCGAGTTGCGCCGTTCGCCTTGGTCGAGGAACCTGGAATATGGCCGGGCACGACGACAAGGTAGCCGTGGGAAGCGATTTCAAGCAAATGGTTGCGCGATCCCGTTGCATCGTCGCTGCATCCGCCGTTGCCGAAGACATAGATGCCCAGCTTTTCATTGCCTAACCGCGCGAGATATTTCGGCCGATAAATCACTTGCCCTGGTAAATCGGGCCGGGCTTCGAACATCGCAGGATAGGGACCGCTTCCTTCCTCCCGCCCCATGGCCGCATCTGCCGATACACCCGATATCGTGAACGCTAACGCAACCATGGCAGTACGCATTTCATTCTCCCAATTGTATGAGTCGTTCGCCGAGCTTGACGCCTCGATCTAGACGAGATTTCCGTCGGGAAGTATAAAAACTCGTGGAAGCGCCATCATCAAGTTAAAATATCAGAATTTTATTTGTGGGAGTTATTGACCCCTTCGCGTTATCGGGTACGACTGTCGAAGCCTATGCCAAGCCACAGCGATGCTGTCGGGCGAGAAAGCAAGGCATGACCAGGGAGAAGGGGCGTCGTCAGGGCCGAGTTTTCGATCAGTTATCGGCCGAGGATCATTGTCGCATGGTCGGCCGAACCAGGCCCGATCGGCACTGCGCCTCCTTTCCCCAAGCTGCGCGATACAAGGATTTTCCATGAGCCGGTCGTTTGCAACCTTCCTGTTCCTTTCAGCTCTGGCGACGCCGGCCCTGGCGCAGGAGGCTCCCGGCTCCAATCCCATCATCCGCGACAAGTTCACCGCCGATCCCGCGCCGATGGTGGATGGCGACCGCCTCTATCTCTACGTCGGCCATGACGAAGCGCAACGCGACGAGATGTTTAACATGCGCGAATGGCTCGTCTATTCGACGACCGACATGAAGCATTGGACCGACCATGGTCCGATCATGCACGTTTCCGACTTCAAATGGGCGAAGAAGGATGCCTGGGCTTCCCAGACGATTAAGAAGAACGGAAAGTACTGGTTCTACGCCGCCGTCGAGCACGACAACACCCATCCGGGCAAGGCGATCGCGGTTGCCGTATCCGACAAGCCCACCGGCCCTTTCATCGATGCCAAGGGTTCGGCGCTCATCACCAACCAGATGACGCCCAAGGGCACGCATAGCTGGGAAGATATCGACCCGACCGTCTTTACCGACGACGATGGCACCACGTGGATCGCCTGGGGCAATCGCCAATGCTATATCGCGAGACTGAAGCCGAACATGATCGAGATCGACGGGCCGATCCGCGAGATCACCCCGCCGCATTTCGAGGAAGGCCCCTGGCTGCACAAGAGCGGCAAGCTCTATTACCTGACTTACGCCTCGCTTGACCGCGCATCTCACCGTGACGAGCGCATCTCCTATGCCACGGCGCCGTCGCTGAACGGACCCTGGACGTATCGCGGCGAACTCACCGGCTCGGGCAAGTACAGCTTCACCATCCACGCCGGCATCGCGGAGTTCAGGAACCAATGGTATATTTTCCTGCACAATGCCGCGCTTGCCATCGGTGACCTCAACGGCGCGATCGGTCGCCGTGCGGTTACGGTTGAGCACCTGGAATATAACGCCGACGGTACGATGAAGCCCGTGGTGCAGACCGACGCAGGCATCTCCGCTCCCTCTTCCGGAAAGTAGCCTCCACCTTCGGATCCCTACTCGACAGTCGCTTTTGTTAACGCTACCAATAATTCAGCCGTGCACCCAAGCCATGGCAGCTCAAGGAGAGATAGATCGTGACACGCCGGACCTCGCGCTTTTCGAGCTTTTCCTCCGCGCTGCTGTCTCTGCCTCTTTTCGCGCTGGCTGCTCATGCGGAACCCGCCCGCTTCGAACGCTTCACCTACAAGGGCGAAGCGAGTGAGAAGGTCGCGATAAAGCCGGGCGAATATCTCAACCCGATCCTGACCGGCTATTACCCGGACCCCTCGGCCTTGCGGGTGGGCGAGGACTATTATCTCGTCAACAGTTCCTTCGCGAATTACCCCGGACTGCCGATTTTCAAATCGAAGGACCTGGTGAACTGGACCCAGATCGGCAACGCGATCGATCGGCCCGAACAGCTCGACTTCAAGGGCCGCCGTCTCTCGCAGGCGGTGTTCGCACCGGACATCAGCTGGCATGACGGCACGTTCTACATCGTCAGTACCTGCGTCGAGTGTAAGGGCAATTTCGTCATAACCGCCAAGGACCCGGCCGGCCCCTGGTCCAACCCGATCTGGCTCCCCTTCGAAGGGATCGACCCTTCGATCTACTGGGAGGGTGACAAGGCCTATATCGTCAACAACCGCGCCCCCGACGAACCGACCCGCTACGACGGCCACCGCGCCATCTGGATCCAGGAATATGACTGGCGCGCCGGCAAGATGGTGGGGGAAAGCACCCAGCTCATCAATGGCGGCGTCGACATCGCCAGGAAGCCGGTCTGGATCGAAGGGCCGCATATCTTCCGCAAGGACGGCGCCTATTATCTGACCGCCGCGGAAGGTGGAACGAGCGTCAACCATTCGCAGGTCGTCTTCCGCTCCAAGGATCTGCGCGGCCCCTATGTGCCGTTCGCTGGCAACCCCATTCTGACCCAGCGCGATCTCGATCCGGCAAGGCCCGACCTCATCGGATCCGCCGGCCATGCCGAGCTGGTCCAGACCCAGAACGGCGATTGGTGGGCGACTTTCCTGGCCGTGCGGCCCTACGCCGACGATTACTACAATATCGGCCGCGAGACATTCCTGCTGCCGGTAGAATGGAAGGACGGCTGGCCGATCATCCTGCCGCGCGGCCAGGCGATCCCTCATGCCTTGAAGGCGCCGAACCTGCCCGCCCAGCCCAAGCCGCCGATCCCGACAAGCGGCGATTTCGGCTATGTCGAGGAGTTCGACGGCAAGACGCTGCCGATGCAGTGGATCGGCATCCGGACGCCGCAAAAGCCGTTCTACCGGCTCCAAGGCGGCGCGCTGGAACTGGACAGCGGCAGTCCGATCGGCGACCTCGACGGTGTTCCCGCCTTCATCGGACGGCGGCAGCAGCATGTCAATGCCACCGTCTCCACGACGCTCCGCTACACGCCTGTGAGGGATGGCGACCGCGCCGGTCTCGCTGCCGTGCAAAGCGACCGCAGCAACCTGTTCTTCGGCCTGACCAGGATTGCGGGAAAGACGGTGGTCGCGCTCTACACCCGCGATGCGGCCGATGCCGACAGTTTGGTCGCTTCCGCACCAGTCCCGGCGGCCGGGCCGGTCACCCTGACCATCCGCACTACCGGCGGGACGATGGCCTTCGACTATGCGGCGGGCGGCAGGACGCGGACATTGAAAGAGGGCGTCGACGCCACTCTGCTCAGCACCAAAAAGGCGGGCGGTTTCGTCGGCACGGTCTTCGGCCTCTATCACTACACCCCGGCATCGTGAGCATGCCCGTCATGACCCGGAAGCACGGCATCGGCGCGGCACTGGCCCTCGCCGTCGGGCTGATCGCCGCCGCCGCCCCCGCGCAAGTCTGGCGCTCCGACCAGGGCGACGGCACTTACCGCAATCCCGTACTCTTCGCCGACTACCCCGACCCCGATGTCATCCGCGTCGGCGAGGATTTCTACTTCGTCTCGACCACCTTCGCCAATGCACCGGGCGTGACGATCCTGCATTCCAAGGACCTGGTGAACTGGACGATCGCTTCCCATGTGGTCGATCGGCTGGACGGAGATCCGCGCTACGACCTGAAAGCCGGGGGCGACTATCGCCACGGTTTCTATGCTGCGAGCCTGCGCCGTCACAATGGCATGTTCTACCTTGCAGTGACCCCGGTCGGCCACAAGACGCGCATCTATCGCTCGGCGAAGATCGACGGTCCATGGACCTATAGGGAACTGGACCGTGAAGCCTTCGACCCGGCGCTATTCATCGACGCGGACGGCACGGCCTATCTCGGTACTTCGGTCGGAACCGACGGCACGCTGACCTTGCTTACCCTCAACGGCGATCTCACCGCCGTTACCGCCGCCAAAGTCGCCTATTACAACAAAGGCGCGGAAGGTTCGAAGATCATCCGCCACGATGGCTGGTACTATCTCTTCAACGCCATCCCCTCCAAGCTGGCGATGACCGTTTCCCGGTCCCGCAGTCTTTGGGGGCCGTGGGAAACAAAGCCCTCCATCGACGACAAGACCGGCGGCCATCAAGGCGCGATCGTCGATCTGCCGGACGGCGGCTGGTACGGCTTCGTCATGGTGGACGCCGGCGCCATCGGCCGCATGACCAATATCAGCCCGATCTACTGGAAAGACGGCTGGCCCTTCTGGGGCACGCCCGAAAACCCCGACCATGTGCCCGATCGCTCGCCCAAGCCGATCCTGGGGCATCCTTTCGCAGAGCCGCCATCTTCCGACGATTTCTCGGCGCCGAAACTCGGCCTGCAATGGCAATGGAACCATAACCCCGACGACGGCAAATGGTCGCTGACGCAGCGCCCCGGCTTCCTCCGCCTCCATGCTACCGAGGCCGACGGCATCTGGACCGCACGCAATACGCTCACGCAAAAGGCGCAAGGTCCGAGCATGCGCGCCGTCGCGAAAATCGACGCAGGCGGGATCAAGGCCGGAGACATCTGCGGCCTCGGCAGCTTCGGCAAATACAATGCCCAGCTTTCCGTCGTCGGCGGGGCAAAGGGCGCGCGATCCTTGCGGATGCAGCTCACCGAAAGCACTGTCCAAGGCCCCCGCACCGAAGTTCGCGTCCCAGCCTTGCCCTTGAGCGCTCGCGTCCTCTGGCTGCGCGTGGACATGGATTTCGAGACCAAACAAGGCCAACTCGCCTACAGTTCCGATAATAAGTCGTGGAACGAGGCAGGAGGCGCCTTCCCGCTCGCGTTCGACTGGCGCACCGGGACTTTCCAGGGACAGCAGATCGCGCTCTCCTGCTACAATCCTGCGCCAAGCGGCGGTTATCTCGATATCGACAGCTTCACGCTCTCGCCCCTGCCGGAGGGAACCCAGCCATGAGCCTGAGCCGCCGAGAAACGATGGCGGCCATGGCGGCGGGCGCGGCCTCGCTCGGCCTCGGACGACCTGCCAGGGCCGCACCGACAGCACCCCATCCGCTCAAACTCTGGTATCGCCAGCCGGCGGCGAAATGGACCGAGGCATTGCCCATCGGCAATGGCCGCCTCAGCGCCATGGTGTTCGGCGGCACGGCTCAGGAGAAGCTGCAACTCAACGAAAGCACGCTCTGGGCGGGCCAGCCTTATGATCCTGTCGATCCGCAGGCGAAGGGGATGCTGCCCCAGGTGCGCGAACTGATCTTCGCTGGTCGGATCGAGGAAGCCGAAGCGCTCGCCAACCGGACGCTGATGGCAAAGCCGCTGACGCAGATGCCCTATCAGACGCTGGGCGATCTGATCCTCGATTTTCCGAACCTGGGTGAGACTGCCACCTATCACCGGGAACTCGATCTCGACACGGCCATGGCCACCACCCGCTTCGAGGCGAACGGCATCCCCCATGTCCGTAAGGTCGTCGCTTCGCCGGCCGACCAGCTCATCGCCGTCCGCCTGACCGCCGGAGGCGAGGGCAAGCTCGACTGCGACATATCGCTTCGCTCGCCCCAGCGCGATGTCCGGGTTACCAGCGACGGGCCTTCCGGCCTGCTTCTCACCGGCCGCAACGGCGCGTCGAAAGGGATCGAGGGCGGTCTTCGCTTTGCCGCCCGCCTGACGGCGCAATTGGAAGGCGGCAGCGTCAGCCACGGCGCCGATGGGCGCCTCGCCATTCGCGGCGCCAAGGCCGTCACCCTGCTGCTGGCCATGGCGACCAGCTACAAGCGCTTCGACGACGTCAGCGGCGATCCCCTTGCCGCCACGGCGGACACGCTTGCCAGAGCCAGGGGCCGCACGTTCGCCGGTATCGCCGCCGACACCGCGATCGCCCACCGGCGCCTGTTCCGCCGCGTGGGTCTCGATCTCGGCACCTCGCAGGCGGCGTTGCTGCCCACCGACCAGCGGATCGCCGCTTCGCAGACCAGCGATGATCCCGCGCTTGCGACACTCTACTTCCAATACGCCCGCTATCTCCTGATCGCCTCCTCCCGGCCGGGCGGGCAACCCGCCAATCTGCAAGGGCTATGGAACGACAGCCTCAACCCGCCCTGGGGCTCCAAGTACACGATCAACATCAATACCCAGATGAACTACTGGCCCGCCGAACCTACCGCGCTCGGAGAATGCGTTGGTCCGCTGGTGGAGATGGTGCGCCAGCTCGCTATCACCGGCGAGCGTACGGCTCGGACAATGTACGGCGCGCGCGGATGGGTCGCTCACCACAATACCGATCTCTGGCGCGCGACCGCGCCGATCGACGGTGCGCAGTTCGGCCTCTGGCCTACCGGCGGCGCATGGCTCTGCGTCCACCTCTGGGACCACTACGACTATAACCGCGACCCTGCCTATCTCGCCTCGATCTTCCCGATCATGGCCGGTTCCGCGCGTTTCTTCCTCGATACCTTGCAGCGCGATCCGACCACCGGCTTTCTCGTCACCAACCCGTCGATGAGCCCGGAAAACCCGCATGGCCATGGCGGCACGCTCTGCGCCGGTCCGACCATGGATATGGCTCTGCTCCGCGACCTGTTCGCCCGGACGACCGAGGCCGCGCAGATCCTCGGCATGGAGGCGTCGCTCATCGCCGAAATGCACGCCGCGCGCGAAAGGCTGGCGCCGTATAAGGTCGGGAGGCAGGGGCAGCTCCAGGAATGGCAGGAGGACTGGGATGCGGACGCGCCGGAGCAGGAGCACCGCCACGTCTCCCACCTCTACGGCCTGCACCCTTCGCACCAGATCACCCCCGACGGCGAGCCCGCACTGGCCGCCGCAGCCCGCCGCACCCTGGAGATACGCGGCGACCGCGCCACCGGCTGGGCGACGGCCTGGCGCATCAATCTCTGGGCGCGGCTGCGGCAAGGGGATCATGCCCACGACATCCTGCGCTTCCTGCTGGGCCCGGAGCGCACTTATCCCAACATGTTCGACGCGCACCCGCCGTTCCAGATCGACGGCAATTTCGGCGGCGCGGCGGGGATCGTGGAGATGCTGATGGACAGCCATGACGACCGTATCGGTCTCCTGCCCGCCCTCCCCAAGGCCTGGCCGACCGGCAATGTCACCGGCCTGCGTGCCCGTGGCCGCTGCACCGTCGACCTCCATTGGCGCGACGGCCGCCTGGAGCACGCGATATTGCGTCCGGAACTCGGGGGCGCGCGCAAGATCCGCCTCGGCAGCGCCGAACGCATCCTCACGCTTCAGGCTGGAAAGCCGATCAGACTCACCTTCAAGGATTTCACATGACCTTGCGCCGCGCGCTCCTGTCTCTCGCTGTCCTCTGCGCCGGCACCGGCCTCTCTGCCCAGACCATTGATCCGCTCGCGCCCACCGGTGCGTGGAGCGCCAATCAAGTCGGCAGCGCGCAGCTTCCGCCGATGGGCTGGAACAGCTGGAACGCCTTCTTCACCGAGATCGACGAGGAAAAGCTGCTCGGCTCGGCCCAGCGCATTCTCGACACAGGTCTTGCGAAGAAGGGCTATCGCTTCATCAACATCGATGACGGCTGGTGGCTCAAGCGCCGCACCGGCGACGGGAAGCTCATCATTCGCGCGGACAAGTTTCCCTCGGCCTGGATGAAACGCGGCGATCCGTCCTTCCGCCCCCTGACCGACAAGCTGCACGCGATGGGTTTCAAGGCCGGCATCTATTCCGACCTCGGCCGCAACAGTTGCTCGCAGGCCTATTCCGACGGTCCCGCGCAGCTTCCGGAAGGCACGATGGCCGAACGCGAGGTCGGCCTCTACGGCCATAGCGACCAGGACATCCGCCTCTTCTTCGCGGACTGGGGCTTCGATGCGATCAAGGTCGACGGCTGCGGCATCCGCGCCTTCACCGCCGACGCCGAGCGCGTGCGCAGCGGCCAGTATCGTGCACTCGCCGCGCTGATCGACCAGCACAGCGTGACGCGGTCGAACGTCCCGGCGGTCAAGGCGCTCTTTGCCGATATCAACCGCTCGCTCGCCAGATACAATCCCGATGGCGACTACATGCTCTCGCTTTGCATCTGGGGCAGCGCCAATGTCCGCTCCTGGGGTAAGGACGTCGGCAGCATCTCGCGCACCAGCGACGACATTTCGCCCGACTGGGGGCGGATGCTCACCAATTACGACAGCGCCGTGCGCCGCGCGTTCTATGCCCATCCGGGCAGTTGGAACGATCCCGACATGCTCTTCATCGGCAAAGGCGATTTCGATGTGAACCATCTGACCGAGGCGCGTTCCCATTTCGCGCTCTGGGCCATGATGAATGCGCCGCTGCTGATCGGCGCCGACTTGCGCACGACGCCCCAGCCCCTGCTCGACGTTTTCGGCAACGCCGCGCTCATCGCGGTCAATCAGGATCCGGCCGGAAATCAGGCGACCCTCGCCTTCGACAGCGACGGGCTTCAGATCCTGGTCAAGACGCTGGCAAACGGAGACAAGGCCGTCGCCCTGTTCAACCGCGGCCTCGCTCCCGTCGACGCGGTGCTGACGGCCGATCATCTGAAATTCCGCGCCGATCGCGCCGTCACCCTGTCGAACCTCTGGACGGGCGCAAAGAGCGACTTCACCAAGGAGACCAAATTCCGCATCGCGCCGCGCGAAACGGTGGTGTTCCGCGCCAGCGGAACGCGCATGCTGGCGGACGGCCTCTACCTCTCTGAACAGCCCGGCGCGGTGAACCCGGCGGCGGACGGTGTCGTCCAGCCCGAGCCCGATCCCACCATCTATCGTTCGATTCCGGGCTGGCGCGGCACGCGCGGCATCGGCGAGCGGCCCATGTATGCCGGCTGGGGCGGCGCGATGGCGGATGCGACGCCTTACAACCAGGCACTGACCGTGGCCGGACGCACTTACGGGGCGGGCATCGGGATTCTCGCCAACAGTCGGCTCGAAGTGCGCAATGCCGGGTTCGTCCGCTTCAGTGCCCAAGTCGGCGTGGACGACAGCGCGCTGGACGGCGAACAGACCGTCCGCTTCTACCTCTACGGCGACGGCAAGCCGCTCGCCAGCTCCGCTCCGCTGCGACGCGGTGCGACGGCCCAACCGCTCGAAGCCGATGTGAAGGGGATAGCCGTCCTCGAACTGGTCGCGCGCGCCGATGGTGCCAGAGGCAATGCGGTGCCGGTAACCTGGGGCGACGCCGCGCTGCGCCGGTGAGAAGGCGCGCCGGTCCGGCGCGCCCTCCCCCATCATCTCAGAGCGGGGCGCCGCCGTCGTCCAACGGGTATTCGAAGACCGACGTCGAAAGCGGTGGCACGCTCAGGCTTCCGTTCAGCGCCGGAGCCTTGCCTTCGGTAATGACGACACCCGGCTTGGCGCCCACCTTGTTGGCCGCGTTCAACGAGCTTGCGGTGAGGCGCCAGACCTTGCCCGGCCCGCGCGTGCGCTTTCCGGGCAAGTCGATCGCCACGCTTTGCGGCTTGAACGTCGCATTGACGATGCCAATGCGCAGTGCCTTGCCGTCGGGGCTCAATGCCGCGACCATGTCGAGCGGCCAGGTCGCACTTCCCGCCTTCACCTGCGGATGGGCAGACCCCACGACGTGCCTGGGATCGGGCTGAGCCACGTTACCGTTCAGCGCGACCGGCACCGTACCCGCGCCGAAATGTTCTCCGTAGAGTTTGAAGACGAGGCCCGTCGTGTTCATCGTCGCACCCGTAGGCGTGATATCCATGGTGGATGCGCCCGAGGTGAATGCCGCCATCCGCAGGAAGTCGGTATGCCGCAGCATTTCCTGAATCACCATCGAGTAGGCGAGCGCCGACTTCAGCGTGGCGCCGTCCTTGGCCATGTAGGCATATTCGTCCATGGACAGGAAAATGCCCTTCCCCCCGTTGGCTTTCGCAATCTCGGGATAGCGCTGACGATAGATGTTCCACTGTTCAGCCTTCATGCGGACATGGTTCGAGGGTGAGCGCACAAATTCGATCAGTTCCTCGTCGGCAGGCGCGTCGGGGCGCTCCTCGCCCCGGTCGTACCAATGTTCGGTAATCCCGTCGAAAGTACCCATGGCCTTGGCGAAGAAACCGCCGGTCCAGTCTTCCTCGGTCCCGAACTTTCGCTGAATGCTCTCCAGCGACGGATTTTCCTTCACGTCGCGTGGATGCAACTGGTCCGGCATCGCGCCGGAGGCGATCAGGGTTATGCCCGGCTCCTTGGCCCGCATCGCCTCGGCAAAATCCCGATGCTTCATCAGGTAGTAGTCGAGGCTGGTCTTGCCGATCTGCCACCAGCCGTAAGGCTCGTTGCCGATGTTCCACCACTTGACGGCGTAAGGCGCGGGATGCCCGTTGGCCGCACGCTTCGCGCCCCATTCGCTGGTCGCCGCACCGTTCAGATACTCGACTTCCTCGGCCGCCGAATTGGCGTCGCCCAGGCCAGCATTGACGGTAACGTAAGGCTCTACCCTCAGGATGCGCGTCAATTCCATCCATTCGTCCATGCCGATATCGTTGGTTTGCATGGCGCTCCAGGCATGGTCGAACATCGGCACGCGCTTGTCGCGCGGACCCAAAGCCTGATGCCAGTCCCAATTGGACAGGAAGTTGCCCCCGGGTAGTCGCCACATGCCCGAGTTCAAGGACTGCGCGATCGCAGTCGTATCGGCGCGCCAACCGTTGATGTTGTCGGCAGGCATCAGCGATACGGCGCCGATGCGAAAGCCGCCGCTACCCGTGCCGGTAATTTGCAGCCGAGCATCGGACGATGCCTTGCCGGCCGTGAAGCGGAACGGCACTTCCGCCCAGCCTGCGCCCAGCGTGGGCAAGGTCATGACCTGCCGGTCGCGCGGCCCCGGCCCCCAAATCAGCGCGACCTCCACTTTGGCTCCGGCATCCCCGCTTATTTGAATGCGGCCGACATAGGTCTTGCCCGCCACGAGGCTCATGCCGCCTTGGCTCAACCCGCGCGGCGTGGTCCCGGCAAGTGTGACGGCGGCGCTCTGTTTGCCCACGAAAGGTTCCACTTGATCCATGACGACAGCGTCTTCGCCGCCGACGGGGCGCCACTTGCGGAACACCGGCGCCGGACGCCCCTCCACCGTATCCGGGACTTTCTCGTCTTTCCCCTTGACCCGTACCGGATAATAGAATTTGCGGTCGTCGAGCATTTCCGCCCAGAGCGTCTGGTTGACCAGACCCGCGATCGGTTCGATGAACATGCCATATTCATAGGCGGTTACCCGTGCGCTCACCCGCCCGGTGTCGATCGTCGCGCGGATCGCCTGCGCCTGCACCGCGCCGATATCCGCCCCGAAACTCGCAAACGCCAGTGCGACCAAGCCGCCCATGCGCAAGAAGTGCGCTTTTCCCATCGTTCAGTCCTCTCCTGTTGCAAGCATGCAGCGACACCACGCCGCCGCATGCCTTGTTCTTTCTGCAATGAAGTGTCTCGCCGATTGGCTATCCGGCCGCTTGTTCGCGCGGCCTTGGTTGTCAGCGCGTCTTTACGACCGGCAATTCGAAGGAGCCGATCGGCAGGGCCGCATCGTCATAGAGATTGATGACGGGCGACCCCGCCCAGGCATAACGCACCCGCGTCGCGGCGGCGCCATCTCCGGCCAGCAGGACGCGGGTGCCGTCCACTTTGCCAGGCACGAAGCGGCAAGTGCCCAGGGCTTCACCGCAGAGTTCTAAACCTATCGCCTGCGCGGAACTGCGCGTGCGGAGTCCGCCTGTCAGTCCGGTAAATTCGACGACGACCCCGCCGTCGCTACCGGCAACGGCCCGCACCGCCTGGGGACCGGTTCGCGGGTGCTGTTCGCCATAGGCCGCCGCGCGCATTGCCCGGGCTAGTCGGCGCCCGACTTCCTGCTTTTCACCCGGATGGATGTCGAAAGGATCGCCGATATCGATCGCTGTTGCCAGCCCGCCGTGATCGTCCTGTGCCATCGCCCGATACTGGATCTGCCGCATCGCCGCCCAGCCGCTTTCCGCTGGCGCGGTGACCGGCGCGCCATAGGCCGCAAGCTGCACCGCGACAAATACCAGCTCCGGCAATCCGAACTGACGCCGCCAATCGGCCATCATCGCCTTCATGCGCTCGGCATAACCGGGCAAGTCGACATCGGATTCACCCTGATACCAGGCCACGCCCTTCAGCCCGATCGCTCCAAGCGGCGCGATCATGCCATTGTAGAGCGTGCCGGTGCCGGTGACATCACCCCAGGGGACGCGCGGCGCACCTTCTGGCGAGCGCTGCGGCACCGAATAGCGCCACTGCTCACCAAGCGGCACTTCGCTGCCGTCGCCCAGCGACAATTTCAGGACTTCGGCCGGTCCCGAAAGGCCGCCGTTGCCGTAGTTGTCCTGGACATTAACGATCATGACATTGCGTCCGGCCTTGAACAGGCCGGGGGGAACGTCGAAACTGCTCGGCTGCCAGGCGCGCGCGCTCATGCCCACGGGCTTGCCATTGATCCAGACGCGCCCGACATCGTCGAGCAGTCCGAGCGACAACTGGCCCGGCGCATTGGCTTGAGCCGCCGTCAATTCGAACTCCCGGCGATACCAGACCATGCCGTTGTAATCGGCTAGCGAAGGTACGCCCCATTCCTCCCATGGGCCGATGCGCGGCACCTCTGCCCAAGTCAAGGCGCTGTCGGCCTGCCACGGTTCACTACCCGGCTTGTCGCCCGTCTGCACGCGCCACCACTTTTCCCATTGCGCGCTGGCCACCTTTTCCGCGGCGAAAGGATCTCGGCCGTGCAGCGCTACCATGGCAGCGGCCGCCTGTTGTCCGACCTCGGCCTGCGCCCGGGCGCCCATCCACGGACTGATGCGCGAACCGCCCCAACTGCTGGCGATCGCGCCAATCGGAACCTTCGTTCCTTTCCGCAGTTCACGTACCATGTAGAAGCAGGCCGCCGAAAAATCGCCGACGCTGTCCGGCCCTGCCGCTTTCCAATTGGGGGCATCGCGAAAATCGCGCAAGGGTTCGTCCGCCACCGCCCGGGGAACCAGCAGCAGCCTAAGCTGATCGTCGGCCGAACTCCGGATTTGCCCGAGGGCGTCCTGGGCATTGCGGACTTCCAGTTCCATGTTGGATTGGCCTGAGCACAGGAACACGTCGCCGATCACCACGTCCTGCACCACAACCCTGCCGGACGCCGCTTTGGCTTCCAGGCGTATTGCTCCCGCCTCCCTCACTGGATCGAACTTTGCCGTGAACCTGCCGTCCTTTTCGGCCAGCACGTCCTTGCTCGTCGATCCGAGCAGAACCGTGACGTTTTCCCGCGGAGCAGCACGCCCGGTTATGGTTACCGGCGTTTCCCGCTGAATGACGGCATGATCGCCAAACATCGGATCGAGCCGCGGCGCAGCCCAGACTGGAGACGCGGCAGCGGCGCAATAGGGTAGCGCCATAAGCCAATGAATACGATTACCTTGCCGGATCACGCCCTGCCCTCCCCTGGAATCGGTCCGGTTCGCGGATCCGATTTCGTTTCAGCCTAATGATGTTCGAAGAGCTGGCAACGGTTTTTTGTTAACGCTAACTAGTCCTTCGACTGCCATTCCCGGTGCCTTTGTTATTGGAAAACGAGATTCTGCGAGAAAAACGGCATCAGTTGATCCTGGAAACGCCACGCCACGCGATTGGTATGGTCCCCGTCATAGATCTCGAAGCGGTTGGCGATGCCATAGCGATCCAGTATCTCGTGCAGTGTCCGCGCATCGTCCTTCAGTCCATCCTTGTCACCGACATCGATGGCAATCGCGCGATAACGCTTGAGATTGCCTATATACTGATCGACGAAGGACAGCGGCGCATTGGCTGCCCATTTTGCAAGCACATCGTTGCGAACCCTCCCATCCTTGACGGGCAGGTCCAGGTACAGAGGTGGATTAGCCGGATTTGGCGACCATGCCGCCGCAACCGCCAGTTGCGCACGAAGCAGGAAAGGAAGCCCCGCAGAATCACCAGGCGTCCTCACCGCATCAAGTTGCTTCAGCGCCGACGGATCCATTGGCCCCGCATCCCTCGCCGAGAGACAGCAGGGGCTCATCATGTAAAGCACGCCGAACATATCGGAATGCTTCATGCCGATACGGCTGGTGCCGTAGCCGCCCATGCTATGGCCGGACAGCCCGCGACTTTCTCGCTTCGCTATCGTTCGATAATGGCTGTCGATGTATGCGATCAGATCCCTGGATATGAATGTCTCGAAATCCCCGGTCGTGGCCGAACTGGAATACATGGACCCGTTATGGACCGTTTTTGAATCGGGCAGCACCAGGATCATCTCCCGTGCGCCGTTGGCGAAGGCGTTCTGCGCAGTAACGGTCAGATGAATTTCTCTGGCCCATTGCTCGGCGCCGATCGAGTAGCCATGGAGCGCATAGACTACCGGATAGCGCCGATTACGTTCCTTTCCATAACTAGGAGGCAGCACGACCAGCACGTCGCGGTCGGCGGTCTCGCCTTCCAGATTGCCCTCGATGGTTGGCGCATGGACCTTGATGCGCTCGATCCTGATCGATTTTGCACCGACGACCGCTGCCGGTCCTTCGGTCGCTACCTGAGCCTGCGCCGGCGCTGCGATAAACGATGCAGCGGCACCCAGATATACGACAATATGCTTCAACTGCCCCATATTTACCCTCTCTCCAGTTGTTATCACGTCCCGACGAGCGCCTCACGCACCCCGCAGCATACGCACCACCAGGGTCCTGATGCGGCCGTAATGGCCCTCCGCCAGCGGTCCGAGAACGCCATGCTGTGTTTCCGGCAAGTGCGCCAAGGGGTGTCCATCCGGCCGAAAAGCATAGTGATCGAAATAGGCGCGCCATGCGGCACGCTCGGGAGCAGGACGTTCGGCTATGGCGATCATGGCCAGCAGCAGAGCCGCATAAGGCGAGTCCGGCC
>NZ_DAISLT010000060.1:0-1184 GCF_036820275.1 Novosphingobium sp.
CGCCTGAATCACGCCAAGGCCGACAACTCAACCCGATTTATGAGTTCACGCCCTAGTGTGTAGAAGCAGGGGTGGTTGACCTGAACATCGATATCTTTTGCGCTGCCCGCGAGTTTCTGGCTACGACTTATCTAGTGGGCGTATATTGAAGTCGTACGCGCACCAGATATTTTCAGCGGCGTCTGTGCCGAAAAAAGCATAAACCTTGTTTCATCTGTAGGCCGATTGGCTCGGGTCTACCCCATGCTGATTCGGCGTATCACGCATTTCGATATGCCAAATCCCCAAAAGTCGGCCGCAGTACCAACCACGTCGTAAGCAATGTCGACATTCGACCCCGATGCCTTGGCGGATAGCAACATCGAAAAGGCTTTGTCGCGGTTGATAATTTGGTCATCGGCAACGTAAAGTAGTGTGTAGTTGTCGTAAACGCATTCTGTCGCCACCCCTGCCGGAAAACCGGCAATGCGAACCCAGACTTGGTCGTTACCTGAGCTGGATTGTCCGACCATCACCTTTTCGATCTTGTCGATGTGAATGACTTCGCTTGCCCATGCCGTAGTTGGGGCGCATAGGATCAAGGTGGCTATAATTTGTTTTAATAGATGTCGCTGCATCGGATGTCCAAAAATGGCTAGAGATAATCTGGGGTGAACCAAGGGTTTTCCCGCGATTGTGTGTATTCGCGTCGCTCGGATGGGTTAAGGAATTAAAGCAACGTATGATGCGGCTTCAACATTCGGTTGATCGCGAGAGCTGCATGAGCCGAGGCCTTGAACAAAGACTTTTTGGTTCTGGGCATGGGCTGCCAATAGGAGGGCAATCGTGGGTTGAGCAAGGGCGTTTGTTCCATCGATGGCCCAGCGCAGCCGCTGGCCATTTGCGCACGCGGGTAGATCGGTTCGCTGGCCGTTGACGACGAAATTGACTGCGCCATTGTTTGGGTTGGTCACGATCTCGGTGATGTAGCCCGTACTTGCCGCCATTGCTGGGCAGGATGCTGCGAAAAACGCAGGCACTACCAAAACCGATAGCGTTCGTTCGAGGCATTTCATTTCATGGAATTGACGCATTTCGATTGTCCTAGAGCTGGAGAGTGGCCACTCGTTCCCGCGTGGCTGATCCTGCGATCGCAACAGCCAATGTGAATCGAAAGCTGGCAGCTAGTTCGAAGCCTTTCGACT
>NZ_DAISLT010000060.1:1194-25551 GCF_036820275.1 Novosphingobium sp.
GGCGTATCGCTATCGAAGCTATTGTAAAGTCACGACGGACTATGCAAGGGGAGGGGATGGGAGCGTTCAGCTTCTGACTGATGATGTGAAATCGATTGCTGTATAGGCGTGCTATCTGGGTGGGTGCATCGTTTTTTTCGCCATCGTAAATTGCGGAGGATTTGCATGTCGGGGTCGGGGGCATTATGAACATCGGTAGGGTCTTTGATCGGTGCACGCGTCGTAATCTATTTTTGCCGCTGATCGCACTCGCATCTGCCGGAGCGCCCGGCATGGCTCACGCTGGCGGGTACACTGCGCTATCGCCGATAGTGGACTATAATCCGCGGGAGTACGGTGTAGACCTTTGGATACCGCAGGCAGATAATCCCGCGGGTTGTACGCAGCCTAGCCTCTTTCGTTTGAGGTTGGATGCGGCAAACTATCAGGTTCTTGCAGCGTTCCTGCTGACGCAGTTTTCCCAGGCTAAAGCGATCAGGGTGTACACCAACTCGTGTGATTGGGACGGGGCGTCAATCGTAGTGGCTGCGAAGCCCACCTAACCGCGGTCCTAACACATGGGCAAAGTTTGGCAATGGGGAGGCCCCTTGGCGGCCATGGTGTCGGTTTATGGCGGTTCGGCTGCGCCGGTGGCCGCAGCGGATGTCCAGCTCACCGGCAAAGTAGTAGAAACTCAGGGTCACGTTCAGCCACGATGCCGAATGCTGGGGCTTCGCGTTGATGGCGCTGGAGCTATTCACTGGTTTCGGCTTCCAGATAACGGGAACGACAATTCTATCCTCGCAGTGGCCATGTCCGCGCAAGTGACTGGTTCGGACGTAGTGGTGAGTTACGATCCGGCAATCGGCTCAGGATGCGGCACGGAGCCAATCTTGAACTATATCGCCATGCGGACTTGGAAGTGACGTCCACGGCTAGATGTGGGGCGATGGCGATCTCGAGGTGCACTCAGGGGTAGCTGTCCTGCCCTATGATGAGCCAGCTCTGCGGCCTGCCCCTAACTCCGGCAATCGCGGGGTTTGGATTAAAATGCTGCAACATCTGTCTGCCGCTTTAATCGGCGCTAGAGACTCATCATGAATTTTCCGCACGTCTTTTGCGCCACCGCGTTGCTCCTCTGTCCATTCCCTGCCTCAGCAGGGGAGCAGTCTGGTGGCCAGGTCGAGCAACTCATCCCATCTGCGAATAGCTTCACGTTCTTGGCGAGTGGGGCGAGGAGCGGCGTGCCTGCCTGTGCGGGCGGGACGGCGAACTTCTGGACCGTCGATACCACGACACCACAAGGGCAGGCGATAGCAGCGACGGTGCTGACGAGCTTCGCAAGCGGAAAGCGGATTAAAATCCATGGTACAGGCGCTTGCCCACCCTCACAATCTGACGTGGAGCAAGTGTTCTACGTCGTGGTCGAGAAGTGAGGCGGTAAGCCCATGACGGGATATCGATGGCGACCGCGGTGCAGACCAAATGCCGAAGTCCGGCAATCAAAACATCGATTGTTCAGTCGGTTGGCTACACTTGGTCTAGCGTTGATACCCTGCCACGCTAGTGCTTCGTCGGCTTCTGCCGGAAAAATCTATCAGATCTCCGTTGAGCAAGGAAAGGCGTTCTTCCACACGACCGGAGATAGAAATACGTTCCCGGCTTGCGGCGGGCAATTGCCGACCCGCTGGGCCTTAAATGCAGCCGCGCCCGGCGGTCAGGCGATTGCTATCATTCCTGCTTACGCTTTTTGCCAGCGGGAAGCCGGTCATCCTTGTCGGCACCGGAGTTTGCACCGATTGGGGCGACACCGAGACAGTTCGCTATATCATGGATAGTTCGACACCTTGATCAGTGCCCGTCATCCAATGACTATTCGATGACCCTGATCCTTTCTCAAAGGGACACATTATGCTTCGTCTAATTAGGGCCGCCTGTGCGGGATACGCTACGGCGCTCTTGGCAATTGCATCTTCCAATCCGGCGGTGGCCGGTGAGCAGGCGGGCGTAATCACGATACTGAGCGCGCCGAATAAGGGTGGTCCAGTGGCGGTGGTTCTCAATGGGGCGAGGACCAACAAGCCGGCATGTGCAACCGACGGCGCGTGGACCTTCCAGGATGCAAACCTGTTCGCGATGCTGCTCTCGGCCTATTTCAATGCAAAACCGGTGTCGATAACGGGTACTGGTGCTTGTACAGCTGAATTCCCGAACCGCGAAGAAGTGAACTACATCAATTTGCCATAGTAAGGGCTACGATGTTGTTCCGAGCGAGCGAATGGATCGCTCAGATTACAAAGTTTCAACGAGAGATATCATGAAAATAGTTAGGTTTGCATTTGCAGCGTTAGCGCTTCTATCTATCCAAGCACCAGCAGAGGCGCAGACTTACACAACCCACTCAGGGCACATTAACAGGGTCTTTGCTTCCCTGCCAATGAATTTCGGCTTTCGCGTGTTCTTTAGTGAGGGCATGGGAGATTGCGCCGATGGCTTTGCCTTCGTGGAGACGGACTTCGGCAACTACCAGGCCTATGTTTCGACCCTCTTGAGTGCCCATGCCCAGCGTAAGCGCGTGGAACTTGTAACCGATAAAGTGGACCACCTCGGCAAGCAATATTGCCGCATCGTAGAGTTCAGCATCAATGACGACTAGGATTTAGCGGGGGCCTTAGAGGCCCTGAAGCGCCGTGGCTTTTGGGGCGCCGCTACTGCTATGTTGGTCATCGCCGTCCTTTGCATCCTCGGCGAAAAGCAGAGTGGTGACGACCCGCTCCTAGATCTGAGTTGAGATTACGGCTTTCAAATTTAGAATGAATCGCAATTTCCAGAAGTGGAATAAGAGCTTTAGATGCGGTTCTTTAGGGGGGTAAATGATGAAGTTTTTTCGATGGATTTTGACTTGTGTTGCGATGTTTGCCTCTGGGGCGGTTCTTGCGGATGGTTCAACCGGAAGCATTCAAATAAAAACGATTGTTGTGGAGCCAAGCGGAACTTGGCTTGAAGTTGCAAATGTCGTAAATCCCGATAGCTGCGGATCAACTCAGCGGTTAAAATTAGTCGAGGCTGCAGGCGTCACAGATCGGATGTATGCAGCCGCGCTCGCCTCGAAATCTGCACGTACGCCTGTGAGCCTTTGGCTCAGCGGATGCACAAATACGCCTTGGGGATACACTGCGCCGATTGTCTACTCAATCACGATACTTGATTGACCGGAATGGGCGCGAAGCTCTGAATAGGACTGTGTGCCGCACAACCCGGATGGTTTTCCGCGAACATCTTATGACGATCGGATCGAGCACCCCCCCCCTCGATAGCATAGTGCCCAGTTATCACAGCGCTTCGGCACTAACACGATCGTCAGCCATGGCGCCGCCATTTTCTAAGTGACAGAGTGCCAAGACATAGAGAGGCTTGTCATTCGCCTCGCGCCAATTAAAGCATTGGATGCTTGAGGCTTCAGCCTTAGATCGCCGGGGGGCATATGAATTTTCGTTCTCACCTCACACTCGTAGCAACGGCTGCAAGTGCCATTCTGATTTCCAGCACTGCGCGGGCTCAGGTCAGCGTCTCGGGCGCTGTTTCCAACCTCATGCATTTCGAAGGCCATACCGGGATCCTGGTAAGGTTGGACAGAAATATGAAGGATCCGCAAGGGTGTGGTCGAACTGATTGGTACATAATCCCTGATTCCAGTCCCCACGCCCAGTTCGTGCAGTCCATGCTTTTGACCGCGCAGGAAACCAGGCGTGTAGTTTACCTCACGATAAACGGATGCCTGCAAGGATTTCCGGTTGTCTGGTCGGCAGAGAAGATCGCGCCGTAAGCTGGGCGCATCTTTCAGCTTATGTCTCGAGATTGCGCTCGCCGGGGATAGATTTGTGAATCGAGTGAGAATGATGCTCGCAGCTTCAGCTGCTGCCTGCGTGATCGCGCCAACAGTCGCTCAGGCGATCACCGACGTGAATTTGCGGATCAAGAATGTGGGCGTCCAGGAAAACACTGGATACGTTCGCTTTGAAACGCCAACGTCTGCAACTTGTGCGTATGGGGTGGTGTATTTCGATCTCAGCACGGATGGAGGGCGATCGATCCTTGCGAGCGTGATGTCCGCACATCTCGCGGGCAAATCCCTCTCGCGCATTGATTACGCGTTGGTTGGAGGTAACTGTAACGCATCGCTGGTCGAATTTTAGCCGTGAGCACTTCTTTGGGGGCAACGTGTGCGAAGATTAGCGATTCCACTGGCATCTCTGGCAGCCATGTCGACATGGGCCCGCGCAACCGACGTAGGGCCAGATATCGTGACGGACCTCTACATCCAGAACGGCGTCATGATGTTTTCGGTCGAGGGTGGCGCTTCGGCAACCTGGTCCGCCTGCGCGGTAACCAAGCGTTATGCGACGGAGATCACCTCTGCTGCTATGCAGGCTTACTACACCACAGTCATCAGCGCCAAGAGGGCTGGCAAGCCAATCAAAGTCTACGGCAGCGGAGCCTCCACGTACTGGACCGGTTCTGAAGCTGTGAAGTATATTCATGTACCGTAACGCCGCAGGATATGGATCAGGTTCTCGGTAGGCTAGGAGTAGGATTGTGAAAGCTAGAACTGCCGTTAAAATGGTCGCTACGGCTGCGGCTCTTTGGGCCTCTATCGGGACCGCGTTTTCCGAACAGTATGAAGCGGTGCCGACCAACTGGCGCGTTGAGAATTACGTTTCCAGCCATTCTGTAAAGCTCTGGTTTACCGGAGCGCCGGGATGCAATAATGGCGCAATCGAAGGCGCTTCGCTGTCGCAAGATGACTTTGGCAGGCTTTGGTCGCTCATCCTGAGCGCCAAGGCCATGAACAAGAAAGTGGGCTTGTTTTACAATGCGAGCGGCGGAGTTTGCACAATCAACAGCTTCTACATCGATCAGTAAGCAACACGATTCTCTCAAAGGCACCTTTTTCTTAAAAGTGCCATTAATGCTGAATGAAATGCGGGAATTAACTAAATGACCTTTGGTTCGAGAGGTTTTGCTGCGGCGTTATTTCTCATGTCGTTCGCTGCTTCAGAGATGGCCCAGGCCGAGGAAGTTTTTGACGTCGTGGCCGTGCCGACCGCTTGGCGCCTGGAGAACTATGTCGACGGACATAAGGTGATGCTCTGGTTTACTGGTGCTCCACAATGCACTAACGGTAATCTGAGCGGTTCCGGGATGAGCCAGGATGACTACAATCGTCTTTGGTCGCTGATTCTGACGGCCAAGGCAAATAGCAAGCCCGTTAGTATTCGATACACGGTGACGAATGGCACCTGCAATATCGTCAGCTTTTTAACTGACAATTGAGCTGGCCAAAGTCCAGATCGCCAAAAAATTACATCGGTACGGAAGCGCCGGCATAGGGGTCGTTATTTTGCTGGGAGGGCGGCGCCACGAAGCCTGGCGGTGCGGTGTAAACTTCCGCGCGTGTCGCAGGTCGGGCAGGGGCTTCGCTGCCAAGAAAGCTTCTTGCGATCGTGGGGGCGCCAAACAGGATAAAACAGCCGAGAACGATGCGGGCAGCACTGCGCCCAGATATTCTGCCTTGAACCATTGAAAAGCCGGTCAATGCCACTGCGATGATGGCTATGCTCGTCCCGATCGATCCCGTCATAAGCTGGGCTATCCAGCTTGTTGCTTCGGCGAGGTTACTGCTGCCGGCAGGCATCAACAATTGTCCTTCGGGGCTGATCATTGAATCATTGAGCCTATCCCAAGCGGCATTGCAAGTTGTCTGATTATGGTGCTTGCCTCGGCATGGCACCTGCATATGCCTCGAGGACAATTACCGGGAAGATTTCTCGGGCCCATTTTTTGCCCTCGGCGGGCGTGCCCGAGGGGTGAAGCGAAGGCTTTTAGGGCGTGATCGGGCAGAGACCCGTGATGCTTCTCTTGCAACGGATTGTTCTCAGGATCGCTCGCGTGAGCATCATCAGGAGTACTCATGTGAAGGAATATAAATCTACAATGCCCCACATGACCAGCAAGCGGTCATGGCGCCAACTCGCTCTCATCCTATCCGCTGCTTGTGCTTTTGCTGGTGGACCAGTCCAAGCTGCTGCCTGCCGCGGGGTGGTAACGAAAGTGATTGTGGCTCCAGAGGGGGATTTTTACGCGGATTTCGGATATGGCAGATTGAGAATCTGCCATATTGATGGAAACGTCACCGTCAATCGAGGAAGTTCTCAGGGCGGCGAGGCGACAATCACGGCAGCGCGGTGTCAGGCGCTTTATGCCGGTTTTCTGTCTGCAAAGTACAGCTCGCAGTCGATCACCATCTATGTCGATCAGGCCGACTGTGTGTTCGTGGATGGCGCCTACCCGAACCCTTATCCCTATCAGATACACTTCGCGCAATGACGAGGCTGTGTAGACTGATACAATTCAAGACCTTAGCGATCTCTCAGTCTGATCCTCAGGGCACGGCTTGAAGATCTGTTGCGCGCGATGAACATATTTTAATGGCTTTAGGAATTTTCATGTCATTGCTGAAATCTGCGGCGCTCGGGGTTTCCCTCTTTTCGACAGCACCGGCTTGGGCGGCTTGCGCAACCAACGCATGTGATGATGTTGCGCTCCAGCGAATATATGTAAACACGAACGGGCGCACATATATCAAGATCGATGCGGATATCTCGCATTTGAATTGTACTCCGGCAGAGGGACAAATCTTGTCGCTACTTCGCTCGGACACAAACTCCGACAATATTTATGCCATGTTGCTGACGCTTCAAAGCAGTCGCCAACGACTGAGCCGAATTCGCATCGTCGAGGGAGCCAACGGTTGTAACGTGGCCTACGTCTGGCAAGATCAAAAGTAGCGCTTCGTGGGCACTCTCCCGGAGGCTGGCCAGCTTTCGATCTTATGAACTTCGCGTGGCTCTGTCACTGATGTCGCGGCTTTGCGCCATTACCCGAGCTCTGTTGCTTGAGATTGCTGTGCAAGATCGACATGTTTGGATGGCGTCCGGTGCTTGATCGTGCCATCTCGGAAGAGATGCGAACTTGCCTGTTCGCAGCAAGGGGGATGTTTTGTTGAAGAATCGTTTTGCCGGTGTGCTTGCAAGCCTCGCCATTGCCATGCCGGCTTATGCGCAATCGATGGGTGATCCCGAAGGTTCCGGCGTGCTCGTCGGCGCGGTGAGTTGGCTGCAGGGCACCTTGCTGGGAACGGTGGCTACGACCGTCGCCGTTATCGCGATCGCAGCAGTGGGCTTCATGATGCTCACCGGCCGCATCAATTGGCGGCACGGTGCGGTCGTCATCATCGGCTGTTTCATCCTGTTCGGCGCAGCCAGCATTGTTGCCGGCATTCGCGCAGCGGCGACCGGCATCTAGCGCGATCCGATGAGCGCTCAGTTACAAAGGGATACCGTGTTCACGGCGTTGACGCGGCCGCAGATGTTTGCAGGCGTTACCTATACCTGGTTCGTCGCAAACGGAATTCTCGCGGCCGAGCTGTTCCTGATCTTCAAGTCGTTCTGGGTGGTCCTAATCGCGCTAATCGTTCATCTGGTCGGCGGGGTGCTGAGCTTGCGTGAGCCGCGCTTCCTGGACTTGTGGATCGTCAAGGTCAGCCGTTGCCCGCGCGTCAAGAACTATGGTCTGTGGCAATGCAATTCCTACCGTCCCTGACGAGCGACCCCAAAGTCGTTGCTAGAGAGAAAGCGGCTGGCGACCACCTGCCTTATGCTCGGCACGTCGACGATGTCACTCTCGAGACGCGCGACGGTTTGCTCATGCAGACCATCCGCCTTGGGGGGCTGCTCTTCGAAACAGCCGACACGGACGAGCTCAACTATCGCTCCGATTTGCGCGAGGCGATGCTTCGCACGGTTGGCAACTCGCAGTTTGCCATCTACCACCACGTCGTGCGGCGCAAGGCCGAGGCAGGCCTTGATGCGCCGTTCCCGGACGCGTTTTCGCAGCGCCTCGACCAGCGTTGGCGTGAACGCCTCGGTTCGCGCCAGATGTACGTGAACGAACTCTTCGTCACGATCATCCGCCGTCCGATGCAAGGGCGCCTGGGGTTTGCCGACCGGGTGCGAAGCTGGATATCGCGGTCGGCAGCCGACCGGGAAGCTGCATTCGGTGCCGAGAAGCGTGCACTCGATGCCGCCACGGAAGCTTTGGTGGCCGGGCTTGGCAGTTATGACCCGCGGGTGCTTTCCGTCTACAAGACTGAGCATGGCTATCGGTCCGAACCTCTCGAGTTCCTGAGCCACCTCTATAACGCAGATATGCGTCCTGCCGTTCTTCCCGAAGGCGATCTGGGGCAGCATCTGCCCTATCGCCGTGTCAGTTTCGGGCAGGAGGCCTTTGAACTCGGTGCCTCGGGGCATCTGCCGCGCACGTTCGGTGCGATCATCTCCGTCAAGGATTATCCGGCTCAGACTCTACCGGGCATGTTCGACGAACTCTACCGCATGCCGTTCGAAATGGTGGTCAGCCAGTCTTTCGCATTTGTGGAACGCGGGGCCGCGCTGAACCGGATGAATCTGGCGCTGCGACGCATGCGTTCGGCCGAAGACGAAGCGCTTTCGCTTCGGGATGAGCTTTCTCGCGCCAAGGACGATGTCGCGGCAGGGCGCGCTGCATTTGGCGAGCACCATGCGACGATAACCGTCCATGCGGAAAGCCTGGAACTTCTCAACGCCCAAGTGGCCGAAGTTACGGCTGTGCTCGCCGACCTCGGCATTGTCGGCGTGCGCGAGGATATTGCGCTTGAGCCGGCATTCTGGGCGCAATTCCCTGCCAACTTCAAGTATATCGGGCGGCGGGCGATGGTCTCGAGCCGCAATTTCGCTGGCCTTGCCAGCCTGCACAATTTTCCGGTGGGGCAGGCGCGCGGCAACCATTGGGGGGAAGCGGTAACGCTGCTCGAGACCACGGCGGCAGGCCCCTACTTTTTCAACTTCCATCACAACGACCTTGGCAACTTCACCGTCATTGGTCCGTCGGGCTCGGGCAAGACCGTGGTGCTCAACTTCCTGCTCGCCCAGGCGCGCAAGTTTGCGCCGCGCATCGTGTTCTTCGACAAGGACCGGGGGGCGGAACTCTTCATCCGCGCGATCGGCGGTCAGTACGATCGTCTCCGCCCCGGTACCGCTTCCGGGCTCAATCCGCTGCAACTCGAGGATACGCCGGCAAACCGCCAGTTCCTGATGGAGTGGCTAGGTCTGCTGGCCGGCGGACTTGATGCGAACGAGGCTGAGATCGTCAGCGACGCGATCGACGCGAACTTCGGCCAACTGCGATCGCAGCGACGGCTCCGGTATATAGTCGAGTTGTTCCGCGGCCATGCCCGCCCCCATGCCGCCGATCTTTACTCGCGGATGCGTCCCTGGTGGGGAGAGGGCGAGCGGGCCTGGCTCTTCGATAACGAGGAAGACCTGACGGACCTGGCGGCCGAGACCGTCGGGTTCGATATGACGGCCATCCTCGATGATCCGGCAGCGCGGACGCCGGCACTTCTCTATTTCTTCCACCGCGTGGAAGAGCGTCTGGATGGCACGCCGGCGATCATCGTCGTGGACGAGGGCTGGAAAGCGCTCGACGACGAGGTCTTCGTGCGCCGGATCAAGGATTGGGAAAAGACCATCCGTAAGCGCAACGGCATCGTGGGCTTTGCGACGCAAAGCGCGCAGGATGCCCTCGATAGCAAGATCGCCAGCGCCATCATCGAGCAGGCGGCCACTCAGATATTCATGATCAATCCCAAGGCCCGCCCGGAGGATTACATCGATGGGTTTGGGCTCACGCACCATGAATACGAACTCGTGCGCAGTCTGCCCGACAGCTCGCATTGCTTCCTTATCAAGCACGGGCAGGACAGCGTTGTCGCGCGGCTCAACCTTTCTGGCGAGAAGGAAATCCTGACGATCCTTTCCGGACGAGAAAGTACTGTCAGGATTTTCGACGAATTGCTGGAGACGACCGGCGAAGATCCGGACGCCTGGATCGCACCGCTTTTGGAGCGCGTCTGATGCGAGGTGCGGATAGCAGCTTTGACGGTAATGTTGTCAGCCGCAGTAAATCGGGCTGTGTGGAAGCTTGTGTCGAGAGAATGATATTCGACCGGCGTCGGTACTGCTTAAGCCGTTTCACTGTTCGGCTACAGCCGCGGGTTTGACGAAAGAATGGGGGGATTTATGAATTTGCGTGGGAAGTCGGGCTGGTTCCGGCGCATTTCGGCGCTTGCCGCGCTGGGCGCAGCGGTGGCCGCTTCGCCGGTATATGCCGGGTCATCGGAATTAAGTTCTATCACAGGCGTTTTACCGCATCACGGCGGGTTCTTTTTTGACGCTTTAGGCACACGTAATAACGCTCCGGCTTGCGCAATAATCACGAAGCGATGGGTTATTAACACAGGCACTTCGCAAGGACAGGCGATGGTCGCCGCTCTTCTTTCAGCGTACATGGCTCACAAGAGAATCGCAATTACAGGCACTGGCGACTGCGGGGTTTGGGCCGACACTGAAACTGTCGGATACTTCGTGATTGAGGATTAAGTCGCGCCTTGTCGATTAATAGTGCAAGCACGCAAAAAGATGGATCGGCAAGATACCAACTGATGCGTGAGATTTATGGAAGGCAGGCAGGAATGCGCAAGGTGCTGATGACGCTCGTAGCCGGCTGCATCGCATTACAGGGCGAGGCAGGGCACTGCGAGATCACCAGCTATGCCTATGACGCACTCGGCCGCCTCGTCGTAGTGGTCGGGGATCGGGGGGAAACGGCGACCCGTAGCGCCGTGTACTGGTACGACTCTGCCAGTAATCGCTCCCGGGTCCTGTCTGCGAACTCAAGCACGGAGTTCGTGCCCGTCTTCCGGTACGTCAATCCGGGAGCGAAGCACTTCTACACGCACAGGCTGATGGAAGGTATCCGGGCGGGATTAAGCCCCGAGGGCTGGGCCTTTACCCTGTATCGTCAGCCGGGGATAGATCTGGCTCAGGTCTATCGCTGCTATGTGCCAAGCACGGACGACCAATTCATGTCACGGCAAAGCAATTGCGAGGGGCAGACGGTTGAGGGAACCCTCGGATACGTGCGTGTAACAGCCGCTTCCGGGCTGAACCCGCTCTACCGGTTATTCAAAGCCTCGATATCGGATCACCTGATCACGATTAACTACGATGAGGCGGTGAACGCCGGTTATGCTTATGAAAGCGTGGTCGGCTATGTGCCTTGAGATCGCGTCCAGCGTCATCCTGCCCTCGGCTGCGGCACCTTTGCCATCTTTGCGTCCGATCGGGGTTGTACGTCGTGGCATCGTTGTCCGTTATCATTTGGCTGCGGAACGTGCAGCAGCCCCGGAGCAGCACTGATGGCATGTGCTGCCGTTCATACCGGTGATGCCTTTCTCGCCGGGGCATTGGCTCATATCGACTGCCAGGCCCAGGCGATCGGTGCCTATGGCTTTAGCGCGCTGGCCAGCCCTGGCTCGCCGGTGTCCATCGCGGCAACGAGCCTGCTGACCATCTTCATCGCGTTGTTCGGGATCCGGGTGATGCTGGGCCATCCGATGGACCGGCGCGACATCATCGGTGATGTTCTGAAGCTCGGTATCATGCTGACGTTGGCGACAAGCTGGCCCGCTTGGCGGATCGTGGGATACGACCTGGTGATCCAGGGGCCGGCGCAGATTGCGCGGGCCATCGGCCTGGGTGCTGGACTTCCCGGGAGCGGGGGTGACCTCGCTGCACGCCTCCAGAACATCGACAGAGGCCTGGCGGCGTTCAACACGATCGGCAGCGGCCGATTGGGCGTTGCCCAAGGCGATTGGTTCCAGCTCGGCTTTGCAAGAAGCGCGTTTCTGACAGGGACGCTCGGCCCCCTTGCGCTCGTGCGCCTCACCACGGGCTTTCTGCTGGCGGTGACGCCGCTGATGGCAGGTCTGCTGCTTTTCGGCGTGACCCGCGGTGTCTTCGAGGGTTGGGGCAGGGCCCTTGTCACTGTCTTCCTCGCCTCGATCATGCTCACAGTCGTCTACGGCGTCGAACTCGCAATGCTGGAGCCCTGGCTGCTCGATGCCTTGCAGCGCCGGGCTACGGAGCAGCAGACCCTAGATGCGCCGGTTGAGATCCTCGTCGCCACGCTCAGCTTTGCGGTTGTGGCGCTGCTCTCCATCTTCGTCGTTGCCCGTCTCGCGTTCCATGCTTCGTTCTCGTTCACGGCTGTGTTTCATGGACGATCCGAACACGCCGAAGCACGTGAAGGGCGGTCTTCGGCAAGTCCTGCCCCGCACCATGCGGAGCCTTCGCGTGGCATGGTCGTAGCGCAGTCAGTATCGGACAATCTGCGGCGCGAAGAACGCCTCGCCAATATCTCCCGCACTGAAGGGCGCCGGGCAGACCGCGGTGACGGTGCTCCGGCGACCCTGGCGGCACAAACCGCAACGCAATCGAATAACGAAGCGCTGGGGGGCACCTGGCGCAGGCAATCCCGGCGTCCTTCGGCTGCCGCACGCCGCAGGGACCAGACGTGATGAACGACATGAGCGACGAAGATCTCAAGCGCTATTACAAGCAGGCTGAAACCTGGTCAGCCGATCGTAATCGGTCTCTCAGCGGCTCCAGGCGTATCGCCTGGATCATTGCTGGAGCCGCGACCGGAGTTGCGGTCCTCGAGGCGGTTGCCCTGGCAGCGCTCGTGCCGCTGAAGACCGTGGTGCCCTATACGCTGCTGGTGGATCGTCAGACCGGCAACGTTCAGGCTCTCAAGCCGCTCGAACAGCAGAACATCACGCCCGACGATGCACTGGTCCGCTCGTTCCTCGCGCAGTATGTGAATGCGCGCGAGAGCTTCGACATCAATTCGCTGAAAGACGATTACCGCAAGATTGCCTTGTGGTCGGCAGAAGAGGCGAGGGACCGTTATCTTGCATCGATGCAGGCCAGCAATCCGCTGAGCCCGCTTGCCATGCTTCCCCGCCAGTCTATCGTCGAGACGGAAGTGCGCAGTATTTCCTCGCTTGGGCCGGATACCGTGCTGGTCCGCTTTGCGACGTACCGGACCGATCCCGGCGGGCAGCGCCAGGACGCGCAGAACTGGGCGACAGTGATGAAGTATCGCTTCTCGACCGCCTCGATGAGCGCGGCGGATCGCCTCCTTAATCCGCTCGGCTTCCAGGTCTTGCGCTATCGCCGCGATGCCGAGATGTTTGCGCCGCCCCCCGCCGCCTCGCCAGGACCGGCCTCTTCTTCTGCGCCTTTTGGGGGGCAGGGCGCGGGACCTCCTGCTGCCGCCGGAGCGCTTCCCGTTCAAGCGCCGCCGGCGCGCGCGCGGGCGCCAATGCCTAACGGCGTATCGCATCCATGAAGCGTCTCTTCCTGGGCCTGGTCTTGTTCGCCGGCACTGCCTCGGCGCAGCAGGCAAACAATGGTGATCCGCGCATCTCGTTCCTGTCCACGCAGGCCGGTGGGCTGATGCATTTGCAGACCTCTTCGGAGGTGACGCAGACGCTGCTGTTTGCGCAAGGCGAGCGGATCATGTCCGTCATCCTGAGCGATCCCTCGGCCTACTTCGTAAATGTCGCGGGCAGCGGAGACAGCCTGACGGTCAAAGCAGCGAACACCTATTCGATTGCGGTCATGAGCGTACGGACCAATACCCGTGCTTACGAGTTCGAACTGGCTGCCGGTGGCTCGCCAAATGTTCCGGCGGTCGTGCGCTTGGTCAGCAGGATACCCGGCAGCGCACCGGTGCGGCGACCGCTGCCTCAGGAGATTGCCCGGAGCGGGGTGACTTATCGCCTGTCCGGCAGCAAGGCGCTGAGGCCGGTGTCGATCACCGACGATGGCAACAAGACTTACATCGAATGGGACAAGGACCAGGCGCTGCCCGCAACCTTCGGGCTCGGTCCGACCGGCGAGGAGCAGATGGTGGAGGGCTACATGCGGGACGGCGTATTCACGATCGACCGGGTCTACGAAACGCTGATCTTCCGGATCGACAAGGAAGATACCAGGGCGCTGCGGCAGGTGCGGAGTAAGGACAATGGCTGAGATGTCGACGCGCGCAGACGCGGTGCAGGACATCCGCCCGAAAGTGGCAAAGGCAACCAGCGGGAAGGCCACCTTGGTCTTTGCCGCCATTCTGCTGGCGGCGGCGGGCGGTCTATTTTACGCGCTGCAGATGCGGCGGATGGATCTTACCAATCCTTCGCTGGTAACCCCGCAGGCAGCAGGGCCTACGACCATCTCCTCACCTCCGGATCTGGTGATCCCGCCGATGCCCAACTACCCTCAACCAACGCCGGGGCAGGCGGGCTATGCGATGTTCGAAGGTGCGCCTGCCTATGGCGTAACGGGCATGCCGCCGCCGCGCGCCGCGCCGGCAGTCCAAGGCTACCAGTCCGAACCCTATGGGCGTTCGGGTGGAGGGATGCCTGCGGCTGCAGTGCCAATGACCCCGCCCCCCGCTGCTCCCCCCGCCGGGGCCGGCTTTGCTTACCAGGCATCCGGGCAGGGGCCGCCAACCCAGCCCGAGAATGGGGCGGCGGAGAAAACCAAGGACACCCGGGTTCTGGCAAGCCGACTGGAGAACCAGGGGATGACGGTACCCCAGGGCAGCGTCATTCAGGCGGTGATGGAGACCGCGCTGGACTCCACGCGGGCAGGCTTTGCCCGCGCGATCGTATCGCGCGATGTCATGAGTTTTGATGGGGCCAGGGTCCTGATCCCGAAAGGCAGCCGTCTGTTCGGTGAGTACCAGGCCGACGTCAATCTCGGGCAGAAGCGCGCGCTCATCCAGTGGAAGCGCCTGACCCGGCCGGACGGTACGATCATCGCGCTCGATTCCCCGGCAGCGGACCCGCTGGGACGCGCCGGCGTCAGGGGTAAGGTTAACACGCATTTCCTCGAACGCTTCGGCGGCACGATCCTCCAGTCGGTCCTCGATCTCGGTGTTCGTGCGGCAACGTCCGAGGCGACCAACAACACTGTCATCATCGGCGCGCCGTCGGCGGCGACGCAAGGCTCGCTTGTGCAGCAGCAGGGTGAAATCAAACCCACCCTCAAGGTTCGTCAGGGCGCCAGTATCGCGGTGTTCGTGGCGCGGGATCTCGACTTTTCTTCGGTGGAATGATCGTGAGCGCGGCTTCCGACATCTACCTGGACAGTTTCCTGGCGCCGCTTGCGCCGTTCCTGGCGCGCGCCGATGTGACGGACATCTACGTCAACCGGCCGGGTGAAGTCTGGATTGAAGCGCTTGGTGGTATCCATGAACGCGCAGAAGTACCTGCGCTGACCGTTCAGGTTCTCTCGCGATTGGCGCGACAGGTTGCTGCCATGAACGCGCAGGGTATCAGTAGGCAGCATCCGCTTCTATCGGGCGCACTGCCGGATGGCTCCCGTATCCAGATCGTATTGCCGCCTGCTACCCGCGGCCATCCGGCACTTGCGATCCGTCGGCATGTCTCGGCAGGTATGACGCTGCAGGATTATGCGACCAGCGCAGTCTTTGCGCTCGAGGGCAGCCAAACGGCGCAAACCGTCGGCACAGGGCCGAGCGATTCCGATCTTGATCCGACCGAGAGGCTTCGCCGCGCCGTGGTCGCGCGGCGCAATATCCTTATCTCCGGCGGCACCTCGAGCGGCAAGACGACCTTTCTCAATGCCCTGCTTCGCGAGGTGCCGGAGCAGGAACGGCTGATCCTGATCGAAGATACCGCCGAACTACAGATGACGCACCTTAACGCTGTCGGGCTTCTCGCGGTTCGAGGATCGCTGGGCGAGGCCGAAGTCAGCGCCGAAGATCTGCTCATCGCCTCGCTACGTATGCGGCCCGACCGCATTATCCTGGGCGAGATGCGCGGGCGCGAAGCTCTGACTTTCCTGCGGGCCGTCAACACCGGGCATCCCGGTTCGATCAGCACGATCCACGCGGATTCGCCGGAGCGGGCGATCGACCAGTTGGCGCTGCTCGTTCTGCAGGCGGGGGCGACAATGGGCTGGGAGGATGTGCGCCGTTACATCCTGCGCTCCGTCGACATCATCGTGCAGTTGGAGCGGCGCAATGGCCGGCGCTGCATTGTCGATCTGCATGAGGTCGCTCAGAACTGAGCGGACTGCGGGCTTTGCAAAATCCACTGGGGGTATCTGGCAATGTTCAAATGTTCTTCGATTAAAATTCTTTCACTCGCACTTGCTGGTGTCGCCGCTCTAGGGTCTTCGCAGGCATGGGCCTACGATTGGGGTGTGGAGGCACGGGTGGTAGCGATAGAATCCACATATATGCCTACGCAGGTATTGTTTTCGATCGATGCAGCGGGGTCATCCTGCACAGTGGGGACTTTGCTCAAGTGGACACCGAAAGGCTCGACGGCCGACGAGAAGATCGCCAACGCTCAGGCTATTTTCTCCACCTTGCTCACGGCGCAGGCCTCGGGGCGGAAGGTTCGGGTCTATGGTAACAATAGCGGCTGCACGGTCGATTACCTCCATATCCTGAATCAATGACCCTGAACCATAGCCACCCCGTTGGACGGCGACGCAGTAATCATCCCGGCTTGTTGAGGTCGATCGCCCGACGCTGGCTCGCCCGCTCGCGGCGACCTTGTGGAGGTGGTTCCGGGGTCAGGCTTCTGGCCGTCCTCGCGGCATCTTGCTTGCAGGTAGTCAGCGAGTCTGCCTTTGCTTTCATGGAATGTCGCGGGAACATCGAAAGAATTTGGGCCGGCGATAACGCCACCTGGATCTTTCTGAAAGGGAGTGGGTCGGCCGTCGTGCCGCTCGCTTTTCCTAACAGGGAAGCCGTTGTCGCCCTGGCGATGACGGCACTTGTCAATTCCAGGGGAGTCATCGTTCGCTATGAAGCCGACGATGTAGATTGCGGCACCTGGGCGAGGAATGATTTTGCCGGGATGTATATGCTGTAGTTGCCCCCGCCCCTGCTTTTTTTGAGGCCAGCCCGCGACGACAACGCAAAGCTGGGAATTCGCGCGATATGGAAATTATGTTTTCTCGTTAGCAGTTTAAGATTATCAAGCTTGAATGCGCCATGGCAGGGGAAGCCATGGTCGAGGGGTGTGCATGAATTTGAAACGAAAGATCGCGTCTGTTGGCGCTTTGGTTTGTGCTGCGCTCGCAGTAGCGCCAGCACACGCCTATACGCAGTGCGAAGGTACGATGGATCGCATTTGGGCCGGCGATGGCGGGCATCTCTGGCTTCACCTCAAGGAAGGCGGTGCCGCGATCGTAAAGCCAGACGACCCCAACAAGGAAACTGTCGTAGCAATGTCGATGACGGCACTCGTGAGTTCCAGGCGCGTCATCATTAGGTACCAAGCAGATAACGCTGATTGCCTTGTATATGGGCGCTGGGACTTTATCGGGATGTATCTCCTTTGATGAGCGTAGAAACGCCCAGATGTCGCACCTCGCGTTTACGAAGTCTCGGTGCGATGCTGCGTAGGGCGCTTGCATTCGGCATCGGGCTTGGAAACGAAAATGGCCACGCTTCAGCATTTCGGTCGCTTGTGCGGCAGCGCGGTGACTTGTGGCGCACTCCGCGAGCCATGTGGAGCTTCGCAGTGGCTGTCGGTAGTATGACTTCGCTCACGACTTCCGCGAGTGCTGAAGAGCGGTGGACGCGCGCCCTGAAAATTCCAGAGGTTCTGGTAGTCGATACTAACACGACTGCGATCATTGCCGATGTCGACAATCCTGCTGCCTGCTCTGTTCCGAGCTTTCTCCGCATAGCCAAAACGGAATCAAACTACGAGAGCATCACGGCGGCCATTCTGTCGGCGCAGGCTCTGGGACGGACCGTGCGGTTTTTCGCGGCTGCTTGTTACCCCGACGGCTCGGTACACATCACTGGTCTGTGGATACAGCAGCAATGACAGGCAGGGTGAAATCCATGTTTGCGAACAAAATTTTGAACTTTGGATCGGGGGCAACAATGCGTCGGAAAGTACTTAAGGGAGCTGCCGGTCTGCTGGCTATGGGTATGCCAATGACAGCAGCCAATGCGGATTCGACAGTTGAATACACGTACGATGCGTTGGGTCGCCTTGTTGAGGTGAAGCACAAGGGCGGCGTCAATGATCAGGTTACCTCTAATTACGCGTATGACAAAGCGGGTAACCGTACCAACGTGAATGTCAGTAACTCGCCGAATGGGAATGATAACGGTTCTGGTGATGGTGCGAGCGTCGATACCAAGAAGCGCTTCGTCGTTGTTCCTTCCGGAAGCGGATTTGCCCTGATTTTTTTAAATTGATTGCGAATCTAACCACCTTCCAAGTTGGACCATCTTTGTTTAGACGATACTCAAGCACCAAGATAACTCATTTATGGCAAAATGACTGGGAAAACGCCATTCTACTAGAATGAAACCATCCCCTGCCAAGCGACTCTCGACTTGAAGAAAGCACGGGTAAGAAAACTCAATACCTGAGAGTGTAAGCACAATCGAGATCAAAATCTCTTGGAAAATCTGATTGACAGAAAAGTAGAAAGTTTCTGAAACCAATGCGGCACAGGAATTATTTGATGCTAGACGATTACTCTAAGCTGGTTCGGATTCATGCGCGTGCAGGGGTCGGATTAAGTAGTCTCGCTATAGGCATACTTTTAATACCGCAGGCAAATGCTCAATCGTCTGCAGTCGCAGCTCCGCAGACAATATCGCCATTACTTGAGGCGACCGACGCAAACGGCGTTAACATCAAAACTGGCCGAACGAAAACCATACTGCCGAAGCTAACAGTACCAGCTTCACCTCGCCTTTCTTTAGAGCGGCCCACTGACTTTTTGGCGTATATATCTGCAGAGATCATCCTGACGGCTACGCACGAGCTTCAGCAAGCTTCATTCTCCGTAAATCTCGGATCCGCCGGAGCTGAGTCATTCACGTGTGAGGATTTTGAGTGCAAAGGTGACAGAGGATCTTCAGGGCAATTGCTATATTCTAATAGTATTCCCGGAAAGACCTTAACGGCGCGATATGTTCAAGCAGGGACTGGCGCCGCATATACGTTCGATCTTGTAAGTCTATATAGTTACCGTAGCGCGACATCGACCTCAAACGGAAAAATTAGTGCTCTAACATATGCCTCTCAGATCGAATATCCGGAAGGTGAGAGGCTTGAGCTGAGTTATGATACGCTCGACATTGGCGGCCAGGTTCTTTATCGGCCAAATCGCGTGAAGAGTAACTCTGGGTACGGTTTGAAGCTAGATTATGTAGAAAGCGGGACTTACAATAATAATTGGAACCTTCTTTCTGAAGCAGGTATATACTCTAACGCAAATGATTCGATTAAGTTAAAGCGCATCAAGTACGAATACGTCGGATCGATAGCCAATATAACGGAATACGGCTCAGGATCTGATGGTAGAAAATATTCTATTGCAAACTGCGCCTGCGCGTTAGCCGGTGGAATGGAGATATCTGAAGGGTCGACTACTCTTCCGTCGGAGACATCTCCATCTGTCGAAGTGTCAAAGAAGCCCGGATATCAGCTAGTCTCAGCAATCAAGCTTGACGGTAATGAATACAAATACGAGTATTCTGATTTAACATCTGCCACAGGTCAGGTGAATGGCTATTTATATAGCTCATTGAAGATCACAAATCCCGATCTTACGAGCAAAACGTACAAATTTCGTAACATTCTCGGCTTCGGAAATACGATATATAACAAACAAATTACTTCAGTGACCGACGAAAACGGGCAAGTAACTGATTATACGTATTATGGTAATACAGCAAAGCCGTTTAAGGTAAAAACTCCAAACGGTGTTTCTATGGAAATAATCTACGACACAAAAGGAAATATTATCGAAAAGCGTGTACATGCTAAGCCGGGATCAAGTTTAAGCGATGTAGTTGAGAGCGCAGATTTCGAAGTGTCAACGTGCGGGTCCGCTAGGCATATGGTCGATTGCTATCGCCCCAAGTCCTATGCTGATGCAAATGGAAATGTCACCAATTACACCTATAATGACAGGGGGCAAGTTCGAGTTAAAATAGAACCTAGTGATTGGCGGGGGACGCGCCGGAAGACCACAATCGATTATGCTATCAGTCCCGGGGGTATTTCGCGCCCTAGCGGGATCACCATTTGCTCAATAAATACCTCTGACAACTCTTTCAATACGTGTGGATCTGCAAAAGAACTTCACACCGATTATCAGTATGTCGGCGAAACTCTGCTTCCCAGCAGAGAAGATAAGTGGAATCTAATCACCGGCGAGAAGATTTCTATAAATTACTCGTATGACGCAGTTGGGAATCTAACTGCTATTGACCGTTCTGCTGATGGCCAAGCGGATGCGACTTATAAGCGCTATGACGACTTTGGCCGATTAAAGTGGGACATTGAGGCGCTCAACGTGAGTGGGCGTCGGCAAGCCAAACGTTACACTTATCGCAACGCTGATGATAAGGTTGAGAAGGTTGAGTCCGGTAGTATACCCGAAATCTCTAGTGACTCTCTTGATTTGCTATCTACAACACTGACTTTCTACGATGCTACGCGGAATCCGCGGCGGACCGAAGTCATACTATCCGGCAAGAAAGTCTCAGCTATCGATCGTTCTTTCGACAGCATGCGTCGATTGAAATGCGAGGCTGTTCGAATGGATCCGAGTTTAACAGATGTTAATGCATGTTCAATTAGTGATGTAAATGCACCTATTAAGGATCGTATAACCCAGAATGTGTACAACTCGTCGGGTGGCCTAGTCCAAATCCGAAAGGCTGTCGGCACTCCAGAAGAGCAAGCGTATGTGACTTACGGAGCTTTGAGCGCTGCTTCACAATCAATAGTTCCAGGATTCACGAGCAGTGGGAAGCCGGAGTATGTTATTGACGCTAACGGCAATCGCGCGAAGTTCCTATACGATGGTTTCGACCGCGTTGCTTCGCTTTTTTATCCGTCCCTAGGCCGTGTCGAAAACTTCAACTCATCTTCGCCAGCTTCAGTTCTTGCTACAAGTGGGACTGAAAACTCATCGGACTTTGAGGCGTATGGGTATGACGGTAATGGCAATAAGACGTCTTATCGTAAACGGAATGGTGACGTCGTATGCACTCGATACGACGGTATGAATCGTGTGAACGAGAAGTACTTTGAGGTTTCCAGCGGTCCTAACTCTTGCGCCGCTTCTCCCCATGGAAAAGATGCGGTTTATTTTGAATATAGTGTTTTGGGTCTCCAGTCGGCTGCGCGGCTGGGAAGTAGGACCGGGGATGGAGTTATTACAGAATATGATTCATACGGTCGTGTGAATTCTGTAGAATCTATTGCCAATTCCTGGTCTTTAAAATCGAAATATGAATACGATAAGAACGACAATTTGGTAAAGTTTGTCTGGCCAGATGGTAAATCGATTCGACGAGAATTCGATGCATCAGGACGTGAATTGCGGTTGTTTAATGAATTAAATGAAGAGATTCGGGAATTGTCATATGACGTTTTCGGTCGAGTAAATTCCATTTCCTCCCCTTCGGCAAGTTTTAGGCAAACGTTTTCTCATGATGGTGATGGACGCTTAAGTGCATTCGCAATACAAACGAATTCGGCCTCTACGAGCTCAACCCACGCCTTCATTCGGAACGGCGCTGGGCAAGTCGTGCGTGAATCTATAAGTAACGGCTCATATATTTGGAACGAAAATAGAAATATTGACCGGACTTATAAAGTAAATGGTCTAAATCAATATACTTGGTCGGGTAATGTTCATCTCTGTTACGATAATAACGGTAATTTGAGTGGTCAATTTAAGGACGGACGCGGAACTGTCTATACATATGATGCGCACAATAGGCTTATTAGGTTTGGTACTCCAAGGGTAACAGATTGTTCGAGCGGTGCCATGGAGGATCCGGCCGCGATAGCTTACACTTTGACTTATGATGCCGTTGGGCGATTGCAAGAAATTCGATCGGCTTCCTCTGCCGTAGCAACTCGCTTTGTTTACGATGGGAATTCATTAATCGCTGAATATGACGGCAATGGAAATCTAACGAAACGCTACATTCCACTGGTGAGCAAAGAAAAAAGCGGCGCGCAGATAGAATTTCTGGGTGATAAAATGTCCCCTTCATCTGCTTTCTACCTCGCAAGTGATGCTCGTGGCTCCGTAGTTGCGATTAGCGATGCGGTAGGCAATGTACCCACGATCAACACATACAACGAGTATGGAATTCCGGGTGGCAACAATCGAGGGCGGTTCCAATTTACCGGCCAGATGTGGCTGCCCGAATTGGGAATGTATTACTACAATTCGCGAATTTATTCTCCAACCCTTGGGCGATTTTTGCAAGTAGATCCAATGGGAACGCATGACCAAATGAATGTATATGCATACGCAGGTAACGACCCTATAAACAACTTAGATCCTACGGGGCTCTATAACTGTTTTGGTACGCATATACAGTGCGAGGCACTTCACGCGTTCAGGGCAAACCTTCACCGGGCCGCCATTCAGTCATCTACTGGAACGCGTATCCAGGATGCGCGCCTGAAGGCTGTCGACGCAATGTTAGGCAAAGACGATGGTGAGGGAGTGAACATTACATTCGAAGACGAGGGTGATGGACCTACATTGGGAACTTATGACTTGGGATCTGACACGATCAATCTCGACCTTAGGAAGATCTACACCAAGGGTGTGGAGGTTGCGGGCAAGCTCGGGCTTTCGGCGGCTCAAGGGCGCGGGCTGGTAGGTGGAGCTGTGCTTGCTCATGAAGGTAATCATCGGATGATGCCTATTACTGCTAAAGGCAATTTGGTTGAAACTGCTGAGAGTCAGATGATAGGTGAAGTTGATGCATATGCAGTTCAAATGAGCTATTATTGGGCTTTCAATTATCTGAGGGCTATGGATACGCTAGATCTTTACAGTGCAGCGAGGAATAGTTGTTATGGAACAGCTAGATCGTATCCTGGGCTGGTTGAGCAAAGGCAGTACCTTGATGGGTGCGACAAGCATTAATTCTTTGATGTGGTTGAGGTTTTAATTTCTGCTTCCTAAGCATGTGGAGAGGGGGGGTAATTCCTCCTCTCTATATAAAACGATGGTTGATATCAGGTCTACATTCTCTATTATACCGAAGTTATATTTCGATTTGAACCGTCAAGGTTTTTCCTTCGCCTTCACAATGCCCTGTTGGGTATCAAGACGAGGCCGGAAGCCAGCACTGGATCTGCATTGCCGCTGAATGGGGAGGGTTTAGAGTGAAAGCTGTAATGGCTCTAATCGCGATAGCCGCTGCGGCGTTTCTTGCTCTTTCAAATGTTTGTAGCGATTGCAACAATAGTGAGAAAGCCTTATTTAACGCTATTGATCAGGCGACAGTTACGAATGTCTTGTCTAAGGCGCGTTTAATATCGGCTTTCAAACTACGTTACAGATGCCGTGGCCATAATTGCATAATTAAACCGGGAAGAATTGGGGATACCGAATATTCTGCCGGCCGACTGCAGCTTCGTAATTCCGGAGTGATGTTCGTATTGCAAAGCTTTTCTGGTGAATGTATAAGGCGCCAGCGGGTCGAGCAGCATTTCCATACGCTTCCGCCTGTACAAATGTGTGATCACAAAGCCTGCCTTTACATTAATGGGCATCGAAAATGGGGGATTATGAGCTTCAAGTTGGACTCATTAAATGCCGAATGTATAACGTCTATAGTGTTGAACGGCTCTGCTTCGTAATATTATTGTATATGTTGGAGAGGTGGCCCAGTTAGGCTGAACAGCATTTGGCCACGGATAAGTGGGTCGTCTGCGGGTTGTCGTTTTCATATGCCGGCGGTGGGTGTCATGGAAGAAGGGCGTAGCCCGACTGGAATGGGGCCCACCGCCGGCGGCCAAAGTCATGCTGCCATTGTCGTGGGCAGATTGTCAAAATAGGTTTGGTCGGGCGTTCTGGCGGCCAGGCTGGAATGTGGTCGCTTCTCATTGTAAAAGCGCAAATATCGGCCAATTCCCGCCCGCGCTTCGCTGACCGTGGCATAGGCCTTGAGATAGACTTCCTCATATTTCACCGACCGCCATAGGCGCTCGACCACGACATTGTCGCGCCAGGCGCCCCTGCCGTCCATGCTTATGGCGATCTTCTCGCGCAGCAGCACGCTGGTGAAGACCATGCTGGTAAATTGGCTACCCTGATCCGTGTTAAAAATTTCGCGCCTGCCGTAGCGGGCGATCGCTTCCTCCAGCGCCTCGACGCAGAAGTCAGCCTCCATCGTGATCGACACGCGGTGGCTCAGGACCTTGCGGCTGAACCAGTCGACAATGGCCACTAGATAGACGAAGCCTCTGGCCATGGGGATGTAGCTAGGGCGTAGACTCATTACAGGTCGCACCAGAGACGCGCGCAAATGAGCTTGATG
>NZ_DAISLT010000061.1:0-24316 GCF_036820275.1 Novosphingobium sp.
GCGGTAGCGCATTAGAGCGAATGACCGCTGGCAGAGTCTCGGATCTGTTCGTCGTACGCCGCTACCTCGATGCAGAACTCAATCCAGGCTTCTAACGTCGGACGGTGAGGCGATCGCCTGCCTCTCTTCAGCCCTCCTCACGCTGGCGTGCATTCCATGCCACAATTTCGTCAATTGTCCGAAATCGCGGTGCCTTGAAGGCGTCTTTCAGGTTTGCCGAGCTTGAGAACTCCCGAACTAAGGTGAGCAAAAGCTCGGCTGAAGCCTCACCACAGCTTTCGAAGCG
Source organism: Novosphingobium sp. (assembly GCF_036820275.1). Taxonomy (GTDB): domain Bacteria; phylum Pseudomonadota; class Alphaproteobacteria; order Sphingomonadales; family Sphingomonadaceae; genus Novosphingobium. Next base: position 287 of record NZ_DAISLT010000061.1, read on the forward strand.
CTCAATTTCCAGCCACTCATGATCTACACGAGCGACAACGTCAGTTTCAGCAAGGCCCTGCGCTTTCCGCAGCGCCAGAAAACGCTGACCGAGTTCCGCCGATGTCGGCACCGGCTCTTCAGGTTGAAGCTTTTTAAGGTTCCATTTTGGGCGTCCTGGCTTCGCATTTTTGAATGGATCGTAGCTGTCAGTCATGATCGCCGTTTTGATAATTCACGTTATCGGCTCCGGTAAATGGCTCAAGCGCAGACGCAAGGCGCGCATTTTGTGCCAGGCTTTGCCTCGACGGCGGTTAAGCTGAGCACACATCAGCACTTATAGGCGTAGGTGGTTCGCGGCAAAATCCTGGGCTAGCAATCAGTGCGCCAACCAAGCTGCTACTTGGGCGCAGCAGATTGTGTATTAAACGATATTATCGTGGTCCGCTTGCGAGGAAATTTCAGTAATGTCCCGTGCGAGTACCAAGGAATTGGCGATTTTCGATGCTCTACGTCATCGCAACTAGGCACCGCCGCTAAACATGGCGGCAATTTGGTTTCCGGCAGATTGCTGAGAAAGTCTCAGAAGTCCATCAAGACAATCGCATCTAATTGGCTAATCGGCATTCGGCTAAGTCGAATGCATGACATGCTTTCCAAGATATCGCGATGTCTGCGTTCAGGCTAATCGCCGTAAAAATGATGCCTGCGCGCTGTGAGGCCTCATGTAACCGTCCACATGGTCTCGAGTGTCGACGGCCGAGCGCTGCCCGAGCGATGGAGACGCGACCAGGACCGGTCGTTCCATCAGCTACCGCGAACGCCTGCTTCTGATATGAAGCTGCCTACGGATCACTCCGATCCTGAGGAGAAACGATGTCGACCAAAGCGGATATCTTCATCATCGAATCCTTGTCGCCCAATGACGAGGGCAACGGGCGGTTCGAAGGGCAGGTGATCAGCCATGTCGCGCGGCTGCACGGCAAGCAGCCGGCTTACCAATATGTGCGCACCCGCGACGCGTTCGAGAAAGCAATTAAGGCATTCCTGCGCTCGGACTTCCGCTATCTGCACATTTCGGCGCATGCCGATCGCGAGGGGCTCGCGACCACCAATCGAGACGAGGTGAGCAACTTTGAGCTTGGCGAGATGCTCGGCAAGCGCTTCGCCGACCGGCGGCTATTTCTGTCGGCATGCAGCATCGTTCACAAGAAAATGGCCGCGGATATCATCCCCGCCACCGGCTGCTATTCGGTAGTCGGCCCGCGCCAGGACATCGGTTTCGCCGAAGCCGCGGTATTCTGGCCGGCGCTCTATCATCTGATGTTTGAGCACGATGCCCGCGCAATGTCGCGCGCGACACTTGCCACGAACCTGAAGAAAGTCGCGATGCTCTTCGACGTCGAGATCGGTTATTATGCGCGGTCGGCAAGCCGAAAGTCCGGCTTCTCCACAGACATATTGAAAGGCTGATGGCGGTCTATTTCATCCACCAGGAAGAGCGCGGTCAGTGGTTGATGAAAATCGGTCGTGCGACTGACATCAGGCGGCGGCTCGGTCAGCTCCAGACCGGCAACCCCAAGCAGCTCGTGCTGGTCGGCTGGATCGAAGCGGCGGACGATGCCCGGACGGAGAAGGCGCTTCACCGCAAATATGCGGGCGCGAACGTCGGCGGCGAGTGGTTCGCCCTCCAGCCTGCCGACATTCTCAGCGACTTGCAGGCCGCAGGGATCGAGGGGTTCGTCGCGAAAAACGCCGATGCATTCGAGATCACCGGGCGCGACAGCGATGCTGTGGCCGAATATCTCGGGGTTTGGATCTGGGCCGATCTTGAGATCGACGAATGCTGTCCCTTTTGCGGGTGCCTGTGCGGCATGGCGTTCCAGGACGCCTCCCAGATGTATCATTGCCTGAGCTGCGACACGCTGACTGACTTCAGCGATCTCTCGCCTGATTTCGACAGTGAGGAAGACTATCTCACCTGGAAAGCGCAGGAAGCTGCACGCAAGGCGCGATTGCCGCCTCCACCGCCACGTCGCCGGTTCGTAACGTGAGCTAACGAAGATCCTGTTTAGGTGAGGGCCCGCCGGTGCGGATCGAGTGGGTAGGAAAAAGGAAACGTTCGCGGAATGGATCTGTCGGGCGCGAACACCGAAGCGATTTTGCGGTTTCACCGCTTTTCGGGCGCGACATTGCTCGACGCCGCCGACACCGATCGGGTCGGGCGAATCTGTACAAGGCTCAACGTGTGAACCCTTGCTCCAGCACTTGAGACTAAGATTCCGCTTTCCATCGCGCGTAGCGGTCTTCCGCACCGTATATCGCCGAGAGTGAAGGCTTTGCTTTCAATCCAGCGATCTTACTCGCAAGGGCAGCCAAGTCTGTGGCGCCCCTTGGCGCCCATCCCGCCCTAATTGCCCATGACTTGATCGCATTCGGATCGAGGAGGTGGCCTTTGTTGCGCAGGATGCGGAAAACCTCGTTAGCCGATTGCTTGTCACGCGGATGCCCGATCCCCGTGGACCTGTTCACCATCACGTCCAGGCTCCGCATCGCTTTCTCAATGATCGGATCGGCGATAAGTGAGGTTTCAACCGCCTTCTCCTTGCCGTGAATAATTGGCCCCCAGCGAGTTTCCCAGTCTTTCACGTTGTCAGGAAATTCGGGGACTGCGACCACTCCGGCCACATTGCGAAGGCCGTCGATCTTGTCCATCATCTCCATGTCCGCCCAATAGGCAATCACCACGGTCGTCGGCGGGAGCATCGTCCCGACGGTTCGCAGCGTCTCACATTTGAGCTTTGCGCTGGACGGCATGTTAAGCGCTTCTCCCTTGTCGAGCCGCTTGCTTTGGGCGTCCCCGACGAACCTTGCTAGGTCGGTATGCTTGAGCTGCGCCTTCGTGTGAATGAGCAGGACCACGTTTCGGACCTTGTCACCACCGACCTCGCAAATCTTGTCCGCATAGGTCACCGCCAGATCCCAGGCGGTCGGATCATGGCTGTCCACGGGAATGACTACGCGATGAATCTTCGACATGCTGACCCTTCTGTCGCTCCAATCTGCAGCGTCGAGTTCTGCTGCCCGGCGCTGATCACTCTCGCTGAAAACGCTAGCGGCGATCAGCAGAGGTAGCTCCTCATGCCTCGCGAACGCAGAAAGAACAATCTGGCTTTTCTCCCGCCGGCAGCCCCATGTAAAGATATGAGGAAGGCCGCCTTTTAGAACAGTCATGAGTTTCGCAGCGCAGATCCTCCGGGATCCGGACATTCGCTTGCAGATGCCTAGCGGCGGGCGGGTGGATGAGATGTGAGTGAGCGGGCGTTTGAGCCGTACTGGGCCTAGCTCGTCCGTCTAACGATGTCGGGCGCTACGGATCGCGAATGTCGAGTGTGATCGGAAGCCGCTGCTCGGCCGCAAAGGCCCATATCTACGCGCTCGAGGCTGAGGCAGCTTGCGGCCAGCGTGAGCAGTTCAGCAATTCGAGTGCGAACGGCGGATCGTGCAGTAAGGGCCATCCTGTCGATCTGCGACGATGGTAGAACTAGCGCCGCTGCAGAAGTCGCCTCTCAGCGCGCGGATACGTCATGTCAATAAAATGCATACACCTCCTGCATGCAGAGATTGAGCGTCTTGATAAATGCTCGCGCAGCGGCGGACCGATAAACTGTTCACGTATGGGGCAACGGACAACAAGATTGTGCAAATCAAGGGCACAGTCTTTACAGGGCGCGGAAGCAGTCAAATACTCTAGCCTGGCGATTTCCATTTTAGGATCAAGACTATCAGCCTGGTTCCAACGATGTCTGCGGCGCAGTTTGCAACTGCGTTCGACCTTCGACCAAATCTCGTGTCGTGGTTTCTGGGCGCTGGTGCTTCCGCTGCCTCTGGGATTCCGACTGGCTACGCCATGATACGAGATTTCAAGGCCACAATTTTCTGCCGTGAAATGAATATGTCGAAGCGCGAGATTGATACTGCCGATGCGGTATGGATCGAGAGGATTGATTCATTCTTTCGTCAGTCATCTATTTTGCCGCCAGATGGCGATCCTTTAGAGTATGCCAAATCGTTTGAAGCCGTGCACCCTCAAGCCCGGCACCGGCGGCAGTACATCGACGATGCAATCTCAAAGGGTACTCCTTGCTTCGGTCAAAAGGTCCTAGGGAGTCTGATTGCAGCTGGGAAATCGGATTGCATCTTCACCACGAACTTTGATCCATTGATTGAAGAAGCCGCTGGCCTGGCAAATACGAGGCTGGCCGTCTCGGACCAGAACCGGCCGACCGTAGCGGCGATCGATTCCGCAGAGCGGGCATTGCGCTGTTTGAATGAATCCGATTGGCCCTTGGTTGCAAAGCTGCATGGTGATTATCAATCAGTCGCAATCAAGAATACGGGTTCAGAGTTGGAGGAACAAGACGCTCGAATGCGGCATGTTCTGGTAGAAGCCGCACAACGCTTCGGGATGATTTTTGTCGGCTATAGTGGCCGTGATGAATCGATCATGCAGGCTTTGGGTGATGTCTTAGAAAAGCCATCGCCATTTCCGAATGGTCTATATTGGGTTACGTCATCTGCCGATAAACTGCTTCCAGCAGTCAAAATCTTTTTAGAAAAGGCTTCTTTTGCCGGGGTCGATGTTGCGGTTGTAGAGTGTGCTACGTTCGATGAGCTTGCGGCAATTTTGCTCAACACGACTGAGATTCCAAAGCCATTGCAAGAGTGGGTTATGGATGGCCGACAGGCATCTCGCCTTGTCCCAGTTCAGATGCCGAAGGTCGACGCCCGGGCATTTCCGGTCCTGCGGTACTCATCACTTCTCGTGGAGAGTTTGCCCGTGGCTGCTCGACGTTTGAAACTTAGCCAGCCCTCGACGACATCGGTGGTGCGAGAAATGCTAAAGCAGGAGAAAGTCCGCGCGAACGCTGCATGCCTAGGTAGCGAAGTAGCTATTTTCGGGAACGATCGCGAGATCCTAGATGCTTTGGCTCCACTAGGCGCTCGGTTGGATGGCGAAATCCCTTTGGATCCGGTGGCTGACAGTTGGGCTACAGGTCTGTTGTATGATGCCTTAGTCGCGGCATTTACGCGTCGCTTACCCCTGTTTCCACGTTATACGAGGTCGGGCCACTCCATCCTTGTCGCTCCGCCGCGAACACATGATACCCCTGAGCGCGGTCGCAGGGATTCTGAAATTCTAGGAAACCTCAAGCGCGCTTACGGTGGCCCCCTAACCGGCGTGGTTCCCAAACACGGTTATCAGTTTCAAGAAGGAATTTTTCTGAAATTGGATCATGTGGATGGCCGATGGTGGTGCGGCTTTGAACCTTTCACCTTTGTGCGCATACCTAGAGAGGCTGGCGCAAGTAATGCCGTGGATAGACCGACCGACGAATCTAACAATGATTCCATTGGCAAACGGCATGATAGGGGAGGGGATCCGGTCGGCGATTGGCGCCGGGAACGCTGGGCCCGGCGATACAATAAAAGCTGGGCAGCGATCATTGATGCTTGGGCTGAGCTTTTGACAGGGCGTGGCGCCGACGGGATTCGATTAGCCTGTGGGCTGGAGGGTCTGACGGGTATTGATGCGAAGTTTGCCGTTTCGACGTTCACTGGTTGGAGCCGCCCCGGGCACCATCATCCATATTTTGACAGGACCGCTTGATGGCGAGGTCCGGAAAACTAACCAAGCTGGCTCCGTTTAGCCTACTGGAAGAGCCTTACCTCACGTTTTCGCCGTCAAATGCGTCAAACGTCGATATTCATCCCCTTCGCGGGCTTGTGAACCACGGCCCCTACTCGCAAGAGTCGTTTAAAGGGTTCACCTCGCAAGTGCGCATCGCCACAATCGGCCCTCAAAGCGCATTCAAGACACGGGGCGATTTGATGCGGCTTCTGCGCGAGCCACATCGGCCTTCTGACCGGGCAGAGTATGTGCCGCACTATCCAGGATTTGAGCAAATCTTTCGGGTAGCGCTTGGTTCGGCGCCAAGAGAGGCTCACATAAAATGGCCCGAACGATTAGATGATTTGCGGGGAGAGGGTGATCTCCAGGTGCGGCTGTTTAACGCAATGGAGGCTGCACTTCGTAGACTTGCTTTGGTTCGGGACAAGTTTGACGTCGCACTTGTTCATTTCCCAGATAGCTGGAACGCTGCCACCCGCGGGGAATTTTTTGATGCCCATGACGTGCTGAAAGCACTTGGCGCAAAATACAATATACCCACGCAGGTTTTAAACGATCGAGCATTTACGTTTAAGCACAAGGCCTCACTCGCGTGGCGACTGGCCACCGCGCTTTATGTTAAGGCGGCTGGGACGCCGTGGAAGCTGGCGCCGTTGCAAGGAATTCCGGCCGACACTGCTTACATTGGACTTGCTTATGCCCTTCGAGGTGGTCAACGTGACGCGCACTATGTCACTTGCTGCTCGCAAGTTTTCGATATGGACGGGGGCGGAATGCAATTCGTTGCTTTCGAAGCACAGGATCCCGTTGCTGATGTCGTAGAGGCGCGCCGGAATCCCTTTTTGAGCCGAGATGATATGCGAGCCGTCCTAGCGCGAAGCCTATCCCTTTATCAGGGGCGTAATGGGGGCTACTTGCCCAAGCGGATGGTGATCCACAAGACAACAGCATTTAAAGAAAGCGAAATAGAGGGTGCGTTCGACGCATTATCTGGTGTAGCGGAGATCGAATGTATCGAAGTCAGCTCGGCGTCATGCTGGCGTGGTGTCTGGCTTATCGATTCCGGTATTCCTGAACCCAAGAGCAAAGCTTCTGGATATCCAGTTCCGCGAGGAACTATGGTGACGAGGTCAGGAAACTCTGCATTGGTTTGGGTTGCCGGCAACGCACCGGACGTATCCACTAACGGGAACTACTATCAGGGCAAGAAGAGCATTCCGCGGCCATTGCAGCTTATCCGGCATGCTGGACAGGGACCGCTCGAGGTGATCGCCCACGAGGCACTAGCGCTGACGAAAATGGATTGGAACAATGACGCGCTATATGATCCCGTGCCAGTGAGCATCCGATATTCGCAAAGGCTCGCACGTACGATCGCTAACGTTCCTGATCTTCCGCGGAACGTCTACCCCTATCGCCTTTTTATGTGATGCGCCGATATCGCGGACATCTAAGCCTGCTGGCGAAGATAAGCTGTGTCTTACATTCTGATTATCATCGCAGCGCCTTCAACGCTGAGGCCACCAGCGCCGGCGATGCGGAGGCAAAGATGCTGATCCGCTTGCTGCGCGCGAGGTCGATGACGATCGCCGGCTGCCCACCAGCATGCGCGCCCTCGGCATCCTCGGTCATCACGGCCGCGGCGAAATCGGGAGCTGGCAAATCATCGTCCAGCGGCTCAGCCTGCATCTCGCGCAGCTTCCGCCGCCAAGTATAGATCAGCGCTGACGAGATATCGTACCGCCGGCAAACCTCGGCAACGCAAGCGCCGGGAGCGAACGCCTCGTTTAGGATCTCTAGCCGCTCCTCGTCGCTCCAACGGCGGCGCCGCTCCGGCCCGGTAAAAACTGTGATCTGCCATATCGACCGCTCCAAAGCGCACTCTTACGAGCTCACTTAAGACCCGTCCCTCAGCTCATCGACAAGGCGGGACACGCCGGATGGGTACTCGAAAAGCTGGCGGGATCGGAGACCTTTTTGAGTCTCGCTTAGAGGGGTGTTAGGACGTTGTTGCCCCACTTGACAGCACGCTTGAACTCCGCACGCCAGCCTACCACACGAGAAAGTGATGATGGCGGCACTACCGCGGCGGTCCAAAGTGCTCCCTGCATGACCGCATCTGCATGGAATTGGTGATGACCAAGGTCCGAGACGGCGAGCAACGACCATGTCGCCAGTTCTTTGCCGGCTATCGATGGGAGGTCACTGATGACCGACTTTTGCTTCAGGTGACTCGCGATGTAGACGAATGCATTCCATTTCGACGTAGCATAAAATGAGCGCGGCGTTGGGTAGCACCGTTTGGTCCAAGTCCTTGACTTCGGCTGCGGGAGGATACCCGAGGCGCGGATGGACGCAAGATTGGTGGAAAGTGTTGCATGATAAAGTAATTGGGGAGTCTTGACGCGGGCCTGATTGAGCGGCTCGAGTGTCCAGGAAATTTTTGTGGGGGATGAATTGTCCATTGAGACAAACCAGCCAGCGGCTTGAATTGGCCCAGTTAGCCAAGGCGTCGGCATTCCAGCCATGCAATAGAAATTGATCTTAATACAGTCCATATTGATGACTGCGACACTAGGATTAAGGCCATTTCTTTTGATTAACGCCTCTACGCTGAGTGCGACATCATGCGCGGTAGTCATGACTTTACGAAAATCCTTCACGGACTGGAGCCGAACCATCGGAAGAATTGGCCGTATCGTCCCGCCTTCCTGCTTGAACTCCATAATGGCTTGGGCGATCTCGTCCACCCATCGCGGCAAAACTGCAATTATAGCTCATGCTATGGGACCGAGAGCGATTCGTATGTCGGCTCCCGCAGGAAGCCGTCTTTGCCACTGGGCTCGCGAACGAGCGCTTCGTCCGAGGGGCGGGCAAGTCTTTGTGCGTCACGGCGTACCCCTCTCGATATCTACGGACCGGTGGACCCGTCGATCACCTCGCTTGGTAGCCCGGCCAAATGCATAAGTTCGATGCATTGTTGGCGGATCGATACAGCAAGCTGCTTTATGCGCCGGGCGGTCGCCGTCTCCTGCCCAGCGTCGGCCTGAGCGCTGATCCAGATCTGCATTCGTTCCTGCAGCTTCGATGAAAGCTCGGCTTTTCCGTTGATCACCTTGCTGTAGTGGCCCTGCGTCACGCCGAGCGTCAGGCTGATTTCAGCCTGCGAGATCCGTGCAGCAAGCCGGATTCGTTCGATCTCATGGATCACTTCAGCCATTGCGCAAGAATGAAATGCATCATAATATGCATATATGCATTCATCGAAACGCGCGTCAATGCAACAGGTTTTCTCGTATCGCGACGGCGAGTTGGTCGAACTGACGCTTCCTGCCGAAACGACGCGCGTCTTCGGACATCAGCTGCGATGGGGCCGAGCCGAGGAGATCGGCACTCCGGCCTATTGGACAGCCCAGACATGGATGTGGGAAACCGAAGAACCGGACCATTATCGGTTGGGCCGCACCCTGCGCGAGGAAATGCTAGCGTGTCTGCTCGGTGGCTATGGGATACCGGCAGAAGTTGGCTTGGCTGCTTATGATCGTCTTCGGGCTGCTCCGGCAGATGTCTTGGAAGATGAGCATTCCGTGCTCGAGATGCTGACCACCCCACTGGAGGTTAAGGGCCGCTCCGTGCGCTATCGTTTCGCGCGTCAGAAGGCTCGCCATGTTGCGCTATGCGTGGCGGGCTTGGCAGATATAGATACGGACGCAGGTGATCGCGACCTGCGTGATGCGCTGGTCGGCCTATCGGGGATCGGACCCAAGACCGCATCATGGATCGTGCGAAACTGGCGTGATAGCGATGAGGTGTCGATCCTCGATATCCACATCATCCGCGCCTGCCATTCCCTTGGACTTTTCGATGCAGCCTGGCGGGTCGAACGCCACTACGCACAGATGGAAGCGGCCTATCTCGCCTTCGCAAAGGCGGTTGGCGCCCGTGCGTCCGTATTGGATTCTGTCATTTGGATGACCATGCGCCAGCTTCCGCAAGACATTGTTGCCAAGCTAAATGTAAAAGACGCGCGTAATCAGAATAATAGGACGTCGAAGGCGGTCGACATTCGTCAGCCGGTATTGATATAGCTCCGATCGGACGTTGATGTTCGATCGGAGGTCTCGTGTCAGGAAGTGGCGGTTCGCGTGACGATGGGTATTCTGCAACTCCTGCTAGGGTAACTCCAAGCAAGCCAGGCACAGGTTCCGGCGGAGGTGGAGGCGGCGGCGCGCCAGACCCTTGCGATATTGTCGAAACGGCAGCATTGAACAGCCTTCAGCCGGGCGCGGTCGGAACGTTGAAGGTAGGCGACATACTGACGGTCAACCTGAACCGCTCAGGTCCGAATCCCGTCGTGGAAGTCTTGGGACCAAGCGGCCAGAGGGTCGGTGCGCTTACCCATCGCGGGCACGTGCGCATCATTGGGTGCATCGATCAGGGTCGTGCGTATTTGGCTGTGGTGTTGTCCATCCGGGGCGGCGCCGTTGAGGTTCGGATCGAGCCTGCGTGATCTCGGTCGCCGGCGGGCTTTACGTTGAGCGGTGCATTGAGCCGCGGTGGGATGATGCCTATGGCTCCGGCGGGAGAGCTGCTGCTGCCTTGAGCGGCGCCGTTCCGGGCATCAAACTTCACACCTATCGCAACACCAGCCTCGCTGATGCAGAAGCCAGTTTGAAATCGGCTTACGGCATCCTCGTCGATGGACCAATGGCGGATCGAGAGATCGCCTTCGACTACTTCCACTCACTGGCCACGCCCAAGATCACGCCGAGACCGGACGCGATTCTACGCCATCCGGCCTTCGAGGTCAGCGACGATGTGGTGCTGCGCTTCGGTATGCTGGAAGGCGACGCGAAGGTGTCCGCCAAGGTTGCGGTCTACGATCCGCAGTCAGCGTTTGACCCGCGTCCGTTTTCAGAGAATGGATCACGCGCAGATAAGCTTGCTGTTATCCTGAACCGCCAGGAGGCGCGCCAGTTCTCCGGCATGGCTGACCCTCGTGAGGGTGCCGCCGCTTTGCTCGAGCGGGACGAAGCGGACGTCGTAGTTCTCAAAATGGGCGGCCATGGCGCGCTTGTCGCCACGCGCGATGGCCATTGGCAGGTGCCTGCCTACCGCAGCGAGACCGTGTTTAAGATTGGCTCGGGTGATGTCTTTTCTGCGGCTTTCACGCAGTTCTGGGCTCTAGAGCAGCGCTCTCCTGCGGACGCAGCTGACTTGGCTTCGCGTGCGACAAGCCATTATGTGAACACGCATGGACTGCCCATCCCGTCAGCAGACGCCCTGATGGAGATGGCGGCAGAACGCGTCGTTCCGGGCACAGGCAAGATCTATATCGCCGCACCGTTCTTCAACCTTGCGGAGCGCTGGGTCGTGGAGGAGGTCCGCAATCAGTTGCTCGCAATGAACGTTTCGGTCTTTTCTCCGCTCCACGATGTCGGCGAAGGGCCTGGCGAAGTTGTTGCTCCCTTGGATCTGCAAGGGCTCGACGAATGCCAGGCCGTACTGGCTATCCTCAACGGCGCGGACGCAGGTACGATCTTTGAGATCGGCTATGCGGTCGCCCGAGGTATTCCGGTTGTGGGCTTGGCGCAGAACATGCGACCGGAGGATGTGAAGATGCCTGCGGGCAGCGGATGTCGGATCGTCGGTGACCTGGTGTCCGCAATCTACCACGCTGTATGGGCCCTGCGGTGAGAGCGGTACTGCTCTCGGGCGGTGTGGATTCGATTGCGCTGACATATTGGCAGCGGCCTGATTATGCGATCACCATCGACTATGGTCAGCGTGCCGCTGAGACCGAGCTCGCCGCCGCTGCCCACGTCGCCGGTTTGCTTTGTGTCAGGCACGAGATCATCCGCGTTGATTGCAGTTCGTTGGGATCCGGCGACATGGCCTCTCAGCCAGCATCAATCCATGCACCAGTTCCGGAATGGTGGCCGTTTCGAAATCAATTACTGTTGACGCTGGCTGGCATGCGAGCGACGGCGATCGGCGTCGACGAGCTAATGCTTGGATCAGTGGCCTCGGACGGGTCTCACGCCGATGGAAGGCCAGAGTTCTACGCGCAGGTCGATTCTCTCATGGCAATGCAGGAAGGCGCGATACGTGTGACGGCGCCGGCGGTCGGCATGTCGACGGTCGAGCTGGTTCAGCATTCCGGTGCACCCCGCGAAATCATTGGCTGGGCGCATTCGTGCCATACGGGGCCATTGGCGTGCGGCGGCTGTCGTGGGTGCGTTAAGCACTACGAGGTTATGAGAGACCTGTATGGCGAGCCATACTGATCTAGAGCCGGCACCCCGTTTTGACGGGAATCCCAGCCGGCGCTCAATCGAGCCGGGACCAGTTCAACTTCTTCCCCGCGACGTGCGGACGCCAGATATCGGCTTCTTCGAAGTTTTGGGATCCCGACGGTCCGGCGTCGGCGGTTCGCTGGGGATCGAAGATCTCTCTGCCCTCTTGTGGCATTCGACCGCATTACGCAGCCGGACGCAGGGGCGGTTTGGTCTGCCGGCCGAGAGCAGGAACTCGCCATCGGGGGGCGGGCTTCACCCCATCAAGTTGCTCGTCCTGCCCCTGGAGGATGGCATTGCCGGTCTCTATGATGACCAGCAGCATGGACTGATGCCCGCCGGGTCGGCGGCCGTAGCGGTGAATCGCAAGAGCATCTCCACAATCTTAGGCCATGTCCAAGGAACAACCATCCAGTTTGCAGCTGATCGGGCTCTGCTTGACGCCTGCTACGACAATGCCGGTAGCATCCTATGGCGAGATGCTGGCGCGCTGGTGGCGACGATGTGCTTGGTTGCCACGGCGCTGGGCATCACGGCTTGCCCGATCGGACGGGTTGGCGATGATGTGGTGAACGCGGCGGGCGTCATGGAAGGCTTTGTCGGAGCCGGCGCGGTCCATTTTGGGGGAAGCAGCGATGGACGAGCATCAGCCAGACTATCTGACTAGGGCGCTGGAGAAGCGATCTCATCAGCCTTGGAAGGTCACGTAAGCGAAGCCAGGCAGGACCTCGTACTCGCTCGACGCTTGATCGGCCGCGGCGGAGCGCCGAGCGATCCGTTAAATCGCCTGACGGATTTGATTTTCCGGACTGTGTATGCAGTTACGGAGAAGAAAATGCGCTTTCCCACGCCGATGCTTACGCCGGTAGGCAATGCACATGAAGCAGCACGCAGGGCGGAGATCGTCACACGATACGTAGCCCTCAAGAAACCATCTTTGGTTGACGATAAGGCTTTCGCGGCGGAATTGGGGCTTAGCTGCGATACTCTTTATCGGCTTGCCCAGTCATGGCGAGCTCATCAAAATCCCGCCGCCCTGTTCGGCAGCCGCACCCAGGCTAAGACCCTGAATCGCGAAGCTGCCATCCTCGCAACGGAAAACCCAAGTTTTGTCGGAGTCGATGTCGTCCGTCGTGATCTTATCAAACGCCGAATCGAGGTCATTCGCGATTTCCTTCACATTCCCAAGCCGAAGGTAGCGGACTACGAAAAGTTTGGAGCGGAGTTGAACCTCTCCGCACACGCATTCCGGACCTTGGTCCGCAAATGGCTACTTCATCGTGACCCGGCCACTCTGCCGGGAGCTAGAACCCCGGTGAACCGACCAGGCCGGCGTATCCCGCTCATCGACCCGGCCGTTGAAGACGTGATCTTGGAAACGGTAACGAGATTAGGCGCAGACTTGGCCCCAAGCCAATTAGTCCGAGCCATCGATGAGGCTTGCAAAGTCGCCGGCCTAAAGCCCCTCGTTCGAAGCACTACGTATCGCCGGCTGGTCGAACTACGCGCGGCAAACCAAGACACCTCGCCGCCTATGATTGCTATCGACCACTGTGCTTTGGCGATGGCAGTAGAAGCCCCCGACGGGCCGCAGATACCTGTCGTCAGCGTAGCGATCGCTCGACCGAGCGGGCGCATTCTCGCGTGCTTCCTATCATTGAGCCCGCCGACAGCCGCCACCTCCGCCAAAATGCTGACCGAACTCGTCGGCGCCCAAACCAAGCTCCCCGCGAACGACACAGAAGTTCTGCCTGTGCAGTTTGGAACAGCCAAGAGTGCTGCCTGGAATGAACTTCGAACAGCAGCAAGCACGCATTTGCAGGTTGCGGAAGAGGGACGGCTGCTGAAGCCGGGAAGCATTCTACGGAGAATATGTGGCGTGGCCCTCGGCAACATCCGATACGCCCCTGGCCGAACCACCGCCCCTCGAAAGGGCTTCTTCCAAGGAGTGATTTCAGCAGACCAACCATTGTCATTGCAACAGGCAAAAGCAGCGGTTGATGATGCCGTAGCAATCCACAACAAGGGCCGTGAAATGCCGCGATTCACGATCGTTACAGATCAAAAGCGAACGGAGTTCCTGCACTCGCTTGCCAAAATCATGACCCCTGACCTGGAATTCCAAAAGGCCGCCTAGGCAGGAGGTCGCGGGTATCGAAACTCGTCATTTGCTAAGTTTCGGGTTGAATGGCCTTGGCGAGCGCATCCAGGGAAGAGCCGATCGCCGCCAAGGTTTCGTCAGGAACTTTGGCTGTAGCGATAGATCGCAACGCTGATAGTTTCTGCCTGTTATAGGTTCGGATATCCTTCGCGATGTCCTGAAGGAACACTGGGTTGATCACGGGCAATCGCACCTGTCGGCCGGTGCGATAGCCGAAACCTGGTGCGCGTGTACCGGAGCCCATCCACACGCCGCCAACACGCTCACCCAGCAAATCGATTATACGGTTTCCAAGCCGCCTGCTTAGCTTTTCGTGCAGGTTGATCGAACCGACAGGCCACGACGGTAGCGGGTTGCGACTTTCGTCTGCTGGCTGACGAAGCACGATCTCTTCCACGCAGCTGAATGCGGCGACCCCTCCAGAAAAATCCATGCTCTGCAGACCGCTCTTATCGGCCAAAGCCCCGAAACCTAGGCGCGCGGCTGCCCCGGACGATGCATGTGCAGCGGCATTCCCATAGCCGGCCATGATCTGACTATCTGGCGAGATATCCCAACCCAAGAATAAGCCCGTCCCGTCATCGATCGCAGCGCACACGCGTAAACGCTGCCCCCGCTCATCGACAAGGTCGAGCCCGGCACTGTCGAAAACGACACATTGTCCAAACACACCGGGAGCAGGAAAATTTCGCCGGACTTTGCGGAGCGCTCGCGCGACAGTGCCCGTCGAAGGCATAGGATCGAAGCCGAATCCTTTGAGCTCCTCATAAATCTCTGCTGCATCAAACCTCGGGTTTTGACGGAGCAGATCCTCAATGGTGCTCTCCAATTCATAACGGGCAACTGAAGCCGCAATCACCGCATCGTGGTTGTCATCGGCAATATTAACGCCGAGGCTACGCAAGCTTCGCTGTTCTCGCCACCGTTTCTCTATGCCGTAAAAGGTCTTTTTGGCGACGTCCGCTGCAGCAGCTGCCTGTACCGCCGACATCTTTTTTCCGTCGACACCATTCTTCGCTGAGCCGCGTTCATTAATCGCGCTCAAGCGACGAATTGCTTGCTCCTTACGGTCTGCGGACAGTCGGTCCCAAAGGGTCCTTTCGCCTTCCGGCATCGGTTCCGGCCATAATTCGACGATTTTGGAATCAAGATCCTCAACCTCGAGGCCGGAGCCTTCCTGCTTTTCGTACGCGCGCGTCATGCGCTGACGTTAGCCGAGCTTTAAGGGCGCCGCCACCGCTGAAAAATAAATTGTCCACCTCATCAGACATTGCTTGCCAACCCGAATTTTGCGGCCATATTAAGTCGCAAGAGGTGGAGATCGGAGCCCGGACTGTTCCTCACTCTCCAGTCTGGCGATGTTTATGAGGAATGAATTCGATGGATTTCAGACGTGCAAAACCTACTAAAGCCCTATCAGAGCACATAAGCTTAGCTGCTGGTGGCGAGCGCCGCGTCTCGACGTCGCAGCTTGCAGCGCTTGATCCAAAGCTTGATGCCTACTTCGATGGCTCGATCATGGCTGACCCCGTCCGGGTGCGTAAATTGGTCGAGGAAGCGGATCCGAAGGTCGACAAGCTCATCAAAATGGGCACCATTTTCACGGGCGCCTTGCGAACTTTTGCCGGTAACCTTCCCCACGAGAATGGCTGGCTCAATTCCTTCAAGGCGCACGGCCTGATCCATTGGCAGGGCAAGGCACAGCGATCCCTCGTTATTCGCACTGAGTCAGACTTTAGGTTCGTGCGCTTTGGCACGGAATGCATCCGCGTCGTGACCACCGATGGCATAAACCATTTCGATTACACCGGTGATGTTGTCCTCGTTCTGGAGGACGGAAGCTGGATAGTTGTCGAGGTCAAGCGAGACGAACGCGATCTGCACGATCCCGCATACCGAGCAAAGCTTGCCGCCACCGCGGAGGTTCTGCGTCGCTGCGGAATCGGCTTTGAGATCGTGTTCAGAGACGAGATTTTTGTTGACCGGCATCACCGCAAAAACGCTGAGCTCTTCGCTTCGCGTGCCTTTTGCCACATCGACCCGATTCACATCGATCGCCTCGAAAACCTTGCGATGAAGGGCGGGGTAAACTCCACCTTCGGTGCAGTGGCTGAGGCTCTCGATCCGGCTTCCAACATCACGGGCGAAAATCTCGTGCGGGCGCTCACCGTCCGTCGCCGGATTAAGATGGATATCGCTCGTCCAATCACGAGCGAAACGCCGGTCACCATTTTCTGAAGCGCGATTGGAGATCGCTTATGTACCTGCGACACACATTACCATTACCCCATCGAGGGCCTCATCGCCCCTTTACTCCGGGGACTTCGTACCGATCGACAAAGCCAATCGGCTGCGCTGTACGAGCACCGTACCTGGCAGTCGAAATGGCGGTGTTGGCACCGGTCGTTTATGAGGCGGACGGCCGGCGCTTCGTTCGCCTTCCCGACCTCGGAGGCGCGGTGAACATCGTCGATGCGCACAATGGTCGGCGGCTGCGCGATTTCGCCGGGGTTGCTCTTACTCAGAAGAGTCTTGAGCGCCTGATCGCCGAAAAGCGCATTCGCCGTCGACTGGACGTACGCGGCGGGCAGGCATTTGACGAGGCGCTTGCCTCACGTTTCCAGACTCAAACTCTCATGGGCGAGTTCCAGGCAGTGAAGACTGTCGTTTTGCGCCGCGTGGAACATAAACCGGCGACCCGCCGCTTTGCCGGCAAGCGTGTCAGACGCCTGACCTGAAGGTCTCTGCGGCGATCTCAATGACAATTTAGCGGCGGCCCTTGCCGTCATCAATTCGGGTCCGCTCCCGAACACCGAGGACGCATTCAGCGGCCGGCGGAAGCCGTCGTGCGTCCAAATTTAGAGAAACATATGAATAAGCTGCACACGACGCCTCTTGGCAAAGCCACTCAATCCAGCATGGCGCACGAACCCGTGCGCCATCGCCGACCAGCGAACAGCAAATACGACACACCCTCCCGTATCGCCTGGGCCCACCGTAAGCGATTTGGTCTGATGCGGTCGGGTACCACGCCGGTGTCGAGCCTGGCGAGCGAGAGCTTGAAGTTCATCGAATTCGATAAGCTTGGACCAGCTCACGCCCAAGACGGTGACGCTGTCCAGGTAGCTGCGGCATTAGCCGGTCCAGCGGAGTCGGCATGGCGCCATGCGCTAGCATTTGCTGCTGGAGAGCTCAGCCTGGACGATGCTTATCAGCAGTTCCGCACGGATCTCGTGATTGCCAACGCCTCCGAAGCGACCGTGGACGAGCCTGAAACTCGCTCGGTCGGCTGAACCCTCAATCCGTTTCCGAGACCACGACTGAGCAGAAACCAAGCTGCGCGACGCCGAGGGCGATTGCGGACGCATGCCGATTTTTAAGGAACGACCAATGGCAATGAACAACTTTGACCCAGGCACCATGATCGAGACGGCGTCAGGGCTCTATCGGCCCATGGGCTATCAGATTGGAAGCCACATGTGGATACACATCAGCACCGGCGAGCCGTTTCGCTGCGAGGGACCGGACGGAAACCCGCGCTTACCCACGGATGAGGATTTTAGCCGGCTGCTACGGGACGGCCACGTTAAGTTGGTGAATGCAGTCGCCAAAGACCGCGTTCGGATGATGAACGATCATGCGCAGTGGACAATCAAACAGGCTGAGGCCATCGACGACGAGGTCCAGCGTAAGCTGAAGATCGTCCAAATGTTAGACGATGGCGGTGTGAAAAACGGTGATAAAGCCATCGAGCGCTTCCTTGCAGAAAGCTGGACGCCGGATCTGATCGAGAGTCTGGGGGAGGCCGAAAAGCCCCGCACCATCCGCCGCTGGAGGCGTGAGCGGGGGCATGTCGGTACGCGGCATCCTAAGCAGATGGTCAGTATGCGAGGTCGGGCGCCGCGCAAATCTCGTAGCCCAGAGGTCATGGCTCAGCTTGAGTGGAAGCATGCCCTTGAATATTATGCCTCCTCCGGGACAATCAAGGACGCATATACGAATTATACGGCCGATGTTGCACTTTGCAACGAAGGCAAGCTGCACGGTTTTGAAAAACCAGAGACACCGTTCAAACCCGTGGACTGCCGCACGTTACGACGTCGGATCTACGCGCTCGAAAGCAGCATCACGACCAAAGCTAAATTTGGCGATGAGGCATACGAACAAGACTGGTCCGGTGGCGGTGCACCGCTAGTGGCTGATTTTGCGATGCAATATGTGCAGGTCGATCACACCAAGTTAGATCTTTTCACCGTCGACGACGAAATGCAAATGGTCTTAGGCCGGGCCTGGTTGAGCATTGCGATCGATGTCTACAGCCGCGCCATCGTTGCTTACGTGATTTCCTTCGTGGATCCCTCTCACTGGACAGTTGGCGAGATCCTGCGCCGGATGGTCCTTCCAAAGCGCGTACCCACACATTTCGAGGAAATGTATCCGATTTTGGCGGATCTCCGCGGTAAGCCGATGGAGCTGATCGTCGATAATGCGGTCGAATTCAGAAGCCATTCAATGGAAGCTGCGGCACGAAGTTCCGGCTTTAGCATTCGTTTTTGTCCCGTCGGTATGCCCCGCTACCGCGCCGTGTGCGAGCGTACGATCGCCACGCTAAACCGGCTGATCGCCACCAATCTGCCGGGGCACACTCTCTCGCTGAAGGATGCGCGCCGCCTCAAATACAAAGGTGAAGAGCACGCTTGCGTCATTATGTCTGAGCTTGAGGCAATAGCAAACTGGTGCATAGCCGAATACAATACCCACCCGCATACCGGTCTCAATAATCGCCAGCCCGCGCTCGTCTTTAAAGAAGATGCGGAACGCTATGGGATCAGCAATTTTAACGATCTCGATGCGTTCATGCGGGACACGATGGCGTTTGTCTCCGGGGCTCAGCTTGGTCCTGCTGGCATCAAAGCGTTCGACTGTTTGCGCTATTTCGATATGAGAGAGGTTCGAAATCTCTTGGACGACCTCGTACCTCTCGAAGGACGCCGTCAACGCCGCGACGATGCTACCGCGACGGTCGACTACCGCTATAATCCCAACGACATCAGCGTCATTTGGGTTTTCAATCGAAAGTCTCGCACGTGGGTTTCCCTCAAATGTTCTGAAGAGCGTTACGCCGAGGGTATGCCTTTGGCGTTCCATGAGCAGGTTCGCAATTATGCCAAGCAGTCGGCAAGCGAGTTCAACACTGAGGAACAGCGTCTTGCGACCCGAGCGAAGCTGATCTCGGCGATCAAGGCCATCAATCCGGCCGAATCTGCCCGTGCCCGCAAGACGGTCGCGAAGCTCTATGAGATCCCGAGGTTGCGTCAGATTACTGGTCAGATTGTGCACCTTCACACCGCCCCTTCACACAATGTGACGGTGCTTGACTTCCTGGCCACTGACCGGGCGGAACCCACGGCGCTCGATCTCGAAATCCTGTCGTCCCGAGCGGCTCCTTCCAAGCGCGAAACTCACCAAAACCTCGCAGATCGGCGAAATGCCCGCGCTGGTAGGGCGTCGCCCGTCGCTCAGGAAGCGGCTGCCAAGCAATTAGGGCTCGAGCCGTCCTCCAAGACTGCCGCACCTCGCCGCCGCCGCCTCGGCCAGTGAACCCGGATCGCCAGGAAATTGATATGATTGACTTTGCCAATATGAACTCGTCGCAAATTGCCCAAGCGCTGGGCAAAGCGGGTGCGGCCTTCAACGCCATCCGTATTCCGTTCGCGCCCCAGGACGCCGTGGTGGATAGTCTAGAGATCCTGCAGGCCGCAGCGCGGCACCGGCAGCCGGGTATTGGCTGCGGGGGGGCGATGCTTATCGCGCCATACGGGTCCGGAAAAACTGTCGCCGTCCAGACATTTAGAGATAGGGTTGCGAATGGGGGGGAGCCCGACACCACGCCTGTCCTGTTGGTCGAAACCAGCGAGATCGCGACGGTCGAATCCCTTCCTACCTCGATCCTAGCTGCTCTCGGTGCGCCACAGCCAGCAAGTGGCAGCGAGAAGTCCAGGTGGGCCCGAGCGATAACGATGATGACGCGCAAGAAGGTCGAGGTCGTCGTCTTCGACGAATTCAACCGTGCGAGTCGCCGCCCTACGATGAGCAAACCGATGGCCCGGGCTATCCGCGAACGGATAATGGATGCCGGTGTCGCTGAAGTTGTGTTCTGCGGAAGCGACGAAGCAAAGGTCGTTCTGCGCTCCTGCCCCGACGTCTTGCAGCGCCTCGATGACCATATCGATCTTGAACCACTCGACCCCCTGCTGGAAGACGATCTTTCAATCCTGGCGGACTTTTTAGAAGAATTGGACACCACATTGGTGGCCAAAGGACTGCTGCGTGGCCGATCGTCTCTCGACGATCCGCAGACTGTGGATCGGCTCTGCCGCGCCTCCGGGGGCGCGCTTCGCCTCATCATGAAAACCATACGTGCAGCGATGCTCTCCGCAATCCAGCGCGGCTCAGCGGTCATCGAGGAGCAGGACTTGTTTCACGCCACCGCTCTAATCTGCGTCGGCCCCGGCCACGTCGAAATCAACCCGTTCGCCTGAGAGAGGACGTACGTGAGCAACTTACTACGCAGCCTCCATCAATGGCAGATGGCTCCGGGGCGCCCCTTGGCCCCGGGCGAATCGCTCGACGGCTACTTGTTGGCACGAGCGGCCGAGGAGGGCCTGCCCACCACTATGGTCATCACTAGCCTAGGGGCGGCAAAATATGGTCACATTCGCGAACTGACGCTCGGCGCGGACGGACTTGATGCCGTTGCCAATTGCCTAAGGGTCGAATTGGGCGAACTTCAAAGTCGCACCTATCCTTTGGTGGCGGGCTCGGGGCGACGGTTGTTTTTCGGGGCGGCCATCGCCAGGGAATTGATCGACACGCGTTTTCGGTATTTCTCGCCGCGGGCGCTTGAAGCGTCCGCTTTCCACAGGGCGATCTGGGCAATCAACGGGTTGCCGTTTTGCGACGAGCATTGGGATACGCTGACAAACAGATGCTGGATCTGCGATGCGGTTCAAGGCTGGCATCATGCCCATGGCC
This sequence comes from Novosphingobium sp., assembly GCF_036820275.1. Taxonomy (GTDB): domain Bacteria; phylum Pseudomonadota; class Alphaproteobacteria; order Sphingomonadales; family Sphingomonadaceae; genus Novosphingobium. The sequence continues at coordinate 21,449 of NZ_DAISLT010000061.1, forward strand.
TCGACCTCTGCGACAAATGCGTGATGCCGCTGACGGAGGTTACAACGCCGAGCGTTCCTGAGCACCTTCGGGACCGTCTGAGTTTTGTCGCTGGCCTACTTCACCATGATCACCAGCGGCGCGCCTCGAGTCTATCGCGCCTTCCGGGCCCTTTGGCTCATCTTGACGCCGGGACGGCGTACGAATTGCTTGTGGCTGTCGCGGGTGTGGTTGACCCCGAGATCAGGAGCAAAGGTATCCGCCGCATCTTAAACAGGGCAGCTGAACCACTCCGTGTTTGCGAAGCAATGGCCAGGGGTTGGGATCTTCTTGTAGGATGGCCGGCTGCCTTTGAGGATTTCATCGCGGAACGTCTCGGCAAGCGGCACGGCCGCGCTGGTGATGGCAATGGTAATGCCTCTCTAAGCTTCCTCAAATTACCGAAAACCCAGCGCGTTCCAGCGGCCATGTCCAAAGTGATCAGCGAGATGCACGACCGCCTTTCGAAAAAGCCTGCTTTCGCGCTCGACTATGGCCAAGCGCAATCCGCATGTGGGATGATGAGAAACGAGGTCGCTGAGTTGCGCCGGAAAGGCGTGCTCAAGACCGTATTTCACATCGATAATAATGCAGTCATCCCGCTGATCGATCAGAAATCCGTCGAAGCCTTCAGGGCAAGCCAGGTAGAGGACCCGGTTCTTGACCGCGCCGCTTCGCAGTTGGGAATTACCTATCATGCGGTTGAGCAGCTTTGTTGTCTCGGGTTGCTGAGCACCGTTTCAACGGTTGCTCGCGGATCCAAAAGGCGAACTGAGCGAATCGATGGTCGCTCGCTGGCCGCGCTTAACGAAAAGCTTATGGCTTTAGCAGTCCCCAAGGGCGACGGATGGATTTCACTAGCATCGGCTTATAATGGCGTACCGGGGTTTCTGCCTTGGGGGCCAGCCTTCGAAGCCCTTATCAATGGGAATCGGCATTTCAGTCTGATCAACGGCAAGCAACCGCTGGTGGCACGGATCCTAATCCAGCGAGCTGACCAAGCTTGGTTCCGGGCGCTGAAATTCGACCGTAACCGGTATGCCAACTTCGATTTCGCGACGATGATGTCAAAGAAAGATGCGGCTACGATCCTGGGGATTCATAGCCGCCATTCTTCAGAAGCATTAAATAAATGGCCTTCAGAACGCGGTAATCTTCGGACAGTGCCAGTTGCCGACGTTGAGGAAATGTCTCGGCGATTTATGAGTGTCGCCGAAGCTGCGCTATGTCTTCAGGTCTATCCGGCCAAGGTCCCGCAGCTTCTTGCGGCAGCGGGTCTTGAGCGCTCTTTGATTGGATTTAATCGAGCATCTTTTCAGGCATGGCTGAAGAATTCTAATTCATCGACTCGTGGTGGGGCCTAATAGATAAAATTCGCCGCGTTCATGCTGACGCGGGGTCAGGGCGTTTACGCGGAGGAAGAAGCATCTCTGCCGCGGTGACGGCTTCCCACTTGTCGCGCGCCATGTCCCATGGCTGTTTGGTCAGATACCCGACGACGAGAATCCAAGTCGCAAAGTAGCCCAAAACAAAGCCGTTATCGTCCAGCTGGGCATTTATATAGCTTGCGGCAACTCGTCCGACATCCGCCACATACGCGAACAATGCCCCAGTTGCGCAAAGCCAGATCATCAGCGTCCATTTTCCGAAAAAAGACATGAGGGCTTTTTGAAAGCCGCCAAATATCGACGAAGCGGCGATCAGAACGGCTGCCATGAAGCACCACGCAACCTTCACGTGCATCGGTATAACGATACTTTCGGGCGTAGGGGTGCCGCGAGCCGTCGAAGCCTCAATTCCAGCGATCAGAAGTGCTGCAGGCAACCAAACAAAAAAGAAATAGTAGAGCAGCAAGAGAATCGCGGAGTAAGCTGATTTCTCGAACAAAGAAAGATCGCGGGGTTTGCCTGGTACTGCGGCGGTATCTGGAGATCCGGGGCTGGCCATGTATGGAGCGTCCTTTTGCAAATCTTAATTATAGGACGCAGCCCCGCGATCTGCGGGGCAATAGGCGAGACTCAATTCCGGTGAGGGGCTCGTCCCTGATAATGCTCGGTAGACAGAACAATCAGTGGTCTATTTCACCTACCCTGGGAAGAATGCGGCAGGAAGCATGAGCCCACTCATCACCCCGGTGAGGTCATACCTACAACCAATGCCTCGATGTCTTGAATGTCCTCGGCGTCGTCCGACAGAAGATCGTAATGAGCCTGAAGGCTCATCCAAAATTCTGGCGTGGTATTGAAGGCTCGAGCAAGGCGCTTTGCCGTGTCAGCGTTCAGAGAGGCTTTCTGAGCACACAAGCGTTCGATACGTATCCGCGACCTCAGGCATCCCCTCATTTTTGAGATGACGTAGGTCGGGAAAGATGATTCTGCACTTCCGTGTCGAACGGAGAGCAGAGTACGATGAGGGGGAAGTCGGAGTTTTCTGCTGAGGCGGTCCATTCCTTTGTCGACGACCTTTTTGGCGAGGACCTGCACGCGAAGCGGGTGACCTCGCTGGCGAAGGCTACGGTAGGCACGCTGCAGGCGTCGTCGCTGGCGGTGAGCGCGATTGGCCACGGTCTCGCCCTGGCCCAGGGAGGGCTCTCGCGTCACGCGATCAAGCAGGTCGACCGGATGCTATCGAATGACGGGATCGATGTCGACGCGCTGATGGCCGACTGGGCCGGCTATTGCCTCGGTAGCCGCACCGAGATCGTCGTCGCCATGGACTGGACCGACTTCGATGCTTACGGGCACTCGACCCTGATGCTGTCGCTGCTTACCGAGCATGGCCGGGCGACGCCGCTACTGTGGTTGACGGTACGCAAGGCGGAGCTGAAAGAGCGGCGCAATCACTATGAAT
>NZ_DAISLT010000062.1:0-23841 GCF_036820275.1 Novosphingobium sp.
TTGATTGTCCCGGACGACCGCCGATAGCTCCGCGAGCGGAATGTCCGGGATCGCCCGGCGCGCTTCATCGTCATGAGGAGGGCGATAGGGATGGAAATCCGCGACAGCGCCAGTCCTCCAGATGAACTCGCCGCTCGATTCCCGGGTCCGATCATAGTCGCGCAAGTGCATGTCGATCCGCTCGCGGATCTTGCCGCCCGTGCGCAGCCAGCCGTGCGCGCGGGCGACGCGCTGGCATAATATATCGGTGCGCAGCGGACTCTCGGTTTCGATCACGGCGGCAATCATTGCGCGCAACGAATCCCGATAGGCGAAATCGAAAAACTGATTCGGATCGGCTGCAAACCGCGTCAGATCGGTGATGCGATAACGGTCGCCCTGATCATCTGATACGATCGTGACCGGGGCGGGAGCCTGGGTCGCTTCGGTAATCCTGACCGGCATGACCGGGGCAGAAATCCCTGCCGACACCAGCTCGATCTCGATCGGCATGGGCGCGGGGACTACCTCTTCGACACGCGCCGCCGCTTCGTCGTCGCGTATTTCCTCGATCCCCTCGACTTCATGCCCCATGTCCCAGTGTGCAGTGACGCTGCCGTCTGGTTCCGCCGCACGGCTTGTCTCCAGCAGCGCTTCCAGCGCCACATACAACCGATCCGCGCAACCGGTGGCATCATACCACCAGTCGGTTGACCAGACGCGAAGCATGTTCCAACCGAGACCTGTCAGAACCTGTTCGCGCACTTTGTCGCGATCGCGTGCGGTCGCCGCGCTATGATAGGATGCGCCATCACATTCGACACCGGCGAGATAGGCGCCGGGCAGGTCCGGATGCCGAACGCCCAGGTCGATCCGAAAGCCCGAGATGCCGACCTGCGGCACGACCTGCCACCCTCGTTGTTCGAGCCGCGCGGCCACGGCCTCCTCGAAGGGCGAATCGAAGCCGCCCATCGAACCCGCGTTCTGGGCCGGCAGGGCGATCGCGCCGCGCTCCGCATAGTCGAGGAAGGTCTTGAGGTGATGCACCGCCAGCGCCTTGGTCCGCGTCGGATCGATCTGGTCGGCGGTGAAGCCTGAAAAGACGATCAGTTCCTGCCGGGCGCGCGTGACGGCGACGTTCAGCCGGCGCTCGCCGCCATCGCGGTTGAGCGCGCCGAAGTCCATCGTCAGCTTGCCTGCCGCATCCTTCCAGAAGGTGATGGAGAACAGGATGACGTCGCGCTCGTCGCCCTGTACGTTCTCCAGGTTCTTGACGATGGTCGCCTCGACCCGCTCATCTGCAAAGAACCATTCGAGTGCAGGTTCATCACGCCGGGCGACATCCAGCAGATCGAGGATCAGCGACTGCTGCTGGGCATTGAAGGTAATGATTCCCAGCGTCGGCCGGCTCTTTTCGGGAAGTTCCAGCCATCCGCGCATGCGGGCAACCGCCTCGTCCGCGACAGCCTGCGCTTCGATCCGGTTGGTCCGGCTCTTGCCGCGGTCATAGACGCCGTTCGGCACCTTGCGCAGACGCACCGCGCGGTCGTCCACCTGAGGCGACGGGAAGGTGACGAGCCGGTTCTGATAATAATGGTTGTTGGAGAAGGCGATCAGGGACTCGCTACGGCTGCGATAATGCCAGCGCAGGTCGCGAACCGGGATGCCCGAGGCTTTCGCCTCGTCGAGGATGCTCTCCATGTCCCGCTCATGGTCGGCGACATCCTCGTCATCGTCGTTGCTTCCAAAGAAGTTGGTCGGCGGCAGTTGCTTGGGGTCACCGACGATGATCGTCTGGCGTCCGCGCGCGATCGCGCCGACCGCATCCCAGGTCGTGATCTGAGAGGCTTCATCGAAGATCACGACATCGAACAAGGCCTGATTGGGCGGCAGATATTGCGCGATCGACAGCGGCGACATCAACATGCACGGGGCAAGCTTGGAGAAAGTCTCCGGCATCTTGCCGATCATGTCGCGGATCGACTGGCTCGGACGCTGCAACTCCATCTGATAGCGCAGCAGGCCCAGTTCGGAATTGCGCGGCACGCTTTGCACCGGAGGCAGGTTGTGCGCGAGAGCGCCGATCACGCGGCCCGTGGCATGGGTGCGGACCAGATCGTCGATCTCGCGAAATTCGGCGATAGCGTTCTCATGCTGGAAGCGCCGGAAATCGCGGAGCACCGGATCGCTGTCCAATACCATGGGCAGCCACCAGCGGGCATAGCCGAGCCGGAACGCCTTGCGGGCGCCATCCGCGGCCACGGCTCCAGCCTCGATCTGGTCGACCAGCGCGCCAAGCCCGGAAGCGATTGCCCGGTTGCGGACGCGGCACCAAGCCGACCAGTCACGCAGCAGATGACGCGCATCCACAAGCGCCATGAGCGATGCCGAGAGGGTGGCCAGAGCGTCCGGCGTGGCTTCGAGCGCAATGTTGCGTCCCGCAGCTTTGGCGAAACGGCTCCGCGCGTCGTCAAAGCCCTGCCGCGCCGCCAGCAGCTTGGCGCCGGCCTGCCAGAGGCGATCACCTTGATCGCGTTCGCGCAAGGCTGTCGCGATCCGCTGGGTGGCGGCCTCCACCGCGCCGGCATCGCGACCGTCGAGACGCAGCGCCGCGCGCAGTCGTGCTGCATGATCGAGGATGTCAGCAATCGCGCCCAGATCTGTATCGAGGCCAGCCAACGGCAGCGGCCGACTGGCCAAGGGCGTTGCCTCGATCTCCGCCAACTGCTCCTGCATAGTGCGAAGCTGCGGCAGGTCGCTTTCAGGGTCGGCCGCACCGCCACTGGCATAGCTCTGGAGGAGGTGCGATACCTTGCGCTTGCCGAGCGCTGAAAACGGCCAGAGGGAGGCATTCGCTTCGCGCCATTGGCGATCGAGTGCCTCGGCTTCTATCGCCCGCACACCGTCCAGCGGATAGGATGCGGCGAGTTGCCTTTCAGCGTCCCGATATTTGCCGATCGCGGCGGTCAACGCGGCCAGATCGCTCGCCGATCGCGCAAATCCGGGATCGAATGCGATGGAAATATCGCGGTTGCGACCAGCCTCCATCGCTTCAGCCAGGCCGGCGAATGTCGCGATCTCGGCGCCAACCGGCTGATTGCCGCCGCCAAGCCCGATACTACCGCGCAATGCGTCGAGGGCACCGATCAGCAGATCGGCGGCGTTGCGCAGTGACTGCGCAGCGGCGATCAGTTCATCTTGCCCCGATGCTCCGGTCTCTTCGATATCGACCAGATCCAGCGCTGGCCGTCGTTCGACGGACGCGAAGACTAGGCCCAGCTCTCCCGCGAGTTCTTCCAGGGTCGCGAATGTCTGCGTGTCATGTACCTGCCCACGTGGCCAGCCAAACTCCGGGGCCGGGGCATCGGCCTCGCGCAACGCGACGCCGAGTGCGAGATAGGGCGTCCAGCCGTTGGGCGAAGGCCTGTGCAATGCCTCCACATAGGCGTTGAGCGTATCACGGCGCAGTTTCAGCCGCTCGTTGACGGCAATCCATTCCGCAGGATCGATACGTTCGCCATGTTCCCACGCTGCCTTGAGCTGCGCCAGGAAATGACGCCGGTCGGCCTTGCTGGAATGAAGCTCGATACACTGGTCGCCCAGCCCATGTTCGCGCAATCGGCGATAGACTACGTCGAGGGCGGCCGTCTTTTCCGCCACGAACAGCACCGTCTTCCCTACGGCCAGGCAATTGGCGATCATGTTCGCGATGGTCTGGCTCTTGCCCGTGCCTGGCGGTCCCACGATCACGAAATCGCGGCCCTCCGCCGCAGCCAGGCTGGCGGCGGTTTGCGAGGAGTCGGACGGGAGCAGGCTTATGATGTCCGCCGGCGCGTAGGCGCGATCGAGTTCACGCTCGTCACGGATCGGGGGCTGGCTTTCATCCGAACCGAACGGCTTGTCTGGCGTATCTATCAGATGGCGGACGACCCGGTTCTCGCGCAATTCCTCGGTGCGCTCGACCAGATCCTTCCACATGAGGAATTTGGCGAACCTGAACGTCGATAGCGCGGTGTCGTCGACAACCTCCATGCCGGGAACGTCGCGCACCGCCTGACGCATCATCGCCAGCACGCGAGGCACATCGACGCCGCTGTCGTCGAGCGGCAGATCTCCGCTGAACTGCGGCAGCCTGAGGTCGAAATCGCGCTCCAGAAACTGGAGGAGCGTCGCGTTGAAGCGCGGCTCATCTTCGTGGAAACGCAGGCGGAAGGGGGCGCTTGCACTTCGCCGCTCCAGCTTGACGGGAACCAGCAGCAACGGTGCGCGATAGCTGCGCTCGTCTTCCGGCTTCTTCTTCCAGCGCAGAAAGCCGACCGCCAGGAACAGGGTGTTGGCGCCGCCCTCAGCGAAATCGTTGCGAACCTGGCGATACAGATCGATCAGCCGTGCTTCGAGCTGGGGCGCGTCCAGCGGTGACGGCAACTCGTCCCGTTGCAGGGCTTCGGCCGCGAAACCGCGCTGGAGATCGCGGCCATGCACCTCGCGATACAAAGCCGCGTCGCGTTCGCCCAAGGGGTTCTGCTGCGGCAATGACACGATCTGAATGGCAGCGCCGTCCGCCAGCCTGTCTTCGAGATAGGCGATATCAGTGCACAGGAATGGGATCGTCTTCTTCGATTCCGGGAAGTTCAGCAGCCGGTTGCGAAGCGTCAGATCGAGCAGTTTCTTCTGCCAACGGTCGATACGACCGGCGGCAGTCGTCGGCTTCTCTTCGACCTGAAGGTCGGGCAGTTCATTGAAAGACGGGGCCGCAGGCAGCGACAGTGCTGCAGCCACCGCACCTTCGACTTCCCCAGAAGCGTCATGCTGCGATGTTTCATGGGAGGCGAGCGGAGTGATGCCGCCGCTTCGCGCGCGTCGGACATCGATGGCCGCGACGAAGGCGTGCGCTTCCTCTTCGCTCATGCGATGGTCGAGAGCGTGCTGTGCCACGTCCAGGGCCATCGCCGGACGATGGGTGACGCCGGTCGTCTCGAACACGATCAGTTCGCGCGACGCCATCGCCTTGCGAACTTCCATCTGGTCGGTCTCGATCGTGTTGCCCAAGGTCCGCTTCGTCAGCCAGACGCCCACCGCCGCATGGCCATGGAACATCAGGATCAAAGGATACAGGCCGGCCCCTTCCAAGGCCGCAGCGATCAGAAGGGTCGTATCCAGGCAGGTGCCTAGCCGCTCTTCCGCAATCGTGGCGGGCCGTCGGACCTTCTGCCCGCGATCCTCGAAGCTGGCCGGTGGCTCGGCATAATGGATCGCCATTGCAGCAACGGCTGAATAGATCGCTGCAGCGAGCATGTAGCTGCGCTGCGGATCGCCCGATTGATAGCCGTCCAGCCCGCTGGGATGCCCATGCTCGGCCAGCCGGTCGGCTGCGCTGCGCAGGATACGGGCTACAGCGGGGTCATTGGGCATCACAAACGCAGGCAACAATTGTGCCATGTCGGCGACGCCACCCCATTCGTCGCGGGCGAGCAGGCGGACGGGAAAGCGTTGCTCGTCGAGCACCGTATCACCAGCCGAGAGTCGCAGGGTGATCTCGCCGCGCTCGGCTTCGTTCAGTCCGGCTAGATAGTCAGCGTCGAGATCGACCTTGCGATCGCCAAGCGGGAGGTTGTCGCCCGGTACAAGCCGATCGATTGTCCAGGACTTGGTGCGCAGAAACGCTGGCGATGAGGTGAGATCGACGCGGATACTTTCGTGATGTCGTCCGTCGGCGTTGTCTATCTCGATCGACCGGATGACGGGTATTGCGTTCTGATAGGAAGCATAAGTGAAGCTACCTGCAATGTCTGCGGAGATTGTCGGATCGGTTACACTCTCGCCACTAGGAATAACTGCCGTGAAATCCTGATCGTTAGAATCGTGCATGAAGTCCCCCGTCCAGACGGAAGGCTAGCCAAGCGCGCTCGCTAAAAAAAGATAAAATCACGGTCTATACGCATCTTTTGGAGAGGTGGCTGAGCAAACGACACTTCTTTTCGGTTGGTCCCGTGGATGCGGCCATTCCGTTTTCCATTCAAAGCACGACAATTGGCAAGAGCGTTGCAGGCAAAATTTCGATTGGAGTGTTTCGGATTCGCGGCAATTATGCTGGCTCGGCGAACGCGATAATGTCATCGCAAAGTTGATTTAGGGTGGGCATTGCAACGCCCAACCGATGTAGTTCCTTGAGTCGAGCGCTTATGTGGAGCGTGTTTTTCTTCAAGCCGCTTACCCCGCCCAATGAAACGGAAGCCACATTCCCTGCCGCTTTCCAGCTTGCTTCGGCTTCGGCCTCGATGCATTTCCCCAGGTCGGCTGGCCAAGCAGAGTAACGATCACCTCGCCGAATGACAGTCGGAAATGGCTCTCCGATGTTGCCACCAACCAGAGTGAAGAGAGCTTTGTTGTCACGCTCATGCGCTTGCCTGATGGAGTGCGCGCGAGCGGGGTCAGCGTGAGTCAGCTTGTCACCGTCGCAGTCAAAAATGACGAAGGCTGGTATCTCCATCTTTGCCGCAATGATGGCCGGCCGGATGAGCTCACTTTTTCCGTTTACCGCCACGATATGGGCGCCGCTACCTCTGAGACTTTCCCAGCGGCCTGACAGCACCATCCACGCATTGATGTAGGCGGCATCTTCTAGACCTTCGACCAGCACAAGCTTTGGCGAAAAAAACATCTCGCTGAGGTGCGGCTGCATGACTTGGTGAAGCTTAGCCATCACACCGTCGACCGGGGTCGGCTGCTCCCCGGTAACTCGGGCATATTCGGCGCCCAAGTGTTGGATCGTACATGTTCGCACAACGGCATGTTTCTGATCTTTGACTTTCCGCACCAAACGGACGCGGTCAAAACCTGCGCCATCGACAAAGTACGGGCTGTGGGTAGAAACGATTACCTGCGAATTGTTCTCGCTCAGCGCCTGAAGCACTGCTGCCAGGTGTCGAGCCTGAGGTGGGTGCTGATAGAGTTCAGGCTCCTCAACGCCGAGGAGCAACTTTGGTGCATTTTGGTCTCCATCTGCCGCCAATCCCTGCAAAAGAGCAATAATATAGGACCGCTGAAGCCCGTGTCCGAAGCGCGCGATCGATCCCTCGAATTCAGCATCGCCCGCGAGTAGGCGGGCCATTGGCTCTTCGATGCGAACAGAGGATTTTGGGTCTTGGTGCCAGTTCAGTTTTGCGGTGGCTTCTGGATGGGACCATTCCGCTAATCGCTTTTGCAGATCGCCCGATATATCATCTAATGCGCCCTGCTCTGCAGCTAACATCGCCCGATATTTTTCCTCAACTTCACTTCGTAAATCTGAGAGCTTTTCCGCAAAGTTCATCTTCGCACGCACCGTTCGAGCCAGCAATCTCCCGAGCGCGGTATTCTTTCCTTCGGATTGTTCGCCCGCTGCATCTTTCACTGCTGGCACATAGACCCATTGCAGGTACTTTCTCAGCAGGCCCTGGCCCTGGCTCACGCCATAAAATTGATCTTCGCTCGGTATGAGGATGCACTGATCTGGGCGTTCGGTTTCGTAATCACCCAATGCGGCGATCATCGCGTCCTTGGTCTTCGCAGTCGCAATGTCTGGATACTTCGCGCGAAGCTCGACAAAGACAGCCTGCAAGTCGGCCACCTTCCCACCATCGCCGAGCAACTTGAAGAATGGCTTGAATTCTTCGAAGCCCATCCGATTGCCAAATTGCTTTACCGATGCGTATCCGGCACTTGGATCAAAAATAGCCTTGGCAGTCACGATGAGGGCGTTTTGGCGATAATAGCCCGCAAAGTCCTGCTGAGCGTCGGCAGAAAGCCCCTTGAAGGTGATCGTGATCTCGATCGGGGCCTCGGTATTCCCGCTGTGAAAATCCTCCTTGTCGAGGTTGCTGAGATTCGTCGCGGAATTCTCTGCTTCACGGAAGAAGATGTTGAGGGCGCATAGGATCGTAGATTTTCCCGCGCCATTTGCTCCGACCATGCAGGTATAAGGCGCGAACTCGACCGTTTCGTCGCTGTAAGCCCGAAGGTTCTTGATTCGGATAGATTCTATGAACATTTGTCGTCCCCCATCTGGGCTTCAACCACGATCGCCCACGCTGCGCTAGGGAGAATCACGTCCAGTATGGCGTTTTTGGGTAGTCTGAAACGGGTGTAAGGGCCATGTAACTGAAACTGAATAACTGACCGGCTGACGCCGGTAGGATCATGCGGTGGGGCTGAAGCCATCCTTGTGGGTATGCTTGTCGAGATACCGCATGATGATGTCATCGGTGATGTTGCCGGAGGTGGTCGAGAAGTAGCCGCGTTGCCAGAAACGTTGCCCCCAATACCGCTTGCGGATGTGCTCAAACTCCTGTTGAATTTTCCGCGACGAACGCCCCTTGGCTCTGCGCACAAAGTCGCTGACGGAGACATGCGGCGGGATTCCGACGAACATGTGCACGTGGTCCTTTGACAGCGCTCCATTGATGATCGTCACGCCCATCTCGGCGGAGACCTGATAATTTCCCGGACCCGCAGGCGCACGTCGCCATGGAGCACCTTGAAGCGATACTTGGGCGCCCAGACGAGATGGTAGCGATGATGGAATGTCGTGTGACAACCGCTCTTGTAGCGCATAGCCTGTAACCTCGGGAAAAACGGAAGACTTACGCCCTTCAGGCGGTCTTCCGTTTTTCCCGAGGTTACAGGCTTGCACGCGAGTCTACGGCTGAAGCCAGTATCCGACTGGAAGTCGGAGGGGTTCCTCCCCGAAGAGGACTCTAAACGATTATTGCTCCAACAAAATTGCCAATTTTGTTGCCTTCGCGGTCGACGAGCGGCGGCTTTTGGAATAGCTAGTTACATCCCGAACGACCCCAACTGAGGCGATTTACCTACCATCCGTTTCGGTCAGTCCGAACGGCACTTCCGTCGATTCTGCCCCCTCTCAGGGCCTGACTTAATATCATTTTGATTTCATTCGAATACTCTTGATGGCGATGAAATTGCCAATCCGATTTTGCAAGCGATGCGACGAAACGCCTTTCCTCAGGGCTGGCATGACCAAGACAATCATCTGAGCGACTGCTAATGCATTGTCGTTGTTACATATTATTTCGACTGAGGGCTGTCGGAATTTAAGCTCGAAATTGTTTAGCCGGGGGGCAGCAGTGTTGAAGCAAATCCTTTTCATCGGCCTTTGCGCCAACATGCTCACCGCGTGCACTGACGCGCCCACGGAACAGGCCCAGGCAAAAGAGACGCCCGGCGTTGCGGTACAACGAGGGGACGGGCTGCCCTACGAGGTCACCGAAAGCGAGGTGTGGGACGTACCCGATCCCGCATCGCAACGAAGCTATCAGGTCTTCGTGGCCCTGCCGCCGTCCTATCGCACACAGCCTGAGCGTCGATACCCGGTGATATATGCGACGGACGCCGATTACGCGTTTCCACTGCTCAAGCAGATCGGGCGCCGTCTCAATGTCGAGGGGCCGACGATCGAAGAGTTCATCCTCGTCGGGCTCTCCTATGCAAAGGGAGAAGGCGGAATGGAAAGCCGCCGCCGCGATTACACACCGACGGAGAACGGTCCTGCCGGATCGCCGAAGGGGGCGGTGCTCGGTCAAGCGAAGACCTATCAAACCTACGTCCGGGACCAAGTGCTGCCTTTTGTATCTCAACGCTACCGGACGGACGAAAAGCGGCGGATTTTTCTGGGCCATTCATACGGCTCACTGCTAGGCATGCAGATCCTGCTGAGCGAACCTGGCCTGTTTGACGGCTACGTTCTAGGGAGCCCCTCGTTCTGGTATGATCATCATTATATGGTGAATCAGGCACGTGCCTACACAGCCAGCCATGACGACTTGCCCGCGCGGGTCTACATGTACATCGGCGAATACGAAGAGACACGGCCGGGCGATGCGCGCTTTTCCATATCCGCCAACATGGTGACTGATACCAAGGACATGGATCAGATCCTGCGATCCCGCAAATATCCCTCGCTGCATTTGCAGACGGAAGTTCTCAATGACGAAGATCACGTCAGCGCCGCGCCGCGTGGCTTCACCCACGGGCTGAAGTACCTGCTGCCGGTCACTGTCGGGCGTCGCCAGTAGGATAGCGGCCAGTCGGCTGCTGGGAAGGAAGGTTTTAGCACTAAGCGTCTGGGAAGGGTCGGTTCTTCATCCGCGCAGCTGCGGTGCATCGTAGCTTGTTCATGTCAGGCGTGATTTCACGATGCATTGGTTGTCACAGCCGACCAGCAAGCATGAGCGCAAGGCACGGAGGTATAGAAATTTACTATGGGATTGCAAAATAAACGTATTTGACCCTTTACGTTTGTAGATGTCATTCACCTTCCCAACAACAGGGGAGATGGTGAATGGCAACTGGCAAATCCGCATGTTTTGTTATGGTAACAGCATGCGTAGCAGCAGCAGGGAGTGCTGCTGCGCAGCCTGCCGATTATCCTACACCCGCTCCGGCAAGCGCGCCGGTCGAGACGGGTGCTCTCCCGCTCTATGGCACCAATACCCCGGGAACTGCCGCTAACGAGAACTGGGCCCGATACTTCGGTAAGGACTATGCGGTCCGCAATGTCACTCGGCCCACCTTGACCCCGGTTCTTCCCGATCCCGCCAAAGCGACCGGCGCCGCTGTGATCGTGGCGCCCGGCGGCGCTTTCATGGCGCTTTCCATGTCGCACGAGGGCTGGAATGTAGCTCAGGCCCTTGCAGACCGCGGTATTGCCGCGTTCGTTCTGAAATATCGCCTCCTGCCAACCCCCAAGGATGAAGCCGAAGCCGGGAAATATGTCTGGGCCAAGATGATGGAGGGCATTCCCGATCCGACCAAGCAACCGGTGCTGACCAATCCGAAGGCGACTGAAGATGGCCTTGCCGCACTGAAGATGGTGCGCGATCATGCCGGCAAGTGGGGCGTGGACCCCGCCCGCGTCGGCATGATCGGTTTTTCGGCGGGCGCCATGACCTCGCTCCAGACCGTCCTTGCCGCAAAGTCGGGCGAACGACCTGCTTTCTTCGGGTACATCTATGGCCCGCAGGCTAAGATCGACGTTCCGGCAGACGCATCGCCGATGTTCGATGCAATCGCTCTCGACGATCCCCTGTTTCCCTCGATGGGCTTTCCAATTGCGCAGGCCTGGCTCGCTGCCAAGCGGCCTGTAGAAATTCATGGCTATCAGCAGGGAAGCCATGGTTTCGGGCTCGGAAAGCCAAACACCACGACAACGCTCGTGCTAGACGAATTCCTCGCTTGGCTTTCTATGCAGGGATTCCTGACCAGAAAGACAACCCCCTGACTAGTGAGCGCCCGAAACCGGAAGGTCTCTCTTCACGGACATCCTCTCGGTAGGACGATGGGAAAGCTGACGGTTCGATGCTGGGGAGTGAAATTGGAGCACTGAATGACTGGGAAGGGTCTACAGCAGTGGGGCGAGTAAAGTTCGTAGTGTCACGAACATGAAATTTGCTGCCCATAGGAGCGCCAGACTTCTCAGGTAAGCATCGCCCTTCCGTGTCCATCGTTCGCCCTATCGACATATGGCTCGCCGAGCACGTTCTTCCGCTTGAACGGCGCTTTCACGCCGTCGCGCTTCGCATTTGCCGCTCGCGCGACGAGGCGCAGGAACTGGTGCAGGAGGCTTACGCGCACCTCCTCGAGCTCGAAGGCTGAGCAATATTCTCGAAGGCCAGCTCCTGGCGGTTCAATATTTCAAGGCAGCCTCGCTGACCGCCGCTTTTAGCTAGGCTCTCGATTGTGCCCCCAGGAAGAGGCGGTGATCGAGAAAAAGCTGCCCGCATTGCCGGCTGCCTGGGCAACCAGGAAGTCGAAGTAACGGCAGCCAGATCGCGGACGAGCCAGTTTACGGGCTCCGGCTTGCCCAACGATTGTAAGGCCAGCCAATCGTCCGTGTTCAAGCGGATTGCATGGCTTCGTGAATTTTCGCGACTGTCCTGTCGAGGAGGCTTATCACCTTCGAGACATAGACGCCGACAATCACCCCCTCGGACGTGAAGCGCTTCACAGCGACGGCCCATAAAGCCGCGCGAAACGTGCCTTCCTCCAATCCCGGGACCAGGCCGATCACGGGACTTCCGCTCAGCCCCTTGGCTGACGGAACACGGTGCGCGCCTTCCTTGTAGCCGAAATAGAGTTTTTCAAACTCGCCGTCGGAATCTCTACCGATACCCAGCAGGTCGAATGTAATCGCGAACATTTCCGCAGTAACCGGCTTGCCGGGTTGGAAGTAAAGCACGTTTCGGCTGCCCGGAAATCCCAGTAGCCCGAAATCCCGAACGGCGCCGTCGGTCGAGGATTCAATTTCGATGGCACTTTCGAGAAGTGTCGTCACCCGCGCCAGCCAGGTATCATAGGGAGTGCCGGCCGGGTCGCTCCGCTCTGCGCACGCGAGCGCCGCTTCCCAGTCGAACCAGGCGACCGCAAGGTCGTCCTCGATCGACGGGACGAAACCGACCTGCTCGAGCGGAAAGACTATGCCGTCGAACCAGATATCGAGAGTATCGCCTTTCCTGAACTCGTCCAAATTGTGAAGTGCGGTGACTAGGAACGGAACCCGCTCGTAAGTAACGAGAAAACAGGTTCCAATCCCTTGCAGCTCGGTTGGCCTGTTTCCCCTTTTCAGCAACATCCCGACAGCCGGCCGCCAGGCGGACATCGCGTCGTACAACGGCGTGCGATCCCTGGGCTTTTCTCGTTCTTTCATAGCCTCAGTATAGACGGTGAGTGACCCGATCAGCCGAATGAACGGCAACTTTGGCACAATCGATCCGCGAAGGGAGGCATTCCGGACTGTCCAACGCAGCCGCCTCGACATCTTGCTCCCAAAGCAAGCGCGCTACGCTTCTGAATGAACGGCCGCTTCGGGTCACCTGGGGCTTGTTAGGAGACGTTCCGGATCGTCCAACATTGCAGCCGCTCCGTTCAAAGGCACCTTACCGTAACGCCGATGAACGATATGCGACAAGCAAGTTTCGAAGCTCCCCCGGGTCAAGAAATCCCCTGCGAAGTCCGGCCTCGCCCAATGGCCCAGTTCACTCCTTCCGCCCGAACCAGCCCAGACACTGATTTGCCGACGTGCCGCTCCAATGCTGGCCGCCACGGAACGAGTGTGAAATCCCGGCTCCGCTCAATTAGTGCATGACGCCCGCTTACCAGCTCCACAGAGCGCCGATAGATTCCCTCGATCTTCTCGCCCTGCCGAGCCTCCCGGAACGCCATGTCGAGGTCGCCCGACAGATGTGCCCCCACGCGAAACAGTTCCCGCCTGCGCAACGCCTCGAGCATGCCTTCGGAAAAGACCATCCCGCCCTCTCCCTCGGCAGCAAAACCCTGCGCCAGAAGCCACTGCCGCCGCAGCGCGCGCGCCTCTGCTAGTTCCGCCCCAAAGCCTGCCTCACGAGCCGTAGCCTCGTGGCCGGAAGCGATCTCCCGATCGATCCAGGTCGCCGCTTCCATGCTCGCAAGATCTTTGACCGTCCCACGCGACAACAACTCCACGGCTACAGGGCGATCATTCAGCCGCTGCGATTGCCATGTCACAACCCGCTCCAGGTGATCGCCAGAAATCACCCACCTCCCGGACGGTTCACGCTCCGCCAGCCCGCTCTCGCGCCGCATGGCTTCAAGCCGCCGAACATGGGTCTCGGCAAAGCTCTGCGTGGCGGTCGGATCGTGCCGCAAATGCAGCGCGGCGTCATAGTGACCGCCATTGGCGGCCGCGATCGAAGCGATTGTCCTGTCGACCTCGCGCACCGACGCGCGCAGCGGCTCGATCCGCACCACGGCGCCGCGACCAATGCCATCACCCTCATCGAGACCGGCGAGCACCCCCTTACCGACTGCAACATAGTGGCTGCGACCATCGACCGCATCGACGATCAGGTACTGCCGGTCCTCCTGCTCGTCGGAGAGCCCGCGAGAGACAACCCTTCCGAGCAGCGGCCGCGCACCATCCGCGGCCGGATCGTAGATCACCTGATCGGCACCGAACCGCTCCATTTCCAGGCCGGAGAAATCGCGCTGCATGGTCCGGATTATGTCCCCCCGTTCCCCCATGGTTCGCAGCGTCTCTTCCATCCCCGCAGCGAGACGGTAACGATCGCCCTCCAGCGGTTCGGCAAGCCCCATGCGCTGAAGCTTCGCCAGCCGCCCGGCGCGAAGCGATTGCTCGAATGGATCGGCCGCACGGGCGGCGACCTCCCGCACTGCACCGGCATCGCGCAGCAGCGCGCGATCAATCGAGGTGAGCCGCTCCTGGCCGATTTCGGCACGTCGGCTGTCGGCAATCTCCCGGTCGGTTCGCGGTCCAAGATCGAGTTCAACCAGATCGCAAACGCGCTCGCGAATTCCCCGGGTCAGGTAGTCCCGGGCAATGACGAGATCCTTGCCGTCACCATCCTTGCCGCGAATGACAATGTGGGTGTGCGGATGGGCGGTATTGAAGTGATCGACCGCCGCCCAGTCGAGCTTCGTTCCAAGGTCCTCTTCTATCTGCGCCATGAGCCTGCGGGCCAGAGGTTTCAGGTCCTCGTATTGATGGCCGTCCTCGGGCGAGACGATGAAGCGAAACTGGTGCCGATCGCCCTCGCCCCGCGCCAGGAATTCCTTGCCGTCGACGGCATCGCGTTCCGCCCCATAAAGCTTGCCGCGTTCGCCCTCGCGGGTGGTCCCATCGCGCTGGAGATACCGCAGGTGCGCCGCTGCCGCCTTTGCGCCTTTGCCGGCAAGCTTGACGATACTCGTCTTCACCACGGCGCGCCGCCTGCACGGCCCGCCCGCCCCCCTGCTGGAAAGGACCCGGCCGACGCCCGCGCCGCGCCCGATCCGGCTCCCCGAAAAACTACTCTTGCCAAGCCCGCCTACGGACCTTCCCCGGGCGAGATTTGCCGCCGCCAGGACCTTGCCGAGATAGTGCCGCTGCCCCTTGCCTCCGCGCGCTTTCTGGCGGCCGAGCCTGGGTGTGAAGTGGTCGTCATCCTCCATCGCCGGACCTTTCGATGCGATAATCCGCCCCAGCCTGCCTGCTGCGCCCCAATCTGGAAACCGGTGCCATCCTGACCCGCAGGAATGCTGGACCATCGGCCAAGCCGGCACTGTCCGGAACGGACTAGTGCCAGAAAATCCTCATAAAAACGATGTGCAGACAACAGGTTATGGGCGAATGGTGCCATAACTTTCATCTTGCCTTACGCGCCCCGGCCTTCACGCTGGCCCCTTCGAAACCCTCGCCGCTCCATGCCCCCACGTCTCGCTGCCCGCCTCGGCGCCCTCCTCACCCGTCCCGGTTCCGCCGAACGACCAGAAAAGGGGCCGGGGCGCAAAGGTCCCGAAAGACCCGTGCGCCCCGGGCCACGCGCCCCGCCTCGCCTCATCGCAAGGCTGCGTAGGCTTCGCGCGCTTCCCGCTCGCTCGGGCATTCCCGCCGCGCCACCAACCCGTGCGCGCGCCCCTCGCCGTCCACGATGCTCACGCCCGCGAACCACGCTCCGTCCAGCCATCCGAGCACCGCGACCCGATCGAGCTCGAGTGCCTCATCGCCTTGCGGCTCCCACGCGCCCAGCCACCGCTCGCACATCCGCGCCTCCCAGACGAAATCGCTCTCCTCCGCCTCCAGAAACCGTGCTGCGAGCGCCTCGCCCGCGCCGCGCCCGAACTCCAGCTCGAGCCCCGCCACAAGCCCCGCGAGCACCCGATCCGCAGCCACGCCAATGTCCGTCCAGTCCGTCATAGCAACCTCCTACGCAAGAGCGTCCTCGTCCATCGAGGACCCCTGTCGTCGGACGGTCGGCGCGGTGGCTGTCAGGGCCGCGCCGGCTTCAGCCGGTGCGCCGCGAAGCGGCGGCGGAGGAACCGATTTTGTTCCAGGAAAACAAACAAACTCGCGCGCGCAGCGCGCTCATTTGCTGGGGCAAAATTGGAGGGGCCGCCGGCCTTTACAGCCGCCGCAGAGGCCGTCATGCTGGGAATTCGAGGAGGGCGGCTGACCTCTCGTCCTAGCATGCGTTCTGGGCCTGGGCTCCAACCTGAAAACACCTGCGGCCACCCGCCCCGCTCGCGATCACGGCACCGCCCGGACGGCAAACAACGGGTCGGATCGAGCGCCCCGCCGGAGCATCTCACCTCCAGAATTTCCGGCCGGAGCGTCCGCCTGCAAGCGAGCCGGAGGCGATGTCTCGCCTCCTTCCCGGGCCTGCGAGAGTTCGCTTTCCGCAGCCGCCCGCCGCAGTGCGACAAAGATTGTCTGCTGTCCGGTTCCCGGGCGATCCAGCGCACCGCTTCGAGCTGCCCAGTCCGGCCTTGCCTCTGTTGCCGTCGAGGCCGTCACCCTCGCCGTTGCCGACCACTTACCCGGCGCTGCCGCTGCCGCTCCCACTCCGGCCACCACTTCGGCAAGATAGGCGCGCGTTTCTGCCGGGAGCGGACGGCCGCTCGCGAGCGAGGCGGAATAGCGCGCAGGCCCGGCATTGTAGGCCGCGAACAGGCCGGGATAGCCGAAGCGATCGTACATCTCCCGGAGGTACGCCGTGCCGGCCAGGATGTTGTCGCGCGGGGCATGGGGATCGCGGCCCAGACCAAGCCGGGCGCGAAGCTCGCCCCATGTCGCGGGCATCAGTTGCATGAGCCCCATCGCTCCCGCCGAGGAGGTTATCGGCCGCCCGTCCTTGATCGTGCGGCCCCGGCTTTCGGTGCGCATGACCTGCTCGATCCACACGGCCGGGACACCGAAACGCGCCGAAGCCTCGGCTATCTCGGCCCGCCAGCGACCGGTGCCGACCGGCTCGCCCGCGAGCGCGGGATCGCCGGCGAACAAACCGAAGGCGAACGCACCCAGCACCGCGGATATCAGCGCAGATATCAACGAGACGGCCCGAATGCCTGTCCGAGCCATTCCCGGTAATGCCAGCAGCGGCAGCGGGAGCACCCGGCCGGGCGCGGCGGCCTGCTCCCTCCACCCCGGTCGGCGGCGCATCACCGCCCTTCTCCGGGCAGCCATAGCGGCACCGCCTTCCCGAGAATATCGCGCTCCTGCGTCGGCCCGAAGTAGCGGCCGTCGAAGCTGTCGGGACGCCGGTTCATGAGCAGGAGATAGCTGCCTTGCTGAAGGCGGAGGCAGCCCTCCCATGACGGCAGCCTGCGGCCCGAGGGATCGGCGAAGAGGCGGCGCGCCGCGGGTGCGCCGTTCAGCGTAACCGCGGCTCCGCGCGCGCAGATCCTGTCGCCCGCGGCGCCGGCGACCCGCTTCACCAGCGGCACTCCGGCGGGAAGATAATGCCGGCGCGCGGCAAGCGCGCGGGCATGTTCGGGCGGCCATGCGACCACCATGTCGCCGGGCATGAGATTCGCGCCGGGCACGACGCGGTAGAGCCCGATCGGCGCGCTGGCACTGTGGTTCCAGACCAGGCGCGGCACGGGAGGAAGGGCCAGCGTTGCGCCGAGCAAACCGATCCCGAGGACGGCGCAAGCAGCGCGGCGGCGCAGCCGGGCGCGGTCTGCGCGCGCGGCACGAAGCGCTTCGCCCCAGGCGAAAAGCGGCAGGTTGCGGGAGTCAGACATCGCCTTCTCCCCCGCCGCGGGCAAGCGACCAGGTCTCGATATCGTCGATGTGATAGCGCCAGTTGTGACCATGGCGGCGGGCCTTCGGCCCCTTTCCAGCAAGGCGCATCCCTCGCAGCGTATTGGGCGAGATACCAAGATGGAAAGCGGTCTGCTTGGCGCTCAGAAAAGGGCACACTTCACGCGCCGCCTGCGCGCGGATTTCAGCGTCGTCGGTCATGATTTTTCGCTCCCTGCGAGGCAGGCAACGCGTGCCTGCGCGGCACCGTGCATGACGGGCAAATACGGGCGGCGGCAGGGTCGATAATCGACATGTCGATTTTCGACCCTCTCTCCGCTCTCGCCTTTCCCGCCTGGAAATTGACGCCGATCGTGCCGGGAACGGGAGCCGGAACGCGATCACCGAGACCACCTTCAAGCGGCTTTTTGACCATGCCTCCGGCCGCAGTATTCTGCGATGACCGCAGATCGAGCGGCCCCGCATCCGGGGCGGATGCGGGGCCGAAAGCGGCGGGCGGATGGGGCTTCAGTCGGCCGGATTCCAGATGATCGCGAAGCTGTCCTCGTCGTCCCGGCCTGCCGCCCGCCCGAGATTGGCGTAGAGCCGGCGGGGACCGAATTCCGGGGCCGCGAGGCTGAGCGACACGTAGTCGTTGCCCGAGCTTTCGCTGCGGCGCAGCCACCCGGCGCCGACCTCGACCCCGCCCGAGGAAACCCGGTAGTCGGGCTGGGCATCGCTGGTCTTGCGCGCGTTGGGGGTGATCTCGATCTCGGCGCGGATCGAGAGGGTGCGAAGCTGGCCCTTGAAGCTGTGGCCATCGCGCGTGACATATCCGATTGCAGGCATTGTTCGTCTCCTGACTGGGTCGTCCCGGACCGATTCCCCGGACGATGGCAGACCGGCAGGAACGGCTCGCCAGGGCCCGCGAACCCTTGGGCCGAAGCGCATGCGAAGGACCGGAGCCGGCGGCTTATTTGCGAGCGAAGCGCCCGCGAGGAGACCGCCACGCGGTCGGGGAAATAAGTTGCCGCGCGATGGTTTCGGCGGGACCGCGACCGCTTCCAGGTCATTGCCTTTCGGATCCGGGAATGGGTGCGGGCACCCGGGCTCGGGAGCACGGAAGATGCCGGCAATCGGATAGGTCCCATGCGCGCGGCCAGCTGGCTTCGCCCGGCTTGCGGCCGGCGATTTCGCGGCGATCGATCACTCCCCGCTCGCACGGCCTGACGGGGCACGGACCTACCGCATTCCTTCGGGCGGCGGGCGACTTGGCGCCGGGATACTGCATGCGGCGAGATAACGCCGGGCCGCAGCGACGTGTCGCTCCACCTCGCGGCCACCGCGATTCGCCCTCCCGCCGCGCAGCCCATCCCCGGGCGCTCGAGCCGGACGCGGGCGACGAAGCCTGATGCGCAGCCCCATCGGGATCCGGCCGACGAGAGGCCCCTTCCGGCACCTGCTTTCGGCCCTGCATCCATCCGGAACGCGCCGCCGCTCGCTTCGGCAAAGGAGAAGCGGGCGCGGTGGCTTGCGACGCCATGACGGCGCGGCGTGGACTGCGGCAAGCGACGGCAGGGACGACGGGAAAGACGGCAGCAGGCAGGGGGAAGCGCAGCGCGCGAAGCAAGATCCGCCAGTCTCACCCGAATTGGGTATCGCGAAGTTGACACAGAACAATGCTATCTAGCGCGGGCGCGACCAGGTCGGGAAACACGACCGAAGCGGCTGGAGGAGCCTGGAATGGACATCTACACCCTGAAGTTCCCCGACGAGGGGAATGCCGGCGCCCTGCGCCTCGATTTCGGCGCCGAGGATGCGGCCGATGCCTTGGTCACCGCGCACCGCAAAGCCGCCGAACTGAGGTCCGGACGTGCAGCCGAACTGTGGCAAGGCGCCCGCCGTCTCTGCGCCGTCCAGCGCGGCGTTTCAGGGGGCGGTGAGCAGAGTCATTCGGCGCGCTTCCAGCTCGCCTGACGGCCGCTTTCCAATATGTGAAGTGGTGACGAAATAGCGCCTGACGGCGCATGAGGCGGTCGAACATGGCCTGGCTGCGACCCGGACAAAGGGGGCTGAGCCCGGGCCGCATGCCGCGCGCTAGCGGCGGCGCCCGATTATCGAAACCGGCTTTCGGCGGAGCGGCTGTGGCACGCGCCCGCCTGCGCCGATCGGCATGCGGCCTGCACCTGCGCTCAAATCCGGCCGGTGGGTCCGATCGCCCACCGATAGGGTATCGGCCCGCCTTGGACCGCATGGACGATGGCGCTTCGCGGACCCGTCAGGCAGATTGTCCCCGGCACCGATCGATGCCGGGAGACATGCGATGGACGAAGACGCCGTGTTTGCTTTTGGAAGCGCGCTGGCCGCGATCGCGGGACTGCTCGAGGAAAAAGGGGTCTGCACCGCGACCGAAATTTCGCAGTCGCTGGGCCACGCAGCGATGGTCCATCTGAAGGCAGGCGAGCGGTACAAGCCGCGCGCGCATTACCTCAGGGCCTGGGCGGTCTCGGTAAAAGCGGCGGCCGACGGCATGAAGACGCCGCAGCATTGATCGGCGGGATCACCACCCTGTTCGCGGGGGCCGAGGCGACCGCGGCAATGGGGAAGCGGGCGGGGAAGCGGGCGGCGACGGAGCGCGCAGGGACGAGCGGGCCTGCGACACTATCGCAGCATGCCATAGTGTATCGGCAGGCGATCCTGACGCCGTTCGACAGCATCGGTTAAGGGGCAATCCTCCTGATGGCGGGCGCGGGATGCGGCCCGGACCCGAAGGATACGCCTCTTGAAATCGATCATTCTGCCAAGCCTTCAGCTGCCGCCCTTCCGGCTTCAGACGCTGCGCTGCCGGTTCGACCGCCACCGTCCGGAACACGGCACGGTCTTCTGGGACGGCCTGTGCTACGTCGGTCAATGCGTGCATTGCGGCACCGGCATTCGGCGGATGAGCAAGACGCGCTGGCGCCGCGACGAACCGCAAAGCGGACCCGGCCTCGCCTGATTACAAATCAGGTGCGCGCTAGAGCGCAGGCGGCCCCACCGGGCGGCGAGGCGATCACTTCTGCCGCGTCACCAGGCGGGTTTCGCCGCACAGGCTGCAGGTGTCCTTGCGGCGTTCGAACCCGTTCGATCCCGCCAGTTCGCGCACGATGTGCCCGGCATTCGGTTCCCCGGCCCCCGGCGGCGAAAGCCCCAGGGTCTGGCTGATGCATTCGTCGCAGACCGGCTCCGGCGAGAGCCGGGTGACGAGCTTTTCGATCACGTGAACTTCGCCCATCGGTATGTCCCCTCATGGTCCCCCGAGCCGCAACGGTGGCGCTCCGGAGGGAACAGGGCAATGAACATTTTATGTTAGCGGCGGGGCCGCGCCGCCAAGGGCGCGGCCCCGCCGCGAATTTTTCAGCTGCTCCCCCCATAAAACAATGGGATTGCCCGGAGGCGGGAAACTCCGCCCCCGGGCGATCTTTCTTCAGGCCGCGAGACGCTCGCCGCCCCCGCCGGTACCGGGATCGAATTCGGGGTCCGTCACCCCGGATTCGGGCGAATCGCCATCCGGCATCTCCGCATCCGGCGTACCGCTGCCGTCAGCCTCATCAGCCTCGCTGGCCGGTCCCTCTTCGTCCTCTTCCGGCTCCCCGTCCGGCGATTCCCCATCCGGTTCCGCAAAAGCCCGGGCATGGGCCGCCACCGTGCCGACGCCGCCGCGCGGCGTGTAGGCCGACGGCGGGAAAGCCATCCAGCGCGGCACCCAGCCTTCCTTCTTCGTCCGGCCGCCCTCGCCTGCAAGATGCGCGCGGATGATCGCTTTCAGGGTCTTGCCCTTTTCCTTGGCATTGGCGGCAGCGATCTGTTCGCCCGCCACTTCCGCGACCATCGCGAGCAGCACTTCGCGGTCGCGCAGGCCATCGAGGAAAGCGTCGTCCGCCTCCCACCAGTCGGCCATCGAGAGACCCAGCATGGGACCGAGCACTTCGATTTCCGGGGTTCCAGCGGCAAGCGTCTCGCCCATGACGAGGGCAAGAACATCGAGCACCTCGGCATCGGGCAGCGGCACGAGGCGGGCGAGCAGGCTGCGGACATTCCGGCCCGGCGCGCCGTGGCCATAGCCGCTGGATGATACGGTGGCATCATCACCGTCGAGGCCCAGTGCGGCGAGAACCTCGCGCCGCCGCGCATCGAACACGGCCTCCGCGCGGCTTTCGTCGAGGCTCTGCCGCACGGCATCGCTCTTCACCGCTTGCGGCTCGGGCAGAACGCGCCACAGCGCCGACCCGGCGATGACGTGCGCCACCATCAGCCGCAGGGCGAGGCGGGGACTGCCGAGCAGTTCCGTCCGCACGGCGGCATGGCGGTGGAGGTCCACGTAAGTCTGGGTGAGCGAGGTGAGTTCGGCGCGCACCGGCTTGTCGCCTTCGCCCTCCGGTCCCGCGTTCCCGCTCTTGGCGAGACGCGCCGCTTCCTTGCGCGAGAGATAGCCCTCGTGGACGACGACTTCGCCGTTCCCGCGCACATCGAGATAGACTCGCCCGCCCTTGCGCTTGGCGGTCTTCTCGTATTCCCACGAATGGAAGTGCTCGTCCGCAGGGACGATCACGGCATCGGACCAGCCTGCGTCGATCAAGGCCGCCCGGCGCTCCGCGATGGCGGCATTCTGCAAGGTCCAGAAGGCTTCGCTTTCCGCGAAATAGGCATCCTCCCCGAACAGGTCGGATACGGTCGCAAGCCCGCTGGCCGCGACATCGAAGAGGGCATGCCGCGTGGAAATCGACGACCCACCCAACAGCCACGACTTGAGCTGATGCCCGCGCGGCGCATAGGCATCGGGATCATCCACCAGCGCGAGCCAGGCCTTCTGCCGGCTTTTCGAAGCCAGCGTCAGATGGCGGATGGTCACGGCATCGATTTCCTCGCGCCGGTACATGTCGCGGATACGCGGCAACAGGTTGCCGAGCGCCAGCGCGCGGCGCACCGCCAGATCGGGCAGGCCGAAGGTCGCACCGATCTCGGCAATGCTGCGCCCTTCCTTCACCAGCCGGGTGAAGCAGGCCCAGCGCGAGACTTCGTCCGGATCGAGCCGGGCGATGTTCTCTATGAGCGAGGCCTCGACCGCGCTGGCATCGTCCGTCTCGTCGAGCACGGCGCAGGGCAGCATGCCTGCGCCAGACTCCGGCCCGTCAGGCCCATCCGGCTCGCCTGCCCCGATGCGGGCTTCCTCCCGCTCGGCGGCGACGATCAGGGCGGCGTGGAAGCGGCGGCATCCGGCGACGATTTCATAGTGCTGCCCGTCTTCGCCGGGCGCGCCGCTGGGGCGCACGAGGATCGGTTGGAGGACGCCGCGCGCCCGTACGGTCGGCAGGATGTCGGAAACGTCCGGAGCCTTGCGGGCGTAACGCATATTGGACTTGCTGACGGCAAGGTTGCCAAGGGCGATGAATTCGAGTTCCATGGATAGCACTCCTCAAGAGAGTGCCGGTCCACCCGTTCGTGATGGGATATGGTGGACCGGCTTTCAGATGGGCAGGAAAACGCCAGCCCGCGTCATCGGCCCCTCAGCGGGGCAGAAGCCTGATGGCGCCCGGGTCCTCGCGGGTCAGGCGGTTCAAGAGATCGGCGGCATCGGGGATCGACCCGGCAAGCCGCGATGCCTCGGCCCAGACCGACAGGCGGTGCCGGGTCGCGAAGGCGAGATCGCGCGCGATCTTCAGCCCAAGCGGCAGGTCGATGGCCTCGATCTCGCGCAGCGAGAAGATGCCGAGTTCCGGACAGCCGAAGCCGAGGTCGGCCAGCCCATAAAGGGTGTCGTCATCGGCATAGAGTTCGCTGACCAGCCAGACCGCGCGGCCCGCGGGATTGAACAGGCGGACCAGCGGAAACGGATCGAAACGCGGGCTGCGGACGCAATGCTTGAAGTTGGCGCTGAGCAGCGAGCGAATACCGGGAGACAGCAGCTTCATGACACCGCCCTCCCCTCGTCCGTTCGCGAATCCGGCTGCGCCAGCCCATCGGCGTCCGTTCGCGGTTCGGTGCCCGCGCCAAGCCCGAGACCTGCCGCAATATCCTCCGCCACTTCGGCATCGGCTGCGGCATGGCGCGCCAGCAACCAGTCCGCCGCCTTGCTGGCCATCGAGGCGGCACGGAAGATTGCGCGGGCATCCTCGCGCAGGACGTCCAGCCATGCGCCGATGTAGTCGGCATGGCGCACGGTCGGCACGATGCCGAGCGAGGCACAAAGGAAGGCCGAACCCATTTCCGCCACGAGTTCCTCGCGGGCGTAGTCCTTCGACCCGAACCCATTCGCGAGGTCGCGGCCCAGC
>NZ_DAISLT010000063.1:0-23000 GCF_036820275.1 Novosphingobium sp.
CCCGCCGCCATGGGTCGCACGAACTGGCACATTGGCTACCCTAGCGTTTTGATGAGTCACAAAGGCGGGGCGGGCGCGCTTAAACCATTCACATCAACGGACTCGAAAGCCGAGAGATGGGGAGAACGATGCGCGCCATTGCCGAAGGCCTGTTCACCGACGAGACGCCGCCCCGGTTGCTGGGCGGTCGCGAACGGGCAACGGGGCGCGTGGTGTTTCCCTGCCCTCCCGGCGACGCCTGCGAGCCGGTGCCGCTAGCGCGCGAGGGGCGGCTCTGGTCCTACACCGTGCAGCGCTATCGCCCCAAGACGCCGCCTTATGCAGGGCCGGAAGCCTTTGCGCCGTGGATCGTCGCCTATGTGGAACTGCCCGGCGAAGCGATCGTGGAGGCGAGGCTGGTGGACGTGGCGTTCGACGCGGTGAAGATCGGCATGCCCGTGCGCCTCGTGCAGGTGCCGCTCGATCCCGAGGCGGCCGAGCCGCTGGCCATTCCGGCCTTTGCCCCGATGGAAGGAGCACGCGCATGAGCGACGTCTGCATCGTCGGCATCGGCATCCATCCCTTCGGGCGCTCCGACGGTCTGTCCGGCCTCGATCAGGGTGTTTTCGCCGTCCGGCAGGCGCTGGCCGATGCCGGGGTGGACTGGCCGCAGGTCCAGTTCGCCTATGGCAGTTCCGACGCGGCTGGAAACCCGGACACGATGGTGGACCGGCTGGGGCTGACCGGCGTGCAGTTCATCAACGTGCGTAACGGCTGTGCGGCGGGCGGATCGGCGCTGTTTTCCGCGCAGATGGCAATCAAGTCGGGCGAGTTCGACCTTGGCCTGGCGGTCGGGTTCGACAAGCATCCGCGCGGCGCCTTCAATGCGCTGCCCAGCGAGTACAACCTGCCCGACTGGTATGGGGAGGCGGGTTACATGGTCACCACCCAGTTCTTCGCGGCGAAGATCATGCGCTACATGCACATGTTCGGCATCTCCACCGAGACGCTGGCGCGCGTTTCCGAAAAGGCGTTTCGCAACGGCGCCCATGCGCCGCATGCCTGGCGCCGCCAGCCGGTGCCGATCGAGGAGATCCTCGCGGCGCCACTCGTCTCCGACCCCTACACCAAATACATGTTCTGCTCGCCCGCCGAGGGCGGCGTGGCGCTCGTCCTTGCCAGCGAGAAGCGGGCGCGTGAACTCGGCAAGCCGCTGATCCGCCTCAAGGCCGCGACCATGCGTACCCGCCCGCCGCACAGTTTCGAGGTCTTCGCGCCCAGCGTGGACGTGGTGGCGGATGATAGCGTGCCGCGCGGCACCGCCTCCCGCATCGCGTCCGCCGACGCCTTCCGCCTCGCCGGGATCGGACCGGGCGACATCGATGTGGCCCAGCTTCAGGATACCGAAGCAGGCGCGGAGATCATGCACATGGCCGAGAACGGCTTCTGCGCCGACGGCGATCAGGAACACTGGCTGGCCGAAGGGCGGACCGAGATCGGCGGCGCGCTGCCGGTCAATACCGATGGCGGTTGTCTCGCCTGCGGAGAGCCGATCGGCGCTTCCGGGCTGCGGCAGGTCTACGAAAACGTCGTGCAACTGCGCGGGGACGGTGGCGGCCGTCAGGTGCCTCATCAGCCGAAGACCGCGTACAGCCACGTCTATGGCGCGCCGGGCGTATCCGCAGTGACGATTCTGGAACGATAGAGCGCATGGATATTGAACTCTCCCCTGCCGATGCCGCCTTCCGCGAAGATGTGCGCGCCTTCCTGCGCGAGAACCTGCCCGATGCGGTGAAAGCTGGTGCTGCGGCCACGCCTTCGGTCTTCGTGGAGCCGGATATCGGGCAGGCGTGGAACGCGGTGCTCGATGCCAAGGGGTGGCTGGGTTATCAGTGGCCAGTGGAGCATGGCGGCACCGGCTGGACACCGCTCCAGCGCTACCTCTTCGAAAAGGAATGCGCCGCAGCCGGTGCGCCGAACCTCACCGTGCTGGGCCTCAAGCTACTGGCCCCGGTGCTCTGGACGTTCGGCAGCGGGGCGCAGAAGGCCCGCTACCTGCCGCGCATCCTCTCGGGCGAGGATTACTGGTGCCAGGGCTTTTCCGAGCCGGGCGCCGGGTCGGACCTCGCTAGCCTGAAGACGCGAGCGGCGCGAGACGGTGACCATTACGTGGTCAACGGATCGAAGATCTGGACCACCCATGCCCACCACGCCAACGGCATGTTCACGCTGGTGCGCACCGATCAGGAGGTGAAGAAGCAGGCGGGCATCTCGTTCCTGCTGATCGATCTGGCCAGCCCCGGGGTTTCGGTGCGCCCCATTCTGACCACGGCTGGCGATCACGAGGTGAACCAGGTCTTCCTCGAAGATGTGCGGGTACCGGTCGAGAACCTCGTCGGTGCGGAGGGCGAGGGCTGGACCATCGCCAAGTTCCTGCTCGAAAACGAGCGGGGCGGATCGTGCCATGCGCCCAAGCTCGGCTACGACCTCGCTCAGATCGAGGCCGCCGCCAAAGCGGAAAGCGACGGGCGCGGCGGGGTTCTGGCCGACAGCATCGACTGGCGCCGCCGCATGGCCAAGGCAAGGCTCGGCGTGGAAGCGCTGGAGATGATCGAGCTGAAGATCATCTCGGAGATCGCCAAGGGCCGCAAGCCGGGGCCGCAGACCTCGCTCACCAAGTTGCTGGCGTCCAACTTGCGGCAGGAGATCGATCTGCTGGCGGTGGACCTGTTCGGGATCGCCGGGCTGCAGTTGGAAACCTCACGCCCGCTCTATGGCGACAATGCGCCTGAGCCGGTTCATTCGCGCGCCGCGCAAGTCGCCGCCGCGCGCTATCTCAACAGCCGGGCCTGGACGATTTTCGGCGGGACAAACGAGGTGCAGAGCACCATCATCGCCAAGTCCGTCCTGGGCCTTTGAAAGGAACCGTAAAACGATGCGGACGACAATGGGAGAGGAAGCCGGCATGCAACTGAACCGCGAGGCGCTGACCCGCGCCTATCGGCAGATGAAGCTGATCCGCGAATTCGAGGAACGCCTTCACGAGGAAATCCAGACCGGCGAGATCGCGGGCTTCACGCATCTCTATTGCGGTCAGGAGGCCGTGGCGGTGGGCGTGTGCGAGCACCTTTCGGAGCGGGACAAGATCGTCTCCACTCATCGCGGCCATGGCCACTGTCTGGCCAAGGGCTGCGACGTGACCGGCATGATGAAGGAGATCTGGGGCAGTCAGGAAGGTCTCTGCAACGGCAAGGGCGGATCCATGCACATTGCCGATATCGACAAGGGGATGCTGGGCGCCAACGGCATCGTCGGCGCGGGCGCGCCGATCGCGGTGGGCGCGGCGCTTTCGAACAAGATCGACGGACCGGACGAGAACGGCAAGCTGGCCGTCTCCATAGCCTTCTCGGGCGACGGTGCCTGCAACCAGGGCACTACGTTCGAGGCGATGAACCTGGCCGTCGTCACCAAGGCGCCGGCGATCTTTGTCTTCGAGAACAATCACTATTCCGAACATACCGGCGATGCCTATGCCGTGGGCACCGCGCAGGACATCGCCAGCCGCGCCGAAGCTTTCGGCATGAAAGTCTGGCGCGCGGACGGAACGGACTTCTTTTCTGTGTTCGACACCTTCGGCGAAGTGCTGGAATTCGTGCGGACGCCCGGCAATGGCCCGGCGGCGGTGGAGTTCGATACCGAACGCTTCTTCGGCCATTTCGAAGGCGATCCGCAGCGCTATCGCGGTGAAGGAGAGCTGGACCGTATCCGCGCCACCCGCGACTGCCTGCGCAAGTTCCGCGAGAAGGTGACCGGCGCGAAACTGCTGACCGACGGGGATATCGACGCGGTGGACGCGGATGCGCTTCAGGCCATCGAGGACGCCGTCACGGCGTCGCGCGCGGCGGCGCGACCGACGGCCGAAAACGTCCTCGAAAACGTCTACATCAGCTACTGACGGCGGAGCGAAGCACATGACGAAGATGATGTATCGCGACGCCATTCGCGGCACGATATTCCAGGAAATGCAGCGCGATCCGCGCGTGGTCGTGCTGGGCGAGGATGTTGTGGGCGGCATGGGCACCGCAGGCGGGCCGGAAGCGATCGGCGGGATCTGGTCCACCTCCACCGGGTTCTACGATGCCTTCGGGCCGGACCGGGTGATCGACACCCCGATCAGCGAAAGCGCGATCATGGGCGCGGCGGGCGGTCTCGCTTTGGCTGGCAAGCGGCCGGTGGCGGAGATCATGTTTGCGGACTTCATCGGCGTCTGCATGGACCAGCTGTGGAACCAGATCGCCAAGTTCCGCTACATGTTCGGTGGCAAGTCGGTCTGCCCGGCGGTGATCCGCATGCCCTGCGGCGCGGGCTATAACGCTGCCGCGCAGCACAGCCAGATGATCAGCCAGTTCGTGACTTCCATGCCCGGTCTCAAGGTCGTCATGCCTGCGACCCCGGCCGATGCTTGCGGCCTGCTGCGGCAGGCGATCCGCGACGACGATCCGGTGGTCTTCCTGGAGCACAAGTTCCTCTATGCGATGACCGGCGAAGTGCCCGACGATCCGGATTTCGTCATCCCCTTTGGCCATGCGCGGCTGGCGCGGGCGGGGGAGGACGTCACCGTCGTCGCCTCCGGCATGATGGTGGGCTATGCCGAGACGGCGGCCGACGATCTGGCGCAGGACGGCGTCGGCTGCGACGTGATCGACTTGCGCACCACGTCCCCGCTCGACGAGGAAGCGATCCTTGATTCCGTGGAGGCGACCGGGCGGCTGGTGATCGTGGACGAGGCGCCGCCGCGGTGCAGCCTGGCCACCGACATCGCCGCGCTGGTGGCGAGCAAGGCCTTCGCCAGCCTGAAGGCCCCGATCGAGATGGTCACCGCGCCGCACACGCCGGTGCCTTTCGCCCGCGAGCTGGAAGGCGCCTATCTGCCGAGCCCCGCGAAAGTGGCCGCCGCCGTCCGCAAGACGCTGGCATACCGGTGAGGGGGGCGCTGTCATGAGCAGAATCCGCGCTTTCACGATGCCCAAGTGGGGCATCGAGATGACGGAAGGGACCATCGCGGAATGGATGGTCAAGGAAGGCGATGCGTTCACGCGCGGCCAGACGCTGTGCCTGATCGAGACCGCCAAGATCACCAACGAGGTGGAGGCCGAATACGACGCGACCTTGCGTCGCATCCTGGTCTCCGGGGGCAGCGAGGCGGAGCCGGTGGGCGCGCTGCTGGCCGTGTTCGACGAGGGC
This sequence comes from Novosphingobium sp., assembly GCF_036820275.1. GTDB lineage: Bacteria > Pseudomonadota > Alphaproteobacteria > Sphingomonadales > Sphingomonadaceae > Novosphingobium. Next base: position 5,224 of record NZ_DAISLT010000063.1, read on the forward strand.
GAGCATTCGGATGACGAGATAGAGGCGTTCATCGCCGCTTTCACGCCTGCCGAGGGCGGCGTGGCGCAAGGCGCCTCGAAAGCCAAGGCCGCCGTTCCCGAGCCGGTGGGCGCTGCTGTCGGTGCGCCGGAACGGGTGCGTGTGCCGATCGAGACCAACCGCCCGATCAGCCCGGGGGCGCTGCGTCTGGCCGAGGAGGAAGGCGTCGATATCGCGGATATCGAAGGCTCCGGCCGTCAGGGCAGGATCACCCATCAGGACGTGGTCAAGGCCATGCGCGGCCCGGCCCGACCGGCACTGAAAGGGACATTGGCGCTCCCCGAGGATGACCGGAAGGTCTTCGCCTCTCCGCTGGCCCGCCGGATTGCGGGTCAGCACGGGATCTCGCTGGTCGGCGTCGTCGGAACCGGGCCGCGCGGCCGCATTTCCAAGGCGGACGTTCTGGCACTGGTGCCTGCTCCGGCAAGCTCCGGCTCGCTGACCGCGCCTGCCTTCGTCGCGGGCGAGAACCGGCCGGAGGTCGTTCCCTTCGACCGCATTCGCAAGGTCGTTGCCCAGCGGTTGACGCAGGCCAAGCAGGACATCCCGCACTTCTACTTGCGCCTGTCGGCCCGGGCCGATGCCCTGCTGGACTTGCGCAAGAGCGCCAATCTGGTGCTCGGCTGCAAGGCCTCGGTGAACGACTGGGTGGTCAAGGCCTGCGCCACGGCGCTGGTCCGCCATCCGGAGGTCAACGTGCAGGTCCACGGGACCGATATCTACCGCTTCCCCCATGCCGACGTCTCGATTGCGGTGGCGGGACCCAAGGGCCTTGTCACCCCGGTCGTGCGGCAGGCCGACCTTATGCGGATCGACCAGTTGGCGGCCGAGACCCGTCGCCTGATCGACAAGGCGCAAGGTCGCGGTCTGGGCATGGAGGACATGGAGGGGGGCACCTTCTCCGTTTCCAACCTGGGCATGTTCGGGATCGAGAACTTCGATGCGATCATCAACCCGCCGCAGGGTGCGATCCTGGCCGTGGGCGCGGCCCAGCGCCAGCCGGTGGAGACGGCGGGCGGCGGCGTCGCGTTCGAGACGCGGATCGCCTTGACCCTCTCGGTAGATCACCGCGCCATCGACGGGGCTGCCGGCGCGCAGTTCCTCCAGACGCTGAAGACATTGATCGAGGAGCCGCAGGGCCTCTTCGCTTGAACAAGGAAAAGCCATGACAAGTCCGGCCAAACCGGGATCGCTCAAAGCGTTGGGGGACGTGATCCAGCTTGCCTACTTCCCCACCGATTTCGACGCAGCGCTCACTTACTGGATCGAGACCGTGGGCGTCGGCCCGTTCTTCGTGCTGAATGACGTGCGGCTGGGCGAGATGAAGTACAAGGGCCAGCCCACCGACGCGACGTTCTCCATGGCGATCGGCTATTGGGGCGATATCCAGATCGAGCTGATCCGCACGGAGAGCACGGCGCCCTCGCTCTACACCGGCGAATACGCGGTGCGCGATCGGCTGCACCATGTCTGCGTCTTCGTGGAGGACATTGCCGAGGCACGGCGCGCCTGCGCCGAGGCGGGCGCCGAAGTGATCGTGGAGGGCAAAGTCGGAGACGATGGCGAAGTGATCTACGTCGATCCCGGCAAGGGCCCCGGCTTCGTGATCGAATATCTCCAGCCGATTGCCGGATCGGAAGGTCTGTTCGAGATGATGAAGGCTGCCGCGCGCGATTGGGACGGCAGCGATCCGGTGCGGGTGCTGCAATGAGCGCGCTCTCCGCCCAGGCAGTGGCCTTGGCCGACCGCGTGGAGGCCTTCGTGCGCGAAGTCGTCGTGCCTTACGAACAGGACCCGCGCCGCGATCATCACGGCGCGCCGACCGACGAACTGGTCATGGAACTGCGCGAAAAGGCGCGCGCGGCGGGCGTGCTCACCCCGCATATCCGCGCGGACGGCAGCCACCTGACCCAGCGCGAGACGGCCGAAGTGCTGGTTCGCTCGGGTCTCTCGCCGCTCGGCCCGCTCGCCTGCAACACCATGGCGCCCGATGAGGGCAACATGTATCTGATCGGCCATGTCGGCTCGCCCGAGTTGAAAGCGCGGTTCCTGCAACCGCTGGTGGAGGGGAAGGGTCGATCCGCCTTCTTCATGACCGAACCGGCCGACTGGGGCGGCGCCGGGTCCGACCCCTCGATGATGAAGACCACCTGCCGCCGCGACGGCGACCACTGGGTGATCGACGGCCGCAAGACCTTCATCACCGGTGCCAAGGGCGCGATGGTCGGCATCGTCATGGCCGTTTCGGTGGATGAGGGGAGCAAGGGCGGGGCCTGCATGTTCCTGGTGGACCTGCCCGATCCCGCCATCGTGATCGACGAGGTGCCGAACACCATCGACACCTCGATGCCGGGCAGTCATGCAACCCTGACGATCCGCGCGCTTCGCGTGCCTGCCGACCAGATGCTCGGCAAGCCGGGCGAGGGGTTCAAGTATGCGCAAGTCCGCCTCAGCCCCGCGCGGCTTTCGCACTGCATGCGCTGGCTGGGCGCCTGTATCCGCGCGCACGAGATCGCCGTGGACTATGCCTGCCGCCGCGAGGCTTTCGGCAAGACGCTGATCGACCACGAAGGCGTCGGCTTCATGCTCGCCGAAAACCGCATCCTGATCCGGCAGTGCCGCTTGATGATCGACTGGTGCGCGGACGTGCTCGACACCGGATCGCTGGGCACGGTCGAAAGCTCGATGGCGAAAGTCTCGGTCAGCGAGGCCTTGATGAAGATCGCCGACAACTGCGTGCAGGTCATGGGCGGCACCGGGGTTACGGACCGCACGATCGTGGAGCAGGTGTTCCGCGAAATCCGTGCCTTCCGCATCTATGACGGGCCGACCGAAGTGCACAAATGGTCGCTCGCGAAGAAGATCAAGCGCGAATGGAAGCAGGCGCAAGCAGAGGAGGCCGCGTAAGGCCATGTCCGTCGATCTCGCCGCCGACAATGCGGGGACCGTGCCCGTTCGCGAAGGCTATCGCTTCGACGAGGCGGCGCTGGCGCGCTGGATGGCGGAGCATGTCGAAGGCTTTGCCGGGCCGCTCATGGTGGAGCAGTTCAAAGGCGGGCAATCCAACCCGACCTACCGCCTTTCCACGCCCGCGCGCAGCTATGTGCTGCGCCGCAAACCGCCCGGAGACCTGCTCCCCGGCGCCCACGCGGTGGACCGGGAGGCGCGGGTGCAGACGGCGCTGGGCGCGGCGGGCTTTCCTGTCGCGCGCATCCATGGCCTGTGCACCGACGATTCCGTGATCGGCACGTGGTTCTACGTGATGGACATGGTCGAGGGGCGGATCTTCTGGGATGCGACCTTCCCGCAAGTCTCGCACGACGATCGGCCTGCCTACTTCGATGCGATGAACGCGACGATGGCGGCGCTGCACGCCATCGATCCGGAAGCGGCGGGGCTGGGCGATTACGGCAAGCCGGGCAACTACTTCGCGCGCCAGATCGGCCGCTGGACCAGGCAGTATCAGGCCGACGAACTCGCGGGCCGCAATGCCGACATGGACGCTCTGGTGGAGGCGCTGCCCGCGCTGATCCCGCCGGGGGACGAGACTTCGGTGATCCACGGCGACTGCCGCTGCGACAACATGATCTTCCACCCCACCGAGCCGCGCGTGCTGGCGGTGCTGGACTGGGAACTCTCGACATTGGGCCATCCGCTGGCCGACTTCGCCTACCACACGCTGATGTACCGGATGCCGCCGGAGATCGTGCCGGGGCTTGCCGGTGCCGATCTCGCGGCGCTGGGTATCCCGTCGGAGCAGGATTACGTGGCGGCCTATTGCGCGCGCACGGGGCGGGACGGCATTGCCGATTACGAATTCTACGTCGCCTTCAACTTGTTCCGGCTCGCCGCGATCTTCCACGGCATCAAGGGCCGGGTGCTGCGCGGCAATGCCGCCAATGCGCAGGCGGCCAGCCGCGCCGAGAGTTTTCCCGTGCTCGCCCGCATGGCACGGGAGAGCCTCGACAGGACCGATCGGCCCGGTTGATCGCTGAAAACGGAATTTCGCACTCGCGGTCCTTGCGGACTTTTCCCAGATAAGGGGGGTGACAAGCGAGGAATTCGAAAAATGTCCAGTAAGGACAAGCCTATCCGCGAGATTTCGGCCAAGTGGGACGATGTCCTGATGGTCTGCCGCAAGTGCGGAAAGAAAGTCGGCGGCGGTTTCGGCAAGGACGGCGAGCAGCGCCTGGAAAAGGCGCTGAAGTCGCAGTTCAAGGAGGATCGTGGCTCCGGGAACGGGCGTTACAAGGTGGTGGGGGTGTCTTGTCTCGGTATCTGCCCGAAGAATGCCGTCTGCCTCGTGCAGGGGAGCGCGCCGGGGATCGTCCATCTGGTGAAGCCGGATACGCCGATGGATGAGGTCGTCGAAGCGCTGGCTGCGCCGCCGCCGAGGCCCGGCAAAGTCCGGCGGGTGTCCTGACCGGCGGCTTTTAGAGCGGTTGGTTTGCCGCATTTTCCGAGTCATCAGGTGATTCCACCTGATTAGAAAATGCTCTAGTCCGCAACCGCGGGCAGGCTCAGCACGACCAGCAGGCCGGGGCCGTCCTGGCGGTCCTCCAGCCGGATCGTGCCGCCCGCCAAGGTCATGGCCTTGACCGCGATGGACAGGCCCAATCCGCTCCCGGCCCCGTTCGCGGTGCCCCGCTCGAAGCGGCGCAGCAGGCGGTCGCGGTCGGCCGCCGCCACGCCGCAGCCCCGGTCGCCCACGGTAATGGTCAGGCGGTCCGCACTGCGCACGACGGCGATATCGACCTGTCCGCCCTCCCGTGCATGGGTCGTGGCATTGCCGATCACCGCCGAAAGGGCGATCTGCAAGGAGGACGGGTCGCAGCGCCAGCGCACGATGTGTTCGGGCGTGACGGAGAATTCCATCGCATCGGGAGGCAGGCGGAGCAGCGTCTCCGCCACGACGTCCGCCACCAGCGCATGGACGTCGACCGAACGGGTCGACACCGAAGTCGCATTGAGGCGGGCGAGGGTGAGCATCCCGTCGATGAGGTATCCGGCGCGGTCGACCACGGCGAGCAGGCGCCCGGCTTCCTCCTGTTGCGGGGCGGGCGAGGTCTTGCGCAGCAGCTGCGCCTGCGCGCGGATCGCCGCCAGCGGGGTGCGCAATTCGTGCGCGACATCGTCGGTGAAGGCCTGTTCCAGCTCGTAGGCCTGGTCGAGCCGGACGAAGAGCTTGTTGAGCGCAACGATCAACGGGCCGAGATCGCGCGACCAGTCGCCGCGTGCCAGCGGCGTCAGGTCGGCCAGCGAGCGGGCGTTCAGCGTCGTCGCCAGTCGCTCGACTTCGGACAGGCTCTTGCGCAGGGTCCACCAGAGCACGACCATGCTGGCGGCGATCAGCAGGATCAGCGGCAGCGCCAGCTTGCGCAGGACCGGAACCATCGAGAATTCGCGCATGGCATCGCGTTCGGCGACGACGACGAGCAGCCGCGGGTCGCGACCGGGCAGGCCGTAGCTGCGCCAGCGATCGCCCACCGCCTTGAAGTCGTGGAGGCCCGGCTGGCGCGGCACCAGGCCGACGGGCGCCCCCCAGCCGGACTGGGCGACGGGCTTGCCGTCCCAGAACACCGCGAACATGCACCAGTCGTAGGAGGCGTGGAAAGCCTGGCGCTCCTGGCTGGAGAGCAAGGGGTCGTCTCCCTCGCCGATAGCCTGGCCCTCCCCTCGGGCCACGAGCACCCCGGCGGTCAGGTCGTCCTGCATCATCATGTAGAGCAGGCGCGAGGCATTCACGAGCTGGGCGTCGGACGCGCGACCGATCTCGCGGTTGGCAACGACATAGAGGATCGCGCCCATGCCGATTCCGGTCAGAGCCAGCAGAATCAGCACCCGGCGGTAAAGCCGGATCGAGAGCGAAGACCGCCTCACGTATCCGGCCCGCCGACCATGTAGCCGAGGCCGCGCGCGGTGCGGATGAAGTCCCGCCCGAACTTGCGGCGCAGTGCGGAGATGGCGACTTCCACGGTGTTCGATTCCACCCAGTGGTCCTGGTCGTAGAGTTCGCCTTCGAGGTCCGCCTTGGAGACGAAGCGCCGGGCGCGCCGCATCAGCAGGGCGAGCACGCGGAATTCCTTGGCGGTCAGCGCTACCGGATCGCCGCCCAGCGTGGCGACATGGCCGGAGACGTCCAGCGTCACCTCGCCCACGCTCATGCTGTCGGCCGGGCGGCCGTCCTTGCGGCGCAGTTGCGAGCGGATGCGCGCGGCCAGTTCCTCCAGGTCCACCGGCTTCACCACGTAGTCGTCCGCACCGGCATCGAGACCGGCGACGCGCTGGCGGGTGCGGTCGAAAGCGGTGACGATGATGACCGGCGTGGCATTGCCGTCTGCGCGAAGCTGGCGCAGCACCTCCAGCCCGCCCATGCGCGGCATGCCGAGGTCGAGCAGGATTACGTCGTAATCGTTCACGCTGGCCGCTTCGAGCACGTCGTCGCCCCGCGCGAAGAGATCGACGACATAACCGTCCAGTTCCAGCGCGCGCTTCATCGCGGATCCGAGGGCGGCATCGTCTTCCGCAACCAGCAGACGGGGCAAGACAGGCTCCCATGGAGAGTGGACGGCGCCGGAAAAGCACCTTGGAAGGCCCCTTCGCTATGCCAGCTTTCGAGGGGCGTCAAACGCCTGCGGCATCTTTTTCTCCCCATCAGCTTCGCATCAGCTTCGGGGACTAGGGCCTGTGGATCGACCTGAATTCAGGCGACTCGATTTGCAGGAACCCTCCGTTCCCTGCCGCGCGATGCGGCGGGCGGAGCCATCACGGCCAATAGAAAATGACGATACACCAGTCTCCGCGCGATCTCGCTTCCGGGATCGTTTCGCAACCTTCCGGCGCCTCCTTTTTCGCGCCGGACTCCCAGGGCCGGCTTCGCACCGGCGCACGCGCCGAACCTCGGGCCGAAACCCGGGCCGGAACCGGCATTGCGCTTGCCCCTTGCGTGGCGCTGATCGGCTGCGACGGCTCCGGCAAGTCCACGCTCGCCAGCGACCTCGTCTCGCTGCTCGACCGGCGCGTCCCGACCCGTTCGATGTACCTCGGCCTCGGCACCGGCGACCTCGGACGCCGGATCGGCGAAATCCCGCTGGTCGGACGGCTGGCGGAGCGGTTCCTTACCGGCAAGGCGAAGAAGGCGCATGACGGCAAGAGCACCGGCAAGGAAAAGCGCCTTCCCGGCCTGCCGACGGCCCTGGCGATGTTCGGTTTCTCGCTGGCCCGCAGGCGGCGCTTCCGCAAGGTGCTCGGCTTCCGCCGACAGGGTGTGCAGGTGATTACCGACCGCTATCCGCAGGCCGAAGTGCCCGGCAGTTTCGACGGCCCCGGCCTGTCGTGGCTGCGCAAGGGGTCGGCGCTCGTCGAGCGGCTGGCGACGCGTGAACGCGCGCTCTACGCCGAGATGGCGGCCTATCGCCCGACCCTGGTGATCCGCCTCAATGTCGATGTCGACACGGCGCTGGCGCGCAAGTCCGATCACCAGCGCGACATGCTGGAGAAGAAGCTGGCGGTCGTGCCGACCTTGCGCTTCGGCGGCGCGCAGATCGTCGACGTCGATGCCACCCGTCCCTATCGCGAAGTGCTCGAAAGCGTGCTTGCGGTGCTGCGCCGCCATGGTCTTGAGGCCTGAGCGGCCGTTCGATCGAATTCTCAGGCGAATTTTCAGGTTTTCAGATGTCCCCCAACGCGCTTCCCCCTCTCATCGCCGTCGTCGGTTGCGACGGTTCCGGCAAGTCGACCGTCACCGAGGCTCTGCGTCTCTGGATGAACGAGCGCCAGCCCACGCAGATCTGTCATCTCGGCAAGCAGTCCGGCAACATCGGCCGCCGCATTGCGCGGCTGCCGCTGCTGGGCGGCAAGCTCGACAAGTCGATCCATGCCAAGGCGCAGAAGGCCCAGACGGATAAGGGGCCGGGCCTTGGCGCGGCGCTGGTGATCTATCTGTTCTCGATGCGCCGCGTGCGCCGGTTCGCCCGCATGATGAAGCTGCGCAAGGCCGGTAACGCGATCATCGGTGACCGCTTCCCGCAGCTCGGAGTGCCGGGACCGATGGACGGCCTGGGACTTGCCGGGGCCAAGGGCGGCGGGCTGGTCGGCTGGCTGGCCCGCTCGGAGCGGCGCCGATATGCCGCCATGGTGGCAAACCGGCCCGATCTCGTGCTGCGGCTCAACGTTTCGCTGGAGGTCGCGCTGGCCCGCAAGCCGGATCACCGCGCCTCCTCGCTCGCCCGCAAGGTGGCCGACGTGCCGCGCCTGACGTTCGAAGGCGCGCCGATCGTCGAGATCGATGCCGAACTGCCGCTGGCCGAAGTGCTGGCGCAGGCCAAGGCCGCGATCGATTTGCGCCTGTCGCAGATCGAGACGGCGGGCAGCGCCATGAGCCGGAAGGCGGCGTGATGAAATCCGTTTCCATGAAGCACTGGTTTTCCGACGGGGTGTTCCGCACGATCGTGCGCAATGCTTCCTATCTCGGATCGAGCAAGCTGGTGGGTGCATTGCTGGGCCTTATCGCGCTGGCCTGCGCCGGGCGCGGTTTGACACCGGCGCTGTTCGGCACGCTCGTCATCATCCATAGCTATGCCAACGGCGTGGGGGCGCTGGTCAAGTTCCAGACCTGGCAGTTCATCGTCCGCTACGGCACGCCCGCTCTGGGGCGCGGCGATGTGGACGAGTTCCGCGACGTCACCGGCTTCGCTTTCGGCCTCGACCTTGCCAGCGGCCTCATCGGCCTCGCGGGCGGGCTCGTGCTGTTGCCGTTCCTGGCCGAATGGTTCGGTATTCCGGCCGAGGACGTGCGGCTTGCCATGCTCTATTGCACGCTGATCCCGACGATGACGGCGGCGACTCCCACCGGCATCCTGCGTGTGCTCGACCGCTTCGACCAGATCGCCGTGCAGCAGATGGTCACGCCGGCGCTGCGCGCGCTCGGCGGCGTGATCTCCTATTTCGGCGGGTTCGGCTTCGCCGGTTTCGTGATGACCTGGTATCTCGCGGACCTGCTCGGCGACTTGTGCCTCTGGTTCATGTCGGTGCAGGAACTGCGCCGCCGCGGCATCCGGGGGGCGCTGCGCCCCGGCCTGTTCGGCCCCGGACGGCGGCTTTCGGGCGCCTGGGACTTCGTCTGGACCACCAATTTCGCCCACTCGATCTGGGCGGCCTGGGGGCCGGTGAGCAACCTGATCGTCGGTGCCCTGCTCGGGCCGACGAGCGCGGGCCTGTTCAAGATCGCCGCGACCTTCTTCGATTCCGCCAGCAAGCCCGCCGATCTGATGTCGCGCAGCTTCTATCCCGAGATCATGCGTCTCGATCCCACGACCCGCCATCCCTGGCAGCTGGCGATCCGCAGCGCACTGATTTCCGGTGGCATCGGCTTTGTGATCCTGTTGGCGGTGATCCTCGGCGGCGAGCCGGTGATCGGCCTCGTCTTCGGCAAGCGCTATGTCGAGGCCTATGACCTGCTCCAGCTCATGACCGCTTCGCTGATCGTGACGATGGCCAGCTTCCCGCTCGAATCCCTGCTCTACATGGCAGGGCGCCAACGCTCGGCGCTGGTGGCCGAGGGCACGGCGGCAGCGGGCTATGCCGTGCTGCTCTTCGTGCTGATCCACTTCTTCGGCATTACCGGCGCGGGCCTGGCCTATGTCGCGGGGGTCTGCCTCAAGGCGCTCTTCATGTTCATGCCGACGCTCTGGGCTTACCGGGCGCGGGGCACCCTCTCACACATCATGGCTGAGGAGGTCCCCGCATGACTTATTCGCAGGAAACGCTCGGCGCCCTGTTCGAGGCGATCGAGATGGACGATGTGGTCGATCCGGTGGTCAGCCTGCCCGATCCGATCCCGGTGGACTGCACGCGCGAAGCCATGCAGCACTGCCTCGACCTCTGCCGCCAGTTCTGGCGGGACCGGGCGAGCCGGGCCGCCATGCGCGAGCTGGTCGGCACCCTGCTCCTGACCGGAGACCTGCCGCAGGACGCCCGCAGGCGCTACAAGCATATCCGCGCCGCCTACAAGCACTTGCGCTTTGCTCTCGTGCTCTATGGAACCAGCCACAAGGCGCCGCTGCTGTTCCGCTCGACCGTGGCGGTCATGGGACACTTGCAGGACGCTTTTCGCAACCGTCGGCGCGCGGCGGTGCTCGGCTATGCAGTGATGCTGCGCGTCCTGTTGTTCTGGCCGGTCTGGACCTTGGTGCAGCGTGAGGTCGAAGGCGTGAAGCTGGACGATGCGGCGGGCTTCCTCGCCTATCGCAAGGCGGAGTTCCGCCGCCTGCGGGGCTGGCTCTCGACAGGCTCGCTGACCGGCCACCGTTTCCATAGTATTCGCAAGGTCGTGAGCCGGCAGGTCTCGTTCTACGATACCCTGCGCACCCTCGAACCCGACGAGCAGGGCTATCGCATGTCGCGCTTCCTCAGCGCCATCAACGGGCTGATGGGCAGCATGCACGACGATCTGGTGGAACAGGCGGGCAAGGGCCACCGGGACTACCATCGCGACGACTTCCCGATGCCCGAGGACATCCTTTCGCGGCTGAAGGCCCTGACGGCGGCCTATCCCGCCTGAGATCGAAGGCTTGCCATCCTGCGCGGATTGCCCAACAATCCCCGCATGATGACGCTGCCTCCACTCGGCGAAGCCTTCTACATCGCCGAGTGGGCCATCCGCCTGACGATGCTGGCCGTGGTGCCCTTGCGGCGCACGCCCGCAGCGGCGGCAAGCTGGCTGCTGCTGATCTTCTTCCTGCCGGTGCCGGGGCTGCTGCTATTCGCCGCGATCGGCAGTCCGCGCTTTCCGGCATGGCGGGTCGAGCGGTTCGAGAGCCTGCGCGGCTTTTTCGGGGATGTCGCAGGCCGCATCGCGGGCGAGGCTCCGGCGGCACCGGAGAATGCGGGCGAAGTCGTCGAACTGGCCGGGCGCCTCGGTCATTTTCCCGCCGCATCGGGCAATGCCATCGAACTGATCGATGATTACGACACGGTGATCGCGCGCCTGATCGCCGACATCGACGCGGCGCAGGAGCATGTCCGCCTGCTGTCCTACATCTTTGCCGATGATGCCACGGCGCAGCGGGTGATCGCCGCGCTCGGCCGGGCGGTGGAGCGCGGGGTTCCCTGCCATGTGCTGGTCGATCCGGTCGGTTCCTACCGCTGGCTCAAGGGCACCTTGCAGGCGCTGCGCGGGCAGGGCGTGCGGGTGCGGCGAATGCTGCCGTTCCGCCTGATCCGGGGGCGCACCCGGCGCGATATGCGCAACCACCGCAAGCTGTTCCTGATCGACGGGCGGATCGGCTATGCCGGATCCCTCAACATCGTCGCCAAGGATTTCCGGCCCGGCGTGACCAATCGCGAACTGGTGGCGCGGGTTACGGGGCCGGTGGTCGCGGCGATGTCGGCGATCTTCGTCTCCGACTGGTTCCTGGAGACCGAGGAGATGCTCGAACCGGCCGTCGCCCTGCCGCCGCCCGGCGGAAACTCGACCCTGCAAGTGCTGCCCAGCGGCGCGAACTACCCGCTGGAAGGGTTCCTGACCCTGCTGACCTGGCAGGTCGCCCGCGCCGAGCGGGAAGTCGTGCTGGTCACGCCCTATTTCATTCCCGACGAGGGGCTGCTCGGCGCACTGATAACCGCCGTCCTGCGCGGGGTGGAAGTCCATGTCATCGTATCCGAAGTGGTCGACCAGCTTCTCGTGAACCTTGCCCAGGCGTCCTATTACGACGAACTGCTCGCGCATGGCGTGCGCATCCACCGCTATCGCGGCTATCTGCTCCACGCCAAGGCGGTGCGGATCGACGACAGCCTCGGCATCGTCGGCTCCAGCAATGTCGACGTGCGCTCCTTCCAGCTCAACGAGGAAGTCAGCCTGCTGCTGCTGGATCCTCCGGCGATCGACGAACTGGCGCGAATCCAGCAGGGCTATATCGCTGGAAGCGACGAACTGCTGCTGGCGGAATGGCGCGCCCGATCGCGGGCAAGGCGCCTTGTCGAGAACGGTGCACGCCTCGTCAGTCCCCTGCTCTAGGGTGTGTGGGGATTCAGTTCAGGCGGAGCCCGCATGGGCTGAAGCACCGCACACGCTAAACCGTAGGTAGCCTGTAAGCGGCGCATTGGGGGTAGGGCCGTGGTCCATTTGATCCCGGCCGTCGTGGCATCGGGATAGCCGTGCAAGAAACTGTCACATTCCCGGTTTCCGGCCAGTCTGCGTCATGTACCCTCGGCTGACTTGGCGAGGAGTCGAACTCATGAAGCTTCCAGAAGAACAGCTGGCCGAACTTGGCCACAACGACCGACGATCTTTCCTGGCTGCCTGCGGGAAGTATTCGCTTCTCGTTCCGCCCGCGATGACGATGCTCCTGTCCACGTCGCTCAGTTCGCCTGCGATTGCGAAGTCGGGCGGCGGCGGCGGTGGCGGAGGTGGGTCTTCCGGCGGTTCGGGCGGCGGCACCGGCTCGGGCGGTACGCCGGGCGGTGGTTCCGGCAGCGGCGGTTCCACCGGCGATGGTGGCAGCGTCAAGGATGGCGGCGGCGCCGTGTCGGGCCCCAAGGATACCGGCGTCCCGAGCGGCGGCGATAGCCATGCGGGCGCGGTAAGCCCGGAGGCCAGCCTTCCCAAGGGCGACGGCGGCGGAAAGCCGAGGGACGGCGACAGACGCGATCGGCGCTGACCGTCATTGGCTTTATCGACGTCGCGTGGGGGCTGAGGCGAACCGGGGGAGGGAGCCGCGATGCACGGCGGCTTTGTATCTGGAGAGGGAGCATGCGGAACGGATTTGCCGGATAGGGAAGTGCCCGAGGATTCTTCCACGGACCGAAGATCGGATGCGGATGCGCCGATCCTGCACCTCGCCTCCGGCGTCCTCCCGCTGGTCATCGATGACCGCCCGGTCCTTTTCGTCGAGGCCACCCAGCGCCTGAACGCGCTGAACGGCTCGGCCGGTATGCTCGTCGCGCTCCTCGCCGACGGCATCGGCCTTGCCGATCTGCGCCGGGAGCTGGGTGGCACTCTCGGCCTCTCGGCCGAGCAGGTCGATGCCCTGCTGGTGGACTGGAGCGCGCAGCGCGTCATTTCAGCCTCTGCCGATGCTTCCCTGTCCCCCGAACGGCGCAGCGTCGTTCTGCGCGCGGGCGAACGGGATATCGCGATCGCCTTTCCAGAGGGCAGGTGGGGCCGCGAACTCGCCGCGCCTTATGCCCATCTGCCGCAGCAGCAGGCTTTCGATGCCCGCGTGATCGCAGCGGAACTCGGCGGGGCCAACGACCTCGTCGGCATTTTCGACGACCGTGCCGGTACGTTGGCGGCGCGCGAGGGCGCGGCGCCCGCGCTGCGCGGCATGGTGGTCGATCTCGCGCTGGAGCAGGCAGACTACATCGCTCTCCATGCCGCCTCGCTGACCTTTCCGGACGCCGGGGGCGATGCGACGATCCTGCTGATCGGTGCGCCGGGCGCGGGAAAATCCACGCTGGCGACGCTGGCCGCGGTCTCGCCCGGCCCCCTTCGTCTCGCCGGAGACGATATCGTCCTGTTCGATCCCCGCACCGGCCTGGCCATGGGCCTGCCGCTGCCGCTGACGATCAAGCGCGGAAGTTGGGACCGTCTCGCCGAAGTCGTTCCCGGCTTCGCGGATATTGCCCCGATCCTTCGCGCCGACGGACAGTGGCTGCGCTATGCCCCGCTGCCCTCGCCTGCCGCGCCGGGCTGGCGGCGGATCGCCGCGATCGTCGACTTGCGCCGCGAGGACGGTGCAGGGGCGCAACTGGTCGCGCAATCCCCGGTCGATTGCCTCGGCCGCCTGCTGGAGGAAGGCTTCGTGCGCGGCGGGCGGTGCACGGCGGCCCAGATGCGCGCCCTGGCGCGCATGGTCGACGGCGCCCGCACCTGCACACTCCATTATGCTGAAGCCGGGCAGGCGCTGCCTGTCGTCGAGGCTCTTCTTGCCTAGCGGGGCCGGGGTACTCTCGGACTTGTGCCAGTGCCTGAAAGGCCATGTCCCGCCTGCGATCGACTGGGAAGCGGTGCTCGGCCTGGCCAATCGGACGCTCGTGACCCCGGCTCTGGCGGCCGCGCTGGCGTCCGAGGCGGAAATCCCATCGGAAGTCGCCGGTCTGCTTCAGGTCATTGCCGAGCGTACGGCCATCCGCAACCGCCTGATGCACGCTCAGCTTGCCGAGGCCGTTGCCGCCTGCAATGCTGCGGGGATCAAGCCGATCCTGCTCAAGGGCGCCGCTCTGCTTGCCCGGCGCGGACCGGACTGCGCCGATCGCCTGCTCACCGATCTCGACCTGATGGTTCGCGAAGAGGAGGGCGCGGAGGCGATCGCGGCGCTGGAGCGCATCGGCTACGGCCGTTTCTCCTCAACGCATGACGACGGACAGGGCGTCAATCTCGGCCGGGAACGCGATGCAGGCGGCCTCGACCTCCACTACCGCCTGAAACGGGTGGGCCGCGGGCGTGACGCGGCCTGGCTGGCGGCCTCTTGCCGTCCTTTCGCGATAGGCGAGGCGAGGGCGGCAATGCCCTCGCCGGCGGCGCTGGCCGCGCTCTTCGTGCTGCATGACCAGTTGCAGGAAGGCGACTACTGGCGCGGCCGGATCGACCTGCGCCACCTCGTCGATCTTGCGGCGATTGCCCGGGATGAAGGCGGGATCGACGGTGCGGCGCTGGCTGCGCTGTTCCCGCAAGCCCGCGCCCGGCGTGCGCTCGCGGTGCAGCTCGATACGCTGGCGGAATGGCTCGGGGTGCGGATCGCCGGCGATCGCCGCGGCTGGAGAGTGGCCTTCCAGGCGTGGCGCCGACGCGCGCAGTTGCGCCGTCCCGGCACGGAGACCGCCTTCACTCTCACCTCATGGCTGATCGATCCGCCTTTCGGCCTGTTCGAACACAGCGGTGCGGCAGCGCGTGGTCGGGAAGTCCGGCGCATGTTGCTGGAGAAGAAGGCCACCAAAGTCTGAAGGAGCAGCGCTTCAGCGCAGCCCGGTAAGCCACTCCGCAATCATCGCCTGTCCCGCCGCCACGGCGCCGGGTCCCAGACTGTCGTGGGCTGCGCGCAGGGATGCCTCGTCGCCCCCCGCTTCGACCACCGATTCCGGCCATTGCTCGATCCAGGCATCGAAGCGTGGATCGAGGCCCATTTCGGCATGGAACTGCAAGGCCAGGATATTGCTGCCGCGACGGAAGGCCTGGTGCGCGTAGAGGTGGCTCGACGCCAGAAGCTCGACATTCGCAGGCTGGGTGAAAGTGTCGCCGTGCCAGTGCAGCACCGGCACACCCGCAATGTGCCGCAGCGGCCCGTCGAGGGCGTGGTCATGGACCGAGACGCTGTGAAAACCCACTTCCTTGTGCGGTCCGGCATAGACTTCGGCGCCCATCGCCGCCGCAATCATCTGTGCGCCGAAGCACACGCCAAGCGTCGGTCGTTCCGCCTCCAGGCGCCGGGCGAGACGCCGCATCTGGCAGGCGATCCAAGGGTGCTTGTCCTGCTCGTAGATGCCCATGGGGCCGCCCATCATGATGAGCAGGTCCGGCTCGCAGAGGTCGAGCGAGGAAAAGGCGGGATCGGTCACGTCGATCCGGTCGACATCGTATCCGGCCGCTTCGATCGGCATGCGGTAGCCGGCGACGCCTTCATAAGGAACGTGCCGGATGATCAAGGCGGTCTTCGTCACTTCTCGCTTTCATCCGAACGGCACGGGTGCCGTGCCTTATGTGCATCTTCCATTGCTCCCCCGAACGGCGCAAGCCCCGACGCGGGCCTGATAGAAAATGTATCAAACGGTTGCCCGCGGCCGATCAGGTCAGGAAATACGGGTGCAGGATTTGCAATCTTTGCCCTCAGCCGCCATGGTCCCCGCGAAATTCGCCTGAGAATTATGGAAGGAGCCAAGGTTTGGAGTCAGTTTCGGTCGTACTTTTTCTTTTGCTGGCGGTCGTGGTGAGCGGAGCGGTATCGCGCATGCTCCCCTGGTCGGTGCCGACACCACTCGTGCAGATCCTGCTGGGCTGCGTGATCGGTCTCTCGACTTCTTATAGCGTATCGCTCGATCCCGAACTGTTCCTGCTGCTCTTCCTGCCGCCGCTGCTGTTTCTCGACGGATGGCGCATTCCCAAGGACGAATTGTTCAAGGACGTCTCCACCGTCGTCGAACTGGCCCTGGGGCTGGTGCTGACGACCGTGATCGGCATGGGCCTGTTCATCCACTGGATGATTCCGGCCATGCCGCTGGCCGTGGCTTTCGCGCTGGCCGCCGTCGTTTCGCCGACCGACCCGATCGCGGTTTCGGCCATCGCCGCCCGCGTGCCGATCCCCAAGCGCATGATGCATATCCTCGAAGGCGAATCCCTGCTCAACGACGCCTCGGGCCTCGTCTGCCTGCGCTTTGCCGTGGCGGCGGCGCTGACCGGCACGTTCTCCGCCGGGGGCGCCGCGCTCAACTTCCTCTGGGTGGCCGGAGCGGGTCTTGTCATCGGCGTCGCGGTGACGATCGTCGTCTCGCGCGCCAAGGCCTGGGTCACGCGCCGCTGGGGCGAGGATACCGGTTCGCAGATCCTCGTCAGCCTGCTGATCCCGTTCGGCTCCTACATGCTGGCCGAGCACTTCCATGCCTCGGGCATCCTCGCCGCGGTCAGCGCAGGCGTGACCATGACCTTCGCCGAAATCTCGCGCGAGGCGATGGCCGTCACCCGCATGCGTCGCAACTCGGTGTGGGACACGATCCAGTTCACGCTCAACGGCATCATCTTCGTGCTGCTGGGCGAGCAGCTTCCCGCAATCCTTGCCGGGGCGAAGCGGACCGTGGCCGTCACCGGCCATACCCAGCCCGGCTGGCTGGCGCTCTATGTCGTCGCCATCGTCATCGGCCTTGCTGCCCTGCGCTTCGCCTGGGTGTGGCTCTCGCTCAAGTTCACGATCCTGCGCAAGCGTCAGGCGAGCGGAGGCAATAACGTAGCGGCGGCGGTTGCCACGCCGAACTGGCGGCTCGTCGCGGCGATGTCGTTTGCCGGTGTGCGCGGCGCGATCACCCTAGCGGGTGTGCTCACCCTGCCGCTCGTGCTCAATGACGGGACGCCGTTCCCGGCGCGCGATCTGGCCATCTTCCTGGCTGCGGGCGTCATCATCGTCTCGCTGCTCCTCGCCAGCATTGCCTTGCCGGTGTTGCTCAAGAATCTCACGATGCCGGGTGAGCCTTCCAAGCAGGCCGAGGAAGACGCTGCCCGCGTCGCTACCGCAGAAGCGGCGATCAAGGCCATCGAACGCCACCAGCACCGTCTTGCCGAAAGTCATGGCGATGCCGATCGCTATGCGGCGGCGGGCGGTCGGGTAATGGACCTCTACCGCGAGAGGATCGAAGGTCTCAGCGAAGGCGAACGCGATGCCGCTCGCGAGCAGGAGCGCCTGTTCCGCGATTTCCGCCTCGTCGGTCTCAAGGCCGAGCGGGCGGCGCTTGGCGAACTCATCCGGAGCCGCAGTGCCGGCAGCGAGACCATCCGCAAGCTGACTCGCGAACTCGATCTTTCGGAAGCGCGATTCCGGGGGTGAAGCGGAACGATACGGCCCCGCCCGGAAAGCGGGGCCGTTCGGCCGAAGAAGGCCGAACCTACGGAAAACCGCCATTTTTCTGAAAATGTCGTTTTTTTGAAATTAGTGTTTGACCGAATCGTGAGCGGGTCCTAGAGGGCCTCTCACCGCAGCGAACCACCTGGTTTAGCAGCGGTCGCCAAGACATGACGGGCAACATGCTCCTCGAGA
>NZ_DAISLT010000064.1:0-22340 GCF_036820275.1 Novosphingobium sp.
CCCACTGGCTGCCTAATTTAAGAAAACTGGCCTCCGGCAATCCCGGTGCGGTTCAAAGCTTCATCTTCACGCACATCTTTTTTCTTACCAAACAGCTTACCGAACATCGCGCCCCCGCCATCCTATAAGCATATCAGGGCTTTGGGCTAACAGAAGCCCCAAGATGCAGCAATCTTCTGGTTCCGTTACTAGCAGTTACCGTGATGAGCTAGAAGTGACCGGCTGCTTGTCGATATGCGGCTGGCTTCAAAGCGTGCGTGAAATGACCATGCGTTGTATATCAGACGTACCTTCGTAAATCTGGCAGACACGAACGTCGCGGTAGATCTTCGCCACGCCGAATTCTTCAAGGTATCCATATCCGCCAAGGGTTTGGATTGCTCCGGAAACTACAACTTCGGCGGTTTCGGAAGCGAAGAGTTTGGCCATCGATGCTTGGGTAAGAGCGGCACCGCCGACGTCGCGCAGCGCTGCCGCAGAGAGCACCAGCTGGCGCGCAGCTTCCAGCCTCGTCGCAAGATCCGCGAGCCTGAACCCGACAGCCTGATGCTCGATGATCGGGCGGCCCATCGAAACCCGATCCTTCGCATAGGCAACGGCGATTTCGAGTGCGGTTTGCGCCATGCCGATACATTGCGCGGCGATGCCGATCCGGCCGGTTTCCAGATTGGCAAGGGCGATACGGTAGCCCTGACCGACCTCGCCCAGCACCAGGTCATCCTCGATGAAAAGGTTCTCGAAGCGCAGCGCACACGTATCCGAGGCGCCCTGGCCGAGTTTGTGCTCTACCTTCTCGACGATATAGCCATCCCGGTCGGTGGGGACGAGAAACGCCGTCATGCCTTTCTTTCCGGCATCTGGATCGGTTACGGCGATGACCATGGCAAGACCGGCGATCCTGCCGGAGGTGATGAACTGTTTCGCGCCGTCCAGCCTCCAGCCTCCGTCCACCCTGGCCGCCCGCGTGCGGATCGCGGAGGCATCGGAGCCAGCGTCGGTTTCGGTGAGCGCGAAGGCGCCGATACAGCGGCCGGCGATCAGGTTGGGCAGGAACTTGGCTTTCTGTGCTTCGGTTCCGTCCTTCAGCAGGCCTGCGACCATGATCGAGTTCTGGATCGATACGATGGTCGAGAGGGCACCATCGGCCGCCGCGATCTCGATCAGGGCCAGGGCATAGGAAACGTAGTCGCTCTCCGCACCGCCGAACTCTTCCGGTGCCACCATGCCCAGCAGGCCGAGTTCGGCGATGCTCTCGAAGACCCACGGCTCGTAGCCACCCTCCTGCTCGAAGCGGTGGCTCAGGGGACGGATGCGCTCTTGCGCGAATTTGCGGACCATGTCGCGGACCGCGATCTGGGTATCGGAAAGAATGGCACGATCTCCAGTGGATTGGGATGAAATGCAGGCGGCCTATCGGCCTTTCCACTGCGGCAGACGCTTCTCTGCGAAGGCCACCGGCCCCTCGACATAATCCTCTGAGGCCAGCATAGCTTTCATGGCGGGATAATCCCACTGTTCGATCATGGCCTGATCGAGCGGGGTAAACAGACCACGCGCTACCGCCTCCTTGGTCGCCCGCACCGACATCGGGCTGGCCGCAAGAATTTCGGCCGCCCATCGGCGCGCAGCTTCAAGCACGTCCCCTTCGGTCACTTCGTTGACGAAGCCGAGGGAATGGCCTTCGGCTGCCGATACGCGGCGTCCGGTCAGCAGCATGCCCATTGCATGCTTTTGGCCGATGACTTGCGGCAGCGTCTGGATACCGCCCGCCAGTGCCGCGATGCCCACGCGTACTTCCGGCAGCGCGAAGGCCGCCTGGGTAGAGGCGACCACGATATCGCAGGCCAGCGCCAGTTCGAAACCACCGCCCATCGCCACGCCATTGACGGCGGCGATGACGGGCTTGTTCAAGTCCTTGCGCGCAGTCAGGCCGCCGAAGCCGGACGGCGGTGTGACCAGCCCGCCGCCTGCAGCCTGCTGCTTGAGATCGTGCCCGGCGCAAAACGCCTTTGAGCCAGCGCCCGTGACGATGGCGACCCACTGATTGTCGTCCGCCGCAAAAGCGTCGAAGGCCGCCTCCATCGCGAATTGGGCGCCTTCGTTCAGGGCATTGCTAGCCTCCGGGCGATTGATGGTAAGGATCGTCAACGGTCCTTCGCGGACCACCGTTACGTATTCGCTCATGCAGCCACCTCGTCTGCCATCATGCCCGCGAGCCGCGTGGCGATGATGTCCTGCGCCTCGCGCACGATCCGGTTTACGAGATCGGCACATGTCGGAATGTCGTGGATCAGGCCCTGGACCTGCCCGGCCCAGACGAGCCCGGCATCGAGGTCCCCCGTTTCCAGGGCGGTCCGGCCCTTTGCGCCCGAGACCAGCGGGCGGATGTCCTCGAACACCGCGCCGTCGCGCGTCGATATCTCGACCACCCGATCGGAGACGCTGTTCTTCGCGACACGGCCGGTATTGTGGAATTTGCGGAAGATCAGGTTGGTGCCGCGCTCGTCGTTCTCGACGATGAACTGCTTCACCCGCTGATGGATCGGCGCTTCCACCGTGGCGCAGAAGCGGGTGCCCATGTTGATCCCTTCCGCCCCCAGTGCCAGCGCCGCGGCAAGGCCGCGTCCGTCGCCGAAGCCGCCGCTGGCGATCATCGGGATCGTCAGCTTGTCCGCCGCTGCCGGGATCAGGATCAGGCCGGGAATATCGTCCTCGCCCGGATGGCCCGCGCATTCGAAGCCGTCGATCGAGATCGCGTCCACGCCCATCCGCTCGGCGGAGAGGGCATGGCGCACGGCCGTGCACTTGTGGATCACGGTCACGCCGTGGGCCTTGAAATCCTCGACATGCTCCTGCGGACGGTGACCTGCCGTCTCGACGATCGTGACGCCGCTGTCGATGATGGCCCTGCGGTATTCCGCGTAAGGCGGCGGCGAGACCGAGGGCAGGATCGTCAGGTTCACGCCGAAGGGCTTGTCGGTCATTGTCCGGCAGCGGTCGATCTCGCGGCGCAGTTCGTCCGGCGTGGGCTGGGTGAGGGCGGTCAGGATGCCCAGACCGCCCGCGTTGGAAACCGCCGCCGCGAGTTCGGCTCGGCCGACCCACATCATGCCGCCCTGCACCACGGGATGCTCGATGCCGACAAGCTCGGTGAAGCGCGTGCGCAGGCCCATCACAGCGCCTCCAGAATGGTGACGTTGGCGATGCCGCCGCCCTCGCACATGGTCTGGAGACCATAGCGCTTGCCGCGCGCCTTCAGGGCGTGGATCAGCGTCGCCATCAGCTTGGTCCCGCTCGCGCCCAGCGGATGACCGAGTGCGATGGCGCCGCCGTTGACGTTGAGCCTGGCGGGATCGCCGCCGAGCGCCTGCAGCCAGGCCAGCGGCACCGGCGCGAAGGCCTCGTTCACTTCGTAGAGGTCGATATCCTCGATCCGCATCCCGGCGCGCTTCAGGGCCTTTGCGGTGGCCGGGATCGGCTCTTCCAGCATGACGACGGGGTCGCCTGCCGTCACCACCATGTCGACGATCCGCGCGATGGGGGTGAGGCCATAGTCCTTGAGCGCCCGCTCCGACACCACCAGCGCGCCCGAGGCGCCGTCGCAGATCTGGCTGGCGTTGGCTGCAGAGATCACCCCGCCTTCCTGCAACAGCTTGACCGAGCCGATGCTTTCCAGCGTTGCGTCATGGCGGATGCCCTCGTCGGTGACATGGGGCACGCCGTCCACATCCAGCGGCACGATCTCGCGCTCGAATGCACCGGCTTTCGTGGCGGCAGCGGCGCGGCGGTGGCTTTCCAGCGCGAAGCGGTCAAGCGTCTCGCGGTCGAAGCCGTACTTGGCCGCGATCATCTCGGCGCCGCCGAACTGGCTGAAGCTCTCCACCCCGAAACGCTGCTGGATGCGCGGGCTGAACGGTCCGACGCCCACGCCTTCTTTCGCGTGGTAGGCGATGTTGGAGAACATCGGCACGCGCGTCATGCTCTCCGCGCCCGCCGCGATCACCACGTCTTGCATGCCGGACATGACCGCCTGCGCGGCGAACTGCACCGATTGCTGCGAGGAACCGCACTGCCGGTCGATCGTGACGGCGGGCACGCTGACCGGCAACTTGGAGGCCAGCACCGCATTGCGCGCGAAAGCGAAGGCCTGCTCGCCCGCCTGGGTCACGCAGCCAAGGATGACATCCTCAACCACCGCCGGGTCGATGCCGGAGCGGTCCACCAGCGCGTTCAGCACTTCGCCTGCCATATCGGCAGGGTGCCATCCCGCGAGCCTGCCGTTCCGGCGTCCACCCGCAGTGCGGACGGCTTCGACGATATAGGCTTCGGCCATTATTCAGACTCCCTTGAAATTCGCGGGCCGCTTTTCGAAGTAGGCGGCAAGGCCCTCGCGGCATTCGGGGGCGGCACCCGAACGGGTGATCGCGGCGACTTCGCGCTCCAGTTGTGCTTCGAGGCTCGTTTCCAGGCTCTGGCGCAGCAGCGTCCGCGCCGCGCCGAGGGCACCGACGGCCGCCTCGGCGAGGCGGACGGCGAGCGCGCTGCCTTCGCTTGCCAGCGCTTCGTCATCGACGGTGCGGGTGACCATGGCGATGGCTTCGGCTTCGTCCGCTTTGATGCGGCGATTGGTGAGGATGATTTCCTGCGCCTTGCGCAGCCCCACGAGGCGCGGCAGCCACCAGCTCATGCCGCCGTCGGGCGTCAGGCCGAGTGTCCCATACGCGGCGGTAAAATGAGCTGAACGCGCGCAGAGCACCACGTCGCCACCGATCGCGAGGCTGAGACCGGCGCCTGCGGCCGGGCCGTTGACCAGCACCAGCAGCGGCTTGGCCATGCGCGCAAAACGGGTGAGCGCCATGTGCAGCGTGCCCGCAAGCTCGCTCAGCAGCGCATCGACATGATCGCCCGAGGACTTGAACAGGGAAACATCGCCGCCTGCACAGAACAGCCGTCCGGCGCCGGTCAGTACCACGCAGCGGATACTGGCGTCCGTCTCGCAGCGGATGGCGATCTCGGCCAGCGCGCGGGCCATGGCGAGGTCGATGGCGTTGCCCGCCTCGGGCCGGTTGAGCGTGACGCGGGCGATGCCCCCGGTCACATCGAAAAGGACGGGTGCTGTGCTCACCGGCAGGCCTCCATGCTTTCTACCGCCAGCGCAATGATGCGCGGCAGGCTGGCGGCGCGTTCGCGGGCGTGTTCGGAGGCGGCGGTGCCCCGGATCACGCGCCCCTTGATGCCGTGGAAGATCGCCGCCAGCCGGAAGAAGTTGAAGGCTATGCAGAACGCATAGTCCGGCTCCGAGATCGGCGGCCGCCCGACATTGCGGCAATAGGCATCGCGATATTCGGCCTCCGTCGGGATACCGAGCGCGGCGATATCCGCGCCGCCCAGACCCGCGACGATATCGGGCGGCATGCGGAACATCATCGCGTGATAGGCGAAGTCCGCCAGCGGATGGCCCAGCGTCGACAGTTCCCAGTCCAGCACCGCCAGGATGCGGGGTTCGGTGGGATGGAAGATCATGTTGTCGCAGCGGAAATCGCCGTGGACGATGCGCGTCTCGTCGCCCGCGGGGATTGCGGTGGGAAGCCATTCAATCAGCCGGTCCATGCCGGGGTCGCGGCCCGCCTCGGTGTCTTCGAGGTATTGCTTCGACCAGCGGGCGATCTGGCGCTCGAAGTAATTGCCGGGGCGGCCATAGTCGCCAAGACCGATGGCTTCCGGCTCGATCCGGTGCAGCGCCGCGATCGTTTCGTTCATCGCGGCGAAGTAGGCTGCGCGCTCATCATGCGGAACGTCGGGGAAAGTCGCGTCCCAGAAGATGCGACCTTCGACCATCGCCATCACGTAGAACCAGCTGCCGATCACGCCTTCGTCCAGGCACAGGCCGTGGACATGCGCCACCGGGAAGCCGGTGCTGCCCAGCGCCAAGAGCACGCGGGCTTCGCGCTCCACCGCATGGGCGCCTTTCAGCACCTGCCCCGGCGGCTTGCGCCGCAGGACATAGGACCGGCCCGGCGTCACCAGCTTGTAGGTCGGGTTGGACTGCCCGCCCTTGAACTGCTCGACCGTGAGCGGCCCGGCAAAGCCCTCGACATGGGCCTCCATCCACGCCGCCAGCCGGGCCTCGTCGAAGGCGTAGCCCTCGCGCACGGCGCCGGTACCGGCATTGGCGGCAGCGTCAGTGCTGCTCATGAGCCGCCCTCCAGTCGCGCTTGATCTTCTTGGCGAGGCTCCACTTGTGGACTTCGGTAGGGCCGTCGTAGATGCGGAAGGCGCGGATTTCGCGGAACACCTGCTCGACGATGGTGTCGCCGGTCACGCCCGATCCGCCCATCACCTGCACGCAGCGATCCGCCACCCGCATCAGTGCCTCGGACACCGCGACCTTGGCCATCGAGCTTTCCGCGCCGCCCGCTTCGCCGGCATCCAGCACGCCCGCGCACCAGTCGATGATGAGTTCGCTTTGCTTGAGGTCGATCAGGTTGTCGGCCAGCATGAAGCCGACGCCTTCGTGGTCGATCAGCGTCTTGCCGAAGGCCATGCGGCGGTTGGCGTAGTCGGTGGCGATCTCGTTGGCGCGGATACAGGCCCCTAGCCAGCGCATGCAGTGCGAAAGCCGCGCCGGGGCGAGCCGCACTTGCGCATAGCGGAATCCCTCGCCCGACTGGCCCAGCATCTGGTCGGCAGGCACCCGCAGGTTGTCGATGGTGACGACGGCATGGCCACCGGGCATCGAGGAATCGATGGTATTGGGCACATGCTCGATGCGGATCGCCGGGTCGGGCAGGTCGACCAGGAACATGCAGGCGCCGTCATCGGACTTTGCCATGACGATGCCCATTTTCGCGCCGTCGGCGCCGGTGATGAACGCCTTCTTTCCGTTCACGACCCAGTGATTGCCGTCGAGACGGCAAGTGGTCAGCATCATCGAGGGATCGGAACCGGCACCGTTTTCGGCCGCCGGTTCGGTCATGAAGAAAGCCGAACGTCCGCGTCCTTCCACCAGCGGCTTCAGGAAGCGCTCCTTGATGGCCGGGCTGCCGACTTTACCGAGCAGGTACATGTTGCCCTCGTCCGGCGCGGCGGTATTGACCGCCAGCGGCCCGAGCGGCGACAGGCCCGAGGCACGCAGCACCACCGCGGTCTCGCGCTGCGTCAGATGGCGTCCGTCCGCCAGGATATGCGGCGTCAGCACGCCCGCGGCGCGGGCCTTGTCCTTGAGTTCGGCGACAAGTTCCTCGCTCGGGCAATCGTGGTGATCGCGGCGCGGGTCCTTCTCGTAAGGAACGACGACCTCGCGCACGAAGGCCTCGACTTTCGCGGCGATCTCGGCGGTCAGTTCGGGACCGGCACCTTCCGAATGTCCCATTTGGGCGCTCCTCACTTCGGTGCCATCCGGATCGCGCCGTCGAGGCGGATAGTCTCGCCGTTGAGCATCGGGTTGGTGACGATGCTCTCCACCAGCTGCGCATATTCGTCGGGCTGTCCGAGGCGGCTTGGGAAGGGCACCTGCTTGCCCAGCGAATCCTGCGCCTCCTGCGGCAGGGTCGCCAGCAGCGGGGTCCAGAAGATGCCCGGCGCGATCGTCATCACGCGGATGCCGTAGCGGGCGAACTCCCGCGCCACGGGAAGCGTCATGCCGACGATCCCGCCCTTCGACGCGGAGTAGGCCGCTTGCCCGATCTGGCCGTCATAGGCGGCGACCGAGGCGGTGTTGACGATCACTCCACGCTCCTCGCCCACCGGCTCGGCATCGTGCAGCCGGGCCGCGAACTTGGAGAGGACGTTGAAGCTGCCGATCAGGTTGATCGAGACGATCCTGGAAAAGTCGGCCAGCGGAAGGGCGTTGCCCTCTCGGTCGATCACTTTGGCTGGCGGGCCGATCCCGGCGCAGTTGACCAGGATGCGGGCCTTGCCGTGCAGGCCTTCGGCCTCTTCCAGCGCGGCTTCGACGGCAGCTTCGTCGGTGACGTCGACCGCCGCGAAGTGCCCGCCGATTGCGCGTGCGGTGGCTTCGCCCAGTTCCGGATTGAGGTCGAAAATGGTCACTTTCGCGCCTTTGGCGGCGAGACGGCGGGCAGTGCCCGCACCGAGTCCCGATGCTCCGCCGGTCACGATCGCAGCGACTCCGCTGATATCCATGCAAGACTCTCCAAAAACTTACAGGCCAAAAACTTACAGGTGCGTTTATGCACTCACGAGTGTATTGCGTCTTCCCGAGTTTCCTGTCAACGCTCCCGGCGAAGAAAAGAGGATGCCCATGCCGTCGCCGTCACCCTTTCGAACGCCCGCCCAGAAGGAAGCGGAGCGCGCTGCCAAGCGGGATGCCGTGCTGCGGGCAGCGGTGCGCATGTTCAACGAACGGGGGTTTCACGCGACCTCGCTGGACGACGTCGCCGCCAGCCTCGGCATCTCGAAGCGGACGATCTATCACTACCTGGCCAACAAGGATCAGGTGCTGCTGGAATGCGTCACCATCGGCCTCCAGCAATTGCTGGAAGCGGCGGATCAGGCGCGCAGCGAGCCGGGGAACGGTCGCCATCGGCTGACCCGCTTCCTGCGCCGCTATGCCGAAGTGAACATGGACGATTTCGGGCGCTGCGTGATCCGCACCGGCGCAGAGGCGCTCTCGCCCGAGAGCATGCCGCGCTACCGCGAACTCAAGCGCCAGATCGACAGTGCCCTGCGCGCCATGATCGAACAGGCCGTGGCTGACGGCTCGATCGCGCCCGTCGATGTGAAGATGGCGGCTTTCGCCATGGCAGGCGCGCTCAACTGGCCTGCCCGCTGGCACGATCCCGAGGGCGAACTGCCCGCCGCGGCGATCGCGCAGATGCTCGTGGACATCCTTGCGAGGGGTTTCGATCCCCGCGCCTGAGGGAAAGGTTTCCGTCCTGCTCCTGACGGGTTTCCGTCAGTCGCGCACCGCGCCCGCTCTGTTCCATCCTGCGCGGACAGAGACTGGCAGGAGCGTAGAGGCATGCGATTTGCGAACAAGGTGGTCATCGTCACGGGCGGCGCATCGGGCATAGGCGAGGCCGCCGTGCGCCGTTTCGCCGGCGAGGGCGCCTCGGTGGTCGTCGCCGATATCCGTCCCGATGCACTGGAACGGATCGTCGGCGATATCGGCGGCGAGAAGCATCTCGCGGTCGAGGTCGACATGCTCGACCCCGCCGCGATCGACCGGATGATCGACGCCGCGCTGGACCGCTTCGGACGGATCGACACGCTGGTCAACAACGCGGGCATGGGTTCCTTCGGGCGAGTAACGGAGATCGATCTCGACCACTGGCGGCAGGTGATGAGCATCGACGTGGAAGCGGTGTTCTGGGCGAGTCGGCAGGCAATCCCCCACTTGTCGCGGGTCGGCGGCTCCATCGTCAACATCGCCTCGGCTTCGGGGATCGCGGCGGACTACGGTTTTGCCGCCTACAATGCCGCCAAGGCTGCCGTCATCAACCTCACTCGCGCCATGGCCATCGATCATGCCCCCGAGATCCGCGTCAATGCCGTCAGCCCGGGCCTCACCGCCACGCCGCTCGCCACCGGGCTTACCGGCAATCCGGTCGTCATGGCCGCCTACGAGCCGGTATTGGCCATGAAGCGGCCCGCCGAGCCCTCTGAAATCGCGGGGGCCATTGCCTTTCTCGCCTCGGACGACGCCTCCTACGTGAACGGCCACAATCTCGTCGTCGACGGCGGCATGACCGCCCATACCGGCCAGCCCAACTTCACCAGACTGCTGGGCGGGGAGAGCCATCTCGCCGGTGCGGAGAGCGCAGTCCGGCGCTGAACGGCCGGCGCTGAACAGGCAGACGGGTTTCCGTCAATCGACCCCGCCCGCCGCGGAGCGCTATCCCGGCACGACATAAAAAACATCATCGAGGAGGAGGATCATGAAAGCGATCTATCGTACCGCAGTGGCCGCGCTCGCGCTCACCAGCCCGGTTGCGGCGCTAGCCCAATCGGAAGCCCAACCGCCCGCGCCGCCACAGAACGAACAAGTCGGCATTCAGGACATCGTCGTCACCGCCAACCGCCGCGAGGAAAAGTTGCAGAACGTCGGCGCCTCGATCAGCGCCATGTCAGGAGACCAGATGCGCGAACTGGGCGTAACGACCGCGCTCGACGTCGCCAATTTCACGCCGAACATCGAGATCGTTCGCTCTTACGCCTCGCCCGGCTTCAACACCCAGATCACCATTCGCGGCGTGGGCCAGCCCGACTTCCAGGACACCACCGAGGCGACCGCCACCGCCTATGTCGACGAATTCTACATGATCGGCGCGGGGCAGGCGGACTTCCTGAGCTTCGACATCGCCCGCACCGAAGTGGCGCGCGGGCCGCAGGGCACGGTGCAGGGCCGCAACGCGACGGCGGGCAGCATCAACTACTACACCAACCGCCCGACCTTCGACGGCACCAGCGGCCGGATGTCCGTGACCGTGGCGGAGCGCGGCACGATCCGCACCGAAGGCTTCCTCAACGTGCCGGTCAGCGACACCCTGGCGCTGCGCGGCGCCTTCTCGACCGACCACAGCGACGGCTATCTGCGCAACATCAATCCGACCAGCAACTGGCGCAAGGGCGCCGCGGGCAAGTTCTACGCGGGCCGCCTCCAGGCGCTGTTCCAGCCCACCGACAACCTCTCGCTGCTGCTCAAGGCGGAAATCGGCAAGATGGGCCCGGTCGCGGGCGGCAACGAAAAGGCCTATCCGGTCGGCCAGATCGCGGGACTGCCCGGCACTTACGCGATCCCGACCGACGCCTTCGGCCAGAACCAGGCCAATATCGGCGCCGGCGCCAGGGACGTGACCAATGCCGACGGCAGCAACGAGCTGCAAAGCAAGATGCAGCACTATCTCGCCACGCTGAACTACGATGCGGGCGGCGGTGTCAACGTCACCGTGCTGGGCGGCTGGCTGCAATCGAAGAAGTACAGCATCGAGGACTGCGACCACACGCCGCTGCCGCTCTGCAACTTCTCCAACAAGGCGCGCTCGCGCCACTGGACCACGGAAGGCCGTGTCAACTGGGACACCGGCGCCCTGCGGCTTACGGCGGGCGCCAACTATCTGCACCAGTCGATCTTCACCACGTCCGCCTCGCCGCTGTTCTTCGGGCCGACGGTGACGCCCTTCGGCAACACGCTTTACGGACAGGCCTTCCGCGACGGGCAGAAGCTGAGCAGCTACGCGTTCTTCGGCCAGGCGGAATACGACCTGACCCCGCAGCTGACGGCCATTGCGGGCATTCGCTACACCCATGACAACAAGCGGCTGGACAGCGTGAACGCGGCGACCACCTCGCTGCCGATCGATACGCCGCTGCCGATGTCGATCGGCGCCTACGAGGCTCTGCGCGAACAGATCTTCGCTTCGCCCGATGCCGTCTTCACCCGGCTCACCGTGGCCGACAACGGCAATCTCGCGCGGTTCCGCAAGGGCCTCGTCAATGCCAACCTCCAGCTCAACTACAAGCCGACCGACGATCTGCTCGTCTATCTCAGCTACAAGCGCGGGCAGAAGAGCGGCGGCTTCATCACCGGCAACGTCACCGGCACCGCGCCGGAGCTGCGCCCCTTCAAGGAGGAAACCAACAATGCCTTCGAACTGGGCGTGAAGTCGGACCTGCTGGGCAAGACCCTGCGCGTGAACGGCGCGGTTTTCTACTACGACTACCAGAACATGCAGAACACCAGCCTGATCGGCATCACCAACGTCATCACCAACAACGATGCGAAGATCTGGGGCGGCGAAGTGGAAGTGACCGCCACGCCGACGCGCGGCCTCTCGCTGTCGGTCTCGGGCGGCTACGTCCACACCCGCGTCCAGGACATCTTCAACCCGACCGGCGCGGTCGCGATCCTGTCCGACAACCGCCTGCCGCTGGCGCCTCGCCTTACCGGCAATGCGCGGATCCGCTACGAGTGGGACCAGTTCGACGGCAAGCTCTTCGTGCAGGGCGCGGCACGCGGGCGGACCTGGATGTACCGGGATTCGCTCAACAACCCTTCGACGAAGATACCAGGCCTGTTCGTGGCCGACGCGCAGGCCGGTTACACCACGGACAACTGGTCGCTCAGCTTCTACGTCGACAACGTGTTCAACACCCGCCGGGCGATCAACCTGTTCGACATCTCCTCGGTCGCGAACAGCGGCGAGGT
Organism: Novosphingobium sp.; assembly: GCF_036820275.1. GTDB lineage: Bacteria > Pseudomonadota > Alphaproteobacteria > Sphingomonadales > Sphingomonadaceae > Novosphingobium. The sequence continues at coordinate 12,170 of NZ_DAISLT010000064.1, forward strand.
GGTCTACCAGATGCCGCGCTGGTTCGGCGGTACTTTCTCGGTGAATTTCTGAAGTCTTCCGAGGGGGAATGCGATAGCCGTTCCCCCTCGGCGGCAGTGCTCCCCACTTCAACGCGTCATGTAGGCGACCAGCGAGGAACGGTTGTGGATCGACAGCTTCGCGTAGATGCGCCGCAGATGGTTCTCGACCGTATGCTCGGAGAGGCCGGTGCTATAGGCAATCTCCTTGTTGAGCTTGCCCTGGCACACCAGCCCGGCGATTTCCGTTTCGCGCGGCGAGAGCGGCGTCGCTGAGGCCGCTTCGGTCCGCTTGAAATAGCTCGTGCGAAATGTGCTGAGGCCGTTCGCCTTGTCCAGCAGATCGCGCAGCATGTGCCCTGCCACCATGTCCTGCAATCGCGGCGCCAGCTGGTTCAGCAGCGGCATCGACACCGGCTCCACGCGCTTGACCGCGCGCTTGCGATGGAAACCGATCGTCGAATAGATCCCCGGCATCAGCCGCCGTGTCGATGCGCCGATCACGTCGATGCCGTAGTGATACATGAACTGCCAGTACTGGCTGGTCGGCTTGGCGATCGTTTCTACCCGGCGATCCGATCCCACCAGCACGCCGTCGTCGTCGACCCGGTCCGGCTGCTCCTGCAGGCGCGGATCGGTGAAGGGATCGTGCTCGAACACCGCCTTGCTGTGATAGATCTCCTTCACTTCCTCCGAAATGCCGGTGTGGAAGAGGTAGGAAAGCTGCGGCTTGTCCGAAACCCGGTCGCAAAGGAAGATCGAGGCACTGTCCAGGTCGCACGTTTCCACGATATGCCGCGTGAAATCGCAGATACCGCCTGTAAGCCTGACGTTCATCTCCATATCACTCTCCCGTCCGGCCCGTAGTCCGGGCCCGGATATTATCGTCTACCCTACCGCCGCGCGCGCGGCATGGGTAGCCCTTCCCATCTAGGGTCTGTGGCGGCAGGTCCCAGTAACGGGTTTCCGTCAATCCCCTCCTGCGCCCACCGTCGCTAACCTGCCCTTCAACGCGATAAACGGCAAAGGGATGCAGGAATGGCCGAAGGGCAGAAGATCATCACGGACGGTGGCGCGCTGGTCGCACGCACGCTGCGGGAGGCTGGTGTCACCACGATATTCGCGCTGCACGGCGGCCATCTCGACGCCGCCTTCAAGGGTTTCCTCGACGAAGGGATCGAACTCGTCGATTCGCGCCATGAGGCCTGCTCCGGCCACGCCGCCGAAGGCTGGGCGCGCATCACCGGCGAACTTGGCGTGTGCATGATCACTGCCGGTCCCGGTTTCACCAATGCGCTGACCTGCATGGCCAATGCCCGGCTGGACGGCACCCCGGTCCTGTTCATGGCAGGGGCTCCGCCGCTGCGCGAGGAAGCGCTCAACGTCCTGCAAGGCGGCGTCGATCAGGTTGCCATGGCGACCCCGGTGGTGAAGCACGCGATCCGCATCACCGATCCCGACCGGATCCCCGACCTGCTCGCCAATGCCATCACGATTGCCGTGAGCGGCCGGCCGGGGCCGGTCTTCGTGGAACTGCCGATCGACGTGATGGCCCGTCCGGCTCGCATGCCCGACCCCCTGCCGCGCCCGGTCCAGCCGATCCCGACCGCCCCGCTTCCAGCCCATGTCGAGGAAATGGTCGCGCTGTTGAAGCAGGCTCGGCGCCCCGTTGCGATCTTCGGCAGCCTTGCCCGCTATCAGTCCTCCCCCGCGCAAGTGCAGGGCTTCCTCGATACCCTGGGTATTCCCGCCGTATTCTCCAGCCGCTCGCTCGGCCTGCTCGATCCCGCTCATCCCAGCTACGCCCATGACCCGAGCGCGATAGCCGTCGCCATCGCGCAGGAGGAAGCTCCCGACCTGATCCTCATGCTCGGTTCGCGCTTCGGCCTGTTCCTGGGCGGGCGGACGCGCGTCTTCTTCCCCGAAGACGCGAAGATCGTGCAGGTCCATGCCGACGCCGCCGAGTTCGGCCGGATCCATCAGCCCGCGCTTGCCACCACGGCGAGCGTCGGCGCGACCATGGACGCGCTGGCGCAGGCCTGGGACGAGGCACCGGAACGCTTCGCCGCGTGGCGTGACACGATGCGCAAGGCGGCCTCGATCGTCGGCTCGGAGTTCTCGCCCGAGACCCGCTCGGGCAAGATCAACCCCTACTTCGCCGCCAAGGCCGCCGTTTCGGGCGCACCGGAGGGTACCACTTTCGTCCTCGAAGGCGGTGAGGCGGGGCTTTGGGCAGGGTATCATGCCCGCGTGGCCCATCCCGGCGGGGTTCTGACGTTCGGCCAGCTTGGTGCGCTCGGCGTCGGTTTCGGGCTCGCGGTCGGGGCGGCTTATGCGCGGCCCGGCAAGCCCGTGGTCCAGATTTCCGGAGACGGCGCCATCGGCTTCCACTTGCAGGAGTTCGAGACGATGGTGCGGCAGAAGCTGCCGATCGTCACCGTCGTGCTCAACAACAGCTGCTGGGGGCAGTCGCTACATGGCCAGCAGATCCTCTACGGCGAGAACTACAGCTGCATCTCCGTGCTGGGCGACATCAAGTACCACGAGATCGCCAAAGGCTTCGGCTGCTATGGCGAGCGGGTCGATACTCTGGACGAGATCGGCCCCGCCATCGCCCGCGCCTTCGCGTCGGGCCGGCCGGGCTGCATCGACGTGACGGTGGACGCCGAGGTGGTCCTGCCCATGACCGCCGCGATGCTGGGCGAGCCAGCGGACAACGAAGTCATGGTCCCCTATTACGAGAACATCCAGCTGTGAAGGCGGCTGTCCTCTACAAGGGCAGGATGAGCGTGGAAGAGATGCCGGAACCCGTCCCCGCTGCGGGACAGGTTCTGGTCGCGCCGCTCGCCTGCGGGGTCTGTGGCAGTGACCTTCACGCCCGCGACCACGGCGACCATCTCTGCAATCTCCTCCACCGTGCCGGGTTCCGCGGCTTCATGGACCCGGACCGGCCGGTGGTAATGGGCCACGAGTTCTGCGCCGCGCTGCTGGAGCCGTCAGCAGGGCTTCCGGTCGGCCAGCGGGTGGTGGCGCAGCCCTTTCTCGTCGATGCCGACGGCCTCGCGCTGATCGGCTATTCGAACCGCTACAACGGCGCTTTCGCGGAGCGGATGCTGCTGCAACGGGACGCGCTGATCGCGGTGCCCGATCAGGTGCCGACTGACGTGGCCGCCATGACCGAGCCGCTTGCCGTCGCGGTCCATGCGGTCAACCAGTCGGGGGCGGACAAGGATTGTGCCTTTGCGGTCTATGGCTGCGGGCCGGTGGGGCTGTTCATCATCGCCCGGCTCAAGGCGCTGGGGCTGGGACCGGTTCTGGCCATCGATCCGGTTCCGTCGCGCCGCGCCATGGCGGAAAGACTGGGCGCGGACGCGGTGATCGCCCCCGATGGCGCGGCCAGTACCGAATGGTGGCGCGGCCATGACCTTCACATTGGCCTGTCCGATACGATGGCGGCGGCGTCCGGCACCACCAGACGCGCCGTGCTGTTCGAATGCGTCGGCAAGCCCGGCATGCTCACCGCCATCGCCGAAGCCGCGCCGGTCGCGGCGACGGTCGTCGTGGCTGGGGTCTGCATGGAAACCGATGCGATCGAACCGGCATTGCTGATCCAGAAGTCAATCCAGCTGCGCTTCGTCTTCGCCTATTCCCCGCAGGAATTCGCCGAGGCTTTCGCGATGATCTGCGCCCGGCCCGAAGCGCTGGCTCCGATGCTGACCGGCGAAACGACGCTCACACAAGTCGACCGGGCTTTCGCCGCGCTGACAGCGGGCGGGGAACAGGTCAAGATGATGGTAAAGGCATAACAGGAGAGAGCCATGCGCGAGGCACTGACATTCTATATCGACGGCCGCTGGGTCGCCCCTTCGACCTCCCGGGTGATCGACGTCACCAACCCCGCCGACGCCGGTATCGCCGGGAAAGTCGCGCTGGGCGGACAGGCCGACGTCGATGCCGCCGTCGCCGCCGCGCGGCGGGCCTTCGACAGTTATTCCCGCAGCAGCGTGCAGGAGCGCGGCGAACTGCTGGACGCGATCATCGCCGTCTACCAGAAGCGCGCCGACGACCTCGCGGCTGCCGTCACGGCCGAGATGGGCGCGCCCGCCTGGCTTGCCAGCGCCGCGCAAGTGCCCATCGGCATCGGCCATCTCCAGATCGCCCGGCAATTGCTGGACAGCTACAGGTTCAGCGAGCAGACCGGCACCACGCGCCTCGTCAAGGAGCCGGTCGGCGTCTGCGGTTTCATCACGCCTTGGAACTGGCCGCTCAACCAGATCGCCTGCAAGGTCGCCCCGGCCATCGCGGTGGGCTGCACGATGGTTCTGAAGCCCTCCGAGGTCGCGCCTTTCTCCGGCCAGATCTTCGCCGAGATCATGGCGGAGGCGGGCGTTCCGGCCGGTGTCTTCAATCTCGTCCACGGCGATGGGCCGGGCGTGGGGGCGGCGCTTTCGGCCCATCCCGATGTCGACATGATGTCCTTCACCGGATCGACCCGCGCCGGTGTTGAAGTCGCCCGCGCCGCTGCCGCTACGGTGAAGCGCGTTCATCAGGAACTCGGCGGCAAGTCCGCGAACATCGTGCTGCCTTCCGCCGATCTGAAGGCTGCCGTTTCCGGCGGGGTCGCGGCGATGATGGTCAATTCCGGCCAGTCCTGCAACGCGCCCTCGCGCATGCTGGTCCAGCACGCGCGCATGGCCGAAGCCAAGGCCATCGCTGCCGAGACGCTGGCCGAGCAGACGGTCGGGCGGCCGGAAAGCAATGCCAAGCTGGGCCCGGTGGTCAGCGAAGTGCAATGGAACAAGATCCAGCGTCTGATCGAGGCGGGCATCGCCGAAGGCGCGTCGCTTGTCGGTGGTGGCCCCGGCAAGCCCGATCAGCTCGACGACGGCTACTACGTGAAGCCCACCGTGTTTGCCGATGTCACCAACGACATGACCATCGCGCGCGAGGAAATCTTCGGCCCGGTGCTCACCATCCTCGGCTACGAGGACGAGGAGCAGGCGATCGCCATCGCCAACGATACGCCTTACGGGCTTGCTGCTTATGTGCAGGGGACAGGCCCCGAAGCCGAGGCCGTCGCGGGTCGCCTGCGCGCCGGGCAGGTCTATCTCAATTACCCGGAACTCGATCTGACCGCACCGTTCGGCGGCTACAAGCAATCGGGCAACGGCCGCGAATGGGGCGCCCATGCCTTCGGAGACTTCCTGGAGGTAAAGGCCGTGATGGGCGCGGCGGCACAGGGCTGACCGGCGGATGATGCCTTCGCTGATCGACCTGCTGGCGGCGGCTCTCGCGCTGGACGCGGACGCCCCCGCGATCTTCTATCGCGGGGAAAGCCGCAGCTTTCGCTGGCTTGACGGCCAGAGCGACGGTTTCGCCGCCGCTCTGGCCGAGGCCGGGATTGCTCCGGGCGAGCGGATGCTGCTCTGCCTCCAGAACGTGCCCGAATTCCTCGTCGCCTTGCTGGGGGCGGCCAAGGCCGGCGTGGTCACCGTGCCGATCAACCCGATGTACCGGGCGGCGGAAGTGGAGCGGGTGGTTGCCGACTGCACGCCGCGCGCCGTGGTCTGCGAACCAAGCCATGCGCAGGATGTGCTCGGCGATGCGTTGCCTGGCCTGTTGCGCTTCACGGTCGGAGAGGGGGGGACTTTCCCGCAATCGGCGCAGGTCGCTCCGTTCGCCGCGCGCCCGCGCGATCCGCTGATGCTGGTCTATACTTCCGGCACCACCGGCAAGCCCAAGGGGGCAGTGATCAGCCACGCCAATCTGCTGGCAGGCGCGGAGTTCTATCGCACGGCGGCAAGTCTCCAGCCCGGAGAGCCGATCCTTGCCGCTGCGCCGCTGTTTCATGTTACCGGCCTTAGCGGCCATATCGGTGCGGCACTGGCGGCTCGGGCACCGCTGATCCTGACTTATCGCTTTCAGGCCGAAGCGGTGCTGGAGGCGATCGAGCGGCACCGGCCGACCTTCACGGTCGCGGCAGTGACGGCGCTTGTCGCGCTGATCGAGGCGCCTGCTTTCGCCCCCGAACGGGTCGCCAGCCTGCGGACGGTCTTCTCCGGCGGCGCGCCCGTGGCACCGGCCCTGCGCGACCGTTTTCGGGATGCGACCGGCGTAACCCTTCGCAATGTCTATGGCCTTACCGAGACGGTGGCGCCGGTCATCGCCTGCCCTCAGGCGCCCGAGGCACCCGTCGATCCCGCCAGTGGCGCCCTGTCCACCGGCAAGGCCGTGCCGGGCACCACGGTGCTCATCCTCGACGAACGTGGCCAGCCCTGCGCACCGGGCGAAGCAGGAGAGATCGCAGTGGCCGGTCCCAGCGTCGTCCACGAATACTGGCAGGCGCCCGAGGCGACGGGCGAGGCCATGCGCGGTGATGGCTTCCGTACGGGGGACATCGGTGTGATGGACGACCAGGGCTGGATCTACCTGATCGACCGCAAAAAGGACATGATCGTGGCGTCCGGCTTCAAGGTATGGCCGCGCGAGGTGGAGGATGTCCTCTACGCTCACCCTGCGATCCGCGAAGCCGCCGTGGTCGGGGCACCGGACGCCTACCGGGGCGAGACGGTGAAAGCGGTCATCAGCCTGCGCAAGGGCGCTACGTTGGACGAGCAGGACCTCATCGCCTTCTGCCGCTCGCATCTGGCCGCCTACAAGGTACCGCGCATCATCGCCATGCTGGACGACCTGCCGAAAACCCCGACCGGCAAGATTCTGCGGCGCGAGTTGCGAGGATAGGAGGCAAGGATGAAGGCTGCACTGCTGCGTGGTCCCGGCGGACCGGAACAGTTCGAAATCGCGGAAATTCGGGATCCCGTTGCCGGACCCGGCGAAGTGCTCGTGCGCATCGAGGCCATCAGCATCGAAGGCGGAGACCTGGTTTCGCGGCGCACCGGAGGCCCGTTCGAGCGGGACCATGTCATCGGCTATGCCGCCGCCGGTACGGTGGTAGCGCTCGGCCCTGCCGTCAGCGGCTTCGCTGTCGGAGACCGGGTCGCCACGTTCGGCTTCACAGGCTCGCACGCGGAATTGCGGGCCGTTTCTGCCGTGCAATGCTGGGCCATCCCGGCTGGCTTGGACACAGGTGTGGCAGCGACCATTCCCTGCGGCCCCGGAACCGCCGCGCATGCCCTGAAGCTTGCCGGGTTAGAGGATGGCGCGGGCAAGACCGTTCTGATTACCGGAGCGGGCGGCGGGGTGGGGCTGGCGGCCGTCCAACTCGCAGCGCGCGCCGGTGCCCGCGTGATCGGCACCGGCACCAATCGGAGCGTGCTGGACACACTGCGCCAACATGGCCTCAGCGATGGCATCGTCACGACCGGGGAACCTGCGAGCGAACAGGTTCTGGACCTGCTCGGCGGGCGCAAGGTCGATCTTCTGATCGACAATGTCGGAGGACCGGCCCTTTCGGACGGGCTGAAGACCCTGCGCGACGGCGGCAAGGCGGTTCTGATCGGCGTGTTCGGCGGCTGGCACGAACCTCTCGATGCGGGCTTTGTCCTCAGGCGCCGCCTTTCGGTTATCGGTTGCCTGCTGGGCGCCGTCATTAGCGAACCTGCGAATTATCGCCTCATCGCGGACCTGCTGAAGCTGGCCGAACAGGGCCAGCTCTACACGCCCATCGATGCCGGGTTTTCTTTCTCGGATGTGGTCGCATCCCACACGCGCGCCGAAGAACGCGGACGCCTCGGCCGAGTGGTCATGCATATCCGGTCAGAACGATAGGCAGGCCCGCAGCGCTCAGGGGATCAGCACGGCCTTGATGCATTCGCCCCGTAATTGGGCCGCGACGGCCTCATTGATGCGGTCAAGCGGGAACGTCCGGATCAGCCTGTCGAACGGGAAACGGCCCGCCCGGTAAAGCTCGACCAGTTGCGGGATGAACGTCTCGAGATCGCTGTCCCCCTCGACTATGCCGTGGATGCGGTGGCCGTAAGTGATGAGCGCGGCGAGGTTGATCGACAGCCTGCTCTCGGGGTGAGGCGGCACCCCGACCAGTCCAAGCAGGCCATGGCTGGAAAGGGCAGCGAGGGCGGTCTCCACGACTGCTTCCCGGCCGCTGGTCTCGAAAGCGAATTCCACCCCGTCCGGCAGGATCGCGCGGATCGCCGCGCCCACATCGCCCGCCTGGGGATCGATGACATGGGTAGCGCCCAGAGACAGCGCCATGTCGCGGCGTGCGGCGAAAGGTTCGACCAGAATGATCGTCGCACAGCCCTGCACCACCGCGCCCATTACGGCGGCCAGACCGACCGGGCCGCCGCCGAAGATCGCGATCGTCGAACCGGCAGGGCAGGCCAGCGAACGCATGACACCGCCAGCACCGGTCTGGAAGCCGCAGCCCAGCGGCCCGAGCAGTTCCAGCGGCACGTCTTCCGCCGCGATCCGCACGAGGTTGCGCTCGTGCGTCAGGGCATGGGCGGCGAAGGACGACTGGCCGAAGAAATCCGCCGAGACCGGCGCGCCGCCGATGCTGATGGGCGTGCTGCCGTCCCCTCGGGAACCGGCATAGTTCAGCACCGGAAATTCGCGGCAGTAGGAAGGCAGGTCCTCCTCGCAGCGGGGGCAATGGCCGCAGCTGGAGAAGCCCAGAATCACCCGGTCTCCCACGGAAACTTTGGTCACGCCCGCGCCGATCGCCTCGACCACGCCCGCGCCTTCGTGGCCCAGCACGGCGGGAAGCGGGATCGGGATGAACTGGTCGCGGGCGATCAGGTCGGTATGGCACAGGCCGACACCGGCGATCCGTACGCGCACTTCGCCCGCGCCGGGTCCCGCCAGTTCGATCGTTTCGAGGGTGAAGTCGCCGTGCGCCTCACGGGCGATGGCTGCGCGCGTTTCCATGATGACGGACTCCTCAGGCTGCCGTGTAACCGCCATCGGCAACGAATTCGGCGCCGGTCACGAAGGCGGCGGCATCGCTGGCGAGGAACGCGATCATCGGTGCAATATCACCTGCAATGCCAAGGCGCTTCATCGGAATCAGCGATGCCCAGGCCGCCAGCGCCACTTCGGGAGCGATCGCATTGCCCTCGGCATCGCGCGGCGGATCCCAGTCGGAGCCGAGGTTGGTCTGGACCGGCCCCGGTAATACGCAGTTCACGCGAATGCCGCTTGCCGCCCATTCGTAGGCCACCGCCTTGCTGAGCGCCCGCACCGCGCCCTTGGTGGCACTATAGGCGGCGAACTGAGCACCCGCGACCTTGCCGTAGATCGAGGCGACATTGACGATCGATGCGCTGCTCGCGCCTTTGGCGATAGCCGCCTTCATCAGCGGCTCGGCCGTCTGCATGCCGATATAGACGCTCTCCACATTGATGCGGTTCTGGCGGCGCAGCATCTCCACCGGCGCGTCGGAAAACGGCCGCGACATCATGATGCCGGCATTGTTCACCAGCACGTCGAGCCGACCGAACCGCTCGCCCACCACTTGCGCGCAGGCGGCCCAGGCGGCTTCCTGGCTGACGTCCTGCGCCAATGCCACGGCATCGCCGCCGCAGGTTTCCGCGGTCGCACGCGCGCCGTTGATGTCGAGATCGCCGGCAATCACCGTCGCGCCGTGGCGGGCCAGTGTCAGCGCGGTTTCGCGGCCGATCCCGGAGGCCGCGCCGGTCACCCAGGCAATCTTGCCGGTAAGGTCGAGGGGCGGTGTCGGCATGGTCATTCTCCGATGTTTGAACGGGCGTGGCGTTCGCTCGCCACGGCAGGAATCCAGGGCAGGCCGCTGCCGCAATAGGCTTCGAGGCTGGGTGTCCAGCGGCCGGGATCGTCGAGGGTGCCGCCCTTGATGAGGGTCAGTCCGGGGATGGCCTCGGCAATCGAGACGATCGGCGATCCGCAATTCTCGCAGAAGTGGCGCAGGACCGCCTGACCGCTCTCGCCCGTGTCGGCGAAGACGCGGGTCTCGCCCTGCTGGCTGTAGGCCGCGTCGCTAACGGCAAGCACCAGCGAGAAGGCGCTGCCCGACTGGCGTTGGCAATGGCGGCAGTGGCACACCGCGACCAGCAGCGGATCGCCCGCGAAGGCATAGCGGACCTTGCCGCAGAGGCACGATCCCGTGTGCGTCGTTCCGGTCATAGGGCCATCACCACCGATTTGGGTTCCAGATAGGCGTCCAGCACCTCGCTGCCGTTTTCGCGGCCGATGCCCG
>NZ_DAISLT010000065.1:0-21757 GCF_036820275.1 Novosphingobium sp.
ACCAGTCGAGAGGCATCTCGACGAACCCCGGGCCGCCATGAAAGTAGATCAGTACGGGGTTGCGCAAATCCTGGCTGCGGATCGACACGGCCTGGGAAATGCCGCCGATCGGCACTGTCTCGATCGCCTGCAAACCCTGCGGGCTGACGATTTCCCGCAGGTCGGCAATGATTTTGACAGCTTCCGCCCGGTTGTGCGGCCCCACGGAATTTTGCGGAACCGGTGGTTCGGCGATTGCAGGACCAACGCCAAGAACGGCTGCGGCAATCGCGGCCAGCGCAGCGATCCTATTCATGCACTCTTTCATGCATTTTCCAATCGGCTTGGACATCGGACCGCCAACTTGCCCAATTTCGCGGTCACCTGTCCATCATCGATTGATCCGGAATGCCTCAAGCCTCGTCCGCCAATGCTCGAACTCCGGCGTTGCTCCCGTCACCGGCCATCGCTATATATTGCAAATAATTCGCATTTACAGCGGATTCCCGTCAGCCGGGTGTGCCCATGCGATCTGGCGCGTGGCAGTACAAAGGGCGGGTTTTTGCGGTCCAAGCATATCCAGGATGACATCTACGGCGCTCATCGACGCGCCTTGATCGCTTATGCAGAGCGGATTTCTGGCGACCGAGCCGAAGCCGAAGACGTCGTCCAGGATGCATGGCTGCAATTGCGCAAGGTTCTTGACCGCGAACCTTTGCGTGAGCCGGTGCCCTATCTTTATCGTGTCGTCCGCAATCTGGCGATCGACAGTCGGCGCAGGGCAAGCAGACGAGCACAGCATATCACCGAGAACGGGGCGGACGCTCTTGCGGAACTAGCGGACGAAGCGCCTTCGCCCGAAGTCGTGATCGGCGCCAGAGCGGAGCTTCAGTGCGTGGAACAGGCTCTCGCCACGCTCCCGGAGCGCCAACGCATCGCGATTGAGATGTATCGGCTGGGGGGCTTCAAGCTGCGCGAAATCGCGGACCGGTTGAACATATCAGTATCCCTAGCCCACCTCTTGATCGCAAAAGGGCTGGCCGAATGCCACCGGCTCTGCCGCCTTGACGATGCAGCAGGAGGCGAGTGATGGTCTTGAACTTGAAAAATACCCCTCGCTCGACGTGTATCCGGTATCACGGCTTGTCGCCGGTCAGGGAGACTATCCATGTCGGATGATGCAGAGCGGGTCAGCATGGAAGCTGCCGACTGGCTGGTTCGCATGCGTGAGCGACCTGGCGACCATGAACTGGAACGCGCGTTTGCCGCATGGCACGACGCCGCTCCCGGCCATGGGCTTGCCTGGGGTGAAATGCAGGCGCTGTTCGAAGTGATCGGCGATGTGAAGCCGCGCTATCCCGAGCATCTCTCGCCTGGAGCATCGAGCAAACCGACCGTCGCGCGGCCGCCTCGAAGGCGGCTTTGGCGGAAAATCCCGGTAATGGCGGCGGCCGTTGCGGCTTTGACGGTTCTCGTTGGTCCGGAACTTTCCCTGCGCTGGCAGGCGGATCACCTGACAGCATCCGGAGACATGGCCAAGGTCACACTTGATGATGGAAGCCATGTAAACCTCGGGCCGGAAAGTGCGATTGCGGTAAACTACTCGCGAGGTCGTCGGGACATCCGCCTGCTGAGAGGGCAGGCGTGGTTTGAAGTCCATCCTGACCCGGCTCGTCCTTTCCGCGTAACGACGGACGGTATCGCCGCGACCGCGCTCGGCACGGCGTTCGATGTCCGAATGATCGGCGCGGGTCGCAATGTTGCTGTGGGCCACGGCCGCGTCCGTGTCGAAGGCGCCGGAGTGCACGTGCTGGGCGCGGGAGACTGGATCAGCGAGGAGCCTGGTCACACCCTTCGCACCGGGCATCAGGCCAGCGATCTTGCAGGGATTTGGCGAACCGGTTCGGTCGTGATCCGCGGCCGAACGGTTGCCGAAGCGATCGACGAACTACGCCCCTGGTACAAAGGGCGGATCATCCTTGCCGATGACGGGATTGGTCAGCAGAAGCTGACGGGGATTTTTCGCCTGACGGATCCCCAAGAAGCGCTTCGCGCCATGGTTCAGCCGCATGGCGGCACGATCCTGAAACTCACGCCGTGGGTGATGATCGTGACCGGCAAATAGCGGTTCTGACGGGCCTGGTCGCTCTGCACTCAAAAAAAATCCTGCATCATTTTGAAAAAACCATTCGCCTTCACGTGGAGAGAATATCGGCTGTTGCGACGCATTATCGAAAGCGCAGCCTGTTCATCTCGTTGAAGGAGCACGCATGACCGGGGGTAAGAAGTTTCGCAGGGCGATCGGCATGAGGGCGGTAGTCGTGCTGCTGGCGTCGACCGCGCCGATCGTCCTCATCGCGGTGCCGGCGCAGGCCCAGTCTGCAAGTCAGCGCAGTTTCGATATCGCCGCGCAGCCGTTGACCGAAGCGATCATGCAGTTCGGCCGCCAATCGGGCCTGCAAGTGACGGCTGATACCACACTGGTCGAAGGCCGCACCAGTTCGGCTGTAACCGGCGTTCATGCACCCACCGAGGCGCTCGGAATATTGCTGCGTGGCACGGGCATCACGTTCCGTCTGACCAGCCGGACCACCGTGGTGCTGGAAGCAGCGCCCCAGGCGTCGGGATCTGCAGTGCAGTTGGGGCCGGTCAGGGTTGAGGGAGCCGAGGGAAACGGCGGCTTAGCCTCCTCGGATCCCGGTGTGACCGAGGGCACCGGATCGTACTCCGCGCGTACCGTCACCGTGGGCAAAAGCGCTCAATCGCTTCGTGAAATCCCCCAGTCCGTGAGTGTCATCACGCGCGAGCGCATGAATGACCAGAGCCTCACGACGGTCAGCGAGGCCCTGGATCAGGTTACCGGGGTGCGCAGTTTCGGCTACGAGCGCCAGGAGCAGTACATCATCCGCGGCTATGCCGCCAACGCGCAGTACAACGGGGTGCCGCAGCAGGAGGGTTCGGACAAGGCAAGCTCCAACACCGACGATCTTGCGTTCTTCGATCGCATCGAAGTTCTTCGCGGCCCGTCCGGCCTGCTGACGGGCAGCGGCGAGCCGGGAGGGACGGTCAATTACGTCCGCAAGCGACCTACGGATGTTCTTGCCGTATCCGGTCTCGCTTCGGTCGGGTCGTGGGACCGGTATCGCGGTGAAGTCGATGTCGGTGGTCCGCTGACGGCTTCGGGCAACGTGCGTGCCCGTGTCGTCGGCGTCTTTCAGAACGAGGACAAGTTCTATGATGTCGGCTACAACCATGATCGCGCGGTCTACGGTGTTCTGGAATATGATCTGACGCCGCGCACGACCTTGGGTGTGAGCGGCATCTATTCGCAGCGCACCTACATCAATTCATTCGGCCTGCCGCTGTACGATGACAATACCGTCCCGGCGCGCGGCTCCTTCACGGGGTCGGACAAAGCCTCGCGTAGCCGCTCGCGGGAGATGGTGGTCGATCTCAGCCACGACTTCGGTGGCGGCTGGACGTTCAAAGGGGCCTACAGCCTGCGTCGGCTGAGCTATGGCGGCTATTCCGTGTTTCCCTGGGAAGCGATCGACCGCGACACCGGCCTGGTCAGCGGTATGTCCGCCGGACGGGTCGAGCAGGAAACGAAGTGGCACAGCTTCGATGCGCATGTGACGGGGCCGGTGCACGTGCTCGGGCGGACGCATGACCTGACGTTCGGTGTCAACCGTTCGCGCTACGACTTCACCGGCGGGACAAAGTTCGTGAACCCGGGATCGTGGGATGTCCTGAACGATCATGATCTGTCGGCCGTCATCGATGAGAACATCACGTACCGCTACGAGACGGTGACGGCGCAGACCGGCATCTACGGCTCGGCGCGTATCCGGCTGGCCGATCCCCTGACGGTGATCGTTGGCGGCCGGCTGACGAACTTCACGATAAAGGACCGTGACGTCGTTCCGACCGTAACTCCTTGGGTCGGCAGTAGCGCAACCACGAAAGGCCGCTTCACGCCTTATGCCGGCGCCGTGCTCGACGTGACCGACCACGTGACCCTCTATGCCAGCTACACCGACACGTTCGCCCCCCAGACCGCCCAGGACGTGAACAATCGCACTTTGGCGCCGCGTGTCGGATGGCAGCTTGAGACAGGCGTGAAGGGCAGCTTCTTCGATGACATGCTCAACGCGTCGATCGCCTTGTTCCGCATCCACGATTCCAATCGCGCTATCGTCGATGAGGAAAACATCGGATGCGGGGGAACGGTAGACGGGACCTGCTCACGCGCGGCGGGCAAGGTCCGCAGTCAGGGCATCGAACTTGAAGTCAGCGGCAGTCCCATGCCGGGCTGGGAACTTACGGCCGGCTATACCTACAACCAGCAGAGATATTTGAGCGACACCGATCCCACCAATGTGGGTAACCGTTTCCTGCCCGCCCAGAGTCCGGAGAACATGCTGAAGGCCTGGACCCAGGTCAACTTCGGCAAGGCGGGTGTGCAAGGCTGGGCTTCGGGCCTTCAGGCTGGTGCTGGAGTGCAGTGGCAGAGCAACATGTACACCGATCTCGTGCGCCAGGGGGCTTATGCCACCGTCAATGCGAAGCTGGGCTATGAAATCTCCGATCGATGGGATGCCTCCCTGGTTGTGAGCAATCTGTTCGACAAGACCTACCTGCGTATCCCCGGCTACGCGATTTTCTACAACATTTACGGCGAGCCCCGGAATTTCCGCCTGACACTGCGCGGTAAGCTGTAACGTGATCAAACGGATGCGATGGCTGGTTCGGCGGCGCGTCCGTTTACGCGGACATGGATCGGTTTCTGGCAACGGCGGCCTTGCTCTACGCGCAGGTTCCGCTCGCCAATGCGCTCATCACCCTGGGTTTTCAGGCTGCAAGCCTTCCGGTAGCCGAACGGGTCTCTGTCGGTTCCGACATGCTGATCGCGGTCCCGTCCGGAGCCGCGGCTTTTGCCGCATGGCTACCGGCCATGGACAGAAGCAAGCCGCTCCCGCCCCGCAAAGCAATGTTGCCGGGGGCGAGGACGGAACCGGTCGGCCGATCGTCCGCGTGTCGAACTTGATGACGATGTTTCACGGTCTCGGCCGAGTCACGTCCGTGCCGATTGCGCTTCCTTTCTGCTGTACTTTCATGCTCGGTTCCGGATTCGCGTCATGACCACTTCTCTTGCCTCACATCGGCCTTCCCGCACTCTCCCTGTGGAATTCGAGCCAATGTGCGAAACCGCCTCGGAGCCGTTTGTCCGCTACGCCGACCAGCCCGTTCCCCTGGGTACGCGACTGGTCGGCCTTTGCGCTACGAGCGCGATCGGGCTTGCCGTCCTCGCAGGGCTGTTCCTGACCTGGCAGACTTACGCGGCGTCTCCACCGCCGGCGAACATTGCCGCCTTCAACGTCGCCCCGCCCGCTGCCCCGCCCGAGCCGGTGCGCGAAGTCCCGCCGGGGCCGGAGCAGGTGCAGAAGGAACGGCAGCAGCCCAAGCCCGAGAAGCTCGAAATCGAGCCGCCGAAGATCGCGATCCCGAACGACAATCTCGTGCCTGCGGCGTCGCCCGCCAAGCCGGTGCCTGTCGATCCCGGCCCGCCGGTCAGGGAGACCACTGCGCCGGTCAGCAAACCCGCGCCGCCTGCGCCGCAAGTGTCAAGCGGCAAGCCGACCTGGCAGGGCCTCGTGCTCGGCGCGCTCGACAAGGTGAAGCGCTATCCCCGCGACGCGCACTTTTCCCGCCAGCAGGGCGTGCCCTACATCCGCTTCACGATGGACCGGCAAGGCAAGGTACTTTCGGCCTCGCTGGAGCGCTCCTCGGGCTTCCGCTCGCTTGATCAGGAAGCCCTGGCTCTACCGAAACGCGCCCAGCCGCTGCCCAAACCGCCCGAGGACGTGAAGGGCGATCCGCTCGAACTCGTCGTCCCGGTTGAATTCTTCATGCGCTGAGGGAGCCCCCGCGATGAGCTACAGCAACCGCTCCCTGCGTCGCCGCCCGCGCATCGAGCGCCGCGTGCTGGCAATCCTGCGCGGTGAGAACGACCCGTTCCTGGACGATCGCCACGCCGCTGCCTTCTCCCGGCTGCGGGTTCTGGCGAGCAGCCAAGGGCTGGTCATCCAGGACGCGGATACGCGTTACCTTGGAGACGATGAATTGACGCTACTCTCCTGGCTCGCCGCCGCGCAGCGCGTCGCGGTCAGGCATCTGCGTCCGCAAAATCGCCGCCTTGCCGCGGTCGTAACCCGTTGTGCCGTGCTGCTCGAAAAGGCCGGGCTGCGGCTCTACCCGTTCACCCTGTACGGACATCGGTTGCAGGACGTCACGTAAAGTTGATGCAGCCTCTCTCCGCGCGCGCGCGAAAAAACTCGCGGTCTTGCGCATGTAAGCGCCGACCAGAGAGATGAGGCTGCCGTCATGGACGGTAGGGCCTGTAGCAACTACAGGGTCAAGAGCATGGCGTTGACGATCGGGGAAATGGGCAAAGCCACAAACAGGAAGATCGAGACGATCCGCTATTATGAGCGGATTGGCCTGCTTCCGAAACCCGCGCGACGCTCTAACGACCTGCTCCGGAACGGAGCAGAAACACGACATACCCGCGAAAAAGCGGTTGTTTCGCCAGCATGGCCGGGGCCTGCCAGGTACCACCTTCCACCAGGGCGACCCGAAAAGGGATGGGGAAGTTCTCCATGCGCCGAAAATAGGCACCGTAGCCCGGAATCGTGCTGCGGCCCTGATAGGTCTGTACCACGACTTCGTCGATCACGGATCCCAGCCGGGCAAGATCGTGGGGGTCGCCGTGAGCACTCCAGTCCATGAGGCCGGTCACCGAAAGCTGCCAGTGCCTGGGCAGGCGCTGGCGAAGGTCGGTCAGGAATTCGGCATAGCCAGCGATACCGCGCGTGGCCGCGTCAAAATCGACTTGCAGGCCAACGACCTCGTTGCCCGCCTGCTGCCAGCGGTCGAGATCGCCAAGGAGCGCCGCATAAGTGGCCGCGTCCCAGTCCAGTCGCTCGGTGCGTACCACAAGCCAAACCGCTGTTCCGTGCAGACGCGGCACGCCCATGCGCAGTCGCTCAAAGCGGGGTGCCCCCACCTTGCGCACTTCTGCGTTGAGGAGGTAGAGCGTTCGCGGGCGCAGGTCCGCAGCCGGCCGGACACCTGGCCAGACGTAAAATGCGTCGTAAGCGGCGGGGTCAACGCGCGGCTCCTGGGGCGGCGCATCAGGTTTGCAGCCGGCCAGAACGATCGGGATCAGCAGGGCTGAGACGAGGGCGCGCCAAGGCTTGAGCATCACCAATAGTAACGCAGATCCTTGGCCCACTGGCTGTCGGGGTAGCGCTGCTTCAGTTCGGTGAACCAGGCCTTGCGGCGGGATTGCGGAGCAGCGGCGGCATCGCTGTCCGGATCGTTGCGCGCGATGCCCAGGCAATCGCTGTAGCCCGAAGGTGCGTAGCACATGACAGCGCGGTAGAGCGCATAGGCGCGCAGGTCGGCGGATGCGCTGCGGTCGGCGATGATCTCGTTGTAAAGTCCCTCTCGAGACAGCGCCTTGCCCGGAACGCCGTCCGGGCCATATCCCAGATAGTCCGCGGTCGGGCCGGGCCGGAACAGGCGGAACCCGTCGAACCCGTTGAGGCGGTAGAAGTCCCCGAGGCAGAGTTGGGCCTTGCGGTCACGCGGATTGCTGGCAAGTGCCGCCGCCGTCCGGTCCAGCGCCGGGCAGCTGAATACGTCCGCCCAGTTGCCCTTGCGGAATAGACCGACCGGGATCGTGGCCTGATCGTCGAAGGACCACAGGCCTGCGCGGTTGTCGGCATCGGCCGGGACGAGCGCCAGATCTCTGGTGGAATCGGCGTAGGCGCCGTGATTGAGCTGCTTGAACAGCAGGCTGAACAGCGCGATATCGCGCTCACGCGCGGGGCGGCTCGTATCCTTTACGGTTGCGCGCAGGATTGCCGGGGTCGCCCGCGTCTGGAGCAGCAATTCGCGCGTTGTAGTGTCGGTCACGGGCGAGCCGGGGGCGAAGATATCCGCAAGCTTCGCTCCGCGCTGCCAGCGGGTGGCCAGGCCAAGCTCCACGAGCGGACGCTGGAACGTGGGTGCGGAACCGCCCAGCAACTCGCGCCAGAAGCCTGCCTCGTTGGGGTCCGACGCCCGGTTCAGGGCCATGCCGCGCAGAACCTGCCGGCTGAACGCAAGCGGTGTGTAGCGGCTTTCGCGCGCAGCATCGGGCAGGAGACGCAGGATCGTGGCGGGCTGTTCCTGCGCCTGGAAGGCTCGGGTCGCCAGCAGGAACCCATAGAGATCGCCATAGGCGGAGAACTGGTTCTTCTGCGCTGCAAGTTCACTCGCCGAAAGGGGCATGGCTTCTACGGCGCTGCTCCGCATCCGCTTGAGATTGCTGATCGTCAGCAGCAGCGGCGTATTGCCCAGACCCGTGATGAACGCATCGGCACCGTCCTGCTCCAGCAGCTTGCGGTCGATCTCGTTCGCAAGGGAGGCCGCCGCGGCGGTGTCTCCCCCCTGCGTGGCGAGTTCATTTTCTAGAAGGCGCGCAAAGGCGGCCTGATCGTTCTCCAGCCAGGCGACGCGGCGGATCAGGCCCTTGGCGGAAGCGGCATAGCGCCCCTTGGGATAGGCCTTGAGGTAATCGCCGATAGCCTTGCCGGCGGAGGTCACGGCTTCGTCGTTCGCCTTGTCCACCCCGGCGAAGTCGCCGTATTGGTCCACCGCGTCCGCCACTGCAGCTCGCAGGCTGATCCGGATCGGCATGTAGCGCGCGGTTTCAGCCACCCACGGGTTGCGAGCACGGGTCAGCGCCGAGAACCCGGCGCGGGCACCGGCCCAGTCCCCCGCGTAGAACGCGTCGGCTGCTTTCAGATAGGCGAGGTATTCCCGCCCTGGGGCACTGCTGGCGGTGAAACCGCCCCACTCCACGGCGCTGCACCCGACTTGCCCACGCAGGCGATCAAGGCCGCTGCGATCCGCTGCGGAAAGACTCTTTTCGGCGGCAAGCGCATCCCGGAATGCCAGGATACCCTCCGCACTGACCTGGCAGTTCCCCAGCTCCATCTCAACCTTGCGTTCCGGTGGTCGTTGGAGCGATGCTGTCAGACTATCCCACGAAAAGAAGGTGCGGCCGAGCGCGGTGTCGTAAGTGTCTGCTTCGTTTTCTTTCGACGAGGGGCGAAGGCTGCGCATCAGCAGCAGCATGTTGATGCGCGTGTCGTTCCCGGGGCTGAGCATGCCCCGGCCAGCGCAGTCGTAGGACGGCGCGGCCAGCCGCCAGTCAGGCCCGCAGTAACCGGAATCGCCGGAGGCCCAAACCGAACTCGCGAGGCCGAGCGCCGAAATGAGGGTGCCTGCCAGCACTATCGTTTTCGCTCGGGTGCGACGAAGCGATGCTTTGGCGCTCATGTGAATGTTGTCCCTTGTTGTCATTGGGTTGCCATGCCCTGACTTCCCGGCACGATACATCTGGCCTATTCCTTTGTCGACCGAGAGGCTGTTCGGCAGCCGTCGATGCGAGGGTGACGCAGAATGGCGTTCTCGGCCAAATCTGCCCTTGGCGCACTTTGCCCTTAGTTAGATTTCGACGGCCAAATCGTCATAGTCTGCCAATGAACCTCCCTGCGCCAATACGTTCTCGTAGTCCGCTTTACGGCGCTCATCGATCTGCGTGTTGCTGAAGCCCCGCCCCCAATAGCCGGTAATCGCAAGGTGCTCGCGAGCAACACCGAGCGCCATGAAGTGCTGGCGGATGGTACGCATCTCGCGCCGCTCACCAGCAGCCCAGACCACATAGGTTCCGGCACTTTCGAGCAATGCTGCACGCTCGAACAAAGGTTGCGGAGCGTCGTCAGCCTCGATGCGATGCAGGGTCAGGCCCTCAACCTGAGGCAGTTCAGAAACGATCGCCTGATCGCGCGCCACGATCCAGCCGGTGCCCGTCACGCCCTGCGGCCAGCGCTGCATCAGGGCATAGAGCGCCGGAATGCCGGTCTCGTCGACAAAGAGAGCGACCTTGCCGCCGGGCGCGTCGGGAATGCCCATGTGCGGGCGGGGACCGGTGAGGCCGAAGGTTTCGCCGATACGCAACGCCGCGCACCACCGCATCATCGGACTGGAGCCTTCGTGCACGACCACATCGAACCGGAAATGGCCGGCGTCATCCGTGTCGCGCACCGTGTAGATGCGCGACAGATCGACGCCCTCGTCGTTCAGATGAAGGCGAAACGCGACGTTGGGAACGGACCAGTTCGGATCCTCCATGGAGGCTTCCAGCCGTGCCTTGATGCGCAGGACGGTCCAGCTCGGCCGTTCGATGGATACGACCGTGGCGCGCGTATCGTGCAAAGCGCGATCGTGATCCTCGCCGCGAAGGGCGGTGGCGGGACGGCTATCGGAAACGGGTTCGGTCATCAGGTCCTCTCCTGCAGGAGGTGGGGGGAAGCAAGGGGAACCGGCGGGCAAGCGCAAGGACGCAGCCCCCCATGCACACCGCCGTCAGTCGGCATCGGATGTGCCGAACCGGGCGCAACTGTAGATCGGGCGGCCCAGCGTAAGCAGCCGGTACGCCGACGCGACAAGGAACGACGGCAGCCCGCACTGGCGCGCGATGTCGTGGGTTTCCAACAGCCGTAATGTCGGGATTGCCGTGGGTATGTCCCCCGGCCTGCGGACGCCCCAGTGAAAGAGCGAGGCGGTCTTCGATACGCTGGGGTGACGGTGCGACTGGCTCACCATGAGCGGCGATGCCAGGTCCAGTGCCAGCGTGAGCGACGATCCCCGCGCCGTTGCCTGCGCAGCCATGGCGTTCAGCCAGGCCATGCCTTGCGAGGGTTGCAGATACATCGCGACACCCTCGGCGATCATCAGGACCGGCCGCCCCTCCCGCCACGGAACCTTGTCGACCCAGGCCGCGACGTCCGTGGCATCTGCCGCCAGCGCAGTCACATTGGGCAATGGCGGGACGCAGGCCTCTAGCAAGGCCACGACTTCGGGAAAGTCGATGTCCACCCAGTCGACGCCCGGCGGCGGTGCCAGCCGGTTGGGACGGGTATCCAGCCCCGAACCGACCGACACGACCAGCCCCTGCGGGTTCCCTTGCAGGAACCGCGCCACGATCCGATCGAACCACTTGCCGCGAACAACGCACCCGCGCATGCTGGCCCTGTCGTGCGAGAAGCGGTCGGGATCGAAGCCAAGCGCCTTGCCCACGGCCTCTGTCGCTGGATCGGCGAAGCGCAAGTCGGGGTTCTGCCGAGCGGCGATCAGCCGCGCGGCAAGCGTTATCAGCAAGGTTTCCGGTACGCCGGACAGGGTGGAAGTTCCGGTTTGCCCAGCCTGTTCGATTGGCGCCGTCGTGTCCGTCATCGCGATATCATCCTGTTGCGCGCCTGAGAGCGCCATCATTGCTGCCCGATCTGCCAGCGCGCGGAGCGGGCGCGATGGCTCCACAGACGGGTGTAACGGCCGTTCGCGGCGAGCAGCGTCTCGTGCGTGCCGCGCTCCGCGATGCCGCCTTCGTCAAGGACGAGGATCTGGTCCGCCGCCTGAATGGTGCCGAGCTTGTGCGCGACGACGATCAGGGTCTTGTCCGCCACCAGTCGGGCTAGCGCCTGCTGCACCGCGCGTTCGTTGGTCGGGTCGATCGCCGCCGTCGCTTCATCCAGCAGTACGATCGGGGCGTCCTTAAGGATGGCGCGGGCGAGCGAGATGCGCTGGCGCTCGCCGCCCGACAGGCTGGTGCCGCCCTCATCCACGCGGGTACGATAACCTTCTGGCAGGGCCATTATGAAGTCATGTGCACAGGCCGCCTGCGCCGCCGCCTCGACTTCAGCCTGCGAGGCGCCGCTTCGGCCAAAGGCGATATTGTCGAACACGGTGCCGCTGAACAGATAGACGTCCTGGAATACCACGGTGATGAGGCGGTGAAGCTGCTCCTCGCCGATATCGCGGATATCGGCACCACCGATGGTGATGCGTCCTCCGTCGAGGTCCCAGAAGCGCGCCAGCAGGTTGAGGATCGTGCTCTTGCCCGAGCCCGAAGGGCCGACGATTGCGGTCATCGTGCGCTCGGGCACCGCGAAGCCGACATCGGTGAGCACCGGCTTGCCCGCGACATAGGAGAAGTCGGCGGCTTCGAACGCTACGTTGAAACCAGCGGGAGTTTGGGGCCTGAGCGGAACCGGCGCGCTGGGGGCGGTCATGATCCGGTCGATCCGGGTCAGCGAGGCATCGGCCATGCGCGTCAGTTCCATCACCGAGATCAGCGCAAGCAGCGGGG
This sequence comes from Novosphingobium sp., assembly GCF_036820275.1. Lineage (GTDB taxonomy): Bacteria > Pseudomonadota > Alphaproteobacteria > Sphingomonadales > Sphingomonadaceae > Novosphingobium. The sequence continues at coordinate 12,242 of NZ_DAISLT010000065.1, forward strand.
AATAGAGCGAGAAGATCAGCACGAGCGTGGCGATCAGCGCACCAAGGTCGATATGCCCGCCCAGGTGCCGCGCGCCCGCCGCAAGGATCATCAGCGGTGCGCCCAGCATCAGCACGGCTCCGAACAGCACCAGCGGCATCGTCAGTTGCACCACCATCCGCACCGAGATGTCGCGGAAGTCCTTCAGGGCGGCGCGGAAACTTTCCTCGCCGCTCGCCAGCCGGTTGAACGCCCGGACCACGGCCATGCCCTGCACATATTCGATCATGCGCGCGCCCGCTTCGGCCTGCATGTCCTGTCGGCGGATACCGAGCACGGCCAGCCGTCGGCTCGTCCATGCGAACAGCGGCAGCGCGACCGCGATCGAGGCGAGCGCCGCCAGCGCCACCTGCCAGTCCCGCCAGAACAGATAGCCCAGCACGATCACCGGCAGGCCGAACGCTTGCGCGATCCGGGGCAGCGCGTCGGACAGGAAGCTCTCAAGCATCTGCATGTCGGAGGTCAGCACCGTGACCGTATCGCCCTTGTGCCGCGACAGGTGGAAAGCCATGGGCAGGCGCCGCAGATGGTCGAGGATCGTCAGCCTCAGGTCGCTCGCCAGTTGGAAGCTGGCCAGCCAGCTGTTGATGGCCGACAGATAGCTGAACACCGTCTGCCCCAGCAGCGACACCAGCACTACAGCCGTCACCAGCCCGATCCGGGGCCAGCTCAGCACTTCGCCCGCGGCAAGCGCCGTCACCACCCAGATCATTGCGGCGAACGACAGGCCCAGCGACAGCGACTGGAGGAAGCGATAGAGGATACCGCGCAGTACCTTCGCGCGCAGCGGCCCCGCCAGCGTCCAGACCCGGCGCAGGCTTTCGATATCGGAATGGATGGCGTCATCGCCGCCACCGGCGTGCGCTTTGGCTGCATGCGCGCTCATTATGCGGAATCCTGCTGTGCTTCGGCGCCTGCGGGCCTGAGCTGAATGGCCTGGGCATGCTCGTAATCGTCCCACAACCGGGCATAGAGGCCATGCCGACCGAGCAGCCCGTCATGCGTGCCGCACTCCGCCACCCGCCCCCGGTCGATCGCGAGGATCTGGTCGGCGGTCATGATGGTGTGCAGGCGATGGGCGACGAGGATCAGCGTGCGACCATGGGTCAGCGCGCCGATCGCCTCCTGGATCGCGGCTTCATTGTCGGGATCGGCGAAGGCGGTGGCTTCGTCGAGCACGATCACCGGCGCGTCCTTGAGGATGGCGCGGGCGATGGCGATGCGCTGGCGCTCGCCGCCGGACAGGGTTCGCGCCTGTTCGCCCAGCGGGGTGTCATAGCCTTGGGGCAGCGCGCTGATGAAATCATGCGCGCGCGCCGCTGCCGCCGCCGCATGGACCTCGGCATCGCTGGCGTCGGGCTTGCCGAAGCGAATGTTGGCGGCAACGGTATCGGAGAACAGGAACGTGTCCTGGAACACGAAGGCCACCGTCTCCATCAACTGGTCGAGGCTGATATCCCGCACGTCGACGCCGCCGATGGTGATCCGCCCGGCGCGCACGTCGCGAAAGCGCGGTATCAGACCCGCGATCGTGCTCTTGCCCGAACCGGACGGCCCGACCAGCGCCGTCACCTGGCCAGTGCGTGCGACGAAATCCAGGCCGTGGATCACGTCGCTCTCGCCATAGCCGAAGCGGACCTGCTCGAACGCGACGTCATGATGGGGCAGCGTGACCCGCCGCCCGGCGTCCGTCTGTGGCGCTTCGTTCAGCAGGTCGGCGATGGCGGTCGAGCCCATCGAGATATGAGCAAGACCGTGGAACTGGTTGAACAGCTTGAGCAGCGGCTGGCTGTAATTGGCGCCGAGGATGACGAACAGCAGCAGCGTGGGCAGCGGGAGAGAACCCTGATGCATCAGCGCCAGCCCGACCGGCAGGATCACCACGATATTGGCGAGGACCAGCATGTAGAAAGCGCCGCCCAGCGGCATATAGTCGCGCGCCCAGCGCGTCTCGATGTCCTCATAGTCGCGCACGGCCGCGCCGGTTTCGGCAAAGCTCTCGCCCGTGCGGTTGAACACCTTCACCACCGGCATCCCGGCGAGATATTCGACGATCGTCGCGTTCATCCGCGCGCCGGCCGCCTGATAGACTCTGGCGTGCCGGCCACCCCGCTTCATGCCGATGGACAGCAGGACGAACGACAACGGGGTCAGCACGACCGAGGCCAGCGCCATGTGCCAGTCGACCGCGAACAGCCACACCGATACCGCCAGCCAGGTCGCGACCGCGCTCACGCCTTCGGGGATGCCGTGGGCGATGATCGCCTCCAGCTTCTCCGGCTCGTCCACCACCAGCTTCTTGGCGTCGCCGCTGGCGCGATCCGCGAAATAGCCGAGCGGCAGGCGCGCCATGTGCCTTGCCATCGCCAGGCGCAGACGATGGATCACGTCGAAAGCGACAATGTGCGACTGGGCCAGCGCCAGCCCCATGGCGAAGAAGCCGATAAGCACGCCAGCCGTGGCGAACCCGGCATGCCGCAGCACGAAAGCCCAGTCGAGAAAGCCCCCGGTCGCGGCCAGGACAAGGCGGTACACCACCCAGACCGGCACCAGCTCGGCGCAGACCCCTAGTGTCGCCAGCACGACCGCGCAAGCCAAGCGACCAGACGAACCCTCCATCCGCCCACGGACCAGGCGGAGACTGGCGAGATAATCCGGTCCCTGGTTTTCACCGGCTTCGGCAGCGGACTCGGAGGTGGGCATGGCATTCTCCATTCGACATCAGGGGTTTCGAGGTGGCCTCAGGAGCGTTCCGCCGTTGCCGCCTCGCCCGCGCCCAGCCAGCGGCGTGCCAAGTCGTCAGCGGCCTGCGCGTCAGCGACGATCTCGTAGGGGTAAGCGTGCGCCCCGGCCTTGGCCGCCTGCTCCGCCCTGTGACGATAGGCCTCGCGCTGGGCGGCATCCGGCTCGACCCGCACCGCGCCCAGACAATAGCGACGCGCCAGTTCGAGGGTGGACATGCTCCACTGCGCATAGGCTTTCATGAAAGCCGGCGAATGGCGCGGCAGTTCGGCGCCCGCCAGAAGCAGCACGAAGCGCTCCTGCCGATCGTAAAGCGCGACAAGCTGGGCGATGTGCCCCTCTGCTTCCGCATCAGCGACATGCTCGGGCATGACCAGACGGGCCAGCGGCCAGTCGCGGGTGTCGACGAAAGTAGTCATGAAGTGTCTCCGCAAGCTTGTCATTTCTTGCGGATGATAATCATTTTCATGAAGCACCCTCTACCCGAGGCGGGATCGATGATGACCGCATCGGATCACATGCGCCGCTTCAGCGCGGACGGGGCGATGCCGAACTGCTTCCGGAAGGCCGCCGCGAAATGGCTGGCATTGGTATAGCCAAGGTCGCTGGCGACCAGCATGACCGGCGTATCCGCCCCCAGCCTGCGGCGCGCCTCGACCATGCGTTCGCGCTGGAACAGGCCGTATACGCTGTCGTCGAACAGATGCCGGAAACCGCGCTTGAGCTTCATCACCGGCAGCCCCGTCTCGGCGGCCAGCATGGCGATGGTGGGGGCCTGCGTCAGATCGGCCAGCAGCAGGTCGCGGGCACGGTGCAACTTGCGCATCTCATCCAGACTGAAGCCGGGTGCGGCGCGATCTTCGGCGAAAGATTCGATGGCGAGGCTGGCCAGCACCAGCGCCTGACCCTGCATCCACAGGCGCGAATGGCCCGAAAGCAGTCCCTCGCCGCGCATGCGCGTGCGTTGCAGCGCCCGCACCATAGACTGCGCCGTCGCGCCAAGTTCCGCCGCCGCCTGACCCTGAAGGTAGCACCGCCCGGAATCGATCTCGCGCCGCAGCGCCGTCGGCATGTCCGGGACGAGGCCTGCCATCAGCGCGGGATCGACCGAAACGAACAGGCTTTCCAGCCGCCCGGCATAACGGGTCTGCCCACGACAATCGGGCGTGTGGCTAATGCAGCTCATCCCCGCATCGAGCTGGTAGGTCTGGTCGCGCCGCTGGTCGAGCGTCGAGAACTGCGACTTTCCCGCCAGCGCGCAGGAAAAGTTGATGCGGTGCCAGTCGTCATGGACGTCGAAGCTGATCGGTTCGCGCAAGTTCCCCTCCCAGACCATCAGGTCGATCCCCGGTTGCAACTCCACGCGGGAAAACGTGCCCGACCCATTCTCGCCGCCCCCCATCCCGCCATCCCCGATCAGGGCGGAAATCGGAGTCTGGATGATGGGCGAAGAAGACGTCGAGAACATGGGCGGTGCTCCTTGCGGACCCGATGCGGGCAGAAACAAATCCGATAGGGGCAGATTTGCATTTGATAATCATTAGCATCTAAATCGCCTCGACGGTTATTGTCGAGGATTTTTCGGCGCTTCCTCCTTTGAAGGGCGGGGAAGCGCCTGGGGGCTATCGAATTGCAAGGAGATGACGACATGCGCTGCGCGCAGACCCCGGGACACCGGCGTTCCCCATTGGCCATGAAGCGGTCGAATTCAGTCGCGGCGCTGCTGCTGGCGACGACGGCGATGGCGCCGCTTCTGGCTTTCGCGCAAGAACCGGCGGCGGCGGAGAACGGCCGGGAAACGATCACCGTGACCGGCCTGCGCGACAAGGACGAGACGATCGACCTCGGCGCGAAAGAAATCCAGCGCCGCGACACCAGCAACATGGGCGATCTGGTGGAGAGCATTTCGGGCCTCTACCTCAACAGCCTCTATTCGCGGCCTGACGTGGCGGTGGGCATCCAGGGCCTTGCCGGGCAAAACCGCATCACCCAGCAGATCGAGGGCATCTCGCAAAGTTTCAGTGCGTTCAGCGCCAATGTCGCGCAGACCGGCTCTATCTTCATCGACCCGATGCTGCTGGCGGGCATCGACGTGACGCGCGGCGGCTCTGTAGGCACCGGTACGCTCGGCGGCCTCGGCGCCTCGGTGAACTTCCGCTACATGGACGTGGATGACGTGGTGAAGCCGGGACGCAGCATCGGCGGCGTGGCGCGGCTGTCCACCAGCGTCGGCGGCCGTCTCGGCAATGGCCAGCGCCCGGCAGGCTCGGCGTTTCTGGCAGGGCGCACCGGCGGCTTCGAGTGGCTGGCCGGCGGCGCCTATTCGAACAATGACGACTATCGTGTGGGAAGCGGATTCGACACCGACGCGATGCAAAACAACTTCCATGCCAACAACGTGACATTCTATGGCGCGGATCACACCACCGGACTGCCCGAAGGCGATTGCCGTTACCAGAGGATCATCGGCATCTACGGCGGGTCATACTCCGGCTTCAGTAATTGCCAGCTTACCGCCCAGAACCTGAAGGAACTGAAGCAAGCGGCAAAATCGAGTGCGCTGGAAGGCACCAAGAAGCGCACGTACTCGGGCACCCTGCGCCTGCGCTACGATTTCGGCGACGATCACAACCAGAAGCTGGACCTGTTCGCCGTCACCAGTGGCGCGCGCTATTTCACCGAGCAGGCGCCTCGCATCATGGTGCCGACGAACGACGATGGCAGCAACGGCACGGCCTATTGGGGTGACGATCCATGGGCCGTACGCACGCGAATGAGCAACACGGTGGCAAGCCTGAAGTACGGCGGCGAATTCTCGCAGATATTCAACCCCACGGTCCAGCTCTACTACGAGAACCAGCGCCGCAAGCAGAACTGGCTAGGCACCCCGGGATCGATGGCCATGAACCAGCCGCTTCACTATGACGTGAAGAACAAATCCTTCGGCATCAAGCTCGACAACACCGCCCATTTCTCGACTGGGTTCACCGGGCCGATGCGCTTCGACATCGGTGTCGACGTGCGCCGCATGGACAAGACTGTCGATAGTCTTTCCGAGCAGGAATATTATCGTGACTATCTCGCCGGGTTTGGGATCGTCTATTCCGTCCCCAAGTGGGACCCGGATTCGCGCAATGACACCATTGGCGCAGCGTTCTCGCTCAGTACCGAAGGCTCAGGCCCCCTCCAGATCACGGCGGGTGCGGGCTGGCAGCATATCCGAATGAGCGTCTACGATCCGCGCTACATGACCGGCAATCAGGCCAAGGCCGGTATAGACGACTTCCCCATCAAATATGCGGAGCTCACCGCCTATTATCGAAGCCTGGGCAACACGGTTGCGGTGGCAAGGCGCATGGCTGTTGCCGATTTGGCCGGATATTCTGACCAGTTCAAGATCAATCCGAATGAAGGTGGTGGCTCCCTCTATACGTCTGGTGATGCCCGTCACAATTTCAATCTGAAGTCGGCCAATTTTTCGGCAAGATACACACCGGAAGGCACCGGACTCGCGTTTCACGGCCAGGTCAACTACAATGAACGCGCGCCGACGAGCAACGAAATGTACATGGCCGGCGTCTACAATTTCCTGATCTTCACCGGGAATCCGGACCTGAAACCGGAACGCAATCTTTCGCTGCAACTGGGCGTCGATTACACGCAATCGGGCCTGTTCACCGGCTCTGACCGGCTGAACGCGAGCATGCTGTTCTACCGTAATCGCATCACCAACTATATCGACTATGGTCCGATCATTGCGCCGGATTCTCTGGTCACTGCCCCCTACGGCGACGAAGAGACCGGCCGCCACCTGCTCACGCCAACGGCTGGCGGGATGGCCGCCGTCAACGATCGACGTCCGTTCATCAGGCAAGGTTTCGAGTTCAACCTCGATTACCATCAGCCTCTGTTCAACCTGCACGGCAACCTGACCCTGCCGCTGCGCCACGACAACAAGATCTGCAGCTGGTATTCGCCTAGCGGGAGAAGCTATATCCAGAGCACCAACGCTGACGGCAACTATCTCTACACCAACCTCGGCCATGCTGGAGAGATATGCTATTCGGGTTGGAACTGGATGCAGACCAGCCTGGTCCAGCCGATCACCGGGACTTTCACCGCGACGCTGACGCCGATGGGCGACAAGCTGGAACTGGGCGGCACCGCGCATTATCGCGGGCGGCAGCGTGCGGCCTACTGGTACAACTCGGCCATGCAGACGGATGCGACCCGCTTCCAGTCCACCCAGCCGATCCCGGACGGCGACGGCTGGCTCACCGCGAACCTGTTCCCCTCTGTGCTCAAGTTCGACCTTTTCGCCAACTACAAGGTCAACGACAACCTGAAGCTGGGTGTCTACGCGGCGAACCTGACCAACCGGATGGACGCACAGCCGACCACCTTCGGCTACAATTTCTATCCGGGGCGCATGCTCAAGGTAAATCTGGAGGCGCGATTCTGAGCCTGCCGCGGAGGCAGGTTGCCAGAAGCAACATGCCTCCGCCCTGACCCTGTCGCGCCGAAATCCACCAGACCTGCGATCATTCCTGGCTACGAGCTGCCTGTGGCTAGCGCCCGCCGCCGCATGACGGCAGGCGGGCGCTTGTGAACCACGGGAACCCGATCAGATCTGAACCTGACCACCATCGACGAAGAGTTCGACGCCGTTGACGAAGCTTGCCTCGTCCGAACTCAGGAACAGCACGGCTTTTGCAATTTCCGAGGGCTGGCCGATGCGGCCTGCCGGGATCAGCCCGGCAAGGTAGGCCTTCGTGTTCTCGGCATCCACGCCGCCACCGAACAGTTCGTCGACACCAGGCGTATCGGTGACGCCGGGGCTGACCGCATTGACGCGGATGTGGCGATCCTTGAGGTCGAGGATCCAGTTGCGCGCGAAGTTGCGCACCGCCGCCTTGCTGGCGCTGTAGACGCTCAGGGCAGGCGTGCCCGAAATGCTGACGGTCGAGGCGGTCAGGACCACAGAGGCCCCGTCGCGCAGCAGCGGGAGCGCCTTCTGCACCGTGAACAGCACGCCCTTCACATTGGTGTCGAAAGTCTTTTCGTAGTGCTCCTCGGTGATCGCGCCGAGCGGTGCGAATTCGCCGCCTCCGGCATTGGCGAAGAGCACGTCGATGGCGGAGTGCTGTTGCTGGACCGCGTCATAGAGGCGGTCGAGGTCGGCCAGCTTGCTCATGTCCGCACGCACGCCGGTGACTTTGCCGCCGATCTCCCTGACCGCCGCGTCGAGGGCTTCCTGCCGCCGTCCGGTGATGAACACCGAGGCGCCCTCCTCGGCAAAGGCCTTTGCCGTCGCCAGGCCGATACCCGTCGTGCCGCCGGTAACCACGACAACCTTGTTTTCGAACTTGTCAGCCATGTCATTCTCCATTCTTGCATCTGGCGGGAACCGTTCCCTGCCGCTGGAGAACAAATGCATCCGGAACGATCTTGGCTGTAGACGGCAAAATCGCTACTCATCGTTCCACCAGAGGAACGATGAGTGAAGACATATGGCCGACTTCAACGATTACGCCTATTTCGCCGAAGTCGTGAAGCATGGCGGCTTCGCGCCTGCCGGACGGGCCTTGCGAACCCCGAAGTCAAAACTCAGCCGCCGGGTCGCGGCGCTGGAGGAACGGCTCGGCACTCGCCTCATCGAACGGTCCTCCCGTCGCTTCCGCGTCACCGAAGTCGGTGAGGCGTTCTACGCGCGCTGCCGCGCCATGCTGGAAGAAGCCGAGCAGGCCGAAGCGCTCGTCGTGCAGGCACAGGCCGAGCCGCAAGGCCGCATCCGTTTCAGCTGCCCACGCGGCATGGTGGAAGTGCTTTCGCCCCGCATTCCCGCCTTTCTGGCGCGTTATCCCAAAGTGACGTTGCAACTCGTGGCAACGGACCATGCCGTCGACCTCATCGCCGAGCGTATCGATGTCGCATTGCGTGTGCGCGTGACCCTCGACACCGACGCTTCGCTTACGATGCGCACGCTCGGGCAATCGCGGCGTATCCTCGTCGCAGGCCCTGCCCTCGCCGGAAGCCTCCGCGATACGACGATCAACGGCCTTGAAGCGCTACCGACGCTGGGGTCGAGCGACCATATCGGCGAAGTGACCTGGCACCTCTCCGGCCCCGACGGCTCGACCTTCGACCACCGTCACGAACCGCGCATGACCTGCGAGGACTTCGCTGCCTTGCGCGAGGCCGTCATGGCGAACCTGGGCGTCGCGCTATTGCCCGACCATTCCTGCAGGGACGATCTCGCCGCGGGCAGGCTGGTGCGCCTATTGCCCGAGTGGGGCGGCCAGCTCGGCATCGTCCATCTCGTCTTCACCACGCGGCGCGGCCTCCCGCCTGCCGTGCGCGCCTTCATCGACCATCTCGCAGCGACATTTCGCGCATTGGATGCCGCAAGCTGAGGAGTTTCGCCTCCGCAGATATTCCGCAGAGATCATGCCGGCCATACGAAGGGATGGTTTCGGATGGCGCCCCCTTCTGATGGAATCCCCTCCGGGCGAGCATGGACGGCTGACCCATCATTCAACTTCATAGAAAATAAGATGCGATTTTATCCCGCTTTTCCGAACGAAGGATCTCCGCCAGAAATCTCTTCAACGGGAGGCGAACAACGGCCCCGCCCCATCTGCCTGATCACACCCACATGAAGGAATTTCCGCATGGCATACGTAACCACCAAGGACGGCGTCGAAATCTTCTACAAGGACTGGGGTCCGAAGGATG
>NZ_DAISLT010000066.1:0-21552 GCF_036820275.1 Novosphingobium sp.
CTGGCGTGGACGAACTGCATCGGAAAAGGACGGATGTTCTATTCCGCGATCGGTCGTCGGCCCGAGACCTATAGCCAGGGCGAGTACGTCACCTTGCTGGAGACGGCGCTTGCCTGGGCGGCGACAGATCGCAAGGCGTGCCCTGCCTCATGATGACGAGCGGCGTGAGGAGCTGCGGGGGACTGTTCCGTGGATTCCCCGGGGGTATCAGAGCGGCGATGCCACCGCGCCTGCTCAAGGCCTTATACCAGCCTGGGCTGAAGCTGACTCACCCAACTTGCTGAAAGTCTGGATCAATCCCGTCCTGCATCGAGATGCCGACCTGAGGCTGCAAGATCTGTCGTGCGGTGCCGGGACGATCCGAGCCCCATGAAGGACGGCGCCGACAGCCCGCACTGTCGGCGCCGCCTCGAACTTCTCAGGTCCCGGGCTGGGGCGGGCTGTAGACTTTGCCGTCCTGTGTCGTCACCAGATTTCCTTCGAGCGGCTGCCCGAGTGGGCTCAGTACGAAGCCGCCGGGCTCGGAAGTCTTCTTCGTGATCGAATGGCTTCCGCTGGAGCGAAGGTCCGAATGCCAGACGATGCGGGGAGCACCAGCCGATTTCACCAGTTCGGCGCTTTCCGTGCCGTTGATAGTGTGTTTGCCGTCGTCCGTGTAGTTCGTATAGCGTGTCGCCACGTAGGATACGCGGCCGTTTACGTCCTTCCGAACCTCGACTCGCGCTTCACCGCCCTTCTGTCCTGCCATCGTGAACTTTCCGGCGGGAACGGACGGATATCGCCTGGGCATCGGATCGCCTGGTCGGTAGCGGGTCCCCCACGGCACCGTGATCGGTTGCACTGCCACTTTACCTGCGAGCGGCAATGGAACACGGTCCTTAAGCCTTGCCATCATCAGTCGGGATTTTCTTTGCCCCGGCTCGGTAGAAACGGGGCAGGGCAGGGGATTGACGCCGCCGCAATCCGGCGCGTTCACCAGGGCCTGCCAATACACGACGCTCGTTCCATCGGGCGACCATGCCGGGTCGGCTCTTGCGTTCCAGTTCGGATCGCTCGCACTCCCCGGAGCGCCGTCTCCGGCGTTCAGCTGTTGGCCGGAATATGTGGCGCGGTCGCCATCCCGATCTAGCAGAATCGGCTGAAAAAACCGCCGCATACTGTTACGATATCCGTATCGTGCGCTCAGCATCACCATCCGCGTCAGTTCGTCCGTAAGCGGCGGAACGCCCTGCATTGCGCCGTAATACATGTGGCGATCGGTGGTGCGGTTATCCAGCACCACGAACCACGTATCGTCCGGCGACATGAGGATCGGGTCGGCGTAGCCGGGGGCGCTGGTCAATCGGTGCGAATCTCCGGACACGAGGTCGGTGATGAACATGTCGACATTCCCGGACTCGGGAATGCCCATACCCACGGCGTTTCTGCCGTCCCGCGTCCAGCCCCGGGCTTCGCCGATCGCGCCCTTAACGGGATTGCGTATCAGGCGGCCCGGCGATTTCGGGTCTTCGCGGAACGGCGCGAATTCCGGGTTCGTCGCATTGGTGAGGACCCAGGCGTCCTCCAGTTCATAGCGCGGAGCCAAGGGTGTGCCGCTGCGCGGTGACGGGTTGAACACCAGCCTGCCGACCAGACCATGCTGATCGATATCGGGGCCGGTAGCGATCATATGGCTCCACATCAGATGCTCGCCATCCGGGTTCAGGCGCAGCTCGCGCATCGATCCTCCAGGACCGGAACCATCGGCTGTGGTGTTCCAGCGGATCGGATAGATCCGAATGCGCTCGGGCGTGCACTTGTCGTCGACCAGCCTGTAGGGGCCGCAATCGACGACGTTCGTGCCAGCGATCATCCGGGTATCGCCCGGGAATGCCTGGGGATGATCCAGACTCAACCAGGTTGCATTCTCGGGGACACGCCGCCCATGCTCATTGGTAGAGGCTGGATTGGCATCGGCGCGGGCGTCCTTCGGGACACCGCAGGTGATGCATTTCCACCCATCGCCATTGGCAAAGTTCGTGCCGTCGGTCTTGATGACGATGACCTGCGGACCATCATAGACGCTGCCCGGGGCGGGTGCGGCAGGGGCCCCTGCGAACTGGACGGTCAGCAATACATGTTTGGCATCGCCCAGATATGCCGGCCCTTCGACGATGCCATCATCAGCAGCCGTCATGCATCCAGTGCCTTTCGGATTGACGATCCTGGTGCAGGCACCTGGGGCCTCCGAGGGAGCCGTGGGAGGGAGCGGCAACGATGAGACGACGACATTTTCAGGTTTGGGAGGGGGCTTGGGGGCATTCGTCGTCGGTGCGGCCGCGCCCGCAACGATGCTTGCGCCCAGGCTTGCAACCGCAATCGAAATCCGGGCCGTTGCGCCCAGTCGTTCTTGAAGGCGTATTTTCAGATAAGTTGCCATTTAAGGATCTATCCTGATTCAGACCGTTGCAGGCTGACCTGAGGGACTTGAAGACCTGAGGTGTACTGCATGAATGTCGGTGATTTGGATGCCATGGATGCGCGCCATCGCGGTTGCGACCGCCAGGCTTTATGCCAGTCTGGTAACGCTTAACGGAAGTTCTGCGGTCGTCCGGATTCCCGGGGGAGCCGCGCAAAGCGATCGAACCATGTTTACGGGGCGGTGCGCGGTCAGATTGGGCAAAGTCGCTTGTCGTTCCTCGGGGGGAATGGGGAAGCCTATGCTGATATCGAAGGGCGTGTCGCCTTCCACGGTGACGCGCCAGCCGTCGGCGCGAAGGTCCCATGCCGGTTGAAGCTGTTCCGTCACGAACCAGTTACAGCGAAAGCGCATCACCGGCTTTCCTCCCCGATATCCGGTCGTGACCATTCTTTGCCCGGCAACCGTACCGGCGGGAATGACGGTTTCGTGGAGTTTGACGGGGGCTGTGGCGAGGGCGACCTCGCTTGCCACCTCGAATCTCTCGATCTCGATGCCCAGAGCCTCTGCAAGTGCGTGCAACGAATGATTGAAGACTTCATCCCGTTCATAGAACGGGCGTTCCGCGAATTTTTCCGGGCTTTCGCCAAAACCCATGGTCCCGAGCAACATTTCCTCTGAGCAGCCATCGATGCAATTGGCAAATTCGTCGATGGTGAGAAGATCTAGCCGCCTTGCAACGGAAAGGAGAACCAGTGGAAGCGCTTCGGTTATGAAACCTGGACTGCTCCCTGAACTGTGGAGCGAACTGCGGCCTCTGGAACAGGCGGCCTCGATTCTTGCGCGTACGTCAGGGGCCATGCTTCCGGGATGGAAGAACTCGGCGCGCGTCGAGGAAATGTTGATGCCGTTTTCCAGAAGAGCGCAGACATCGTCGTAATCGGTCTGCTCCGGCATGTAGAGCACGCAATCCGGTTTCAACGCCACGATCTCGGCGAGGTCGCGCACGGCCTTGATGCCGGTATGCCCGATACCGCAAAGCTCGCCGGCATCCTTGCCCACTTTTGCAGGCGAATAGACTTTGACCCCGACCAATTCCAAATCGGGGTGTGAAAGGACTGCCCGCAAGGCCGCTGCTCCAACGGTGCCGGTGGCCCATTGGACAACGCGCAGTTTCTCCGCACCGGATGGCTTCGTCATCGCTTCTGCTCCAGGACTTCGATGGTGATCGGCGAATGGCACCGTCCCGCGGGCGGGACGGTGCGCCTGCCAGGAAACGCGGTTCAGCCGATGAACATGCCGCCGTTCACGGCCAGGACTTGTCCGGTGACGTAGCTCGCCCCATCCGATGCCAGGTATTCGCAGGCCGCGGCGATATCTTCCGGCGTGCCGGGGCGGGGGATCGGGATGTGCTGGGCGATCACGTCCAGCGGCGGGAACGTGCCGGCCGCGACGCCTTGCTCGGCCATCGGCGTTGCCACGACCGAGGGCGGGATCGTGTTGACGGTGATGCCGTCGGCAGCGAACTCTCGAGCGAGGGCGCGGGTCAGGCCGATCACCCCGCCTTTCGCCGCCGAGTAGTGGGCGCGATCCGACGCGCCGGATTGCGCGGCATGCGAGGAAATGGTGATGACGCGCCCCCACTTCGCCGCGACCATGTCGGGCAGGGCGGCCTGAACCGTGTGGAAAACGCCGGTCAGGTTGATGTCGATCATGCGCTGCCAGGTCGGCTGATCCACGTCGAGGAATCGAACGCCCTCGGAAATGCCGGCGTTGGCCACGACGATGGCAATGGGCCCCAGCTCCGATCGGATCGCGGAATAGGCCGTTTCCACATCGTCCCGATCGGATACGTCGACCCGGCGTGCCAGTACCCGCGCGCCTTCGGATTGGAGCGCGGCACTTTCCCGCTCGAGGGCTTCATCCTGTAGGTCGAGCATGGCAACGGGGTGCCCCTTGCGCGCAAACAGCCGGACGACGCCCAGGCCGATACCCGATGCCCCGCCCGTGACCACGACGACTCGATTGGCTTCCATCTACACTCTCCCATTTCTTCTTTGGCCGTTTGCCCGGCAACAACCCTGCTGTTTCCGAACGGGCGAAACGCGCGCTCCGGACCTTTATGCGATAATGTGGCGCACAACTTGCGCGGTGTCCAGCCTCCAGATAGGCGTAGCCAAGGCGCGATTCGCATTGGGCGGACAAATCGGCACTTCCCGGTTGCAGGCTCTGCGGGGAACACCGCTGCAACCGGAGCGGAATGGGCTGTCGCGATGAAAATGGGAGAATGAAATGCCAGTTCCGGACGTCTCCAGCCGCTCGATAGGCGAGCTGGTTTCCCTTACGGGTAGAAGCGCGGTGGTGACGGGAGCCGCCTGGGGGCTTGGAAAGGCCACGGCGAAACGCCTTGCGGAAGCGGGCGCGGCCGTTCTCGTTGCCGATATCGACGAAGAAGCCGCTGCGGCGACAGCCGAGGAACTGGGCCGGCAGTACTCGGCGGATGTTTCGTTCGCACGGCTCGATGCCGGTGACGCCGGCTCCATCGCTTCGGTTGCGGATCTCGCCGAGAGCAGGTTCGGCAAGCTGGACATATGGGTGAACAATGCGGGAATCCCCTCTTTCACACCCTTGCTCGAACTGGATGAAGAAGAGTTCGATAACGTCCTGGCGATCAATCTTCGCGGGTCGTTCGTCGGGGCCAGAGAAGCTGCCCGCCGGATGATCGCCGCGAACCAGGGCGGCGTGATCGTCAATGTCGCCTCGCTGGCCGGGGTCCGGGGCATTTCCGAGGGACAGGCAGCCTACTGCTCGTCCAAACATGGTGTCGTCGGCCTGACCAAGCAGCTTGCCATAGAGCTTGGCGGCCATGGTATCCGTGTCCTGGGCGTGGCGCCCGGTTTCTCGTTGACGGAAAAGACGATGTTCATCGCGGATTGGGACGAGGAAACCATCAGGAACTGTCCGATCCCCGGTATAGGAGCGAGCCGTCTCGGCCGTGTGGGCGTTGCCGACGACATTGCCCGGGCCATTCTGTTCTGCGCCTCGGACCTGTCGATGTTCATGACCGGCAGTACTTTGCTTCTCGATGGGGGAATCGCCGCCTGATTGTCCGATAGTGGGAGCGGGAGCTTCCGGAAAAATCATGGGGGGGCGTGCAGGCCCTTGTACGCCTCCCTTTACTGCCTTTTGACGCCGTGTTGATAACGGGCTCGGGTTGCGGCAATGGATTGGCGCGCCGCTGCTATAGCATCTTCTTCAAGCGCAAACAGCAGATGGTCGAGCACCGCGCGAAGGTGCGCATGCATCGCATTTCTTGCTGCGACCGGTTCGCGTGATTTCAGTGCGAGGACGATTGCGGCATGTTCCTCGACTACCGGTTTTACGTTCGCGGTTCTCGCCTTTTCCAGCAGGAGGCGACACTCAGAAGAACTCGAGCGCAGTTCCCAGAGTTGCTCGATCGTCCGTGCCACGGCGGCATTGCGGCTCGCGCCGGCGATGGTCATATGAAACAATTTGTCGGCGTCCTCTTCGTCGCCTTCCTTCGCATTCTCACGCTGCATCGCCGAGATCAGCGTCTCCAGCCGCTGGAGTTCCTCATCGGTGATGTGCTGTGCCGCGAGTGCTGCAGCCTCGCCTTCGAACAGCAGGCGCGCTTCAATGAGTTCGAAGGGGCTGACGGTGAAACTCGGCTCGTCGTTCTCGCCGGGCAGGCGGAGTACGAATGTGCCTGCGCCTAGCCTAGCTTCTACAAGGCCGAGAACTTCCATCGCAAGCATCGCTTCGCGCACGACGGGCCGGCTCACCCCCAGCTTGACGGCAATATCCCGTTCCGCAGGCATTCGGTCTCCGATGCTGTAAGCGCCGGATTGCATTTCCTTGATCATAGTGTGAGCCACGCGCTTATAGAGGCGCGATCCGCTCGTGGTGGAGTCAGACGGCTGTGTATCCGTCGGGCCATTCGCTCTGGTTATGTCTTTCATCTCCCTCACACCTGTCTTTGTGGTCAGTCCAATTTTCTACAAACGGTAAAGTGACGTTGACGGAACCGCGCTTCACTTCGATATCTGGGTGCCCAACTTCGACATTCAGGAATATATGCGTTACAGCGAAGAGGCCGACGTGGTATTCCCCCATGACTACCGGTTCGCGAGCGGCGAATTGTTCTGCGGAGAGGTCCCTCGCCACGGCGTGGACATCGGCGAGACGCTCGCGGCCAAGTATCCATACAAGCCTGATTACCTGCCGGTCGCGCGGCTCGACGATGGAACCATGTGGAACTGGTGAGCGGCGCAAGTATCCGCGACAGCGCTGCGGCCCGGTGGTATCTCCCAAGGGGGTGGCACCGGGCTGCATCCGGTCAGATCAGTTCGACGAGTGCGAGGCCTTCCGATGGAAGATCCAGAATGAGGGTTCCGTCGCCGTCAAGACGGCGGCGCTCGACCACGGGCTGAGAGGCCCTGCGCAGGTGAACGACCTGATCGCGGGAAGGATACTGCGGAGAGCCCATGGCGCGCCAGGTCGGCATGGGCGAGCCGCGCTCCCAGTCGACATAGCGGACTTCAGCGGCCTTCCGCCCGGCGATGCCGTCGAGCTTCAGGACGATGCGCTTGGCCTCGCCCCGGATCTTTCGCTCAGAGGTCATGCCGGGAATGCCGCCGGGCTGATCTACCTCGGCAAGATTCCACACGAGCACGGATATGCGCCCGTCCTTGCCACGTGATGCCAGGACCGGACCCTGGGCGGAAAGCCGCTCGGTTCCAAGGCGGTGCAGCAGGCGGTAGGCGTTGAAGGAAGGCTTGGCGATCCCGTCGATCATCATGCTCCATCCCATCGAGCCTTCCTTGAGCATGTAGTCGTCGACGCCGAGTTCCTCGTACATGCCGCTGAGGGTCCATTGCGACATTCCTGCGCAGTGTGCCAGGCCCTGGGCGATGACATGGGCGATCATCGCCGGACTGTCGGAAGACCATTCGGAAAGCCACAGCGCCTTGCCGGAAAACGGCCCGGAGTCGATGGTCCTGCGGGCATTGGCGAGAGCATCCGGAATGACGTCGTTGATGCCGCGACGCGGCGCGTCCTTGCCGAATACCTCGTTCTGATCGTCGCCTGCGTAGACATGGGTGGCAAAGAAATCGACGGGGGCATTGTTGGCCGCGCACCACTGCGCGAAGTCGCCGATCCAGGCCGTCCTGGAGGTCGCCGGCCCGCCTACCTGAATGCGTGGATCCACCGACTTGATGGCCACGGCGGCCGCCTTGTACATGTCGAAGTAGCGCTGCTTGTCCCCCGTCCAGAAAAACGAGAGATTGGGCTCGTTCCAGACTTCGAAGGGCCATGTCCGCACGGTCTCGATGCCGTAGCGATCGACCATCGCCGCCGTGAAGGACTTGATGAAACCCGCGAACTCCGCATCGGAATTCGGAGGGGTGATGTTGGCGCCGTAGAAGCCGAACTGGGTTTTGCCGGAAGCCAGCTTGCCGGGCATGAAGCTCAGCTCGACGTAAGGACTGACGCCAATATCGAGCAGGCCGTCATACACCCGGTGGACATTGAGCCAGTTCGGCCCGCCATTGCGCCGCATCTCCAGGATGCTCTTGCCGAAGACGCCCAGTTCATCGTTGAAGATGCCGTGGAATCGGGCGCGCTTGAAGCCGGCCTCGGCATGGCCGATGCGCATGTCCTGACGCCATTCCTCGCGCAGGGTGATCGCCGCACGGTCGGAGCCGACGGATTCTTCCCAGACGTGCGGGAGCTTGCCCGTAACTGCGCGCGTATCGACGCGGATCGTTTCCGTGGCGATGCCCACGGCGCGGGCGCCCCCGGCGGACAGGGCTGCCGCTGCGGCGCTCGATGCCAGGAATGTGCGGCGGTCAAACATCTTTCTCTCCAGGATATTTTGCGATGGTATCGGTGTGGGGCAGGATCAGTGCGAGATCTCTATTCCGGCGAGCGCGGCGTTGCCGGAAACGCTCGAAAAATCGAGCTTGAGGCGGCCATCGGTTATTGTGACGGGGAAGCTGCGCACCACTTCCCTGAGCGGTGCGCCCGCTTCCTTGCGCACGTTGAAGCCTGCAAGCGCGACCTTGCCGTTCGCCCTCACCGTCAGCGCCTGTTCCGGGGCGGAGTCCTTGCGGGGTTCGAACAAATGCAGCGTGACCTGCCATTGCCCGTCGGGCAGCGGGATGTCGTAGCTATACGCACTGCCGTCGCGCCAGTAGTCGAACAGGGCCGGATCGGCAGCCTCGACCTGGCGGATGGGGGCCATCGAGCGGCCGCCAAAACCCACGAGATTGAGCACGACCGGCCTGCCGCCGGTGACGAAGGTATCTGAGCCGAAGTGCCGCGCACCCAGGTCAAGGCCCGCGAGACTGCCGGTATTGATGCGCAGCCCATCGCGATCGACGTTCGGCCCGTTCCAGACGGCGGTGTCGCGAACGGTCTTGCCGCCGACATTCGCGGATACAGTCGCCGCATTGGCGCCTGGGTGCAGCGCCACGCCTTTCCACTCGCAGACGAAATCGGGGCAGGGCGCTTCGCCGATCGCCTTGCCGTTGATGGTCAGTGATGCGGAAGGCGTGTTGGTATAGGCTTTCACGTCCATGACCGGATAGGCGCGATCGGCGTAGCGCTTTCCGGCGAAGCGGATCGCCGGACCGTCGCTCCAGGCGACTTTGTAGAACCAGAAGGCGTCCTTGCGTTCCTTGCGGTCGGCCGTCACCAGTCCCTTGTCGTTGAGGTCGACACTGTCGCCCTCGTCCCGCAGGTCGCTGGAAAAATCGAACATCGCCCAGACCCAGCTGGCGAAGACGAAGTCGCGGCTGTTGATCGCGGGCCAGCTCTGCTCATGCACCCATGCCTCGAATTCCTCGGGGTGGGGGCGTCCGACGAAGTTGACGAAGCCGTTCTTCGTGTCGTCGCTGTGCTGGCTGATCGCGCCGCCTGCTCCATATTCGCTCAGCGAAAGCGGCAATCCGGGATGCTCTTTGTGGAACGTGTCGAGCGTATCGCCGAGATCCTTCCTGGCCTGAAGCGGATTGGGATAATACCAGCCGTAATATCGATTGTAGCCGATGAGATCGGCGGTCCCGGCAAGCCGCTCTCCTGCGGTCTGGACCAGGGTCAGGCCTTCGCAGCAGTCCGCGAAAGTGGTCGGCCGGTCCGGGTCTTCCTCCTTGGCGACGGCGTTGAGATGCCGGAGCAGGGCAAGCGGTTTGGGCGGGTTGCCCTTGACGCCGAAACCCTTCGCGGAATCCACTTCGTTGCCGACCGACCACATGAGGATCGCGGGGTGGTTGTAGTTCTGGCGGATCTGCTCGCGAAGCTGCTGCTCCGCATTGGCCCAGAGCGCTTCCGAGCCTTGCCCCCCGGAAAGACTGGGCGTCGTCACGTAAGGCAGTTCGGCCCAGACGACCATGCCGGCCTTGTCGGCGAGATCGGACCAGGCATCCGCGTGCTGGTAATGGGCCTGCCGAATGGTGTTGGCGCCGAGCTCCTCGATCAGCGCCATGTCCTGCTTGTGCTGCGCGGGCGTGAGCGCCCAGCCTGATCCCAGCGCATCCTGATGGCGCGATACGCCGCGCAGCTTGAGGTGGCGGCCGTTGAGCGAGAAACCGGCATTTGCGTCGAAGCGGAAGGTGCGCAGCCCGAGCGGCTGCGAGACGCGGTCGAGCACGGCCTTGCCTTGCGTCAACGTGGCGATGACCGTGTAGAGGTAGGGATCGGTCCTCCCATCCCAGCGACGGGGATGGGCGATGTCGAGTTGGGCGCTCTCCTCTTGAGCACCGGCGGCGAGCGTTACGGGTTGGGCGAGGCGCGTGACGACTTTGCCCTTGGCATCCCTGATCTCCGTGGTCAGCGTGAGAGCGCGGGCATTCCTGCCGGCGTTGCGCAGGCGCGCCCGCACCTCGACAATTGCCCGTTGATCGGTGATCTCCTTGGCATGGGCGTAGATCCCGGGACCGCCGAAATCGAGCGGGTCGATCGACGCTTTGGGCAGTTGCAGCAGCGAGACTTCACGGTAGATCCCGCCGTGGACGAAGAAGTCGCCGGAGAGCGGGATGACTTCGGCCGTGCTGCTGCCGGGTTCGGGCTTGGAATTGTCGGCGCTGACGACGATGAGATTGCGTTCTCCCGGCTTCCAGGCCTCGGAAACGTCGAAGCGGAAACGGGCAAAGGCGCCCTTGTGCGTGCCGACGTGGCGGCCATTGACCCAGACCTCGGCAATCTTGCCGACCGCGGCAAAGTCCAGATACTGCCTGTCCTGCTGCTTTGCCTTGGGAGCCTGAACCCAGAGCCGGTACCAGCCGACGCCTTGTCGGTTGTCGCTTTCGCTGCCGCGTTCCAGTTCGTAGGCACCGATGCGGTTCCAGCTATGCGGTACGGAAACCCGGTCCCAGGTGCTGTCATCGAACGCGGGGCTGGTGACGGTGGACGGCTCTTCCCCGAACCGGAACCGCCAGCCTTGCGAGAGATCCATCGCAGGGCGCTCGGCATTGGAACGGGCGCTGGTCGCACTGGGCGCCGCCAAGACGGACGTTGCACTCATGACGCTGCCAAGCGTCACGCCGAGCAGGATCGTTGCAGCAGTTCGCTTCAAATCAGCCATCTTGTCCGTCTCCCGATTGCCTCTGCTGTCTTTTTGAAAGAGGTCAGATCATGTTCGTTGTCGGTTTCACCGGAGCAGGCGCACGGGGCCGATCAGGCCGGAGGGACGCAGAGGGGCATCTTTCCGATAGGTGGGAGTCGCCGTCCAGGTCACCTTGGCCGCGCCGGTCTGCGCATCGCCGACGAGGCGATTGACCCAGAGGTTGGCGACACGGATCTGCAAGCGATTCCGGCCGGCCTTCGCCTGCTTGCCGATGTCGATGAGCAGGGGCTTGTGCCAAGCGTAGCCTGCGAGCCGACCGTTCACCAGGACTTCCGCTATTTCGCGGGCCTCGCCGAGGTCGAGATAAAGCGGCGTTCCTCTGCGCCAGCCACGCGGCGCGTCGAATTCCTTCGTGTAGGTGGCCGCGCCCGAGAAGTAGCGGATGGCCGGGTCCTGATTTTCGTTCAGCGCAGTCAGAGCGGCAAGTCGGGTAGAGGCAGGGGCGCCGCGTCCCAGTTCGAATGCGACATCCCAGGGACCGTCCAGCAAGGCGGCTTCCGAAAGCGGCGCCGAGACCACATCCCGTCGGGTTTCGGCGGCATCCTTTCTAAAGACGACATGAACTGCCCCGTCCGGCTCCAGCGTCAGCGGAACGTGCGTAATTCCTTCGCGCGTTTCGTAGCTGACCGGCTCGAACCGGCCGGTTTCGGCATGCCAGAGTTCAGGAACCCTGCTGGCGACGCGAAACGCGGCGTCGAACTTTTCGGTGCGGTCTTTCTGGTTCGAGATGAAATAGAGATCGCCGTCGTCGAGCTGGCGGTGAACGAAGGGCAGATCGCTGCCCGGCTGCGCGCCGGTGATACGGAAATCCGGAACCAGGCCGAGTTGTGTCAGCGCCGAGGCAAGATCGGCGGTCGCGATCACCTGGCCTTTCCCGACCGGGGTGCTCAGCGGGCCGGGCCACAAGGCGTTTCGTAGCGCTTCATAGCGGCCGGGATCGACGCTGAGGCCAGGGTCGCTTTGGGGGCGTGGTCCAACGATCGTCGCGCCGCCCTCTGCGAGTTTTGCGATCTTCTCGAGCACCGGCAGGCTTATGCGGTTCGACGAGCCGCCGAGGAACAGGACGCGGTAGCGGGCGCCGCCGACGCTTGCGATGGCGTTGCCGTCGTTGTCCAGGGCTTCCAGAAGCGCGTCGGCATTCACGAAATCGTAGGCATGTCCGGCGGGAACCTGCGGACCGCCCTTGTCTCCGAACAAAGCCGTCAACGGAGCTTCCTCGCCATAGAAGTAGGCGATGTCCGCAAAGTTCCGGCCCTGTTGCAGCATCAGCGAATTGCGCGCGATGTAATCGACCCACGGCCGCGCCAGTTCGCCCCAGGCCTCGTTGCGGTTGAAGTCCTGCCCGAAGATCGACAGGCGAAGTCCGGGCTTGCGATCGTCCACGGGGACATGCACCGAGGTGTGGATGACCGGCCGATTGATACCGGTCGCGAACTCCAGGTCGATCATGCGCTTGAGATCAGCAGGGGCGAATGACCAGGGCGACAGCATCGAGGTCAGGGATTCCGCTGCAACGAAGCGTCGGCCGTAAACGTGCGCGACCGAGGCTGCTCCCTTCATGTCGGCCAGATAGGTCGGTTTCGGCCCACTGGCGCGGGAGAAGGCCCACATCGCGGCCATCGGGACGTCGGCCGACTTGCGCATGGCCATATCGTCACCGAGCAGGGGGCGATGGTCCTCCAGCGCCTCGCCGTAGACGATCAGCCCGTTCTCGTGCGCCGCACCGGCAATCGTGGCGTAGTGTTCGCTTGCGAGCAGGTCCGCCAATGTCCGGCGGAAGTCGTAGAGGAAGCGGTCGCTGCTCTGGCGCGAGCCGACGATCATCCCGGTCAATGCCGGAAGCCACGGAGTCGGATCGTACCCGCGCAGTCGCCTGAACTGGTCGATCATGTTCGGCGTCCAGTTGGAGGCACCGACCTCGATACTGTCGGTCAGGATGGCGCGAATGCCTTTCCCGCCGAGCAGCGCCGGGCCTACCGTTTCGCGGTAGGTATCGATGTAGTGGTCCATGTAGCGCCGCACGGCCGCCGCGTCGTACTTGTCCACTTCCAGTCCCGTCGCCTCCAGAGGCGCCGGATGGTTCATGGTGCCGACCAGCGAATAGCCCAGGCGAAGGATCTGCCAGCGTCCCGGCGGAGGAGACCAGTCCAGCGTCCCGTCGGCGCGAAGACGATCGGTCAGGTTCAGGACCGATCCCGGAGCAATTCCCGCGGCATCGGCAAGGCCGCGATCGAGGTCGTAGTAATCCGGTACGATGTCGAACCCGGCCTTGGCTTCGGCGCGGTTCACGCGGTCGGTGCCGGAGAGAACCAGTTCGGCGATCCGGATCGTCGCCGAGGGCTTTCCCCCCGAAAAACCGGCAGCAAGCGCGGAGAGGTCGACGCCGGGCGGCGGCGGGGCAATGTTCGGAAGGCTGCTGACCTCCTGCAAGGTCAGTCTGAATCTGCTGGCGGTTACCGGCGCCATGGCCACCGTCGTCGGCACCCGGGACAGCGGGACATCGACGACCTTGGTCCACTGACCGACCGCCGTCTCGGCTTCGAGCGCGGCCTTGAGATTCGCGCCCAGAAACTTGCCGGCCCCGTCGGGGATGAACAGCGTGATCGCGCGCACGGTGCGGGGATGGGCGTAGGCGAGTTGCAGGATCGTCGGCGCTTTCGGCGTCTTGGCGAGGTCGATGCCGGTTTCAAGATCGCCGTCGGTCAGGGCGGTGCCGTCGATCTGCTGTTGCAAGCCGTCGTAGTACGCGCTCGGCCCCGCCTCTCGCGTTCCCGAGACGGGAAATGCGAGCACGGCGACATCGCGGTAGAACGGCTTGGGAACCGCCGGAGCCTGTTCGTTGATGGTGGAATTCGTGCCTGACTTCGCGGCGATCGACTGGAAAGGGCCGGTCACGGAAGGAGGCACGGGGAGCAGCCGGGGCAGGGGCCTTCCGCCTTCCGCAGAGGTTTCGCTCCAGACCAGTTTCTTCATGCCGTCCGCGGATGGAACCCAGGGGCCGCCCGTTTCCGACCATCCCGGAGAAGAGGCGATGGCGAGCTCGATTCCGAGCCGGTCCGCTTCCCCCGCTGCGGCTTTGAACGCGGTTTTCCAGGCCGGTGTCATATAGACCAGTCGTTGGTCGACGATCTGCGGGCTCTGGAGATTGACGTCGAAGGATTGCGCGCCGCCAATTCCGACACGCTTCATCCACTTGAGATCCTTGAGCAGACCGTCCTTGGTGATGTTGCCGTTGATCCAGTGCCACCAGACCCTTGGCCGCGCCTCCATCGGAGGATCCTGGAAGGCCGCTTCCAGATCGATCGAAGCCCCTGTTTTGGCAGGGGAGGCTTCGTCGGCCAGCCCCGGGATTGCGGATAGGGCGACCGTCAGAAGCAATGCCTGCCTTACGGACCAGGTACCAAACCGGAAGTTTGCTGTCGCCATCGTGATCGCCTGTTCTGCATCTGCCCTGCCGAATGCATGCCCGGTTGCAGGCGCGCATTAGCTTCTCCTTATGTCGCTTATTTTTGTGCGACACAATGGCGCGTATGTTCCAGCCTGAAATCTGTCAAGCCGGTGGTTGATGTTGGTCGACCATTTATGAGGAGGCGATTGAAGTCGTCTGCAATTCATTGGCACCATCCGGCAGATCTGGCCGCCCAGATAACGTCTCCGCGATGAAGTTGACTTATCCGATCACTCGCAGATTCCCCGGCAGGCATGTCTCGATCTGATCGCGGGGAGCCGCAAGGGCCTTTGCCGTCTTGCGCCATTCTTCACGCAAGGCCAGCCCGGCCCCGTCGTTGAGAAGCACGGCTCAGAGCGCTCTATGCTCTTCGATGTTCTCGTAAATCGTCCGGGAACCCTTCTTTCCCCCGCAGCTATCGCCGATCGGCATGGAGAGCCTGACGGCGGTCCCGATTTGGATCGAACGGCTGTTGCAAGCGCCGACCAAAGCTTCGGGCAAGTGCCGTCCTCGATAGCCGGGCACGCCCTGCTCCAGGGTTGACGGCCGGCGAGCAACGGACGTATGCGACACTGTATCGCGTAAATCGGGACTCGCTTCACGGCAACCCTTTCAGCGCCATTGCCCAGGCAGGTGCCGGCAAGTGGATGCAGGGCCGAAAGCGGAAAGTACCCGGAGTTCAGGAGAGGGGTGAAACGTGGCATCGATCATTGTTGTGGGCGCGTCCGGAGAGGAAAAGACCCTGGAGGCAAGGCCCGGTCAGACCGTCATGGAAGTGATCCGGGACGCGGGATTCGATGAGTTGCTGGCGCTGTGCGGCGGCTGCTGCTCCTGCGCGACTTGTCATGTCCATGTCGAAGAAGGGGAAGGCGCCGAAACCCTTGCCCCCATGAGCGACGACGAAAACGACCTGCTCGATTCGTCCGACCACCGCAATGACCGGTCGCGGCTTTCATGCCAGTTGCAGATCACCGATGCGCTCGATGGCCTGCGCGTGAGGATCGCCCCGGAAGACTGAAGACGAACAACGCCCTTTGACGCGTTTCGGCGGCGGCAAGGAACAGGAGCAGGATAAATGACTGAATTGGCAGACCGGGACTATTTCACCGACCACGAAATCTTGGTGGATCCCTATGCGTATTTCGAGGCCGTTCGCGGCAAGGGGGCCATCTACCAACCCGAGGGCAAGGACTACCTGATGGTCATGGGTTTCGAGGAGACACTCGAAATCATGCGCAACTCGGAAGACTTCTCGGCAATCATCGGTCTTCAGGGCGCCTCCGCTCCCCTGCCGTTCACGCCGCATGGTTCCGACATCACCGCTCAGGTCGAGGCGCACCGGGACGCGTTCCACGGCGGCGATCTGCTGGTCAATCTGGATGACAATGCTCACCTCCAGCTTCGCTCGCTGGTCAATCGCCTGTTCACGCCCTCGCGCCTCAAGGCCAACGAGGAATTCATCCAGGCCTATTCGGATGAACTTGCGCGAGATGCCGCCGCGAATGGTCGTGTTGAACTGGTCCGCACGATTGCAACCCCGTTTGTAACCCTCGTCATTGCCGACCTCCTGGGCATTCCGGCAGAGGATCGGCAAAAGTTCATGGATCTCATCCAGGATGCTCCGCCTCCGGGAAATCTCGATGGCGAGTTGGACCTCAACGCCGCGGACCATCCCTTCATGATCATGGGTGGTTATTTCGCGCAGTATGTCGCCGAGCGCCGGGCAAATCCGACACAGGACATTCTGTCGGAACTTGCCAATGCGCTCTATCCCGACGGAACGCTTCCCGATGAAATGGCCATCGTCAAGCTCGGCATGTTCATGTTCGGTGCCGGACAGGACACCAGCGCGAAGCTGCTGGGCAACGCGATGCGCTATATCGTCGATCAGCCCGGTTTGCAGGATCGTCTTCGCGCGGAGCCTTCGCTGATCCCAGCGCTTATCGAGGAAGTTCTGCGTCTGGAGGGGTCGACCAAGCAGACCGCTCGCCTCGCCCGGAAGGATACCCGGATCGGCGATCTGGAGATCAAGGCCGGGACGAAGATCATGCTGTCGATTGCCGCGGCCAATCGCGATCCCCGGCGCTGGGAAGATCCGCAGGAGTTCAAACTCAATCGCCCCAAAATCAGGGAGCATGTCGCTTTCGGACGCAGCGCTCACACGTGCGCAGGTGCTCCGCTGGCCCGCGTCGAAGTGCGTGTCATCCTCGAAAAGCTGCTTCAGTACACGTCCGACATCGATCTCGATCCGGTCATCCATGGCCCGCGCGGCGCCCGCAAGCTCACTTTCGAGCCGAGCTTCATCATTCGCGGACTTGCCGAACTCCACCTTAAACTGACGCCGGCCGAAGGTATCGATCTCACGTCGACCAGGCCGTCCGTGATCCAGAAGGCTAGGGTTGCAGCCGTTCCGGATGCCGCCCCTGACGCGGCTTCGTCGAGCGGCTATTCGACAGCGTCGACCAAGCTGGCCGTCCTCCTCAAGGACGGCGCTGCGAAGGACGTGCTCGACAAGCACTTTCCCGGGATCACTACCGACAAGCGTATCGGCATGGCGAAGTCGATGACCCTTCGCGCGATCCAGAAGTTTGCACCCGGCCAATTCACCGACGACGCGCTCGACGCTCTCGACAGGGACCTTGCTGTACTGCCCGGGCAGTAAGCGGGCTGGATGAGGCAAGTGGCGGCTGGCGATGGCTCCCAAGGGAAGCACGGCTGCCACCTTGCCCTTCCGGAACGATAGATTCGCGCCGGCGAAGGGCCGGTCCGAAAAGGGGAGTTCGGTTGGCCAATGCGACATAGTGTCGCATTTAAATCAGATAAAAATATATAGAGGGGAAGGGGATTCGATGCGGAGTAAAAGAGCCTTCGTGCTTGCCGGAAGCAGCCTGCTGGCAATCGCGGTGCCGGCATATGCCCAACAGGCGGAGCAACCCGCGCCCGTTGCTGCGGCGGAAAACGGTGCGTCGATTGTCAGCGAAATCATCGTCCAGGCGCGTCGCCGCGATGAAAGTCTTCAGGATGTGCCCCTGGTCGTGAACGCGGTCACGGCCGATACGATCGACAAGCTGAACATCCGCAATTTCACGGATATCAGTTCCGTGGTTCCCGGCCTCCAGCTGACGCCCAACGCCAACGGTATCGGCACGTCCTCCTCGATCCGCGGCGTCAACCACGATGTCAATGTCAGCGCTGAAAACGGCACGATCCAATACTATCGCAACGATGCCCCGGTGCCGTCGAACTTCGTTTTCCAGACCATGTACGATGTGGGTCAGATCGAGGTGCTGCGCGGTCCGCAGGGGACGCTGCGTGGACGCTCCACGCCTTCCGGTTCGATCACGGCAACCACGCGTCTCCCGGATCTGATCGAGCCCGGCGGTTACATCGCGGGGACCTTCGGATCGGGTTCAACTGCGAACCTGAACGGCGCGCTGAATGTCCCGGTGATCGAGGACGTACTGGGCATTCGCGTCGCCGGGCTTCACAAGTTCGACAGGCTCAACCGCGTCACGAGTATCAACAGCGATGTAAAGCCAAGCAGCGAGACGAATGCGATTCGCGCGACCGTCCGCTTCGAACCCACCCAGTGGCTGCGGTTCGGATTCCTCTACGAAGGCATGCAGAGCAAATCCCTGCGCTACGATCAAGTTCGCTCCGTCAGCGATTACAACGCCGACTATACGCCTTCGGCGGGGGCGCCGGATTATGGCCGTATCGGTTTGGACGATTATCTTTCGGTCCAGTCCAGGCCCAGTACCGTGACGCAGAAGTTCCAGTTCTACAACTGGAATGCAGAAGCCGATATTCTGGGACAGCGCCTGGTCTACGTCGGTTCGCGGACGTCGCAGCACTACCATAGCTTTGGCGTCCGCGACCTGGCGAACTTCTTCCCCGATCTCGCGATCGGACAGGAAGCGGATACGCGGGGAACCACGTCGAGCCACGAGGTCCGTCTCCAGAACCTGGACCGCGTTGCAGGCCTGTTCGATTACGTCGTGGGATACTTCGAATATGCCGTTCCGTCCCGCACCATCCTGAACGACAGCAGCATTACGCAGTTGCGCCTGGCTGGGCTTGGCATTCCGATCGCTGCGCCCAGCGTGACCAATACTCCGATCTATCTCCCCAAGGGGACACCGAAAGAGCAATCGTTCTTCGGAAACGTGACCTTGCATCTTGGGGACGCGACCGAGCTTTCGGGCGGACTTCGGCGCATTCACTTCACGGATTTCCGCGATGGCCTGTTCATCAGCTGTACCCCGGAACTCTATGCAGCAGGATCGTGCAGACGTCAGAACGGCACGCAGTCCGATGTGAAAGAGAACACCACGATCTACAGCGCCAGCATCAAGCATCGTTTCACGCCTGGGCTGATGATCTACGCCGCAACCGGCAGCTCCTGGAGGCCGCCCGTCGTCGCCGTCGGCAATTTCACCAATGCCAACTACACGCCGAACGAAGTCGCCCACGTCTCGCTGCCTTCCGAAAGTTCCAAGTCCTATGAGATCGGCGTGAAATCGGACTGGTTCGATCACAAGCTGACGTTCAATCTCACGGCCTATCATCAGAAGTACAAGAACTATCCCTATCGCGCCGGGGGTGCCGGCATCGCCTATATCAATATCAACTCTGCGGGCGCGCCCGCTATCGGCAACTTCAATTTCGTCAGCGCGGTTCCAGTCAAGGTGAACGGGGTGGAGGCCGAGCTGGCCTTCAGTCCCACCTCGCAGCTCAGCTTCGGTGCCACGCTCAACTATGCGAAGAGCACGATCGGGAATGCGCTTCTTGCCTGCACCGATGCGCTGAACAACCAGACCGGCGCCGTCGGTTCGGACGGAATAGCCGACACCGACACCCCGACGCTCGCGCAGATGCAACAGGCCTATGGTGGGGAGCGTGTGGCGGTGTGCCCCGGCGGCGGGCAAAGTGCGACTTTCCAGCCCAAGTGGACGGGCGTACTGCGGGCGGAGTACAATCAGCCCGTGGGAGACCAGATGGATGCCTACTTGCGCGGACTGTTCAGTTGGCGGGGCAAATCCCGGACAGATCCCGGCAATCGTTTTGATGACGTGGGTGCCTACGGTCTCTTCAACCTCTACGGCGGTTTGCGCTCGGCCAAGGGATCTTGGGAAGTGACGCTCTATGCCAAGAATCTGTTCGACACGGCGAAGTTGCTTACCCAGGACGATCTTGCGCAGTTTACACCCGTTACGGATGTCTTCCTGGCGCCGCCGACGTTCAGTGTCGCCGGTATCGGATCAAGCGTCTACAACAGCCGCTACACGGGCGTGACGGTGACCGCACCACGCGAGTTCGGCGTGACGTTCCGTGTGGCTGTCGGTTCTCGCTGAGGATCTTTCGGCGCGAAGGGTCGCAGGCCATACAAGCCTGCGACCCGTTCAATGATCCTGTCCGTTGCGTGAAGACATCGCAGTCCGGGCGGGGCGATCTTTCGCCGAGCATATGTCCCACAACGAGGATGTTTGAACTTCAGATGTTAGCGGGGAGCACGTCGATGTCGGGCGAGGATTTTGGTCCTGGAAGTTCGTCCCGCAAACGGTCGGGGCGGCGCAAGGGCCAAACACCGGACCTCAGGCATCTGGAGAATATCGCCTTGAGGGCGTTTGCCAAACGGGGCTTCGAAACCGTGGGCCTGCGCGAACTGGCGGCTGCCGCAGAGATAGCGCCCGCGCTGATTTCCTATCGGTACAAATCGAAGCTGGGCCTTTGGAAGGCGGTTGTTGACGGCCTTGCAAAGCGTATCGAGCTGACTTTTCAAGCCATGCAGCGCAGCTACCAGACATCCGGTCCATTCCCGGTCAGAGCCAGGAAGGCCTTGCGCCATCTTGTAGACATGAATTTCGAACTACCCGAATTGTCCCGTTTCTACATGAACGAGATGTCCCAGAGCGGCGAGAGGCAGCAATATGCCCTGCTTCATTTATGGGAACCCTATCTCGCCGCGGTCCTTCCGATCATCCGAGAGGCCGGCGAACGACATGATACGGACATGCGTAATACAAACATGGGCGAGCCCGAATTCGCTGCATTTGCCATTTTGAGCATGATCATGGCCTCGCAGCATTTGGCGCCCGTGCTCATCCTCGCGAGAGCCGAAGCAAATCCCGACCCTGCCGCTTTGGTAATGGGTTCCCTTGAACGACTGCTGGGCATTGATATCCATTGAACAGCAAAAGCGATGGCTTGGCTCCTGGACGTTGAAGATCACCGCTGTCGGTAAGGGGCCGGACTTAGTCGGGCGCCATTATCGAAGTCGAAAGCAGGCGGAACAGAATTTTGGCCATTTCCGAAACCGTGTAAGTTCCTTCCGGCTGACCTACCCACCAGGCAAGCGTTTCGGCAATCAGGGTGGCCGCGCAAATCGTCCCGAGTTCCCGGGGCAGCCATTCGTTGAGCGGGGTCTCGGACTGCGCAACGATCATCGATACTCTCAACCATTCCTCGCGCATGGCGCTGCCGGCGCCGCCATTGAGAAGAATGGACCAAAGCACGCGGTGTTCCTCGACATAGGCGCAGAGCGCTTGGAATCCCGCTTCGTAGTCTTCGACATCGCGGATGGACATAGTCAGGCGATTGAGATGGGCGATCTCGTCCTTGGCAATCGTGTCGAGGAGAGATTCCTTGGTCTGGTGATGGCGGAAGAACGTCGCATAATGGACTTGCGCTTCCGCACAGATGTCACGGACGGTGATCTGATCAAAAGGCTTCTGTTGCAACAGCGCCAACATCGCTTCCCGCAGCGCACCGGCCGAACGAAGCGCTCGCGCATGTTTCGACCTCGAGGACGCCAGCGGTTCAACTTTCGGAGATGCTTCGGTCCGGTTATCGCGATTCGTTTTTTTTGTCTCGGTCATTGCATCATATCTGACGCAAAGAAGACTCGATCCGCAAGTGGCTGGCGCGCTTCATGTGGATCACTTTCGAAGGATTTATCTGTTCGTCTCTCGAATCGCCCACCCGCATTCATGCGAAAGTGCTGATTGAAGCGCCCCGGGTTTTCCGGAGGCTCCAATTTGTGAGAAGGAGCTTTCGTGA
>NZ_DAISLT010000067.1:0-21115 GCF_036820275.1 Novosphingobium sp.
ATCGTATACCCTTCCTCTCAAGAGTTAGGGCCTCCGGCAATCCCGGTGCGGTTCACTTGAGCCCCAGCGGGCGTATGATACGAGAACGGCGAAAGTGTTCCCAAGCCATGTCCGACACGGCCGCCCCATCTCAGCCGCTCGACAGCTAGATTCCGTTTACCATTTGCTGACGGTCCGGTTAGAATCCTGCGATTCAGGTTCGACATCTCGATACGGCCTTGGAACGCAGGGCTATATTATCCCCTCGTTAAAAAGATCACGGTAAGCGGTGCCGGTAAAGCGTCAGCGGATAGAGCCTGAGCCCCGCGCCCTCAAGCAGCGCGGCGCAGCGGGTGATGATCGCGGCAAGGCAGCGGTCGGAGGGCCTCAGATGCGCTACGGCGATACGCTGGGCTGCGGCGATCCACGACAATAGCGTCAGTTCATCGTCTCCCAGGTAGAGCGCATCCGGACGCTGGATCACCAGTCCCTTGCGCCGCGCCAGATGGCGCAGGCGAACGAAGGCCGCGACGAGAGCATCGTCCACAGCGGGCTCGTTTTCGTCTCGCAGCATGGCCAGTACCCGGCGCTCGACGCGCGGGCGGCGGCGCAGCGCCCGGTTGCTGTAGGTCATGGTTGATCGCTCAACGCATGAAGAACTCGACGGGGACGACGAGTTCGATGGTTTCGCCTTTTACGTCTTCGGGCGGTTTGGGTAGCGGTTGTGCGCGCTTGGGGAGTGCCAGCGCCTCCTGGTCGAGCGAGCGAACGCCCGAGGAGCGCTCCAGCGAAACCGACAGCACTTTGCCCTGTCGGTCCATCGTGAAACGGATATAGGGCACGCCCTCCTTCCGGGCGAATTGCGCGTCGCGCGGGTAGCGTTTCACTTTGTCCAGTGCCCCGAGCACGAGGCCCTGCCAGGTGGGCTTGCCGCTGGACACTTGCGGGGCGGGAGGCGCCGGCTTGCTCACGGGGGCGGTCGTCTGCTTCACCGGCGGTCCGGGATCGACCGGCAGCGGCTTGGCGGGAGGCGCGGCCGCAACCACGTTGGTGATTGGTATTTCGATCCTGGGGGCCTCGATTTCCACCTTCTCGGGCCGAGGCTTCTGCCGATCCTTCTTGACCTGTTCGGGACCGGGCGGAACCTCGCGCACCGGCTCGGGCGGGGCAGCGGGCGGGGCGACGTTGAACGCCGCAATCGTCGCGGGGGGCGGCGGCGCGCTATAGGTCTGCCAGGTGAGGAACAGTCCCGCCAGGATCGTCAGGCCGATCGTTCCGGTGCCCCCCAGGCCCACGAGGCGCGTGCCAAGCGAGGCAGACTGATCGGCGTAGCGAGTACGCGCATGCTGATCGGGATCGGGCGACGGCTCGGGCTCCCGATCCACCGAAAGCGCGAGCGAAGACCGCCGCATGGCAAGGGAAGTGGTCATGAAGCGAAGCCCAGCAAGAAAATCATCGCCGTGCAGGCGACAGAAAGCGCCAGCAGCGCGGCACAAGTTCGGCCGAGATTGCGGGCGTGAAAAACCGTCATGGAAACGGCGGCGAAAAGGGCGAAGCTGGCCAGAGCGACGCCGGTCACCGCCTCCACCGCGTCGATGCTGCAGCGGATCAACAGGCGCGATGCCGCGACGGTGACCAGAGCCGTTACCGCATAGGCACCCAGCGTTCCGGCCGCGATGCGCAGCGCAAGCGAGAAGCGCGCGCCCGTCCTTCCGCTCATGAGCGCATCTCCGCCACGCGGCGCGCGCGGCGCGGAGGCGACGCCTGCGGGCGCGATGCCAGTTGCCATGCGGCAAAGGCCAGCGCGCCGGACAGGGCTGCCATGGTCATGTCGAAGCCGGCATAGACCCAGTCGCCCGCCATTACGCTGGCGACAAGGCCGCGCGTGGTCGTGAGTGCGTTGACGAGCGGCACCATGGCATAGAGCAAGGCGGCTGTCGCAAGACCCTCGATCCAGGCCCGCGCGGGCGGTCGCGACAGCACCCAGCCGAACAGTAGCCCCCAGGCGAGGAACAGGGTTTCGATTTCCCGATCGGCGCGATCCGCCGATGCGAAAGGTAGAAGGCGGTTGGCCAGAAAATAGGCGGCGATCCCCGCTACGGGACCGATCATCATCCCGATGTTGAGCCGCTCCACCAGCCTGAACCCCAAATGTGGCCTGGCAGGGTCCGGCAGACGGGTGCGGCGCTTCACGGTCCAGAGGATCAGGCCGGAGCCTACCATGGCCGTGCCGAGCACTCCGGAAAGGAAATAGAGCCAGCGCAGCAGCAGGTCGGCGAAGAGGCCGGTATGGATGTCGATCATGGTCGCCTGGGTGGCGCTCGCAGCGCCCCGCGCGGGACCGGCGGACAGCACGGTGCCGGTTGCGCCGTCGAGGTGGATGCTCTCGCGCCGGGACCCCAGGCGGTCGCGGCGAGGCCGAGCCGTGACGACGGCGGCGACATCGCCCGGATTGGCAATGGTGAAGAACGAGGGCGCAGCGCCGCCTGCTGCCAGCTCTGACTTTGCAATGAGGTCGCCGAACGGCAGTACGGGAGCCTTGCGCCCTTCCCTCTCCCGGTCGGGCGCCAAGGGATAGGCTGCCTGGGTGAAAGCCTTCTCGCTCGCGAAGTTCGCCGTGACCGGCCAGGGCATGAGCGTGAACAGGAGGCTGCACAGTCCGGTATAGGTGATCATCAGGTGAAACGGCAGCGCCAGCACGCCGGTGACGTTATGCGCATCCAGCCAGGATCGCTGGCCCTTGCGGAGCCGCAGCAGGAAGAAGTCGGCGAAGATCTTCTTGTGGGTGATCACGCCCGACAGGATCGCCACCAGCATGGCCAGCGCCGATATCCACACGATCAGCCGCGCCCATTGCGGCGGCATATGCGACAGTTCGAAATGGAAACGGTAGAGGAAGAAGCCGCCGCTGGTATCCCGCACCGAGATCTCGCGACCGGTCCGTTCGTCGAGGATCGCGCTGCCGGCTTCGCCGCCCTCTTCCCGGGGTCGCCACGAGACGCGCAGCGGCTTGCCGTCCCGCCCGGAAGGCAGCGAGACCATCCAGCTTGCCGCATCGGCGGCCTTCCGCTCCAGAAGGGTCTGGGCGGCTTGCAGAGCCTCGGCGCTCGGTGCGCCTCCGCGCAGTTCGGGCCGCATCCAGCGAGAGATCTCCTCCTGGAAATAGGCGGTCGTGCCGAACAGGAAGACGAGATACAGGATCCAGCCGGGCAGCAATCCCACCCAGGTATGAAGCGAGGCCATCGACTGGCGCAGCGACGAAGGACGAACGGCAGGCTTGCCGTCCGTCCTTTGCGCAAGGGGGGATTGCCGCAGGTTCATGCGCTTAGAAGCTGTAACGCACCGTGCCCATCACGTTTCTGGGCTGGCCGTAGACGCTCAGCGTATACATGCTCACGTAGTAGCTCTTGTCGAACAGGTTGTTGACGTTGACCGAGGCTGAGAGGTTGTCGTTGAACTCGTAGCGCGCCATCAGATTGGCCACGGCGTAGTCGCCCTGGGCAATGCGGAAAGTCTTGTAGGGATAGTAGGTCGCGCTGGTCCAGTTCACGCCGCCGCCTAAAGTGAGCGGCCGCTCCGCCACGTCGAAGCGATAGGTCGTCCAGAGCTTCACGGTGTCCTTGGGGATCTGGGTGAGCGAGCGCACACCCTCGGCATCGCGCGTTACGACATGGGTGTAGTTGGCCGAAACATTCCAGCCCGGCAGCACCTCGCCGTTGATCTCGGCCTCGATGCCGCGCGTCTTGGCGCCCTTGACCGGGCGGTAGGCCTGAACGTCGGTCGTGCCCGGCACGAGCAACCCGTCGTCCAGTTCGCCGACGTTGTCGCGGATCACCTGATAGAGAGCCACGCTGGCGTTCAGGCGTTCGTCGTTGAACGCGCCTTTCCAGCCGATCTCATAGTTCGAACCGATCACCGGCGGGAGGACATTTCCGTCGCGATCGAGGCTGGCTTGCGGCTGGAAGATATCCGCATAGCTGGCGTAGAGCGAGTGGTGCCGATCCAGATCGACGACCATGCCGGCATAGGGCGTGAACCTGCCCCGCGCCCGCGTATCGCCATAAGTCGAACCGCTGCCGCTTGGCAGAAGGACCATGTAGTTCCGGTAGTCGAAATTGGTGAGCCGCCCACCGAGGATGACGCTCACGCCGTCGACCGGCTTCAGCCGTGCCGACGCATTGATGCCCTGCTGCTTGTAGTAGAAGTATTGCGTCAGTGCCGGCGTGTAGCTTTCCGGCTCGGGAAACTGATTGTTCCAGGTATAGTAGTTGATGACTTTGCTGCCGGTGCCGGACGATGCGGCATAGTCGTTATAGTATCGATTGTAGTTGTAGCTGACATAAAGTTCATGCTCCCGACCGAACAGGTGCAGCGGGCCGGAGAGCGAGGCAAGAACGCCTTGCTGATCCTGCTTCGCATAGCCGTAGGAAGCATCCACGTTCGCCAAGCCGGTTTCCTCGTTCAGGCTCGCATTGACCGAACTGGGCTGATAGCGCGCGCTCTTGAAGTTGCGCTCCACCGTCATGAAGTTCGCGTTGGCCTTGAACACCCAGTCGTGCGGCAACCGCTGTTCGAGCGCCACGGCATAGTTGTAGGTGTCGAAGTCATCGCCGCCCCAGGGCGCACCGGTGCTGTAGGAGCGCGGGAAATTCGTCTGCTTTCCGTTGCTGAAGACCCCGGGGACGCCAGGCGCGCCGCTCGGACGATAGCGCTGGTAATCGATACTGCCGCGCACCAGCGTCGTGTCGGTCACGTCGGCCTCGATCACACCGTAGAGCAAGCTGCTCTTCTGGCTGTAGCCGTCCATGAAGGTGTCGTTGTCCTGCGCCATCGCCACCGCGCGCGCGCGGATGGCGCCGCTTTCCACCAGCGGCCCGGAAATGTCCGCCTCGGCGCGGTAGAAGCTCCAGGAGCCGACGTTGGTCTGGAGATAGCCCTGCAGTTCGCGGGTCGGGCGCTTGCGGATCAGGTTGACCAGGCCGCCGGGATCGCCCGCCCCCGTCATCAGACCGGTAGCACCGCGCAGCACCTCCACGCGATCATAAAGCGCGGTATCGAGAGCGGTCTGCGGCACCGTGCGAGTGGTGTTCTGCACTTGCGTCAGCACGCCGTCGTACTGGAAGCTGTTGACCGCGCCGCCGCGCGCCGAGATGCCGAAGCGCTCGCCGCCGTCGCGGGTCAGATTGATCCCCGGCGTCTGCTGGAGCACGTCGGTGATGGAAACCAGACGCTGGTCATCCATCCGCTCGCGCGTGATCACGCTGATGGACTGCGGCGTTTCGCGCAGGGTCAGCGCCAGCCCGGTGGATGTGCCGCTTGGACCGCGCGTGGTGTAGGATCGGGTGCCTTCCGTGGCGGCGACATCGCTGGTCAGGATCGCCTCACCCGCGCCGCCCTCGCCCGAGCCCGAGACCTGAACCGGCCCAAGTTGGATCGCGTCGTCCTGCGCGCCTTCCGGAGCCTTGACGAGCGCGATCGACCGCCCGTCAATCTGGCGCCAGGTAACACCCGTTCCGGTAAGCAGGCGGCTGAGCGCCTCAAACGAAGACAGGCTGCCCGACACCCCCGGGCTCTGCCGACCGGCCACGACGCCTTGATCGGCTGTCACCCGCATGCCGGACTGGAAGCCGAAGGCCATGATCGCCGATTCAAGAGACTGCCGAGGAATATCGAACTGCGCCCGCCCCTGAGACGCGTTCACGGTCTGGGCCGAGGCAGGCAGGGCAGGCACCATCGCCGCCGCGCTGGCGCCAATCATCAGCGCCCTGATAAATGCATTTGCTCGCTGAACAGGCAGCGAGGACGAAACTTCACGCATGAAACCCCCGGGATCGTTAGTTCAAGACGGCATCTGCGATTGATTTGCAATAGCCGTTCATGGACATGACGAAGCCCGAGGCGGGATTGTCTCACGCCCTCGACAAAAAAATTTACGGCTGACGGTCTGGCGCGGACACGAGAATGAGCCACGGCGTAATCCGGGTCATCGTCGCGCCGCTGGCATCCAGCAAAGTCTCCAACGAGCCGACCGGATCGGCGAGGTCGTAAACGCCCGTCACGCGCGCTGTCCTCAGCGCCTCTCCGCGCAGGATAACCCGGCCCGGGAAATGCCGTTCGAGCACTTCGACGACATCGGCGACGCTGGCATTGCGCACGGCCAGCCGCCCCGAGCGCCAGGCCCCGATCTCCAACGGGCTGATAGCGAGGACCGTAGCCCTGCCGGTCCGCCGATCGAGCGACAGACGCTGTCCGGGCTTCAGGGCCGCCGCTAACCGGCTGCCGCCCTCACCCTCGACCCGAACGGAACCACGGGCGACGCTGACGCTCAAAGTCTCGTCGGTCATCGCCACATCGAACGCGGTGCCGGTAACCGTGACCGTCATGTCCTGGGCTTGCACGGTAAAGGGGCGCGCGGAATCATGCGCCACGTCGAACCAGGCTTCGCCTTCGAGAAGCCCGATATGGCGGCGGCTCCGGTTGAAGTCCTGGGAAATCGCGCTGCCCGCACTTAAGATCACCTGCGAGCCGTCCTCGAGCGCGAAGTGCTCGATCTTGCCGGTCCCACTCACATGATCGGCGCGAAGCTGGAGCAGGACCTGAGGGCCGGCCACCACCGCCACCAGAACGGCGGCGACTGCGCTCAGGCCGGCGCGTTTCATGGCGCGCGAACGAGGGCCCGCCGGACGCGCCTTTCGCCGGGACGGCGCGGCGACGGCGGGCAAGTCGTTCCGGCGGGCCTGCCAGTCGGCGCGATGAACCGGTTCGGTCTGCCGCGCGAGGGCGATCGACTCCTCCAGCAACGCCCAACCCGCCCGGTGCGCGTCATCCCTCGCCAGCCAGGTTTCGAAGGCGCCGCGAAGCTCGATATCCTCGGGATCGTCCTGAAGACGCAGGTGCCAGTCGGATGCTGCGAGCAGCACCTCTTCCGGAAGCCGGGCGTCGCTTCGGTTTTCGGGTAAGGCCATCACGGACGTTCCGCCTCGCCAGGCGACCACGCGCGGCAGCCTGCTCCACCCTTATGACGAGTGCCGAAGGCCGCTGTCTCACGCCGCATTGTCATCGTCCTTCATGCGGATCCGCTCCACGGCGCGCATGACCTGAAGCATCGCCTCCTGGACCAGCCGGTGCGCGGTGGCGCGGGAAACTTCAAGCTGCTGCGCAATCGCCGCGGAGGACAAGCCTCCGAAAACGCTCATCTCGTAAGCGCGGCGCGTTCGCTCCGGAAGCCCCCCCAGTGCCGCGAGGACGATCCGGGCTTCGTCGTTGCAGATCAGTTCGTCTTCGGCGGAAGCTGCCAGCGGGCAAGGGTCGCGGGTAAGCGCATAAGCCGCGTCGCGCCGCTGCTCAGCCGCGCTGCGCCGGGTCCAGTCCAGAGCTATATTGCGCACGATCCGGTACAAGTAGCCGACCGGCGTCCGCAGGCCGAGCAGCAGGGGCGGCCGCGTGGGCACGAAGCGGAAGTAGGCTTCCTGCACGACATCCTCGGCATTGTCGCGCGATCCGACGATCGGTGTCGCGTAATCGACCAGAGCAGGCCGATGCTCGGCATAGATGCGCAAGCGGGCCTGTGCGCTGTTCAACTCGCTTTGCCTTTCCGAACCGTTGCTTCGCAGGCGCATCCTGCAAGCCTCGCCATAGATTATTGCGAAAGGTTTGCAATATGTAAGCCGCGACAAGTCTCACCCATCATCGAGAAACAGACGGGCGCCGCAGCCGCTACCGATCGGAGTGAAGATATTGTTCTAGCTGCAGCTGAATGATCCGACCCTTATGAGACACTCACCCTCCAATTTTCGATCCCCAGGTGCTGACGATCCATTTTCCCGGCAATAGCCGACCAACATACGCCGTTTGCCGGCAGAGACAGGAGCGGCCGCTTGTTTCGTCGAGCCGTCGTTCGCCTGCTCTTGTGCCGCCCGCGCTTCAGGCATTCGGTGAGAGCATCGCCGTTTGCGAGGCGGCGTCTTTTACCACCAGAGAGAGATTTTCAATGAAGTCCTCTGCAGCGCGCGAAGGGCGCAAGGCGGTCAAACGTCGCCACCCGATTCGTCTGCGCGGTGCATTCCTAATTGGGATGCATATGAGTGGCGATTGTCGTCCCATGAGTTGGATGCCCGACAGAAGCAGAACATAATCACTTGCAAGTGCGATAATCTCTTGGGCTGCTAGATCACTGGTCGTGATACAGGTTGTCGGCCATGGCATGGCTGCGGCGCTGAACATGGTCTCGACAAGGTGATGGAAACGGCTGCCGCTTCCCGGCAGTATCCACGATGCATCGGAGAGTCGGTGCAAATCAATTTCACGGCACATGCTCAGGCGATGGCCGGGTCGAACGCCGATCGATAGCCCTTCCTCAATCAAGGTGCATTCGGTGAGGTGAGCGGGGCAACCGTGCAGGTCGGCAACCGGACCAACCAGGATGTCGATCTCTCCCAATTCAAGTGCAGGAACCAAGTCTGCATCTAACCCTTCGCGAATGCTGATGGATGGGCCCCTGCCTGTTGCGGCCAGGCGGGCACAGGCTAGGGGCACAACTCCTGCCATCGTGCTGGGCGTGGCACCAATCGTCAGTTGACCGCCATCCCCGTGAGCAAGGGAGGTGATTTCTCGCTCAGCGTCTTGCATGATATTCACTGTTCCGGCGGCGGCGCGTGCGAGAATTTCTCCTGCTTTGGTGATGACCGCGCCGCGCGGGCCGCGTTGGAACGGCTCTGTGCGCAGGGCATGCTCCAACGCTGCGATGCTTTTCGAGACAGCCGGCTGACTGATATCGATCGCGACCGCGGCGCGATTGAACGAGCCGTGTTCGGCCACTGCAAGAAGCGCTCGCAGCTGTCGGAGGTCAACGTCCATCGCCAGAATCCTATTCCATAGGGTTATAACGTTCTCAGAACATAGAACTAGGCGAAATATCAGCCGCCTGCCAGACGGATCCAGCAAAGCGAAGTCCTCCGCACGTGAGGTATCAGCGATGGAGTGAGAGATGTCTGATTTGCAGGAGTTTCTGCGGAATTGCTGGTATGTTTTCGCCGTTACGGAAGAGCTAGCTGAAAACCAGATGTTGTCCCGCACCATATTGGGGGAACCCATCATTGTGTTTCGGAATCCGCAGGATGAATGGAGCGCAATGTCTGATCGATGCCCCCACCGTTTCGCGCCCCTCAGTCGTGGAGATCTGACTGATGGCATTGTGACCTGTGCCTATCACGGTCTCGCCTTCGATGCGTCCGGTCTCTGTAAACACAATCCGCATGGACCCGTCAGCAAGGCACTTACGATCAGGACATATCCCGTCCGGCTTGAAGGTCCACTGCTTTGGATTTGGATGGGAGATAAGGAGTTAACCTCAGTTACGCCGGTTCCGGCTTACGACTGGAGCTACGACGGCAGCCATTATATCGGCATGGGGTACATTCACGGTTTGGCGCACTATGAACTGATGTCGGATAACATCCTCGATCTCAGCCACATCGAATACCTGCATCCCTTGCTCGGCTCCGATGCGGTGAGCAAGGCGAAAGTGCATGTCGATAGCTCGGAAGATCGGGTGGTAACGACCCGGTCGATGAAATCCGAATACCTTTCGGCACCGCTCGCCCGCACCTATCGAACCAATGGCGCGCCGGTCGATCGGGATCTACGGGTTGAGTGGAGGGCGCCGGCCTTGATGGAGTTGACGGTTACCGTGACGCCGCTTGTACCTGAAGGCGCACCGGCACGAGGGTCGCGCACGTTGCACCTGTTTACTCCGGAGACGCCCAATTCCACGCACTATTTTTACGTTTGTGGCATGGACCGGGAGACTACCCCTCCGGAGATCGCCGATGGCTTCCGCGGGGCTCTCGAGAAGGTCTTCATAATGGAAGACAAGCCCATGATCGACGCACAGCAAGGGCGGATCGGGCTGGGCGTGGACATTATGGATTTGAAGCCGGCCATGCTGGCGATCGATCGGGCCCCGGTTCTGGCTCGCAGAATACTTAAATCTCAAATTCAGGCCGAAGTGACCCCAGAACCCGCTTGAAACGCACTGCGACTAGTGGGCTGAAAGCCGCCCTCCGACGCCAGCCCGGGAATGACGCCAATGTCCCACGACGCGGCATTCGCCGTCAGCGAAACCGACCCTTCCAAGACGCTCAACACCCGAATCTCGCTCCCTACGTGCAGACCGTCCGCTAATCCGGCAGGTGTCGACCAGAATACGCCGTTCACCAGTGGCGGTGCCACCGACTGCTGTCGCCATGACCTGCCGTTCGCGTAGTGTGTTGCCTCGATCCGCTCAACGCTGCTGCTCGGGCGTGCCAGCGGTGCGAAATCCGATGAGGAGGCGCGCTCATCCGGCGCGCCTCCCAGGACCTCAATCAGCGATCTTGATCACGATCTTCCCGACATGCCCGGCATTCTCAAGCGCAGAATACGCTGCTTCGGCCTCTTCGAACGAGTAGACTTGATCGATTTCAGGCTTGATCCCTGTCGCGACGAGCGATCGTAGGGTCGAGACCGGCCCCACGTAGATGCCTTGCAGGGTGATGCGCTTGCGCAAGATGGCGCTTGTATCGACGGGGCCATCAAATCCGGTCAGCACGCCCATCAACGAGATGCGGCCATTGCCGCGTACGGCATGGAGCGTCTGACTGAGCGTGGCGGGGCCAGCGACATCGACAGCGATGTCCGCGCCAAGGCCATCGGTCAGGCTCAAAACCTCTGCGGCCCAATCCGGCGTCTTCTTGTAATTGATCACCTCGTCGGCACCGAGCGCGCGGGCACGCTCCAGCTTTTCATCCGAACTCGACGTGATGATGACGCGTGCGCCCGCCTTCTTGGCAAGCTGCAGCGCGAAGATTGACACGCCGCCGGTGCCGAGCAGCAGCAGCGTCTCACCCGGCTGGAGCGGACGGCGCTCGAACAGCGCGGACCAGGCGGTGACACCCGCGCACGGCAAGCAGGACGCCTCCTCGAAGGTCATGCCATCGGGGATCTTCACGATGGCGTCGGCGGGCACAATCATGCGGTCGCGCAGCACGCCCTCCAACTCGCCGCCGAGGCTCGTTTCCTGCTTGGCTATGCTGAAGTCGCCCTCGATCCAACCGATCATGAAGCCGATGACCACCCGGTCGCCGACGGCGAAGCCTTCGACGTCATCGCCAAGCGCAGAAATGACGCCGGCACCATCGGAGCCTGGCACGACGCCTGGACCGCCTGCCTGCAGCAGATCGCGGTAGTTCAGCGAAGCAGCCTTGAGATCGACGACAACCTCGCCGCGCTTGGGACTGACTTCCGGCGCCTCTTCGAGCTTCAGCTTCGGACTGGACTGACCGGTGGTGATATAGCGTCGCATGGGATCTCCTTTTCGGAGCGTTCAAATAGGCCTATATCGACCATTATATAAGTACGCACAAAATGAGCATGTACTATCATGAATGATACTGTCGTAGAACGTCGGAACCGGCGTAAGGCCGGTCGAACAGGGTGTGCTGTCGAGGCGACCCTTTCGGTCATCGGCGGTGTTTGGAAGCCTGTTCTCCTTTTCCACCTGTTGGAGGGAAAGCTGCGCTTCAATGCGCTCTGCCGGCTCACCCCCTCAGCCACCGCACGAATGATAACGCTCCAGCTGCGCGAACTGGAAGCTGACGGCATCATCAACCGCATCGTCTATCCTGAAGTCCCGCCAAGGGTGGAGTATGAGTTGACCGAACTTGGACGCTCGTTGGCGCCGATCCTGCTCACGATGCGTGATTGGGGCGAGAAGATGCAAGCGCTGGACACCAAAGCAGCCTGAGATCGTCAGCGGGTCACCGTCAGGCCATCATCGCTCGTGCCCTTGATCGGGATCGGCACATCACTGGACCTGTCGATCCCGTTTCGATGCGACTCGTTGAGCGGGGGGCGGTCTGTAGATGGGTCAGGTGCCGGCCATGAAGGCCTTGAAACGTCCCATCCACTCCGGATGCCAGCGTGACAGTGCTGGTCGGTTGGCGATCATGTCCTCCATCGCCCATCGGATCCGGAGACGATCCATCTCCGGCGTCACCGCGCCGTCCGG
The DNA here is from genome assembly GCF_036820275.1 of Novosphingobium sp. Lineage (GTDB taxonomy): Bacteria > Pseudomonadota > Alphaproteobacteria > Sphingomonadales > Sphingomonadaceae > Novosphingobium. Next base: position 12,026 of record NZ_DAISLT010000067.1, read on the forward strand.
GCAGAGAATGTAGAAGTCGCCGCGCCGGAAGCAGCCGTCGAAGTGGTCAATCAGCTGCTTGGCTGTCCAGGCTTCTTCGGGTTTTGCACTGCCCTCGGGCTTGAGCGCGACGTTCATCGGTGTCCATGTGTAGCCGGGAACGAACAGGTGCGCGGTCATTTTCTCACCCACTGCCACGCGAAGTTCGTGAGCGAGTTGCTCGGTCAGCACCTTCACACCCGCCTTGGCGGCGGAATAGGCGGCATTGCCCGGAGGTGTCGTGATGCCCTCCTTCGACCCAAGGTTGACGACGGCCGATCGGCCCTCCTGTGCCAGCATGCGCGGCACGAAGATCGATTGGGCGGTGACGATCGAGAAGAGGTTCATGTCGAGCTGATGCCGCCAAGCGGCGACGTCGCCCCACGGACCGGCGCCGGAAATTACGCCCGCATTGTTCATCAGCAGGGCGACCTCGCCGAAGTCGCCGTAGGCGGTCGTGCACAGGGTTTGCAGGTCGTCGGCGGACGTCACGTCGCCAACGACCGCACGCACTGCGGTCGTTTCGCCTATGTCACGTTCGAGTTTGCCAAGCGCATCGGCATCGCGGTCGAACAGGCACAGCCGCATGCCCAGAGCGGCGTAGTGCCGTGCTGCCGCCGCCCCTATGCCAGCTGCCGCGCCGGTGATGACCGCCACCCGTCCGGGCGACAGGATGTCGTCGTTCATTTGTTGTCCTTTCAGATTTGGCTGACCACGCCTCTTCATGTCGCGCTCTCGGCTGTTTGCTGGCCACGCACCGAATCTGCCCGGGTCTCGCTCACCGCAATCGAGAGGACCATTACCAGCAGGCCACCGCATGCCAGCACAGCACCGACGAGGCCTGTCGATTGCCAGCCGTAGCCGGCAGAAATTGCGAGCCCGCCCGTCCACGCGCCGATTGCGTTCGACAGGTTGAAGGCAGAATGGTTCATCGACGCCGCCAACGACTGCGCATGGCTCGCCACCTCCATCAAACGCGACTGGAGCGCAGGAACCAGCGCGAAACCTACGCCGATCATGAACAGCGCTGCCGCTGCAAGGATCGGCGTGCCCGCTGCGAAGGTGAAGGCGGCGAGAAAGACCACGTTCCAGACAATGATGCCGAAGATCGCGGGGATGAGCGCGCGGTCGGCCAGCCAACCGCCGGCAACATTGCCGACGCACATACCCAAACCCCAGAGCGCCAGGAATAGCGGGACGCTGCTTTCGGAAACTCCGGTCGCCTCGGTCAGCGTGGGAGTGATGTAACTGTAGACGGAGAACATTCCTCCGAACCCGATGGTGGCCACGGCGAGCGTCAGCCAGATCTGCCCGCTCTTGAAGGCCGACAACTCGCGCAGCGGGCTGGCCTCCGGATCGGCAGGCACTTGCGGGACAAGGGCGCGCAGCAGCACGATCAGAACAGCGCCGCCCAGAGCCACAACCGCAAAAGCCGCTTCCCAGCCAAATGCCTGTCCCAGCCAGGTCGTGAGCGGCACGCCGATCAGGTTGGCCGCCGCGAGGCCGAGCATGACACGGCCTATGGCCTGTGCGCGCTGCGATCGGGGGACCATCGCGGCCGCGACAATCGAGGCCGTGCCATAATAGGCGCCGTGCGGCAGACCGGCGAGGAAGCGTGCGGCGGCGATGCCGAAGAAGCCTGGCGCAACGGCCGAGGCGGCGTTACCGATCAGTACAATGAGGCCAAGCAGCATCAGCAATCGCCGCTTCTCCATCCGCGCAGTTGCGAGGGCGAGCAGCGGCGAGCCGATGACAACCCCCAGTGCATAGGCGCTGATGAAATATCCGGCATCGGGGATCGACACCGCAGCTGACTTTGCCATGCCGGGCAGTAGTCCCATAGCTGCGAACTCACCGGTTCCGATGAAGAGGCCGCCGAGGCCAAGAGCGATCTGTGCGAGCGCAAGTCCGCGTGGTGGGGTGGTGACGTCGTTATTTTTCATGATCGAGAATCTTTTGTACTTCGCCGCCTTTAGGCGGACCTCGCGACAGGGATGAAGCGGGAGCGAGTCTTCCCACTGATCATCATCGGGCAGGTGCAGCGGCGCGCACCATGGTCATTCCGGGCAGTCGCCAGGGCGTGTGTAGTCGCCCCAGCATCACGCTCGTGATCCATGGTCGGGGTCCTTGCTGTCCGCTTATTGGCCGATGCCGCCGCGCCGTCTGATTGCCTCATAACCGGCGATAGACGCGAATGATGCCTCTTCGTTATTCAACAGAGCGTGCTATTCTGCTCACGCATTCAAAATCGAGGTTACAAGGTGAAGCTGTCGCGTTCAGATTTGGGAGATCTCAACGTCTTCATGATGCTGGCGCGCGCAGGCGGGTTCCGAAAGGCCGCGCTTGACCTGGACGTCTCCGCATCTGCTCTGAGTCACGCGCTGCGCGGTCTGGAGACCCGCCTCGGTGTTCGCCTCATCAATCGCAACGCGCGCAGCGTCACGCTGACCGCTGCAGGCGAGGAACTGCTTTCAAGGCTGGAAGCCGGCTTCGGAGAGATTGCCGCCGGCGTAGAGGGGCTCAACCGTTACAGGGCCAGTCCCTCCGGCCGCCTTAGGATCAATGTGCTGAGCGATGCGGCGCGGCTCCTGCTGGGCCCGGTATTTGCCGACTACACTGTTGCCCATCCCGACGTCGATCTGGAGGTCGTGGTGCAGGATACGATGATCGACATCGTGGGTGAAGGTTTTGACGCCGGCATCCGCTTCGGCGGACGCGTGCCCGAAGACATGATCGCCGTGCCCGTCAGTGAGCCGCTCCTATGGGTGATGGTCGCCTCGCCTGCCTATCTGGAGATATATGGCGAACCGGCAAATCCCGACGATCTAAAGGAGCACAAATGCATCGGCATGCGCACAGGCACCGGCGCGATCTACCATTGGGAGCTCGGGAACGGAGCGGCGGCCCAAACAACTAATCCGGATTGGTCGGTCGTAGTGAGCGAGTCCGCACTTGCTATAGATATTGCGCTGGGAGGCGGCGGTATCGCCTACTGTCTTCGCAACCGGATCGCGCCTCTGATTGACGCGGGCCGCCTCCGAGAAGTTCTCCCAACTTGGTCATCGATGGGCGAGGCTTTCCACATCTACTATCCAAGTCGCCGCCAGCAGCCTGAAGCCCTGCGAACCCTGATCACGATGCTGAAGCAGACGCGTCATACGAGGCTCGCGGAGAGTTGAGTTTTGACTGATGAGTATAAAGGGTAGTGTCCTCGCAGCCTGCTATCGATAGCAGGCTGTCACTTATCGCGTTCATCACGCTCGTCGCTAATACCTGCTCTCAGCCAATGCGGACCTTGAAGTGGCGAGGTTTCATGCCGCTCGGAGCCCTGCTGCATTACGGCAACTGTCAGGCATGTACTCAATCCAGAAAACGGACTGCACACCCGCCGATTTTCAGCAAATTTGAGGTCGTAGTTCCGCTGCTCGCCTGCAACGACATGCCCTCCAGCAAGGTATTCAACCCGCCGGCAAGAGCATCGACATCCGCATCGGCCGGCAGCTGGCCATCGCCCACGCCTCGGATCAATCGATCGCGAAATGCCTGCTCCGTTTGCTTGCGCAGCGCCTTGAGTGCGTCAGCGACATCGGCAGCATCGTCGGGAATGTTCACCGCTGCCGTCACTACCAGACAGCCGCACGGCACGTCCTGCAACGTCAGAATGCGCGCGGCTGACGCGAAAAAGTTCGACACAGCCAGCCTGACATCCGGCTCGGCTGCCATCTCGTCGCGATTCCCATCCCAGTAGGTCCGCTCGTAATGGTCGACCGCAGCCATGAAGAGCTGCGCCTTGTTACCGAACTCACCGTACAGACTAGGCGGATTGATCCCCATGGCGGCGCAAAGCTGCGAGATCGACGCCGGGGCGAAGCCATGGCGCCAGAACACGCCAAGTGCCTTCTCAAGCGCGGCCTCGCGATCAAAGCGGGCCTTACCCTTGCTGCGGTGGAGCGCGATTTTCGCTTCGGTCGGCATGATGCTCTCTTACGTTCCCGCCAATTTTTGACGGCAAGGGGTTGACTGTTTGTATCGATCACTACAAATAAAGACTTGTAGCGCGCATTACAAATAGACTCGCACAGCCGCATTGCAAGCGGCTCAACCACAGAGAGATATGATGGCTAACCTTTTCGATCCGCTCGACCTGCGGAGTGTCCGGCTGCGCAATCGCCTCGCGCTATCGCCGATGTGCCAGTACGAAGCCGTCGACGGCTTCGCGAACGACTACCACCTCGTCCACTATGGCAAGTTCGCCTTGGGCGGCTTCGGACTTGTGATGGTCGAAGCTACCGCCGTCACACCGGAAGGCCGGATTACCCATGGCGACCTTGGCCTGTGGGACGATGCACAGATCGAAGGCCTCGCACGCATCGTTTCGATGGTGAAGTCGCAAGGCGCCACCCCGGCGATCCAGATCGCCCATGCCGGTCCCAAAGCGAGCATGCAGCGCCCCTATTATGGCGACGGCCCGCTGACCGATGAGGATTTCGCCCGCGGCGACCATCCCTGGAAGGTCGTGTCGGCCAGCGCGATCCCGGTCGATGATGGCTGGCTCACCCCCGAGGAACTGGATGCTGATGGCCTTGCGCGCATTCGCGGCGCCTTTGCCGACACGGCGCACCGCGCTCTAGTTGCCGGTTTCGAGGTACTCGAACTGCACGCCGCGCATGGCTATCTGCTCAACTCCTTCCTGTCGCCGCTGACGAACCAACGTACCGACGCCTATGGCGGCAGCCTGGAAAACCGCATGCGACTTCCGCTTGAGATCGCCCGCGAACTTCGCGCGATCTGGCCCGAGGACAAGCCGCTCTTCGTCCGTATTTCCGCCGTCGATGGTAGCCGCGACGGGGTGACCATCGAGGACAGCGTGATCCTTGCCCGTGAACTCGCAGCTATTGGTGTTGACGTCCTCGACGTATCGTCCGGCGGCGTCGGCCGCACCTATGATCACCCCAACGGTTACGGCCATCAGGTGCCCTATGCGGCGCAGATCTCGCGGGATGCGGGCATACGCACGATGGCGGTCGGGCTTATCGTCACGCCTGACCAAGCCGCCGCTGTCGTCGCCAATGGCCAGGCCGATCTGGTCGCTATCGGACGCGAGGCACTTCACGATCCGCACTTCCCGCATCGTGCCGAGCGGGCGCTCGGAGCCTCCAATACAGAAACCCCATTCGATAGCTGGGTGCCTCAGATCGGCTGGTGGCTCAATGCACGCGAGCGCAAGATCCGGCGGCTCGACGGTGCCGCTCTGGCAGAGCAGGCAGTTTAAATCCTGACGGGACCACAGGCCCGTAGCGAGCAGGGATAATCATCGCGTATCGGCAACCGGGTGTAACCACTCGCTCGCCGATGCGGCAACCATCCCGGACACCCAGTCGATGAACGCGCGGGCCTGAGGCGCCAAGTGCTGCCGGTTGGGATACATGATCGACAGCGCGTCAAGACCGCAGGCCTCGGCCTGCGCGGACAACTCCTCGCAGCTCGATGCTCCGCGCAGAAACGAGAAGTGGGACGCGCACTGGAGTTCGACGTAGGGATAATCACCTTGCGCCATTTGCTCCACATATGTTCTTGCGCAGGTGAGCGTCAATCAACGGCCGGCGCAAGCCATCCGAAGAGGGCATAGGGAGTGACTATGGCAATACCAAATCTGGTTATTTGACCCTCTTATGGGCGCATGACATCCACGCCCGGAAGAACGAAAAACGAGGGAGTTTCAGGGATGAAGAGCAAGATCGGTTTTCTGGCGCTGGTAAGCGCAGTGATCGTGCTGCCGCAAGGCGCGACCGCGCAACCGGCCGATTATCCCGCGCCCGCGCCAGCGAGCGCTCCTAAGGAGCCAGGTGCCATTGCGCTGTACGGTGCCCAAACGCCCGGAAGGAGCGAAACCGAAGTCTGGTCGCGCTATTTCGGCAAGGATTATTCTGTTCGCAACGTTACCCGCCCCACCCTGACCCCCGTCCTTCCCGACCCGGCCAAAGCCACCGGGACTGCGGTCATCGTTGCCCCGGGCGGCGCGTTCATGGCGCTCTCCATGTCTCACGAAGGCTGGGACGTGGCGCAGGCCCTGGCCGATCACGGGATCGCCGCTTTTGTCCTGAAGTACCGCCTCCTGCCCACACCAAAGGACGAACAGGAAGCCGGCAAATACATCTGGGCGAAGATGTCCGCCGGCCTGCCGGATCCCACGATGATGCCCACACTTTCCAATCCGCAGGCGACCGAGGACGGTCTTGCCGCCCTGAAACTGGTTCGCGACAATGCCGCCCAATGGCACATCGATCCCGCGCGCATCGGCATGATCGGCTTCTCTGCCGGGGCAATGACGTCACTCCAAACCGTCCTGGCATCAAAGCCCGGCGAACAGCCGGCATTCTTCGGCTACATCTATGGCCCGCAGGCGCGGATCGATGTGCCTGCAGATGCTTCACCGATGTTCGATGCCATCGCCCTCGACGATCCCCTGTTTCCTTCGATGGGCTTCCCCATCGCGCAGGCGTGGCAAACGGCCAAGCGCCCAGTTGAAATTCACGGCTATCAGCAAGGCAGCCATGGCTTCGGGCTCGGCAAGCCGAACACAACGACCACTCTCCTCATGGACGAGTTCACCGCATGGCTATCGATGCAGGGCTTCATGTCCGCGAGAAAAGAACAGTGACCTCTTGTCCTGTTCGCCTTGGTGCAGTTTGACGATCATGGAGCCCGCAGGGCCGCCTGATGCCTCCCATACTCGGCTGAGCCATGCCGCGGCTCGGCTCACCTCCTCTACCCAAAAGGGCTAGGCCATCTACGCCGTCCGGGTTACCTTCCCTCCATCGCCAGCGAGCTGCGAACTGGAGCGCTTTTGCGAGATTCATGGGGTACTGCTGAGCGACAAGGTCATCGCCTACAAGCAGCTCGAGCATTGGAGACTGGGGCCGCAAGGCCAGAAGGAGAGCGCTCCGGCGGCATTGTCAGACGAAAGCGGCTGAAAGGTCGGAGAGGCTTATGGCCTCGCCCCTCCGCCGATGCAGCGGCCTTGCGGATCGCGCCAGTTTCCCATTGCTCGATCAGCGCTGCGCCATCTTCTGCATGAAGCGCTCGAGATCAATGATGGCCCGTTCATGTTTGCCTTCACCGATCAGGCCATGATCGTCGCTACAGGAAACATGGAAGTGGAGCGCCCTGCCGGCCACTTCGGTAAGTTCGATCGATGCCGTGACGATTCCGGCCAACCGGCGTGGCCGAGATATGGGACACATCAACATGTGTGCCCACTGTGCGCTGGGCATTCGTGAGATAAGGCCTGAGACCCTGGATACAGGTCTGTTCGATGAATCCGATCATCATGGCGGTCGCGAACACCGGAGGCATGTCGCTGAAGCCGGTCCACCCCTGGCCCAGTTCGGGCACCGTATGGCGAGGCATGACAAGCATGGATTCCGTATGCCGCAGACCGATCGGTAAGGGCGTCGCGGCCGGGGCCGATGTCATATGACATCTCCAAGGCGCATGTTGATCGGCCACCTGACCGTCCGGCGCTGATCCGGATCGCCCCAAAGCTTCAAGATGTCTTGGGCAAACGCCTCAAGCAATCGCTCCTGGCCAGCCTCCCGGGCACGGCGCGCAGCCGACCAGGTCGAAATATAGCCCAGAAATTCTGGCGCCGACCAATGACGCTCGATTTCGAGACGGGGGGGAGGCAGTTCCCGGAACGGAAAGTCGATACCGGCATAGCCCTCATCCACCAACTTACGCTCAGGCGGCCAGAAGCGCCCAACCTCGTCATGGTAGAAAGTCAGGAAGCGGTCGTTCAGACCCGGGTCGAGCTGGGCTACCCCATAGCTGATAAGGGCAAGAAGGCCTTCGGGCACGGCGACCCGGCGTACCTGCTCGTAAAATGCCGGAAGGTCGAACCAGTGCGCGGCCTGCGCGGCTGTGATGAGGTCCACGCTGCGATCTGGCAGGTCGATCCGCTCCGCCGGGCCGACTTCGTATCGGACGCGCTCGTACGCCTGCGCGTGATTGATCTGATCGGCACTTGGATCGGTTCCGACCACCGTCTCGAAGTGAGCGGCGAGCTGTCGGGTGAACTGGCCGGTCCCGCAACCTACATCGAGCGCGACGTTCCCGCCCGGTGCGATTTCTCCGAGCAGGCGTGCAAGATCGTCGGGGTAGTCAGGACGAAACCGCGAATAGGCTTCACCGCCCTGATCAAACCAGTTTTGAGCCGTGATCGGCATAGATCAATTCCTTTGCGGATATGCGGAGCGGGAAGCAGCAGCGTCGCTGAGCCGTACGCTGAAAGCGCGTCGGTCCAGCGCATCGATGGTGTCGCTCAGGACTTTACGGACGGGATGTCCGATTTCGTCCTCAAGCGTGTCTATGGCCGCGAAGATGCTCTCCCAATGCGTGATGACGACGGCGAGCAATGCCTCCCCCATGGGGGTAAGCCGCACTTCCGATTTACGGCCATCGGGCAGCGGGGATCGCTCAAGCAAGCTGGCATCGATCATCAGCGCGACCGTCTGGCTCACAGCGCCCTGCGTCAGATGACAGGTGTCGCGGATTTCGGTGACAGTGCGTGCGCCTGCAGCGATAGCACGGAGTATGGGCGTATAGCGCGGGCGATAATCCAGGCCGAGCTGCTGATATCGCAGCTCGGAACCGCGATCGACTATTTCCATAAGGTGGCGTAGCAGCTCTCCGAGTCCAGGTTCAATCCTTGCCATGCCCACCACTTACATTAGCGCTAATGCAATTTCAAGATCGGGATCGATCTCTTGGCATGAGCTAGGTGCCGAGATGTTGCATGGAGTGGTCTGGGATAGTGCTACGGGGCGAGGATAACTGCTTTGGTCGTTAGCGGATGCTCATTCACCGCCCCAGCAAGGGCGTAAATGGTCGCCACCTGCTGTATAGCGGACCTTCTGCACCTAGGAACGCATATTTGGCGGCGGAACGACCGGGAAGGGTCGCGACTTGCCGATGGCGCCGTGCCCGCCCCCGACCAAGATGCCATTCTTGTTCAAGCTGCGGGCCTGCCCCCGCTGCTGCGATACGTCAGTGCAGCAATTCCATACTGCGCGT
>NZ_DAISLT010000068.1:0-20807 GCF_036820275.1 Novosphingobium sp.
CCGCCGACCAGACCGCCGGAAAGTCCCCCAACTTCCTGCGCCGCTTCGCCGCCGTGCTCTCCATCTTCCTCGGCGCCGCCGTCGGCGCCACCCTGCTGCTCCACGTCGGCCTCGCCGTCCCCCTCCTCCTCGCCGGCGCCATGGTCCTTGGCGCCACCCTCCTCTTCACACGCAATCCCGGCGCCGCACTTCCGCACAGGCCCTGAACATTCCGACCGTACCCTTCGGGCGGACCGGCGCAGGATTTTCACCTGCGCCGGAACCTCGGCGCCTTCCAAGCACTACCTAGCCATACTTTCGTTTCGTTCAGTCTTCCGTCGATATGTGATCTACCGGCCGAGCGCTGACGGACATGAAGCGTACCCACGCGGGTAGCGGGAGAAGAGACCATGAAGGACCTGTCGAGTCATGTGGCACCGGGCGGCACTCCCGCTCCCACGCAGATAACCGACAGGTTCCTTCGCACGCGAAATCTCAGCCGCGAACTCGTCGAGAATCTGAACGAGGCCGACGTCACCGCCCAGTCGATGCCGGACGCCTCGCCCGCCAAGTGGCACCTCGCGCATACGACCTGGTTCTTCGAGACCTTCCTCCTGCGCGATCACGTCCCCGGCTATCGCCTGCACGACGAGCGCTGGCCCTTCCTGTTCAACAGCTATTACGAAGCGGAGGGCGCCCGTCTGGCCCGTCCGGAGCGCGGCCTGCTGACCCGGCCCACGATGGCCGAGGTGCTTGCCTATCGCGATCACGTGGAAGCCGCGATGCTGGAGGCCATGCCCTTCCTGCTGGAGCGCCAGGGCGATCTGATCGAACTGGGCATCCAGCACGAGCAGCAGCACCAGGAACTCCTGCTGACCGATATCAAGCACCTGTTTTCCCGCAATCCGCTCGGCCCGGCTTATGCACCGCCGCCGCAAGCCGCCGCGACCAGAAGCGTCCCGCTGCGCTGGATCGAAGGCACAGAAGGCCGCTTCGATATCGGCGCGGACGGGGAAACGCGCTTCGCATTCGACAACGAACTGCCCCGCCACCCCGTCTGGCTGGCACCCCATGCGCTCGCCAACCGCCCGGTCACCAATGGCGAGTGGATCGAATTCATCACCGATCAGGGATATGGCGCCGCCTCGCTCTGGCTTTCCGACGGATGGGACTGGGTGCGGCGCGAAAAGATCGCGGCCCCGCTCTACTGGCGCGGCGGCGGGCGGCAGTGGGAGCAATTCTCGCTTTCGGGCTGGCGCGCCGTCGATCCCGAAGCCCCGGTGACGCACATATCCTTCTACGAAGCCGATGCTTTCGCGACATGGGCGGGTGCCCGCCTGCCGACCGAGCAGGAATGGGAAGCCGCCGCCTATACGCGTGATCCTTCCGGCGGCACCCAACTGGACCGGGCCGAGGCCGTGGATCCCCGCGCCGAAGCGGAAGTAGAGGGCTTTGCCTCCCTTTACGGCAACGTCTGGGAATGGACCGGCTCGGCCTATCGTCCCTGGCCCGGCTATCGCCCGGCGGCAGGCGCGGTGGGCGAGTACAACGGCAAGTTCATGTCCGGCCAGTTCGTCCTGCGCGGCGGCAGCTGCGCCACACCGCGCGGCCATCTGCGCGCCAGTTATCGCAACTTCTTCCATCCGCATCAGCGCTGGCAGTTCACCGGCCTTCGCCTCGCAAGGAGCCTCTGACATGTACCTGACAGCCCCCCGGATCGACGAAACCCCGGCCTCCCGCCCCGCCGTCCAGCCCGATCCCGCCTTCCGCGCCGAAGTGCTGCGCGGGCTGGGCCAGCCGCAGAAGGCCATTCCCGCCCGCTGGTTCTACGACATGCGCGGCTCGCAGCTGTTCGAGGCGATCACCCAGGTCCCCGAATATTACCCCACCCGTACCGAAACCGCCCTGCTCCAGGCCCACTGCCCCGCGGTGGCGGACCGGATCGGAACCGAGGCCACGGTGGTCGAGTTCGGCTCCGGAAGTTCGATCAAGACGCGTATCCTGCTCCGCGCTCTGCCACGCGCGACTTATGTGCCGATCGATATCTGCGGCGAATTTCTGGACGAGGCCTGCACCGCGCTACGGGATCTGTTCCCGGCCCTGCCGATCGTTCCGGTCGAGGCGAACTTCATGGAACCGGTGCATCTGCCGCTCACCCGGGAAACTGCCGAGCGGCCGATGCTGGGCTTCTTCCCCGGCTCGACGATCGGCAACCTCGCACCGGATGCCGCAGTGGACCTGCTGCGTTCGATGCGCGAAACGCTGGGCCACGGCGCCCACCTGCTGATCGGCATCGACCGGGTGAAGGCCCCCGAGCGCCTCGTTGCCGCCTATGACGATGCGCAGGGGGTGACGGCGCTGTTCAACCTCAACCTGCTCCAGCGCATCAACCGCGAACTCGGCGGCACGATTCCGGTGGGGGAATTCCGCCATGTCGCACGCTGGAATCCCATCGCCAGCCGTATCGAGATGCACCTTGAAGCGCGCCGCGCGCTCCGCTTCGAGGTGGACGGCCAGCCCTTCCGCATGGAGGGCGGCGAGACCATCCACACCGAGAATTGCCACAAGTACCGTCCCGGCGAGATGCGGGTGCTGCTGGCCGCCGGGGGCTGGAGCGAACTGGAGCACTGGACCGACCCGCAGGGAGACTTCTCGCTGCTGTTGGCAAAGGCGGACGGCAACCGACAGGAGCCTTAGAAAAGGCGCTGTTCCAAAATGATGTCGGCTTTCAAGCCGTCAGACGGCTTAAAGCGTCTACCCCTCCGGCGCGGGATGAAACCGCATGCGGAACACCGCGCCCCTGGGATCGTTTCGCGCCGCTTCCAGATTGCCGCCGCTCCGGGCCATGAGTTCGCTGGCGATCGCCAGCCCCAGTCCCGAACTGCGCTTGAAATCGCGCCGGGCAGAGGCGAACCGGGCGAACAAGTCCCCGCCGTTCTCGAAGCCGCCTGACGGCAAGCCCGGTCCATCGTCGCTGACACGGATTTCGGCGGCGGAGTCGACCCGCACCACCACATGCGTTCCCGGCGGCGTGTGCTTCATCGCATTCTCCAGCAACGAGTCGAGTGCCCGCGCCGCCAGATGGTGAGAAGCGAACACGAGCATCCGCTCGGCCCCGACGATCTCGATTTCCTGCCCGCGCGCGATGAACAGCGGAGCGATCGCCGCTACCCGTTCTTCGGCCACCGCGCGCAAGTCCGTCACTTCCCCGGGATCGCAGGCCATCGCATCCACTTCGGCGAGCAGGAGCAGGCGCTCCACCATGGCTTCCAGAGCGTCGATCTGGCGTTGCAGGCGCGGCTGAGCCTCGGGCGATCCCTCCTGCTCCACCAGCAGGCGCAGGATCGAGAGCGGCGTGCGCAGTTCGTGTGCCGCATCCGCCGCGAAGTCGCGCTCGATGCGATAGGCTTCCTCCACCCGGTCGAGCGCGGCGTTGATCGCGCTGAGCAGCGGCAGGACTTCCTCCGGCATCCCTTCGGTATCGACACGCTGCTGCAACTGGTAGGGCGAAACCTGCCCGACCTCGCGCGAGGCCCGCTTCAGCGGCGCCAGCGACTGGCGCACGATGGTCACGTCCACCGCCAGCAGCCCCACCAGGAACACCGCCAGCAATATCCCGCCGACGAGCGCGATGTCCGCGCGCAAGTCGTCGAAGATGACGTCGGGATGATCGAGGTTCTGGACGATGACCAGCCAGCTGCCCGGCTCGCCGATCAGCGGCATGGAAACGCCGGAATAGATCCTCGGCCCCTTCACCCGCTTGAAATAGGCCGTGCCCGCCCGCGTCGGCACCGACAGCGAGGGATCGGACCGCAAGTTCTCGATCCCGACCGAGTGGCCCCGATCCTCGATCCAGAAGCTGAAGCTGGAACCCCCGCCGCGCAACGCCGAGGCCGAGTCTTCCGAGATCGACCAGCCGCCGTTCCGGCGATGGAGACCGCCCTGCATCTTCTGCGCATATTCGTCGAGCACTTGGCGTTGCAGCCGGTCGCCGGTGCTGTCGATCAGCAGCATCGCGCCCCACGCCACCAGCACCGCCGTCACCAGCGTCGCCGCCGCGTGAAGCAGCAGGATGCGCCGCAGGATCGAGTGGCTGCGCATCAGGTCTCGGGCGCGGCGCGCAGCAGGTAGCCTAGCCCGCGCACGGTGACGATCTCGATCCCCGCCTCCAGCGACTGGAGGCGGCGGCGCAGCCGGTGCACGCTGACTTCGGCGGCATTGGAGGAAAACTCCTCGCCGAGGCCGAAGAACACGGATTCGATCTGGGTCTTGCGCACCACCTTGTCGCGGTGGCGCATCAGCAGATCGAGAAGCTGCACTTCGCGCGGGGCCAGGACGATGCTGGCCTCTCCGACCCGGACCGTCTGCGAGGCCAGTTCATAGCGCAGGCGCCCGCAGGCGATCTCGCCGCCGTTCTCGCCCAGCGACCGGCGCAAGAGTGCCGCGACCCGCGCGATCAGTTCCTCGGCGGCGAAGGGCTTGGGCAGGTAGTCGTCCGCCCCGGCATTGAGCCCGGCCACCCGGTCGGCGATCGCCGAGCGCGCGGTCAGCACCAGCACCGGCAGGAAATGCCCGGCGGCGCGCAGCGAGCGGAGCAGTTCGATGCCGTCCTCGTCCGGCAGGCCGAGATCGAGCAGGAGTGCGGAATGGTTGCCCGCCTCCACCAGAATGCGCGCTTCCTCGGCGGTCGCGACGATGTCGTTGCCGAAGCCCGCCTCGCGCAAGTGCGTGCCGATCAGGTCCGCGAGTTCCGGATTGTCCTCGACGATCAGCAGGCGCATGGAAAGGTCCCTCTCAGGCTGGCACTCGTCGACGGGGGGATGCCCTTTATCGCAGTCATGCCCGCATCTATCGCGGGGATGGACGCGCGGCGCAACAGCGCGCGAGCGGCAGGATCAGACGGGAACCTCGATCGTCACCCGCAGCCCGCCTTCGGCGCGGTTCGCGGCGGCAATCGACCCCCGGCAGGTCGCGACGGCCCGCGAGGCTATGGTCAGGCCCAGTCCGAAACCGCCTCCGGCAACCGCCGCGCCGCGCACGAAAGGCTCGAACATCGTAGTTTCCATGCCGTCGGCCACGCCCGGCCCCTCGTCGCTGACCGAAATGCGAAAGGTCTCGGGGCGCGAAAGCAGTTCCGCGCGGACTTCGATCCGGCCCCCACGCGGCGAATGGCGCAGGGCATTGCGCACGACATTGTCGATTGCACTGCGCAGCAGTTCGGCATTGCCCCGGACCGGCGGAAGGTCTTCGCTTACCCGATCCGGCCCCCGATCCGGAACTGTAAAGTCGATCTTCACGCCCTTGGGCTGCGCCTCGTATTGCGCATCGGCCACCACGCTCGCCGTCACTTCCACCAGATCGAAATAGCTCTCTTCCGAATCCCGGTCGTTCTCGGCGCGGGCCAGCATGAGCAGTTCGCCGACCATGCCGTCAAGCCGCTCGACCTCGCGCTCCATCCTGTCCATCGAATGCTCGAAGCGATCTGGCGTTTGCCGGGCCAGCGCGATGGCCAGTTGCAGGCGCGCCAGGGGCGAGCGCAATTCGTGCGAAACGTCGTGCAGCAGGCGATCCCGGCTGGCGACGAGATGTTCGAGGCGGCGCGCCATGCCGTCGAACTCATGGGCAAGGTCCGCCACTTCGTCCCGGCGGCGGCCGATCTCCGGCGAGACCCGCACGGTCAATTCGCCCCGCGCCAGACGCTGGAAACCGTTACGCAGGTGATTGATCGGCCGCACCAGATACCAGGCCAGGAAAGCGCTGAACAGCAGACCGGCCACGAACCCGATCCCAAGCAGTTCGGGCGGCACGTTGAACCGCCAGGGCTCGCGGTCGCGATGATAGCGGAAGCGCAGCACCCACTCGGTTCCGGACGGATCGCGCACGCGGCGTTCCAGCACGGCATCCTCGGGATCACCCGAAAACGGCGAAGCGCGGCGAGCCTCCAGCAGGTCCAGCCGCTGGCGCTGATCCCACGGCAGGTTTCTGGCCATCTGCTCGTAGCGCGGGCGGCCTCCGGCGGAGAGCGCCTGCGTCGCCGCTTCCAGAACGGCCGGGCCGATCTGCTCGGTCATCAGGAAGGCGGGCAGTTCGCGGTCGTCGCGCAGGGCGAACAGCAACCATACCGCCTGGGTCATCAGCAGGAACGTCACCAGGAAGCCCAGCAGGATCTTCCAGAACAGCCGGAGCCGGGTCATGACACCAGCAACCGATAGCCGACCCCGCGAATGGTCTCGACATTCGCGTCGCCGCCCGACACCGCTTCCAGCTTGATCCGCAAGTTGCTGACGTGAACGTCGACGCTGCGGTCGTAGCTCTGCCGCGCCCGGCCGAGACCGCGCAGCGAAAGCGCATCCTTGGTCGATACCGCCTCGCCCGCCCGCGCGAGGACGAGCAGGATGTTGAATTCCGAAGCCGTCAGTTCAACCGCCTCGCCCCGCCACGAGGCCCTGCGCGCCGCGACCTGGATTTCGAGGTCTCCCCATCGGCAGACCGGAGGCAAGGGCGGCCCACGATCGGCAGGCTGGTGACGACGCATGTTCGCGCGCAGCCGGGCGACGAGTTCGCGCGGGAAGCAGGGCTTGGCCACGTAGTCGTCGGCACCGAGTTCGAGGCCGATCACCTTGTCCACCTCGTCGCCGCGCGCCGACAGCATGATGACCGGTACGTCGATGCTTTCGCGCAGCCGCCGCAGCACTTCGATGCCGTTCAGCCGGGGCAGCATGATGTCGAGCACCACCGCGTCGTGTTCGCCGGAAAGGGCACGATCGATCCCGTCGAGACCGTCGGTGACGATCTCCACCCGAAACCCCTCGCTTTCGAGATACTCGCCGAGCATGGCGCCCAGTTCGAGGTCGTCGTCGATCAGCAGGACGCGTTTGGCTTCCTCTTGCACCTTCCCCTGATGCCGCAAAGCACCGCGAATGTCAGCCGGTGCCGCCCGTCCTTACGGAAACTTTACAGAGCGCTTGCGAAGTCTTTACCCGCAACCCGCTCACGCCCCGCCATAGAACGGGGCATGTCGACCAAGCGCCGTCTCGTGATCGGGGGCATCCTCGTTGCCGCCGCCCTAGCCCTGTTTCTCGTCTGGAAACTGTTCTCCGGCCCCGCCGAGCCCGTCGTCGCGACTGCAAAAGTCACGCGCGGAACGATGGAGCAGACCGTGGAGGCCACCGGCACGCTGGAACCGAAGGAACTCGTGAGCGTGGGCGCGCAGGTATCCGGGCGGCTCGACGAACTGAACGTGGCGGTGGGCGATGTCGTCCATCAGGGCGACCTCATCGGCAAGATCGACCCGCGTACAGCCACGAACAGCCTCGACACCGCGCGCGCCGACCTTGCCAACATGAAGGCGCAGGCAGCAGGTGCGAAAGCCACGCTGGCCCGCCAGAAGCTGGCCTACCAGCGGCAACAGGCGCTCGGCGCGGGCGAGGCAACCTCGCAGCAGGACTTCGAGACGGCCCGGCAGGAGCTTCAGTCCGCGCAGGCAAGCTACGACGCGCTGCTGGCACAGATCCGCGCCGCGGAGGTGAGCGTCAACACCGCCGAAGTGCAGCTGGGCTTCACCAAGATCACCGCGCCGATGGACGGCGTGGTGGTGGCGATCGTCACCAAGCAGGGCCAGACGGTCAACTCGGTGCAGTCCGCCCCGACCATCGTCATCCTCGCCAAGCTCGACGTGATGACCGTGAAGGCCGAAGTCTCCGAGGCCGATGTCATCGATGTGAAGCCGGACCTGCCCGTCTACTTCACCATCCTCGGCGATCCCGACAAGCGCTACGAGGCGAAGCTGCGGCTGATCGAACCGGCGCCGGAATCGATCGTCAACGAAGTCGATTCCACCTCGACCAGCTCGTCCAGCAGCACCTCGGATTCGGCGATCTATTACAATGCCCTGTTCGAAGTGCCCAACGAGGACGGACGCCTGCGCGCGCTGATGACCGCCAAGGTCAGCATCGTGCTCGCCCGGCGCGCAAATGCGCTGATGATCCCCTCGACCGCGCTGGGCGCCAAGGGCAAGGACGGCACCTATACCGTTCGCGTGAAAGGCGAGGACGGCAAGATCGCCACCCGCAAGGTGCGCATCGGCATCGACAACAATATCAGCGCCGAAGTGCTCTCGGGCCTGAAGGAAGGCGAAACCGTGGTGGTCGGTGAAGCCAAGGCCTCGAAGACCAGCGATCAGGGGCCGATGGGCCCGCCCCCGGTCTGAGCCGCCGGTCTGAGCCGCTCCATGACCCGCACCCCGCTCATTTCCCTCTCGCACGTCCGCCGCGAGTATCCCTCGGGCGACGGCGTCTTCGCCGCGCTCAAGGACATCGTCCTGTCGATCGACGCGGGCGAGATGGTCGCCATCGTCGGCCAGTCCGGCTCCGGCAAGTCCACGCTGATGAACATCCTCGGCTGTCTCGACCGGCCGACATCCGGTTCCTACCGCATCAACGGCCGCGACACCGGCGATCTGGAGCCGGACGAACTCGCCGCGCTGCGCCGCGAGCATTTCGGCTTCATCTTCCAGCGCTACCACCTGCTGACCGACCTTTCGGCGCTTGGAAACGTCGAAGTGCCCGCCGTCTATGCGGGCCGCGCCCGCGGCGAACGGGCCGGGCGTGCCCGCGAGATCCTCGCCCGCCTCGGCCTCGGCGAGCGCACCGGCCACCGGCCCGGCCAGCTTTCGGGCGGCCAGCAGCAGCGCGTCTCGATCGCGCGCGCGCTGATGAACGGCGGCGAGGTCATCTTCGCCGACGAACCGACCGGCGCGCTCGATTCCGCCAGCGGCGTGGAAGTCATGGCGATCCTCGGCGAACTTCATGCCGAGGGCCACACGGTCATCATCGTCACCCACGACATGAAAGTGGCCGAGCACGCCGACCGCATCATCGAGATCCGCGACGGCGAGATCATCGACGACCGCCGTACCCGCGACGGCCGCGTGCGCCCGGCCGTGCAGAAGGCGCCGCCGGTCGCCAGCGGCTTCCAGCAGGTCCTCGACCGCTTCCGCGAAGCCTTCCGCATGGCGGTGCTCGCCATGTCCGCCCACAAACTGCGTACTTTCCTGACGATGCTGGGCATCATCATCGGCATCGCCTCGGTGGTCTCGGTTGTGGCGCTGGGCGGCGGCGCGCAGGAGAAGATCCTCTCCGACATCAGCAGCCTCGGCACCAATACGCTGACGATCTATCCGGGCAAGAGCTTCGGCGACATGCGCTCGGCCCGGATCGAGACGCTGAAGGATGCCGACGCCGATGCACTGGCCCAGTTGCCCTATGTCGACAGCGTGACGCCCAGCGTCTCGACCAGCGTGACCGCGCGCTATCGCAATGTCGCCGCGACCGCGCAGGTCAGCGGCGTCGGCGCCGACTACTTCCGCGTGCGCGGCCTGGAACTGATCTCGGGCAGCCTGTTCGATGCCCAGAGCGTGCGCGAACTGGCGCAGAACGTGGTGATCGACGAGAATTCGCGCGACACCCTGTTCCCGAACGGCGAGGACCCACTCGGCAAAGTCGTGCTGCTCGGCAAGGTCCCCGCCCGCGTGGTCGGCGTGGTCGGCACCCAGCAGCAGGGCTTCGGCGGCAGCGACAGCCTGACTGCCTATGTGCCCTACACCACGGTCATGAGCCGCATGCTCGGGCAGACCTACCTGTCGAGCGTGACCGTGCGCGTCAGCGACGATACCTCGACTGCAGCGGCGGAAGCTGCCGTGACCCAGCTTCTCGCCAAGCGCCACGGCACGACCGACTTCTTCATCAGCAACTCCGACGACATCCGCGAGACCATCACCAACGCCACCAACACGATGACCTTGCTGATCGCCGCCATCGCCGTGATCGCGCTGATCGTCGGCGGTATCGGGGTGATGAACATCATGCTCGTTTCGGTGACCGAGCGTACCGCCGAGATCGGCGTGCGCATGGCGGTGGGCGCACGGCAGTCGGACATTCTCCAGCAGTTCCTGATCGAGGCGGTGCTGGTCTGCCTGATCGGCGGCGTGATCGGCGTCGGCCTCTCGCTGGCGGTGGGCGTGGCCGTCTCGCTCACGCCGATCGACTTCCGCATGGCCTATTCGGTGACCTCGATCGTGGCCGCCTTCGCCTGTTCCACCCTGATCGGCGTGGTCTTCGGCTTCCTGCCCGCCCGCCGCGCGGCCCGGCTCGACCCGGTCGATGCCCTTTCGAGAGACTGATCCCGTGCCCGAGCAGACCAAACCCTTCCGCCCTGCCCTGCTGGTCGCGATCTCGCTTCTCGCACTCTGGACCGCCGGCTGCGCGGGCGTGACGCGTTCGCATTATGCCGCACCGGAACTGCCGGTTGCGGCAGGCTGGGACCAGGCCTCGCAAGGCCCGGCAAGAACGGCGGGCGCGCCGTGGTGGAACGAGTTCGACGATCCCGCCCTCACCGCGCTCGTCGATCAGGTGCTGGCCGCCAATGCCGATCTCGCGGCGGCAGGGCTGCGGTTGAAGCAGGCGCATCTCTCCGCCGAGCAGGCGCGGCAGGGCCTGTTCCCGAGCGGCAATGCCAACCTCTCCTCCAATGGCTCGAAAGCGCTGAACGGCGGCTCCAACTGGGGCAAGTCCAGTGCCGCCTCGCTCGGCGTATCGTGGGAACTCGACCTGTTCGGCCGCCTCGGCGCCACAGCCGACGCCGCCAAATGGGAAGCCCAAGCCAGCGCGCAGGACTTGGCCGAGACCCGTCTTTCGCTGATCGGCACGACGGCCCAGGCCTGGTGGCAGCTCGGCTATGCCAACGAGCAGATCGCCATCGGCGAGGAAAGCCTGGCCTACGTCCGCCGCGCGCTGGCACTGGTGCAGCGCCAGTACGACGCGGGCGCAGTCTCACGCGTCGAACTGCGCGACGCGGAACAGTCGCTGGCCGCGCAGGAAGCCGCGCAGACGCAGCTGGTGCAGGCCCGCGTCTCGGCGCTGAAGACGATCGCCGCGCTGCTCGGCCGCCAGTCCTACGAAGGCGCCGAACTCCAGACGCTGCCCCGGCAGGCCCTGCCCGCCATCGCCGCCGAAGCACCTGCCTCGCTGCTTTCCCGTCGCCCTGACCTCGCCGCAGCCGAACTGCGCCTGCGCAAGACTCTGGCGACCAGCGACGCGACAGTAGCCAGCTCTTATCCCAGCTTCAGCTTGACCGGCACATTGGGCACGGCGAGTTCCTCGCTGCTCAAGTTCTTCAGCGATCCCACCGCCAGCCTCGGCGCCGTGCTTTCGCTGGCGGAGCTGAATCCGGAGAAGATCCGCCTCGGCACCGGCATCGCCCGCGCCGACTACGAGATCGCGGTACAGTCATTCCGCCAGACTTTCTACGACGCACTGCGCGATACCCAGGTCTCGCTCTCGGCCCGCGAGCAGTACTTGCAACAGGCGGGCTTCGT
This sequence comes from Novosphingobium sp., assembly GCF_036820275.1. Classification (GTDB taxonomy): domain Bacteria; phylum Pseudomonadota; class Alphaproteobacteria; order Sphingomonadales; family Sphingomonadaceae; genus Novosphingobium. Next base: position 11,354 of record NZ_DAISLT010000068.1, read on the forward strand.
GGAGGCCAACTACACCGCCGCGCGCGATGCCGAGCAGCTCTACGAACGCCAGTACCGCGCCGGAGCCATCACCTTGCGCAGCTGGCTCGACGCGCAGGAACGCCTGCGCAGCGCCCGCACCAGCCTGATCCAGAACCGCTACAACCAGCTCGTCACCCAGGTACAGGTCTATCAGGCACTGGGCGGCGAGACCGTTCCCGAGTCCTGAGCGCAACGCACCCTTACAAGCTTGTAAGGTTGTCGTAAGCCGGGCCGGAATAGCGAGGATTTCGAGCATCGGCAGGATTTGTACCTGTCGGCCGCAACATCGAAATCAGGATATGAAGCCGCAAGTCGAACTCGCGCCCGGCACGCGCCGCACTGTCGCATCTCGCCCCTCCCTCACGTCCCGGCGCCCGCGAGTTGCGCTTTTCTCCGGCAATTACAATTACGTGCGCGACGGCGCCAACCAGGCGCTGAACCGCCTGGTCGGCTATCTGGAACGCCGCGGTTGCACCGTGCGCGTCTATTCGCCGACTTCGCCGACCCCCGCCTTCGCGCCGGAGGGCACGCTGATTTCGGTGCCCTCGGTGGCGATCCCCGGACGCGGCGACTATCGCCTCGGCCTCGGCCTGCCCCGCCGCATCCGCGCGCATCTGGCCGAGTTCGCCCCGGAAATCGTCCATCTCTCGGCGCCGGACTGGACCGGCACCGCCGCCCAGCGCTTTGCCCGGCAGGCGGGCATTCCGGTCGTCACCAGCCTGCACACGCGGTTCGAGAAATATGCCGCCTTCTACGGCGCCGGTCTCGTGCGCCCGGCGATGGAGCGCCACCTCGCGCGCTTCTACCGCAATTCCAGGCGCATCCTCGTGCCCACCCCGGCCATCGCCGAGGAATTCGACCTTGCAGGCCTCGGCGGCAAGACCCGCCTCTGGGGACGCGGCGTCGATCGCAGCCAGTTCTCCCCACTCGCCCGCGACGAAGCCTGGCGCCGGGCGATGGGCGTGGCCGACGGCGAAGTGGCGGTGCTCCATTTCGGACGCCTCGTGCGCGAAAAGGGCCTGGCCGCTTTCGCGTCGCTCTGCCGCCGCCTGATTGGAGAAGGCCTCCCGGTCCGCCCGCTCGTGGTCGGAGACGGTCCCGAGCGGCAATGGCTGGAGCAGAAGCTGCCGCAGGCCCGCTTTGCCGGACACCTGATGGGTGCCGATCTCGGCCGCGCCGTGGCCAGCGCCGACCTGTTCCTCAACCCCAGCACGACCGAGGCCTTCGGCAACGTCACGCTGGAGGCCATGGCCTCGGGCCTGCCGACCGTCTGCGTCGACGTGCCGAGCGGACGCAACCTGCTGAAGGACGGCTCGGGCCTGCTCTTCGCCCACGGCGACGAGGACGGCGCGATGAAGGCACTGCGCCTGCTGGTGCAGGACGGCCGCCGCCGCGCCCAGATGGGCGCCTTCGCGCGGGAGGCCAGCAAGGCCTACGACTGGGACGGCGCCTCGCATCAGGTGCTCGAATGCTACATGGACGTGCTGGGCCGCAGCCTTGCGCCGCTCTCGGCACAGGACGCCGCCATCATCTCACGGGCGGCCTGAAGCCTCCATGGAAGAGGTGATCGCCCATGCCAGCGCCTTCGTCCAGACCCACGGGGTATGGGCCGGTCCCGTCGTGGGCGTGCTCTGCTTCGGGGAATCGCTGGCGATCGTCGGTCTCTTCGTGCCGGCCACGGCGGTCATGCTGGCAATCGGCGGACTGATCGGCGCCGACGCGCTGGACGCCTGGCCGATCTTCCTCTGGGCCGTGCTCGGATCGATCCTGGGCGACTGGGTCTCCTATCTCTTCGGAAACCGCATCGGCCCGCGCGTCTATCGCCGCTGGCCGCTCAACCGCCATCGCCCGGCGGTGGCCCGGACCCGCCTGTTCTTCCGCAAATACGGCTTCGCGGCGATCTTCATGGGCCGCTTCCTCGGCCCGATCCGCGCGACGGTGCCGCTGGTGGCAGGCGTGCTCGCCATGCCCCGGCGACCGTTCCAGATCGCCAACGTCGCCTCGGCCTGCCTCTGGGTGCCGCTGATGTTCGCCCCTGGCTACCTCGCCGCCGGACCGCTCGGCGCGGCCCTGGCGATCGACGAGAGCAAGCTGGTGCTCGGCGGCCTCGTGCTCGCGGCGGTGGCGATGGGCGTGACCCTGCTCGGCTCGCGCCTGCTCGGGCGCAGGAAGCGGTCGAGGGCATGAAATCCAGCATGACGACAGCAAGCGATGGGGTGATGGAATGGGCGTGAAGACGATCGGACGAGTTTTCCTGGGCGGCACGGCAGCGCTGCTCGCCGGGTGCAGCGGCACGCCGAAAGTGGCCGAGGCCCCGCCGCCGCCGCCCGTAGTGGCGGTGATTCCGCCGCGCCCGATGCCGCCGCTGGGCGCCTCGCCGAACATGATCATTCCCGCCAGGACGGTCGACGGCACGCGCCGCACCGTCAACAGCGAGGTTTCCGCCGCCCAGGCGCTCTGGAACTTGCGCTCGGCCTACAATGTCGCCGCGCTCAACTGCACCGGCACGGAAGGCGCACCGATCCTGGCCGGCTACACCGAGTTCCAGAAGAAATATGCCAAGTCGCTGGCGGCGACCAACAAGAGCCTCGACAAGGAATACAAGACCCGCTTCGGCGCCAAGGCGATCCGCGAGCGCGAGTCCTACCAGACGCAGGTCTACAATTTCTTCGCCCTGCCGCCCGTGGTGCCTTCGCTGTGCCAGGCCGCGATGGAACTGACCACTGCGCTCCAGACCGTTCCCGCCGCGCAGCTCGAAGGTTTTGCGACGACGACCGGCCTCGCCCGCGCCGAAGCGCCGTTCCGCGCCTTCTTTGACAGCTATGAGCAGTACCAGGCCGACCTGCTTGCCTGGGAATCGCAATACGGCGCTGCCCGCGCCGCTGCCCCGGAAGAAACGCAAACCATTGCAGCTCCCGCCGTGGCGGCAAATCTTTTCTGAAAGAGAAAAACTGTGAACAAAGCCCTGTAAGGATGCCGTAAGCGGGGTTAGTATAGCCCTTGCGTTGTCGGTTCCATGTTCATCGCTGGAACCACACGCGGGGGCAATCTTGGGACGAAACGGCGTGGCGGATCACGAGCTTATTTCGACGGCATGCGTGCCGGCAACCGAAGGTTTCTACATCTCCACCCGTCCGCGGTTCGGCCCGGAGCAGGCCGTTCCCGCCGAGATGGACCAGGTGCTTGCCTGGCGGGTCGATACCTTCAAGGTCAGGGGCGATGTGACGCCGCTCTCCACTATCACGCCCGTCACGATCAACGGCAGCCTGGATTCCGCCGAGTTCGCACTGCTGCGGCCGGACGGCACGATCGAGTATCCCGACGGCTCGTCGATCGCCGTTGGCGGCGGCGCGCGCCTGCGTCTGGTCGACGACAAGCTCTGAGTTCAGCCGGATTGCCTGCCTGACGGAACCGCGCGGCAGCCGCCCCGTTCCTGATCCATGTCGATAGAAGCCCTGATCGCCCAGTTCGGCCTTCCCGCCGTTGCCCTCGGGGCGGGGCTGGAGGGCGAGACGGTCGTCATGACCGGCGGCCTCATCGCGCATCAGGGCCTGCTGCCGCTCTACGGCGTGATGATCGCCGCGGCGATCGGCTCCTTCGTGGCGGACCAGTTCTTCTTCCTGCTCGGCCGCCGTTTCCGTTCGCACCGACTGGTCCGCAAAGTCACCGAGAGACCCGCCTTCGCCCGCGTGCTGACGATGCTGGAGCGCTATCCCACCGGCTTCATCCTCGCCTTTCGCTTCCTCTACGGCTTGAGGACGATAAGCCCGATCGCTATCGGCACTTCGGCCGTGCCGGCCCGTCGTTTCGTGCTGCTCAACGCCGTCGCAGCAATGGTCTGGGGCGCGGTGATCGCCGGGATCGGCTACAGCTTCGGCGAAGGCGTCGAAATGGCCTTCGGGCATTTGCGCCGCTTCGGCCACGTCGCGCTGGCGATTGCTGCGCTCGTGGCCGTTGCGACGGCTGTGACCCTGCTGGTGCGGGGAAGACTCAACCGCTCGATGGGTGCGGAAGAATAGGCATTAGCCGCATTTGCTGAAGCCGCATTGCGGACAGGTGAGACATCCCTCCATCATGATCGCCGCGTCCTCGCCGCAATTCGGACAGGTCTCTCCCACGGGAGCGGCAGCGGACACCGCGACCGGGCCTTGTGCATGTTCGCGCAGGATGCGGCCGATCAGCGCGATCAGGCTCGGCGCATAGCGCCCCTTGGTGTCGTGTTCCAGCGCCACGAAAGCCCCGCCCTTGGCCGAATGCACCCGCTCCAGCTCCTCGAAGATGAAGACCGCATCGCCCCGGCGACAGACCGCCGAGAGCGTACGCGTCAATGCCGCCATCGTCTCGAAGTTCTCGGCCGAACTGGTGTTGATGAAGATCTCGAAGGGAATACGGCGGCCGTCCGGCGCGAGATAGTCGTTGATGGTGAGGTAGTAGTTCTCCCCGTCCACCGGCCACTTGATCTTGATCGTCCTTCCCTGGAGCGTCTCCGGACGCTTCGGAACGGGAGCCTCGGCCGGGAAGGACGGCGCCTCCGCCTGCTTCGGCTTTTCCACGACAGGCTCCGACAGCACCGACCCGCGCACGCCGCTGGGGCGGTAGGTGGTGCAACCCTTCATGCCCTTTTCCCAGGCCGTGAGGTAGACCGCCCTGAACGCCTCGTAAGACATGTCCGCCGGACAGTTGATGGTCTTGGAAATCGCCGCATCCACCCATTTCTGCGCGGCGGCGGCTACGGCGATATGGTCCTCCACCGAAAGCTCCAGCGCAGTCACCATGTAGGGCGGCAGCGGCGCGGCAGCATCGAAACCCGGCAGGCGGCTGTAGAGATACCAGCCATAGTCCTCGACCGTGAAGCTCTCGGTCCGCTGCTCGGTCGCGGTCTGCTCGACGACGACGGCGCGGTTGTAGCGCCAGGAGAAGCTCGGCTCGATGCCGGAACTGACATTGCCGTAGAAGATGCTGGTCGTGCCGGTCGGCGCGATGGTGAGCAGCACGCCGTTGCGGATGCCGTGTTTCGCCAAGTCCTTGCGGATATCGGCAGGCAGCTTGTCGAGCATCGGCGCGCGAGCGAACTTGTCCTTGTCATAGGCCGGGAACGGCCCCCGCTCCTTCGCCAGGTCGATCGAGGCGCGATAGGCCTCCGCCGCCATCGCCGCGCAGATTTCCTCGACCTTGGGCACACTGGCCTCGCCGTAGCGCAGGCCGAGTTGCTGGAGCAGATTGCCAAGCCCCGTAAAGCCCAGCCCGACACGGCGTTTGGCCTGCGCCTCCAGTCGCTGGTCCTCGGTGGGGAAAGGCGAGGTTTCCAGCACGTTATCGAGGAAGCGCACACCGATCCGCACCGTTGCCGCCAACCGATCCCAGTCGACCCGCGCCTCGGCGGTGAAGGGATCGAGCACCATGTTGGCGAGATTGACATGGCCGAGATCGCAATCGCCGTTGGGCGGCAAGGGCTGCTCGCCGCAAGGGTTGGTGGCGGAAATCGTCTCGCAATAGGAAAGGTTGTTGAGCCGGTTCACCCGGTCCACGAAGACCACACCCGGCTCGGCATATTCGTACGTCGTGCGGGTGATGAGGTCGAACAATTCCGCCGCGCGCATGCGGCGATAGACGTACCACGGCTTGCCGTCGCGCTCGGTCACGGCGACATGGCTGCCGTCGGCGCGCGGGATCGAAAAGCCCAGGTCCCAATCCGCGTCGGCTTCCAGCGCGGCCATGAAATCGTCGGTGATCGCCACCGAGACATTGAAGTTCTTCAGCACGTCCTTGCGCGTCTTCGCCTCGATGAAGGCGAGCACATCCGGATGCCAGACCGGCAGCATCGCCATCATCGCCCCGCGCCGCGAACCGCTGCTGCGGATCGTCACGCACATGCCGTCCCACATGACCATGAACGGGATCACGCCCGAGGAAACCGAGGCGGTGCGCGCCACGAGAGCGCCGTCGGGCCGGATCGTGCCGAAGTCCATGCCGATGCCGCCACCCTGCTGCTGGGTGAAGGCCGCCACTTTCAGCGCCTCCATGATGCCCACGCCGGGCAGGTCCGGCTCGGTATCCATGGAATCCTGGATCGTCGGGCTGACGAAGCAGTTGATCCAGGTGACGCGCTTGCCCGTACCCGCGCCGGCGAAGATGCGCCCGCCGGGCACCCAGTCGCGTGCCTCCAGCGCCGCCAGCGCCTGCGCGGCGTGGGCCGGATCGTCCTTGGCATAGACCCCGGCCACGACGCGGCGGAACGTATCCGAAGGGCTTTGCTCGTCGGCGTGACGGTACTTTTCCTTCCAGACGTGGAGGGTAACGGGCTGGTCGAGCGGGCCGGACGAAATCGGGGCGGGCATGTCGGTTCCTTATCGAGTTCAGGTGGACGCCGGGCACGCGTCAGCGCGCGACGGACCAAGGACCGTAATCAGGATAACGGCCCCGAGCGCATTTGGTTGTCGGTGAAGAGTTGGCGCGCTTCAGCCGCGCGGAGCACGTCCGAGCGGCGCGCGTCCGGCGGCCGACCTGCTGGCATGAGTCATCGGGGCGCGAAGCGGCGCCTTGGTAGCGATCATGGCGGCAATCTCCGCAGAAATCTCAGCGTGCCCAAGCCTTTTGGACACCGACGAATTTCAAGATACCGTTCGGTTTTTCAAATACAACCCGACCCGCAAATTTTCATGGTGGGGGAAACCCCTCAGCGCTCCAGCAGCGGCGGGAGCGCCAGTCGCACGAGATCGCCCGCGCGCGGTTCCGCCACGAACGTCAGAGCCGGGGCAAACGCGATCTCGAACAGCAGGGCACCCAGGGTTTCGGCCTCGGCGGTGGAGCGCGGAAAGCGGTCCAGCAGGTATGTTCCCAGCTTGCGCCATTGCGACCGGACGATCTCCTCCTGGCGGCGCAGCGAATCCTTGCCCTGCGCCACGCGGGCATGTTCCAGGATCGTCAGCGACCATCCGCCGAACTGCGACCGCTCGTCTGCCCACTCGGCCAGAATATCGACGATATCCGGCGTTTCCGATGCCCCATCCAGTCGCTCCAACAGGCCCTTGAGGTTCTCCTCGTTCTCCGACTCCAGCACGGCCAGGAAGATCGCCTCCTTACCGTCGAAGTTCGAATAGACCGCTCCCTTGCTGTAACCCGCCGCCTCGGCGATGCGGTCCAGCGAGGTCACCGCATAGCCGTCGCGCCGGAACAGTTCGCGCGCGGATTTCAACAGCCTCAGACGCGTGAGCGCCTGGGTTTCACTTCGCGTCAAGCGCGTCATCTTGCCCTGTCTCCTGTCGGCCCGCCTCGTTCGGGCGGCCTTTTCCTTGTCTTGCCGAGACGGCGCCTGTGGCGTCCGCCTCGGATACCATTGAGTATTTATATTACCGTTTCCGCCCGCTGGAAACGGCGCTTCGATCAGCTTTCGAACTTCTCCGTCGTATCCGCCGCACCCTTGACCCAATAGCCGCTGGCCTTGAGCCATTGCGGCACATGGCCGAGTTCTTCCAGCACGTGCTTGCGCAGCACGCGCGTGACGCTGCCCTCGGCGGCAATGAAGATGAAGCCGTCGCCCGGCGGCGGCACGAACCCGCGCAGCGCCTCCAGCAGCGGTGCAGCTTCGGCGGCCTGGACGGCAGGGCGGTGAACCCAGATCGCCTCGTGCCGCGCCTCGGTCTCGAAGACCTGCTCCTCGGTCGGACCCGTCACCGCGGCGATGCTGGTCACCGGCGTTCCCGGCGCGAGTTCCTCGATACGGCGGCCGATCGCGGGAAGCGCGGTCTCGTCACCGACCAGCAGCCACCAGTCGAAGTCCTGCGGGACGACCAGCGAACCGCGCGGCCCGCCGATCCGTGCCTCGTCGCCCGGCTTGGCATTGACCGCCCAGGCGGTGACCGGCCCGGCCTCGTGAATTGCGAAATCGACGGTCAGTTCGTTCTTCTCGGCGTCGTAGCGACGCGGCGTATAGTCGCGCATCGCCGTACCGCCGCCCTCTCCTTCACCTTCCGGCGCGAAGACCTTGATGTGATCGTCGGGTGCCAGACTCGTGAAACCGGCAAGCTCATCCCCTGCCAGAGTAAGACGCAGCATGTTCGGCGTGACATGCTCGACCCGGCGGATCGCCAGAGTGCGGCGGTGCAGTTCGTGGCGGACACGGTTGATCTGATGTTTCATGGGCTCTCCTGCGAGCGAGTGGGCCTTCCCTCTCCATTCAGATACTCATGGGTATTCCTATTCGCAAGATGGCGCCGCTCTTTTACCTCCGAGGCGAAGGCGCGCAGAATCAAACAATGATCGGTCAACTTGATCTCGATGACTTGGCGTTACGAAATATCAGGCAGACACACACCCCTGACTAACAGCGCCTACTAAGCATTTTTAACTTGACCCGTATAAGTGCCGGTTCGGATCTATTTTTAATAGACTCGCAATATAATCGCCCTCAAATGTTCCAAATTCGGGATTTATATCCCGCGTTCTGAGCGTTTTTATACGCCGCGTCGGGGGTGCCTTATGGGCTTGGCACTCCAATTTCTTCGTGGCGTCGGGGGGAATTTTATGCGGGGGTTCGGGACCTGGTTCCGTTCGCGCGGCGTCCGGCTTGTCTGCGCAGTGCTGCGTCGATCACGCGGTTGCGGCGACATTCTATCACAAACTGCGTCGCTCGACCGCACTGCCGGAGCCTATCTCCGTACCCTGTTGAGCGCCCTGCTGATTTTGTTGCCCACAGGAGCCTGGGCGGCTTCGACCGGCTGTGACGAGATCAACACCCTCGGCGGCGTGTTCATCGTTGATTCGGTCGGAAATGGAACCGACAAGTTCACCACTCCAGGCCCGCACACTTTGGCCGATGGAGAAAGGGTCAATTACGCCTGGTCCGGAAACACCAAGGGCGCCTATATATACATCCTCTGGACTCAAAATAACGGCAGCACATATGCTGTCAGTTCGGTTTTGGATTCAACGGCGATTTCAGGCGCAGGAAGTTTTGTTTTTTCCGGAACAAGCCCAGACGACTACTTCCAGGTCGGCATCGCCGATACAAATTATCTCACGCCGCCCAGCACCCCGAAGCCTTCCTCGCACAACAGCACGGTCGTCATCAGCATCAGCTGCTCGTCCAATCCTGTCCTGGGCGTCGCGATGAGCCATGCGAGCAACGCGGCGCAGGGCGGGTTGATAAGCTACACGATCACGCCGAGCGTGACCAGCAACTCCACGACCTCGGCGGTGCTGACGGCGAGTCTGAACCTTCCGGTGGGGATGAGCATTTCGGCGTTGTCTGGTGCGGGCTGGACCTGCACGGCGGCGGGTCAGACCGGCTCATGCACGCGGACCGGCAGCTTCGGTCCGGGCACGGGTCCGGTCATCAACCTGGTTGCGGCCTTTGCCGCCAATGCGACCACGCCGCTGGTGCCTTCGGTGACCTTGTCCGGGGGCGGGGCGAGCGCTTCGGCTTCGGCCAGCG
>NZ_DAISLT010000069.1:0-19537 GCF_036820275.1 Novosphingobium sp.
CCGATCTGGCCCGCATTGCCGCTGGCGCCCAGTCCGTCGACCAGGCAACCGGGCGTGACTGTCGCGGTGACGTCGAACGTCTGGGAGGTGGCGGCATCGGCGCGCACCGGCAACAATGCCACGGCGATCGCGCCGAAGACGGTCAGGCGGGCGAGGAAGACAGGCGAAACAGGCCTCCTCGCCCCGAGGGGGCGGGCAGCGGTCATGATGGGTGGCGGATATCGCCTAGAGGACGAGAACGACCGTGACGATATCCGTGTAGGTGCCGGGCGAGAGACCTGCCGCCCCGAAGGCGCGGCCATAGACGTTCACCGTCTGCGCGGCCCCGGTGCTGGACAGCGGGATCGTCCCGCCGATCGGGATCACCGTGGTGCGCCCCGCGTCGCTGTAGAGATTGTAGGTGACGAACTGCCCGGCGGTCGTGGTGTTCAGCATCGCACGGACGCCTGTACCCGTGCCGGAACCGTCGTGCTGGCCGGCGCGGAACGAGAGCGAGGGCGTGACGCCGTTGCTGCACTGGATGGTGAAGCCCGTTGCGCCGCTCAATACCTGGGCATCGACTTGCGTGAAGAGCGTATTCTGCGTTCCGAAGTTCAGCGTGCCGAACGTGACGTTGGCGGAGCCGTTGTCGTAGTTCTGGCCATTGATGATGCACCCTGCCTGGAGCGTCAGGGTGGCATTGATGGTTCCGGTGATGTCGGCCTGGGCCGGTGCCGCAAGCAGCAAGGCCACCGACAGACCCGTTGTGGCGAGAATAGTCCTCAACACCTCTGCACCTCTCTTTGCTACCAGCCCGCATTTTCGCGGGGAATTCGCGTGGCTTTTGCAATCCTAATCTGAGTGTTGCTTACGGAGTTCCTTTCGTCTTCGTTGAATTGGCTCCGGAATGAACCCATTGTGCCGCACTCGATTGTGCGGATCTCGGTGGCATCGCAGATTTTATCGAGATATCAGCGGCATGAGGACGGTTCGATATATCTTCAAATCGCCCGGTATTTTACTGCCAAAGCGGACATGCTTCTTGCGACTGCTTCCGCGTCGCATCGAATTTCCGGTGAAAAAATCGAAGGTTAACAAGGCTGGCCGTCGCTGGACGGTTTTGCAGGGCGTGGAGTCGCACTTTGCGGACGTTCCCGCGAACTTTCCGGCAACAATGTTGCAAATTGTTAAAAAACGCCGGTTTTCCGCGGGGCGTGGCCGTCGGGTTCCTATAACGATTGCAACCGCACTCGGCCCGGGAGGATCAGCCCCGGTGCCGGGCTTTGCGGTGCTTTTCTCTCGCCTCCCCCCAATCGAGAACCGCCATGACACGACTTCGTGCCTTCCTGAACAGACAGAATCTATCGACCAAAGTGGCTCTCATGACCGTCGGCGCACTGGTCATGTTGTCGGCCGTGCTCTTCGTCGGCACCCGTTTGTTGCTCGTGCAGGATGCCCGCGCACAGGGCGAGGAACGACTCGATACCAACATGCGCGTGGCCTGGTCCGTGCTCCAGCGGAGCGGGCTTGATTACGCGGTGCGGGACGGCAAGCTCTACGTCGGCGAAACGCCGCTCAACGACGACAATGCCGCGGTCGACCGCATGAAGGAACTGGTCGGCGGCACCGCCACCGTCTTCATGGGCGACATGCGGGTGGCGACCAATGTCCTCAAGGAGGACGGAAGCCGCGCCCTCGGCACCCGGCTCGCCGACGGGCCGGTCAAGGACACCGTGCTCGGCAAGGGCCAGCCCTATCGCGGCGAGGCGGATATCCTGGGCACCCGCTATTTCACCGCCTACGATCCGATCAAGGACCCGAGCGGGCAGGTGATCGGCGTACTTTACGTGGGCGTTTCCGCCGATGAATTCTATCACAATGTCGACAATCTGGGCTGGCACATCCTGCTGCTCGCCGTCGTCGTCGCGGTGATCGCCGCCGCGCTGTGCATGCGCGGTGCCCGCAAGCTCTTCGCGCCGCTGGAAACCGCGAGCGCCACGATGATGCGGCTGGCCAAGGGCGACAACCATACGGAGATCGCCGAAACCGAACGGCCGGACGAAATCGGCGGCATTGCCCGCGCGCTGCTGGTGTTCCGCGATGCCGCCGTCGCCAAGGAAGCCGCCGACCTGGAACAGCGGCAGGTGGTCGAACGCTTGGCCGGAAGCCTGGCGCAGCTTTCCGCCGGAGACCTCACGGCCGAGATCGTTCACGCCTTCCCCGGCACGTATGAAGCCCTGCGGACGAACTACAATTCGGCCCTCACCGAGCTGCGCGGCCTGATCGGGGCTACGGGCGAAAGCACGATTTCAATCCGCGGCAGTTCGTTCGAAATCGCCCAGGCCTCTGAAGACCTTGCCCGCCGGACCGAGGCGAGTGCCGCCAGCCTGGAGCAGAGTTCGGCGGCGCTGCTGGAAATCGACAATGGCCTCAAGGCCGGAGCGACGGCGGCGGCGGAAACCGTCACCCGCGCGGACGAGGCGATCGCCACGGTCGGCGGCGGGCGCGTGGTGGCGGCCGAAGCGGTCGATGCGATGCGCCGCGTTTCGGACAGCGCGACCAATATCGACGGCGTGATCGAGGGTCTCGACAAGATCGCCTTCCAGACCCGCGTGCTCGCCATGAACGCTGCCGTCGAGGCGGGCCGGGCGGGCGAGGCCGGGCGCGGCTTCGCGGTCGTGGCCGATCTCGTCTCGGCGCTGGCCAAGCGTTCGGAAGACGAAGCCCGCAGCGCCCGCGAGCAGCTTACCGTGACCCAGTCGGAAATCGTCGCCGCACTCGGTGCGGTGGAGCGGGTGGACGGGGCTTTCGAGGGAATCGCCGGGGACGTGGCGCAAGTCCATGTCCTGCTTGGCGGCATGGCCCGCAGCAATCGCGCTTCGGCCACGTCGGTCAGCGAGATCACGGCGGCGATCGGTGCGATGAATATCGCGACGCAGCAAAACGCCGCGATGGTGGAGCAGGCGTCCGCCGCTGCGCGCGGATTGACCGAGGAAGTCGACAGGCTGGCCGCGCAGGCCTCGCAGTTCAAGGTCGCCTGAGTCCGTGATGGGCCGGGTGCTTCGGTGCCCGGCTCTTTTCCCGTTCAGGGCCGATCAGAATGCCGCGAGGATCGCCATTTCCGGGCGGGAGCGGCCGATCGTGCAGAGCTTCAGGGCGCCCTCCCAGAGTTCCGCGCTGCGCTTGGCGGCTTCGCGCTGGGCGATGGCGACGGCCCCGGCAATGTCCGGTGCCTTGAATTCGAGTCTTCTGGCGAGGCCGTGTTCGTCCTCGAAGAACCTCAGGGTGTAGACTTTCATGTCGTTCCTCCAGAGGTGCGCGCCGTGTCCGGCCTTCGCACTTGCGGCATGATGGCTAACCCAATTCTCTCCGTTTCGGAGTGATTTGCGTCAAATCGTTGCTTCGAAACGCCGTGTGGATGGCGATTATGCGCTGTCGGGCGAGTCATCAGGCTGCGACCGAGAGACTCGCTGCGGCAATGCGAAGGTCGGCGACGTAACGGGCGAACTCCGCCTCGGCATCCGCTTCGGGCGGCAGGCGGAGCAGATAGCTGGGATGGACCGTCACCCAGCATGGCGTACCGTCGGGCAGGAGGACGGCGCGTCCCCGTTCCTGCCCGATGGCGACGGCGCGGCCGGTCAGTGAGCGCGCGGCGGTTGCCCCCATGGCGATGACGAGGCGCGGCCTGACGATCGCGCGTTCCTGATCCACCCACCAGCGGCAGGCCTCGATTTCGCCGGTGTTCGGCCGGGCATGAAGGCGGCGTTTGCCGCGCGGCTCGAACTTGAAGTGCTTGACGGCATTGGTCACGTAGGCCCGTGCGCGGTCGATTCCGGCTTCGGCCATGGCGCGGTCGAACAGGGCACCGGCGGGGCCGACGAAAGGCCGTCCGGCCAGGTCTTCCTGGTCGCCGGGCTGTTCGCCGACGATCATGATCTCGGCATCGTGGGGGCCTTCGCCGAAGACGGTCTGGGTGGCGGGTTGCCACAGTGGGCAGCGTCGGCAGCCTGCCGCCTCTTCAGCCAGCCGTTCGAGCGCTTCCGGTCCCCGGCCCCGCACGGGGGCGCTGCGGGCCTGATCGATCATGCCCAGTTCGCGCTTGCGGGCACCGGCGATGAGCTGCGGGACCAGCGCGGTTTCCGGCATGTTCTTCCAGTACTTGCGCGGCATTTCCTTGAGCATGGCGCGGGGCATGACCCGCGCCGGATTGAAGATCGCGCTGTAATAGGCCTTCCAGATGCCTTCGACGGGATCGTCGCCGGGGGCATCGGCGCGGGTGGCGGGCGGGCCTTCGTTCAGCACCGCGCCGTCCCAGTGGAGCGATCCGCGCGGGGTCAGGATCGACCAGCGCATGTTAGTGAAGCGATCGACGAAGAACCCGGCATTGGCGCGCAGGATGTGATGTTCCGGTTCGAACCACGCCACGAAGCGAGGGCCTGCGTCGTCGGTCAATTCGCGGAAGCGGACGAAGGCGTGCATCTTGTGGCTGTCGCGCCGGACGTTGCGGGCAAGGCCTTCGATCCGGCGAATGAGCGGATCGGCGCGATCCTCCAGTGCCTGCGGACGGTCCAGCAGCCGCACGAGCAGGGTGTAAAGCAGCGAGAACCGCTCCGGTTCGCTGTGCAGCGCGGCGTCGCGGGCCAGTTCGAGGAATGGCTTCGACACGCGCAGGGGCGTGGCGGTCGGCAGGACCGGGGTTTCGTTACCGGCCGGATCGGCGAACAGGTCGGTCGCGGAGTCGCCGACCTGCCAGACCACTTGCTCCGGCGGTACTCCCTCGATCGCCAGGGCGCGGGCGGCGGCGCGCCAGCCGTCGAAATCGTCCTCGGTTTCGAGGCGGACCGCGCGCATGGTCAGGCCGCGAACAGTTCCAGCTGCCGCGCGGGCGGCGTCAGCAGCGGGCGCAAGTCGGCGCGGTCGAGCAGGGCGGTGGGCCGCCAGTCGGACGTGACGATGAAGGGCCGCAGCTTCTTCACCGAAACGGTCATGCGCGCCACGTCGTCCAGCCGCAGGGTGCGCCAGCGGCGGGCGGCGACGATGGCGTCCACCGCCTTGATGCCGAGGCCGGGAATGCGCAGCAGCATCTCGCGCGGGGCACGGTTGACGTCGACCGGGAAACGGTCGCGGAACTGGAGCGCCCATGCGAGCTTGGGGTCGATGTCGAGCGGCAGCATCCCGGTGGCGGGATCGGCGGCGGCGCTCACTTCCTGCGGCGAATAGTGGTAGAACCGCATGAGCCAGTCCGACTGATAGAGCCGGTGTTCGCGCATCAGTGGCGGGCGGCGCAGCGGCAGCACGGTGCTGGCGTCGGGGATCGGGCTGAACGCCGAATAATAGACGCGCTTGAGGTCGAACCTGTCATAGAGCGAAGCCGCGCGCGACACGATATCGCGGTCGGTGGCGGCATCGGCACCGACGATCATCTGCGTCGATTGCCCGGCGGGGGCGAAGACGGGGGCGGAGCGGAAGCGCTTGCGGGCGTCGGTGCCGTCCTCGATAGCGGCGCGCATCGTGCCCATCGCGCCTTCGATCCGCGCCTGCGACTTCTCGGGCGCGAGGCGCTGGAGGCCGCTGACGGTCGGCAGTTCGACATTGATCGAGATGCGGTCGGCATGACGGCCCGCCGCCTCGACCAGCGCCGGGTCGGCGTCCGGGATCGTCTTCAGGTGGATATAGCCGCGAAAGTCGTGATCCTCGCGCAGGGAGCGGGCCACTTCGACGATCTGCTCCATCGTGTAGTCCGGCGAGCGGATAATGCCGGAGGAGAGGAACAGTCCCTCGATATAGTTGCGGCGGTAGAAATCGAGCGTCAGGTCCACGACTTCCTTCGCCGTGAAGCGCGCGCGCCGCACGTTCGAGGACTTGCGGTTGATGCAGTAGTGGCAATCGAAGATGCAGCTGTTGGTCAGGAGGACCTTGAGCAGGCTGATGCAGCGCCCGTCCGGCGCATAGGCATGGCAGATGCCGCCGCCGCCGAGCGTTGAGCCGATGCCCTTGCCGGCCTTCGAATCGCGTTTCTTCACCCCGGACGAGGAGCACGAGGCATCGTACTTGGCGGCATCCGCCAGAATCGTCAGCTTTTCGGCCACTTCGAGCGCGGGCATTTCGCGAAAACCTTGTTCTTTCGAGTCCGTGTTGAACGCTCAGACTGACCGAAGGCGAACGTCGATGCAATCAAAATGTTCTGCAAATGTTCTTGCGGTTGATGGTCGCGGCGACAGGCCGTGCCTGCTACATCGCCGGCCATGAAACTTCCGGATTCGAATCCGCTTCCTGCCCTGGACCCCGCTTTCCCTTCTGAAGAACCCGACTTCGTCGTGGTGGACGTCGAGACCGCCTGCGCGCGCGTCAGCAGCATCTGCCAGATCGGCATCGTCGGATTCCGGGAGGGGCGCGAGGTCTTCGCCTATGAAACGCTCGTCGATCCCTGTGACGAATTTTCCACCTTCAACATCCGCATCCACGGCATCTCGCCCGAGCATGTCGCGGGCAAGCCGAACTTCGGCCAAATCCATGCCGTGATTGCCGGGCACCTGACCGGGCGCGTCACCGTGGCGCATTCGGGGTTCGACAAGGGCGCACTGGCGGCGGCCTGCCGGATCGGCGGACTGGACCCGATCGAGACGACCTGGCTCGACAGCGTCCGCGTCGCCAAGCGGGCCTGGCCGCAGCTTGCCAGCCACCGGCTCAACGTGCTTTCGCGTCACCTTGGCCTGCGGCACCGGCACCACGACGCGCTCAGCGACGCGCGGGCGGCGGGCATGGTGATCGTGCGCGCGATGGAGGAGACCGGGATCGACCTCAAGGGCTGGATGGCGAAGCCCGACAAGTCCCGCAAGGTGCCCACCGCCGCGGCGCAGGGGCCGCTCAGGGGGCAGCGGGTGGCTATTCTCGGCGAGGCCCGCGACGGTATTCTCGCGCAGTTCCTGGCGGGCGAGGGGGCGCGCATCGTCTCCGGCGTCGGCACCACCACGACGCTGCTGGTCGTCAGTGCGCGGCATAGTCTCGGGCGCTGGGTGACGGCCGAGGCGCAGTATCGCAAGGCCGAGGACCTGCGCCGTGCGGGCGGGCGGATCGAGATCCTTACCGAAGCGGAGCTGCGGACCCGGCTGTCGGGCGCGGGGGTTCCAGGCTGACGCGCACCGCGTCCATTTCCGCGAAGAACAGGCTGCGGGCCTCTGCGGAGAACGGGTTGCTCTCGATGGCGTGGCTGACGCCGGGGGCATCGTGGCGCACCATCTCCACCGCCTGCCGGATCAGGTCGAAGCTGCGCGTGGTGATGCGCGCGGGCAGGGGATCCATGCGGAGCAGGGCCTTGGCGATGAGGTGGGTGAGGCCCTGGGTGAAGGCCGCCTCCCGGTCGTGCTCTTCCGGCGAGGCCAGCACGATCGACAGTCCGAACCGCTTGCGCAGGAAGGCGGCGACGCGCCCGGCGGCACGGCCGCGCAGCGGGCAGATCACCATCTTCAGGCCTTTCGTTCCCGCACGAATGCTCTGCGGGCCGAACATCGGATGGGTGGCGATGAGGTCGACATGCGGCGGCAGTTCCGCGCGAAGGATTTCGGCGGGCTCCACCTTGGTCGAGCAGACATCCATGACGACCGTGCCGGGGCGAAGCAGCGGCGCGATCTCGCGGCAGACTTGTGCCAGCACCGAAAGCGGAACCGCGATCACCACCAGGTCGCAGCGGCAGACCGCCTGAAGATCGGCCATCGTCACGCCCTCCACGGGCGATTCGGTGATGCCGGGATCGGTCGCGAGGACGCGGAACCAGGGCCGCAGATAGCGCGCGGAAAGCTGCCCGAAAGCTCCTAATCCGATGATGCCCAGCGATGGGCCTTGCTGCGACTGACTATGTTCCGGGAAATTCACGACCAGGGGGCCTCTGACTGGGGCTGCCTAACCGTTGGTTTCGCTGGGGAAGAGTTCAACCGCTGGTCACGCAGCGGTTGAGAACGACAAGATACTCACCGCCGATCAGCGGTAGTAATAGCTTCCTGCAAGGGCGAGCATGCTTGTCATGGCCTTGGGGCTAGGCGGCGCGATCGGGCCTGTCAACCGACTTGGCCGAAAGTCACCGTCACCCGCAGGCCCGGCCCGGCATCCTCCAGCACCAGCCGCGCGCCCAATCGCTCGGCCGAGGACTGGACGATCGCAAGGCCGAGGCCGCTGCCGGAAGGACCGTTTTCGCCCTGGAGGCGGGCGAAGCGGGCCATGGCCTGTTCGCGCTGTCCGGCGGGAATGCCGGGGCCGTCGTCGCTGACGATCAGGTGCGTGCCTGCCTCGTCCTTACGCAGGGCAATGGTGACCTTGCCGCCGGGCCGGTTGTAGCGGATCGCATTGTCGACGAGGTTCGAGAGCATCTCGTAGACCAGCGAGCGATGGCCCAGTACCTGAAATTCGGGCCCCGGAAATTGGGAATTTTCCTCGCTGTCGAGCAGGAGTTCGACATCGGCCTCGATCGCCTGGCGGATGCGGCGGGAGATCGCCCGGCGGCTGACTTCCACCAGATCGACCTGCTCCAGCGGCGGCAGCGTTCCCGCCTCGTCGGCGCGGGCGAGCGTCAGGAGCTGGGTGAGCAGACGTTCGAGACGGTCGGTAGCCTCGTCGATCTCCTGAAGCGCTTCGTCCGAGCCGCGCCGGGCCAGCGCGACCTGCACTTTCAGCACCGAGAGCGGCGTGCGCATCTGGTGCGAGGCATCGGCGGTGAAGCGGCGCATGGCGCTGGTGGCATCGTCGAGCCGGGTCAGCAGACGGTCGAACGAGCGCGACAGCGGTTGCAGTTCTGCGGGCAGGGGGCCGGTGCGCAGTGGCGAGAGGTCCGGCGCGGCGCGGGTGTCGCGCGCCTCGATGGCGGCGCGCAGTTCGGCGAGCGGGCGCAGGCTCCAGCCCAGCGCCGGGCGGATCAGTGCGAGCGCGAAGCCGACCAGCACCACTTCGCCCAGCAACAGGGCCGTCATCAGCCGCTGGCGCAGGGCATTGCGGTTGTCGAGCGTCTCGGCCACCTGCACCACCACCGGCGCTTGCACGCGCGGCAGGTCTCGCCGCACTTCGCCGATGCGAATGCGCTGGCCGCGATATTCGGCATAGCGAAAACGCGGCTCCTCGGTGGACAGGCTCGCAAGGTCGGGCGCGGGCAGGTCGGCGTAGCCGGTCAGCAGTTCGTTGCCCACGGCGATGCGGTAGTAGACATTGTCGCGCTCGGAATTCTCCAGCATGCCGAAGGCGGCGGGCGGCAGGTCCAGGGTGACGTCGCCGCGCTCCACCTGCACGGTCTCGGCAATGGCGCCCAGCGCGCCGCCCAGCACGCGGTCGTTGGTGCGGCGCACGACATCGGAGATCAGCGCCCAGCCGATCACGCCCAGCGCCAGTGCCGCGATCACCAGCGGACCCAGCATCGCGATGCCGAGCCGGCGGCGCAGCGAAAGCGCTCGTTTGGTCGTGTCCTCGGCGGCCGTCACGAACGGTCGAGCATGTAGCCGACCCCGCGCACGGTGCGGATCGCCGGGCCGTCCGGCGCCAGCTTGCTGCGCAGGCGGGTGACGTTGACTTCCAGCGCATTGGAACCGACCGGATCGTCGAAGCCGAAGACTTCGGCCTGCAAGGTCTCGCGCGAGACGATCTGCCCGGCGCGCGCGGCCAGCGCTTCCAGCACGGCCCATTCGCGGCGGCGCAGTTCGATCAGGCGTTCCCCCACTTCGACGCGCCCGGTGGAGCGGTTGATGGTCATCGCACCGATCCGCATTTCCGGCGCGGCATCGCCGCCTCGCCGCCGTCCGAGCGCGCGGACGCGGGCTTCCAGTTCCTCGACGTCGAAAGGCTTGCGCAAGTAGTCGTCGGCGCCGAGGTCCAGCCCCCGCACCCGGTCGTCGAGGCCGTCGCGGGCGGTGAGCATCAGCACCTGCACCTGATCGCCGCGCGCCCGCAGCCGGGCCAGCACTTCGAATCCGTCGATATCGGGCAGGCCGACGTCGAGAATCACCAGCGAGTAAGGCTCCGTCGCCGCCACCGAAAGCGCGTCCTCGCCGCTGGCGACATGGTCGATCGCGTGGCCCGCCGCGCGCAGCAGAGAGATTACCCCGCGCGCGAGCGGGGCGTCATCCTCGACGATCAGGATGCGCATGACGGCACTTTTCGGTGAAAGGTGGATGACAGCTTCGGATCGTAGGACATGTCTGACAGCTTATCCGACATCAGATGCGGAAAGCGAGAGGATACGGGAATGCGCAGCTTCATCACGGTTCTGGCACTTGCAGCGACAGTCGCGTTTCCCGCGATGACCGCGCCTGCCGATGCCCAGCGCCCGAGCCGGCCGATACAGCGTCCGGCGGGCTACCCGCGTTCCTACGACAGCCTCATTGCCGATGCCCGCACCGAAGGCACCGTGCGCATCTATGCCAATGCCGACAAGGCGGAGATGGTGCCGGTGGTCTCGGCCTTCCGGCGGCTCTATCCGGGCATCCAGGTGCTCTATGCCGATCTCGGTTCGGCGGAACTCTACCGTCGCTACACGCAGGAAGTCCGTTCGAAGACCTACTCTGCGGATATCGTCTGGTCTTCGGCGATGGACCAGCAGGTCAAGCTCATCAACGACGGCTATGCGCAGCAATATGCCAGCCCCGAGAAGCCCGCGCTGCCGGAAACGGCGGTGTGGAAGAACATGGGCTTCGGCGTCACGGCCGAGCCGATCGGGATCGTCTACAACAAGAAGCTGGTTCCGGCGGCGCAAGTGCCGCAGAGCCACCAGCAGCTTGAGCAGCTTCTGCGCCATCGCCGCGCCGCGTTCATCGGCAAGGTCGCGACTTTCGACCCGGCGCGTTCGAACGTGGGCTATCTCTACCTTTCGCAGGATTTCCAGATCACCCGCGACACCCGCAGCCTCGTCGAGGCCATGGCGGCGACACGGCCGGTGCTGCTTACCCACACCGAGGAGATGCTTCAGGGCGTCGCCTCGGGCAAGCTGGCCATGGCCTACAACGTGATCGGTTCCTACGCGCTGGAACGGGCGCGGCGCGATCCGAACATCGGCGTCGTTTTTCCGCGCGACTACACCATCGTCACCTCGCGCATCGCCTTCATCTCTCGCGAGGCGCGCCATCCGGCCGCTGCGCGGCTGTTCCTCGACTTCCTTCTCTCCCGCGCCGGGCAGGCCCAGCTCGCCCGCCACAGTCTCTGGCCGGTGCGCACCGACGTGCCCGCCTCCCACCGCCTTCCTGCGGGACAGGCGCGCGCCGTGCGCGTCGGCCCGCAGCTTCTCGTCAATCTCGATCGCCTGACCCGTCAGCGCTTCCTGCGCGACTGGAACGCGATCCTCGCCTCCGGACACAAGACTCCATGAAGATGTTTGCATCGGGCACTGCGCTCGTCGCCCTGATCGCGGCGACTCCGGCGCTGGCCCAGGAACCGACGAAGGAAGACCTCGCCGAACTCGTGCGTGCGCAGGCTGCGGAGATCGCCTCGCTACGCCAGCGGGTGGAGAAGCTGGAGGCCGGGCAATCGGCTCCGGTCATGGCTGCGGCTCCGCAAGCGCCTGCCGCTGCATCGGAACCTGCCCCGCAAGTCGTGGTGACGCAGCCTTACGCACCGCAGCTCGTCCCGCCCGGCCCGGCCGAGCGCGACATCGAGCGCGTGCGCGCCGCCGCCGTCTCGGCCTCCGGCGTGAGCACGGAATGGGGTGCGGGCCTGCCGGTGTTCCACTCCGCAGACGGCATGTTCAGCTTCAAGCCGCGCGGGCGCATCATCACCGATGTCAGCACCAGCACGGGTTCGAAGTACAGCGGCCGCAACCTCACCACCACCGGCATGCGGGCGCTGCGCATGGGCCTGGAAGGCACGGTCGGCACCCACTTCTTCTACCAGTTCGAAAGCGACTTCTCCGAGAACGAAGTCGATGTCGTCACCGCCTTCATGGGTTGGCGCAACCGCATCGCGCCGGGCATGGACTACGACGTGCGCGTCGGCCACTTGTTCAACGACCGCAGCTTCGAAGGCTCGACGGGTTCGGACTCGACCCCCTTTACCGAGCGTTCGGTGGTCGCCACCGCGATCATCCCGCAGCGGGCCTTCTACGGCCTCGGTGTGATGCCGCGCCTGTTCTGGAAGACCGGCCACGCCTCGCTGACCCTGACCGGCGACCGTATCGACGGCGACCA
The DNA here is from genome assembly GCF_036820275.1 of Novosphingobium sp. Lineage (GTDB taxonomy): Bacteria > Pseudomonadota > Alphaproteobacteria > Sphingomonadales > Sphingomonadaceae > Novosphingobium. The sequence goes on from NZ_DAISLT010000069.1 coordinate 12,132, forward strand.
GTCCACCTCGGATAACCGCACCGTGCTCGCCCGCGCGCACTGGAATCCGATCAAGTCCGACCGTCAGGTGCTGCACCTCGGCGTGTGGGGCTTCGACGAGATGCTCCACCCCGGCAAGAACACGCTGACGCGCAATACGGTGATCGGCGGGCGCTTCAACGGCGCGCTCAGGCTTTCCACCGGCACGCTCATCGGCGGCACCGGCACCACCGGCTACGGCGTGGAACTGGGCGGCTATTCCGGCCCGCTCTGGATCATGGGCGAAGCGGGCGAGCGCCACGCGCGGCTCGACAACGGCCGCCCCGATTTCGTCACCCGCGCCTGGAGCGTTTCGGGCGGCTGGTTCCTCACCGGGGATCTGCCTCCCTACAACCCGCGCCTCGGCAGCTTCGGCCAGCCCAAGGTGCTGCGCCCGGTCTTCGAAGGCGGCCCCGGCGCGATCGAGCTGACCGCGCGCTATGAGAATCTCGAATTCGACGACATCGTCACCCCCGCCCAGGGCTGGGCGGCGACGCTGGGCGTGAACTGGTATCTCAACAGTTTCACGCGCTTCCAGCTCAACGCGATCCACTGGAACACGCAGAACACCGCCGGTGCCTATACCGGCAAGGACGACGGCCAGACCCTCACCGCCCGCGTCGGCGTGACCTTCTGAGCCTTTCATAAATCCATGACAGACATTCGGGGACAATCATGAGTCTCGCCCTTATCGGCTTCCTGATGGTGGCCACTTTCATGACGCTCATCATGACCAAGCGGATGACTCCGCTGGTCGCGCTGGTCGTCGTGCCCACGCTGTTCGCGCTGCTCGCCGGTTTCCATGCCGGGCTTGGCGACATGATGATCGAGGGCCTGACCAAGCTTGCGCCCACCGGCGTCATGCTGCTCTTCGCGATCCTGTTCTTCAGCACGATGACCGATACCGGGCTGTTCGATCCGCTGGTCGGCCGGTTGATACGGCTGGTCCACGGCGATCCGATGCTGATCCTGATCGGTTCGGTGGTGCTCTGCGCGCTCGTCAGCCTCGATGGCGACGGATCGACGACTTACATCATCACGATGGCCGCCATGCTGCCGCTCTACAAGCGTTACGATATGAACCGGCTCTACCTCGTCTGCCTGCTGATGGTGACGAGCGGGGTGATGAACCTGACGCCATGGGGCGGCCCGACCGCACGTGCGGCCAGTGCGCTGAAGCTCGATCCCTCGACGCTGTTCGTGCCGCTGATTCCGGGTATGGTCGCGGGTCTCGCCTTCCTGATCCTGCTGGCGATCCATTTCGGCCGCAAGGAACGCCGCCGCATCGGCCGCGTCGAAGCCGCGACGCCCAGGGAACTGGCCGACTTTGCCGTCTCGCAGTGGCCCGAGGCGCGCCGTCCCAGGATGATCTGGTTCAACGCCGCGCTCGTCGTCGCGCTGCTGGTGCTGCTGGTCTGGGGCGTGCTGCCGCTGCCGATCCTGATGATGCTGGCCTTCGCCATTTCGATGATCGCCAACTACCCCCACGTGAAGGAGCAGAAGGAGCGCATCGGCGCGCACGCGGGTAATGTGCTGGCGGTGGTCTCGCTGATCTTCGCGGCGGGCATCTTCACCGGCATCCTCTCGGGCACCGGCATGGTCGAGGCGATGAGCCGCGAGGTGGTGAACTTCATCCCGCCGTTCCTCGGCCCTTACATGGCGCCGATCACCGCGCTCATCAGCCTGCCGGGCACGTTCTTCATCTCCAACGACGCGTTCTATTTCGGCATGCTGCCGATCCTCGCGGAAGCGGGCGCGCATTACGGCGTGGAGCCCATGGCCATCGCCCGCGCCTCGCTGATGGGTCAGCCGGTTCACCTGCTCAGCCCGCTGGTGCCTTCGACTTATCTGCTGGTCAGCCTTGCGGGCGTGGACCTTGCCGACCACCAGCGCTTCACGCTGGTTCCGGCGGCACTCTGCTGTCTGGTCATGACTGTCGTGGGGATGCTGGTGCTGGCCTTCCCGTTCGTGGGGTGACGCGGTGACGTTCGCCCTCCTCTCCTGCGGCCCCACACTCCGTCATCCTGAACTTGTTTCAGGATCCATCGGGCCGTCATGGCCGGAGCGTTGGACAGTAAACCGCAGATGCCGCAAGCGCCCCAACCCTCCGGTTGAGGCCGAGGAATGGATCCTGAAACAAGTTCAGGATGACGGAGAAGGCGCAGGCCTTGGCTGATACCCGCATGATCCTGCGCTTCCTTGCCGCGCTCGCCCTCGGCGCGGCGGGCGGCGCCGCGTTCTGGTCGATCGGCGCGCCGCTGCCCTGGGTGCTCGGCGCTATGACCGCCTGCGCGGCGGGAAGCATTGCCGGTCTGCCCATCGCCGCCTCGGCCGCCACCCGCCGCCCGATGTCGGCGGTGATCGGCGTGGTGCTCGGCAGCGCGTTCCATCCCGGCCTGCTCGCACAGGCGGCGGAGTGGATCGTGCCCATCGCGCTGCTGCCGCTGTTCCTCGCCAGCGCGGCGTTTCTTTGCGTTGTCTATTTCCGCCGCGTCGCCCGCTTCGACCCGCCGACCGCCTATTTCGCCGGAATGCCCGGCGGCATTGCCGAAATGGTGCTGATGGGCGCCGAGCGCGGCGCGGACGAGCGCATGGTCGGCCTGATCCATGGCGCGCGCATCTTCCTCGTCGTGTTCATCCTGCCGTTCCTGATCCGCGCCTTCGAGGCGGACGTCCACGCGCCGCCGCTCGCCGCGCCCTTGTTGACAGAAGCGACCGGCTGGCCGCTGCTGCTCTGGGGCCTCGGCTGCGTGATCGTCGGCAGCGCGATCGGCCGCGCGCTGCGCCTGCCGGCGTGGCACCTGATGGGGCCGCTCTTCGTCAGCGCGCTGGTGCATCTGACCGGCCTTTCCGACTTCCACATCCCGGCCTGGGCCATCGCCGCCGCGCAAGTGGGCCTCGGCGCCACCATCGGCTGCCGCTTCGTCGGGCTGGACCTCAAGACACTGGGCCGCACGCTGCTGCTGGCGGCGGGATCGACGGCGATCCTGCTGGTCATAACCTTCGTCTGGGCCTTTGCGATCGGTTGGGCTACGGGGCTCAACCCGGCGCTCGTCGCGCTGGCCTATTCGCCCGGAGGGGTGGCGGAAATGAGCATGGTCGCCCTCAGTCTCTCGCTGGAGGCGGGCTTCGTCATCGTCCACCACCTCGTGCGCGTGATGTTGGTCATCGTCGGCGCGCCGCTTTCGTTTCGTATCATGGGAGCCCCCCGATGACCCCGCCCGATCCCCGCGAACAGACTATCGCCTTGCTCTATCAGGCGCTCGAACCGCCGGTGATCGACGGCGCGCGCAAGGAGGCCAAGCCGGGTGGCTATTCCGACAGCGGGGCGGACATCGGCGTCGCCCTGCTGGCGGCGGGCTGCACGCTGGCGACGCCGGTGGCCGATCCCGATCCTACCCGCGTCTTCGACTGGGTCTGGCCTGATACCGAGCAGGGCATCGCTGCCGCTCTGGAGGCTGGCGCGACCTTGCTCTGGGCCAATACCGTGGTCTTCGAAGGCCACCCGATCGAGGCCGCCAGCCGCAAAGCCTGGATCGTCGGTCCCGACCCGCAGGCCATGCAGGAAATCGACGACAAGGCGGCCACCAATGCGCGCCTGCTGGCGGCAGGCCTGCCGGTCGCGCGTTCGTGGCTGATCGACGGCGACGGCGATATCGATGCCCAGCTCGCGCCTTTCGCGGCTAAAGTGCCGATCGTGGTCAAGCCGCTGCGCGGGCGTGGCAGCCAGGGCGTAGGCGTCGCCCGCACCCGTGAGCAACTCTTCGAGCAGGTCCGCGATCTCGCGGAAAGCCGCCGCTTCGGCGCGGCGATCATGCTGGAACAGTTCCTGCCGGGGCAGGAAATCACCATCACCGTCATGCCCGCCGCCTGCCGGGACGGCGCTACCACGCCTTTCGCGCTGCCGCCGGTGCGCCGCTTCGACCAGATCGGCGACGTCGCGTCCTATAACGGCGATGTGCCGGTCAGCCGCAACAGCGCGGCGATGACGCCCGGGCAATGCGCCGATCCCGCCATCGTCGCGGTTGTCGCAGCCTGCGAGCAAGCCGCCGCGCTCCTCGAAATACGCTCGCCGATGCGGATCGACTGCCGCGCCGACGGCGAGGGCACCTATTTCCTCTTCGACGTCAATGCCAAGCCCAACCTGACCGGATCCGGCAGGCCGGGCCGCGAGGACGAAGACAGCCTTTCCACCATCGCTGCGGCCGCAATCGGCTGGAGCTATCCCGACTTTCTCGTGGCGACCGCTCGCGGCGCCTGGACCAACAGGAACCTTTCCGCATGACCGACTTGTGGCAGCACATCGTTGCCGATTTCTCCAACCTCGGCTCGCCCGCCGCGCTCGCCGCCTTCGGGCAGGTCGTGCTGATCGACGTGATGCTGGCGGCCGACAACGCCATCGTCGTCGGCGCGCTGGCGGCCGGACTGCCTGCTGCGATGCGCCGCAAGGTCATCTTGATCGGCGTGCTCGCCGCGCTGGTCCTGCGCATCGCCTTCGCGCTTGTCGTGACGCAGCTGATGCAGCTTGTCGGCCTGGTCTTTGCTGGCGGATTGCTGCTCGTCTGGGTGGCGTGGAAGATGTGGCGCGAACTGCGCGAGGACGTCGGCGGTGAGGACGACCCCGTATCCAAGGCGGCGCCGCGCTCCTTCGCCGCTGCCGCATGGGCTGTAGCTGTAGCCGATATCAGCATGAGCCTCGACAACGTGCTCGCCGTGGCCGGTGCCGCGCGCGACCACCCCGGCATTCTCGCCATCGGTCTGATCCTCTCGGTCGCCCTGATGGGTCTTGCCGCCAATGTGCTGGCCCGCGTGATCGAGCGCTATCGCTGGATCGCCTATGTCGGCCTGATGGTCATCCTCTACGTGGCCGGAAAGATGATCTGGGAAGGCCTCGTCGACCCCTCGCGCGGCATCCTCACGCTGTTCTGATTTGCTTGGGGAATGCCCGAAAGGGCATTTCCCAAACAAACACAATTCAGTTGAGCGGTCCTGGCGGCGGGACCGCGTTCCCCGTCTGGCTATTGGTGACGACCGCGCGCGCCTGCGAGACTCGGCTGTAGGGCGGCACGCTATGGGTCAGCCAGACATTGCCGCCGATCTCCGAACCCTTGCCGATGGTCACGCGCCCCAGGATGGTCGCGGCGGCGTAGATCACCACGTCGTCCTCGACGATGGGATGGCGCGGCTGTGCCCGGACGATGGCGCCCGCGCTTTCGCCCGAATCCCTGGCGGCGGCGTCCTTCGCGCCCAGCGTGACGCCCTGGTAGAGGCGCACGTTGTCCCCGACGATCGCGGTTTCCCCCACCACGACGCCGGTGCCGTGGTCGATGAAGAAGCCGCGCCCGATTCTGGCCGCGGGATGGATGTCGATTCCGGTGCTGCCATGGGCGATTTCCGACAGGATGCGCGCCACCAGCGGGGCGCCAAGCCCGAGCAGGACGTGGGCCAGCCGGTGGTGGATGATCGCCAGCAGTCCGGGGTAGCAGATCAGCACTTCGTCCAGACTGCGCGCAGCCGGATCGCCGCGATAGGTCGCCTCGATATCGAGATCCAGCAGCCTGCGGATTTCCGGCAGTTGGCGGGAAAATTCGAGGACGATGGCGTTTGCGCGCCGCTCGGCGGCGGAAGTCTGTTCGCCCGCGCCGTAGAGCAGTTCCAGCCGCACTTGCGCCTGCAACCGGCTCAGCGCGATTTGCAGGGACTGGGTGACGAAAGTCTCTTCGTTGTGCGCCCGCACGAAGTCCGGGCCGAGCCTGAGCGGAAACAGGGCGCCGCAGAGTTCCTCGGCCACTTTCGCCAGCCGCACGCGCGAGGGGAAGCCCTCGACGCCGTATTCTGCGTGCTGCATATTGGCCGTGCGCCAGTCGCGCCGGATTTCCGACAGTTCGCGGACTATGCCTTCGACGTTCCAGAAATCGTCTGTCGCGGCGGTAGCCGCTTCCACGTCTTCAAGATCGGCTTCATCAAGATCGCCGGTGGGGTTCGGCATCGTTTTCACCTCTTTAATGAGGGATCACGAAGCTTGGCGTTGTCGCCCCAGCATCGCGCGCTTTAGCCGTTGGTAACGCGGAGCAAGCTGCATCCCGATCAAAAGCCGCGTCTGGCTTTTATTCCGGCATAGGAGAAAGCCGTCAAGCAAGCCGATCCGAAATGGCGATAGAAAATCTGGCGGCGGCGAAAGGGAACATTGACGGCAAAGAAAAAGCCGCCCGGGACAGGGCGGCTTTTCCGTTTGGCCTTGGCAGAGGAACTTAGAAGTCCATCCAGTCGTCGGCGGTGGTGAGCGCCTTCATCGGCTTGCGGATCGGTGCCGGTTCTGCCGGAGCGAACGAGGCCGAGGCCGGAGCCGGAGCCGGACGCAGGGCAGGGCGCGAGATCGAGCCGCGCAGGCCTTCGTTGCCGGTGCGGAACATCGCGGCGCGGTCCGACAGCGAGGTAACTTCGCTGTTGAGGTTGCGCGCGGCGGCCGAGGTTTCCTCGACCATTGCGGCGTTCTGCTGGGTGGCCTGGTCCATCGTGCCGATCGTCGCGCTGATCTCGGTGATCGTCGAGGACTGCGCCTGGTTGTCGCCGGCGATGTCGCGGAGCAGGGTGTGCACTTCGGTCACGTCGCCCGAGATGTTCTGCAGGGCGCCGTCGACGCGCTGCACCGCCTCGACCGCCGTGCCGATGTCGGTCTGGGTCGCGGTGAGCTGCTCGCGGGCACGCTTGGCTTCCTCTTCCGAGCGCATCGCCAGTGCCGAAACCAGGTCCGCCACGACCGCGAAACCGCGACCGGCATCCCCGGCCCGGCCCGCCTCGACGGCGGCGTTCATCGCGAGGACGCGGGTCTGGAAGGCGATCTTGTCGAGGCCTTCGATCACCGAGTCGATGCCCTTGGCGCTCTCGGAGACGCGGCCCATCGCCTGAACCGCCTCGTCGGCGATCTCGCGGCCCGAACCGACCACGGTCATCGCGCCGTCGGCACGCTGCACGGTGCGACCGGCGGCGGCGGCGGTGGCGCGCAGGCGCTCGTCCATCTGGGTGATCGCGGCCGAAGTCTCTTCAAGGCTGGCGGCGTTGCTCTCGGTGCGGCGGGCGAGGTCTTCGGAGGCCTGGGCGATCTCGCCGGAGCCGGTGCGGATGGCGACGGCGCTTTCGGCGACCGCGCCGATCAGTTCGCGCAGGGCGCCGACGGCCATGTTGAAGTTGTTCTTGAGCTCGCCGTAGGCGGGCGGGAACTCGGCGGTGATGTTCTGGGTGAGGTCGCCTTCGCTGATCGCCTGGAGGCTGGAGCGCAGGGTCGCGGTGACGACTTCCTGTTCACGCGCGTGCTGGGCGTCGATCTCGGCGCGGGCGGCGGCGGCCACGCGGAACTGCTCGACGGCTTCGGCGATCTCGCCGATTTC
>NZ_DAISLT010000070.1:0-15527 GCF_036820275.1 Novosphingobium sp.
GTCCAGCGCGAGGTCTGTCCGCAGCGATTTCGAGAGCTGTCAGCCGACCACGCGACGGGAGAACACGTCGATGACGAACGCGGCATAGACCCAGCCCGAGAATGTGCGGCAGTACGTGATGTCCGCGACCCACAGCTGGTTCGGGGCCGTCGCACTGAAGTCCCGTTCCACAAGGTCAGGACGGGTATCGGGCCCATTGCCCGGGATAGTGGTGCGCGGCCCCTTCGCCCGGCTCGCACCGCGCAAACCCGCCGAGCGAATGAGCCGCTCGATGGTGCAGCGCGCCACCGAGATGCCTTCCCGACGCAGCTGGGCGTGGAGCTTCCTCGCGCCGTAGACGCCGAAGTTCTCCGCGCGAACACGCCGAATGTGCACGAGCAGCTCCTCGTCCCGAATCGTGCGCCTCGAGGGAGGGCGGGTCTTGAACGCGAAGTAGGTGCTCGGCACGATCTGCGTGCCCGCCGCGGTCAACGTGCGGCAGATCGACTCGACGCCGAACTCCTGTTTGTGCTGATCGATGAACGTCACAATCAACGCTGTGGGCGGCCTGGCTCCGCTGCGAAAAAAGCCGACGCAGACTTCAGGATCGCGTTCGCACGCCGCAGCTCACGATTCTCCTTCTCCAACTCGAGAAGCCGTTGGGCATCGCTTGTCGTGGTCCCGGCACGATGCCCCTCATCGATCTCGGCCTGCCGAACCCAGGTCCGCAACGTCTCGGGATGGATCCCGCCGAGCTGTTCACCCACCCGGCGGAACGCTCCCGCTCGCGTGGCTGGATCCAGTCGGGCTTCCACTGCCATCCTCGTGGCCCGCTCCCGGAGCTCGTCGGGGTACTTCCTCGGTGCTGCCATGGTGCTCATCCTCCCGTGGGATCAGAGCCTCCACCAGACCCGGGGCGATTCATCCTCCTACGCCGAGGGGTCAAGACGCGCGATTCCCATGGGCGGAACCGCTAATTGGCTGGCCTGGCAACTTTGGAGACGTGGGCCAAACGCTGAGGTCAGAAGCCATACTTCTCCTTGCGCAACCGGAATGCCTTCTCTCCGCCTTCCATCACAGCCGTAATCTGATCACGCACCGCCGCAACATCGATTGCTCCCTGTTCCATGATGTGGCCGGCGGACTGATCGCCAGCGTTGACATAGGCACAGACCAGCACCAAGTCTGCGTCTCCATTCACGACCAGATTGGCATTGTGGCTTGAAAAGATGAGTTGCCTGCCGCTCTTCGATTCCCAGATCTTGGCCACAATCTCTTGGACAGTGTCGCTGTCGAGATCGTCCTCTGGCTGGTCGATGATAAGCGGAGTTCCTCCCTGAGACAGCAGAGTCGCGAGCAAGGCTGAAGCCTGCTGACCGGCCGACGCTGAATCGAATGGGATGTACTCGTCTTCCTTGGCCCGATACTCGAACTCTGGGAAATCAGCGAGTTCTGTTAGGGATAGGTCTAGCCAACCATCGGGCGTCAGCTTCGGGATTATCTTCTTCTGGTCCGCCACCGCGAACTCCAGCCGCGACAGCGTGGGGGTCTGCTCGGAGTTTACGTCAACATCAGTTTCAAGGAGCATCAGCGACTCAAGCTCCTCAAGGACCATCTCCCACGTTGCGGCCGGATCGGACTCCTTGGCCAGTTCGTCAAAGAACCGTTCGATTTTGTTCGTGCGAACGTTCGATCCAGTAACGAGAGCCTTGAACTTGGCGAGCGCTGCATCGAAGCCACGGCTCACAGACAAGGTCGCGCGGATCATTCCATCCGACGATGCTGACAGGCCAGCACACTGGGCAGCGAGCGCCTCCGAGCGCTCCGTTCGAGCGGTCGTCAACTCCCTGCGAAGCTCGCGGTGCTTCTCGTCCGGCTTGCCGAGGGTGTCGCTCTCTACGTTGCCGCTGGGCGAGTTCAGACGCAGCTTTCTGCTGCTGCTCTAGAGCCGCTAGCTCGGCCAACTTCGCCTCGTGCGCGGATGACCTTGTCTTCACCCCAGAGTAAGTCTGCTCATAAGCATCCAGTTTCGCCGCAAGGTCCGCCCGTGGGCCCGCCACGGCGCCTCCGTCGTTCAGGAGGCTCGCGAGCTCTCCGGCAAGAATCGCGACCTTGTCCTTCAAAGCCGACAAAGCCGCCACCGAGGCGTCAAACGACGCATCGACTTCGGCTGCGATGTCGGCGGGCACTCCATCCGGCTTCGTCATCTCGCCGAGGGAGATATCGAACCGGGAAGCCAACTCGGTCAGCTCGGCATGCGCCGTGGCGAGCTGCTGGGTCCACGCCGACCCGGCCGCGCGGGCACGATCATGCGCGGCCTTGCCGGCCAGGACTAGACGGTCTTCTTCAGAGATGCCGGAAAGTCCGTCGCGTAGCGCTTGAGCTTGCTCCGCGAGGGATCGGACTCGCAGCTCCGAGCGTTCGATCTCGCTTGAAAGATCCCGGTGCCGCTGCAGCGATCCGTAGTTCTCGCGCAGGCGTCCGGCGACCTCATGTTGCTTTCGCTCGATCTCCTCCAGCTCCCGCTGAATCGGCGAGGTTACAAAGCGGAGCAGTTCGTCGATCCGGATCGCCACACTGCTTAGCTGCTTCTGGCTATATGCCTGAATCGGCAGCAGGCTCTGGATCGCGCTTTCACGAACCTTCTCGAAGTCGCCATCGCCGACTTTGAGCTGCACAGCGCCATCATCAGCGTGTCGGCGAACCACATGGGTGATTCCGTTGATGACGCAGTGCACCTCCACATGGGCATTGAGCGCCTTGAGCGTGACCTCAATTAGCCTACGCTGGCGGACTCGCGGATCCACCACTTCGTCCTCCGCCGTCGAGCTTGCAGGCTGATCACAGAGGGCCCAACGTAGATAGTCCAAGATCGTCGACTTGCCAGTTCCGCGACCACCGATCAACGCCGTGTATTGCGGGTTGAGGGCAACGTCGACCCTGCCCATGAACTTGCTCTGCGAGACGACAACCCGCGAGATCCAGGCGCTAGGCAGGGATGGCTCGGACTGTGAAACGCGTGAATCCTGGGCGAGACACGCTTGGCGAAGTGCCTCTGCCGTCGGCGCGGCCCACTTCACCCAAGTCGAGTGCCTTCCCAAGTTAGAGAAGTCGGCCGTTCGCGAATCTGAAGTTTGGAATAGGGCAAGCCTCTCCGAACCCCACTCAGGCACCTTGCCGTCGAGGATCTTCTTGTCGCCCACCTTCTTGTCAAAAACCGAGATGCTCCCGTCGAGGTATCCGCCGACGGAGCGCATGTCCCTGTACTTCGACTGAAACGACGTTCGCAGGAGGGTCTTGTAACCCGACGGGGTCACGTTCGGTAAAACGATGTACCGACCGCGCAGCCAGTCCCGGCTGTCAAGCTTCTCATGAAGGGCGTTGAGGTCGCCGGAATCTACGAGCTCTGTAACCTGCGGGACCGAGTCGAGTGCATCGTCAACCGGATCGAGGTGGAGCGCCTTGACGACATCGTCGAGGCGATCTTCGGGGAAGTCTGCGTCGAGGATCATGATCGCCTGGCAAGGAACACTCAGCGTGAGCTCGAGCGCCGGGAAGACGACCAGGCGTTCCGCCTCGGGCACGGGGGTACCATCCTCGCGCATCTCCTCTGCAGCCGCCTTACGGATGCGGGGGAAGTACGCGAAGTCGTGGTGATCCGAGATTGCCACTGCATCGAGGCCCCGCATTCTTGCGGCTGCTACGAAGCTCGCTGCGCACTTGTCTCGATCCGCCAACGCTGGGCGCTCGCCGTCCCATTGCGCATCTCGCGGTGTATGAACCTGGAAGTCGGCGCGATAGAAGTGTCCACCCTTGTCCATCAACTCGATTGCGCGCATCGATTCCTCGCCCGTCACAGCTTCCACCCTCCCGGCACCGACACGGCGTAGTCCGGCACGCCGATCGCTTCGAAGTGTGCGCGGGCGGACTTGATCTTGGCGTTCTCTGTCGGGCGGCGCTTGATCTCGTCTTCCGTGCTCTTCGTCTCTCGGATCATGTAGACGCGCTCCTCGCCGTCCTCGTGCTTCACGATCGCCCAGTCCGGGTTGTATGGCCCGACCGGGGTGTCGATCTTGAACTTGTCGGGCAGCTTCATGAAGAACTTGATGTCCTCGCGACCGTCGAGCAGCTCGGCGAACTGGCGTTCGGGGTCGGAGTCGTAGACGATGTAGTCGAAGGTCGACTTGTCCGCGTTCTCCAGCTTGTACATCTGGTCGAGGAAGCGTTCCTTCTCCTCCTCGCCGTCCTTGCGCAGTTCACGCAGCTCGTAGACAGAACCTGCGATCTTCTCGTACTGCACGCCGTCAACGACGAGCTTCGCGAGCTCGGTCTGCATGAGGCGCTTGGCCATGGCGATGAAGTCATTCGGGTTCGCGATGAACTCGCCCAGCCGGCCGCTGCCGACGAGGACGTCGACAATGGTCTTGCGGGTGAGGGAAGTGGCCTCCTGCAGCTCTCCGATGATGTCGGGCAGGTCGTAGCTGCCTCGGAGTTCCTGCTGACGTGATCCGAGTTCCTGGCCCTTCGCGCCGCCGCGAAGCACTTTCACGCCCGCGCGGGTGACCTGGATGCGCAGCGGGTCGATGTCTGGTGCTTCCTTGATCGCCTTGACCGAGTTCTCGATGATCTGGTCGCGTTCCACCTCGACGCGGTACGTGGTGCGGCGGCTGAGCGTCTCCCAGAACTTCTCGAACTCGGGGTTCGCGAACAGCTCCTTGTTGAGCGTGCGGGAATGGCGCTTGCTCTTCGGCTTCACGTACTTGCCGATGTTGGCGCGGCCGACCAGCTCGATAACGAACGGCTCAGCCCACATGAAGTCGACGGGCATGTTGAGGCTGAAGTCGAGCGTGTTCGGCTGGAACTTCGGCTGCACAACGCCGTCCTCGTCGATGAACCGCTGTGCGAGCAGGTGCTCCCAGATCGACGCGGATCCCTCATAACCGAGGTTTTCATCGGTGAGCGACCCGTCCGGGTTCTGTAGCGGGATCTTCGAGAACTCCGCCTTGCGCACACGCCCAATCTCGACGCCCGCGTCCTTGTACTCCTTCTGGAGCGCGTCGGCGAATTGCTTGTACGACTCGTTCGCGACCACGGTCAGCGTCGCGATGCCGCGGTCGGCCACGCGCTCGTAGCCGCCCTCGCTCTTCGCGACCGGCAGGCGTAGACCACGCCCGAGCGTCTGGCGTCGCTCTGTCTCGGCGCCCATCTCGCGCAGGGTGCAGATCTGGAAGACGTTCGGGTTGTCCCAGCCCTCGCGCAGGGCGGAGTGGCTGAACACGAACCGCGTCGGCTCGTTCTCGTCGAGCAGGCGCTCCTTCTGCTGCATGATGAGCTCGTACGCGTCATCATCGGCCTTCGTGGTGCCGGACGTATCCTGGAACTTGTCCGCCGCGCCCTTCTTGCCCTTGAGGACAGAGAAGTACCCGCGACGCAGCTCGGCCGGATCCTGCGGGAGCAACTCCTGCCACTGCGGCGACTTGGCACGCTCTTCACGGAACAGCTCGTCGAACCACTGCACGAACTGACCGTTCGCATCGTTGTTGTTCGAGCCGTCACCGAGGAAACTTTCCACCTTGTCGATGAAGAACAGGCTGAGCACCTTGATGCTCTTAGCGCGCAGTTGCGTCTCCTTGCGCAGGTGCTCTTTGATCGTCTCGCGGATCATCTCCTTGTAGATCGCGCCAGACGATCCGCCGATGCTCTCGCCCTGATACAGGTAGCCATGGAGCGTCAGGTCGACGTATGCGGGTTCGATGCTCATCTCGTTGACGCGCCAGCCGTCGTAGTTCGCGTTGTTCGTCAGGCGAGGATCGGACAGCTCCTGGTTCTGCTTGACGTTCACCACGCGCCGCTCGAGCGACCCGTCCGCTTTCCGGCAGGACAGCTCCAGCCGAGCAACCCAGCCCTTGTCGTTCGTGACCTCGACCAGCTTGATGTACGGCGTCGCGTCCGCACCTTGCTGCTGCACGTCCGCCACCACGATCTGCTTCACCAGGCCGAGGTCGTGTGCGTCGACCGGATCGAGTCGGTAGACGACGTTGCGGAGCTTCTTGTGCGTCGCGCTGAAGCGCAACGTGAACACCGGGTCGAGCTCGCTCACGGCCGACTGAGAGAGCAGGGACTCCATGTTCTGCGGCTCGTCCATGATGACGACCGGATGCGTCGCCTTCAGATAGTCGATCGGCTTGAGACCGTTCAGTTTGTCGCGCGTCTGGTGGATGATGCGCGTGTTCGCGTTGCCACGGATCGAGTCGATCGTCATCACCATGATCTGCACGTTGGTCGACGTCGCGAACGACTGCACCTCCTCGGCCGTCTTACCGCTGTAGACCGACGAGTCGAAGGTGATGTTGCGCTTCTTGTACAGGTTCTCGAAGTGCGAACGCATGAGCCGGATGCTCGTGTTCACGCCCTCACGGATCGCCACACTCGGCACGAGGATGACGAACTTCGTAAAGTTGTACTTCTCCGCCAGCTCGAAGATGGTGCGGAGGTACACGTACGTCTTACCCGTACCCGTCTCCATCTCGATATCGAAGTCGAGCGCCGAGTCATCGAACAGCTTCGAGGCAACCTCGAGACCGTTCTTGTCCTGCACGCGCTGCAAGTTGGCCAGCACCGTGTCGCGATCGAGCACCAGGCGGTTACCAACGGCGCCCACCTCCTGCGAGAGATCGAGGTCGAGCGCCGCATTTTCCGTCTCGTTGACGGCGGCAACCTGGCCGCGCAGCATCGTCTCCAGCTTCTCGGCATCCTTCGGCTGACCATCAAACAGGTCGACCACCGACTTAATCGCGTCGAGCTGGTACTGCTGGCTGGCGTCAAACTTGAATCCGCTACTCGCTGTGTTGTCTCCCATGATCAGGCCGTCCAGAGCTCGATGCCCTTGCTCTTACAGAGCTGAGCCAGGTTGGTCTTGAGCTGGTCATCGCCCTGGAACGCATCCTCCAGGACGATCAAGCGAGCAGGGTCCTCATCCGCGACGGCGCGCAGCTGCTCGAGCGTCGGCTTGACGTGCTCGTTCAGGTAGGCGAGCACGATGCCGTCGCCCACCGAGCGCAGGTCGAGGCCGACCACTTCGACCGGGGCGATCTGCTCGGTCAGGGAATAGCCTTGCTTGAGGAGGATCTCGGAAAGGAGGTCATCCGCCGACGCGTCATCGGCGCTGCTCGACTCTCGCAGGTCGACCAAGTGCTGCTCGAGCTCAGTCCGGTCGACGTCACTCGAGAGCTTCCACTTCGAAAAGCTCGTGTCGGCGAGCGTGTAAGCGCGAAAACCAACATCCAGGGGTTCCGAGCGGTCGTTGAGCGTCTCTTCGAGTTCGGCTGATACTGCCTGGCCAGCTTCATCGATCCGGCACCGGGCAATCGCAGAGATGGTCGAATAGCCCTTCTGCCGAGCCTCCGACTTCTCAGGAGTCGGCTCGGGCAGCTGCGCCACAATGAATCTCCGGTTACCGCCGTCCTCCGCATTCGCAGCGAGCACAGCCTGGGCAGTTGTTCCGGAGCCCGCAAAGAAATCGAGAACTAGATCGTTTGGCCCGGTCGCAAGGGCCACCATGCGTCGGATAAGCCTGGTGGGCTTCGGGTTGTCAAACAAACCGCCCAGGCCAAGGGCTTTGATCTCCGAATTCGCTTCGTGGTTGTGCCCAACCTCCTCGTAACCCCAGATAGTAACCGGCGTGACGCCGACCTTAACTTCCGACAGGAAGCTCTTACGAGAAGGGGTCTGGCGACCATCGCTGCCGAACCAGATCTCGTTACCTTCTTCCATTCGCTTCATAGACTCATCGTTGAAGCGCCGATAGGTCCCAGCTGGCGGAGTCCAGGTAACACCGTTGGCGAATGTATATCCCCCAGTGTTGGATCCGCTCTTTGCGTGCAAAGGCGTCGCCTTCCAAGGGCCCTTATGGTGCCCGTCCGGGTTCGAATACGCCTTGAGTTGCGAAGCTTCACGCGGTAGTAGATTGAGCGACATCCCGGCCTTCTTTCTGGCGTAGCACAGGACGTGGTCGTGGTTATCGGAGAACCAGCGCGCGTCGTTTGCGCGCGTGTACTTTTTCTGCCAAACGACGTTCGCGACGAAGTTCGCCTCGCCGAAGACCTCGTCGGCAATCTTCCGAAGGTGCGCAACCTCAGCATCATCGATCGAGATGAATACGACACCGTCCTCGGTCAACAGGTTCCGCGCGAGCTTAAGGCGCGGGTACATCATGTTCAGCCAGTTGGAGTGGTAGCGCCCGTCGGTGTCGGCGTTGGTCGAGAGCTTCTTGCCCTCCTCGTTGACCTGACGCGTCCACTCGAGGTAGGTGTCGAGGCCTTCCTTGTAGTTGTCCGGGTAGACGAAGTCCTTGCCGGTGTTGTACGGCGGATCGATATAGATCATCTTGATTTTGGCGTGATAGTGCTTCTGCAGGATCTTGAGCACCTCGAGGTTGTCACCCTCGATGAACACGTTCTTGGTGGTGTCCCAGTCCTTCGAGTTCTCGAAGTCAGGACGCAGCGTGGCCGTAGTCGGCTCCTGCGCGGCACGCAGTGCACGCTTCTTGCCCGGCCAGAACAGCCCGAAACGCTCGCTGGTGTCGGCCGCGTCGCCGTCCAGCAGTTCCTTGAGCTTCTCCACGTCCACCTTGCCGTCGGCGATGACCTCGGGCATCAGCTCAGCCAGCTGGGCAGCCAGCTCAGTCTGGAAGTTCGGGGTGGTGGATGGTGTTTCGTGGATTTCTTCGCTCATCGGGTATTTCTCTTTCCTCAGTTTAACAATTTCGATGTCTTTTGTGAACGCTGACCGTTACGCGACGATGCGCCAACGGATCGCGAACAGGTGCTCGGTGTGCTGGGTGCCCTGTAGGGATTGCTCGATCATGTCGAGCTTCTCGTCAATCTCGGCCTGCAGCTTGCGGCGTGCGTCGCGGAAGTCATCGTCGGCTTCGTCCGCCCGGCGCTCCCACTTGCGGGCCTCACGTTTGAGCTTGAGCTGCTCCATCGGGTCGTCCGCCTGCTTCGCCGCCTTACGGGCTTCCTTCTCCTTGGCGCGGTACTCGCGGATCTTGCCCTCGTGCTCGGCCTTGCGATCCTGCTGGTTGCGGTAGAGCAGTTCCTCCTGCTGGTCGTAGTAGCGAGAGTTGCGCCCCTGGACTTCTTTCTCCAGCTCACCGAGCCGCGCCTTGAGCTGCGGCTCGACCTTGGCCACGTCGACCGCGACGGGTTGTTCACCCACGCCCTGGCAGGCGAGGTCGAGGATGTCGGCGACGTATTCCTCGTCCAGGTACTGGCCGTCGTCGGTCATGCCACCGGCGAGCATGTACGACTCGGAGATGTCCTCGTCGCGCACCCGCATCGTGAAGGTCAGTAGGTTGACCGTCAGCTCGCCACTCTTGCCTTCGAGCGCCTTGACAGCGTTGCTGGCCCGCTTCGACTGGCTGAGCGAGAAGGTCAATTCGCGCTCAGGCGTCTCGTGCGATTTCGCCGTGTCTGCAACGTGCTGTGCGAGCGGGCTGGCGTAGCGGTACTGGTGTGCGTTCGGGAGCGGTTTCGACTTGAAGAAGTAGCGTCCCGTCGGCGCATCCTTGGTAGGAGCCTGGTTCAGCACGAACGTGCGGCCGTCGCCCTCGAACGTCGCGACGTCGCGGAGCTCGTGCTGCGTGATCGCAAGCAGGAGACGCTCGAACTTGTTGAGCACGTCGCCCGACTGCTCGTCGTACGCCTTCAGGCGATCCTGCACGTGCGGGTCGAGGTGGTCGAAGACCTTGGCCTTGGCGCTGGCCATCTCCTTCGAGATCTCGCCTGCGAACTGATCCTCAAGCTGCTTGAATGCCGCATCGATCTCGCCGGCCGTCTTGCAGCGGGTGAGGATGTCGCTGATCCGCTTCTCGAAGTCGAGGCCGTCCTCCACCGCGCCAAGCACCTCGTCAGAGGCGCCGAACACGCTCGAGAACAGTTGGAACTTGTTCGTCAGCAGCTCGAGGATGCGCTGCTCGGCGACGTTGCCCTTGTTGCTGAAGTTCACGACGACGACGTTGTGCTTCTGCCCGAAGCGGTGCACGCGGCCGATGCGCTGCTCGACGCGCTGCGGATTCCACGGCAGGTCGTAGTTGACGAGCATCGAGCAGAACTGCAGATTGATGCCCTCCGCCGCCGCCTCGGTGGCGATCATGATCGTGCCCTGCTCGCGGAAGTAGTCCACGAGCGCCTTGCGTCGGTCGACTGCCGGGATGCCCGTGATCAGATCGCCGTCCTTGTTGGCCGTCAGCCATGCCTGGTAGATCGCCGTCTGCTCAGGTGAGGTGTTCGAGCCGTTGAACAGCACCACGCCCTCGCCGCGACCGGCGTCGGCCAGCGTGCGGGCGATGTACTCCTGCGTCTTGGTTGAGTCGGTGAAGATGATTGCCTTCTCGGCGGCGCCGAGCTCGCGGAGACGCTCGAAGCCCATGTCGAGAGCCTCGTGCAGCTTGACCGATTTCTGATTGACGGTGATCGAGCGAGCCAGTGCGGCATACTCGCGGAGTTCATCGACCTCGGCGCGCATGCGCTTGAGGGTCTCGGCGTCGAGTTGCGCTCTCGATGCCTGATCCGTCGTCTCTTCGGCTTCCTCGACGATCTCGTCCTCGAGTTCGTCACCAGCCTCGAAGTCGGCCAGGAACAGCCCGCCACGGTTGTCACGGAGTTTGCCAGCGGCCACCTCGTCCGCCAGACGGTTGGCGATGTTCTCCAGCGTGCTCGCGACGGCATACGTCGACGAACCGAGCCGCTTACGGATGATGAGCGCCGAGAGATGGCGCTGCGATCCCGCGAACGCGAACAGCTCGTCGCGCTGCAGGTAGTCGTTGACCAGGTCGTACAGGCGCACCTCGTCGGGCAACGGAGTGAACTCCATCGTCAACGGCATCCGTTGCGTGAAGCGGATGTACTTGTTGGCGTCCTTGCGGAGCGTGCGCTTGGAGATCGATGCCACACGCTCGACCAGGTCGTCGTCGCCCGTCAGGTCACGGCTCTTGATGTAGCGCTCGCGGAACGCGTCGAGCGAGTAGAAGTAGTCGGGGTCGAAGATCGAGACGAGGCCGTACAGCTCCTCGAGCTTGTTCTGCAGCGGTGTCGCCGTGAGCAGCACCGTTTTGTGCGCGCTGCGGGCGACGTGCGAGACGGCCTCGGCCATCTTCGCTTTGCCGTTCCAGTAGCTGCGCAGGCGGTGGGCTTCATCTGCCACCACGAGGTCCCACGCCTTCAGCAGTGCGGTCTCGTGTCGGAGGACAAACTCGTAGGAGCATATGAGTATCTCAGCTGTGCGGGCGTTCGCGTTCGCAAGCAAAAAGTCCTTCGACTTGGCATCGAGGATCGTGGATGGGATCAGGAACTTCTCGTACAACTCTTGTTGCCACTGCTGCCGCAAGCTCGAAGGTGCAATGATCAGAACTCGACGCTTACGCTCAGCCCAGTACTGCGAGATGACAATGCCAGCCTCGATCGTTTTCCCGAGCCCGACCTCATCTGCCAAGATCACGCCCGGTAAGAACGGCGTTTGTAGCGTGAAGAGGGCCGCATCTATCTGATGTGGCTTCGGTTCAACTTGCGCATCGAACAGAAGGCCCGCGATCTTGCCGACGTGATCATTAGCGTGGCTTCTCTGTAGCTCGTGTGCGAAGTACTTCGACTGGTAGTCGGTCAGAGGCGCTGTCATCGGCAACCCCTCGGCGTGGAGCAGGGCAGACATATGGAAGCTGCGGCGGCCAGGCGGCCGTCGCAGCGGATCGATCCGGCCGCTCTGCGCTTCATCAGGTCATGCTCCTCCGCGCCGAGGGCGCGCCTTAAGTTGTGCTCATAGTGCCGTATCCAACGCTACCGGCGACCACTGACACTGCTAGGGTGCCGCGCCGCTCGGGAGGGTGTGACGGTGTCGCAGGCGGGAGCCGGACGGCTCGACCGGGACACTGCGATCTGCCTCCATTTTCGCACACTTATGCATTCAAGGAATATGATTTCGTCGACTGCCGCGACAATACCCGCAATGCGAGCGTGGGGAACATGCGCCGGGCAGTGAGGTTCGGTGATGGCGTGGAGTTCGTCGAAGGTATCCATAGGCGAGCGTAATGACACAGCACTAGCGAGAGGCCCTACGTGCCATTGCATTAATTCGAGGAATGCCTGATAATACGACCCATTGCATGAAGTCAAAACTGAATACACTCACCAAATGCCTCGATAAGAAACGTAAGCCACGGACCACCCTTACGGCACTCACTATCCTTGCCATGCTTTTCTTCTTCCCGATCATTAGCGCGAATGTCGACTACAACGACGACACCGCACGGAATGTGATGTTCGGCGATGCTCATTCGTTTGCCACGAACGGTCGGTTTGTCGCGGAGTGGATCACACAGTTCCTGAGCGGCTTCAACTCGCCGATCATGAACTTGGGCCAACTCGGCCAGATCCTCGGGATCGTCGCCGTTGTGGCGGCCGTCTGGCTGCTACTGAAGCGACGACTCGACTACACCGCCAAGAGCTTCCTGTTCGTGGCACCGCTGATCGCGAACCCGTTCTTGCTCGAGAACGTCAGCTACCACTACGACGCCCTCGGCATGCTCATCGCCTACGGACTGGCCATCTCGGCCTTCACGTTCTTCTCACGTACCTGGAAGGGCATCGCGCTGAGCGCAGGTTTGCTGTTTGTCAGCTTTGGCATTTACCAGGCGATGCCGACCGTCAAGCTCGGCCTCGCGCTCGTCTGGCTCGCGATGACTGTGCTCCGCGAGAAGAAGATCCGCAACGGAGTCCTGGACGCTCTCGGCGTCGCAGGGGCGTACGCGGCGGGCCTCATCGGCTACCTGATCGTGCATCTGCTGATCCCGACCGCTACGAACCACACGCAGCTGAGCGCGTCGCTTTCAGCTGTGCGCGGCAACCTCGGACGCCTTCGTGATCTCCTGGTCGAGTACTTCGCAGGCGGCTTCATCACTCCTGTTCTCATCGCGACGATTGCCGTGGCACTTGTCGCCACCGTTCTGGTCATCCGCCAGCTCAAGCCCCACATGCCCCAGATCCTCATCGCAGCCGCGGCCCTGTTCCTGATCCCACTCGTGTTCCTCGGCCCGCTGATCCTGACCCCGGACACGATCATCAAGCCGCGCGTCGTGCCGGCCTTCGCCCTGATCAGTGTTGCGCTGGCGGCTCCGCTCTTGCTCGTGAAGCGCACGAAGGTCGTCGGCGTGTTGCTGTCAATGATGCTCGGGCTCTCGCTCCTCGTCACGATCATCTTTAGCTTTACGCACGGTGCCTTCGTTGCGACCCTGCACGAACATCGCGGGATCCAGATGGCAACCGTGCACGGCGCGCTCGAGCTGAGCGAGATCCATGGACTTGTTTATGTCGAAGGCGCCACGACCGATCCGAGGCAAATTCGCAAGATGCGAGAGCAGTACCCGGCGCTCAGCAAGTATTGGAGCTCCAGCGCGACCTGGGCTTCTCGTGTCCTTGCGGACATTCGAGGAAACACCGCGACTGACTGGAAGGCGCACTACCCTGAGAAGACTGCAGCGATCTGCGGAGGTGGCGCCAAAACGATCGTCGACGCCGACAAGTTCGCCATCTTCGCCGTGCCGGACACCGACGAGCACCTCGTCTTCCTGCGCCCGTCGTACGACGTCGAGTACTGCGCCTGGGCGAGCAAGTTCCAGAAGTAAAACAGGCGGCACCAACCCTGGGAGAGCGTGAAAGCTTTCCATCGGATCGGTGCCGCCTTTTGTGTTGGGCATCGCGCTCACTCGCTCGGCGTGACGCCGAAGTGCTCGAGCACCTGACTCATCGGCAGGATGGCGAAGTCATCCATCTCCGTCCACCGCTCCCCCAACGACAGCGCCCAGGCCATCGCGTCGAAGCAGCTGGCGTATCGCGCGGTGCTCACCCACCTTTTGCGGCCGCCCGGCAATGAGCGGCCGCAGGACGTGGTTCAGCATCGTGTCGGGCATCACGCCTGAGGCCGGCATGCCGCCGGGATCGATGAGGATCCCCCAGTGCCGGGGCTTCGTGAACGTCTCGAGCGCTTCCGCCGGGATGTCCGTGTCGGCACCGTCAATGTCGGGTTCCCCGACTACGACGGCGCCACCGACGAGCATCGACCGCCTGGCCTGCGGCACGTAGTACCACCAGGCGAACGACACCCGCGAGTTGAAGGGAAGGTGGTGGATCAGCCCTTCTTCGTTGACGTACACCGTGATCCCGAGTGGCGGAACGTCCACCGCTTCCATCAGGCCACCGACGGCGGTGCCGATTGCGTCGCCATCGAAGTCACGCACTTCCAGCGGCTCCCCGTCATGTGCGGGGACATACAGTCCCTTGACCATTGCTTCTTCTCCTTCCTGCGAGCGGCCGGCGAACATGGATTGTTCACCGAGTGAGACCGCAGAGCAGCAACGAGCGGACGCGCGTGGTCGAGTGGTGAAGGCAGCCTTGCCGGAGGGGAACGTGCGCGTTCTCCACTCCGGGCACGGCTGCCGAGGGTGTTCAGGTGCCCGAGGGTGCCTGTTTGGTGGAGCGAGTCGCTGGCATCGTGCCCTTGGCGCTTCCGCCAAGGACGGCCTCGATCGCGCTGCGCCGGGTGGCGGCCTCGCGTTCGATGTCGGCTCGTACCTGCTCGGCGCGCTCGAGCACGGCGGCGTCGGACTTGGACTTGTCGACCCAGTGCTCCAGCGCGTACCGCGTCTCTTCGGTGAGAGAGCGGTCGTTGAGCTGTGCGAGGATCTCGAGCTGCGCTCGGGTTCCATCGCTCATCCGGACGGAGAGGAGACGGAGTAGCCCCATCCCGTTCTCCGTGATGCCGCCTGTTCCGACGGCAGACTTCTCACTCATAGCGAGACCTCCTTCGTG
The DNA here is from genome assembly GCF_036820275.1 of Novosphingobium sp. Taxonomy (GTDB): domain Bacteria; phylum Pseudomonadota; class Alphaproteobacteria; order Sphingomonadales; family Sphingomonadaceae; genus Novosphingobium. Next base: position 14,841 of record NZ_DAISLT010000070.1, read on the forward strand.
CGAGCGGCCCGCGATCCTGGACGGATCACGTTCAAGCCGCAGAGCACGAACGAGGTGAGGACTGATTATGACGAAGAGGACAGCCGAGTCAATGGTCTGTTCGGGACGTTGTAAAAGTCACCTGCATGTCACCGAGGATACATTCCGCTTATGGTTGACAATTCTTTCCACATAGTGCATATATAAGGGCACCATCTGTGGTGTTGACCGATCAGCGGTTGTCTACCGGACTCCTGTTCGGTCAGCAGCACACGTTGGCCCCGCTCGCGTGCGGAACACGCTTGAAGCAGGGAGGCCAGCGATGGTTGACCAGAGGAAGGAAGTCGACGATCTCATCAAGGCAAAAATTCTTGAGATCCTCGACCGACACGACTCGGGCGAGGGCATCTACAAGGTCGTAGCGCAGGAGTGGATGTGTCTGCCTGAAGATGCCGCCGACGATCCTGGTATGAGGCATGCGATCAGACGCTCTTACAACTACGAGGCGATGCGACTGCGACTGCTCATATTGTGCATTGTGCTTGCGTCCGTCAAGGCCGATCCTGTTACCCGTGAGGAGTTGCAGCAGGAACTCAAGAAGGGCGTATCTCCCGAGTTCCAAGGCGACCGCAGGGATGCGCTCTTACAGCTCTACTAGTGTCGCGCGTGTGAAGTAGTTTTACGGTTGGGTTTGTGAAATCATGGGGC
>NZ_DAISLT010000071.1:0-15108 GCF_036820275.1 Novosphingobium sp.
GGTGAGCCCGCCCGCGCGCGGCATAGAGCGCGGTCATGCCGGAGGCGTGGGGCGCCAGGCTGCGGCTCTCCCCACCTCGCTTCGGATCGTCAGGGCTCGTCAGGAAAATCGAGGAAACCTCAATGTGCGGAAAAAGCAATCGAGGGATCGGCCGGTCAAAGAAGGACCGGTGTTTTCATGGAAGAGCAAAATCGTTCCGGAACAGATCTTGACGCCCAAGCATCAGCGCCAAAGGCCGCGAGATAGCGCAGAGTCCAGCCAAAAGGCATACCGACAATCATCGCTGCCATTCAGCGCGCGATGCCCAGCACCATACGCCTGGCGGCTAGACCCTCAAAGCAGAGGCGAACCTCGCCGTTGCAACCGTCTTCCCGCACCCATAGCGGCAGCCATCGCCAAGCCCACGTCGCTGCAAACGCCTGACCGTCATGTCCGGGAGCCGATGTTCGATCCCAGGTCAGCCGCAGCGCAGCATCATACAGTCCCCAGTCCGCTCAGAACGCGAACGAGAGCTGGTCGGGATTTACCGCGCGCCGCCGAGGCCCGCGCTCGCGGGCATTGTCCTGGTCGACGGTGCCGAAAACGACCTTGATCATGGTCAGCGCGCGCGAGTTGACCGCGCCCGAGGCTTCGAGGCGGCGGACCGCGCGGGCGGGATCGCGATAACCGATGGCCTTGCCGAGTTCCGCTTCAGTGAGGCCGCGATTCCTGCGGGCCGCGGCCAGTTGGGCCCCAGTCATGATGTGCTCCGTCGATGTTCGAAATGGCATCCTCGAGAAGGTCGATCCCCCTCGAGGCGCGCCGGATCCGCTTAGCGAGGCGCGAGTACCGGCTCCAGTGAAAACGCACCCGACCGCCAGTTTATCAACAGAATACCAACAGCCTTTCGCACAGGCCGATTCGGTGCGCGACTCGTGGAATCGTGCGGCACGCGCCGGCACCGGCATCCACCCACCAGAAGCGCACCCTCGTCGATTCAACCCGGCCTCAATCGCGGAGCCGGTCGGACGCGGGAGATACTAATGATCGCCGCGAAGAGCCCCCGTCAGACCGTGTCGGCATCGCAGTTTCCGCAAATATCGTTCATGTTTTCCCCCATGCTGGACCCGACCCTAACGCTCTCGCCGTGACCTGACGGTTAAACGTCCACCTGGGAAATCAGCGTCCCGCAAACTCCGGCGCATCGCGCCACCAAAGGCCATCGGCACCACCAAGTGAACACTTCTGGGCATACCGAAGCTGCTTAAATTCTTTATCGTTTTCAGCCCGCTGGTTAGCGGGCAGCGACCCGGGATCGCCCCGCCAGCCGTCTTGACGCCGCGGACAAACAATCGGAACATAAAGCGAACAAATGAGTCGCCCCGATCCGATGCTCCTGACCACCGCCCTTTCATCCCGCTTGCCTGCCGACGCGCTCGCCGCGCTGCGCGCGCAAGTCGCCGCAGCGCAGACCGCGCGCGGCCCGGCCCTGCCGTTCGGGGTGCCCGAGATCGACGGCGCCCTCCCCGACCGAGGCCTGAGCAGCGGCGCCCTCCACGAAATCGCGGGTGCCAGCGCGGCCTGGAGCGACGATGCCGCAGCCACGCTGTTCACCGCCGGCATCGCCGCGCGCTTTGCAGCAGGGCCCGGGATGACCGTGCTCTGGACGCTGTCGCGCTTCGATCTCTATGCGCCGGCGCTCGAACAGGTCGGGCTCGGCCCGGATAAAGTGCTCTATGCGCAAGGGGCAAAGGACAGCGAGGTCCTGGCCATGGCCGAGGACGGCCTGCGCGACGGATCGCTGGCCTGCGTGATCGCCGAAGTCAAAATGGCCGACCAGACCGCGACACGGCGCCTGCAGCTTGCCGCCGGCGACAGCGGGACCCCGATGCTGCTCTACCGCCGGCACCGTGCCCGCGGGCGGGATCCGCATGCCCAGCCCTCGGCCGCCATGACGCGCTGGAGCATTGCCGCAGCGCCGTCCCGGCCCCTTGCCCATCCCGGCGTCGGTCGCGGGCGCTGGCAAGTCGAACTTGTCCGCCAGCGCGGCGGCAATCCCTTCTCCCTTCTTGTCGAGGCCTGCGATGACCAGGGTCGCCTCGCTCTACCTGCCGCACCTGCCGATCGAGCGGCTGCGCCGGGCCGAGCTGCCGCCCGCGCCGCCTGAGACGCGCGCGCCCGCGCGGCATCAGGCGGATGCATCCGGATTGCGCCCGGCGCTGCGAGGCGTCCCGCCGATCGACGACGACCCCGGCCCCTGCTCGGTGCCGCGCGGCGGCGGCTGGCGGCCGGGCGCGCGCTGGGCGCAAGGCGCCGTCCCGGCACCCACAGCGAAGCAGGCCGCCATCGATGCACTGCCCGCGCATCAGCGTCCGACCATGCGCGAGATAGGCCGGCGGAGCGAGCCTGCCGATCATCCGTTCCGGGCGATGCGTCCGGACGACGGCCATCCGGGAGCCGGCCGCCCCCCGGTCACTGCCCCGCAAAAGCACATCACCAGCCTCTGGCAGCGGCCGACTGTCCTGATCGAGCGCAGCGGCCAGCGCGAAGTGGTAACCGCAGCCTGCCCACTGGCACGCGAACTCGGCCTCCATCCCGGCATGACCGCGGCCCAGGCCCGCGCGCTCGTCAGCGATCTCGAAGTCCGCGAGGCAGCCCGCGACGGCGATCAGGCCTGGCTGGATCGCCTCGCGCTTCATGCGGTCCGGCACTGGACCCCGACGGCAAGCGTCTACGCGCCGGACGGTCTTTGGCTCGACCTCACCGGCACTACCCATCTTTTCGGGGGTGAAGCGCGCTTCTGCCGGCGCGCGCTGCGCTTCCTCGAGCGGCTGGGCTTCACAGCCCGGATTGCCATTGCCGCAAGCCCCGGCGCGGCCCACGCCCTCGCCCGCTTTGCGGACGCGGCAATAACCATCCTGCCTCCCGGCGAGGAAGCACAGGCCATCGCGGACCTGCCGCTGGCCGCCTTGCGGCTGCCGGACGAGGTGCTGAACGCGGCAAGCCGTTTCGGTCTCGAGCGGATCGCCGATCTCTATCCGATGCCGCGCGGGCCGCTCGCCAAGCGCCTCGGCCTCAAGGCCGTCGAACGTCTCGACCAGGCCCGCGGGCTCGTCGCGGAACCGATCGTGCCGGTCGTCCCTTTCGAGACGCCGCGCGCCGAGCGGCGGCTGCTCGAGCCGATCGCGACCGCCGAAGCGATCAATCAGGTCGCCGGCGATCTGCTCGGCGATCTCGTGCGCGATCTCGAGGGGCGCCGCCTCGGGCTGCGCAGCGCGGTTCTGACCTGCCGCCGCGTCGACGGCATCGACCAGCGCATCGCGATCGGCACCGCGCGCGCCACCCGGGACGCGCAGCATCTCGCGCGCATGCTGGCGATGCGGGTCGAGCGCATCGATCCGGGCCTCGGGATCGAGGCGATGGAACTCACCGCGCCGCGCACCGAGATCCTGCAGCCCGAGATGACCCGCAACGGGCTCGCAGGCGATCCGTGCGCGCCGGACATCGCCCCGCTCGTCGATCAGCTGGCGGGCCGGGTCGGTGAGGACGCCCTGTTCCGGATCACCGCGATCGAGAGCGATGTTCCCGAACGCGCCGCCAGGCGGACCGATCCGCTGGCGAGGCCTGCCCGGTGGCCGGGCTGGCGGCGACCTATCCGCCTGCTGCCGCGGCCCGAGCAGCTCTCGGGCGTGGTGGCCCTGCTGCCCGACCATCCCCCGCGCCGGTTCACCTGGCGCGGCAAGTCCTATCGGATTTCCGCGGGCGAAGGTCCCGAGCGGATCCACGGCGAATGGTGGCGCAGCGAGCGCGAGCTCTGGGCAGTTCGCGACTACTTCATCGTCGAGGCCGACGGGGGCGAGCGTTTCTGGGTGTTCCGGCGCGGCGACGGCGTCGATACGCCGACCGGCGATCTCACCTGGTATCTCCACGGGGTGTTCGGCTGATGGCGACCTATGTCGAGCTCCAGGTGACGAGCCACTTTTCGTTCCTGCGCGGCGCCTCCTCGCCCGAGGAGCTGTTCGCCGAGGCTGCTGCGCTCGGGCACACCGCCCTGGGCCTGGCGGATCGCGGCACGCTCGCCGGGATGGTGCGCGGCTGGGAAGGCCAGAAGACCACCGGCGTACGCATGATCGCGGGATCGCGCCTCGATCTCGCGTGCGGCCGCGCGCTGCTGGTCTACCCGAAGGACCGCGCGGCCTGGTCCCGCCTCACCCGGCTGCTGTCGCGGGGCAAGGCGCGCGGCGGCAAGGGCCGCTGCATGCTCGAATGGAGCGATCTGGCCGAGCACGCCGAGGGCCTCGTCGCCATCCTGCTTCCGGACATGCCGGACGCCGAAACGGCCGGGCACCTCGCCGCGCTGCGATCCGTTTTTGCAGACGACGGCTACTGCGCGCTTTCGCTGCGGCGCCGGCCGGGCGACCAGGCGCGTCTCCACGGTCTCGCCGACCTCGCGCGCGCCGCCGGGGTGCGCTGCGTCGCGACCGGCGACGTGCTTTACCACGCGCCTGAGTTGCGCCCGCTGCAGGACGTGATGACCGCGATCCGCGAGAAGACGACGATCGATGCGCTGGGTTTCCGGCGCGAGCGGTTCATGGACCGCAACCTCAAATCGCCCGAAGAAATGGAGCGGCGCTTCGCTGCCTTTCCGGGTGCAATCCAGGCCAGCGCCGATATTGCGGCGCAGTGCCGGTTCGACCTCGGGGAGATCCGCTACCAGTACCCCTATGAGGAAGTGATGGCCGGGCGCAGCGCCCAGCAGGCGCTCTCTGCACTGACCCATGATGCGGCCGCACGCATGTTCCCCGCAGGGCTCCCGCAGGCCTATGCCCGGCAGATCGATCATGAGCTCGGGCTGATCGAGCGGCTCGGCTACGCCCCCTATTTCCTCACCGTCAACGCGATCGTCGCGGAGAGCCGGCGCCGCGGCATCCTGTGCCAGGGCCGCGGCTCGGCCGCCAACAGCTGCGTATGCTTCATGCTCGGCATCACCTCGATCGACCCGATCAGGCACGAGCTGCTGTTCGAGCGCTTCGTTTCGGGGGAGCGCAAGGAGCCGCCCGATATCGATGTCGATTTCGAGCATGAGCGCCGCGAGGAAATCATCCAGTGGATCTACGAGACTTATGGCCGCCACCGCTCGGCGCTGACCGCCGTCGTCACCCGCTACCGCACCCGCGGCGCGGTAGCCGAAGTCGGCAAGGCGCTCGGCCTGCCGCGCGATCTCACCAGGATGCTGACGGGTCTCGTCTGGGGCTGGTCGATGGAAGGGATCACCGACGCGCAGATCGAGAGCCTGGGCCTCAATGCGGGCGACCACCGCCTGCGCCTCACGCTCGATCTCTCGCGCCGGCTGATCGGTACGCCGCGCCACCTCTCGCAGCATCCGGGCGGTTTCGTCCTGACGCAGGAGCGCCTCGACGACCTCGTGCCGATCGAACCCGCGCGCATGGAGGACCGCCAGATCATCGAGTGGGACAAGGACGACATCGATGCCCTGAAGTTCATGAAGGTCGACGTGCTCGGGCTCGGGATGCTGGGCTGCATGAACCGCGCGTTCAACCTGCTCGAGGCGCACAAGGACGTCACGAAGACGATGGCCGACCTGCAGGACGACGATCCCGGCGTCTACGCGATGATCCAGAAGGCCGACACGCTCGGCGTCTTCCAGATCGAGAGCCGCGCACAGATGTCGATGCTGCCGCGCATCAAGCCCAGGGAATTCTACGATCTCGTGATCGAGGTCGCGATCGTGCGTCCGGGGCCGATCCAGGGCGACATGGTCCATCCCTACCTGCGGCGCCGCGAAGGCAAGGAGACGCCCGAGTATCCGAAACCTGAACTGGAGGCAGTGCTCAGGAAGACGCTGGGCGTGCCGCTGTTCCAGGAACAGGCGATGCGGGTCGCGATCGTCGGCGCCGGGTTCACGCCGGCGGAAGCCGACCAGTTGCGGCGCGCGATGGCGACTTTCAAGCTTACCGGCGGGGTCAGCCATTTCTACGACAAGCTGGTGAACGGCATGGTTTCGCGCGGCTATCCCAAGGACTTCGCCGAACGCACGTTCAAGCAGATCGAAGGCTTCGGCTCCTACGGCTTTCCCGAAAGCCACGCCGCCTCCTTCGCCAAGATCGCCTATGCCAGCTGCTGGATGAAGCACCATCACCCCGACGTGTTCTGCGCCGCCCTGCTCAACGCGCAGCCGATGGGCTTCTACGCCCCGGCGCAGATCGTGCGCGACGCGCGCGCCCACGGCGTCGAGGTTCGTCCCGTCTCGATCAACCACAGCCACTGGGACTGCACGCTCGAGCCTGCGCCGGGCCGCTATCTCGCGGTTCGCCTCGGCTTCCGGCAGGTGCACGGGCTGGCCAATGTCCACGGCGCGGCGATCGCCGCGGCAAGAGGCCCCTCTCCCTTCGCAAGCGTCGAGGAAGTCTGGCGCCGCGCCGGGGTGCCGCGCGCCGCGATCGAACGGCTGGCGCAGGCCGATGCCCTTTCCTGCCTGGCGGAGGACCGCCGCCAGGGACTGTGGAAGGTGAAGGGCCTCGGCGAGGCGCCGCTTCCCCTGTTCGCGGCAGCCGACGCGCGCGAAGCGCACTTCTCGCCGGAAGGCCTGGAGCCGGAGGTTGCCTTGCGCCCCATCAGCGCCGGCCGCGAGGTGGTCGAGGACTACCGCTCGCTCCAGCTGTCGCTGCGCGGCCATCCGCTCGAATTCCTGCGCACAGAACTCGATGCGATGGGCATCGTTCGCTGCGCCGATCTTTCCTCGATTCGCGATGGACGCAACATCGAGGTCGCAGGCGTGATCCTCGTGCGCCAGAGGCCGGGGTCCGCCAAGGGCGTACTGTTCGTGACGATCGAGGACGAGACCGGGATCGCCAACGGCATCCTCTGGCCCAACAAGTTCGAGATCTATCGCCGCCAGATCATGTCCGCCTCGATGATCGCAATGCGCGGGCGCGTGCAGAAGGAAGGTGAGATCATCCACGTGATCTGCGACCGCATCATCGATCACGATGCCATGCTGCGCTCGATCGCGCGTAGCCGTTTCTCGGTGCCGCCGGGACGCGGCGACGGCGCGACCCACGGCGGCGGTCCCGATCCCCGCGACCCCAAGTTTCCGGCAGGCCGCACGCTCGCATCCCCGCCGTACAACACGGCGCCAGCTGCGGACGATCTCGTGCCCATCCGCAGCCACGATTTTCATTGAGCGCGGGCACGCGGCATTCCCGCTATCCGGCTGCTCCAGGCCGCCTCGGAAACGGTACCGCCTGAGGAATGGCATGTCCCCTCGCCCGAGCACCGGGCAAGGGGAACATGCCGAACCGCCCCGTCAGAGGCCGCTTTCCTTTTCGTGGACCCAACCCTCGTTGGTCAGCACTACAGCGGCCTTGCCGTCGAGGCTCTTGGCGGTGTCGCGTTCCAGCTGCGGATAGGCGGCGCGGAGCTTGGCATTCTGCGTCCAGGCCGGAAGGTTCTCGAGGTGATGACGATAGGACACCTGCGAGAGCTTCACGCCCATCATCTCCGCCGGTTCGGTAAACTGGACGACCTCGTCCACCGTCGGCGTTCCATAGCAGAAGCGCTGCGACATCGACTTGAGGCCGGAGGCTTCCGGGGTCGTCGCGATCGCCTTCTTGCCTTCGGCGGAGAGCTCGTAGGCGTGGACCGGGACTTCCTTCTCGGTATTGTCGAAGAAGCCTGCCTTGATCGAGATCCGCGCGTCGCGCACCGTCATCAGCCCGGCATCGGCGAGCGCGGCGAAAGGCGCTTCCTGGCGCTCGCGATTCACGATCGCAAACTTGGCGGTGAGCGGCGAGGCATCGACGTAGCGGGGATACTCCGCGTCACTGTCCTTGGCCGGCTTGATCGTTCCCTCCGGGACCCGCAGGCAGGGCGGGTTCTTCTCGATCCAGTGACCGATCGCCGCCTGGAAATTGCCCTTGCTGGCCTTCTTCGGATCGGAGCATCCGCTCAGCAGCACAGCGCTTCCCAGCGCAAGCAAGATATATCGGTTCAAAATTCGGCTCCGTATCCGTTCAACAATTTACGTAATTTGCTGATAGTAAAAAGAATTACTGCAATGCAAGTCCCGGAACCCACGCCGCAGGCCGCTGCGCGCGCCGCATGGCCCGCCACATCGCCAGCTCGGCAACGCAATACCTTTTCGATCAGGCTTCCCGCCTCCGCGTCGGAAATACCGGCCCCCTCACCGACATCTTCGCGGCATCGTAAGGCCGCTGCAGCGCGGCGATTTCCTCGTAGCTCCCCTGGAGCCAGGCGGTCACGGCCTCGGGCTCGAGGATCGTGACCATCGCCTTGGGATGGATCGGCGCCACCAGTTCGTTGGCATTGCAGGTCACCATCGCGAAAGCGTCGCCAACCGCCGTCCTTTGCCAGAACCCGGCCACCGCAAACGTCGGCTGATCGGCCACGCCGAACCACATCTCGCCCTTCAGCGGCGGCTTGCCGTCGCCGAGATCGTGCCTGTCCGGCGTGAACTCGCAGAATTCGGTGAGCGGCACGATACAGCGATTTTCCGGACGCTCGGCGAGGCGCCGCCACTGGGGTTCCGCGAGGCGGCGAACATTGGTCATCGGCCAGGCGCCCTTTCCTCCCAGCACGTCCCAGGACATGATATCCCAGCCCCGCCGCCCGCCCTCCTCGCGGATCACATAAGCCCTGCCCCTCGGCCGCAGCTCCTGCGGATCGAAGCGATTGTCCCGCGGGCGCTCGGTAAACAGCCCGGCTGCCGATCCGAACAGGCTTTCCGGCTCTCCCCGCATTCTTGCCCGGTTGCACATCCGTCCATCCTCCAGCGCCCGCTATGCACATCATGGCGCAGATCAACGGCTGCGCCAAACCGTCATCGCTATTCGAAAGCAATAGCAGTCACCGGTGTCATGCAACCGACGATAGCTCACGCAGAACAGGCCGCGCCCGTAAACATCCCCAACGAATAGAGACCCAAAACAGAACATCGTCGCAAAGTTCAGACGAATATACCTCAGCGTCACTTGCGAATACGCCGCCGAAGTGCTTGAGCGAATGCGCCAAGAAACACAAAAATTCGGGTAAAAGAAGCACTATGACCGACGACACTCTTCTGGTCCTCGCGGCCGATATCATTTCCGCTCATGTCAGCAACAACGCCGTTGCCGCCGACGCTCTCCCCGGGCTGATCACCGCGGTCTACGGCTCCCTGGCGGGTCTCGGCGAGGCGCCCGCTCCCGTCGAGGAGGTCCGGACACCCGCGGTATCGGTGCGCTCGTCGGTCAAGCCGGACACCATCACCTGCCTCGAGTGCGGCAAGAAACTGAAGATGCTCAAGCGCCACCTGACCACCGACCATCAGCTGACACCATCGGAATATCGCGCCCGCTGGAGCCTTCCCGCCGACTACCCGCTCGTGGCCCGGAACTATGCCGAAACCCGCAAGGAACTCGCGGTGAAGATCGGCCTCGGCCGCAAGTCGGGCAAGCGCGGGCCGACGAAGTCCGCTGCCGAAGTCCAGCCGACGGCAGCACCCGCGGTAAAGAAGCGCGGGCGCAAGACGTTGGCAATTTCCACAAACTGACGAACCGGGCATTCGACTGCGCGATCAACCGACGCGCAGTCGAAACCTCGCCGTAATGCGCTCCAACGTCGCGGCTTCGAAAAATGCGGATACTCGGGGCGCGCCTTCACAGATGACGTAGAGGAGCACTGCTTACCCCCTCGAAGCTGCCTTTGATCAAAGAGTTACATGGGCCCTGAATGGCCGTACGTGGGACATTTCGCTCAGTCCGGTTCCGAGCAGGTAGCCCAAGAAAGCTGACGCTCCTGGCATAGAAATTGCCATCAGTGCTTTGGCTGCAACGCGCCTTAGTTGGTCGTTCCAGAACTGATTTTACGTTTCCGAAATTCGACTGTCTGCTTTCCGTTTCTAAAATGCATAGCCATCTCCACAGTTGTCGAAACTTCGTCCTGCACACTCAAGGCGAACTCAGTTAAGGATGGCCGAAATGGTGACCTGTGGGGGCTCATGTCAGGACAAGATTGGCAACGCGATGGCGCTTCGCAATTAGAGAAATTTGACGCATTGATGGCACGAACCATCATATTTCTTCGGAAAGTCGAAATCGACGCTGTCGTGGATCGAGTGTTTCGGGCACTAGAGATAAGTTTTTTCGGAAACCTTATAATTTCTATAGTCTCAGATTGGTGAGCCGCTTGGCACATTAGCCCAAATGCTGATCTCCTTTTCGCCTGGTCTGTATCTATCGGGCCCAATAGTCAGGAAAATGCAAGGCGGGAAAACCTTTCACGGCATAATGGTCATGGCCTCTTTTGCCTTCCCATTTTACATAATGATCGAGCTTCTCCAATCAGTTATGAGGGCCACGATCCAAGTTGACCGGCACGCAGCAATGGAAGAGCTCGCCAAGACGGAGAAGCACCAAGTGTTCTTTGCATGCGCACGGCACGGAACTTCTTCCTATGAGCAATGCGATGACGCTTCCAAGCGCGCCGCACGCGCAGTTTTGGAACGCTGTGACGGCAAAGGGCTCTAAGCACCCGTTGTAGCCGTTCAGATGCCGAATTGACGTGCCAAGGAGCCGAAGGGCTGCTTTCCCATACAGGCGCGACTGAGCAGATGCAGGCTAAATCCATTCATCTCGCGTTTGGGCGGGCCTTAACCGCTTGATCTTCTGCGGTCTGGCATGCGGCAACCGCAATTCAAAGTAGCGAAGCTGCCTGCAAGAATCTGTGTCCCCTGCGTTGGCGGCAAGACGCAGCCAACTGCGATATCCAGACATGTCGTTACGATTGAAGCAACTTACGGCAGCATTGTTTGCGGCAATGACATCACCACTTCTAAATGCTCGCCTATAAAGCCCCGCGGGGCTGTTGCGGTTTGAAGGCGTGCCGAAGAGCGCCTCGTCGCCTTCACCAGCACGCCAATCGCCAAGTTCACGTAGCGCTGCCGTATAGCCGCGCAATGCGAGGTGTTGCACGATAGGTAGCCAAAAGCCTGAGCCGCCCTCGTACCGGATCTTCAGCGCTTTGAGGTAGAGCCGATCTTCTCGTGTCTCGTCCGGCCTTATCACCATCCACATGGATCAGGATATTGGTCACCTGATGCGAGTGATGCAGGGTATGGCGATGCTGCGCAAAGATCAGGTCGATCACGCCCGGGCCGGGGCCTTGGTAGACGTCAGGACCATAATCCGCGATCGCGTCGCTATGCCAGATGGAATGTCCCAGCGACACGTCCAGCCGATCCATCGAGCGGCAATAGTATAGATGAGGTCGGTGATAGCCTGCCGGTCCAGAAGCGACTGCAAATCCATGTGCGCTGTCACTCCCTTCAATCCTGACCCATCATCTCGCGCGTCATGCGCTGAACTGCGACCACGCGCTCGCGCCGCTGTGCGGCCGACTGGTTGGTCATCCCGGTCTGGTCGTCTTCCTCCCCCCAGTTCTTTATCGGACCATACGGCAGGCGCTCCAGTCCGACCCGGGCGACATCGTACGCGGAAGCGGAATCCTCGGGGATGCTCTGGCCCTTTGCCGCCATGTAGCGACGGAATTCCGGCGTGTCGGTCTTGCTCATCACCAGAGTGAGGACATCCACGCCGGAGGGCTTCAATTCCGCCCAGAGCGCCTCGGCGAGGCACAGGTTGAACGCCTTGCTGCCGCAATAAGGCCCCATCATCGCCAGACCGCCATAACATGCGCCCGAATTGACGAGCATGATGCCACCCCGCCCTCGCGCCTTCATCGGCCCGGCAAAGCCATGCGTGCATTTCAGCACTGTCATGACGTTGCGCTGCACAAGGTCAATCCAGGCACCAACCTCGGCGTCAAGGAACGCCTCGCCATTGGGATCGCCGCCCGCGTTGCTTATGTAGAGGCCGACCTCGCGATCGCCGACAGCCTCGAAGACCCGCTCGGCGGCATCGGGCGCGGCGAGGTCAACGCACGCCGTCACACACCGCAACCGGTATTCAGCCTCGATCTCGGCGGCGAGCGCCGCGAGCGGCTCGGAACGGCGCGCGATCAGGACCGAGGAGACGCCTTCCTTGGCGATTTGGCGGGCGAATTCGCGGCCAGTTCCCTCGGATGCTCCGGCGATGACCGCCCAGGGGCCGTAACGTTCGGCGAATGTCACTGACGCTTTCCTCTCTCATGTCCGGCCTTAGGGCTCGAATCGAAAGAGAATTTGACGCGGCTTCCTCCATACCGCCACTAAAATATTCGACCACATGCTATGCCGAGATGATATAGGACGGAGGATGGAGACCAAGCGCCTGAGTTATTTTTTGCGGATCGCGCAGGATGGCTCGTTGACTCGCAGCGCCAACGTGCTTCGCATCGCCCAACCTGCGCTAAGCAGGCAGATGCGCCTGCTTGAGGAAGAACTCGGCCTCAAGCTCTTCACCCGGTTCGCGCGTGGCATGGCTCTGACGGATGAGGGGACGATGTTGCGCGACGCCATCGCCGGTCCCATGCGTGAACTCGAATTGGCGATCGAGCGCATCAGGACGGCGTCGCGGCAGTCGCAAAGCAACATTGCGATCGGCATTCCCGTCGGCCTCACGGCGCTGCTTTCGACACCATTGGCGTTGCACCTGGCTGCAACCTCCTCCGCCTCGCGCGTGATTGAAGGGCCACACGGCAGCCTCGTGGACTGGCTTGCCCGCGGCATGATCGACCTGGCGCTACTCGAAGAACCCACGATTGACCCGCGCTTGAACGAACGACCGGTCCTGAACCTGAACCTGGCCCTCGTCGGCAGGGCGGACGATCCGCTCATGGCCAGATCGGACGAGATCGCCTTCGCGGAACTCGCGCGGTTGCCGATGATCCTGTCTTCTCATCACATGGGGCTGCGTCCGACGGTTAATGCCGCCGCGGATCGGACTGGCATTGAACTGAACGTGCGCTTCCATGCCGACTCCGCGCGCCTGGTCTGCGATCTCGTCTTGAATCAACTCGGTTATGGCATTCTCCCGCCTTGGCAGCTGGATCGGAGCGGTCCGGACGCGAGGTCTCTAGCTTTCCGGACCATCCGTGATCCGGCTTTACCGGTCACGGTGCTAATAGCGTCCCGGCGGATGCGAAGCGCCAACAGCACGGTGGCGGCGCTCGAAACCGACCTCGCAACGTTCGTGCAAGCGATCGCGCGCTAACTTCGGACGCACTGCGTACCAGACATGTTTGGCCTAAGTATGAACAGGGCACTGGATTAAGAGTTCGCGCCTCGATCACTGGACGGTCGCTACGTTGGTGTCGGCGGTTTAGAGTGTCAGGCATATGCTAACGGCAGATTATAGCGAGAACTGACGTTCAACTTTGCGTACACGACGACTGAACCTGGTCGGTTCCGGAAGCGAGCCGCCCGATAGTGGGACATTTTTGCGCGTCCCAAGCGACATGTCGATTTATCGCCTTCGGTATACGCCCAGGGCAGCAGGCAGCCCTCAATGATCTTGGCGAGGCGGCAATGAGCTTCAGGTCTTGGCGACGAATTACGCCAGGTCATCATGAGTTCGCGCACCGAAGCCCCACGAACCAGTGGCAGGACGACGATGAGCTTTCCGCGAAGCTCGTCTGACCGAGCATGAAGGACAGGGATTAGCGACAAGCTCATTCTCGTTGTCACCATCAGCCGGAGCGTGTAGAGCGTCGTCCCTGCAAAATCCTGCGCTTAGATGGCTCCGAGATCATTGCATAAAGCAGCGATCTGATCGTGCAGCCGTTTTTGCCCCGTTTTCATGTTTCGTAACTTCACGAAAATTTTAGGTCATTTGCGCGAAATCATTCTATGAATATTCTTGCGTTTTTACTATTATCTTTGAGAAACGTTACGGCGGCGAGGCATTCTTTCTCGGTCGAAAACCCAGAGCCCTTTGCAATCAACGCGCCGGTACTCGCGCGAAGTTTCCAACGCCAATCTCCTCCGGCGGGCCGGGTAGAGGTTAGCATGACGCGATCAGCTCGAAAAATACTGAAGCAGGCGTTTCTCGGTGGCGTTAAAGGAACTGCGAACGAGCCGCCCTCATTTTCCCACTCCTCGCGCTGGCCGCGATCCGACGCTACTTGTCGCGATCCTAGACCATCCAAAGGCCCGACCTTTTGTGGCTCGAATGCTATAGCGATTTTAGGATTCGTAACAGGGCGCGAGGAGTGTCGCTGCTCGACGCTGTCGAGAAAGTGTTCGCAGTAATGGCCTGTCGTCACGTAATCCTGCTCGTAAGACCCAAGATCGTGTCCCACCCCAAAGCGCACATTCAATCGCTCAAAAATTGCTGGATCGTCGTCGGCGAGATCGCAGATAAGCGCTTGTAGGATGCGTTGATGAGCAAGTACGCGCCGCTCCAGCGTAGTTTCCTCGCTCGGCTCCGCATTAGCGCCGTGCGCAGGCGAGTCCACTAAGCCAGTTTCCTTCTGGCGAGTAGCATATGCAAACTGTTCAGCCTCGTCGCTTGCCGATAAAAAGGCTGAAAATGTGCCGGCTTGGTTGTTAGATTTCCTGGTCATTGGAGTCACCGCTTGAGCGGGAGCACTTAACTCTCGGTCGCCCTTGCTCAAAAATAAAGATGGCGATTAATCTTATATGGAGGCGTTAAACGCGATTTCAACGTCGGCGATAAATAATAAGGCAGTTACAAAGCCGCGTTATGACTCTACATCCTGCGATTTGCGTGTTTGAAGCGCTTTGATATGACACACTTTTTGACCAAAATTCACACTATTGCGACGTCCAGCTAATCTAAAACCAACTTTATAGAATAGCGCCCAGGAGGCCTCGTTACGAGGCCTGCATTCAGAAGTCATCTGCCTGGCTAGATAAGGGGCCCTCAGTCTGGAAATTACGCCGAATGCGGATGGGTTGCTCGGTACACCCCGAACGGCAGCTTCGGACGCTCGCGGCCTTTGAGAGTATAAGGCAAGAATGTCTGGATCTCTGGTCGGAAGCCGACCCAACGTGAGCGTCAACTATCCGCGCAACCCGACCCCAAACCAGACATTCGCCTACCGGCCACTACGGTGGAGTGGGGCCTTGGGATCGGACGCGACAATCGTGTAGCGAATAGCCGGGATCGAGCCAGCGTCAGTCGCAAATAGATTTGGCGCGCCCGTCGATGC
>NZ_DAISLT010000072.1:0-14257 GCF_036820275.1 Novosphingobium sp.
CGATATGGCTGCCTGAGTCAAACCGGATAGCCTCCGGAAAACCCGGGACGCTTCAATCATTGGGGTCGGACTTGTTGATCTGCTGAGCCTTGAGCAGCGCCTTCATGTGCCGCGTTTCAACACACACCATAGGCAAGCCCGCCTCGATCAGAGCCCCCACCAGCCACTGCGACAGAGGGCCGGCCTCAATCCCTATTCGAGCATAATCGCCAACGACTGATCCTAGCAGAGCGGCGATGGCACCAGGTTCGGACTCTATCTTAATCTTACGCTCGCATAGAACCGTGCCGGCATCGCTCACCACGCACACCGACGTCTCCTTTACCGAAACATCCAGACCTGCAAACTGTGCCATCGCCATCACTCCTTCCCTCGATGCACGAGGTCAGGCTCGACCCCGACCAAGGCATCTTACGTGAAAGGGGCTGCAACCGCATCTGAGCTTAATCGCAGCCGCCGCGATACACCATCTCTGTCGGCGTGAGCCGACATTGTCGGGACTTCGCCAGAAGGGTTTAAACAGGGCGACGCTTGCTGGGATTGCGGACGGACTATGGCTGAAGCGTCGTATTTTGGCGGCTGAGCAATCAGGATCGGTTGGAGGCGCTCCTGATCGGTAAAGATTCTCGGATGCATTTGGGTCGCACTCAAACCTTTCATGGGTTGCCAATGCCCCGCTTTCAGGCGAGAATCTGAGGCAATGCGTAAAGATATCGATCATCTGCCTGCTGTTCAGCAAGGAGAGTTAGAGAAGGCCAAAGCCACTCTGATGTCGGAATTTGAGATTGCGACCTCCCGAGCGACCCAGCCTTGGAAAAAGAACGGTCGCATCCTCAAGATCGTTCTTTTCGGAAGCTACGCGCGCAACGATTGGGTTGATGAACCGGAGAATGGCTACCAATCTGATTTCGACATCTTGATCATAGTAAGTCACGAGAACCTCACTGATATTGCTGAGTTTTGGTATGTGGCTGAAGATAAGATTCTTCGTGATTCAAGTATTAGTCGTCAAGTGAATATCATCGTTCATACCCTTCAGGAGGCAAATCAAGCGCTATTGCGTGGAGAGTATTTCTGGGTCGATATTGTTAGGGAAGGTATTGCTCTTTACGAACTGCAGGGCTCGCCATTTAGTCTTCCTAAAGCACTTTTGCCCTCAGATGCGCTAGAAATGGCAGCGGGATATTACCGCCTTCAATCAGAGTCCATTGGGAACTGGCTTGATCTGGCAGATTTCTCAATGAAAAAAGTTACATGTAGTGTGGATTGGCGGCGGAAATCGGCTTTCAATCTCCATCAGGCTGTTGAAACTTGTTACGCATGCTTCCTGCTAACCTGCACGTCGTATTTTCCGCGATCACACAACATCAAATTTCTTCGTTCACTCGCTGAAGGTCACGATCCTGCGTTGATTGATGCTTGGCCCCGAGAAACGAAGATCGATCGACGTCAATTCGAATTAATAAAACGTGCATATGTCGAGGCCCGTTACTCGGACAACTATGACATCAGCATTGAAGACCTAGAATCGGTGGCGATCAAGGTTCGTCATCTACGGGACATTGTCGAGCGCATTTGCAACGAGCGCATTGCAAAGTTGCAGAGAGCCGCCAGCCATTGACGTATCATCACGTCGTATCAGCCCAGCGGTAGCTGTTCCGCGCTGTTCCGCGCTGTTCCGCGCTGTTCCGCGCTGTTCCGCGCTGTTTCACGCGGTTCAGCGCTGTTCAGCGCACTTCTAGTCGTGCTCTAGATCGCGGAAGCTGATCCCGTCGAAACCGATCCTCATCGGTAGACGGGAGATGCTTTGTGACTCCGACCAAGCTGCTCATTGGCCAGATCCTTGCCGTCTTCGCGATCATGCTCGCCGGCATATGGATCGCGACGCAGTGGGCGGCAGCGATGCTCGCCTATCAGCCGGAGCTTGGCGCTGCCTGGTTCAGGCTTGGAAGCTATTCTGTCTATCACCCCTGGGCGCTGTTCTGGTGGTGGTATTCCTACGACGCCTACGCGCCTGAGGTCTTTGACAAAGCGGGTACATTGGCAGGAGCGAGCGGGTTCCTCGGTTGCGGCTCGGCGGTCATTGGTTCGCTGTGGCGCGCGCGGCAGAAGGGGAGGGTCACCACTTACGGCTCGGCCCGCTGGGCGAGCCGGCGGGAAGTTGTCCGTGCCGGACTGCTGCGGCCCGCAGGCGTTATGCTTGGGACTTTGCGCGGCGACTACCTGCGTCATGACGGTCCCGAGCATGTCATGGCGTTCGCGCCGACGCGGTCGGGCAAGGGTGTCGGCCTCGTTGTGCCGACCCTCCTGTCGTGGACGGGCTCGGCGGTCATCCACGACATCAAGGGCGAGAACTGGACGCTGACCTCCGGCTGGCGCTCCCGCTTCTCGCACTGCCTGCTGTTCAACCCGACCGATGCGACTTCTGCTCGGTACAATCCACTGCTCGAGGTGCGTCGCGGCGCCAACGAAGTGCGCGATGTCCAGAACATCGCGGATATCCTGGTCGATCCCGACGGCGCGCTGGAACGCCGCAGCCACTGGGAAAAGACCAGCCATTCGCTGCTGGTCGGCGCAATCCTCCACATTCTCTACGCGGAGCAGGAAAAGACGCTCGCCCGCGTGGCGACGTTCCTGTCCGACCCGCAGCGCTCCTTTGTGGCGACCCTGCGCGCGATGCTGTCCACCAACCACCTCGGCGACGCCGGGCGGCCGAGGGTTCATCCGGTGGTGGCCTCCGCCGCGCGCGAACTGCTGAACAAGAGCGAGAATGAGCGCTCTGGAGTCCTGTCGACGGCCATGTCGTTCCTCGGGCTCTACCGGGATCCGACGGTTGCCGAGGTCACCTCGCGCTGCGACTGGCGAATTGCCGACCTTATGGAAGCGAAGCAGCCGTGCTCGCTCTATCTCGTCATCCCGCCTTCCGACATCAGCCGCACCAAGCCGCTCGTGCGCCTGGTCCTGAACCAGATTGGCCGCCGGCTTACCGAACGGCTCGATCAATCCGGGGAAGGGCGGCGGCACCAGCTGCTGATGATGCTCGACGAGTTCCCTGCGCTCGGCCGCCTGGACTTCTTCGAGACCAGCCTCGCGTTCATGGCAGGCTACGGCATTCGGGCATTCCTGATCGCGCAGAGCCTCAATCAGATCGAGAAGGCCTATGGCGAATACAACTCGATTCTCGATAATTGCCATGTCCGCGTGGCTTTCGCGACGAATGACGAACGCACCGCCAAGCGCATTTCCGACGCACTCGGCACCGCGACCGAGCAGCGGGCGATGCGCAACTATGCTGGTCACCGGCTGGCTCCCTGGCTCGCCCACGTCATGGTCAGCCGGCAGGAAACCGCGCGCCAGCTTCTGACGCCGGGCGAGGTGATGCAGCTGTCGCCCGATGAGGAGCTGGTGCTCCTGTCCGGGCTGGCCCCGGTCCGCGCCCGCAAGCTTCGATACTATGCCGACGCGAATTTCGCCGAGCGTCGTCTCCCGGCGCCGACGCTCGGCGGCGGCAGTTATCCCGACCGGCCGGATCCGCGTCCAAGCGACTGGGCCGGCCAGATCGGTATGCCGGATGCCCGCCTGACTGAGCCCGCCGAAGAACCGGCATCGCAAGACGAAAGCGGCCCTCAGCAGCAGCGTCAGCCGGGATCGGGCGGCGGCCATAGCCACGCTCTCGACGAGGACAAGACCCCGGAAATCGTGCTCGGCACCGATGACGATGATGTCGTCGCCGACAAGCGGGCGATGGAACAGGCGCAGAGCATGACGCCGGTCGCACGGGGCTTTGCCTTCGACGAGAGCGACCACACGCAAATGCTGGGATTGTGAGGGCGATCATGAAGATCCGACAGAACCTCTATCTCGACCGCGACGTCAGCGTGGCGCTCGATCGTCTCGCGGCAGGCACGCGCGGCAACAAGAGCCGGCTCGTCAACGACGCGCTCAAGGTCTGGATCGCCCGCAAGGGCGCCCGCGAACTCGACGACTTGCTGAAACCGCGCCTGGACCGGATATCGCGCGAGCTCGAAGCATCACGGCGAGACATCGACGTCGTCCTTGAAAGCCTCGCCCTGTTCGTCCGTTACCAATTGATGGTGACGGCGCCGCTGCCGGACAGTGATGCCGCTGCCCGCGCGGTCGGACGCGACCGCTTCGAAGCCTTCGTGGCCCAGGTCGGGCGTCAGATCGCCAGCGGACGGCGCACGCTTCCTTCGCAGGACTTCGATGGCGGCAGCGATGACTGACGCCCCTGAACAGGTTTCCGCCGACCGCCGGCGAGCGATGCTGCGAACCGCCATGGGACCTGCCATCCGAGCAGCGCTCGAGGATCCGCGCGTTGTCGAGATCATGGTCAATCCCGATGGAGCGCTTCGCGTCGATATCCTGGGGGAAGGGCGGGTCGATACCGATGTGCGCTACGAGCCGGCGCAAGTCGAGCGCATTGTGCGCCTGGTCGCCTCGCATATCCGCGCCGAGGTCCACGTCGACGCGCCGATCGTCTCGGCCGAACTGCCGCCGCATGGTGGCGGGGCAGGGGAGCGCTTCGAAGGGCTGCTGCCGCCGGTGACGCCGGGCCCCTGTTTCTCGATCCGCAAACCGGCAGCGAAAATCCACGGACTCTTGGATTACGTGCGCGATGGCATCATGACGCCGGGCGCCGCGGGTTTCTTGTCACGGGCAGTCGTTGAACGGGAAAACATCCTTGTCGCTGGCGGCACCAGTTCGGGCAAGACGACGCTTGCCAACGCTCTTCTCGCCGAGATGGCCAGTCTCGACGAGCGGGTTATCCTCATCGAGGATACCCGTGAGCTGCAATCACCAGCCGCCGATACCGTGGCGCTCCGGACGCGGGCAGGGCGGGTCTCGATGAGCGACCTGGTGCGCTCAACCCTGCGTCTACGGCCTGACCGGATCATCGTCGGCGAAGTTCGCGGCGCCGAGGCGCTCGATATGCTCAAGGCCTGGAACACCGGCCATCCCGGCGGGATCGCAACCGTCCATGCCAACAATGCGCGCGCAGCGCTCTACCGGATCGAACAATTGGTGCAGGAAGCGGTCGTCACCGTGCCGCGCCATCTCATCGCCGAGGCCATCGACCTGATCGTCTTCATTGCCGGGCGCGGAAGCGATCGCCGGATCGACACGGTCGCGCGGGTCATGGGGCTCGACGAGCGCGGGGAGTACCGCGTCGTCGATGCGCTGCGGCTGGCGAGCATTTCCTCCCAAGTTCAACCTGAAGGAGAATGACATGCGTTTAGCCAAATTTTCCGGTCGTGACCTCGGCAGCGCCGCCTTGATCGGCCTTGCCGCGGTGATGACTTCTCCGCTCCTGGCGAGCGGCTCCGGTATGCCTTGGGAGGATCCGTTGCAGAAGGTGCTGGAATCGGTCCAGGGTCCGGTCGCCAAGATCGTCGCGGTGCTGATCATCAT
Source organism: Novosphingobium sp. (assembly GCF_036820275.1). GTDB lineage: Bacteria > Pseudomonadota > Alphaproteobacteria > Sphingomonadales > Sphingomonadaceae > Novosphingobium. The sequence goes on from NZ_DAISLT010000072.1 coordinate 5,431, forward strand.
CTCCACCGGCCTTGCCCTGGCGTTCGGTGAGACCGCAGGCGGTTTCCGCAAGCTGATCCAGATCGTCTTCGGTCTGTCGATTGCCTTCGCCGCCTCCTCGTTCTTCCTGTCGTTCTTCAGCTTCGGCGGCGGAGCCCTGGTGTCGTGAGCGGGCTTGAGGGCTTCGAGACCCCGATCCACGCGAGCCTCGTCCAACCCATTCTCATGGGCGGGGCACCGCGGGGGATCGCGATTCTCACTGGCACGCTCGCCGCCGCGGTCGGGCTGGGTTTGCAGCAGTGGCCGGTCGGTATCGCCCTCTGGGCGATCGGCCACAGCCTCGCGGTCTTCGCGGCGCGTCGTGATCCCGATTTCGCGGGCGTGCTCCTGCGGCACCTTCGCCAGAAAGGATACCTGGCATGCTGAACCTTGCCGAATATCGCTCCCGTACCGACCGCCTCGTCGATCACCTGCCGTGGGCTGCGCTCGTCGCACCGGGGGTAGTGCTCAACAAGGACGGCAGCTTCCAGCGCAGCTTCGCGTTCCGGGGACCGGACCTCGAAAGCTCGACCGAGGCTGAACTCATCGGGATATGCGCGCGTGCCAACAATGTCCTGCGCCGCCTCGGCTCGGGCTGGGCCTTGTTTTTCGAAGCCCAGCGCCGGGAGGCCTTGGGGTATCCCACCAGCCGGTTTCCCGACCCGGCCTCGAGCCTGATCGATGCCGAGCGCCAGGCCGCATTCGAGGCCGAAGGCCAGCATTTCGAGAGCGCCTACTATGGCACTTTGGTCTGGCTGCCGCCTGTCGACGCGAGCGATGCGGCCGGGCGCGCTCTGGTCGAGAGGACTGGCCAGAACCGGACCGTGCCGCGCGACTGGCGCACGGCGCTTGCAGGCTTCGTCGCAGAGACCGATCGGGTGCTGGATCTGTTCGCCGGCTTCATGCCGGAGGTGCGCTCGCTCGATAGCGCCGGCACGCTCACCTACCTGCATGATTGCATCTCCGATCACCCGGTTGCGCTCGCTGTACCGGAGACGCCGGCCTATCTCGATGCGGTCCTCGCCGACACGCCGTTCGTCGGCGGTCTCGAGCCCCAATTGGGCAGGTTGTACCTGCGCACATTGACCTTACTGGGTTTTCCGAGTCTCAGCCGTCCCGGGCTGCTCGATGCCCTCAACCTGCAGCCGTTTTCCTATCGCTGGATGACACGGTTCATCGCGCTCGATCGAGCCGATGCCACCAAGGCGCTCACCAAGCTGCGGCGGCATTGGTTCAACAAGCGCAAGTCGATCACGGCGCTGCTACGCGAAGTGCTCTACAATCAGCCGACCCAACTGGTCGACAGCGACGCCGACAACAAGGTCGTCGATGCCGATCTGGCCCTGCAAGCGCTGGGCGGCGATCACGTCTCCTTCGGCTATCTGACGACGACGATCACCGTTTCCGATCCGGACCGGGACGGCGTGGAGGACAAGGTCCGCGGCGTCGAGCGCGTGGTCAACGGCCTCGGCTTTACCTGCAAACGCGAAAGCGTGAATGCGGTCGAGGCCTGGTTTTCTTCCCTCCCCGGACAGGTTTACGCCAACGTGCGTCAGCCCTTGGTGCACTCGCTGAATCTCGCGCACCTTATGCCGCTGTCGGCGGTCTGGGCGGGTCCGGCGGGCAATGCACACTTCAAGGATGCGCCGCTGCTGTTCGGCTCGACGCAGGGTTCGACGCCGTTCCGGCTTTCGACGCATGTCGGAGACGTCGGGCACATGATGGTGGTGGGCCCAACCGGCGCGGGGAAGTCGGTCCTGCTCTCGCTGATTGCATGTCAGTTCCGGCGGTACGAAGGTGCCCGAATCGTTGTTTTCGACATGGGTCGCTCGGCGCGGGTCGCCGTACTCGCGATGGGCGGCAGCTACAACGCGCTGGGACAGGGCGCCGACGTCGAAAACGGATTGAGCTTCCAGCCGCTGAAATCCATCGGCGATCCGGCCGAGCGCGGCTGGGCGGCTGAATGGCTCTGTGACTTGCTTGCCCGCGAGAAGGTGACGATCACACCCGAAGTGAAAGATCAGGTCTGGTCCGCGCTTACCAGCCTGGCCGGGGCGCCGGAAGCCGAGCGCACTTTGACCGGCCTCTCGCTCGTCCTCCAGTCCAATGCATTGCGGATGGCGCTCGCGCCCTACACGCTCGAAGGGACTTATGGTGGTCTTCTCGATGCTGCGCACGAACGCCTCGCGGAAGCCGACGTGCAGTGCTTCGAAACCGAGACGTTGATGAGCCGGGCAGGGCTGGTTGCACCGGTGCTCACCTACCTGTTCCACCGGATCGAACAGCGTTTCGACGGCCGGCCCACCCTGCTGGTGCTCGATGAGGCCTGGAGCCTGCTCGACGATCCACTATTCGCCGCGCGGATCCGCGAGTGGCTCAAGACCTTGCGCAAGAAGAATGTGTCGGTTCTGTTCGCAACCCAGAGCCTTGCGGATATCGCCGACAGCGCGATCGCTCCGGCTATCATCGAAAGTTGCCCGCAGCGCATCCTGCTGCCGAACGACCGTGCGATCGAGCCGCAATCGCGCGCCGCCTACGAACGCTTCGGCCTCAACGACCGGCAAATCGAAATCATCGCCCGGGCTACGCCCAAGCACGATTATTACCTGCAGTCCGCACGTGGCAATCGCCTGTTCGAACTCGGCCTGGGTCCCCTTGCGCTCGCGATATGCGGGGCCTCGGATCCGGCAAGCCAGGTGCGGATAGATGCGCTTCTCGCCGAACACGGCAGCGACGATTTCCTCCGCCGCTTCCTGGCCGGCAGCAATGTCCCCTGGGCGGCAAACCTCGTTCCCCCGGTGCCTCAGCCACTTCTTTCCCCCGACCTGTTTGGAGACGACCAATGAAGGTGAATGCAAAGTCGCGTATCCCGCTGCTCGCTGCCACGGGGCTAGGGCTGGCCATCACCGGCACTGCGCTCGTCGGAACCGGGATACCCTCCAATCCGGCCCAAGCTCTGGTGGTCTACGATCCTACCAACTACAGCCAGAACCTGCTGACCGCCGCCCGGACCTTGCAGACGGTCAACAATCAAATCCGCTCGCTGCAGAACGAGGCCCGGAGCCTGCTCAACGAAGCGCAGAACCTCAAGACCATCGGGTTTCCCGAACTTCAGGCGCTCACGCAGACCCTCCAGCAAATCGATGGCCTGATGGGACAGGCGCAGGGCGTGCGTTTCCAGGTCTCGACCCTCAACCAGCAGTTCCGCCAGCTCTATCCGATGGGCGGCGGCGGGCTTTCGCTGAACGCGCAGGTGAGGGCTGCGCGTAGCCGGCTCGACAACGAGATGAGCGCTTTCGAGCATACCATGACGGTCCAGGCCCAGGTGGTCGAGAATGTCCAGAGCGATACCGCGGCTCTCGCGGCGTTGGTCGACCGCAGCCAGAGCGCCGAAGGGGCGCTTCAGGCGGCCCAGGCTACCAACCAACTGCTTGCGCTCACCGCGAAACAGCAGTTCCAGATCCAGCAGCTTCTGGCAGCGCAGTACCGGGCAGACGCCTTGGCCCGGGCAAGCCGCGCGCAGGCCGCCAGCGACGCTGCAGCGGCGGCCACCAAGTTTCTCGGGGACGGCACAGGCTACACGCCGAACTAGCCGTCCCGGCAGGCAAGCCTGCTTCAAGTCAGATCACGAGCTGCGGTGGCGGAAATTCCCTCCCGTCACCGCGTCGCGGGACGCGGTTTTTCCGCGCCCCTGGCCGCGTCCCGCGACACCGCCAATCCCGGTTCGTTCAGCCCCGAAAGGTGCCCAGCGCCATGACCGACCTCAGTGTCATCGACCGCTTCATGACGGCCTTCATCGCCTATATCGACAGCGGCTTCGGTCTGCTCGGCGGCGATGTCCATTTCCTGACCGCAACGCTGATCGGGATCGACATGACCCTGGCCGGCCTGTTCTGGTCGCTCGGCGGTGAAGACAATGTGCTCGGACGGTTCATCCGCAAGATCCTCTATGTCGGCGCCTTCGCCTTCATTCTGGGCAATTTCGCCGTCCTCGGCGACATCGTGTTCCGCTCGTTCTCGCAGGCCGGTCTCACGGCGGGCGGCGGAATTCTCACGTCGGCGGATCTTCTGAAACCGGGGCGACTCGCGGCGACGGGGTTCTCGGCGGCCTGGCCGCTGCTCCAGCAGGCAGCGAAACTCGTGAGCATCACCGGCCTGCTCGACAACTTCCTGGTGATCATCATCCTGCTGCTGGCCTGGCTCCTGGTGATCCTCGCCTTTTTCGTCCTCGCCGTGCAGATCTTCGTCACGATCCTCGAGTTCAAACTGACCTCTCTCGCGGGCTTCATCCTCGTACCCTTCGCGCTTTGGAACCGCACCGCGTTCCTCGCCGAACGGGTCCTCGGGAACGTCGTCAGTTCCGGCATCAAGGTCATGGTGCTTGCCGTCATCGTCGGCATCTCGTCGAACTTCTTCGAAGAGTTCACCGCCTCGTTGAAAGGGCAGGAACCTGACATCGTCCAGGCCCTGAGCCTCGTGCTCGCCAGTCTTGCGCTGTTCGGGCTCGGCATCTTCGGTCCATCGATTGCCTCCGGCCTGGTCGCAGGCGCTCCGCAGCTCGGGGCCGGTGCCGCGCTCGGGACGGGTGTCGGTGCCGCCGGCATCATCGCGCTTGGAGCGGGCGGCTCAGCCGGTGCCGCGCGCCTTGCAGGCGGCGCGGTCATCGGTGCGGTCCGGGCCGGCACCACCATGGGTACCGCCGCCTCTACCTCCTGGAAAATGGGACAGGCTGCCTCCGGCTCGCAGCGCGCCTCAGCAGGTCTCGGCGGCATGGCGCGGGCGGCCAGCGGGGCTGCAAAGCAGAAGGGAAAGAGCGCCTTCGGGATTGGCGAAGCCGCCGAGCGCGGTCGCAGCGCCGCCCGGGCAGCGTTCGAAGGCAGCGAAGGCGGCCAGACATCTTCGGAGCCGCCTGCAAGCGCAGCGCCGGGCTGGGCCCGCGATTTGCGGCGCAAGCAGGACGCGCGGCACCACCGCGCAATCGCGGTTCAAACCCTGAAGGAAGGTGAACGTGGGGGCGCCTCGGCAAACCCCGACATCAAGGAAAAGGAGGATTGAGGCATGATCTTCAAGCGAGCGGTCCAGCGATACGGACGAACCCCCGAACCGGAAACACCCTTCCAGCGCGCAGGCCAGGTATGGGATGATCGCATCGGCTCTGCCCGGGTCCAGGCCCGCAACTGGCGGCTCATGGCATTCGGCACTGTGTTCATGGCCGGAGCCATGGGATCGGCGCTGGTCTGGCAATCCCTCCAGAGCCGCATCGTGCCCTATGTCATCGAAGTCGACAGGCTGGGGGAGGCGAGGGCAATAAGCGAGGCCGAAGCCGGCCATACACCCACCGATCCGCAGATTGCCTGGCATCTTGCGCGCTTCATCGAGAATGTGAGGGGCGTATCGCTCGATCCCGTGCTGATGCGGCGGGACTGGCTCTCCGTCTACGACATGGCCACCCAGCGTGGGGCGAAGTTTCTCGATACCTATGCCCGCGAGGCGGATCCATTCGCCAGGCTGGGCGAGCGCACCGTTGCTGTTCAGGTGACGAGCGTCGTCCGCGCATCCGACCATTCGTTTCAGGTCAAGTGGATCGAGACGGCCTACGAGCGCGGCGCCCAATCGGGAACGAGCCATTGGACCGCAATCCTGACCATCGTCACCCGTCAGCCCCGCAGCGCCGACATACTGCGACGCAATCCGCTCGGGATCTACATCGATGCGATCGACTGGAGCCGTGAACTCGAACCGGCCGCAGGAGCCACGATCGGTGCGCCGCCACCTCCCGATGGTCTTCCGGCCAGGCAGGACATGCCACTCCCCGCCCAGTCAGAACCCGCAGCCAAGCCCGTTTCGCTCGCACCCATTGAGGAGGCAATGCCATGATCTCGAACGCACGCTCGCTTATGGCGATAGGCGGCGCCCTTTTCGCCGGCTGCTCCGGCGGTGGCGCGCTGGCGGCAAAACAGCCTGCAGCGAATGCTGCGGTGATCGAACGTGCCAACCGAGCCGCAACCATCGAGCCGGCCGCAAGCCGGTTCGTCAACGCGGTGCAGGTGCAGGCATTTGCGGATGGGGCGATCTACCACGTGCTGACCGCACCCGATCGGGTCACCGATGTCGCCCTTCAGCCGGGCGAGACACTTGTCGCGGTGGCAAGCGGCGATACCGCGCGCTGGGTGATCGGCGATACGACGAGCGGGCAAGGGGAGGGCAAGCGAACCCACATCCTGATAAAACCCTATTCGCCGGGCCTTGCCACCAACCTGGTCGTCACGACCGATCGTCGCAGCTATCATCTGGCGCTGTCCAGCAGCGCCGCGGCCGCGATGTCCGCTTTGTCCTGGACCTATCCGGCCGACGAAATACTTGCCGTCAGGCGCGCCGCGTCGGCGGCGGAAGCAGCGCGGCCGATCGCATCGGGACTGGCCGCCGAGAACCTCAATTTCAACTACGTGATATCCGGCGACAAGCCCACCTGGCGGCCGCTGAGGGCCTTCGACGACGGCCGACAGACCTTTATCCAGCTCCCCGCCTCGATAGTGCTCGACGAGGCTCCGCCATTGTTCCTGGTTGGCGAGAAGGGGGCGGCCGAGCTTGTGAACTACCGGCTGTCGGGCCGCTACTATGTGGTCGATCGCATCTTCAACGCCGCAGAATTGCGCCTCGGGACCAGGAACCAGCAGGTGGTCCGAATCGAGCGCGTCACCGAAGCGGCCGGCCGGGGGAGGGGGCGGTGATGGGGACGACGCCAGATCGAAACCTCGCGCACGAAGAAGCTGAACCGGTTCGCGATATGCCTCCCCCGGCGCCTTTGCAGGGCGAACCGCGAGAACCCGGACCGCCGCCGCCAAAGGTCGATCCGGAAACACTCGCTCTCCGGGCGCGTCCTCCGCGGGCCATACGCTTCAGCAAGAAGGCCATCATCGGCCTGACAGGTACTGCGGCGCTTCTGATCGCGGGAACAGCCATGTACGCCTTGTCGCCGTTGAAGCTTCACCTGGCCGGCGGAGGGGGTGACGCAGGACTGGATGCAAAGGCCGGTCATGATGCGTTGAGCACCTTGCCGGAGACATACGACAAAGTCCCCAAGCTTGGTCCCCCGCTCCCCGGAGACCTTGGGCGGCCGATCCTGGCCAAGCAGCGAGAGGGGGAGGGACAGGCTGCGAGTGGTTTGCCGATTCCACAGGTGCCTCCGACATCTGCGGAGCCTGACCAGGGAGCCGTGGATGGTGGAAAGGCGGGCCAATCCGGCCTGTTCTTCTCCTCCATTCGTCGGCCGGCGCAGGTGGCCGCGCCCGCCCCTTCAGCCGATATTCCTTTCGGCGCTAGCGCCCCGCCGATCACGGACAGCAAGATGAGCATCGACTTCAACGGCGATCCCGGCGCGCAGCAGCGCAAGGCCGACTTCGTCTCGGGCAGCGACAATGGCAGCGACGTAGAACCGCATGTGCTCGTGCCGGCAGCTTCGCCGAACATGTTGTCGGCGGGCAGTGTGATAGCCGGGAGTCTGATCACCGGGTTGCGATCGGACCTGCCTGGGCTTGTGATCGCTCAGGTCACGCAGCAGGTGTTCGACAGCGCGACGGGCAAGATCCTGCTCATTCCGCAAGGCAGCCGGCTGATCGGAAGCTACGACAGCTTGGTGGCCTTCGGTCAGAAACGAGCACTGGTCGTCTGGCAGCGTATCGTGATGCCAAACGGCAGTTCGATTCGCCTCGACAACGTGCCCGCGACGGACATGTCGGGTTACGCAGGCCTTGAGGACGAGGTCGACGCCCACACCTGGCAGATCATCAAGGGGGCGGCGATCTCCACGCTGCTTGGCCTAGGCGGCGAACTCACCTTCTCTGGCGAGAGCGACCTGGTTCAGGCGATCCGGCAATCGACGCAGCAGAACGTCTCACGGGCGGGTGATCAGTTCGTTTCGCGGACCCTTCAAATTCAGCCCACTATCACGATCCGGCCGGGAGCCACGGTGCGACTGGTCGTTCATCGGGATCTGGTCTTGCCACCATGGAACTAGGAGACGGCGAATGTCGCGCGTGAAATTGTCCCGGTTGCCGGAACGCACTCCGATCAGAATTTCGGTTCATCTCCTGCCGGATCTCCACATTCGGCTGGAGCAATATGCGGTCGCCTACGAGGAAAGCTATGGAGAGAAGATCGCGGTAGCCGAGCTGATTCCGGCGATCATCGATGCCTTCCTGCAGAGTGATCGAGATTTCTCGCGGCGGCCGAAAGTATGAAAAGTCCCTCGGTGTTTCAGCCCTGCGCAGGTGAACGCAGCGATCCTGTCGCGCTCGCGAAATTGATAACCGTCGAGGAGTTCGCGGAGCTATCGTGTCTGTCCCGGCGTCACGTCGACCGCTTGCGTAAACTGCGACCGCCCGGATTCCCGAGAGAATATGATCTCGGGAATGGCAGCGGCAAGTTTCGGCGCTGCCCCCGTTTTCGCCTGCACGACGTGATCGCGTGGATCGAAACGAGGGCGCTGTGGTGATGTGATCCCGCACGTCGCTGCGCCCGTCGAAGATGGACGGATGATGCGAATCCACTATGACGGCGCCTCAGACTGCCTTCCCTCGATCAGCAAGGGTCGGGTAAGGCCGGACGGTTCGAGCACATCCTCATAGCACCGCCGATGGGTTTGGCCTTCCTGGGGCCGGTGATATGCTGGATCGTTAGAGACGCGTTAGGGCGTTCCAAGGACGATAAACAGCCCGCAAAATGGGCACTTTTGTACTTAGGAGCTAATTTCGCTCTTGAGGCTTTATGATCTGCCACACCTTATCGTGGCACCTTCCAAAGGAGAGAT
>NZ_DAISLT010000073.1:0-13211 GCF_036820275.1 Novosphingobium sp.
TCGTATACCCTTCCTCTCAAGAGTTAGGGCCTCCGGCAATCCCGGAGCGGTTCAATATCAATGATATGCAGGAATAGAATCAGTTTGGCGTCGTACGAGCTGAAAGCTCAGTTCCACACTGTTATTCTCGTAATCCTGTCTAGCTCGTTCGCCGGCCCCCATCGTCTGGACCAAGATTTCTACTGCTGATCGGCTCATTTGCTGGATCGGCTGCCGTACCGTTGTAAGGGTTGGCCAGATGGAGCTTGCAAGAGGGGTATCGTCGAATCCGCAGATCGTCAGCTGGGCAGGGACGCTGATCATCTGTTGATGCGCGACAGTAAGGACAGCGGCTGCCATGTCGTCGTTGCATGCGAAAATTGCCGTTGGCCGCGAACCTGAACCGAGTAATTTTTCGCCCGCTTCGAGACCGGATTTAAAAGAAAAATCCCCTGGAACTATGAGTTCATCATCCAACGCTTTCAAATGATCGGCGTGAGCTTTCTTAAATCCTTCCAAGCGCCTTTGGCTGCCTCGATGCGCCGGGTGGCCATTGACGAAAGCAATCCGTTCATGCCCCAAGGCGAATAGATGTGATGTCATTTCATATGCAGCGCGTCTGTCATCTACATAGACCCGCGGAACGTTGTCCCGCTCTCGATCCGGAGCAATAGCTACCAATGCCAGCCCTTCGCCGAGCAGTGCTTCTATCAGTTCTTCCCAATCGCAAAGCGGTGGAGGCAGGACAACACCACCAACATGCGCTGCAGCGATCTGGGAAATAACTGCCTGAGGCGTATCTCCTGGAACATAATGCTCCATCACGAGGTAGACGTGCTGGTCCGATGCCTCCTGAAGCGCCCCCAGGAGCAGTTCGCCAACGTATGCGGACGTCATGGACTCGCTGTGCAGCAGGGCGATCCTGCGAAAGTCGGTTCCCGAGAGCGCTTTGGCGGAGGCATTTGGAATGTAATGCATTTCCTTGATCGCCCGTTCGACGGCGGATTTGGTTTTTGGGCTGACCCTGATGCATGCGTTGAGAACACGTGAGACCGTCATCGGTGAGACGCCCGCACGTGCGGCTACATCCCGGATGGTTGGCGGCTTGCTTGGTTTTTTCTGCGGTACAGTCATCAAATCGGCCCGAGCCCTTACTTTGGAATTAGTCCCGGGCCGTGCCGCGGGGTTTCAACATGCCTTGCATGTCGAGCCACCGGACGAAGGCGTCGAACCAGCCGGTGCTGGTCGTAGCCTTCGGGTACATGCCGAACCCATGCCCACCGCGCTCGTAAAGGTGGAATTCCACCGGTCGCCTGGCCGCGCGCCAATCGTCGATCAGCTTGAAGTCGCGGTTACCGAACAAAGGGTCGTCCGCAGCGATGGCTGCGAACATCGGCGGAGCGTCTTTCGGCACCGCCATGCTGCCAAGCGGGCCGTAGATATTGCCGATGAAGGCGGGCCTGGCGTCTTTCGTGGCCAAGGTGGTGGCCATCGTCAGCATGGCTCCGGCGGAAAACCCGATCATGCCGATGCGATCGGGATCGATGTGCCATTGTCCCGCGCGGTTGCGGATCAGCCGGAAGGCGGCGGTGGAATCGGCCAGCTGGGGCGCGAGGTCCATCGCAGCGTTGTTGGCCGCGGGAAGTGGTGCGCGGGCGGCGCCGGTAAACATGTCCTGCATCGACTTTTCGAACCCGGCCATGTCGGCAGGCGTCTGGCGCAGGCGATACTTGATGACGAAGACCGCGATACCCTTGGCGGCGAGGGCACGCGCGACATCGTAGCCCTCATTGTCCATCGAGAGGGTGCGGAAACCACCACCCGGTGCCACGATGATTGCGGCACCCGATGCCTTGGCGGGATCGGGCAGGAAAGGGGTCAGCGTCGCGACGGTAACGTTACGGGCAAACTCGCTGCCATATTGACGGTGCCAGCTTTCCCGGGCTGTGGCGCCTGGCAGAGGACCAGTGCCGAGTTCGATCGCGCCGGTTTGTGCCGGCGTGGCGATCGGGGTCATCTTGTCCTTGTCTTCCTGTGCCTGGGCAAGACTCGGGGCGATGGCGGCGGCTACGGCTACGGCTACGGCTACGGCTACGGCTACGGCTACGGCTACGGCGATCGCTGCCAGATGTCCCAGGCACAGCCGGTAAACCCACTGCCGGCGTGACGGGTGCTTCATTGCCTGTTTCATGATCCCTCTCCTCTCGTGTGGACGACGGCTTGCGCGTCGTCCTTATTGCAGATCCAGCACCACCACCGACTTCGGCGGCAGGGTGACGGTCAGCGTATCGCCGCCTAGCTGCGCGCCGTTGAAAGCCCTGGGCTTCATGGCTTCGGGCGCATCGAAGCTGTTGTGGGCGTTGATCGCATCGGCGGTCAGGACGCGGCCGGAGACGCTCGCGGGGGCAAGGCCTTCCAGCTTCACCGTGACGGTATTGGGCTGCGCGGGATCGAGGTTGGACAGGCCGACATGAACCTTGCCGTCCTTGCCCCGCACCGCCGATCCGCTGACCGCCGGCATCACGAACTTGCCCTTGTTGTACCAGGGTGTCGTCAAGTCGATCGGGAGGACGGTGGCGTCCCGCCAGGGCTTGTACATTTCGAAGACGTGATAAGTGGGCGTGAGAACCATCTTGCGCCCGTCAGTCAGGATCATCGCCTGCAAGACGTCGACCATCTGCGCGATGGCGCTCATCCGCACACGGTCGGCATGCCTGGCGAAAATGTCGAGATTGACCGAGGTGACCAGCGCGTCGCGCAACGTGTTCTGCTGCCGTAGGAAGCCGGGGTTGGTGCCGGGATCGGGGGCATACCAGGTGCCCCATTCGTCGACTGCCAGGAACACGCGTTTCTGCGGGTCGTATTTGTCCATTACTTTTGCATGGCCGGAAATGAGTTCGTCCATGCGCCAGGTCGCAGCGAGTGTATCGGCCCAGGCGGTTTCGTCGAAATTGACCGGATCGGCCTTCGGCGGCCATCCGCCCTGGGGAATGGTGTAGTAATGAAGTGAAAGCGCGTCGAGATGCTTGCCCGCCTCCCGCATCATCACTTCGGTCCAGTTATAATCGTCGCCATTGGCTCCGGACGCGATCTTCACGATCGTTTTGCCCGCCGGCACTTTCAGGAACGTGGCGTAGCGTTTCGTGACATCCGCGGCATATTCGGCGCGCATGTTGCCGCCGCAGCCCCACAGTTCGTTGCCGATGCCGAAGGCTGGGAGCGCCCAGGGCTCCTTGCGACCGTTGCGGCCGCGCTCCTCGGCCAGGCTGCCGGCGGGCGCGGTCATGTATTCGACCCATTCCGCCATGGCCTGCGGGCTGCCATTGCCGACATTACCGGAGATATAGGCCTCCGCCCCGACCTGCCGCAGCAACTCGAAGAATTCGTGCGTACCAACCGCATTGGATTCGGTTACGCCGCCCCAGTTGGTGTTGACCTTTACAGGGCGTCCGGCTTTCGGACCGATCCCTTCCCGCCAGTGATATTCGTCGGCGAAACAGCCGCCCGGCCAACGGATCATGGGTACGGCCAGGTTGCGCAGCGCGGCGATCACGTCGTTGCGGAAGCCGTTGGTATTGGGGATCGACCTGTCGTTGCCGACCCACAGACCGCCGTAGATGCCGGTGCCGAGATGCTCGGCGAACTGGGTGAAGATCCGCTTGTCATAGACCGGACCGGGACGGTCGGCATGGACGGTGGCCATGGTCGGCTGGCCGTCCGTATCGGCGAGGGCAGTGCCGCCGGCGAGCGCGCTGGCGCACAGGAGAAGCGCGGCGGTCGTGCGGCGCAAGGTCTTGATCATCGAACGTCCTCTCGAAAAATCCGAGGCAAACCGCTTATTTGGGCAGCGCCACCGAGCGGGAGATGTTGTAGGTGGCGGTCTGGACCGGGCTTTCGGTGCCCGGCTGCCCGCTGCCGATGCTGAGGCGGTAATCGCCGGGGATGAGTGCACGCTCGCCTGCCATCGTGACGAAGCTCAGGTCGCGAGGAGACAGGGTGAATTCGATCGACCGGGTTTCGCCAGGCTTCAGCGAGACGCGCTCGAAGCCGCGCAGCGCCAGTCGCGGTGCCCCTTCGAAGGCCGGAGGGGTGATGTAGAGCTGGGCGACGTCCTCGCCCGCACGCCCGCCGCTGTTGGTGATCTGCGTGACGACCTTGATCCCGTTCTCAACGGCACCGCCGACCGGCTCGATCAGCGGCCGTGTGTAGGTGAAGCGCGTGTAGCTGAGGCCGTGTCCGAAGGGATAGACCGGCGCGCCCTTGAAATAGCGATAAGTGCGGCCATCCATGCCATAGTCGGCAAAGGGCGGAAGATCGTTCACGCTCTTGTAGAAGGTGAGCGGAAGGCGTCCCCCAGGATCGGTCTTTCCGGAAAGAACGTTGCCGACCGCGCGGCCGCCCGACTGGCCGGGATACCAGGTCTCCAGGATCGCGGAAGCATTGTCCTTCGCCCAGGACAAGTCGATGGCGCTGCCGTTCATCGCGACGACGACCAGCGGCTTGCCGGTTGCCTTCGCCTTTTCCAGGAACGCGCGCTGGTCGGCCGGCAGGTCGAGCGTGGTCTTGTCTCCGCCTTCGAATCCTACGACCTTGACCGGCATTTCCTCGCCTTCCAGATCGGAGGTCAGCCCCACCACGGCGACGATGACGTCCGCATCCCGGGCGCCCGCCAGAAGATCGCGATCGAGATTGTCAGTGACGCGCTTCCAGAAGATGGCCGGCGCGGCGGGAATGCCGCTCTGTGCCTGAAGACGCACGGCGTAGCCCTCGCCCTTGGTCATGCGTATTTCGGTGAGTTTGAGAGGCTCTGCCCAGCCCGAATAGTCGGTGGCGGACACGACCGGCTTGCCGTTCAGGGAGACCTCGCCCTTCACCCCTGTCAGCGCAAGGCGATAAAGGCCGGTTTCGGGGGCGACGAGATAGCCGGTCCAGACAACCTTGTGCTCGTTTGCCACTTGCCTGAACTCGGCGGCGCGGGACACGATGCTGTCTTCGGTGCGGGTCAGCACCGGCTTCGCGTCATACCGATCCTTGCCGGCGGCGTTGAAGTATTCCGCCTTGATGCCGGGCTTGCCGTCGGGCGTGAGCAGGGCGGTGCCGGGGACGAGATCGCCGTCGGTGATGGAGGGGGAAAAGGGGATCAGCGTGACGGCGGCGCCCGGCATGGCCTGCCGCAGGCCATCCGCGACCGAGACCGGCGGCGCGCTTCGGGCCGAGCTGTAGTTGCCGCGCAGCACGCGGGTCGCATCCGCCAGTGGCCCGGCGAGGGCGATCCTGGTTCCGGGCTTCAGCGGCAACACGCCGTCGTTCTTGAGCAGGACAAGGCTCTTTTCCGCGGTTTCAAGAGCGAGCGCCTGGTGCTCGGGCGTGCCGATCGCCTTGACCGGCGTCGCGTTGGGCTTGCGGGCCGAGAGACCCGGTAGGTCGCCGTTGCGAAGGCGTGCGGAGAAGAGGCGGACAAGGGCAGTGTCTATGTCCTCGGTGCTGATATGGCCTTTCGCCAGCGACTCCTTGTAGCGCTCACCCAGATCGGCCTTGCCACCGAGTGTCGCGTTGTTGCATTCGCTGTCGACGCCGCGGCGCAGGGCGACGGCGACGCCGGTGGCTGCGTCCGGGGCGTATTTGTGATGGTCGTAGATATCGACCACGGCATCGCAGTCCGACACGACATAGCCCTTGAATCCCCAGGCGCCGCGAAGGTAGTCGGTCAGCAGCATGGGGCTGCCGCAGGCCGGCTCGCCGTCGACGCGGTTGTAGGCGCACATGATCGAGCCGGCCTTGCCCTCCACGATCGCTGCGCGGAAGGCGGGGAGATACGTATCCTCCAGGTCGCGCTTGGTCGCGAAGATATTGTCGGTGTGGCGGCTCGGTTCGGGGCCCGAGTGCACGGCATAGTGTTTGGGGGTGGCGACGACATTGGGGAGGTCGGGATTGTCGCCTTGGATACCCCGAATGAAGGCGACGCCGATATGGGCGGTGAGGAAAGGATCCTCGCCATACGTCTCCTGGCCCCGCCCCCAGCGCGGATCGCGGAAAATGTTGATGTTGGGCGACCAGGTATCGAGCCCCGTGCCGATGCGGCCGAGATGTCCGGTCTGGCGGCCCAGCGTGTGCAGCGCCTGGACTTCGGTACTGATGGCCGAAGCGACGTTCTGGATGAGCCGCGCGTCGAACGTGGCGGCAAGGCCGATGGGCTCGGGGAAGTTGGTCGTAGGCACGGCGCCGATCGCGCCGTGCAACGATTCCGTCCACCAGTTGTAGGCCGGAATGCCGAGGCGCGGGATGGCGGGTGCGGTGTTCAGCAGTTGCGCGACTTTCTCATCGAGCGTCAGCTTGCCGACGATGGCGCGCGCCTTGGCATCGGCTTCAGCCCAGGGATCGGCCGCCTGGGCATGGGCGAGAGGGGAGGTCGTCAGGCACAGCATTGCGGCGGCCGCGCGCAGGACAAAAGCGGTCTTCATGTCTGTTTTCCCAAGGATTCCTTGCCGCGCCCGGCGAAGGAAAAATGAATGTTTGATCCCGAAGGTTCGGTGGTGAACCGACGGATATGGCCGACAGAGGGAAAGACGCTGCGTAAACGGCATGGACTGCCGCCGGTCAGACCGGCTGCAATCCGTAGGAGACGATCTTGTCGATGAGGTCGCGATGGCGGGGAAGGGCGGACCGCAAGCGGGCGGTCGCGGCGGCATTTTCGCGGCGAGCGCGGCCGGCAAGTGCCGCGTCGCGCATCAGTCCGGCGGAATCGACGTGGGTGCGGAAGCCCATTCCGTAAAGTACGTATTGGTAGCTTGCGGCGGGGAAGACTTCCTCCACGCGGTCGAACTCGTCATGGAACCAGGGCGACTGGTACTGCCAGAGCAGAAGCAATTCCTGCAGCCGCTCGGGAATGCTCTCCTTGCGCCGATTGTCGCGCCAGAAATCGCTGTCGGTGCGCTGCGTCAGCGCATAGTGGAGTTTCAGGAAATCGATGATGCGCCCCCAGCGATACTGGGTCGTCGCATTGAAGCGCGATGCGACAATATCCATCACTTCGCGGCAGGCGGGCATCTGTTCAGCGATGATCTTGGCGGAGAGTTCGACAAGGACGATGGCAGAGGCCTCGAGCGGCTCCAGAAAACCGGCGGCCAGCCCCACCGCAACGCAATTGCCTTTCCAGAAGGTCTCGCGATGCCCCGAGCGGATCTTGATCTTGCGGGCATCGAGGCGGTCTGCCGCCGGGCCGATATAGGCGCGCAATTCCCGTTCCGCCTGTTCGTCGGTGATGTGGCTGCTGGAAAAGACATGGCCGATCCCGCGCCGTGTCTGGATGCCGATGTCCCAGATCCATCCGGCACTCTGGGCGGTGGAAACGGTATGCGATGCGATCGGATCGTCCGGCAGATCGTAAGGGATCTGCATGGCAAGCGCAGTGTCGCAGAACAGGACGTCGCCGCAGTCCCTGAAAGGCACGTTCATCGCGCCACTGATCAGCAGCGCCTTGAAGCCGGTGCAATCGACGAAGAGATCGCCCTCGATCTCGCCGGCCTGTGCGGTACCCACCGCTCGAATCTCGCCATCGTCCTTCATTTTCACGTGCTCGACATCGGCAAGGACATGACGAACGCCGAGCTTCTCGCAGCAGTGTTTCTGCAGGAAAGGCGCGAATTTCCCGGCATCCAGGTGATAGGCGTAATTGGCCAGACCGTCGTATTCGGCCGTCGCGATCGTCTTGGGTGCCAATCCGTCGTCGCAGATGCGGCCTTGGGCACAGACGTTGTCGCAGAAACTCTCGTCGGTCTCGTCCGCCAGCCAGTGCGGGGCGAGGTTCACCTGACCGAAATTCTGCGGGAGCATGAGCGGGTGATAATAACCGTCATCGGCCCTGCCGGTGGTCCAGCGGGCGAAACGGGCGCCTTGCTTGAAGGCCGCGTCGCATTCGCGGACGAAGTCGGTTTCCGATACGCCCATGCGCGACAGGGTCGTGCGCAAGGTAGGCCAGGTACCTTCGCCGACGCCGATTATGGGAATATTGGGGGATTCGACCAAAGTGACGGTCAGGTCCTTGCCGATGCGCGTCCGGTGCCGCGCGGCAATGACGCCGGCCGTCAACCATCCCGCAGTGCCGCCGCCCACGATGACGATGTTGCGGATGGGATGAACCATGCTGATGCCACCTTGTTAAAGGGAAGGGATGCCGGTCGGCATCCCTTCCAGGGCGAGACAGGGTTAGAAGCGGTAGCGAACGCCCGCCGTGAAGCGCCGGCCATATCCATAGACGTCCAGCAACTGGTTACTGAAGCGGCCATAAGTGCTCAGCGTTTCGTTCGTGATGTTCAGCGCCTCTCCGAAGACGCTGAATTGATCGGTCAGCCTGATATTCGTGCTGAGATCGATCTGGAGGCTGGAGTTCACGAACGTCGGCTCTGCGCCGAAGGCCGAGTTGTTCTGGGCCTGACCGAACTGGAGCAGATACTTGTCGCGCCAGTTGACCGCCGTGCGGAATTCGAAGCCGTTCTTGTCGTAGAACGCGACGAGGTTGGCGGAATTGGCCAGCCCCGTCACGGCAAAGCCGCTGGTGGACAAGTCGTCGCGATCATAGGGCTTGTTGGTTTCGACGAATGTGGCGTTGGCGTTGAAACCGAAGCCGCTGTCTCCAAAGACATGCTGCCATGCCAGTTCGACGCCCTTGACCGTCGCCGATGGACCGTTCACGCGCTGCGAAACGGTGAAGACCGCAGGCTGGCCCGTAGTGGGATCGATGACGCCGTTGATCGACTGGCGCTGCGTTCCCGCGACGATGAAGTTCGACACGTCCTTGATGAAGACGTTCACTGCGGCATAGGAATTCGGCTGGTAGTACCATTCCGCGGCGAAGTCGAAGTTGTCGGCCAGATAGGGCTTGAGGGAAGGATTGCCCCCCGTGGCGGTAAGCGCGCCCACGCGCTGCCCGCTGCCGACATTGAGAACGGGCGTCAAGGTATTGAGCGCCGGCCGTGTCAACGTCCGCGAGGCATCGAAGCGCAAGTGGAAACTGTCGGTCAGTTCCAGCTTCACGTCCAGGGCGGGCAGGAAGTAGGAATAGCTGCTGCTCGTCGAGACCGGCTGGGAGTCGGTAAACTCTACGGTGAGCAAAGTCGGGTCCGCCGAACTGCCGACGATCGAGGTGGGGAGGCGCCCGATGCCTGCCGAAACCACCTTGGTGATTTCCTCGCGGCCACCGGCATTGACGCGGAACGGCATGCCCGCGATCTCGGTCTTGAAGTTCACGCCGATCCAGGCCGACCAGCTCTTTTCGACGATGCGCTGGACGCTGCCGGGATCCAGAGCCAGATCGAGCGTTCCATTGAAACCGTCGCAACAGCCGTCATTGTAGCCCGGCGTGGCGCCCGCACCCTTCCACAGGCTTTCCAGATACTGCTGATAGGCGCGCGCATCATATTTGAGCAGGACCGGCGGGAGATTGCCGGAATAGCCCGGTATCCATTTGCCGGTGCCGATCGTGCCTTGGATGAGGCTTGCGGGAATGGGAACGCCGGTGGTGCGGCCCGAGGGCGCTCCGTAGCCCGCATAGGCCTGCCAGTAATTGTTGGCGAATGTGTTCCGGTTCTCCAGCGAAAACTCGTCCTCCATGTACCGCGCGCCGATCTTGATGGTGAGATCGTCCTGCTTCCAGGTCGCGCCGAGGCGGAACTGCTTGATCTCATCGCTGTTCAGCTGCTGCTGGCGAACGGTAACGTGCGATCCGATGATCGACTGGTCGGTCCAGAGGGCCTGGTTCCCGTTCGGTCCGTAAGTCGTGAGTTCGGGGAAAGCGTTGCTGCTTTTGCCGTTCACCCTGACGCCCAGCGTCGTTCCCAGCAGGCCGCCGTAGCCGATGTCGCCGTTTTCGCTGCTGATCTGGCCATCGGGATTGAGCCGGCTCTTGGAATAGCTGGCGTCGGCATCGAAGGTCAGGTTTTCGGTCGCGTTCCATTTGAGGTTTGCGCCGATCTGGTTGGTCTCTAGGACCGCCGTGTCGGTGCCTGCCGTGAAGTCGGTGGGCGAGCCTGCCTGGAGGAAGTTGATCGCGGTGCCATTGCCGTCCAGTTCGACGTTCCGCATGTCGCCCTGGTTGAACCAGATGCCGAAGCCGGCAATGTCAGTGACGACCTTCTGACGCGAATAATTGTCGTCGATGGTCAACATGACATCGTCGGATGGATGCCATTGGAAGGCGATGCGGCCGTCGATGCGCTCATCCTTGGTATAGCGCTGGTCGGCGCCATACTGCTGGGCATACCAGCCGTTTACGCTTTTTACCTGACTCGGATCGCTACCGGCATCGGCCGGGCTGCAACTGGCGGCCGTGCTGCCGGCAAGTTGGCATGGTGCGAACTTGCCGCCCTGCCAGCCGGATACGAAAACGCGGTTGGTCTGGGTGTCGCGCCGGGTGTAGATGGCGTCGACGAGGAGACCCATCGTATCGTCCGCGAAAGTCGTGCTGAAGAGCCCGCCTACGGTGGGTACGATCTTGCCGGCCTCGTCCTGAAGGGAACCGGAAGCGCTCAGCGCCACGCGCGTGCCCGGCTTGTCGAACGGCTTGGGATAGGCGATGTCGAGCGTCGCACCGATCGAGCTGCTGGAAAGCGACACATCGGGCGTCTTGTAGACGGCGAGTTGCCCCACGAAGTCTGCGCCGACAGTCGTGAAATCGACCGAACGCCCACCGGCGGCAGTCGAGATGCGCCGGCCATCGATCAGAGTTTCGTTGAAATCTCCGGCGAAACCGCGGACCGAAATGCCCTGCGGCTCGCCTCTGGAGCCAGACCGCTGGATGGAAACGCCCGGCAGGCGCTGAAGCGACGCGGCCACGTTCGAATCCGGGAATTTGCCGATATCTTCCGCTGAAATGACATCGACGACACCCGAGGATTCGCGCTTGATGTCAAGATTGCGCTGAAGGGAACCGCGGATACCGGTGACGATAATATCGCTCGTGCTGGGTTCCGTCTCGTTGCCTTTCTCCCTGCCCGTCTGATCAGCGGTTTGCGCAGCGGCTGTTCCGGCTATCGATAAAGCCATCAGGCTTGCGGCAGTAGCAAGTATTACGCGCTTTCTTGTCGCAGGTGCGCGATTGAATCTGGACATCATGATCCTCCCCTTGTTCAGACAATGTCTCGCCCGAAAGCCGGATATTATTTATACGCCAGCGATCATGTATTATTGTTTTATGTAATTAACCATAAACATTTGTAATTGTGAGGAATTTCGTGAAAAAATATAAATCACCATCGATTATGGTAGCGCTATCATAAAGTGACGTGAAGAATTCATGGCTGCACACATGGATGTCAATCACGGCAGCGTTGACCACCTGTAATCACGACCGAGAAACGAATATCCTGAGCGCCGGCCATATGTCGGCGGCGCCAGTCACTTAGAACCGTATTACGAAGTCTTGGCGGTTACAGATGCGTTGCCGCAAAAACGACTCGATGCGCAATGGTTGCTGCGTGAAAATGTTGAAATGCCATGATCCTCCCCAATTCAGATTATGCTCCGCCCTTGTCCGGAAGCTTTCGCGCATCGGTGACAATCTAAATTCAAATCAGGATGCAAAGATTTCGGCCTTTCGGCGAAATTTTCATCCTCTTCCCTGTCTTCTCTTTTTGTGTGTCAAATGGTAGCGCTATCGAAACAGCCGATCAAGAGAAATTGTGGGGCTGGGCGGCAAACTGGAAAAGCGGCGAAAAAGGTAAGAAAAGAGCCGTTAACCCGCGAGACCGATCGCGGCAAAAAGGGATGGGAGAAGCACGTGTCCAAAATGGAACTGCTCAGCAGTGATAAACATGCCACAGTCCGGGCCGTGGCGGCGGAACGAACGGTTGGCTCCTTCGTCAGAGTGGTACTCGACGAGATCGTCATGGCCGCCGCTTCCTGCCCGCTACTGCTTTCCAAACATGCGGAAACGGGAGCCTTTTATATCGGCGCATTGATGGGCTTCAAAGAACGGGAACTCTTGATCGAACGACCGGATGGGAAGCCGTCGTTCCTACCGATGGAGTGGGATCGGGAAGGGTTTTTCGCAGTTGGCGAACATATCGCTCTCGACCGTGACAGTCGTCGCTTTGCCGAAGACCAGGGAGAATTGCTGTTCGACCAGCATGGCCAGCCGACGCCCTCACTGACGGCAGCGCAAAGGGCGCTTGGAAGGCTGATATCCGCAAGTGCAGGCACGGACCTTTTCATCGCGGAACTGGTCGCCCATCGCCTGATCGAGCCGATCGATATTTCGCTGAGTTTCGACGACGGCGAGCGTTTGCGACTGGATGGGCTTTATACGGTCAGCCTCGATGCGATTGCGGACCTGGATGACGCGTCCTCGCTGCGTCTCCTGCGAGCTGGTCATTTGCAGATCGCCTATGCCATGTCGGCATCGCTCCAGCACATCGCGCTGATGTCACGGCGACGTAACGAGCACTTGGTTTCGGTTTGAACCTTGCCAGCGATGATCGGCGGGATAGCCCAAATCGATGTCGCGGAGATCGGAGACGCCGCTGGCTTGGCTGCGTTGACGCGCGAATGCCGTCCGGTCGTAGTGCGGGGCGTCGGTGATGACTGGCCGCTCTACGCGGCGGCGCAAGCGAGCGCCGATGAGGCGCTTACCTATCTCTCCGAACGGGATGCCGGGCTGACGGCGGAGTATTTTTCGGCGCCGATCGCGCTGGATGGCCGGTATCACTATGGAGAGAATCCGGGGAGCTTCAATTTCTCGCGCAAGGTGTTGGAAGTCAGGGAGGCGCTGGAGCGTATTCGTCACAATGCGTCCGTCCCGCTGGAAACCGGTTATGTGGGCTCACTTCCAGCCGATTCCTACTTTCCCGCTTTTGCCGCACAGAATCCGTGCGCGTTGCTGGCCGATGGGGTCCGGCCGCGCCTGTGGCTCGGCAACCGGTCGACGACGGCCTGCCACTACGATTCCTACGACAATCTAGCGTGCGTGGTTGCCGGCCGGCGGCGCTTCACGCTCTATCCGCCCGAAGCGATCGGTGACCTCTATATCGGACCGATCGATCACACTCTATCCGGTCAGCCGGTTTCGATGGCGGCGGGGTTGGATGACGTGGATGGCCGATATCCGCGCTTTGCCGAAGCGCGAGCCAAGGCATGTGTCGTCGAACTTGGGCCAGGAGAAGCGCTCTATCTGCCCAAGTTGTGGTGGCATCAGGTGGAAGCGCTCGATCCGGTCAACATCCTCGTGAACTACTGGTGGG
>NZ_DAISLT010000074.1:0-13161 GCF_036820275.1 Novosphingobium sp.
GTCGGGTGGGGGCGTGGGCCGGTGCCGCAGGAAAATGCCCCCCTTGGGCATTTTCCAAACAGAGCCGAATCGCTTGACTTCGGGCGCGCTTTCCTTCAGGAGCGCGCCCGAACCGTTGGGTTTCGGCCCATCGTTCATCCGTCCGAGACAGTTGGTGTCCTCGATTTGCGAGGGCTTAATTTCCAGCCTAGACGGGGAACAGGAAATTTTCCGGCCCTCGCTCATGAGCGTGGTGTCCATTCGGGTTTCGACCCGAAAACTCCTTCCCCATCGCCAACGGACCCGCCCGGAGTGCATCAGCGCTTCGGACAAACGTAGCCGGCCGTGCGGAACGCAAGTTCCAAACGGTCACATGTGAAGGAGTAAGGCATGGATCGTTTGCAGAAAGCCGATTCGGTCGCCCAGCTCAACGCGGTCTTCAACGAGGTCGGCGTGGTGGTCATCACCCGCAACCTCGGCATGACGGTGGCTCAGTCCACCGCCCTGCGCGGCAAGATCCGTGACGCCGGTGCTACCTATAAGGTTGCAAAGAACAGTCTTGCCAAGCTTGCCATCGCGGACACCGACTATGTCGGTATCGGCGACTTCCTGAGCGGCCCGACGGCCATCGCCACTTCGGTGGACCCCGTCGCAGCTGCCAAGGCCGTCGTCGATTTCGCCAAGACGACCGACAAGATCGAGATCGTCGGCGGCTCGATGGGTTCGCAGGTTCTGGATGCTGCCGGTGTCAAGGCTCTCGCCTCGATGCCGTCGCTCGACGAACTGCGTGCCAAGCTCATCGGCCTCGTTCAGGCTCCGGCGACCAAGATCGCCCAGCTGCAGACCGCTCCGGCGGCCAAGCTGGCGCGCGTCTTCGCTGCCTACGCCGACAAGGCTGCTTGAGCCTAAGCTTAAGCAAAACTTTTCTTACGATTTATCCCGTTGCCGCATGAGGCGGTCTTCGGGACCACAGATCAGGAGTTATAATCATGGCCGATATCGCCAAGCTTGTTGAAGAACTGTCGCAGCTGACCGTCCTCGAGGCCGCTGACCTCGCCAAGGCTCTCGAAGAAGCATGGGGCGTTTCCGCCGCTGCTGCCGTTGCCGTGGCTGCTGCCCCGGCCGGTGAAGCCGCCGCCGTCGAAGAAAAGACCGAATTCGACGTGATCCTCACCGGCGACGGTGGCAAGAAGATCAACGTCATCAAGGAAGTCCGCGCCATCACCGGTCTGGGCCTGGCTGAAGCCAAGGCTCTCGTCGAAGGCGCTCCGAAGGCCGTCAAGGAAGGCGCTTCGAAGGCTGAAGCCGAAGAAATCAAGAAGAAGATCGAAGAAGCCGGCGGCACCGTCGAGCTCAAGTAATCTGCTGCGGGCCTTGGTCCGCGCCGATTATCGATCTTCTCGGTTCTTCCGAGCAGACGAACAGGGAAGGGCGGCTCTTCGGAGCCGCCCTTTTACTTTGCCCGCTTGACGCCTGAAGTGATTATCCATAACGCGATATATAACGTGATATGGAGGTAACTGTGACCGATGTGATCGCCCACCATCGCGGTGTCCTGCTGGGCAGCCGCCTCAAGCGCCTTGCCGAGCGTCTTCAGGGCGACGCCGCGCAGATCATCCAGGCGGCGGGGGTTCAGGCCCAGCCCGGACAGATGGGCCTGCTGGCGGCGCTGGAAGAAGGGCCGCTGACGGTGGGGCAACTTGCCGAGGCCATCGGCTCAAGCCAGCCCGGCGTCACCCGCGCGATCGGGCAGCTGGCGGCGCTGGAACTGGTGCAGACGGTGCAGGGCAGCGACCTTCGCCAGCGCCACGTCTCGCTGACGGCGGCGGGGCAGGAAGCGATGGCCCGCGTGAGGATGCACGTCTGGCCGGGCGTTGGCCTGGCGGTGGACGAGATGTGCGGCGGCGAGACCGATGCCTTGCTGGCGCTGGTGGCACGGGTCGAGGCGGCGATGGACGAATCCCCGATGCTGGAGCGCTACGGTCGGTTGAAGCCGCCGGTCCTCGCCATCCGCGAATTCAGCGAAGAGCGGGCGCGGGACTTCCACGATATCAACGCGGAATGGATCGAGACGATGTTCCGCCTCGAACCGACCGACCGCGAGGTGCTGGAAAACCCGCAGCGCTGCATCGTCGCACCGGGCGGCACGATCCTCTTCGTCGAGGCGCAGGGTCTGGGCGTGGTCGGCACGTGCGCCTTGCAGAAGACCGGGGAGGGGGCCTTCGAACTGACCAAGATGGGCGTGCGTGCCTCGGCCCGCGGTCTCAAGGCCGGGGAATTCCTGCTCGACGCGATGATCGAGCGGGCAGGCGCGATGGGGGCGGAGAAGCTCTATCTCCTGACCAACAAGCGCTGCGAGGCGGCGATCCACCTCTACGAGAAGCTGGGCTTCCGGCACGATGCCGGGATCATGGCGGACTACGGCGCCCGTTACGAGCGCTGCGACGTGGCCATGCTCTACACCGGCTGAAACGCGCCATCCGTGTAAGGCGGAGCGTCACTTCAGGGATTCAAGGTAGTCGATGACTTCCTTGCGCTTCTCGGGATTGGGCACGCCGATGACCATCTTGGTGCCGGGAACCATCTTCATCGGTCCCTGAAGCCAGGTGTCGAGCGTCTGGCGGTCCCAGGTCACGCCCGAGGCCTTCAGCGCGGGGCTGAAGTTGTAGCCCGGCACGTCTCCGGCCTTGGTGCCGACGATCCCGAACAGCGATGGCCCGACACCGTTCCTGCCCGGTTCCACCGAGTGGCAGGAGCGGCAGGTGGCGAAGGCCGCAGGCGCGTTCGAGGTGGAGGCCTGCGGCGAAGTTGCCGTAGCGGGCGAGGCGGGGGCAGTTTCCGATGTGTCCTGATCCGAACCGCCGCAGGCGGCGAGGAAGAGCAGGGGGGCGGCAATAGTCAGACGAGCAGGTGTCATGGTTCCTCCAGCGCGGGCGGTCCCTATTCGACACGAGCCGGGATGGAAAGCCCATGATCGAGCGCAAATCGCCGCCGACGACCGGCAGGAATTTCCTTTCGCTTGCCGGTCCCCTCGCCTATCGACCCTGCCGATAATGGCGACACAGCAACTTCCTTCGACTTTTCGGCCATCCACTTTTCGGCCATCCACTTTTCGGAGTGAACTCGGCGCGACCCTGCGCCTTGCGGGACCGCTCGCGCTCGCCAATCTCCTGCAGATGGCGGTCTTCGCCACCGACGTGATCTTCGTCGCTCGCCTCGGCCAGCAGGCATTGGCGGCATCGAGCCTCGCCATCGCGATCGTCGCGCTGATGATGATGGGCATCAACGGCGTGACCGGCGCGGTCGCCCCGCTGATCGCCGCCGAGATCGGCCGCCGCTCGACTTCGGTGCGCGAAGTGCGCCGTTCCGCGCGCATGGCGCTCTGGATCGCGGTGTTGTTCAGCCTCGGCGCCATCGCGATCTCGCAGTTCGGCGACTGGCTGATGGAAGTCACCGGCCAGGAGCCGGAAGTCGCAGGCCTCGCCGCGCATTTCCTCAAGATCGTCTCGATCGCCGTGCTGCCGATGACGATCGCCAACGTGCTGCGGACGTTCGTGTCCGCGCTCGGCAGGCCGATCTTCGCGACCGTCATCACCGCGTTGGCGATCGGCGTGAATGCCCTGGGCAACTATGTGCTGGTCTTCGGTCACTTCGGTTTTCCGGCGCTTGGCCTGATGGGCTCGGCGCTTGCCAGCATCACCACCGCGAGCGTCATGGTGCTCGCCTATGCCCTGGCCATCCGCAGCGACCGCAGGTTGCGGCGTTACCATGTGTTCGGACGCATCTGGCGGCCCGAATGGCAGCGTCTGCGCCAGATCCTCGCGCTCGGCCTGCCGATCGCCGCGACGCTGATCGCCGAGGGCGGCCTGTTCAGCGGCGCCGCCTTCCTGATGGGCCGTCTCGGCGAGGCGCAACTGGCTGCCCACACCGTGGCCTTGCAGATCGCCGCTTTCGCCTTCCAGGTGCCGTTCGGCGTCGGGCAGGCGGCGACGATCCGGGTCGGCTATCACTTCGGGGCGGGGAACCGGGTTGCTGTCGGACAGGCGGGCTGGGCGGCGATCACCGTGGCGATGATCTTCATGGTCGTCTCGGCCTCGACGATGCTGCTGGCGCCGCGCTTCATTCTTTCGGCCTATGTCGATGTGGAGGCGCCGCAGAATGCGGTCCTCGTGGGCTTCGCGCTGCATTTCCTGTTCGTGGCGGCGATATTCCAGCTCACCGACGGGCTTCAGGCGGTGGCCGCAGGCGCGCTGCGCGGGATCCAGGATACCCGTGTGCCGATGGCCATCGCCCTGTTCGGATACTGGGCCGCCGGGTTCGCCACGTCCGCCGTGCTGGGCCTGTTCACGCCGCTGGAAGGCGTGGGCGTGTGGATCGGCCTCGCGGTCGGCCTGACCGTGGCGGCGGTGATGCTGATCGCCCGCTGGCACTGGCGCGAAGAGTTCCATCTCGACCGGGTGTAACGCTCTCGTCTCATCCTGCATGCATACCGGATGAGAAATTTTTGCCGGGCCTGCGCTTGACGCCGCTACTGGGTCGAACCATATCCACGGCCGTTGGCACTCTCTTAGTGTGAGTGCCAATTCCAGTTTCTTGCCCTTTTAGTTCGTAGGATAAGGGAGATCCCCATGACTTTCCGCCCGCTGCACGACCGTGTTCTCGTGCGCCGCGTCGAGGCCGAAGAAAAGACGGCCGGTGGCATCATCATCCCCGACAGCGCCAAGGAAAAGCCGGCTGAAGGCGAAATCGTCGCCGTCGGCACCGGCGTTCGCGCTGAAAACGGCACCATCACTCCCCTCGACGTCAAGGTTGGCGACCGCGTGCTGTTCGGCAAGTGGTCGGGCACCGAAGTCAAGGTTGGCGGTGAAGACCTGCTGATCATGAAGGAATCGGACATCCTCGGAGTGATCGGCTGAGCCGATCACGGAGATCCTGATGAAAATCAGGATCGCGGTGTTCTGACGGAACATCGCAGAGACAGTTCAAACCGATAGCGGTCCCAGTTTCCGCTGGGATGACGAAATCAAAGGAATTCAAAATGGCAGCCAAGGACGTAAAGTTCGGCCGCGACGCGCGTGAACGCATTCTCGCCGGCGTCGACACCCTCGCCAACGCCGTCAAGGTGACCCTGGGCCCCAAGGGCCGCAATGTCGTGATCGAGAAGAGCTTCGGCGCTCCCCGCATCACCAAGGACGGTGTCTCGGTCGCCAAGGAAATCGAACTCAAGGACAAGTTCGAGAACATGGGCGCCCAGATGCTGCGCGAAGTGGCCTCGAAGGCCAACGACGCAGCCGGTGACGGCACCACCACCGCGACCGTTCTCGCCCAGGCGATCGTGCGCGAAGGCATGAAGTCGGTTGCCGCCGGCATGAACCCGATGGACCTGAAGCGCGGCATCGATCTCGCCGTCGGCAAGGTCATCGAGAACATCAAGGGCCGTTCGAAGGCCGTTGCCGGTTCGTCGGAAATCGCCCAGGTCGGCGTGATCTCCGCCAACGGTGACGTGGAAGTCGGCGAAAAGATCGCCGAAGCCATGGAAAAGGTCGGCAAGGAAGGCGTCATCACCGTCGAAGAGGCCAAGGGTCTCGAATTCGAACTCGATGTCGTCGAAGGCATGCAGTTCGATCGCGGCTACCTGTCGCCCTACTTCGTCACCAACCCCGAGAAGATGACGGTCGAACTCGAAAACCCGTACATCCTCATCCACGAAAAGAAGCTCTCGTCGCTCCAGGCGCTGCTTCCGATCCTGGAAGCCGTGGTGCAGTCGGGCCGTCCGCTCCTGATCATCGCCGAGGACATCGAGGGTGAGGCTCTGGCCACGCTCGTCGTCAACAAGCTGCGTGGCGGCCTGAAGATCGCTGCCGTCAAGGCTCCGGGCTTCGGCGATCGCCGCAAGGCCATGCTGGGCGACATCTCGACGCTGACCGCCGGCGAAATGATCTCGGAAGACCTCGGCATCAAGCTTGAGAGCGTCACGCTCGGCATGCTCGGCCAGGCCAAGAAGGTCACCATCGACAAGGACAACACTGTCATCGTCGACGGCGCCGGTGCGGCTGACGACATCAAGGGCCGCGTCGAGCAGATCCGTGCCCAGATCGAAGTCACCACCAGCGACTACGACCGCGAGAAGCTCCAGGAGCGTCTGGCCAAGCTTGCTGGCGGCGTGGCCGTCATCAAGGTCGGCGGCGCGACCGAAGTCGAAGTGAAGGAACGCAAGGACCGCGTCGACGACGCTCTCCACGCGACCCGCGCTGCCGTTGAAGAAGGCATCGTCCCCGGTGGCGGCACCGCGCTGCTCTACGCAACGCGCGCCCTCGACGGTCTGACCGGCATCAACGACGACCAGACCCGCGGTGTGGACATCGTTCGCAAGGCGATCACCGCTCCGCTGAAGCAGATCGCCGAGAACGCAGGCCACGACGGCGCCGTCGTCGCCGGCAAGCTGCTCGACGGTTCGGACGAATCGCTGGGCTTCAACGCCGCGACCGACGTCTATGAAAACCTCGTCGCCGCCGGCGTCATCGACCCGACCAAGGTCGTGCGCACCGCGCTGCAGGATGCGGCTTCGGTCGCCGGTCTCCTGATCACCACCGAAGCGGCGATCAGCGAAAAGGCCGACGACAAGCCCGCCATGCCGGCAATGCCCGACATGGGCGGCATGGGCGGCATGGGCGGCTTCTAAGCCACTCACGTCACCGACGCGAATTGGGGCTGGAAGGAGCGATCCTTCCGGCCCTTTTTCGTATCCGTGATTCAAACCGGACGGATTCGTTCATCTGGGCGACAGGATTGTTCGATTTTAAGCAATTGCCCGCATGGGGCATACATTTCATCGCGCAGGACTGGCGCTTTGCCTTATTGTCGTTAACCGTTCGGGAACATGGACGAGATTAGGGTGGGATCTGCATGATCGGGGCAGATATGATCGGGGCAGGCGAACTCATCGCGCGATGCCGCAAGGGCACTCGGCGCTTTCTTCAGGTCGCGGCCGTGGCGGTCGCCGTGGCAGCCGGTGGTATTTCCCTCGGCGCCTTGTCGGCAGTGCCTGCGCAGGCCCGCGCCCAGGGCGGCATCAACGATGTGCAGGATTCGTTCGACTCGGTCTTCGGTACCGAGGACCGCGCCCCTCGCACCTATTCCAGCGATTTCGGCAAGCAGCTTGCGTCCGTCGCGAATGCCTCGCAGGGCCGCATCGGTGTCGCCGCGATGGACCTTTCGAGCGGCCGCATGGTGGATGTGCTCGGCAACCAGCGCTTCCCGATGGCCAGCACCAGCAAGATCGCCATTGCCGCAACCTTCCTGGAAGGCGTGGACAAGGGCAAGTGGACGCTCTCCAGCGAGTTTCCGCTGATGGTGCCGGTGCCTTCCGCGCCGTTCTCCAGCTCGGTCGCGCCGGTTCGTCCCGGCACTTACATGAGCGCGCGCCAGCTGATCGAGCTGATGATCACCCGCTCCAACAACTACGCCACCGATGCCCTGCTCAAGGTCGTCGGCGGACCTTCGGCGGTCAATGCCTGGGTGCGCCGCACCGGAATCGACGACTGGCACATCGACCGCGACATCGCCACGCTCGTGCGCGATGACGGCGCCATCGACCCGGCCAAGGTCGTCGACAAGCGCGACAGCGCCACGCCGATCGCCGTGGTCGAGCTGCTGGCCGGAATCTACCAGGGCAAGTGGATGAGCAAGCAGGGCCGCGATGTCCTGCTCGGCGCCATGAGCCGGACCGTCACCGGCAAGCGCCGCATTCGCGCCGGGCTTCCGGCGGAAGTCACGGTCTCGCACAAGACCGGATCTCTCAACAACACCTCCAGCGACATCGGCATCATCGAGACGCCGGACGGCCGGGCCTATGCCGTGGCGATCTATGTGACCGGGCAGGGTACGCGCCCGAACCGCGAGGCCCGGATCGCCAGCATCGCCCGCACGATCTACAACGGCTATCTCGCCGAAGGTTCGTCTTACCGCACCGCGGCCCGCTGAGGCGGGCAACCCGTCGATCGTCATTGCGAGCGTAGCGAAGCAATCCAGAGCGACTCTGCGCTACTCTGAATTGCTTCGCTACGCTCGCAATGACGAGGGTTTTAAGAGCCTCCAGAATACAAAAAGGCGCTTCGGACCGAATCCGAAGCGCCTTTTTTCATGTCCTGCGGGCCGGGCCGTGAAGCCCGTTGCCCTGTGAGGATCAGTGCTGTTCGGTGCCGTCGTGCGGCGTGCCTTCGGCGTCGGTGACGTCGGCGGCGGCCTTCTCTGCGTCGGCGGCGATGTCGTCGGTGGTCTTTTCGGCCTTCTTCAGGGCGTCCTTGGCGGCGTCCTTGGTGTTGTCGGCGGCTTCCGAGGCCTGGGCGCCGATGTCGCTGACCTTGTCACCCACGTCTTCGGCGGCTTCCGAGAAGTCGTTGGCGGCCGAGGTCGCGGTGTCCGAGGCAGAGTCCTGCGTCTTTTCCGAGCAGGCGGCGAGCGACAGGGCCGTGACGGCGACAGTGGCAGCGAGTACGATCTTGCGCATGTTTTCGGTATTCCCTCGTTTGCTAAAAAGCGTTTGCTGAAAAGACAAACCCCGTGAGCCCAACCGCGTAAGATGCGGGCGGCTTCGCCCCTTGGGCCGGGAAACTAGGCCGGTCGCATCCGCGTTTCAAGCAGTCGCGGGCAAACGACCGTGGAGGGATTTGGTTCCCCGCTCCTGTCATGGGCCGATTTCACCCGTCTCGTGGCACTGCCCTGCTGACGGCCAGCCCCGGCGCTGCTACGGGTCGTGCCATGGATTCCAAGCAGCATCTCTATCTCGTCGACGGCTCGGCCTACATCTTCCGCGCCTATCACCGCCTGCCGCCCCTGACCAACCCGGAAGGGACCCCGGTGGGCGCGGTCTACGGCTATACGACGATGCTGTGGAAGCTGGCGGACGACCTCAACAAGGCCGACGGCCCGACCCATCTCGCGGTGATCCTCGATGCGGGAAGCCACTCTTTCCGCAACGATATCTATGACGACTACAAGGCCAACCGCCCGCCGCCGCCCGAGGACCTGGTCCCGCAGTTCCCGCTGATCCGTGATGCCACCCGCGCCTTCTCGCTGCCCTGTATCGAGGAAGTGGGCTTCGAGGCGGACGATCTCATCGCCTCCTATGCCCGCGCCGCCACGGCGCAGGGTTGGGACGTCACCATCGTGTCTTCGGACAAGGACCTGATGCAGCTTGTCGGCAAATGCGGCATCGGCGGCGGTTGCGTCGACATGCTAGACACGATGAAGAACCAGCGCATCGACATTCCTGAAGTGGTCGAGAAGTTCGGTGTCCCGCCCGAGAAGGTGGGCGACGTGCTGGCGCTGATGGGCGACGCGGTCGATAACGTGCCCGGCGTCTACGGCGTCGGCCCGAAGACCGCGACCAAGCTGATCCAGGACTACGGTGATCTCGAATCCGCGCTGGCCGCGGCGCCGTCGATGAAGAAGTCGAAGCTTCAGGAGCGCCTGATCGAACAGGCCGAGCAGGCCCGTCTGTCGAAGGTGCTGGTCACGCTCAAGGAAGACTGCACGCTGCCGATGGCGCTGGAGGACTTCAAGCTCGATGCGATTCCGCCCGCCCCGCTTGCGGAATTCCTCGGCAAGCATGGCTTCACCAGCCTGCTCAAGCGTCTGGACGGCGGCACCGGCAGCCCGGATCGGCCGACCCAGCTTCATCCGGCCAAGCCCGTCACGGCCGCCGGCGGACCCACCGAAGGCGCCGCGCGGCAGTCGCTGCCGGAATGGCCGGCGGTAGACTATGCCGCCTACGAATGCGTGCAGACCGTCGAGGCGCTGGAGCGCTGGGTGGCGCGCGGACTGGCCGCGCATGTGGTCGCCGTCGATACCGAGACCTCGATGCTCGATTCGATGAAGGCGGACCTTGCCGGGATCAGCCTGGCGCTCGGGCCGAACGATGCCTGCTACATTCCGCTCGGCCACGGCGGCACCGACATGTTCGCGGAAAAGCCGCAGCAGGTGCCGCTCCAGACCGCGCTGGCGATGCTCAAGCCGCTGCTGGAGAGCGATGCGGTGCTGAAAGTCGGCCAGAACATCAAGTACGACCTCAACGTCCTTGCCCGCCATGATATTCTGGTGGCGCCGGTGGACGATACGATGATCGTCAGCTTCTGCCTCGACGCGGGCCGCCAGATCGAAGGCATCGGCGGCGGCCACGGCATGGACGAACTGTCCGAACGCCACCTCTCGCACAAGACCATGGCGTTCAAGGATGTTTGCGGCACCGGCAAGAAGGCGATTCCCTTCGGCGAAGTCCCGCTCGACCGGGCAACGCCTTACGCGGCGGAAGATGCCGACGTCACCTGGCGCCTCCACACCCTGCTCAAGCCGCGCCTCTCGGACGAGGGCGGCACGCGCATCTACGAGCGTGTCGACCGTCCGCTGATTCCCGTCGTCGCCCAGATGGAGCGCCACGGCATCAAGGTGGACCGCGAGAAGCTGGCCGGTCTCTCCAGCCAGTTCGCAGAGGCCATCGGCGCGCTGGAAGGCGAGATCTACGGCAAGGTCGGGCAGGAATTCACCATCGGCAGCCCCAAGCAGCTCGGCGACATCCTGTTCGAGAAGCTCGGCTACAAGGGCGGCAAGAAGGGCAAGAGCGGCCAGTATTCCACCGACCAGTCGGTGCTGGAAGGCCTCGCCTCGCAGGGTGCCGACGTCGCCACCAAGGTGCTGGAATGGCGCCAGCTTTCCAAGCTGCGCTCGACCTATACCGAGGCCTTGCAGGCGGCGATCAATCCGCAGACCGGGCGCGTCCATACGAGTTACAGCCTTGTCGGCGCGCAGACCGGGCGGCTTTCCTCGACCGACCCGAACCTCCAGAACATCCCGATCCGCACCGAGATCGGCCGCCAGATCCGCGACTGCTTCGTGGCCGAGCCGGGCAATGTCCTGCTCGCCGCCGACTATTCGCAGATTGAACTGCGTCTTGCCGCGCACATGGCCGACGTGCCGAGCCTGAAGGAGGCCTTCGAGCAGGGCGAGGACATCCACTCGCGCACGGCCATGGAGATGTTCGGCACCGTCGACCGCGATACGCGCGGCCGGGCCAAGACCATCAACTTCGCGATCCTCTACGGCATTTCGCGCTGGGGTCTCGCCGGGCGTCTCGGCACCGAGGCGGACGAGGCGCAGGCGATGATCGACCGCTATTTCGAGCGTTTCCCGGGCATCCAGCGCTACATCGTCCACACCCTCGAACAAGTGCGCGAGCGCGGCTATTCGGAGACGCTGTTCGGCCGCAAGACCTGGTTCCCGCGTATCAATTCCAAGAACGGCGCCGAGCGCCAGGGCAGCGAGCGCGCCGCGATCAATGCGCCGATCCAGGGCACCAGCGCCGACATCATCAAGCGCGCCATGGTCCGCATGAACCCGGCATTGGCGGCGGCGGGTCTCGGCCATGTCCGCATGCTGCTTCAGGTACACGACGAACTCGTGTTCGAACTGCCCGAAGCCGATGTGGCGGCGGCCTCCGAGGTGATCCGCAGCGTGATGGCGGGCGCGGCGGAGCCTTCGGTCAAGCTGGACGTGCCGCTGGGCGTGGAGATCGGCTCCGGCCGCAGCTGGGGCGCTGCGCACTGACGGCATAAGGTAGGCGCTATAGGGAGGGGGCGGTCCGGAATGGGCCGTTCTCTCCCACGCCGTCATCCTGAACTTGTTTCAGGATCCATCTCACCCGTGGTGCGGGTGTGGGCCGGAACACACCACATCTCGTCAATCTGGCAGCAGAGCCAACCGAGGGATGGATCCTGAAACAAGTTCAGGATGACGGTAATGGGTGGGCGAGGCTTCTGCTTTCCCCAAACTGCCCCGGAACACGGACGAAACGAGCCTCGCGCTGAAACTGCTGCGGTGCAGCATAGTTTCAGCACCATGGTTCCGTTCCTCGAAAGCCTGCTCGGCGCTCTGCCGGCCTGGGCCGAGCGCTCCCTCTCGGCCCTGCTTGCCGCCCTGTTCGGCATCGCTCTCGCATTGCTGGCCCATGCGGTGCTGTTCCGCATTCTCCATCGCATTACGCACCGAAGCGCGAGCGAGGCGGACGATATCGTCGTCAACCGCCTCAATCGGCCGACGCGCTGGGCGTTCCTCGCCATGGGCGTCGTCCTTGCCGCGCGCGAGACACCGGCACTGGAGGCCGTCTGGGAGCGTTTCGCGCCTTTCGTCATGCCGCTGCTGACGGGCTGGGTGGCCGTTGCGGTGCTACGCGCCTTCGTGGAGGCGATGATGGTGCGGGCCGATATCTCTGTCGAGAACAACCGGAATGCCCGTCGCCGCCGTACCCGGCTGGCGATCTTCAGCCGCATCGGCACTTTCCTGATCGTGTTCCTGACCGTTTCGGGCATGCTGGCCTCTGTCCCCGGCGTTCGGGAAATCGGGGTGACGCTCATGGCCTCCGCCGGGCTTGCCGCGCTGGCGGTGGGCGCGGCCGCGCAGCCCGCGCTCAAGGCCCTGATCGCGGGTTTCCAGATGGCGATGACCGAGCCGATCTCCATCGATGACGTTATCATCCTCGACGGCGAATGGGGCCGCATCGAGGATATCCGCACGACATACGTCGTCGTGCGCCTGTGGGATGAGAGACGCCTCGTCGTCCCCTCCAACCGCTTCCTTGAGGACACTTTCCAGAACTGGACGAAGACCACTTCGCAGCTTCTCGGCACGGTGGTCCTCTACCTCGATCAAGGCACCGAAATCGGCCCGATCCGCGAGGAATATACCCGTCAGATCAAGGCCCACCGCCTCTGGGACCGGCGCGCGCAAGTGCTTCAGGTGACCGATTGCAAGGATAGCGCCATCGAGGTCCGCCTGCTGATGAGTGCCCGCGACGGTCCGACCCTGTTCGACCTGCGCTGCGAGATCCGCGAGGCCATGATGGACTGGATCCGCCGCAACCAGCCCGAGGCGCTGGTACGGCGGCGGACGTTGCCGGTGGCGCCGGTGGAACTCGGTGCGACGGCGGGACTGGCCGAACTGGTCGCAGTTTCGGGCAACGGCGATACCCGCAAGGCGAACTGAGGCTATACGATTCGCGAGCGCGATATTGTACCCCGTGCTTAAGCATTGACCGCGAGATGAATTTGCTCGAACTCAACGGGCCATGAGCAAAACAGACGTCGTCATCGTGGGAGCGGGACACGGGGGCGCGCAATGCGCGCTGGCCCT
>NZ_DAISLT010000075.1:0-11374 GCF_036820275.1 Novosphingobium sp.
CGCTGGCCGAAGCCGAAGCGCTCGCCCCGCCCCCGGACAAGGTCACCGAAGGCACGAGCGGCGTGGTCGCATTGGCGGCAAAGGCTGCAACCAGGTTGATGACCGGACCCGTGCCAGGGCCGAAGCTGCCGGTCCGCGTGCACGACCCCGTCTGACCCGCCGCCGTGCAAGTCCAGCCCGCACCAGACAGCGCCGAAATGCTCATCCCTACCGGAAGGTTCAGACTGGCCGTCAGCACCGCCGAGGTCGTCGCCTCTCCCAAAGTGCTCGGCGTGATCGTGTAGCTCATCAGCCCGCCCTGCGCCGCGTTGCCTACATGGCTCATCGCGACGCCAAGAACGGGGCCGGATGCGCATGTCAGGCTGACCGAAACACTGCTGTTGCGGGCCGCCACATTGGTTTGGCTGTCGAAGTTCGTATCCATCACGGCGACCTGGAAGTAGTCGCCGGGACCCGTCCCCGTCAGGGTGAAATGACCGGACCCCGATGAAGCCGTGGAATCAATAATCGCATCGGTCCCATAGGCTGTCCCGCCGCTGTGGGTCCAAAGAATGGAAACGTAAGCGCCTTTCGTGTTGCCGGACCAAGTATAGGTAATGGTTTCACCATCGGCTACCGGCTGAGCGGCAAGGTCCGTGAACCTTTCCGTACCATTGCCGCTGCCGTCGATGGTGAAAATACCGCTCATTCCGCTGATCGCGTTGCAGCCTGGGGAGGCAGCCGAAACGCTGTTCGGGAGCAATCCGAGGAGCGCAGCCAAAAGACAGAGCAAAGCTGCTTTGGCACTTCGATGCAGCGAAACGAATACTGCAGACCTCACGGTAGCCTGATTGCGCAGCCAACGACAAAATTGTGCGCTGGCAAGCCAGACGCCGCGCGAACGGAACCTAGTCCCGAACCCCAGCATAAGAATTCCCCCCATCGCGCGAAGCGACCGGAAAGCCAAGCCCATCAGGCCTTCCAATGCGACACACGCAAACATTCAAACCCAAAAAAGTAAACAATATTCCCAAAAAAATATGAAGCCAATTTGGTTGTTGAATAGTTAATTTTACATCCAACCTGGACCAAATTCTAATAATTTAAAATTCATACATTTTAAAAAGAAACAAGATTTTCAATTAATAACAACATTGTCATGATTATTCGAAATCATGGACCATGGAAATTTCCGGATTCGCAGTTTTATACAGGGAGGCAGTATGAGCGAGCCGTTCATCGGACAGATAATGCAGGTCGGATTCAACTTTGCCCCGGTGGGATGGGCATCCTGCAACGGACAAATTCTGGGCATCGCCCAGAATACCGCGCTGTTTTCCCTGCTTGGCACTTCATTCGGCGGGAACGGCACGACGACTTTCGCCTTGCCGAACGCTGCAGGCCGCTCCTTCCTTGGAGTAGGACAAAGCACTGCTAGCGGACAGAACTACGTCTGGGGACAGGTTGCGGGCACGGAAACGGAGACCCTGACGATCGCCAACATGCCCGCCCACAATCACGTAGCGAACTTCACGGGTACGGCGGGCACTACTTCGGCTACCGGTTCGATCCAGGCGGTCACCGGCACCACGAACCAGACGAACACGCCTGCGGAAGGATCGCTGCTGGCCAACTGCGCCAATGCCGGTCCGAACCAGGTGAAAATCTATGCACCTGCGGGCACCACCGGAACTACGGTAAATCTCGGCGGGGTCGCCATAACCGGTGGCAGCTTCACGCCGCAGGGATCCGTAGTGGTGGGTATCACGGGCGGCAACCAGGCGTTTTCGATCATGAACCCCTATCTGGCGGTGCAGACCAACATAGCGCTTAGCGGAATCTATCCGTCGCGCCCCTGACGCTTTCCTGCAGGAACATGGCGCGGCGCCGATCTCTTCCGGATCGGTGCCGCGCTGCCCTTACTTTCAAGCAAAAACCGCTTCGTAGATCCGCCGGTCCGACCGGGGGTGCAATTGCGTGACACAGATGGCGTGCGGCCCCGAGCAGCCGCCCAGAAACTCGCCGCTCATTCATGTGCAATCGGGCACCGCGAAGTCCGGTTTCGATCGGCGTGAACTGCGGAGTAGCTGTCTATTTCAAATGAAGGGGGCGCCGATTTAGGGGGCTTGATGCATCTCGCTCTGGACGGTCGGAAGGCTCGTTTCACCGATAGCTTGCAGGGCTTTCAATACGCAGCCGGTTATCATTATGTCGCTACTCGGGTGAATGGTCAGCTCAATCCCGCTGATCCTCGCCATGCCACTGTGCCCTCCGCATTTACGCACGATTGCATCAACCCGATCTTGTGTCAGCTTTCCCGCTTGCGTCTTGATGGGAGCATTCGAATCAGCGCATCCAAGCAAGGAAAACAAGCTAGCGATTAACCCTAAGAAGCGCGGTCTCATATCAGCATTTTCCGTTTTCACCTGCTAGGATATGCCGCCTATGTGATCTTGGATATGTCGGCAATGTCGGCGGCTGCAGCTGGGCAGTTTCCGGATTAAAGGGCCCCTACGCCTTGCGCTCCTGGGGGACAGTCGCAGGGAGTTTGCACCTAGAGAGCCAGTACAGGGACAAACGAAAATCGCGATGCCCCGGTAGGCTGCTCAGTTCTCTCCTGAACGCGGAAAGACCGGGAACCTTATGATGTTATCACGGGCTTCCACACCCTGACCGACAACCCGAAGATTCCCTGGACGGTTTGCGTCACACGAACGCGTCGCCTGGACTTCGGAAATGTCATTCCGGTTCACATCGGAAAATGTTGCGTCATCGTTCTCCAGCCGACCGCACGCATCGATATAGTTGCCCCGATCCTGAAGCACCCGTGC
This sequence comes from Novosphingobium sp., assembly GCF_036820275.1. Lineage (GTDB taxonomy): Bacteria > Pseudomonadota > Alphaproteobacteria > Sphingomonadales > Sphingomonadaceae > Novosphingobium. The sequence continues at coordinate 2,811 of NZ_DAISLT010000075.1, forward strand.
TGGCCTCATCCGATCCGAAGCGGCAGCGCTAATGGATCGGCTGATCGAGAGCGCAAGTCTGGCGCTGCATGACCGGGAAGGGTCGGCAGCGACCTGCAAATGGCTAGCCCCGAAAATGACCGCTATGATTTGACTTCGTCTGGGAAGACGGGATGCAGTCGTTAGAAGCCGAGGTCGCCAAGACCCGTATGTTCGTCGGGACGCCGGCCCAGAGGCCAGTGAAAGCGGCGGTCTTCCACCGCGATCGGCGTGTCGTTGATGCAAGCAAGGCGCCTTTGCATCAGTCCGCCCTCGTCGAATTCCCAATTCTCGTTGCCATAGGAACGGAACCAGTTGTCGCTGTCGTCATGCCATTCGTATGCGAAGCGCACGGCGATGCGGTTGTCCCGAAAGGCCCACAGCTCCTTGATCAGCCGGTAGTCCAGTTCCCGTTGCCATTTTCGGGTCAGGAAAGCGATGATGGCTGGCCGCCCGGTCAGGAATTCACCGCGATTGCGCCATTGGCTGTCAGGCGTATAGGCCAATGCGACTTTTGCGGGATCGCGGCTGTTCCAGCCGTCCTCGGCAAGGCGGACCTTCTCCATCGCGGTCTCCTGCGTGAACGGCGGCAAAGGCGGGCGTGAACTTTCCATCATGCTTCTCCTTTTCGTTCGAGGCGGAGGCGCAGCGCCTCGTTCTCCGCTTCCAGTTCGGCCATCCGCTCGTGCAGCGGGCGCATTGCCTGTTCGATCTCCCGCTCGGTAAAGCGCGGGGTGATGTGCTGGGGGCAGTTCCAGTCGAATGCTTTCAGCCGGAACCGGAAGATACGCTCCGGCCGTGCCTTGTAGGCCTTGTCCATAACGAGATCGGTCAGCGCCGGATCCTCGTCCAGCGACAGTTTGTCCACATGGGCATAGATCTTGAGCCGCATGCGACGCGGATAGTCCATCAGAAACAGCGAAGCCCGGTCGTTCGCGGCCAGATTGCCGGTGCTGATGTATTGCCGGTTGCCGCGATAGTCGGCGAAGGCCAGCGTCCGGTCGTCGATCATCTTGAGGAATCCCGCGGGGCCGCCCCGGTGCTGGACATAAGGCCAGCCGTCTTCCGAGACGGAGCCCATGTAGAAGCTGTCCCGGGCGGCGATGAAGGCAGCTTCGTTCGCGGTGAACCGGTCGAATTCGCGGTCCCCCTCGAAATGGGCCCACTGCCTGTCGGCGCCCATCTCGGCCTGCGCCGCGCGGACGCTGGGGGTCATGGCGATATCCAGAAATCCGTAAGACATGGTGCATCTCCGGTTTGAAGCGAGATCGTCAGACGGGGCAGCGTGACAACTGCCCCCGCCTGCGTTCAGCGCGGCGCGACCTTGCGGTCGAGGAAGTCGCGGATCAGCGGACCCATCTCGTCCAGCTTGTCCTCGAGGGCGAAATGGCCGGTATCGAGGATGTGGAGTTCGGCCTTCGGCAAATCCCGCAAGTACGGGTGCGCACCGGGCTCGGGGAAGATCGTGTCGTTCTTGCCCCAGACGATCAGCGTCGGCGGCTTGCGATCGCGGAAGAACTGCTGGAACTGCGGATAGAGCGGCACATTGGTGCGATAGTCGTAGAACAGGTCGAGCTGGATATCCTTGTTGCCGGGCCGGTCGAGTAGCGCCTGGTCGTGGACCCAGTTGTCCGGGCTGATGCGCGACACGTCGCTGACGCCGTCGGTGTACTGGAACTTGGTGGCCTTCGGTGTCACCAGCCAGGCCTGTGCTTCGCGGTCCTTGGCCGATCCGCTCTTCCAGTAGGTCTTGATCGGATCCCAGAAGGCGCCGAGCCCTTCGTCATAGGCGTTGCCGTTCTGGACAATCAGCCCGCTCACCCGTTCGGGGTGCTTGAGTGCCAGCCGGTAGCCTACGGGCGCGCCGTAATCCATCACGTACATCGCGTAGCGCTCTGCACCGATCTGGCCCATCAGCGCATCGATCATGTCGGCATAGTGCCCGAAACTATAGGTGAACTGCTTGTGATCGGGCGCGTCGCTTTCGCCGAAGCCGGGGTAGTCCGGAGCGATCACGTGATAGCGATCCGCCAGCAGCGGGATCAGGTTGCGGAACATGTGCGAGGACGTGGGGAAGCCATGGAGCAGCAGGACTACCGGACCATCGGCCGGACCAGCTTCCCGGTAAGCCATCTTCACGCCCTCGATGGTGGCGGTGCGGTAATGAACGGTCGCCGGCGCCGTGCTGGACATGGTGATCTGCTGCGCGGGGGCAGCCATTGCGCCGGTCGGAGCGGTAATGGCTGCGCTTGCGAGCATCAGGGACAGGATCAGTTGCTTGGTCATTTTACCACCCTCATCGAAACCGCTGAGCGCTTTGCTTCAGCTTCTGGAGGGAGGTATAATTCTTACCTGTGGCTGCGATAATTTCCCAAATGTGGAAGTCATTATTCCGTTAGGTGGAATTATGGCGCGGTGATATGCTATTGCAGCAGCGGGTTGTTACGCAGTCTTTCAACGGCGAGATCAACGAAAGCGCGCACTTTGGCGGTGGCGCGTCGGCCTTCGCCATGGACCACATGGACCGGGATCGGGTTTTCCTCATACTCGTCGAGCACTGACTGGACGCGCCCCTGCGCCACTGCCGGATCGATCTGGTAGGATAGTACGCGGGTGATGCCCCAGCCCTGCTCCGCTGCGTTGATGGCGGCCTGAATGGTGTTGCAGAACAGGCGCGGGTGAACGGTGACGCTCGTTCGCGAATCCGGGCCGAAGTGCCATTCGGGCGAGACCCAGGCGCCGGTCGGCATGATGACGCGGTGGTCCGCAAGGTCGGCAGGCGATCGGGGAACGCCGTGCCGTGCGAAATAGGCAGGCGACCCGCAGATCCTGCGGCGCACCCAGCCCACGCGCGTGGCGGTCAGACCCGACGGCGGCAGATTGCCGATCCTGATCGCCACATCGATCCCTTCTTCGATGATGTTCACGCTGCGATCGAGAAACAGGCTTCTGCCGGTTACGCGCGGGTAGAGATCCAGATATTCGAGCAAGACAGGCAGTACGTGCAGCTGCCCGAACATGACCGGTGCGGTGACCATGAGCGTGCCTGCCGGGTTGCCGTGCGATCCTGCGGCGGAAGCCTCGGCCTCGGCGATATCGGCAAGGATACGCCTGCAATCGTCGAAATAGCGCTGCCCAGCCTCGGTCATCTTCACCGACCGGGTGGTCCGCGCAAGGAGCCGCACGCCGATCTCGTCTTCCAGAGAGGATATCGCGCGCGTGACGGCCGGTGGGCTGAGGTGCATTTGCCGCGCCGTCTCGGCGAAGCTCGCAGTCTCTGCCACCCGGACAAAAATCCTCATGGCTTGCCACCGATCCAATTCCACATCCTCCGTCAACACTGCGCTTCGACGGAGATGGGCGGAAACAGCACACGGGGTCAATGATTCCAATCCGATGCCGGCAAGAGACATGAGTTGATGGCAAATGATGCTGAGATCTGGCGGGTGATAGCCGAACGTGAAGGTCTGACTGAGCCGAATTTGTTACGTCTCGCATCCCCTCGGCACACCGATGCTGATTTTGGCCGACCGATCGAGGTGGTTACGAACACGCCAAAAAGCCGGCGGCTCGGTTTTACGGCATATCAGTCGACTGGTGAGGCCGTTTATGCGCTATTCGAACGGCTCCACGCGGATCCTCTCATCCCGTGCTGCACATGGCGAGATGAGCGGACGTTCCGCACCTAAACGGTCGAAGTCGGTGGCAGAACGACCGAAAAGGGTCGATTTTGCGGTGCGTGCAATGCCTTGGAGGACTTTCCTGGCGTTCCCGAGATTAGCCGCGAATGGCAATTTCTGCGTTTAGCGGACGCTCATTCACCGCCGCAGCAAGGGCATAAGTTGGGTCGCGAACTGCCGGCACCGGACGGTCTGCCCCCGGCGGCGATGAGCGTGCCACGATAGGTCTTGCGGAAAGAAGCGGCGAAATCCTCAGGCATCTTTTCCGCGCCGATCGTCAGCTGGTCGCTGAGATGGACATAGGCGAGAGGGCGCGCTTCGAAGGCGGTAGCCAGCGCTACCCAAGGCTGCGCCTCGTCGGCATAAGGTTCCATGTCGAACAAGCGGCCGAACGGCGAGAACCGCACGCCGACGCACGCGCCACCGATCTCGCCGAGCGTCTCCAACATGAAGCGCAGCCGGTTTTCGATCAATCCGCCTTAGCGGTCCTCACGCTGGTTGAGCGCGGCGCGGACAAAGTCCTGCGTGATCCGGGGCACTTCCGCGGTTTCGAGAGCCCGGGGTTCGCTAGTCGGAACGAGGCCCGGCTCGCCATTTTCGTCATAGGCAAACGCGATCGACTTGAGGCCGCGCGTCGCGCTGGGAGATACCGGCACCGCTGCTGGGTTGCAACCTCGTGTGCGAGACGCGACCGACATGCCACAATTGCGCGAAGACCCTGCCGCCATTGGCGTGAACGGCATCGGTCACACGCCGCCACCCGCCGCAAAGAAGGACGGTTTCAAGTCTGGCCTGCTGGCTACCGGCATCGGGAAGTACACCAACGGATGGCCGAAGGCTCCGGACGGCATGGAGCGGATCCCGCACTCGCATGATGAGCCGAGCAAGACGGCCAAGAAAAAGTGCGTCGGCGTCTACACCATCGCCTTGGACGGGAGCGATATCAAGCAAATCGGCACTTTCCGACTGATCGAAGTAAAGGCCGCACCAACGCCAGCCCGCGATTGGGCGGCCGAACGTGATGCAGAACGTCGAGCTGTCCAGATCGAGGCCCGCGCCGCCCGCATGGCGATCCCGGCGTTCGCAGGCACCGCCCTCGATGGCCGCATATCTTGGCCCGACTCAGAATGGGAAAGCGCAGTCGAACCAGACGAAGATGACGAAAACTCCGTGCTCGTCGCCGCCTACATTCGTGTGCAGGTTGCAGAAGTCGAAGCCAACAAGGCTGAAGCTACCGCACGATGCTCAGGCGGTATCGCCATTGAAGCTACCAGCTTGACCGTCTGGTAGTTGGCCTGCCACGGCAGATCGCCGAGATTGCCCTCCGCCAACGACCTGAGTGCGCCATAGGCGTCGTCGCGCTGAGTGCGCAGGCGGGTCATCTCGCTTGTTAAAATCTGCCTCGCCGCCACGGCTTGAAGATAGAGCGGATCGCACTCGTCGTCGTCCGCATAGTGGGCGCCGTTCGCAAGACGCGCCTCTACGGCCTTGAGGCGCTCGATCTGCCGCTCGGCAAGATCGCTCTGGGGTGGTCTTAGGCATGGGGGTGCCTCCATGGCAGAATGGGGTTGTCATATCCGAACATCAGCGGGTGTTTGGGGTGGCCACACTTGGCGACAGGGCCGATGCAGAGAGGATCAAGTCCGGCACCCTTTATGAGGGTCTAGACATTCAGCGACCGATTGCGTTGGTACTTCGGCTGCTTCGAGACAGGACCCCACGCGCAAACGACCTGATCGCATTCAGCGAGGATCTGGATAAGGTGGTCGTCGTTCTCAGGCCCGACCGGATCGGCCACTTTCCCCAGCTCACAAACGTCGGTCGCGCGGTAGGCGAAGAGGTTACCCACCAGCAGCAGCCGCCCCCACATGTTCCGCTCCCCGAAGCCGCGCAGCTTGCGGATCGTTGCATCATCGACGGCAGCGTCAGCCGTCGATGGGTTGACCATGATGATTGCCGTTCTGGTCGCATTGGTGGTGCCGGGCCGCTTAAGGCGATACCGATAGCGCCCGCAGTCGGAGATCACCGCGCTCATACCGCCGCCTCCGAAACATCGATCGCGAAGACGGGTAATGTCGATTCGGTAGTGCGCCAAACGCATGCACGGACGGGCGCCGCAGCTCCGGAAATGGAAACCGCTGGGCGCAAAAGTTTACACCACAGTGTAAACCGCCTCTTCGTGCTGTCTGAAAAATGGCTGTTTTTGGTAGCGGAGGAGGGATCAGCCGACGGCACTTATTAGACTGAAATTCTTGTCAATTTCTAGAAATCAAGAAAAGCGCCACCCCCAATTCCACCCCCAACCAACAAGCAAATCGCCGAAGCGTGCCATAGCTGAGCCGAACCGAATGGCGGTGGTAGCCATATTCGAAAATAATGGCCCTCCTTGGAGGGTGATTGCCCGCGCGTTCGTGTGGGCCTGATACGGTGCTCTGATCCCATCGGCCAGACTTCGCATTTTGCCGTCTATTCGCAAGCACGACCATCACCGTCTCGGTTCGATCCAGCCCGATATCCCGGATCGTCTCGTCGCAATGCGCTGCACCCGCAGCGGTAGCAGCGGCGCAGTTGGGATAGTAGACATTGCCTGCTGGAATTTTCGGAGCCCGCTATGCCTTGTCAGTCAACCGATCACATGATGGGCCAACCAAATCCCATACTGCATCGATGACGGCCTCCAGCGAGAGGTTTTCAAGCTCGAGTGAGGCAGCATAAGCACGCCATTGCCGCTGCTTCGCGCTGTTCCCACTCATTTCGGACGAGAGCCCCGGTGGACGCTCTGACGGAACTGCAGTCTCGCGGCGCTCGAAGGTCGCGCGGATCGCAGCATCGAGGTCATTCGGGGCGATCGCTATCGCGCGAGGAATGGCCCACAGGTCATAGTAGTCCTTCATGCGCCCGTTGATGACGCCCAGCGCCACCATCGCCTGAAACTTCTCGGCGATGACGCTGGCGGGAGGATATGATCGTACCTGGGGTGCTGGTAGGTCGAGCAAGGTCGGATAATCGAGGTGCTGCGTAGCATCGGCCATGGCATCCCCGAAACCGATATCGATCGTAACCGGAATACGTGTCCGCTCGAGATAGGCCGCAGTCTTCAGACGGACCCCGCCATATTCCATCTCGTCACGGATGACCTCGGCGGACAATGCATCCAGATCAAATACAAGGCCATCATCGCCCTCGCCCGCCATAATCTGGCGGAAGTCGGCTATCAGCCGTTCGGGATCGGGATCGCCATGACCGAGAAAATCGGCATCTCGCGTCACGCGGTTGTCGTCGTCGATCCAGACGGTGACGAGCATTCCGCCCTTCAGAATGAACCGATCGCGGTGCTCGGTCACGGAAAGGCGGTAGAGCAGGCGTTCGAGAGCAAAGCGTACCAACACTAAGTCGAAGACGCGCCCTTCCCTGCGAGCGATATTGAGCAGGCGATCCTTGACGGACTTCGCGATGTTGACGGGCGCTTTAGCCATTGGAGGTGAGCGCTTCGAGATAAGGCTGCATCGTTTTCCAGGCACCGCCGATCTTCGCGGCGTCAGCAATCATGGCCGGTGTCGCCTTGCGCAGCCGAAGTGCGGCGCGCAGGCTCTCGATGGCAACTGACCGGTCCACCAGCTTTGGGTTGCGAAAGGCATCCGCCAGCGTCTTCGAAACCGTGTAGATTGGCACTTGCACGCCCGCGATCGCGTGGTGCTCGATGCCGTATCGGAGGTAGGCATCGGTAAAACGAACCAGCCGTATCGGCGGGTAAGACTGCACTGGCGCCCAATCGCTGGCTCCGATCGCCATCCAAACGCGGCGGGGCATCTGGTCAGTCAGATCATGGAATGCGAGTGCAGAAACGAGCGCAACGATTCCTTTGGGCACTCTGAGTGCGGCTTCGGCAAAGATCTGACCTTCTTCAACGTCAGCATCAGGCTTTTGATAAATACCTCGCCCGATCCGTTCGATCTCTCCCGCTTCAACCGCCCTGGAGATAGTCTGGGGGTTGATGCCTGCCGCACGTAGCTCAGATGCGCGCAGCATCGCGCCCGCCCCCAGAAGGCGGAGCAGCCTGGCATTTTGCGGTTCAGAGGGGGCAGGCATGTAACAAATCCTCGAATTGAAAATCAGACTATCAGAGGTTTTGTTACATGTCACTTCAGATCGGTCAGCGAAGGAAGCCCGTTCTCAATGCTTGAAGCAATGCTCGCGATGCCAGTTCAAAAAGCTCGGATGTGGTCGATCAGCCATGTGCGCAGGAGGAAGCGCAAACCCCGTGCGATTGATAAGCCCTCGGATCGCCTCGCCGTCATTCGCTTGGCGGCTAACCAGAACCTCCAGGTCATCGGCGAGACTGATGAGACCCCGATCGAACATCCAATGCACAGTTCCCGACAAAGCGAGGCCATTACTCACGACATCAGGACCACCCTTTTCGACGGGACGGATATGTGCCGCCTCGACCTCGGCCCTGCCACCTCCATTGATGAGCTTCAGACCCGTGATTGCACAGCGGGCGTCATAGGCTGTCACAACCCGCCGCCGAAACAGACCATCGCGCACCAGGCGTGAGCCGAGATAGGCGACGCGATCGCGCTCAATTTCGTGAACGAATGGCACGCGCTCCTCACGCACCATTTCAGCTTCGGCGCTAGATGCATCCGCTATCGCACCCACGCGCGGTAAGAATTCATCCTCCTCGGCAATGCCAAGGTCAATAATACGATTGAAGTCCCCATCCGAAAGAGGTCGTACCGCCGACTGAGCCCGTCCTGAGATCTTGCCAGCCTCATTCAGGACCCCATGCTCAACGATGCCGAGTGGACTGAAGCGTCCCGGGTTTTCCGGAGGCTATCCGGTTTGACTCAGGCAGCCATATCG
>NZ_DAISLT010000076.1:0-10971 GCF_036820275.1 Novosphingobium sp.
CAGACGATCCACTTAGCCGTCGCCGATCCCTGTTCAGACCAACCCGGCCACCTCTTGGAGCACAGTTTCTCCGAGCGTAAACACCAACTCACCCCGATTGATCCGGCTACGGAAAGGTTGGACGCTGTGAAAGAGAGAAGGGGTCTGGAAAGTTTCTCTACTAAATTAGTTGAGAAATCTTTTTAGACTGCTGTCCCTCGTGCGATTAGGCCTGCCGCATCATGTATCGCTAAGAACGGAACCGACGTGACCCGCAAGGCCGCCCTGATCGCCGCAGCTCTCGTAAGCACCCTGATGTCTCCTCTCGCCATGGCGCAAGCGAGTTCCGCGGAACCTGCTGCCGCTGCCGTCCCTGGAGCGCAACGCGAGGCCTCCCGTCCGAACTTTCTGGTGATCGTGGCCGACGATCTCGGCTGGTCGGACCTTGGTGCTTTTGGCGGTGAAATCGCGACTCCGAACCTCGACGCTCTTGCCAATGGCGGCGTTCGCTTCACGGGGTTTCATACCGCGCCGACATGCTCGCCCACGCGCTCCATGTTGCTGAGTGGCGTCGACAACCATGAGGCGGGTATCGGCACGATGGCGGAATCGCTCTCGCCTGCGCTTGCTGGCCGGCCGGGCTATGAGGGCTATCTGAACGACCGCGTTGCCTCGATTGCCGAGCTTCTCCAGCAGGGCGGCTATCGCACGCTCATGTCGGGCAAGTGGCACCTTGGCCTGACCGAGGATCGCGGTCCGGCTGCGCGCGGGTTTGAACATTCCTTCGCGCTGCTGCAAGGGCTGGGCAACCATTTTGGCGCCGATCAGGGCGGCGCGTGGAAAAAGGCCAACGCGAACACGCTTTACCGGCAGGATGGCAAGTTGGTCCGCTTTCCTGTCGGGCGTTACTCGGCGGACTACTTCGCTGACCGGCTGATTTCCTCGCTCGCTTCCGGCGCGAAAGATTCGCGTCCCTTCTTCGCTTATCTGACGTTCACCACGCCGCATTGGCCCATGCAGGCCCCGGCCGAGACGATCGCGAAGTATAAAGGCCGCTACGATGCCGGTTATGAAGTGCTTCGTGCCGAGCGTCTCGAACGCCAGAAGAAGCTCGGTCTGGTCGCACTCGACCAGCAACCGCATCGCCTCGACGGCGTGAAGCCATGGGCCAGCCTGACGGGCGAGGAGAAGGCGCTCGAAGCCCGCAAGATGGAGGTCTACGCCGCGATGGTTGACCGCATGGACCAGAACGTCGGCCGTGTGATCGACGAGCTGAAGCGCACCGGCCAATATGAGAACACCGTCATCGTTTTCCTTTCGGACAACGGCCCGGAGGGCAGCGAGATCGACGCGCCCTTCCAGGTTCGCGGGATGCCCGGCGGCGCCCAAAAGCTCGGGATCGACAACCGTTTGGAGAACATCGGAAACGCCACTTCTTATGTCGGCTACGGCGCCGGATGGGCGCAGGCGAACAGCTCGCCTTCCTGGTTGGTCAAAGGCTATCCGACCGAGGGTGGCATCCGGGTAAGTGCCTTTGCCGCAGGCAAGGGGGTCGTCGGCAACCGTATCGCGCGCGGAAATCTGAGCGTCACCGATATCGCGCCCACTCTGCTCGACCTTGCCGGATTGACCCAGCCGGCAACTTTCAAGGGCCATCCGATCCTGCCGTTCGAAGGGCATAGCCTGGTTCCTGTACTGGCCGAGAAGGTTGCCGAGGTGCGTTCTCCCAACGAGCCCGTCGGCACCGAACTGTTCTATCGCAGGGCGCTGCGGAAGGGAGACTGGAAAGCCGTCTACCTGCCGAAATCCGGCTCGACGTATCCGCGTGACGGCGTGGGTGATGGCAAGTGGCAGCTATTTAGCCTAGCGACCGATCCCGCCGAAAGCACCGATCTAGCCGATCGGTATGAGCATAAGCTGAAAGAACTTATTGCTGACTGGGACCGCTACGCAGCGGAGAAAGGGGTGGCCGTTCCCGACTCATCTGCGGAACACTCGCCCAAGTCTTGATCGCCTCCGCGCCGGCCAGTTGCTTTCTCCGCCTCCGTCCTTGCCTGAAATTTCGAGAGACTATCAAGCGTATTCGCATTGTTTGCGCCATCTCAGTCCTTTCTTTCAGTTCGATAGCAGCGCCGGTTCTGTTGGCGAAAGCACACGACAGCCAGATTGATTTCTGTGAGTAACCACGGGCAAAGTTGTCGCCCCGGGCACACTTAGGGATGTTTGACAACGACAAAGGGGTTTTTACGACGAGATTAAGTGATGCGGATGCCGCAGGCACATGGAAAGGTAAGGCACGCTGTGAGTGCTGGTCGTAATCTCCCCAAATGTGCTGGTTGAAAATTCCCCAGTTTGAGGACTGCGCCTGATCGGCATGGGGGCATGCCCCCATGCCGATCAGGCGGCACAATTATCCCTGCTGATGCCGAAGGAAGGGCGAGCAGGTGATAGGACTGAGGGAGGTCGTTTTGATCCAGGAACTCAAGAGACAGGGGCTGAGCATCAGCGCCATCGCGCGCCAGACCTGCCTCGACCGCAAGACCGTGAAGAAATATCTGGCGAACGGTCTGGAGGCGCCAACCTATTCGCCACGTAAACCCGTAGCGAACGCCGTCGAGCCATATCGGGCCCATCTGCTGGAACGGTTGGAAAGCTATCCCGGCCTTTCAGCACGCAGGCTGCATCGCGAAATCCGAGAGATGGGGTTCAAGGGAGCCTATTCCTCCCTGACCGAATATCTGCGTGAGGTCCGGCCGCCCGTGCCCAAGACTTATGAGCGGCGCTTCGAAACCGCCGCCGGCGTACAGGCTCAAGTTGATTTTGCCGAATTCCAGACGATCTTCACCAGCGAGCCTGGTGTCGTGCGCAAGGTCTGGCTGTTCAGCATGGTTCTGGGGCACAGTCGGTGGCTTTGGGGGCGGTTCTGCCCGAACCAGGGGCTGGAAACGGTGATGCGCTGCCATATCGCCGCCTTCGAAGCGATGGGTGGCTGCTGCAGCGAAATTCTCTACGACCGCATGAAGACCGCCGTCATCGGCGAGGACGCTGCCGGGGTGGTCACCTACAACGCCTCGCTGGTGGCGCTGTTGGCCCACTATGGCAGCGCCCCGAAAGCCTGCCAGCCTTACCGGGCCAAGACGAAGGGTAAGGTGGAAAGGCCGTTCCGCTATATCCGGCAGGATTTCTTCCTTGGCCGCAGCTTTCGTGATCTCGACGATCTGAACGCCCAGTTTAGCACATGGCGTGCCGATATCGCCAATGCCAGGCAGCACGCGACCACCGGGCGGATCGTGAAGGAGCATTTTGAGCAGGAACAGCCTCATCTGCTGCCGCTGCCCGGCATGCGCTACGACACTGTCCTGACGGTCGAACGGCGGATCAGCCGGGAAGGCATGGTCGCGGTGGCTGGCAATTATTACAGCGTACCCGATACCACTCGCCGCCGGGTGGTCGAAGTCCAGCATCACACGCATGAGGTGCGGATCTTCGAAGAAGGACAATTGATTGCCCAGCATCCCGTGATCGAGGGCAAGAACCGCAGGCGGGTCGAGCCCGGGCATCGCAAGGCACAGGCGGCGAAACCCGCACAACTCCTGCCCACAACCTCGGACAAGCCGGTCGGCCAGCGACCATTGACCTTTTACGGCGCCGTAGGTGATCGTCTGGCTGCTCTCAATGCCACAGGTGCTGCGTGATGTCCGTCTCCGACCGCATCCGGCAGAGCCTGCTGGCTCTCCACATGGCCCGTGCCCTGGAAACGCTCGATCACACGCTGGCCAGGCTGGAAAAGGGCGAAATCAGCGCGATCGAGGCCATCGACGACCTTCTGGCCGAGGAACTGAACTTGCGGGAGGGGCGGCGTATCGGCGTGGCATTGCGCACCGCCCGCCTCATGCCGGTCAAGACCCTCGAAAGCTTCGACTTCTCCTTCCAGCCTTCATTGGACCGGCATCGCATCACCGCACTCGCCCAACTCGAGTTCATCAACCGTGCGGAAGTTCTCCATTTTCTCGGGCCGCCCGGTACGGGCAAATCCCATCTGGCCACCGCCATCGGAGTGGCAGCGGTCAAAGCTGGGCGCAGCGTTTACCGCTGCTCGCTGGCCGAGCTGATCGAAGCGCTCACCAAGGCAGAGCGCGAAGGTCGCCTGGTCGAGAAAATCCGCTTCTACACCCGCGCGTCGCTGCTGATCGTCGACGAAATCGGCTACCTGCCCATCACCCCGGGCGGGGCTAACCTCTTCTTCCAGCTCGTCAACGCCCGCTACGAAAAGGGCGCAATGATCCTAACCTCCAATCCTTTCCAGTCACGAAACCGCCGGGACTCTCCCCAGGGGCGCTTGACGCACGACCGCGCTGCCGCCGATGAAAAGCAATCACCTGAGGGTCACGACGCTTCGATCGCGCGGGGACACGACCTGCCCGGCCTTACAGACCTGACGGCGGCGCGGCCAGTCAGGCGCTCGACATGTCCGCTATTGCCAGTTCTACTAGTCGCCCCATGGCACGACGCGCCCGGGCGGGGGCCCGTTCCGCGATATGTCGAAAGAGTTCACGGTACTCCGGCATCGGATTGCGCGGATGGATCTGGTCATGCTGCTTGACCGCCTTGATCGAGACAATCGCCGTCAGGATGGATTTGGACAGCGCCAGCAACATCTCGTTGTGGGTCGCTTCCATCAGCAGCGTAAGAAAGCGCAGGGCGGCAGCGCGACCGTTCTCAGTCTGAAGCGAATAGACCTCCATGGAAGCCAGTGCAGTGGCCATATCGAGAAGCTGGCTTTCGTCGCGGCGGAGAGCCGCCATCTCGGCGGCCTGCGGCTCCACCACCTGGCGCAGTTCGAGCAGGTCGCGCACGAAGGCGTCGTTGACGCCGCACTGGAGCTGCCAGGACAGCACTTCGGGATCGATCAAGTTCCAGCGTCTGCGCTCATTCACGCAGGTGCCGGACTTCGGACGGCTGGACACGAGGCCTTTGGCGGTGAGTAGCCGAAAAGCCTCTCGCAAGACGGAGCGCGAAACGCCCAGAACATCGGCATGCGCCACTTCGCCGGCGAAGACGTGGCCGGTGGGATACTCGCCGGATACGATCCGAAGCGCCAGACGATGGGCTACCTCCTGGTGAAGGCGTCCCGGGATAGCAGCGAAGGTCATCATGTTCATCCGCTCAGGTTAGTTCCATGCGCGACACACCTGCGAGATGAGGAAGGTGCGGGCGCCAAGTGGCCCGCGATGGAATGGCGTTACACCGGCGTGCTAACGGATCAATTTTGGCCGGATATTTCACCGACTAACATTCCTGGGGGACACGCTTCACTACCTATTTCTCTTCTGCGGCGTGACGGGCGGCGCGAGCAGCGCCTGATCGAAAACCACAGGGACCGAAGCCGAGTCGGCTGCGAGCCGGCGGAAGGAGTCCACCTGTTGACGCGGTCGAAATCGGGGGAACGTGCCTTGGATCGGTCCATCCGGACCGCCGATAGCGCCATGAGCAGACTCGCCGCCGAAACGGATGTTGCACCTTACTGCTACATTACCGAAATCTTCCTGTGCGGAATAACTCCGACTAATGCGGAAAGCAAACCGGAGGACCGTTGATGTGTCCTTCATGCAGGGAAGGATGACCATGGCATTTCGGCCACTCGTGTTTTGTTCGGCTTCGGTCCTCGCGCTTGTCCTGGGCGGGGCCGCCCACGCGCAGGATTCCTCGGCACAGGGTCCAAGCGCAAGTTCCGACGGATCGGACGTAAGCGAGCAGGACATCATCGTCACCGGCGTCCGCGCCTCGCTGATGTCGGCGCAGAACATCAAGAAGAATGCGATCAACATCGTCGATTCGATCGTGGCCGAGGACATCGGCAAGTTGCCCGACAATACGGTTTCCGATGCGCTCCAGCGCGTTACTGGCGTGCAGATCACCCGCGCGGCCGGCGAAGCCAGCTCCGTCCAGATTCGCGGCCTTCCAAATGTTGCCACGCTGATAAACGGCCTGGAAACCTTCACCGGCACCAGCCGCGCGGTCTCGCTTGGCGACATTCCCGCTGAACTGGTAGGCGGCGTCGATGTCTACAAGACCAGCACTCCGGACCTCGTCGAAGGTGGTGTCGCCGGTGTCATCAATGTACGCCTTCGCCGGCCATTCGACTTCAGCGAAGGCCTTCAGGTAGCTGGTGGTCTGCGCGGAATTTACTCCGACCAATCAGACAAGACGAGCTATGTCGGCAGCGCCCTCGTGAGCGATCGCTGGCAAACGGGCCTTGGCGAAATGGGCCTGCTGGTTTCGGTATCATACAACCGACGCCGCTATCAGGATCAGGACGCGTTCAACTATGTGAGTTCGGGCGACCCCGTGGCGATTCCCGATACGGTTGGCGGCATCTACAGTTCCGGCGACCGCAAGCGCACCGGCATCAATGTTGCCTACCAGTGGCGTCCAAGTGAAAACCTCGAAATCCATGCCGACGGGCTCTACACGAAGTACCGCAACCTCTATAACAACAGCTACTTCATCGCGTTGCCGAAGGCCGGGACCGTGACATCGATCACGCCTTACGAAGACTATGACTTCCTGGGCGAAAGCTCGACGACGACCAATGCATACACGCTGTCGAGCATGCAGGCCTATCTCGACCAGACGCAAAGCTATCAGGGTAACCTCGGTGTGCGCTGGACGAGCGGCCGTGCCACGATCTCATCCGAGCTGACTTATAATTACAGCAAGATCAAGAACCGAAACGTCATTGTCGACACATCGTTCAACGCGCCATCGATGGCGATCAACTACAATAACGGCGGTACCCCGAACGTCGATATCTCGGGCGTCGACATGACCGATCCAGCGAACTACACGGTGCGTACGCTGTTCGACAACCACTCGCTATCCACCAGCAAGCAGTGGGCGTGGCGCAACGACCTCGAATACGAATTCGACGGCGGCTTCCTGAAGAAGTTCAAGATCGGCACCCGCTACACGCACCGTTCAGTCGAATCGCAGGCCACTACCTCCAGCGGTATTGCCTCGGACGGTACCGTCACCCTCGATATGCTGTCGTCCGATGCCTATACGACCTCGCCGACCGGGCTGGTCAAGGGCGCGCTGGGCGTCGGCCAGTATCTGACGATGAATCCGGGTTACCTGCTGAAAAACACCGACGCCGTGCGTGAACTGTTCGGACAGGCGTCCGGCGATCGCGCGTACGATCCGGCCAACTACTTCGCCGATATCGAGAACACTTACGCTTTCTATGGAATGCTGGAATACGGCTTCGACATCGGTTCGATGCCGGTCACCGGCACCGCCGGCGCACGCGTCGTCAACACGGTTGAACAGCTTGTCGGGAATACCGTCAGTTCGCGGGAGAACTACCTCAACGTCCTGCCGAGCATCAACGCAAAGGTCGGCCTGACGGACAACCTGTTCCTGCGCCTCGCCTGGGGTAAGACGATCACCCGCCCCGAATTTTCCGCGCTCAATCCGCTGGTCAGCTACTCGCCGAGCGGGGACACCGGGACCCAGACCTATTACGGCAGCGGATCGGGCGGCAATCCGGACCTTCAGCCGATCAAGTCGACGGCCTACGACGCCAGCCTCGAATTCTATCCGGCGCGATCGACCTCGCTGACCGTCGCGGGCTTCTACCGCGACATCAAGGGCTACATCCAGACCTACTCGGCGCCGGAAACCATTGATGGCGAGCTCTACCTGATCAGCCGTCCGCGCAATACGGGGTCAGGCTACCTTGCGGGTGCCGAAGTCGCCTACCAGCAGTTCTTGGACTTCCTGCCGGGCGCCTTCAGCGGGCTGGGCGTGCAGCTCAACGGCACCTATTCTAACGGCATGACCGACGATCCGATCAACGGCGGCAAGCAGCGCGTGGTCAACGTCTCGCACTGGTCTTACAATGCGGTTGCGATCTATGAGAAGTTCGGGATTTCCGCGCGTCTCGCCTACAACTGGCGTTCCAGCTATGTCGACAGCTACAATTCGGGCGGCACCCAGGCGAGCACGATCATGGTCAGGCCCACCGGCCAGCTCGACTTCTCGGCAAGCTACGATCTCACCGACAACGTAACGCTGACCTTCAACGCCACGAACATCACCGATCGTATCTATCACGACTATTTCAAGGGCGCGAACTCGGACGGCGTCTATTCGAACACTCCGCGCGATACCCGTACATACGACCGCACCTTCGAATTCGGGGCCCGCGTCAAGTTTTGAGGAGCCCGTTGCGCGCGGCCGTTCCAGAGGAACGGCCGCGCCGACCTGGGGTAAGGCGAGGCTGCTGCGTCGCCTGGCTCTAAGGTGCCGGCGGCGGCACGAAGTTGATCGCCGCACTTCAATTTAGGATTCACCTCCCTTGTATTCGTTTGGGATGGTGACACACATTATGTCAGCACTGCTTTGGAAGTTGTGGAAATGGCGGGAACCTTCATCATGAACCCTGGCCCGGATGCGCCGCTGGCGATTTCGACGGGAGCAGGCGCTGGCGCGGTGGACGGGGCGCAAAGGCTGACCGTGCCTGCTCGCTGAAGCGTAGACGCCAAGGATCCGGCAATCGGTGCATTGCCATGATACCTGCGTGTTGGCCCTCCGGGCGATGTGACAGCTTTTTAATCTTGTAGGTCTATACACGGCTGGCGTCCGTCGCCAGTGTTGCTGCATGATTGCACCGCGGCACTTCGCCGATGGTGTATGTGATCGTGATCCCGCGGATCAGAACCAGGTTCGCCCGGCAGCAAGGCTGTCGTCCGGGATGCGGCGTCCATGGATTGAACCGGGATGATAGAGCGCCCCGATAACAGGCCCGCCGGCGGAAGCTCCGAAGAGGATCTGGATTGTGCTGCCGGCGACGTTGAGCCGGAAGCCCTCCAGCGCACATTGATCACGATTTACCGGGAACTGTCGGCGGGGCTTGAGCGCACCTGGGGATCGCGTGAGGCCGCCCTCGATGCGCTACAGGATACCTCGGCGAAACTGGCCGCGGGTGCCCGCATCGGCGCGGTTCATAACCCGCGTGCCTACTTGCGGCGCATGGCCTTCAATCTCGGCCAGAACCGGCGGCGTGCGCTCGCACGCAGCGTTCCGGTGGACCCGGCCATTCTCGAAGCCGCCGCCGATGAGGCGCCCGATCCCGAGCGCATGACAGTAGCCGCGGATGAGCTGGCAAGGGTTTTCCATGCAGCGCGCGAACTGCCCGAACAGCGGCGCGTCATCTTCTTTCACAGGTGGGCCGATGATCTCTCTACGGGCGAGATAGCAGGCAAGCTCGGGATCCGCCGCCGTACCGTTCAGAAGGAGCTGGCCCGCGCGGCAAAGGTCCTGCGTGCGCGCCTGGACGGGGACGACAAGCCTTTCGGCTGATATTTCCTGGAAGTATTTTTCCGGCGCCGGGACGCCTTGTTGCTTCGCGGGTGTCTGGGGGTGGGACCAACAGGGCTTCCTCCTCGGCCGGCTCGGGCGATCTTCGCCCTCGATCGGCAGGTGGTGGCCGCAGGGTGCCGAGCTGCAATCCTGCAAGGCCTGTCCAGCGATGGACGGTGTCCGGAAAGGGTGAGTGACCGGCTCCCGCAACCCACGGGAGGTCGCGGATGGCGACAGGGAACGCATGAAAGCGGTCCAGCGCAGCGATGCGCCTGGCACGGGTCTGCTCGAGAAAGGTGACCGGGATCCGCTGATCCTGCCCAGGCAGTGCGCTTTGATCGGACATAGGCCTCGCAGGCTGGCATCCTGGCAGGTCGATACGGCCATGCGCCTTCTGCGCTCCGGCCTCGGCCGTCCCGTCAGCATCGCCGAGATCGCCCGCGCCTGCGGGCTCTCGCCCTGTTACTTCATCAAGGCTTTTACCGGCACCGTGGGTACCTCGCCCTATACCTGGCTCATAGACCGGCGGGTGGAAATGGCCTGCGTGCTGATCGGCGCTTCGTCCCGGCCGCTGGCGCAGATTGCGCTCGAATGCGGGTTTTGCGACCAGAGCCACCTCACACGCACTTTTGCCAAGCGGCTGGGCACGACGCCGGCCCGCTGGCGGCAGTCGCAGATCCGGGACGGTGCGGCGGAGGCGGGGCGCGGCGAATGAACAAGGTCCATGAACTTGGCTGAAAGGGCCTGCCGCAGTGGGAGCGCGCTGGGCGGGTGTGGATGAGGGAACGGAAGCTTCTTCAATGGAAAGGCGCAGCGATTTCGCGGAGGTGGGGTTGGAAACTGCAGTGATAGGCGAGGGCGGCGATTTCGCGGAGGTGAGGCAGGCAACCGCGGCGATAGGCGAGCGCGACGACAGCGCGGAGGTGAGGCAGGACTTCGGGCTGCGGGAGGGCGCTGCGCGAGCGCGCAGACAGGAAAGGAGCCGGCGGCAAGAAAAGAGCGTCCCGGACCGGGGCTGCGCCGGAGGGAGGCCTTCTCGACGAGGCGCTCACGAGGGCGGTGGATGGGCAGGGCAATGCGGATCGATGAAAGAAAGCAGGGGGGCACGCAGGAGTGGTGCTGGATTTGCGCGGCGGGGAGGCTGCGGGTCCGCTCCCGCTCCCGCCGCTCCCGCCTATTTTACCATCTGGGTTCATCATCTGGCGGCGTGGATAATGACAATGCCGCCGTTACATACCGCAGGATCTGGGCCATGGGCGCTCAATCGATGATGGACAGGCGACCGCGAAATTAGGCAAGTTGGCGGCCCGATGTCCAAGCCGATTGGAAAGTGCATGAAGAGGATCGCTGCGCTGGCCGCGATTGCCGCAGCCGTTCTCGGCGTTGTTCCTGCAATCGCCGAACCCCAGATTCCGCAAAATTCCGTGGGGCCGCACAACCGGGCGGAAGCTGTCAAAATTATTGCCGACCTGCGGGAAATCGTCAGCCCGCAGGGTTTGCAGGCGATCGAGACGGTGCCGATCGGCGGCATTTCCCAGGCCGTGTCGATCCGCAGTCAGGATTTGCGAAACCCTGTACTGATCTACTTTCATGGCGGCCCGGGGTTCGTCGAGATGCCTCTCGACTGGT
>NZ_DAISLT010000077.1:0-10870 GCF_036820275.1 Novosphingobium sp.
TCACGAAAGCTCCTTCTCACAAATTGGAGCCTCCGGAAAACCCGGGGCGCTTCAAATCGCTAGCAACTCTTCTCTCGCTACTCCCGCTCGGAAGCGGGCAATAAATTCGTCTCTTTCTATATCGATGCCAGAAGGATTGGCCTTGAAGGCGTCCGATTGAATAAAGGCCGCCATGTCGGCGGGACTTTCAAAATTGTCGATGCAGAGTTCGATAATGTTTTCATCAGGATCGCGAAAATAAAAACTTGTCATCGGCCCGTGATTGGCTGACCGATGTGGATGAATGTCCGCGTCGCGCAAAAGCTCGATCCGGCGGATCAATGTCTCAAGATCGGGATGCTTCAATTGCATATGGTTGAGGCCAGGATCGTCCGTGGGAGCGGTTCTCAATGTTGTGATTTCGAACAGCGCAAACACGACACTATAAGGATACGTGGTCACCAATCGCATAAAGCAAGAGCGCACATCCTTCGCATGCACCTGCTTGCCACCGTCCCCATGATGATTGGCCACCGTGACACTAGTGTCAGGTTTATTCTCAAGGAACCAGTCGCTTCCCAGCACCGCTTCGTACCAGAGCTTCATCCAATCATATTGATTGGTTTGGAGCACGATCTCTGAAACCCAGGGATTAGGCAATGCCGCAGTGCCCAACTTCAGGGTCTTCAATTTCTCGCTTTGCGCCAAGAGTGATGAATTGTCAGTCATCCTATGCCTCCTACCTTCATCTCCGGTTCGTGTTTCGCTGATGCATGTGCGGGCGAAGATGCCTCGTCGCCGCGCAGGCACTTAATGAGTTTATCTGTATCGGTTGGCAGATGGTTTCCACGCCATGTGACATGACCGTCGGGACGAACGATCACGTAACGGCGCGCATATAGCGCCTGTGCTTCGGCATGCTCGATCGGCACATGATTCATCGGAATGTTTTCCAGACGCAGGGCCGTTAGAAGGTCCGCAAGAGCCGATTCCGTTGTGCCGCTGAAATCCAGCACCACAAATCCGCGGCCGAACAGGTCGAGAATGGATTTTCCCGGACTCAGCCATACATGGGGCGCTCGCGCACCCGGCCGCGCGCTCTGGCCAAAATGCATAACGTCCTGTTCGACATACTCATCCTCATCTTCCTCTTCGAGGATCAGCGGTGATGAGCGGTAAACCGCTCCCAAGTGGATGCCGAATGACTTCCATTCGCGTTGCATTGCCGCCTGGGTAAACGTCCCGATTGCCTGGCGTGCCTCGGTTCCTTCGAGGCCTTCATCAAGCAGCCTGGGTTCGGCAGGTACACTGCGCATAGATGCCAGATTTTCCGATGCTTGCCGCACATTGCGCGCCGCGATGGGCCGTCGCTCGATATCATAGCTATCCAGCAGACTTTCCCTTCCCCACCCCTCGATGACGGCTGCGAGCTTCCAGGACAAATCGACGGCTTCGGCGATGCCGGTGTTCATGCCGTACCCGCCGGTCGGCGAAAGTTGATGCGCCGCGTCTCCAACGAGGAAGCAGCGGTCTTCGCGGAAACGCGAAGCCACATATTCCCGCCGTGACCAGGGTAGCCAGGATAACAATTCATAATCGACATCAGCGCCGATCCCGCGCTTGACGAATGCATCGATTTCCTCGGGGCTCCACGCAGGCCAAGCGTCAGACCCGATCAATTGCAGGCGCCAGACGTCGCGGCCGTTGATGTTGACCATGCTGCCCCAAATGCCTTCGGGACCGATGAGAATGTATCGATAGGCGCGCTTCCCGGTGGTGCGCTGGGCAAGCGCCGGACAGCGAATGAATATATTCGTGCTGCAACTTAGAACAGACGCCGTGGATGGGGTTATCCCTAGCTGCTGCGAAACAAAACTACCTGCGCCATCGCAGGCGGCCAGATAAGACGAACGAATTTGCAGTTGATTGCCGTCGTCAAGAGCCTCCACAATGGCATCAACGTAATCGTCATGCTGCTCAAAACCTACCAGCTTGTGCTTGTAGAGTAGGCGAGTCTCGGGGTTTGACGCTGCAGCTGCCTGAAGTACCGGATCGAAAAAATTCTGTGGGCACAGTTCGTGCTTCTCCGGACTGAATGGCGGCGGGACTGCCGTCGCCTTGTCTGGATATTCATCGCGCGCGAGCTCATGGCCGAGGACGCCTGTTGTGTAAACGATTGAAATGGGCAGGTCGCATGGAAAACCTGCCTGCTGCACAGCAGGGCCGATTCCCCAACGGCGACAGAACTCCATCGTCCTGATTCCGACATTATCCATCCGCGGATGTTCGAGGCGCGCATCCGGGCCATCCTGCTCGACAAGGATGGTCGGAATGCGGCGCCACCCAAGATCGATCGCCAGTGCGAGCCCAACGGGGCCTCCACCGACGATCAGAACTGGGCTATCAATTGGTGCCATCCTGCATGCTCCCCTATTTACGGTATGATGCCGCTCACGCGACAATTGCATGCAGTAATATACAATGAGCCGGTTTGGTCAAGGTGAACTTCTGATGTCATCGGCTAAGCGGGTTGGGTGTTTCGTCACCCAGTGCGGCATTCGCACGGGCCTTGAGATATTGAGCCGTGCTTTCGCGCGCATGATGAATATGTTCCCGGGCCAGGAATTCGGCACGAGCCCCTTCGCCGTTGCGCAGCGCGCCGACAATCGTGCGATGGTGGGATTGGCTTTCGCTTGTTGTCCGGAAACTTTCGGCGAGCCGGTCGGCAGAAAAGGCAAGTGAGGCCGGTCCGACCAGGGGGTGGCGGCAGACTAGTTCATGAGCGGCAGTCAGGGTAGCGTTGTCAGCCGCCTTCAGGATCACTTGGTGAAATTGCATATTCATATCGACCCAGCGCTGCATCAGAACATCGTCGAAATGACCGATTGCGCAAATCGCTTCGCCCTCTTCGAGGCACTGCGCCAGTGCAGCTTCGTCGCTTCTTTTGAGTCCGGCTTCGGCAATAATCCTGCAGGCCAGTCCCTCAAGAGTGCCGCGAACGTCGAAGCCTGCGAGGACGTCATACGTCGTGATTCGTCGCACCACATATCCCCGGTTGGGGGCGGGGACGACGAGTCCTTCGCCTTCCAGAACCTGCAGCGCGAGCCGGACTGGCGTTCGGGAAACGTTCAATTTATCCGCTAGGGCAATCTCAGCCACTCTCGCGCCAGCCTCAATCTCTCCTGAAAGAATGAGATCGCGTAACGCCAACGTAACGGCCTCCACTCGGCTAACAACCACTGTTCCAAATCTCCTGATAGCGTTTCTATGGCCGCCATTGTCGTGGCAGCGTTTGTTGCATGCCATGAATCGCCTCCCATTTCATCCTTGACGTCATATGCATGCACCAATAGGTATCGTTGCATGCAGAAAAATAACCGGGGAGGGCGATATGGCTATCTGGGGCCGCTCAAGGGGTCGGAAGCTTTGTCGAAATTGTGCGCTCAATAGGCTCTTCGTGCTGGCGCGATCAGGCTGCCCTGCGAGAGCTCGCTGGCAGCGTGCGGTTTTTCTTAGCGTCGCGCGGCCTCGATGTCCGCTGGTACCTTATCCTTCGACAGGCGCGGTCACGCACATAGCCGTCTTTGGGCGTGGCGCAATCGCCGGGGCGGCGCCAGGGTCTGCACGAAGAAGCTTGTCGCCCATCGCAGGAATTTGCGCGGCGGGCGCGCGACGCCAACTGACCCGGGTCAATTCCCTGTTGCGCACTCCGCTCGGATGACCCGCTATCTCATGCCTTTCGGATTCTGATATGCGGAAGAACAGAAACAAGGTCCACGCACTGCCGTTTGGGAAGCCTCGTGGCGAAATTTATAACGAGGAACGTTGGACAACCGTCGGATTGCTCTGCGTTCTCTATGCGATTTCGTTCGTAGATCGGCTTATAATCGCTTTGATTGTCGATCCGTTGAAAGCTGATCTTGGTCTCTCCGACGTCCAGGTGGGTCTTCTGTTTGGCCTGGGCTTTGCATTGCTCTATACAATTTGTGGAATACCGATTGCCCATCTCGTCGACCGCGGCAACCGCAGGCAGATTTTGCTCTGTGGGGTCTTGCTTTGGAGCAGCACCACGCTTTTAGCAGCTTTCGCGCAGAGCTACGTAGTCCTACTATGTAGCCGCGCCGGTGTCGCCATAGGTGAGGCGGTTCTCACACCTGTGGCAATTTCGATGATTGCGGACCTTTTTCCGCGTGACCGTCGTTCGCTTCCCACCAGCATCTATTCGATGGTTGGGGCAGTGATGGGATCAGGCGCACTCATCATCGGCGCTGCGGCGGTCATAGCAGGGGGATGGTTGAGTTCTGCGACGGACGTGGCGCCGTGGCGGCTGACTCTGGTCATTGTGGCTGTACCCGGCTTCATTGCGGCGGGCCTCTTTGCCTATTTCGTTGACGAGCCGTCCAGACGTTCAGAAAAGGATGATCGTCATTCTATTGCATCGCTCGTTCACGCGGCAAGACATGCATGGGAATATCGCGGCATCTATATCTCTTTTTTTTGCGGGATTGGGTTCATGCTTGGCATTGCCATGAGCCTCATTGCTTGGGCTCCGACGTATCTAGTGAGGGATCACGGCGTTACGTCGGCGCAAGCGGGCGCGCTGTTTGGGCTGGCGGCCGTATCGGGCAGCGTCTTGGGTACCCTGTCGGTAACTTGGGTCGTCCGGAGGATGGGGGGTGGCCGGCCGGAAAAGGGGGTCGTCTATGCTGCTATTGCCTACGCTGCGCTGAGCGGCCCGGTATTGGCTCTTGGGATAGGCATGCAAGATCTTATGGGTGTGTTGCTCGTCATTGCAATTACCATGGCCGGGCTTTCAGCGAGCGCTGTCCTCTCCCCGCTGCTTGTCCAGTATATTACACCCGCGATGATGCGGGCCCGTATGGTGGCACTTTACCTTCTTCTTAGTGGCCTGCTCAGCCTTGGCCTTGGTCCGCTTCTTGTCTCGATCCTGGCCCAGCATGCTCAAATAAACGGTGGGGGATTGGCTGGAGCGCTTGGCATGACCACATGGCTGGCGCTTGTATTCGCCATGATATGTTTCGCTATCGCCGCACGCGCTCTGTCGCGATTGCCTGATTATGGCCCGGGTGTTCTCGGCTCTAACGGTCACGCAGCAGAGTCGGCGTGACGAGACGAGGTACACAATTAGCAGCAAAAATGGTTGCATTTCAGCCGGTTGTATCTGCCCGTCTACTTACCATCTTGAATTGAGGAGAGAAGAAATGCGCATCGCAAAAGTGGCAAATGATGGGCGTATCGCCTCTGCAATCATTGCCGATCAAATTGCCCATATTGTAAGTCCGTGGGTGGCTGCCCCGCACGCAACGGTCGACTTCGATCTGCCCAGACTCGACATCTCGCAACTTCATGAACTGCGCGAGAACGCCCGAGAGGCAATCGCACTCGAAAGCCTTTCACTGATGCCTCCGGTCCCACCGTTCGCAAAGCTGATTTGTCTTGGGCTAAACTACCGCAATCATGTGGAAGAGACTCACAATGATCTCCCCGAAAATCCGTCGCTGTTCACCAAGCTCCCCGACGCACTCGTCGGCCAGGGTGAAGACATTGTGAAACCCCGTGTTTCAGACCATTTCGATTATGAAGGCGAGATTACTGTTGTCATTGGGAAAGCCGGACGGCATATCTCTAAAGAAGACGCTCTCAGCCACGTTTTTGGTTATACCATCATGCTTGACGGCAGCGTCCGAGACTACCAGAAACATTCAGCGTCGACTGGCAAGAATTTCTGGAAATCGGGGTCTTTGGGACCTTGGATAGTCACGGCCGACGAAATTCCAGATCCAACGCACCTTGCACTCGAAACGCGTCTCAATGGCCAGACTGTGCAGAAAACGACGGCGGACCTCATGCTCTATGATATTCCGACCGCGATATCTTACATCTCACGATGGACGCCGCTTGCGCCGGGCGACATTATTGCGACGGGCACCCCGGGTGGCGTTGGAGCTCGACGTAGTCCGCCTCTCTGGATGAAGAAGGACGACGTGATCGAAGTCGAAGTCTCGTCGGTCGGAATATTGCGCAATATGGTGATCAACGAGGATTGACGTCAGTCTGCAGGGCGCCCCGCCGCGCATTCTCATTGCGTTTTTTGTGATGACGGTGGTGAGGCGGGGCGCGCCCGTCAATTTTGGAGATCAATGATGCTTGCCATTCGCGTCGATGAACCCGGCGGCCCGGAAGTCCTCAAAGTCGTTGAGGTTCCAGAGCCGTTTCTTAAGCCGGGCACTATACTTGTTGATGTGCATGCAGTCGGGGTGAATTTCCTGGATATCCATCTGCGCCGCGGAATTCATCCTCGGGGTAACGAAAGCGTTCCAATGCCGTTTTTCCCCGGCGACGAGGGCGTAGGCATAGTGCGTGCCGTCGCGGAGGATGTTACGGGTTTCGTGCCGGGCGACAGGGTTGGGTGGATTCTTGGTGAGGCGTGCTATGCAGAAGTTGTCGCGGCCCCCGCAGCTTTTACTGTTAAAATCCCTGCTGAGGTCGATATCGAAACGGGCCTTGTGCTGGCGCAGGGATTAACAGCCCATTATCTTGCCCATGACATCGCGCCGATCAAAGAGGGCACGCCAGTCCTGGTTCATGCTGCCGCTGGTGGCGTTGGTCTACTGCTGACTCAAATACTAAAAATCCGAGGGGCCAAGGTCATTGCTGCGGTTTCCAGCGCCGAAAAGGCTGAGGCTGCGCGTGCAGCAGGAGCCGATGAAACGATACTATACTCGGATCAGGATTTCGCTGGCAGCGTGAGGTGTCTCACGGAAGGGAAAGGCGTGAGCGTCGTGTATGATGGCGTCGGCCGCGACACGTTTGAACTGAGCCTTGCATCTATTCGGCGCCGTGGTTTTTTTGTTCTGTTCGGTGCGGCTAGTGGCGCGGTTGAATCGATCGATCCAAGGGTGCTCCAGCGTGCGGGATCGATTTCTTTTTCAAGGCCGGGCTTGAGGGATTTTATCGAGAATCGCGACATCCTGCAGGATCGTGCGGATGATTTGTTTAAATGGATCAGTGATAAACGTCTCAATGTTGAGATCGGAAGGAAGTTTGCCTTGGCTGAGGCGGCTGAGTCGCACCGCGCCCTTGAAAGTCGGGCGGCGATCGGGAAGCAGATTCTAGTTTGCCCTGCGGGGTCCTAGATTACGCGAACGTCACTGGCTTGCCCAATTTCTTAGCTGGACGACGGCCTAAAGGCCTTAGTGCGATTGCACCATGCCTCGCGCGAATAAGGCGGTGTTGACGTCTAGCGTGGGATCCAACGCTGTAAGGCGGGCTCGATCCGTCGTGCCTTGAGCATATAATCCACGGAGCCGCGGCAACTGAGATCTGCCGCGGCCTGTTTAACCACGGGCCACGGCGGAGGGAATGCCGGATCGCAGGAGGCGAACACAATGCGATTCCCGTACTGCTCGGCGGGCACGCCTATGACCCGTCCATCGAAGCTGCCGGCAATACGGTGTTGAAGAACGGTGAATGCCATTGAATTGTCGCAGAGGTTGGCTACCAGCAGACCGGCGCGCCCGAGCCGCTTGCGGCAGCTGTCATAGAAGGCGCGTTCGCTCAGGGCCAGGGGAAGTCCGCGGTTGTCGAAGCCGTCCAGAAACAGGATGTCGGGTCGGCCCTCGGCCTGCGCCACATAATCCACGCCATCGGCGCAGATGACCCGGAAACGGTGATCGTCCGCTGGGACATGGAACCGATCTCTGAGCGCGATAACTTCGGGATCGATTTCCACGACCGTGATGTCGCAATCGGGCAGACAGCGACAGCATGTCGCCAAACCGGAAGAGCATGGGTCCCGTGGAGCCGAACGGGGCATCGAGAGCGATCGGAATATGTCCGGAGCGATTGAACCGGTCCTGAAGGTTAGAACCCGGCTCGGGCCGTTCGAGCCTCATGTCGAAGACCAGGTCGTGAAACTGATCGAGATCGGCGTCGCTGCAAGCTAAACTTGGTTCGATCGGCCGAATGGCGTCATCCATGTCGTGTCTTCCTCAACGCAAATTCGCCGGGGGGGACTGAAAGATCGCGCTCCCATCGCGCGAGTTCATCTGCGTTCAGTAGCTGCAGCCGGGAAAGCCTCTCGGCTTCGTCACGCCCAAGCGACTGCCTGGCCAGACCCTCGCGTACGAAATCGTTCAGCAGCAAATTCTGCAGAAGAAGAAATCCCATGAACCGCCGGGCCGTCGTCATCGCATTATAATTTTCTTTGTGGGATCGGAACGGCCCACGCGCTTTGCTTTGGTGGTCACAAACTCATCCTCGCCCTGAGCATCAAGGACAGGAGTGCTTGCTAACACATGGATCATAATTTTGTAAGGTTGAATTATGATGTTTTATACATCATACGGCTCGGATGATTACCTCCCAGCAAATGCGGGCGGCGCGCGCGCTGCTCGGGATCGACCAGAAGCGCCTCGCCGAACTGGCGGGCGTGTCGCTGCCCACGATCCAACGGATGGAAACATCGGACGGGCAGGTGCGCGGCGTCGTCGAGACACTGGTCAAGGTCGTCTCGGCGCTGGAGCGCGAAGGCGTCGAGTTGATCGGCGAAAAAGCATCCAGCCAAGGCACCGGGCGCGGGGTGCGCTTGCGTGATTGCGCTCAGGCGCATCGTTGAGACTTGAAGTGGACAAGGACAGATGACGGATAGCAGCGACGATTATGTGTATGACGAGGAGAGCGGCGAATGGATGCCGGCCTCGGAACTGGCCGAGAAGCAGCGCGCCACCACCCAGGTCGAGGTTCGTGACGCCTTCGGCAATCTGCTTGCCGATGGCGACCAGGTCACCCTCATCAAGGATCTGGACGTGAAAGGCGCCGGACAGACCCTCAAACGCGGCACCCTCATCAAGTCCATCCGGCTGACTGGCGATGACCAGGAAATCGATTGCAAGTTCGACGGCATCAAGGGCCTCGTCCTGCGCGCCGAGTTCGTGCGCAAGCGCTGATGGCGCGGCGCAAGATCCCCATGCCCTGCGCGGCGGCCATTCGCGAACCGGCGGATGCACAAGGTCGCCTCGCAATACGCGCGACGCCCAATGCCTCGGCTGATGCAGTCCTTCTGCCGTCCGGCTCCGGCGCATCCGAACTGATCATACGAACCACCGCGACACCCGAGGACGGCAAAGCCAATATGGCGATCCTGCGCCTGCTCGCCGAAGCACTGGGGCAGCCGGCTTCCGCTCTTGAGCTGCTGCGCGGCGGCAGCGCACGAACGAAGCTCGTTCGTATCCAGCCAGCACAAGGAACTGCATCATGTTGATCCTGCAAGGCGATGCACGTGACAGTCGCCACGATCGCAGGCTCGCCTTTGCGCTAGCCGCCGTGGCCGGCGGCCTCAATGCTGCCGCCTTTCATGAAGTTGGCTTCTTCTCGGCCAATATGACCGGCAATGTGTCCGCCATGTCGAGCCTGCTTGCCATGGGGCAATGGAGCCGTGGCCTGGGCTACCTCACCGTCATTCTTTCCTTCATCCTGGGCGCCATGGTCTCGACGCTCACGATCTGCGAGGGCCTGCGGCGCGGCATCGTCACCATCTATGCGCGTGTCATCCTTGCCGAAGGCGTGATGATTGCCATGCTCGGCATTTCCCGAACGGCCCTCGATCGCGAAGCCGGCGTCCCCTTGCTCATCCTCGGGCTGGCTTTCCTCATGGGACTGCAGAACGCGATCGTCACGCATATCTCCAATGCCCGTGTGCGAACGACCCATGTCTCGGGGATGTCGACCGATATCGGCATCGGTCTTGCGCGCATGATCGATATCCTGCGTGGACAGAAAGCAAGAGAAGATCGTCAGGCGGTCAAGACCCGGTTGCTCCTGCATATCGGCACCGTCCTGTCCTTTCTTCTCGGCGGTATCGTGGGTGTTCTGTCATGGCGCATCGTGGGTGATCTCTGTTTCGGACTCGCGGGGCTCGTATTGGCCTGTGTCGCATTGCTTTCCATCGCCAGTGCATCACAAATAGAGGTGCAGCCCGATCCTCTCGATTGATCATCGCTCCACTTGCGGTAATTACGGGGAAGAAATGAGGCCATAGGCCCGAACAGTCATTGAGGGGCGATGAATCTACTACCGCAATGGACCGATCGAGCCGACAAGCGCGGGCTCGATCCACTGGGCATGCAGAATAGTGGAGTGCTCCTCTATCAATCCTTGCTCCCGGGCATCAGCAACGTCACGCTGCGCATGCGCTATTATGGCTATTATTGCTGGCTGAGCGAGGCCTATGCACGCCGCGGCGCGACAAGTGATTTCGAAGCATGGCGCAAATGGGTCAGGCGTGCCGAGGCGCTCTATGCCCTGGTCTCCGCGCAGGCCGGCGAAACCGGCGTGGGCGGGATCGACTGGGCGAACCGGCGCCTCGCTGCCTCAGGCCGCATCATCGACTTCGAAGCTGCGGCCTCGAGCGACCCCTCGCAAGAACGCTATTTGCGCCAGTCGCTCGGCGTGTTCGGCGGCGCCTATTACAGCCAGATGGCGGAAATGGGCCTGTTTACCCTGAACAGACATGGGATCCAGGTCGCGACACGCGATCTGGGCCGCCGCGCAGCCACGCTCTTTGCCGAAGCGATCGGCCCCGATCTCGCGAAATTGCTGCGCCGCAAAATCGCTCAGCCCCATGTCAGCCTGCGCGATCTGGACCGTCTCGAGCCCATCATACCCTCACGGATCGATGCTGAAGGCGAAGAGCGGCTTTTCTATGAGACACTGCTCTTCGCAAGGGATGAAGGCACCCCAACGAGCGCACCCAGCCGCGCGGCGACCCTGACACTGATCCTCGATGCGGCGCGGGCGACCGAAGAATGGCCGGTGTGCGTGTTTCGGAAAGTCCCGGACAGCGATTCCGGTAAGTCGCGGACAGTGATTT
>NZ_DAISLT010000078.1:0-9598 GCF_036820275.1 Novosphingobium sp.
TATGGCTGCCTGAGTCAAACCGGATAGCCTCCGGAAAACCCGGGACGCTTCATACTCTAGCTGTCTGGTTGCGACACATCATTGGGACATGGAAAATGGCGCCATCGCGGATCACGCGTCGCGCTGCGCCGCTCTTGTCGATGAGGTTTCGTAATGGTGCAGATATATATATGTATCTCGAGGCCCGAACCACGCCTGTTTTGCGGGCAGAAATCGCTAGGACGTGGACTCGATTACCGGTTGCACCTCAGGCGTACGCAGATGAGCTTGATGGATGCGAGATAGTTGGCAGCATCCTTGTCGTATCGGGTGGCGATGCTGCGGAACTGCTTGATCCGGTTGCAGAAGCGCTCGACGAGATTGCACTGGCGGTAGAGCCAAGACGAAAATCCGAAGCGCTGCTTGTAATTGGAACGGTTGGGAATATTCGCCCAGATGTTCCTCCCCGCCTCGGCTTGGTGGCTAGCGGTACTGTGGGAACCTTTGTCGCCTAGGAGTGAGGCGCCCTCGGGAATGACCTCGATCAAGGCGTCAGCCTCACAGGCCTCGTGAACCTGCCCGCCCGTCAGTCGCAGGCCGACAGGACGTCCATCAGCGTTTGGCTAGGAATAACTGGTTGTAGCAGGTCGTCGATGGCCCATACCGTTCCAGGACCTCCGCTCACGGCGCACCGGAAGAAAAACGCCCGAGAATGCCGTTCAAAACCCGGCAATCATCTACTCGAGGCACACCACGCGGTCTGTTGGGCAGCAATAGCTCGATGATGAGCCTTTACGGGTCCGTCAGTTCATACCGCCGCCGTGCCATACACCCTCCATTCCGAAGGATGCCTGAATCAAGACAGCGCTAACCACTCAACCCAATTTATGAGTTCACGCCCTAAAAATCGCACCTCTACCCACACCAGAAGAATATCCACTGGAATTATTTAAATTTGCAAATGAAAATTATTGAATATATTAAAAATATTAGTTTGGAAATAATTCGCCAAACAATTAGCCAGCATTATTCTCGCTTCAGCCAGCGCGCTTACAATCACAGATGTGGCTCCATCACGCAGTTCGTTGCTAATGCCGAATTTTGCTATTGTCGAAACCGCTATCTTTGCACTAAATGACCGAAACTCCTGCCTTTGCGATATATGTGCACAAGGCAAGGGCCGGATCAAGTGCCGTGGTGATACCCAGAGAACCTGGCACATAGCGTCGTAGTGGTGAGATTTCTTATGCAGCAGTTCAAGGTTCATATAACAACGTCTGACTCCGGGTGGATACTTGAAAAACTTGCTGCAGAAATAACCAAAAGACTTGACTACGTCACTTACTCAACAGACCCTGACCCATCGGCGGAAATTCAATATTATATTACATATGGATGCCGAAAGACACGTGTATCCCCTATAGAATTAGCCCTCTTTACTCATAGAGAACATGACCTTGCTGCGGCCGAACGATTTGACCAAGCCGCGCAAGATGTCGATGTCGCCATTTCGATGTCGAATACGACTGACGAGATCTTAAAAAATCTGGGTATCAGCGAAAGCATCTGCATATCACCTGGCGTCGAACTTGATCTGTTCAAGCCCCTTGTCCGCATCGGCGTCGTTGGCCGGACCTACCATACCGGCCGCAAGGGTGAGGCACTGGTCCGTGCGGTAATGGACACGCCAGGTATCGAATGGCGAAGGATGGCCTGGTCCGGCGCAGAATATAGACGAAAGAAAGATGCCTGATTTCTATAGGTCTATGGACTATATTCTCGTTCCTGCCGTCAATGAAGGTGGCCCCATGTCCGTTCTGGAGAGCTTGGCATGCGGAACACCTGTCATCGCATCCGATGTTGGATGGGTTAGAGAATATCCTCATATCGCTTTCGAGAAAGGCGATGCGAAATCGCTGCGAACGGTCCTGACGAGTTTAGTGGAAAGCAAAATGTCACTCGCGAACACCATCGGAAATATGACATGGGATAATTGGGCAGCACAGCATGATACATTGTTCCGGAAGCTATTCGCAAAGCTTGCCGGGAACAATTCTGCTGCGGGAACGCATTATCCCATTTTCCCCCGGCTGGGCCAGGTTGCCTTACTGACGCATGGCGCAGAAGATACAACACTGGGAGGGCCGAGCGTTCGCGTGCCCAAGACCCAGAGGGCAATTCAGGAATTGGGCGTTAAGGCCCATTACAGCCACAACCTGAACAAGTCAGCGCTATCGAGCGATATCGTTCATCTGTTTAATATCTGGGCACCGCTACAGGCGGTTGAAATCGCTCGCAAGGTGAAGTCTGCCGGCAGGACATTGATATTTTCTCCAATTATTTTGGATTTATCCGAAGCGTCCGTATGGCAGGTGGACTTGCTGCATATATTCCGCAACGCGGACAATGCCATCGACGCGGGTGGAATGATGCGCGCGGCATCTCGACTGGAAAAAGCCAGCGGCCGTGACTGGAGCGAGCCAGAGCCGGGATATATCGACGCGTTGAAAGAAATTGCGCATCTTGCGGATGGTATTATTT
Source organism: Novosphingobium sp. (assembly GCF_036820275.1). Classification (GTDB taxonomy): domain Bacteria; phylum Pseudomonadota; class Alphaproteobacteria; order Sphingomonadales; family Sphingomonadaceae; genus Novosphingobium. The sequence continues at coordinate 2,521 of NZ_DAISLT010000078.1, forward strand.
TCCTTAGCCAGCATGAAATGCAATTATTTGAGAAACTTACCGGCACACCGACCGATAAGGCCTTTCTTGTTCGCAATCCGGTCGATGGGAGCCATTTCGCGGATGGCGATCCCTCGCTCTTTTGTAAAACATATGGCGTTCAGGATTATGTCCTTTGCCTCGCACGAGTTGAGCATCGGAAGAACCAGTTGATGCTGGCAACGGCGCTGGCAGGCACCGGAGTTCAGCTGGTGCTGGCCGGACATAATGTCGACGACGAATATCTAGCGCTCATCAAAAGATTTGGGGACGACAATGTCGTCCACGTCCCTAGACTTGAACCGGGATCGGAAATGCTGCGATCGGCGTTGGCCGGGGCCCGGGTTTTTGCGCTGCCAAGCTGGGCAGAAGGAGCGCCGCTGGCAGCATTAGAGGCAGCGGCAGCAGGTGCCCGCCTGGTCCTGAGCGATCGATCGGGGGAAAGCGAATATTTCGGTGATTTCGCAAAGTATTGTGATCCCGCGGATATCGTCTCCATTCGGACTGCGATCATGGAAACATGGAACACAAAGCCCGACCCTCAAAGGATAGAGGCGCAGAAGGCCTATGTGCTCGAAAACTTTTCTTGGCAGAATTACGCCCGCGACACGGTAGACGTGTATCGGCAAGTTGCAGCTCGCGTCAAAACACAGCCGCTTGATGTCAAGGCGGTTGATTCCGTCGAGGTCGAACCGCACCAGACGAGCGGGCTGGTGTTCGATATCACGACATGGGTCAACAACGCGTTGACGCTGTCTGGCATCGTGAGAGTGGAATGCGCCTTGGCATCGCATTTGCTGCAGCAGGATCTGGATGTTAAATTTGTCTGCTACCATTCCGCTTCAGCCGGCTTCGTCAGTGTGCCGCGAGACATCGTCGCACATAATTTGGTCGCCTCTTACCTGGCTACTTTGCGCGATGAAAAGGCCCAACCCGTCTTTCAGAATAACGATCCGGAGCTTTATACCGATATCGTATCTGTGGGCAGCAGTTGGATGCAAAACCCTGAATATGTATCAGATTTAGGTGAATTTTCCCGGCGCCATGGCCTGAGGCTTTCTATCCTCATGCATGACATGACGCCCTATCTGTTTCCGCACTGGTACCCCGTTGACTATGCACGGGTCTGGAACGAGAATTGTCGCGCTCTTGTGGCGCAATGTTCGCGGATTATCGTTTATTCACAAAGCACTTTAAACGACTTATCCGATTTTTGCGAGGAATTCGGCGTCGTGATGCCTCCCGCGGCGCGGATCAAACTGGCCGACGACATCGGCGATCTTGGCGGTGAACGAAGCAACAAAGGGATGGCGGCGACCGCCAAATTCTCTCGACTTCCTTTCATTCTGGCCGTTGGCGGCATTCACACACGCAAAAATTATGGATTGCTAGCCGATGTATGGGCCATACTTCACGAAAAAATGGGAGAGGCAACACCTCACCTTGTCATCGTGGGTGGTGTCGCGTGGAACGGAAGCGAACTGGCCCGCGCAATCAGCGAAGATCGTCGATTGAAGGACCGTGTCCACATCCTGACCGATATCGACGATGCGTCCCTGGCGGAGTTGTACGACCTTTGCCTATTTACCGCTTATCCCTCTCTTTACGAAGGATGGGGATTACCAGTTGGCGAAAGTTTGGCGCACGGCAAGATATGTCTGGCCTCTAATGCATCCTCGATGAAGGAAATCGCGCCGGATTATACGGACCTGCTCGATCCCTTGGATCGAACAGCTTGGGCTGCATTAATCCAGCATTATACTACCTCAAATACCGCGCGTAACTATCGCGAGCACCAGATCTCATCCGGCTATGTTCCGCTGTCTTGGAAAGATACGACCGACGGCATCGTGTCCCTTCTCGACATGCCATGTCCTGCTCGCCGAGGGGAAACCTATACGCTAGGTTCGGTAGTTCTGGTCACGGACAAGACGAACGGCCGCCGCTATCTGGGCGGTGGCTGGGCAGCGCCAGAGGGCTGGGGATGCTGGTCCCGCAGCATTTCACCAAGCCTTTCCTTGAGCTTGACGCAGCCGGTCAGGAATGATCTTGTCTTCTCGATCCTGGCAAAGGTAATGCAGAAGGCCAGCGATGAAACAACCTATGTGATCAAGATCAACGACACGGTCGTTGGCAGATGGGTTTTCAATGCGCAGCAGCCAGACAGGACAGGTTCGAATGTCTATGTAAGCCGGGTGCGTATCCCGCGCGACGCGATAGGAGACGCCACTCAATTCCGCATCGTGCTGGAAGCCGATCGTTTGTGCGCGGTCCAGGATATAGAGCCTGCATCTGCCGACTCGCGCAGGCTCGGCATCGGTATGGTGGCCTTCTGGATAGAAGACGCCGCCCTGTCGGTTGATGCCCCCAACATGCTGCGCGCCATTCCCTCGGTGCGCCAGACCCTGAACTGTCCGGCTTCGATCAATTTGGGCAAAGTGCTTAGCGACAACCCATATCGCCCCGCGCCTTCGCTCAACAATTGGCTGTCGGTCGTCGATTATGCACAGATAGGTGAGATTGCAGGGAACGCGGTCTGCGCCGCGCAAGGCATGATCCGCCTTAATTTTGGCTTGGCGCGTTTCATGTTAGGGCAAGCCCTGGATGTGCAGTTGGCCCTTGGAAATGTCGCTGTAAATGGAAAACCGGCGCAGGCGGCCTTGTTTGCCAATGGCAAGTTTCTAGAAATGATCGACATACCGGCCAGCGGCGTCCTTCACACTTCGACAATAGATAAAGCCATTCTGGGCGTGTCAGATCCTTTACAGCTAGATCTGGTTATAAGTCCGTCTGCTGGCGGACGAAGGCCGCTTGTCATGGTCAAAGCTATTTGCCTCAGCCAAAATCGGTCCCATCCAGCGCACTTGATACTTAATACGGGACAGGATCTTGCAGACTATGGCCGCAAGATGGCCGGCGTTTCCAGATCGCGGCGGATCGGCCAAGATTGGATTTTCCAGGGCGATGGCGAAATGTGGTCATCAGCCTTCGATACGCAACTGGACATAGATCCTCAGGGCTGCAGCTTCTTCGAAATAGAGGTCTGTCGCCTGTTGTCCGGTAAGGAAGATGACAGCCTAGCATTTCGTGTCGGCGGCCAGCGTCACGTTCTGGAGTTCCCAGAAGGAGAGCGCGGTTCGATCAGTACGCCATACCGCGTAAGTGGGCCAGTCATCACCGATCCCGACGGTATAATGCGGCTCCGCTTTGCGAACCATGCGCTAAACGGTTGCGAAGAAGAGCGCGTGGAGGGCGACTGGCGCGCCATCTGTGTTACTAAATTGCGGCTTTTACAGCTTAAAATGCTCAATTCGGGTGAGAATTCCGATCAGCCGGACGGGGACCTCGACCGAGTTTTATGGGGCGAGGGGTGGAATACGGCCGCGGAACTGGATGGTGGACGCTGGGGCATAGCGAGCCGGATGGAAATGAAGGTCATGCTGGCGCCGGGTGTATCGCGCCTGAGGATGCGAATGGATTGCCTTGCACCGCCAAGTGAAGATCAGGAGCTGAAAGTCGCTATCGATGGCGTGCCGGTTGGTAGGTGCCGCCTGCCGTCGCGCAACGTCCAAAGCAAAACGTTCGAATTCATCGCATCCGATGACGTGACGATCCGGACTATCACGATCGAGGCGCGCTATACGATTTCTCCGCGCGATCTTGGCATCAACGAGGATCCTCGCCAACTTAGTCTGCGGATATGGGACATCGACGTTCCTCTCGTATCGGAGAGCGAATATTCGGTCGAGCAGGCGGAGTTTGCCTGACGCCTGCGTGACAGGCAGCAGAATCAAGAGCGACACCTGAGGGTCTTCAAGACCATGGAATAAGCTCAGTCTTGCAAGAGCCAAGGCCCAGCTTTGCCGTAACAAGGAAAATGTCATTGCCCTATGATCTCAATATTCCGGGCCAAGTCAGCGAATTTCAGCTTCAAGCTATTGAAGTTGTGGCTTCGCTGGTGCCCAAAGGAGGCTGCGTGGTCGAGGTAGGATCCTTGTTTGGGCGATCGAGCTGGGCTTGGGCCAAAAGCATCCCGCAAGACGCCATCGTCTACTGCATCGATCCTTGGGAAGGTAATCAGGGCGTGCGCGGCTTGGAGCAGGCCCATAACATCCAATACGGTATCGCGCAGTTCAGGGAGTATATGAAGGACTGCCCGAACGCTCGGCCAATTCAGGCCTATAGTCCCGAAGGAGTGGGAGATTGGGACATCCCAGTCGATATCTATTATGAAGACGCAGTCCACACCAATCCAATTCTCGACCGGAACGTCAAATTTTGGATGTCCAAGCTGTCGCCCAACGGCATTGCCTGCGGTGATGATTATCGCCCGCGCTTCGCCGATGTGCGCGCTGCTGCGGAGTGGGCTGCAAGTCAGCCAGGCCACAGGCTCTATCTTGTCGATTATTTTTGGTGCGCTCTGCCGGAAGCAAGGCACGATTTCGATACACGGGAAGTAGCGCGTAAACTGACCGAATTGGGTGAGGCCGCGCGCCTCCACAACGAACGAGAACTCAAAGGCGCGAGGATACAAATCTGCCCGCTAGTGGCCATACCCGACAACTTCCAGTCCGAGCGACCACAGACTGTCGATTTTCGGATCGTCAACGATGGACTAGCCCCTTGGCCAGTACGGCCCGATGGCCCTCTTTCCCTAACCAAGAAGCTGGTCCGCAATGGCGAAGTCCTAGCGGAGGAAAGCCATTCCTTGGACTGTGATCAGCTTTGCTACGACATGCCCGTCGACACGCCGATGCTTATCCCCTTTGGCCGCCCCTTGTCGGGTGACATGACACTCAAGATCACTCTGGACGGTAGTCAACCAACCCTAGATTGCGCTTTCTCTTGCCAAGTTTCGCTAAAGGATCTTCCCGCCTATACAGCGGAGGAGGTCGTCCGCTTTTCGTCGGATGCCGCCTTGCCCGTCATATTGCAAACTGGCTGGGCTTTACCAGAACCGCATCATGTGTGGACCAATGGCGAACATTCAAGAATGACGCTCCTGTGGCCGTCCCATGACGCCGGAACATGGTGGCTCAATCTAGCGCTTAAGCCCTTCGTGACCGATATTGTTACAACCCAACCGCTGTTGATCTCAATCAATGGCACACTGATCTTGTCAGCATCCTTGTCCGGGCCCACGCATATATCTGTGCCGTTCAGTATAGCGCGCGATACTCTGCTAACGATCGACCTTCATCATCCCAGCGGGCTTTGCCCCGCAGATGTTCTTCCGCAAAGCGAAGACCCACGAAATCTAGCCTTTGCATTAACCAGTCTTTCCGTGACGAAAGCTTTACGCAGCGATTAATCTAATAACACTCATACGGCTGTTGTCCTCGCGGACGACGCAGCGCGTCAACCAATGCGCTGTTTTGAGGAACCTTGATGCGTACCAGACTCGCGTGCTTTCCGAGCTTAAGCAACGCTCTGCCCATAATTGTGCTGATGGCTATTAGCTTGATGATTTCAACTGCCGGATCCGCTCAACCATCAGCCGGCTCCACTGAAAAATCCCTGCCCAGCGAATGCCTTAAACTTCGCGAACTGGCCCATACGCAGGGGGATGCATCACCAATAATCACAGCCTGCATTTCCAGTTTGCCCGACCACGCCACGCTGCGTCTGTCACCAGGCCAATACCATCTTCGCACGCCATTGATGATATCGCGTCCCATTACGATCGAAACGGCAGCATTAAATCCCGCACGCGCATGCCGCAACGGGGACAGCAACGGATGCGCAGTCCTCATACTAGAAGAAATGCTCAGCCCTCGCGTTGCCAGCACTATGCCCATAGAAATCGAGGCATCCGACGTCACATTGCGCGCTATTGCCGTCACCGGCAACAATACACGTAATGCCGATTGGGAACGGCAGGTCTGCTTGGCTAACAATACTCGCCCACTGGGTGGCGGTATTCGCGTCCGAGGATCAGGTTTCCGCCTTCAGGACGCCCTCATTCGCAACGTCAGATGTCATTCTGCACTAGAAATTGTCGCGAGTGCCGGAAGTCCCAATATCTTTGACAGCACGATTGGCCCAAATGGCACTCACGATGTACATCTGTTGTGGGCAGATGGCGTAACTATTCATGATACTCACGACGCACGTGTGGAAGGAAACCTTTTCCTCGACAATACCGATGTTCAACTAATATTCGGAGGTTGCCGCGACTGCATTGTATCGGGAAACATTTTCCGCCATTCGGCCGCCTTCGCTCAAGCATCCTTCGCCGAACTGATGATCCACGCTTGGCCCAACACCAGTGGGAACTTTACCGGCAGCACTATATCGCAGAACGATATCGATTGCGGCAAGGCAAAGCGCTGTGGATACGGCATCATGATTGGCGGGGAACCTTGGTACTCATCAAAAACCTTTGGTGGTACGGTTTCCAACAACCATATTGATAACGCATCGCTTGCTCTGAACGTTGACCTACTGACCGGACCGATGACGATCACAAACAATCGCATTTCCCGATCTGGAGGAATTGCCAATTCTGATTGCGGACGAAAGACTTGGCCTGCAGTCAACATCTCTCCTCCCTCTCTCAAGCTGGTTCGGACCGATATCAGGGACTTTGCTTCAATGAGCACGGCTAAGTGCATTGTGCTGCGTCAGCCCTAAAACTGAATAGTCGCGGCGCATCTGCTCGTTCATCAGTTCGAGATGGGCGTTACGAGCCCGCAGATCGGCGTTGATCGCCCAGACTTTGGCGGCCTCAGCCTCTGCCACTAGTGCCTGTTCGCGCACGATGGCAAGTTCAGCGCGAAGCTGCACAAGCTCATCGGATGCGTTGCTGGAGACCATGCGCGGATTATAACCCGCAAGTCCTCAGAACCCCAGCATTTACAGCACTTTTATGCCGGTCCTGCTGCTGTTTTGACGAGGCAAGGAATTACCCTACCTGCGTCGGGCGCCAGGTCTCCTGCGGGTTGCGCCAATCCACGCCTTCAAGCAGGTACGCCATCGCGGAAGCCGAGATCGCGATCGTCCCATCGTAACCGTCCGATTGTTACCGCGGTGGTTGGGCCTTGAAGCGAGTGGCGAGTTC
>NZ_DAISLT010000079.1:0-8512 GCF_036820275.1 Novosphingobium sp.
CCATCTGCCGGCCATGCGCTTTGCCCACCACGAAGGCGAGATAGCGCGCTGCCTTGAGCGCTTCGCCCCGTGAGAATTGCTCGACCTCGATCTTGAGATCCTGGGGCATGAGTTCGCGCACGAATACCGAGTGTTCATGCAGCCGCGCCGTCCCCATGCGTTCGCCGAGATGCGGCGACAAGGCACGCGCTGCAGCCAGAACCCGTTCGGCCGGATCTGTCGGCATGACGGCGCCAGGTGCGATGGGAGCGACAGGAGCGACGGCCTCCTTTATGTCGACAAGCGCATGGTCCCTGCCGCGCTGGCCTTCGAGCGCGACGATTGCCGCATAGCGCATGAGACCGAGCGAACTACAGCCCTTCATCCAGTAAGCGGCATCGACCATTTTCGGGGCTCGTTCCTCGTCCTTCCTGTCCAGCGACAGGATCATGCTGCTAACCGGCCGGTGCGTGACGATGTCGCGAAGGCCTGCGGTCTCAGCTTCGGTGAGGGGCCAGAAGCGGCGGCCTAGAGGAATTTTCGGCTCGACGTCGTCTAGCCGTTCCTTTGCCAAATGCCTCCACTTCCTGCCGAGCGCGCGGCGGCGCACCACGCGCACGATCTCGGGCTCCCAGCCTGCAGTTTTCTTTGTCTCATCCGGGTCGGCAAAGGCGTCTTCGTAGCCTTCGACCATCTCTTCCATCATCCGCGCGGTGACGACGCCCGGCAGGTCCGATCCGCGTGCCGCCGTGGCAAGCGAAAGGCCCAAGCGGATAAGATCGTGCGCAGGGTTGCCGATCACTGCCTGATCGAGATCGCGGATCTGTATCTCGACCTGGCCGTCGCCGTTCGCGATGGGGCCGAGATTGCCGAGATGGCAGTCGCCGCAGATCCAGACCTCCGGTCCTTCGGGTACGATGCGTTCGCCTCCTTCTTCGGCAAGCCAGCGATAGAAGAGTTCCGTGTTGCCTCGAACGTAGGCGTGGGCGGAACGCGCCATTTTGAGGTCTCGGCGAGCATGAAGGGTGGCAAGGCGATCTGCCGGGACGACGAATTTCATGCCGATACGAACGAGCAACACTATGCAAGTGTTCCAGATGCAGCGGAGGTTGTGAAAATGGCATCGGGCCATCGGAACAGGCCGTGTCCTCACGGATTTTGCTCCTGCCAGACATACACATACGGGAAAAAAAACATGACGACAGTGGCGCAGGTGATCGTGGAGAGGCTCCAAGCCGCAGGTGCGCGCGTTCCTGCGGGCCTACATCGTCGAAAGCGATCTGGATGGACGACCTTTCAGCCACGATGAGCGCGCCCTCGTCTATGCGCGGGCCAAGGGCGATGTTTCGGCCCATCCGTTCGGCACCGAACTCGACGTCTATTCCGACGAGTACGAATGGCTCGCTCACAGCATCGCGCCGTCGCGCCATGCGCCTAAGGATACCGTGTGCATGTCGCCTCGGAGCAATGTTCGAGGCCCTATGAAGCCTCGCGCCTGAACATTTCGGCGATGAGCTTCGGAGCGCTGGGCGCCAATGCGATCGAGGCGCTGAACCTGGGCGCGAAGATCGGCGGCTTCTATCACGATACCGGGGAGGGCGGCCTGTCGCCCTATCACCTCCGGCAAGGCGGCGACATCGTCTGGGAGGTCGGCTCAGGGTACTTCGGCTGTCGGGATGGCGACGGTCGCTTCGACGGCGCGCGCTTTGCGGAACGGGCCGCACATGAAGCGGTGAAGGTGACCGAGATCAAGCTGAGCCAGGTCGCCAAGCCCGTTCACGGGGGTTGCTTCCCGGCCCCAAGGTGACGCGCGAGATCGCGCAGACCCGCAATGTGCCTGAAGGCGAAGACTGCCTCTCGCCACCATGGCACAGCGCGTTCTAGACCCGATCGAGCTGGTGGAGTTTGCCGGCAGGATGCGGGATCTCTCCGGGGGCAAGCCGGTGGGCATCAAGCTATACGTGGGCTATCCGCACGAACTCTTCGCGGTGGTGAAGGCGATGCTGGAAACGGGCATCGTGCTGGACTACATCGTCATCGACGGCGCCGAAGGTGGGACCGGAGCAGCACCGACGGAACTTTCTGACCGTGTCGGCATGCCGCTGCGGGAGGGGCTGATCTTGGCGCGCAACGCGCTGGTTGGAACCAACCTCAAGGGCAAGGTCAAGCTTGCGGCATCCGGCAAGGTAAATTCGGGCGCCGGTATCGCCATGAATGCGGCGCTTGGCGCGGACTAGTGCAACGCTGCGCGATCCTTCATGTTCTCGCTCGGCTGCGTCCAGTCGACGCGGTGCCACACGGACACCTGCACGACCGGGGTTGCCACCCAGTCGCCCGCGCGCCAGCGTGCGCTCGTCATTCCCGAGAAAGCCGAGCGCGTCGCTCGCTTCCAGCGCAGTACGCTGGACGCGTTGCACGACATCGTGGTCGCCTGCGGGCTGGACACTCCTGATCAGTTCATACCGGATGGCCTACGGCAGCGTGTCAGCGCGGTAGAGATGCGGCCGATGGATGAAATTTACGCTTTCATTGAACTTGGCGAATAGCTGGATGGTGCTCGCGATCCTCGAACGGCGCGATGGTGGGCTCAGGCCGATCCTTATTCATTCCGCAGAATGGCGTCATGACTACAGAAAATGCCGGAACCTTCTGGCGGTATTTGCCAGCGCAGCATACATCCGAACGACCTCCAGCCCTACGTGGAGGTTTTCAGCTCCGCACATCTGTATCATTCCCGTTGCCTTGCTGCACTTAAGCTTACGGTGCACTTCACCTCCGCCAAATTTTCCCAAATAAGAAGGCAAAGCGGACCGTCTGCACTTGGTGAAGGGAAATGGGCAGCGCTTGGGGATAAACCCGCCGTTCACGAGCATACTCAGGAACGGCGGGTTTCGCCAACTTGGTAGACAATGCCGGTACGCAATGCGATAGGCATATTGGATCGGTCAGCGTGACGGAATTGGTAGACGTGTCGTCACAACGGTCCTCGGGAAACCGAGCTGCAGGTTCTTCGCAGACGCCTTGCCGTAATCGCTAACGTTCCAGCCTTCCCGGCAATGCCTCAGGCCGCGTCTACGAGGACGATCTCGCTGTCTTCGATCGCCGTCACGCGTATCACTTCCACATCGCGGATGGCGGCGCCATCGCGGGCATTCACCAGCACGTCGTCGATCCGGATCGAGCCGGTGGCGGGGACGAGATAGGCTTTCCGATCGTTGCCGATCGGATACTCGGCACTCTCGCCCGCCTTCAGAGTTGCGGCGACGATGCGTGCGTCCGTGCGGATCGGCAGGGCGTCGCCGTCATTCCCGTAACCAGAGGCGAGCGTGACGAAATGCCCGGCACGATCGTCCTTCGGGAATGGGCGGGCGCCCCAGCTCGGTGCATCGCCCTTTCTGGTGGGGGTGATCCAGATCTGGAAGATCTTCGTCGTCACGTCCTCCAAATTGTATTCGGAATGACGAACGCCGGTGCCGGCACTCATCACCTGAACATCGCCTGCCTCGGTGCGGCCCTTGTTGCCCAAGCTGTCCTCATGGGTGATCGCACCTTCGCGGACGTAAGTGATAATTTCCATGTCACGGTGCGGGTGCGGCGGGAAACCGGTCTTTGGCGCGATAGTGTCGTCGTTCCAGACGCGCAGGTTGCCCCAGTTATCTCGGGCTGGATCGTGGTAATCGGCGAAGGAGAAGTGATGCTTGGCATCGAGCCAGCCATGGTTTGCGCCGCCGAGGCTGTCGAAAGGACGAAGTTCGATCATGTCAGGTCTCCAAGAGAGGGGGCGTTGATCCCCCCGCTGTTGGATCCCTTCTAGACGGCCGCCCCTTGCAGGTTAGTCGCATAAAATGAATTCAATCGTTCTATAAAACTGAAAAGCTTTCGTCATGCGGCCCAGGTATGGCCTTGTTCTGCGGGAAGGATATCGGAAGCGCGGACGAGATCGGGAACAGTGCGCATGTCCATCTTGCGCATCATGCTGGACCGATGGAGCTTCACGGTGACTTCACTGATGTCCAGTTCCCATGCGATCTGCTTGTTCATCAGGCCGCGGACGACACCGCCCATCACCTGCCGTTCGCGGGGCGTGAGGGAGTCGAAGCGTTTGACCAGCGCCCATTCACGATGGGCGATCGGGCGACGCTTACGGTCGAGTTCCAGCGCGAGCGCGACGGCACCGAGCAGATGCTGCTTGTCGAGCGGGCGAAGCAGGAAGTCTACAGCCCCCGCCTTGATGGCGCGGACGCACTGGGACACGTCGGAGTTATCGGAGAGGAAGACGACCGGGATCGGTTGACCCCGGCGCCTCAGGCCCTCGATCAGATCTATGGCGGCGCCGGAAGGAGGGCCTGCCTCTGCGACCACACAGCACGGCGCGTTCGGGAGGGGGGCATGGAGCAACTCGCCCGCACGGGAAAAAGTCCTGATGGCATAGCCTGCGTCGCTCATCACGGCCATCAACTGCAAGCGGGCTTCGCCTTCGCTGTCGACGATCAGGATTGTACCCTCTCGCACGCCGGCGTCTCCGGGAGCGTGCATGGACTGGCGGGGGGCATGGCTCATTTTTCGACTCCTCTGTCGGAAGAAGAAATGGTCCAGAGTGCACACAAGCTGCAATACCCTCGTTTGAGGGGAATTGCCTAAGCCGGGGGGGCGGGCCTAGAGAGGGGCTATGGAATCCCAGCCTTTCGAGCCTGCTATCCGCATCGCCGTCGTCGACGATCACCCCTTGCTGCGCGACGGCATCATTGCCGTTTTTGCGACGCAGCCCGATCTCGAACTCGTCGCCGTCGGTGACGATGGCGAGGATGCTGTTCGGATCTATCGCGAGATCAGGCCCGACGTGATGCTGATGGACCTGCAGATGCCCAACGTGGACGGCTTGGAGGCGATGACGCGCATCCTGAGCGAATACCCCGATGCGCGCATCCTGGTGCTGACGACTTATTCGGGCGATGGGCGCGCCGCTCAGGCGATCAAGGCAGGCGCCTCGGGATATCTTCTGAAGAACAGCCTGCGCACGGATCTGTTGGACGCCATCCGGTCAATCTCTCGGGGCGGAACACATTTCGACACGCAAGTCATGGGCGCCGCGGACCGGGAGGCGAAGCGCCTGACCGCTCGGGAGAGTGACGTTCTGGAGCTGGCGGCGGCAGGCAATTCGAACAAGCAGATCGCCGCGCGCCTTTCGCTCTCGGAAGAGACGGTGAAGAGCTACATGAAGGCGATTTTCGCGCGGCTGGGGGCCATGGATCGCACCCATGCCGTGGCGATCGCCGTTCGTAACGGACTGATCGAACTCTGAAGGCCTCCCGGGAATTGCTCTAGCGATAGGCGATCTTCCCCGGCAGGGTCAGACGGATCGACGTGCCCTGACCGGCGGCATTGGCGATGGCGAAAGATCCACCCAACCGATCCATGCGTTCACGCATGCCGGTAAGGCCGAAGTGTCCCTCTCGCCCACCCGCAGCACGAACATCCCGCGGGAGTCCGATACCGTCGTCGAACACGCGAATGGACAGGCGGTCGCGGGAATGGTGGATCTCCACCTTCACAATCGTCGCCCGGGCATGCTTGACTGCATTCGCGAGGGCTTCGCCGACCGCGAGTTCGATTTCCTCGGCCACCGGCGCGCCGACGAGCTTCTCGGCACCGTCCTCGCGGATTTCCCATGCGAGTGCATCGCCCACCACGCGCCCGGCACAGTCGCGCAGGGTTTCGGCGATGGATTTGGGTTCGGCATCCTCGCGCAGTCCGCGCACCCGTTCGCGCCCGTAGAGGAGGACGTCGTCGGCCCGTTCCAGGGCTTCTTCGATGGCAGTATGGGCCGGGGTGCCGGGCGTCGTCAGGTGAAGCACCGTCTGGAAGCGCAGCATCAGGCCCTGGAAGCCTTGCAGCAGCGTGTCGTGCAGGTCCTGGGCGATACGTTCGCGCTCGGCCACGCGCTCCTCGACACGGTCGCGCAGGGCCTGCATGGCCAGTCGGATGCGCCAGCGGAATAGCGCGTAAACGCCCAGCATCGCCCCGGCCAGAACGGCGAGCCGGAACCATAGGGTCTGCCAGAAACGGGGAGCGATGACGAAAGTGACTTCGGCGTCCCGTTTCGACCACGGGCCGTCCGCAGTCGCGGCCGTGACGTGGAAGCGATAGGTGCCCGGCCCAAGTCCTGCGTAATCGACGCGGCGGCGGCTTTCGGCATCGACCCAACCCTCATCGATGCCGTCCAGCTTGTAGCGATAGCGGTTCCCTTCGGCATCGGCGAGGCTGAGGCCTACATAGGAAAGACTGACGCGGGTGGTGCCCGCAGGCAGGCGGGCGCCGGTGAGCGGATAGGGGCGGCCATCCACTTCCAGCCCGGTGAGGCGGATCGGCATGTCCGGCCGAGGGGCGGCGATGCGGGCGGGGTCGACTTGCACCACCCCTGCATTGGTGACGAACCACAGGCGTCCTTGCGCGTCGACGGCGGCGTCGTTGGCGGAATAGGGTTCGGTTCGCGCCCGGATGACGCCGTTCTGGCCGTAGCGGGCACGCGGGATCGGTATGCCGGGGCGGGCGAAGGCGGCGTCCAGATCGCTTTTGGCGATGCGGGTAATGCCCCCGGCCGAAATCAGCCAGTAATGTCCGGAAACCCGCACGATGCCCATCACTCCCGCAAGCCAGGGGTAGGTCTGCGCGCTGAGTTGCTGGACGCGGTGGCCGTCATAGCGGGCAAAGCCTGCCTCGCCGCCGATCCAGGTCTCGCCGTCCATCTGCTTGAGCATGCGCACGAAGCCGACGCCGCCCTTGCTTTCACCGTTTCCGGTTGGCCAGATGGGCGCCGTTTTGCCGTGCTGCACGCGGGCGAGGAGCCGCAGCGGCTGGTTGACGATGAAGGTGTTCGGGCCGGGGACGATGAAGGTGGTCGCGGCCGGCAGGCTCTCATCCTTGATCCAGCGCTTGCCTTCCAGGCGGAACATGCCGGAGGCGGATACCGATTCCCACAACTGTCCCTGCGGATCGGAAGCGCAGGCCTGGCCGAATTGCCGTTCGTGCTCGAGCGGGCCGATGATCCGGGTCGGGATGGAGCCCCGCACGAGATATTCATTCTTGTACGTGAGCACGTAGGCGCCCACGCCTGAAACCGAGCAGACTTCGGATAGCAGGCTGGAGCGAAGGATGAGCTGCGCCTTGCCGTCGACGATCCGGTACAGTCCCTCGTCGCCGCCGATGTAGAGCGAGCCGTCCGGTCCCGTCGCGATGCCGGTGCGCACGCCCTTGATCGCGGTGTAATGCACCACCGGCGTGCGCACGAAGCGGTGCAGGCCGTCCGGCGCGCCGCCCCAGATGGTGCCTTCGGCGTCGCGCAGGAGCGTGGAAATCTGAACTGGATAAGTCTCCGCCCGGCGCATCGAGAGTTCGCCGCCGGGCACCGTCGCAAGACCGGAGGCATTGCCCGCGATCCACAGCAGGTTGTCGTCATCGAACAACAGGTTGCGGATGCCGTCACCGCCACCCAGCGGCTCGCCGAAAGCGATCCCCGTCGGCTCGAAACCGCGCGGGCCGAAGCGCTGGAGGCCGTCGCTCGAAAAGAACCACATGGTCCCGTGGCGATCCTCGCGGAAGGCGGAGCCGAGGTTCATCAATCCCGGCACGACCTCGAACTTGCGGCTGCCGGCGGGCAGGCGCCGCAGTTCCGGGTTGGAGGCGATCCACATCGTTCCGTTGCTCTGGCGGAACATGCGCACCAGCGGGCCGTCCACGTCGATGATGTCCCAGCGCCCGTTCACCAGATGGCGCATCTGCGAGCCGAAACCGCTCCAGGCGGCCACCCAGAGGGAGCCGTCGGGCGCGGCGATCATGTCCGTGACGCGCCCGCGCGGCTTTTCCGGGTTGGCGCCGCGGAGCTTTCCGTCCTTGAAGTGGGCGATGCCGCCGAAGGCATAGCCCACCCACAGGCTGCCATCGGACGCCGCCGCCAGCGCCGTGACCTGCCGCGCGCGGAAATTGTCAAAGTCCTCGGGATCGATGCGTTTGAAGTTCAGTCCGTCGAAGCGATAGAGGCCGTCGCCCGAGCCGAGCCACAGGAAGCCGTCGCGGGTGCGGGCGATGGCGCGGATGTCGGGTGGGGCACCGTCCGCGAGCGACCAATGTCGGCTGGCATAGCCGGGGATTTCGGTCGCGGGCGAGGCCAGCGCGACAGGAATGGCGGCCGTGGTTCCGAAAACCGCGAGGAAAAGTGCTGTCCTGAGAGGACGCAGGCAACAAAATTTACCACGGATGTGTCGGATTGAACGCATCGCGGGCGCATTGCATGACAATGCGCCCGCGACAAGCAAACGTTTGTAGGGGTGTTACGGCCTGTGCGGGAGTGCGGCGCCGGGGTTGCGTGTGAAGAGGAGGGTAGCGCCGAGGACCATGGCGCCGGCGAGGAGGAGGGGGACGGCGAGGCCGACGTGGAGGAGCAGGGTCGCGCCGACGGCGGCGCCGAGGAAGATGGAGAGGACGGCGGCGAAGCGGCGCAGGAAGTTGGGGGA
The DNA here is from genome assembly GCF_036820275.1 of Novosphingobium sp. Lineage (GTDB taxonomy): Bacteria > Pseudomonadota > Alphaproteobacteria > Sphingomonadales > Sphingomonadaceae > Novosphingobium. The sequence continues at coordinate 8,490 of NZ_DAISLT010000079.1, forward strand.
CTTTCCGGCGGTCTGGTCGGCGG
>NZ_DAISLT010000080.1:0-8488 GCF_036820275.1 Novosphingobium sp.
TTTCACGCTCTGACCGTGGGGCGGAGGCATGGCATATATCTCTCGTTGATCGAGCCTGGCCTTTAACTCCGCCAAAAAGAGCGCCGTGGCTTCGGAAAAGCTTAGCCTTGCATGGAATTTTCGAAAGGATTCCCAGTCTTCCTCGGGAAAATATCCAAATGGCCATTTTCGAAGGAATTCGACCGCAGCTTCAATCATAGTACAACCTACCGCTATATTCGGCGTTCTGGCAAAGGTACCCGCCTGCCTGAACGTAACTTCTGCGCGGCATTTACAAGTTTGCCAAGACGCGGCTTTTGGTTTTCACACCACTCCGAAAGCCATTGCCGAACTGCGCGAAGAAATCTCTAAGCAGCCATTCCGTCATCACGAAACGGCTGCCCTCGCCATAGCCTCTCAGAAAAGCCGCAGGTCCGCTTGCCCCAACTCTGCGGACGTCCACCCAAGTTTCGCTTCCGCTTGCATACACGATTGCGCAAATTATCATGAGGCCTGAGAAGAGGAATACTTAATGGGCATCGGCGCGCGAATAGGCGTGATTGCAACGGGTAGCGTACTGATCGCAGTTCTCTGTGTCGGGTTGCATTTCGGAATTGAGGCGCTTCGCACCGGGAGACAATCGAACCGGGTAAAGCCGGACCTTAACCGATATGCTGAAGAAGCGCAGCTTTGCTCCGAAACCTACCGCTTCAGCCAATTTTCTGATAACGACCATTGCAAGTCAGCTATGGAAGCCAAAAGAAAACTCATAGGCGCTGTGCCGTACAATAACCGAAAAATGGTAGATCAATTAAATTTCGCGTTAATAAACATGCGCAATGCCTATATTGGTTCGTTTCGCGAGCATGGTTGTCAGAAAGCGTGCATGGATATTTCCATCGGCGCCCTTTGATCAATGCGCTCAACGTGGCAGGCAAAGTCCGCTTCCCCGACTTTCCGACTTTGAGGGAGCTTGGCTCGGGCGCCAGGAGCGGTCGACCGTTCAGCTGAAGGTCGGCTTTTCAAGATTTTAACCTGAAGCATGCCGTTCCGGACACGCCGACATAGCCGACTCTGGCGAGCCTCACCAAGCTGCTCGCGTTTGTTGCCCAACTCGCAAAAGATCACGACAAGAATCATCCCCGCGCAATTCTGGATGCTCAATCTGGTAGCGGCACGTATCTTGGACAGAGCGGATAAGTTCTGAGCTCTCGGATCCCGTCAGGCCTATCCCGCCCGCTTTTGCGTAAGCGCTAATGAATTCCGCCCTGCGCCCCGGTGCAGGCAAGCAGCCCTTGGTTATCCGTGTGGCTGGAGGTGACTGTTCGCCAGGCCTCAAGATCCGAACGACTTCACATGGACCAACGGGCAACCGCCTCTCGGGAAATATAAGTGTTCCCGCAATGGCTTCGGATACTCCAAGATTTCGCGCAAAGTAGCCAACGAAGCAGGCGCGATCGCCAGCATTGGCGAAATCGATAGTGCGATGCGATGCATACATCAGAAGCACGGCGGCCTGCCGCTGCCCGTCCGAGGTTTGTATTCGGGCATATGCGCATTCTCCGGCAATGACGTCGAGTTTGCTCACCCCCAAACCTCGTGGCTTCGCGAGCGCCTTAGCTGCCTCGTCATAATCCCTGCGGTTCGGAAAAAGAAAAACCAATCCCTGCGAATAAGCAGGGATATCAGTATTGCGAAGAAAAGTTTCGGCATGTTCGATTTGACCTAATACTTCGGCAATGGAGGTTAATCGATTGGTCTCCGACGTGACAACAACTTGCGGTGGAGACACATGCCCCGAAAGTGCGGCAACTTTGGGATCGCCAAAGGCAAAGCTGACATTCCCGAAGATATTGGCCCATTCGAACCGGTCGGGCACTTCAATATATGTCCGCATTGGCGAAGCTTGGCCGCCACTTTCAGCATGAAAGAATGTCAGCGTCGACGGGGAGAGTGGTCTAAGACCGTTGTCCCTCATACCCAACGTTAGCAGCTCAGATGCGTGGCTCTGACCTGCTGAGGTAACAGAATTGCTGCATGCCGCGAGCAAGATGGAGCCCGACAAAAACACTTTAGTTACGAGCTTCATACCGGACGTTCTCCCCACGAGTCGTTGCGGGTAGCACTGTCACCTAAGCGCGTGAAAGGCGTTAATGGCTTTTTGTCCGCTAACCCGACAAAGCGGAATGTCGGATTTTCAGAGTTTTAACCGGAAACCCGCCGTTCCGGACCCGCCGACCTTGCGGACATCCGACCGAGCGATAGAAAATGCCTATGAACGTCTTGGTCGTCTTCGAGCCTGCCTACGCGGGCAGCACCTGCGATGCAGTTTGGATCGTAGATTCACCTGAAAACCGCGCGTGGTTCGAACGGCATTCGCTGCACATCGATCAGAACAGCGCCGTGTTTAATCCTGCCTCCGACCCCCTGAACATACTGTGGAATGTGTTCGAGCATCATCCGGGGTGGACGGAGATCAATGTAATGGGCGAGCAGATTACAGGCGAGATTGCTTCAGGCATTGCAGAGGAAGCGTCCATCCAGAGCGAGACGGACGAAGGTTTCAGCCTCAAACGAGTTAGCTGAAGGTCCGCTCTCCCCGACATTTTGGTCGTAGAGGGTCTCGATTCGCCCCCTGCATAGCGCCCGTCCGTTCAGCTTGTGGCCAACCCAGCAATCGGCCGCTTTCATGGCGCCACAAAGGCCACGTGAAGGTCAGCTAAGTCGGGGTCAGCGGACGTTGAATTTCCGACAACGCCGCGCAATGATAGGAAATGAATCCGAACCTATCTGCGTTTGGCCTTTTGATATTGGCCTTGTTCTGCTCGGCATGCTCTGCTGGCAAGCCATCCACAATCTCACAGGATGGATGTGACGTTGCCCTACGCTATGCAAAAAATTTCAAAACAATGTCCGGCCTGTCTATTGCTATGAAGCATTCGCCGGATGCAGATGAAATGTCGATTCCAACGCCGGAAAGCATTGAGTCTTTTTTGAAAGAGCGTCCCGAATTCAAGAATGATACCATGCTCCCTTTGCTGCGCAAGTTGGCTGTTATACGCGATGTTAGTGTCGTAGGGGCGTGCCCTGAACTTGAACGGTGGTACAAAGATAACAGCACCGTCTTGAATGACCACATTTACGACAGAGTGGAGAAGGAAATGCCGCCTCTCGATCGTCCGGGTAGGGAGGCATTGAAAAACGCAATACTAAAAATGTCGGCCCCGGCCATCTCTGATGATGGCAATACAGCCTATTTCTATATCGCCGAAGCAACCCAAACTGCGGGTGGACGGTTCGCTATTACTTACAAAAAAAATGCCGAGGGTAATTGGCATTTGAAAAGCAAGGACCCAACCGGCGGCGTCCCATAAACGACCGCTATGTTGGCGGCTCCGGTCTGGCAGCTTTCCGATTAAAATCATGCAATCTTGCCATTCAGGTTTCGGGAGCGCGGCTGCGCACCGCCTATGACGGAAATGGGCGCGTAGCTGCCAGATTCCCCTGCCCTCCGCCCCATCAAAACCGCCGACAAACCGGACGTTGGCCGCGCCGTTTCGGCTTCTTGATAGCTGCCGTCGGTTCACCGACTTCCTAACGAACCTGAATGACCGGGCGTGGGACTTTCCGGCCCGTCCGCTTCGGAGCGGGTTATCAAATAAGCTGCCGTTCACGGTTTCAAAAGAGGGGTTTGAGACTTCGTCTGTCTGAGGCTTAAGAGCCCCGTTAGGATAATCCTCGGATAGGCCCGTGTGGCAGGAATTTGCAGGAACCGTACCAGCCCCCGTGATCTTGTTCGCCGGCTTCCGCTTACACATGGGAGAGTGGGATTCCTTCACCTTGCCCTTGGTGTACTTCACGCTCCAGCGGGCATCGCGATCCTTCTGCCGGACTTTCGCAGGCCTGTCCTTCCAGCGCTCGGGGATCCGGCCCGCCTTGATTGCCGCCTTCTCCTCTTCGGTATTGCGCTGCTTGGGCGCCGGCACCACGGTGGCATCGATGATCTGCCCGCCCATGGCGAGGTAGCCCCGGTCGGTCAGCGCCGCATCGAACCGGGCGAAGAGCTTGTCGATCGCCTTGGCCTTCACCAGGCGCTCCCGAAACAGCCATACCGTTGTCGCATCGGGCACTGTTCCGTCGAGACCCAGGCCCAGGAAGCGTTGGAACGAGAGCCCGTCCTTGATCTGGAATTCCGTCCCTTCGTCCGACAGCGAGTAGAGCGCCTGCAGCACCAGGATCTTGAACATGAGGACCGGGTCGAATGGCGGACGCCCACCCTTGCCCCGAGGGCCGCGGCGCAGCGCCGCGACCAGTGGCCCACGGAATACCTCGAAGTCCACGACGGCCGCCAAGCGCTCCAACGGATCACCGGCCGCGCTCAACGCCTCATATCGGTCCGAAAGATCGAAGAAACCCGGCTGTCCAACCATCACCGCCTCCGCTGTCGCGCTCGCGCAGTGAATCATCTCATACCGTCAGGCGCTACCGGTTTTTCGAAGTGTCTACATGCGTGATCGTGGGCTTCGCGGCTCCTGCGAGCTCGAGAAGCGCCGCCGACATGCCTTTAAGGTGCGATACCTCCCCCAAGAGATCATGGCTGCCAGTCTGTCATCTGCAGTACATTCCCGCCGAGGCTCTGAAACGCACGCTGGCGGCAGGAGAAGACAATAATCTGCTGATCACGCGCTTGCCGGTGCAGTGCGTCGAACATGCGCTCGATCCGTTCATCGTCCGAATAGACGAGCGCGTCGTCGAGGATCACTGGTGCGGCTCGGCCGTCGCGCGCGAGCAGGCGGGCAAAAGCTAGGCGTGTGAGGACCGACAATTGCTCGCGCATGCCGCCGCTGAGGCGGTCAACATCTTCCCGCAGCCCAGCGCGCACGATCGTCTGCGGTAGGAGCGTCCTATCGTCGAAGGTGATAGTGACATCGTCGAAGAGTAGGCCAAGCAGCGGGCGCAACTCGTTCATGACCGGCTTGAGATAGAGATCACGTGCACCTGAACGCGCTGCCTCCAGCGCCTGCGTCAACCGCGTCAGCACAGCGACTTCCCGTTGGAATGCAGAAACGCGAGTTTCTGCGGCCGACAAGGCATCGGCTGCTTCTCGCCACGCTTCCTCTACGGCCTCGTCTGATCGAGCGGTGATGCGGGCGTTCAACCCGGCGATGGTCTCGCGCAACTGCTGGATTTCGGTTGCGGCAGCCTGTTCGACGGAGCGCACCCGGCGCAGCGTTGCATCCGCCGCTTCCAGATCAACCGCTTCGGCGCTGCGTGCATCAAAAACCTGCTTGGCATCCGCCAGCGCGGCATCGCGTTCGGCGAGACGCGCCGCCAGACCTTGCCCCCTGGCTTCTCGTTCATCGACGGGGCCGAGGATCGCAACGACCTGCTCGTCACGCGTCTGCAACCGGGCGAGCACGGTCTCAGCCTTGATAAATGCCTCGTCGGCCTGTGCTCGGGCAGGTTCGGCTGACCTTATGGTCTGTGCCGCCTCGCTTCGCCGCTGTTCTGCAGCGTCACGGGCGGCGCGTGTTTCATCCGGATCGGCCTTCAACTCGACCGGCGAGGTATCCACGCTGGCCGAAGCTGCCACCGTCTCGCGCAACGCTTCCAGCCCGTCGGGTGCGATGATCGTGAGTTGCGCCTTGGCTTCGTTGGCCTGCGCCTCGACCGTTCGGGCGTGAACCTGCTGGGCGCGTGCCGCCGCCAAATCGGACACTCCCATTGCGGCGAGCAAGGTCCCTCGCTGCGCTTCCGCTGCTGCGAGCCGACTATCATCGTCGGCGGCGTTGGAGCGTAGCGTGATCGTGCCGATACCGGGCGCGATGAGCTGAGCGCGGCCGTTATAGCTGCGCTCCTCACCGTCACCGAGCGTCGCGCCGCCCAGCGTTACACGTGCAGAAGCGAGCGTATCATAAGCGACCGTCACAGATGGGCGCGCGGCGTCCTGCACCGCACGAATGCGGGCGATCTCGACATCCAGATCGGCAAGTTCATCGACCGCGCCGTCAGGCAGCCTGATCCCGGCGAGTTGTGCTTCACAGGTTTCGATCGTGCCGCGCACCGCTTCGGCCCCCTGCAGCCGTTCCTCCCACTCCGCACGTCGCTCAGCCGCATCCCGCGCTTTGATCGCCGCATCAAGAATGGCGAGCAGTTCGCGTGCCGCCTTCTCATCCGCTTCGGCTGCTGCGATCTCGGTCTGCGCATCGGCTATCGTCTCGCCAGTCGAGCGCCGACGCTCGACCGCCTCGTCGCGGCGGCGATTGGCTTCGCGGCTGTCCTCCGCCAACTGCCGTGCTTCGGCCAGAGCCTCGTCGAATTGCCGGTGGTTGCGCAAAGCGGTGTCGCGCTGTTCACGCGCAAGACCGAGTTCGGCCTGCGCGGCCTTCAGCCGATCGGCTTGTGCGCGGGCAGTATCGAAGGCGACTTCGGCGGCGTCCACCGCCTGTTTGCGGGCATCGCGCGCATCGGGATTTTCCAGCTCGGCCAGCCGACGGTGAGAAGTTCCGCGCTGATCGAGCGCTTCGCGCAGGTTGCTCACCTCACCGGCCAGCCGCTGCTCCTCTGCCGCCAGCCGGTCGCGTAAATCGATCGCGGCGGCATAGCGGCCGCCAGCTTTTGGACGTCCTGTCGCGGTGACAAGTTCCCCGGCAGCCTCCCCGGCAGCGGCCATAATCTCGGCCATACGCCGGCCACCCGTCATAGCCTCTACTTCACCCTGCACCGATTCAAGCAGGCTGGTGCGGACCTGCAGGTCGTTATCGTCGTCTTTCTTGTTGCGTGGCTCTATACCGGTAAGCCCCTGACGCACCCACAGCAGCCCTGCCGGCCCGCCGGCACCGCCGTGGATGAGCTTCCCGATGAAGTTCTCTGCCTCGTCCGCCTGTGCAATCAGACGCCCGGACGCGAGATCCACGACCTTCGCGAACTTCCCCGCATAATACTGCTTGGTGATCCGATAATGGGTATCGTCGACAACGACATCCGCCTCGATCAACGGGTTGCCGCCGCTATAGGGGCGCAAGGCACGGACCCCGCCAGCCGTGCTGGAATGCGGCTGGAAGAATAGTCCGTGCAACGCCTCGAAGCTGGTCGATTTGCCGAACTCGTTTGCGGCGCACAACACGTTGACGCCGTCGCCGATCCCTTCGATTGCAACGCCGTGCCCGGCGAACCGCTTGACGTTGTGAAAACGGAGTGCTGTTACCTTCACTGCGACACCTTTTCGGCATAGTCGTAAAGACGCGCCAGCGCGGCAATGGCAATCGCCCGTTCAGCGGACGAGCGGCCCGCATCCTCGCTCTCGGCTAGCAAGGCGTCGGCGGCGTCTCTCAGGGCACCGGCGCGATCGATCCGGTCAAGATCGCCGACGTCGCATTCGGTCGCCAGTCCGGTTTCGTCGAGGTCGAGCCATGCGAAATCAGGGGCGGCGCGCTCGATCCCGGCTGTCAGTGCGGTGCGCCTGGCAAGCCCGGTGCGGCCGGTCGCAACGATCCTGGCCAACGTCTGTCGGCGATCCCGCAGATCGGGTAGCAGCGCCTCAAGTGCCGCGCCAGGATCTTCTTCCGCCAATATGTGGAGGTCCAGGGTGCGCCAAGCAAAGCTCCCGGTAGGAACTGAAGTCACTACAGGCACCGCGCCGACCCCAGCAATATCGACCAGCAACGCCGTGCCGGATCGATCATGCTTGAACCGGTCCTGCTCGGGCGAGCCACTATAGTGGGTTCGCGGATCGACCTCGATCGCGCCGTGCCAGTCGCCCAGCGCGAGATAGTCGAGCCCGGCGCGGCGCGCGCGATCGGGGGCGATGACTTCGGCGCTCACTGCATCTTCTGAAAAGCTCTGGATCGCGCCGTGGGCAAGGCCGATGCGGATCGCGCCATCGGCAGTGGCTGCGCCATCCATCCACTCGCTCAGATCGCGACCCGGCCGCCTCGTCGTGCAGGGTGCCGGCAGAATGACCGCGCCGCCCGTCAGCTCGATCGGTTCTGCGACTGTCGCCAGCACGACATTGTCCGGCGCCTCGCTGACCAGCAGCGTCCACAATTCAGTCGCCTGCAGGGAATCATGGTTGCCCGGCAGGATTACCCAGCGGACCGGCGCGTGATGCGCCATCTCGGTCAGCGCCTGTCTCCGGACATCGGCAGCGGGCGTTTCGGTGTCGAATGTGTCGCCGGCGAGCAGGATCGTGTTCACGCCGTTCAGTCGCGCCTGTTCGGCCAGCTTGCCGAGTACGGCGTGGCGGGCCTCACGCAGGCGACCGGGAAGGTCGCCGGAGAAGTTTCCGAAGCGCTTGCCGAGATGGAGGTCGCTCGAGTGGATGAAGCGCGCCATGCTCATTCCACTCCGGGTATGGCGGAAGCGCTCGGCACGGCCGCGTCACTGCCACGGCCCCGCGCGATCGCCTCGTCTAGCCGGGTGCGCGATCCGGCTGCCAGCCGCTCGACCCCCAGCATCCGGGCCAGTTCGCGTGCAGGGTCCGGCTCTTCGAGCAGGTCTTGATTGTCCC
>NZ_DAISLT010000081.1:0-2119 GCF_036820275.1 Novosphingobium sp.
TAGTACGCCAGGCGAATTACCCTAGCTTGTAAATTCTGTTTAACAGAATTAATATCAGCGCTTGGGGAATGACCCCTGGAACCGATTGGCCCAGGAGCGGCGCGCCGCATGACAAGCACAGTACGAACTGGCAGCAGTAAAGCTGCGCCACGGTAAGGACCAGGAGATTCGCCATGAAGACGCTTGAGGCACTGCGGACGCTCGACCACATCATGCACGTCGACGATGAGCGAGAGCTGGGCAACAGCATCATCGTGACGCTGGCCGAAGGCTGGTTCTTTGCCGACGAACCCGACTGCGGCGTGCAGGGGTTCGACACGGTTACCGATGCCCGTCGCGGCTGTTCGCGCAAGAAGGTCGTCTACGACCCGGAGCTGTACGCGCGCCTGAACGCCGCTCCGGTCCCGGTGATCGCCCAACAGCCGCAATCTGTAGTCGATGCCGCTGAAGTGGCCGCGTACGAAGCGGCACATGCCAGGATTGTCAGCGGCGAGATCTCATCCACGTCGGCGGTCTTCGGCCTGGGCTGGCGCGCCGCGTTGGCCGCCAGTTCGATGGCAGCAGCGCCAGGTTGGCCGGTGCAATCTCCAGCCGGCGGTGCGCGGTCGGCAACTGCCATGCCGATCGGCTACGCCAACCCCAAGCACCTGGCGCGTATGGCTGAAGGCTCCATGGGTTCGCTCTCTGTGGTGGCCGAGCTATCTCCAGATGAGCTGCATACCGCGCCGGTCTATAGCGAGCCGCTTCCCCTCCCGCTACAGGCTGAGCGATCTGCAGGCGTCACCCTGGACGTTCTGGCTCCCTTTCTTGCCGTCGTTGACGCATACGACCCCGCAGAGGACGACACCTGGGAGCCCTTGAAGGACGGCCCCGTGGATCCAGACCTGCGCCTGACCCTCGGCCATTTCCGGGCGCTACGGGCCGCGGTCAGTGAAGGGGGCCACCTGCCGTTGGAGGAGATTCGTCGGCTGCAGGCCGATAATGCGGCGCTGCGCGAGGACAAGGCGCGGCTGGATCGTGGCTACATCATGACCGGCGTGCCAGGCGGGAGCGGGTGTGAGCACCGCGGTCTCGATCTGCGCGCCAGCATCGACCGGGTTACCGAGCTCGATGGGATCCGCGCCCAGCGAGCTGGGAATGACGTGGCCACGCCGATTCAGTCAGAGGGCCCTGATCATGAGTGAGCACACGCGGACAGTCGTGGTGACCTTATTCATCTGCGATGAGTGCGGTGCTGAGTGCGGGACCGGCTTCCGTACCCTCAGGATGGCGAGCGGGCCTGACATGCATGCCTGTAGCAAGCCGTGCGAGGCTGCGCAGGACGAGAAGGTCATGGCTGAGGTTCTGGCAGTCCGGCGGGCCATGCGCGAACAGGAGGCCAGCAGTGACTAGGCATTGTTCAGGAGCTCTGGCAAACACGGTTTTCGAATGATCGACGACCGAACTAAGCAACCAAGCAACAACGGAGTGTTGAGCATGAACGAGCAAGATGGAGCCCCGGACGAGGCTCAAGCTGGACCCGCGCGCGGGACCCTGGGGGAGTCGAGCCAGGAGCTCGGTGAGCAACAGCTCCGGGTGGCGTTCGAGGCCTGGGTGACCAGTAGCGACCACGAGGGCGTAGGCCGGGTGGACGGTGAACGCCTGGCGCGCGCCAGCGATGGCCACTACCTGGATCCCTTTGTGCAAGGCCTGTGGGTAGGCAATCGGCGCGGCGCGTTTCTCTGCCCTCTCGTTGTGCCAGCGGCCGAGCCTGACAATCTGCGTTCGCACCGGGGCAGTTGGATATCGGCGCTGGAGCGTCTGGTGGAGTTGGAGCCGCGGCAGGCATCTCCGGACGCTGAGGATACGCGCGCCTACTGGCAGCACGAACTCAGGGCCCTGACGGCAATGTACGCAGACCTCGACGCATGCGATGCGAAGCGAGAAGCATGCCGTGAGCTCCTGGAGCAGGAGATGGACGGGATCCTGCGGGATGTTCTGACGGCGGGATGGCGCGTGGCCGAGAAGTATTTCGGCGGTGAGCCCTATGGTGATGTCGATGAGGCTCGCCGCCTGCAGGAGGAGTGTTGCCGCTGACCGAAAACTGACCCAGTAGAGGCTGTTCTGCCGACTGAAAACT
>NZ_DAISLT010000081.1:2219-7723 GCF_036820275.1 Novosphingobium sp.
GCCCTGGGTCAAATTTCAATCGGCAGGGTGGGTCAATTTTCCATCAGCGCCAACAAAATAGTGCACTCATCGCTCTCCACGGCGATCCCTTCATCGCGAATTGCACCGCCCAAGACGATCTGCACTGAAATCAATACTTTCTGATGCCTCTTGATTAGAGATGCCAGCCATAATAATCTCATCGCCAACGCATACGGCGTTCGGCAGCCAACACACTCTCACTCACTACTGGAAGCTCAGACATGAAAACCATAGGCATTGAAAACTCGAAGTCCAGCGTACAGGCCCACTTAACGCTTGGAACCAAAACTATGGGGCTAGGTATCTATGGCGCGTACTTGGCTCTCGCTATTATTTACTTCTGGTTCGGCGGCATGAAATTTACCCACTACGAGGCCGAGGGCCTGGTTCCACTGGTGAGCAACAGCCCGCTTTTGGGATGGGTGTATAGCATTTTTTCGGTCGACATGTTCTCCAGCCTGCTCGGCATACTAGAGATTTCGATCGGCACTCTGATCGCAGGCCGCATGCTGTCGCCCAAACTATCCGTGGTAGGAGGCGCTCTGTCTGCAGGCCTGTTCTTCACAACCCTTAGCTTTATGTTTTCCACTCCGGGCGTCATTGAGCCTAGTTTAGGGTTTCCGGCGATTTCCGTTGCGCCAGGTCAGTTTCTGCTTAAAGACTTAGGGTTGCTTGCTGTTTCGATATTTGTGGCAGGCCATTCGCTGGTTGAACTGGAAAAACGTAAAATTAATGCATAATTTTTTCAATGGCTTAAGGCAGTAATGCCTTAGGCCTTTTTGCCATCATTTTCCCCCGCCAGATCTTTCAACCAGTCACGAGGGCTCAACCCCGTCTTGCGTCTAAATGCGCGAGACAGCGCCGAAGGACTTTCGTAGCCGACTTGAGCTGCAATCAGCGTAATCGAGCGCCCTTCTCGCATCAGCTTCTGAGCCAGGCTAACTCGCCAACTCAACAAATAATCAGCAGGCGTCTGTCCGATGACACTCTTGAAATGCACGGCATACGCAGCGCGTGACATATTTGACTCACTGGCCAGCTCTGCTATTGACCAGGCATGTTCCGGGGAGTTGTGCATCTGTAAAAGCGATCGGGCAAGCCGCATGTCGGCCAGTCCAGCCATCATTCCGGTGCGCAACTGGTGATGATCGAGCAGGTAACGGAGCAACAGAATGATTAGGAGCTCAAATAAGCGCTCAAGCGCGGCTTCCCTTCCACAATGCACATTTGCCGCCTCGGCAAACATCCACTCCAACGTGTCTGCCAGCATGGGCAGATCATCGAGTGCGAGCACCAAACAGTCCGGTAATGAAGCCGACAAAGGATTATCAATTCCGCCCTCAAACTCCATGGAAGCACACAACAACTTTGCGCCATCGGACTCACCCGCAAACAATTGATGCTTGGCGGGGCGTGGCATAAAAATCAAGCTAGGGCGAGTGAGCTGCAAATCCTTGCGATCGGGACCAAGCAACGTCACGCTGCCGGCCTGAAGCAGATGGATATAACCTCGCCGCTCGGCGCCATCGTAAGATGCAGAGCCGCATAGGTCGCCGTCATAGAACAGATTGGCCCGCACGCCGAACCGCGAGAGCAAATTAGACAAACGATCCATTGGCCGATCCTTGACGAGTCAGAACGCACAGACCATACCATCTGCGTTGTCGTTCAGTGCCTGTAGCGAACATGCCGGCGTAAATCAGCCAACGGATAAAGTGATCACTGAGCAGCTCAGCCTCCCTTTCCAGTTCGGCTGTTAAAAAAACAACACCGTTGTTTGAAAGCACCAGCAAATCAAGTGCTCACTCTTCTATTTTACAGTACCTGGCAACAGCACTTTGCGGTGCAGTCGATCAGATATCCGGAAGGTTGATCGTAAGCTTCAGCCTAGCGCTCTTCGAATTTAATGTCGTCGAGCTTCGGCCCAACCATTCCCCCGACCTACTCTTCCCTCCCCTAGAGACCCTAGCAGTCACTTGAATCGCGGCTGTCTGCGATAAGGTGTTGCTGGTAACTATTGCATCAGCGCCTGAAAACTCCACCTCGGCCGGCAGACTTGAGACCTTAAGTCGTATGGTAGCGAGAGGTACCTTGGAGCCCGATAGCGTCTGTACGAAAACGAACACACTGTCATCCAAAGCGACCTTTTCGAAAATTTCCGGGGAAATGTCCACCCGTACCTTGAGCGGTGTTGGTGGCAAGCCAGCAACATGGTTAATCTGTTGCCGCTGACCGAAAACTGACCCAGTAGAGGCTGTTCTGCCGACTGAAAACTGACCCAGGTGTTCAACTGCTTCTGCTCAATTTTTGAGCAGGAGAACACAGGGTGATCAGTATGGAAATGATGGGCAAAATCCGCCGGATGTATTTCCGCGACAAGCTGTCGCTGCATGAGATAGCCAAGCGCACCGGGTTGGCGCGCAACACGATTCGCAAGTGGGTCAGAGCACCTGAGGCCAAGCCGCCGGTCTACCAACGCCGCGCGATCTTTAACAAACTCAGCCCTTTTCACGTCACGCTAGAGCAGGCGCTAAAAGCCGATTCGCTGCGCCCCAAGCAACAGCGGCGCAGTGCCAAGGCGCTGTTGGCGCAAATCAAAGCCGATGGTTATGACGGTGGCTACAGCCAGCTCACCGCGTTTATCCGTGCCTGGCGAGGGGGACAGGGCAAGGCGTCGCAGGCCTTTGTGCCGCTGACCTTTGCTCTTGGCGAGGCGTTTCAGTTTGACTGGAGCGAGGAAGGCTTGCTGGTCGGCGGCATTTACCGGCGTATGCAGGTGGCACATCTGAAGCTGTGTGCCAGCCGTGCGTTCTGGCTTGTGGCGTATCCGAGCCAGGGCCATGAGATGTTATTTGACGCCCATACACGCTCGTTCGGCGCCTTGGGCGGCGTGCCGCGCCGGGGCATCTACGACAACATGAAGACCGCCGTCGACAAGGTCAATAAGGGCAAAGGCCGGGCGGTGAATGCACGCTTTGCGGTGATGTGCGCGCATTACCTGTTCGATCCGGACTTCTGCAACGTCGCCGCTGGTTGGGAAAAGGGCATCGTTGAAAAGAACGTGCAAGACAGCCGCAGGCGTATCTGGCTAGACGCCCAGGACTGTCAGTTTCACTCCTTCGAGGAACTCAATGCCTGGCTGGGCCAGCGCTGCCGCGCGCTTTGGAACGAGCTGACGCACCCTCAATACAGCGGGCTGAGTGTGGCCGAAGTGCTGGAGTTGGAGCGCGCTGAACTGATGCCTGTGCCAGCGCCATTCGACGGTTACGTCGAGCGGCCTGCGCGGGTCTCCAGCACCTGCCTGGTCAGCGTCGGGCGCAACCGCTACTCGGTGCCGTGTGAGTATGCGGGTAAGTGGGTCAGCAGCCGTTTGTATCCGACGCGAATCGAGGTGGTGGCTGACGACGCGCTGATCGCCAGCCATGTCCGCTTGCTGGATCGCGACCAGGTCAGCTATGACTGGCAGCACTACCTCCCGCTGATCGAACGCAAGCCCGGTGCGCTGCGCAACGGCGCGCCCTTTGCTGATCTGCCGGCGCCGCTGCGTCAGCTTAAGCACGGTCTGGGGCGTCATGCCGGCGGTGACCGGATCATGGCGCAAGTTCTGGCTGCCGTACCGGTCGCCGGGCTCGATGCGGTGCTGGTGGCTGTTGAGCTGGTACTGGAAAGCGGCAGCCTGAGCGCCGAACACATCCTCAATGTCGTGGCGCGCCTGGCCGCGACCGAACCACCACCCAGCGTCGAAACCCACTTGTCGCTCAAGGAAGCCCCCGTCGCTAACACGGCGCGCTACGACCGCCTGCGTGGCCAGACCGAGGAGATCGGTCATGCGTGATTTGATGGCGGAACTCAAGGAGCTGCGCCTGCACGGCATGGCCACGGCCTGGGCGGAGTTGACTGCGCAGGGTGAGTCGAACACAGCCTCGTCCAAGTGGCTGCTCGAACACCTGCTGGAACAAGAGCACACAGATCGCGCCATGCGCTCGGTGAGCCACCAGATGAACATGGCCAAGCTGCCGATGCACCGCGACCTGGCCGGCTTCGACTTCAGCGCCTCCAGCGCAGACGCTCGTTTGATCAGCGAACTGGCCAGTCTGGCCTTTACCGACACCGCGCAGAACGTGGTGCTGATCGGTGGGCCTGGCACCGGTAAAACCCACCTGGCCACTGCGCTGGCCGTGTCCGGCATCACCCGGCACGGCAAGCGCGTGCGCTTCTACTCCACGGTCGATCTGGTCAATCTGCTGGAGCGCGAAAAACACGACGGCAAAGCCGGGCGGATCGCCCAGGCACTGCTGCGCATGGATCTGGTCATCCTCGACGAACTGGGTTATCTGCCGTTCAGCCAGGCTGGCGGTGCGTTGCTGTTTCACCTGCTGTCCAAGCTGTACGAACACACCAGCGTGGTGATCACCACCAACCTGAGCTTCGCCGAATGGTCGAGCGTGTTCGGCGACGCCAAGATGACCACCGCCCTGCTGGATCGGCTGACCCACCACTGCCACATCGTCGAAACCGGTAACGAGTCCTATCGCCTGCAACACAGTAGCTTGGCGGCCCAGGCCAAGATCAAATCACGGGAGCGAAAGCGTAAGGGCGGCCAGGAACCGGAGGACGATGAGCCGTTCTGATTTCATGGTGACGACGGCCTGCTGCATGGCTGCATGTGGCAGGTCTTCAACAGCTGAACTGGGACAGCGAGGGAGTGGGTTCAAAAGCAGCTGCGCTGGTAGACTTATCCACAGTTGCTGGTAACAAAATCAGCAATCCGCCCTGGGTCAAATTTCAATCGGCAGGGTGGGTCAATTTTCCATCAGCGCCAACACACAACTGGGCCTCAACATTTCTCAACACCTCTCCAGCGTGGCAAGAACGCCACAGTGTGTCATTTCCGACACTGTGTGCCATTCCCAGCACTCTGGCCTAGAGGTGAGAAAATCCCACCTTAAAGGGGGAAAACAATCCGGGGCGGAAACCGGTAATGCTCACAACAAAGCTAGGCCTTGGCACTACCTAGGTAATGCCTGTGCATTGCTTAAAACCACTCTTACTTATCCGCAAAAACAGGTAGAATGTGACTGTCGAGCACGTGACGTGCTTGGCCCCCGTCAAGATGCGCGTGATGCGCTTCGAGCGGCAAATGAGCATTCCCATTTTCACACTTGGAGACATCGCTAATGCGCCCATTCCAAACTGCACCACTGCAACTGAAGTTCGCTGCCAATGAAGACCTCGGCAGCTTCACCGGCTATGCCTCGACCTTCGGCGGAGAGCCTGACCAGCACGGCGACCTGATCGCACCTGGAGCATTCGCTCAAAGCTTGGCGAAGCATGCAGCAGCCGGCACTCGCCCTGCCCTGCTCTGGCAACACGACCAAACCAATCCCGTTGGCGTCTGGAACTCCTTTGAAGAGGATTCCGTGGGCTTGCTTGGTCTTGGCCGGTTGACCATGGACGTACCTCAAGCCAAGGCCGCACACGCC
>NZ_DAISLT010000082.1:0-7178 GCF_036820275.1 Novosphingobium sp.
GGTGGGGGCGTGGGCCGGTGCCGCCAAAATTCGCCTTCAGCGAATTTTCAAACAACCCCTCAAACGGTGGGATCGTATCCCAGCAGGTCGCCCGGCTGGCAGTCCAGCTCCCGGCAGATCGCCTCCAGGGTAGAGAAGCGGATTGCCTTGGCCTTGCCGGTCTTGAGGATCGAGAGGTTGGCCAGGGTGATGCCGATGCGCTCCGCCAGTTCGGTCAGCGTCATGCGGCGGGCATAGAGCAGGTCGTCGAGCTTCACCACGATATTGCCTCCTTCGCTGCTGTCTTCGCCCATCACACGGTTCCTTCCAGTTCGGCGCGCATCTCGGCACCCTTGCGGAAGACGCGGGCGAGGATGAACAGGATCAGCATCAGCAAGAGACCGTTGCCCGAGATGCCGCCCATGGATTCCACCTTGGTATGGCCTTCGCCGATCCGGTTGATCCAGGCGCCCAGCCCCGAGAGCGGCAGGCCGAGGAGCTGCACGACCAGGCTGAACCAGGCCATCTGCGTCAGCCGCGCGGCGTTTTCGGGCACGAAGGGATCGCCCTCGGCAACCGTGCCGACGATGCGCTTCAGCAGTTGGAAGATCCGGAACAGCACGCAGCAGAGGATGGCGGCGAAGACCAGGATGCCGCTGACCACCCAGAAGAACTGGGGCAGCACCAAAGGCATTTCCTTGGCCATCTCGACCGAAATGTCGTTCTGGAAGAACAGCAGCAGCGGGATCGCGACAAGGCATGCGGCCACGCCGATGGCCATGCTCGCCATGAGAAACCACAGCAGTCCCTTGGCGATGGCGAGAAGCGGGTCGCGTGTGAGCGCGTTCATGGTCTTGGTCATCGGTCGGTGCCCCTTCCTATGGATTACATCAGTGCCGGAGCGACCGGCGCGGCGATGACGAGAACGGCCCGACTCGAAATAGTCGTGGCGGCCGCCTCGGCGGGAGTCGAAATCGTCGGCAGCCAGAACGCGGCCACGAAAGCCATGGCCAGGACGACAGCGACGGGGCGAGATGCGATTTGCGGGTTCGAGAAGATCATTGTTCGTTCTCCGATATGCCTGATATCGAAATTCAATAAACCCGATTCGGGTTATCGTCAAACAATAATATTGAAAAACGATATGGAACTTGTCGTTTATCGAAAATCCGGCCTATTTCCGCACTTTGCCGCCTGCCAACCGGCCAAGAAGACGATGAGCCAGCGCGCCGATCGCTCGGCCGCGACCAAAACTCCCGGAAAATGGCCGCCCCGTTTGACACGACCGACCCCGACTCCTATATGACGCCCTCGCTCGATCGCTTCGAGCAAGGCCGATCCATGCGCGGGGACCGGCCCGGGAAGGAAGCGGAACGAGTTTCATCTGACGCAAAAGGCTGCTGGCCGCATCGGCAAAACTTCAGGTTTTCCGCGCGTGCCATGCGGCCTTTTGGTGTTTCGGATAAGTGGACAAGACGTCCTCGCGAAGACGAAATTTATTCGGGTCGGTTCTTTCGAATCGGCCCCTGAAGCGAAGAGGCAAAGACCAGGTCATGGCCACCAAGCCCGTCGATAACCGCCGCTCCGTCAAGAAGCGGATCCGCAAAATCTTTGGCGACATCCACGAAGTCGTCCAGATGCCGAACCTGATCGAGGTTCAGCGCGAGAGCTACGAACAGTTCCTGCGTTCCGATCCCTCGACCGGCTACGTCTCGGGCCTGGAAAAGACCCTGCGCTCGGTCTTCCCGATCCGCGACTTCGCGGGCACCAGCGAACTCGACTTCGTCCACTACGAGCTGGAAGAGCCGAAGTACGACGTGACCGAGTGCCGCCAGCGCGGCATCACCTATGCGGCCCCGATGAAGGTCACGCTGCGCCTGATCGTGTTCGAAGTGGACGCCGAGACCGAGACCCGCTCGGTCCTCGATATCAAGGAGCAGGACGTCTACATGGGCGACATGCCGCTCATGACCGAGAACGGCACCTTCTTCATCAACGGCACCGAGCGCGTGATCGTCTCGCAGATGCACCGTTCGCCGGGCGTCCTGTTCGACCATGACCGCGGCAAGACCCACTCCTCGGGCAAGTTCCTCTTCGCCGCCCGCGTGATCCCGTATCGCGGTTCGTGGCTCGACTTCGAGTTCGACGCCAAGGACATCGTGAACGTGCGTATCGACCGCAAGCGCAAGCTGCCGGTCACCGCGCTGCTCTACAGCCTCGGCCTCGATTCCGAGCAGATCCTCGACTACTTCTACCAGACCGTGACCTGGAAGCGCGGCTCGGGCGGCTGGCAGCTGCCCTACCAGGCCGAAGCCTGGCGCGGTGCCAAGCCCGCCTTCGACATCGTCGACGCCAAGTCGGGCGAAGTCGTGTTCCCGGCCGGCCAGAAGATCAGCCCGCGTGCCGCCAACAAGGCGCAGAAGGACGGTCTTGAGGAACTGCTGATCCCGACCGAGGAAATCTTCGGCCGCTATTCGTCCAAGGACCTGATCGACGAGTCGACCGGTCGCATCTACATCGAGGCTGGCGACGAAGTTTCGCCGGAGAACCTCGAAGCGCTCGACCGCGCGGGCATCGACCAGATCGACCTGCTCGACATCGACGACATCAACACCGGTCCCTGGATCCGCAACACGATGAAGGCCGACAAGGCCGACAATCGCGACATGGGTCTGGAAGCGATCTACAAGGTCATGCGTCCGGGCGAACCGCCGACGAAGGAAACCGCCGAAGCCCTCTTCGCCGGCCTGTTCTTCGACGCCGACCGCTACGACCTCTCGGCCGTGGGCCGCGTCAAGCTGAACATGCGTCTCGGCCTCGACGTCGAGGACACCGTCACCACCCTGCGCACCGACGACATTCTCGCGGTGGTGAAGGAACTGGTCGGCCTCAAGGACGGCAAGGGCGAAATCGACGACATCGACAACCTCGGCAACCGCCGCGTGCGTTCGGTGGGCGAGCTGCTCGAAAACCAGTACCGCGTCGGTCTGCTCCGCATGGAGCGCGCCGTGAAGGAGCGCATGTCGTCGGTCGACGTGTCGACGGTCATGCCGAACGACCTCATCAACGCCAAGCCCGCCGTGGCCGCCGTTCGCGAGTTCTTCGGTTCCTCGCAGCTCTCGCAGTTCATGGACCAAACCAACCCGCTGTCGGAAGTCACCCACAAGCGCCGCGTTTCGGCACTTGGGCCGGGCGGTCTTACCCGTGAGCGCGCCGGCTTCGAAGTCCGCGACGTCCACCCGACCCACTATGGTCGTATCTGCCCGATTGAAACGCCGGAAGGCCCGAACATCGGTCTGATCAACTCGCTGTCGACCTTCGCCCGCGTCAACAAGTATGGCTTCATCGAGACGCCCTACCGCCGCGTGGTGGACGGTCACGTGTCGAAGGACGTCGTCTATCTCTCCGCCATGGAAGAGCAGAAGCACACCGTCGCGCAGGCGTCGGCCGGGCTGAACACCGACGGCTCGTTCGTCGAGGAACTCGTCTCGGCTCGCCAGAACGGCGAATTCGTGATGAGCCCGCGCGACCAGATCACGCTGATGGACGTTTCGCCCAAGCAGCTCGTCTCGGTCGCCGCCTCGCTCATTCCGTTCCTGGAAAACGACGACGCCAACCGCGCACTCATGGGCTCGAACATGCAGCGTCAGGCCGTGCCGCTCGTGAAGGCGGACGCTCCGTTCGTCGGCACCGGCATGGAAGAGACGGTTGCGCGCGATTCGGGCGCCGCGATCTCGGCGCTGCGCGCCGGTATCGTCGACCAGGTCGATGCCACCCGTATCGTCATCCGCGCCTCGGGCGATATCGAACCCGGCAAGTCGGGCGTCGACATCTACCGCCTGCAGAAGTTCGAGCGCTCGAACCAGTCGACCTGCATCAACCAGCGTCCGCTGGTGAAGGTGGGCGAAGTGGTTCAGGCCGGCGACACAATCGCCGACGGTCCTTCGACCGAGTTCGGTGAACTGGCACTGGGCCGCAACGTGCTCGTCGCGTTCATGCCCTGGAACGGCTACAACTACGAAGACTCCATCCTGATCTCCGAGCGGATCGTGAAGGAAGACGTCTTCACGTCGATCCACATCGACGAGTTCGAAGTCATGGCCCGCGACACCAAGCTGGGGCCGGAAGACATCACCCGCGACATCCCGAACGTCGGCGAGGAAGCCCTGCGCAACCTCGACGAAGCGGGCATCGTCTACATCGGCGCCGAAGTGCACCCGGGCGACATCCTGGTCGGCAAGATCACCCCGAAGGGCGAAAGCCCGATGACGCCGGAAGAAAAGCTCCTCCGCGCCATCTTCGGTGAAAAGGCTTCGGACGTCCGCGACACCTCGCTGCGTCTGCCACCGGGCGTTTCGGGCACGATCGTCGACGTGCGCGTGTTCAACCGTCACGGTATCGAGGTCGACGACCGTACCCGCGCGATCCAGAACGAGGAAATCGAACGCCTCGCCAAGGACCGCGAGGACGAACGCGCCATCCTCAACCGCGCCACCTACAACCGTCTGAAGGACATGCTCCTCGGCCAGGTCGCCGCTTCGGCGCCCAAGGGCCTCAAGAAGGGCGTGGACATCACCGAGGAACTGCTGGACGAAGTCGAGCGTCACGAGTGGTGGAAGTTCGCGGTTGCGGACGACCACATGCAGTCGCAGCTCGAAGCGGTGAAGACCCAGTACGACCTCACCGTCAAGGCGATCCAGGAGAAGTTCGAGGACCGCAAGGAGAAGCTGGAACGCGGTGACGAACTCGCGCCCGGCGTGCTCAAGATGGTCAAGGTCTTCGTGGCCGTGAAGCGCAAGCTTCAGCCGGGCGACAAGATGGCCGGCCGTCACGGTAACAAGGGTATCATCAGCCGCATCCTGCCGCTGGAAGACATGCCCTTCCTCGAAGACGGCACCCCGGTCGACTTCGTGCTGAACCCGCTGGGCGTGCCTTCGCGCATGAACGTCGGTCAGATCTTCGAAACGCACCTCGGCTGGGCCGCCCGCGGCCTGGGCGCGCGTATCGGCGCAGCTCTGGACGACTGGCGCACAGCCAATCCGAACCCCGAAGCCGGCCAGCCGCCGGAAGCGGTCCGCGAGCTGCTCAAGGAAGTCTACGGCGACAACTACACCGCCGAGATCGACGCGCGCAGCGACGAGCAGATCGTCGAGTTCGCCCAGTCCGTCCGCAAGGGCGTGCCGATGGGTTCGCCGGTGTTCGACGGTGCGATCGAGAAGGATGTCACCGACATGCTCAAGCTCGCCGGTCTCGACGAGTCGGGCCAGAGCGATCTCTACGACGGCCGCACCGGCGATCGTTTCGACCGCAAGGTGACCGTCGGCTGCAAGTACGTGCTCAAGCTGCACCACCTTGTCGACGACAAGATCCACGCCCGTTCGATCGGTCCGTACTCGCTCGTCACCCAGCAGCCGCTGGGCGGTAAGGCGCAGTTCGGCGGCCAGCGCTTCGGTGAAATGGAGGTCTGGGCTCTCCAGGCCTACGGCGCGGCTTACACGCTCCAGGAAATGCTGACGGTGAAATCGGACGACGTGGTCGGCCGCACCAAGGTCTACGAAGCGATCGTCAAGGGCGACGACACCTTCGAGGCCGGCATTCCCGAGAGCTTCAACGTGCTCGTCAAGGAAATGCGCTCGCTGGGCCTCAACGTCGAGCTTACCAGCCACGACGACAACGAGGACGGCGACGATACGGCGCTGGCGGCGGAATAACGGGATCGGGCGGGGCGTCTCGCGCCTCGCCCACCCAGTTTCGCTCAAAGGCCTGTCCGCCTGAAGAATTCACCCTCTAGAGGGATAAAACCATGAACGACCTGTCCAAGTTCACCAACCAGATGGCGAAGCCCGAGACCTTCGATCAGATCCAGATCGGTCTCGCCAGCCCCGAGCGTATTCGCTCCTGGTCCTTCGGCGAGATCAAGAAGCCGGAAACCATCAACTACCGTACGTTCAAGCCTGAGCGTGACGGCCTCTTCTGCGCCCGCATCTTCGGTCCCGTGAAGGACTACGAATGCCTTTGCGGCAAGTACAAGCGCATGAAGTACAAGGGCGTCGTCTGCGAAAAGTGCGGCGTCGAAGTCACCGTGACCAAGGTGCGCCGCGAGCGCATGGGCCACATCGAGCTGGCCGCTCCGGTCGCGCACATCTGGTTCCTGAAGTCGCTGCCTTCGCGCATCGGCCTGCTGCTCGACATGCAGCTCAAGCAGCTTGAGCGCGTCCTCTACTTCGAAAGCTACATCGTGATCGAGCCGGGCCTGACCCCGCTCGAGAAGTACCAGCTGCTCACCGAAGACGAGATGCTGGACGCCCAGGACGAGTACGGCGAAGACGCCTTCTCGGCCGGCATCGGCGCCGAGGCGGTGAAGCACATGCTCATCAACCTCGACCTCGAGCAGGAGCGTGCGGACCTTCTCCAGGAACTTGAGACGACCAAGTCGGAACTCAAGCCCAAGAAGATCATCAAGCGCCTGAAGGTCGTGGAATCGTTCATCGATTCGGGCAACCGCCCCGAATGGATGATCCTTGAAGTCGTGCCGGTCATTCCGCCGGAACTGCGTCCGCTGGTGCCGCTGGACGGCGGTCGCTTCGCGACGTCGGACCTCAACGACCTCTATCGCCGCGTCATCAACCGTAACAACCGCCTGAAGCGCCTGATCGAGCTGCGTGCGCCGGACATCATCGTCCGCAACGAAAAGCGCATGCTCCAGGAAGCCGTCGACGCCCTGTTCGACAACGGCCGCCGCGGCCGCGTCATCACCGGCGCCAACAAGCGTCCGCTGAAGTCGCTGTCCGACATGCTCAAGGGCAAGCAGGGCCGCTTCCGTCAGAACCTTCTCGGTAAGCGCGTCGACTATTCGGGCCGTTCGGTCATCGTGACCGGTCCGGAACTCAAGCTGCACCAGTGCGGCCTGCCGAAGAAGATGGCGCTCGAGCTGTTCAAGCCGTTCATCTACGCCCGTCTGGACGCCAAGGGTCTTTCCATGACCCTGAAGCAGGCCAAGAAGTGGGTCGAGAAGGAACGCAAGGAAGTCTGGGACATCCTCGACGAAGTCATTCGCGAGCACCCGGTCATGCTGAACCGCGCGCCGACGCTTCACCGTCTGGGCATCCAGGCGTTCGAGCCGGTCCTGATCGAAGGCAAGGCGATCCAGCTGCACCCGCTCGTCTGCGCGGCGTTCAACGCCGACTTCGACGGTGACC
>NZ_DAISLT010000083.1:0-6941 GCF_036820275.1 Novosphingobium sp.
CCCCCGCCCTCACCGCGCAATTCGTCGCCGACACGCTCCAGCGCTGGGACCTCGCACCCGGCGAGACGGGCGGCTGGCCAAGCTGGGCTTTCGAGAACCACGATGCCCCCCGCGCGGTCTCCCGCTGGTCTGCACCGGAGCACCGCGCCGCCTTCGCCCGCGTGAAGATGGCCCTGCTCATGGCCCTGCGCGGCAACGTGATCCTCTATCAGGGCGAGGAACTCGGCCTCGTGCAGGACGAGATCGCCTTCGATCAGTTGCAGGACCCCGAAGCCATCGCCAACTGGCCGCTCACCCTCTCGCGCGACGGCGCCCGCACGCCGCTGCCCTGGGACGACGCTGCGCTCGGCGGCTTTACCGTCGGCGACCCGTGGCTGCCGCTCTCGACAGACAATCTCGCCCGCGCCGTGGCGGTTCAGGAAGGCGATCCCGCCTCGCTGCTCCAATTCACGCGGGAGGTTCTCGCGCTGCGCAATGCCCATGCTGCGCTCCACCACGGAGCATTGACCGAGTGCCGAGCGGACGGCCCGCTGCTCTCGTTCGAACGCACGGAAGGGGCGGAGCGCCTGCGCTGCCTGTTCAACCTCTCGCCCGATCCGCTTACCCTTGGCGAACCGGCCGAAGGCAGAGTGCTGCTGGCCGTCAACGGAGCGACCGCCGCCGCGCTGCCGCCTTTCGGTGCACTCTGGCTCCAGCTCTGACAGGCGGTTTTCACTGGCCGTAGGCGGCGCCTCCCGGCTAGAGGCGAGCCATGAAGTCTCTCCCCGTCCTTGCCGCTCTGATCTGCGCCGTTTCGGTCCCCGCAGCGGCCATGGCTGACGCCGTGGTCGTCACTTCCCCCGAGGCGCTTCCGGCCCGGCACGAACGCCCGCGCGTGTTCCTCGGCGGCAGCATTGACATGGGCTCGGCGCCGGACTGGCAGAAACAGGTGATCGCCGCCCTGCAGGGCGAGGACGTCGTGCTGCTCAACCCGCGCCGCCCGGACTGGAACCCGGCCTGGAAGCCGGAAGCGAGCGAGCCCGAGTTCCGCCGCCAGGTCGAATGGGAACTCGCCGCGCTGGACAGCGCCGACGTGGTGATCCTCTACCTCGCGCCGGGTTCGCAGAGTCCGGTGAGCCTGCTCGAACTCGGCCTCCACGCCCGCTCCGGCAAAGTCGTGCTGCTCTGCCCGCCGGGGTTCTGGCGCAAGGGCAATGTCGACATCACCGGCGAGCGTTACGGCGTGAAGCAGGTCCAGAGCCTCGACGAACTGATCGCCGAGACCCGCAAGCGCGTGGCGGAAGCAAGGCAGCGCATCACGGCGCGGAAATGAACCGGCCTACTGCTGCGTCCACTCCACGCGGTAGAGGTCGAAACGGCGGTCCTTGAGGTTCTGCACCGCGCCGGACTGCCGCGCGGTCAGCAGCGCGTCGAGGCTGAGGTCGGCGATCGCGATCGTCTCCGTATTCGGCGCGGTGTCCGCCGCCACGCCGTCGCGCGCGAAGGGGAAGTCCGAGGGCGTCAGGATCGCGCTTTCGGCATAGTGCACATCCATGTTCTCCACGTTCGGCAGGTTGCCGACGACGCCCGAAGTGACGACGTAGCACTGGTTCTCCACCGCCCGCGCCTGGCAGCAATAGCGCACGCGGAGGAAGCCCCGGCGCTCGTCGGTGCAGAACGGCACGAAGAGCATCAGCGCCCCTTGGTTGACGAGGTGGCGGGACAGCTCGGGGAATTCGCTGTCGTAGCAGATCATCACCCCGATCGGCCCGCAGTCGGTGGGAATCACATTGGCGCCGTAGCCGCCCTTGATGTTCCACCAGCGGCGCTCGGAGGGCGTGGGGTGGAGTTTCTGGGTCTCGTGCGTCGAGCCGTCGCGCAGGAAGGTATAGGCGATGTTGCGGATCTCGCTCTTGCCCTGACCCAGCTTGACGCGGGTAGGGTGGGAACCGCCGATGATGTTGATGTTGTAGGACACCGCCATGCGCTGCATGAATTCGACGAAGCGCTCGGTATATTCCGCAATCTTCTCGATCGCCTCGACCGGCTGAAGCTTCTTCTCCTCGATCGACAGCAGTTCGAGCGTGAACAGTTCGGGGAAGGCCACGAAGTCGCTCTCGTAGTCGGCGGCGACGTCGATCCAGTATTCGACCTGTGCCTCGAACTGGTCGATGGTCTCGATCTTGCGCATCTGGAATTGCACCGTGGCGACGCGCACGCTGGAGGGGACCCGCTCCTTGAGACCGGGAACCGATTTGCCGGTATCGAGCGGGGCAAGCGGATTGGTCCAGTACATGAGGACTGCATTGCCCCCGCTCTCGCGGTCGGTGGGGATATAGTCCGGCAGGATGCCGCGCGGCTCGTAGCCTTCGTTCATCTGGAAGTTGATGACCTGATCGCGGATCTTCTTCTCGCGCACGGCCTGCACATAATCGGCCGGATCGGGATAGGCGCGCTTGCGGCGATAGTAGCCTGGCATGCGACCGGCGAAGGCAATGCCCTTCAGTTCGAAATACTGGCAAACCTCGCGGCGCTTGCGATAGAGTCGCTGGCCGATGCGCAGGCGCCGGTAATCGGGATCGACGCAGACCTCGAAGCCGTAGAGCACGTCACCGTCGGAGGCGGGCGGGCGGCCATAGCCACCGTTGCTGATCTCTTCCCAGGTGTGCGGCTTGAATGCGAGGTCGGCTGTGACGATCATCGTCGCGCAGTGGCCGACGACCTTTCCTTCATATTCGGCCACGAACTGGCCTTCGGGAAAATTGATGATCTGGCCGCGGATCTCGGCCCGGGTGAAGGCATCGGCCTTGCCGTAGACTTTCACCGAGAGCCGCGCGATGGCCGGTGCGTCGCCGACAGTGGCAGGGCGGATGATGAGCTTGGCTTTGGTCTGGTCCATGGACCGAATTCTACGCACGGGGCGGCAATCGGTTCCAGTCCCGAAAAAGACTCTTTTCCCGTCGCTTGCGGGATATTTTCGGCCAGGTGCCCGTTATCGATCCCGAAAGGAGAGACCTGTGAGCACCACACTCATCGCCCTCGCCCTGTTCGGTTGCAGCGACGACGGATCGGCCTGCGAAAGGCTGTCCGCACCTATGCAGACCTACGAATCGCGCGCCGAATGCAGCGCCCGCCTCGAAGACGCGCTGGCCACCGAAGCCGCGCTGAAGGCGGAGGCGCCTACGGTCTACGCCCAATGCCTCACGAACCGCCAGCTTGCCTCGCTCGGCTCCGGCACGATCGATCTGCGCCGCGTCAATGGGGTTCAGTTCGCGGCTAAGTAAAGAATACGTATCCCGGCACGGACCTTGGGAAAGCGAGCCTGCCGCTCGCATTGCCCGAGGGAAAGTCCGGGGGCACGGGGGCGTCGGCACAAACCGGCGCCCCTGCTTATGCCTCAGCCGCGTCCGCGATAGCCCTGGACGCCCTGATCCGGCACCCAGAGGCCTTCCGGCGCCGCACCGGACTGCCAAAACACGTCGATCGGAATGCCGCCGCGCGGATACCAGTAGCCGCCGATGCGCAGCCAGTGCGGCTTCATCTCGTCGAACAGCCGCTGGCCGATGCCGACCGTGACGTCCTCGTGGAAACCGTTGTGGTTGCGGAACGCGCCGAGGAAAAGCTTGAGGCTCTTGGATTCGACGATGGTTTCGCCCGGTGCATAGTCGATCACCAGATGGGCGAAGTCGGGCTGGCCGGTGACCGGGCAGAGCGAGGTGAATTCCGGCGCGGCGAAGCGCACCAGATAGAGGCTGCCCTGGCGCGGATTGGGGACATAGTCCAGCACGGCCTCTTCGGGCGAAGTCGGCAGCGCGCTGGTCTGGCCGAGATGCAGCGGAGTCATGGAAGTGTCAGTCATGCCCGACTTGATAGGTGTCCCGGGCTTCCGCTTCAACCCGCTGCAACGGGGAAAGCGGTTCCGGCGACATTGCCCGGGAGGCACGATTTCGGCTATGATCGCCCACGTCTCGCCGCGCGGGCCCAGGGCATTAACGCAGGGTTCAGCGCGTGGTCCATTTGGGAACGGTACAGAGGCTGGGAGCTTGATGCGGGGCATTGTGACTAAATTCGCGACACCACTTTCGCGCGCAGCGCTTGTCATCGGCCTTCTGGCGGGACCGACGACGGCCTTTGCGCAAGGCACATGGAGCCTGCCGCCGGGCCAGCAGGAAGGCCAGAGCGCGCCCCGTTCGCAAGGGCCGGTCGATCCGCAGAATCCCAGCGTCACGCCGCGCGATAGCGCGCCCGACGCGCCTGCGGCCACGCCCTCCGCCCGGCCGACGCCGGTTCCGACGATCGTGGCGCCGCCCCCTCCTGCCGTTCGCGCCACCGAGCGTCCTCAGCCTCGCGCAACGACTGCCCCTGCCCCGGTTCCTTCGGCTACTCCCGCACGGCCCGCCGAAGCACCGCGCGCGGAAGCGACGACCGCTGCCGCGCCCTCATCGGCCGTGACGCCTTCGCCCGCGCCGGTTCCACTCCCCGCGCCTGCGGCGACCGGCGAAACCGTTGCACCGCAGGCCACCCCTTCCGCTGCGCCTGAAACCCCAGCCCAGCCTGCGAGTGCCCTACCTGCCGCCACGCCGCATTGGCCGGAATGGTGGCTTGCCATCCCGGCCGCGCTGGTCGGGGTGGGGATCGGCGTCTTCGCCCTGCTCCGCCGCCGCCGCGCACCCGCCACCGCCTGGGAGGAAGCCGGTCTCGAACCCGAAGCCGAGCCGGAAGACGAAATCGCCGACGAGGCTACGGACATCCCTCCCTCCGTTACGGCGGCCGCGGCCGTCGCCGCGCTGGATCCGGTTCCCGCGGTTTCGCCGATCCCGCGCGTGCAGCCGCTGCGCAATCCCGAACCGCAAGCACCTCGACCGGCTCCCCCACAGACCCCGATTCCCGCTCCGACACCGGCCCCCTCCGGTCCGGGCGTGATCGCGGTCCATTTCGAGCCGGTGAGCCTGCGCCTTTCACTTGTCTACGCGACGCTGCAATATCGTCTTACGCTCGCGGCGCCGGAAACAGGCCTTCCGCAGCCGTGGCGCGTGCTGGGCGACATGATCTCCGCCCACGCCTCGCTGTCGCAAGGCGAGCAGCTCGCTCCCGATCCGGCAACCCTTCCGCTGCGCCACACGCTCGAAGCCCTCGCCCCCGGCGAGACGCGGGAGTTCAAGGGCGAACTGCAACTGCCTCTGAATGCCATCCGCGTGATGCGCCAGGGTCAGGCGAGCCTTTTCGTACCGCTCGTTCGCCTCTGCCTGGCCGATGAGCAGGGTCATGTCGAACGCCGGGTCTTCACTCTCGGCGTTCCCGGCGAAGGCTCCGGCCTTGCCCCGATCCGTCTCGACACCGGCCCGCGCGACCACGCTGCCATCGCCGTGCGCGAGATCGAAGCGGCCCGGACGATGGGGCGGGATCCCAATTCGCCCATCGCCGCATAGAAGGGAAAAAGCATTCGACCCTGGCCCTGCGGCGCGTTAGGGCTGGGCGCTCAAGAGCGGAGAGCACTTTGAGCGATTTGGACAATTTCGACGGCCTTGCCCCCTTCACCAAGCTGGTCGGCGGCGGCCGCCGCAAGGAGTGGACCGGCGCGGTCGTCAATCCTCCGGTCTGGCGCGCGAGCACCCATCTCTACGAGAACACCGCCGCACTCGCCCAGGGGCCGAGCCGCAACGAGGACGGCCGCTTCTTCTACGGCCGCCGCGGCGCGCCCACGCAATGGGCGCTCTGCGATGCCCTTACCCAGATCGAGCCGGGCGCCCACGGCACCGTGATCTATCCCTCGGGCGTCGCCGCCATTGCCGGGGTCATGCTCACCCTGCTGCGTCCGGGCGACGTCGTGCTGATCACCGACAATGCCTACGATCCCACCCGCTCGATGGGCACCGGCATGCTCACTGATTTCGGCATCGAGACGCGCTTCTACGATCCGCTCGACATTCCCGCCTACGAGGCCCTGTTCTGCGACCGTACCCGCGCCGTGCTGATCGAGGCGCCGGGCAGCCTGTCGATGGAAGTCTGCGACGTTCCCGAACTCGCCCGCATCGCCCGCGATAAAGGCGCCATCTCGGTGCTCGACAATACCTGGGCCAGCCCGCTCGGCTTCGCCGGGCTGGAAAAGGGCGTGGACGTGACCGTCATGGCGCTCACCAAGCATGTCGGCGGCCACTCCGACCTGATGATGGGCAGTGCCAGCGCCCGCAAGCCGCTTTACGAGAAACTGCGCAAGCGCTCGCAGGACCTCGGCATCGTCGTCTCGCCGGACGACGCCGCGCTCGCCCTGCGGGGCCTGCGCACGCTCGGCGTCCGCCTGCGCCAGGAAGCCGAATCCGCCCTGAAGATCGCGCGCTGGCTCGAAAACCGCCCCGAAGTGGCGCAAGTGCTCTGCCCGATGCTGCCCGGCTCGCCCGGCCACGAGGTCTGGGCACGGGACTTCACCGGCGGCTGCGGCCTGTTCAGCTTCGTGTTCAAGGGCGGCAGCATGGCCGACCGCAACCGCTTCATCGATGCGCTGAACCTCTTCGCCATCGGCTATTCCTGGGGCGGCTTCGAAAGCCTCGTCGTGCCGATCGAACCGACCCGCCACCGCGACATCATGCCCTGGCCGCCCGAGAAGCGCGACGAAGCCGACCGCTACGGCGTGCGCCTTGCCGTTGGGCTTGAAGACGTGGGCGACCTGATCGCCGATCTCGATCAGGCCTTCGCCGTCATGCAGCACGCCAAGGCCGACGGATAAATTCGGTCTCGCGGATATTGATGGCAAGGCCGACGCCCACTCTTGCCGCGACGGGCAGTGGGCGGATGGAAGCAAGCAGGACTGAGGCGAGGAAGTTGTCGTCGCGCTTGTCGTAGTTTGCCGAAGAAGCGTTCGACGAGATCAACGTATCGGCAGGGGAGGCGTTGAAGACCGGACCTTTCATGCCCTTTTGATTGCCGGAGCCTCTGCCACCGCATCGCGGCGCCTACAAGCGATT
>NZ_DAISLT010000084.1:0-5761 GCF_036820275.1 Novosphingobium sp.
ACGGCGGCGAAGCGGCGCAGGAAGTTGGGGGACTTTCCGGCGGTCTGGTCGGCGGCGATGCCGGTGATGGTGAGGGTGAGCACGGTGGTCGTGAGGTCGGGCACCTTGAGCGAGCGGACGGTGGCGTTGCGCAGGCCCATGGCGAAGCCGGTGAGCACGATCACCGAGAGCACGGCGATCTCCGGGGCCTGGGCGGCGATGTCGATCTTCGTCGAGATGGCGGCGGCGATCCACAGCAGGGCGGTCTCGATCACCGCGGCCCAGAGCAGCCAGCGGCGCAGCGGCAGGTCGGTGTGCGCGCGGGCGAGGCGGCCCGCGCCCCAGGCGCCGACCATGAAGGCGAGCAGCGCCATGACCGCCGGGATCACCTTGAAGCCGGGCGTGCCCGCTGCCGCGAAGCCGAGGAACACGACGTTGCCGGTCATGTTGGCGGTGAAGACCTTGCCGAGGCCGAGGACCGAGGCGGCATCGACGAGGCCGGTGGTGGCGGAGAGCAGCAGCAGCAGGCGCGGCAGGCTGGACTTGAGGGAAGCGGCAGGGCCGTTGTTGGAGGTGGCGGTCATGTCGATCTTTCCGGTGCTTGGGGGGATGCCGGGGGTTTAGGGGGCAGCGGCTTTCTCAGGTATCCGAATAAGATTGTCCGGTTCGTTCCATGAACTTGAACAGGTCTTTAGAACCGGAAGTTGCTTTCAAGGCCGAGCATGTGGATGGTTCTACCCGAGCCGGTCTGCTCGATGAAGGCGCCCGGCGCGAAGGCGGAGAGCGAGGCGGAGAGTTCGAGTTCCGGCGTCGCCTGCCAGGCCAGCGTCGCTTCCACTTCCTTGCCGACGAACTTCGCGCGGCTGTCTCCGGCGTCGCGGATCAGGTTGCCGGGGATGTCGTAGATCCCGTCTTCCCGTGAATAGCGCCAGTAGGCCATGGCGGCGAGACTGGCCGAGAGATCCGGGGCCAGTTGCAGGCCGAGCGAGGAATAGGCGTTGACGATGTTGTAGGGGCCGACCGGCGAGAGTTCGCCGAAGTACTTGCCCTTGGGGAACAGCGCGTTGAACGTGCCGAGGTGGTTGTCGGACTTGTCCTTGTCGCCGCTCACCACGTTGAGGCGCACGGTAAGGTCGGGCGCGAGCGGGGCGTCGGGGAAGGCGCGACCGAGTTCGGTGCCGAGCGTCCAGGCCGAGATCGGGCCGTCCGCAAAGCGGCCGAACTGGTAGACGCCCTCGACGTTCCAGTGCCAGTCGTCGCGGCTGCCGTGCCAGCGCGCGCCGAGGCTGTGGCGGGTCTCGGTGCCTTCTCGGGTGCCCCAGTGGGCGGCCTCGTTGCGGTAGCCGAGGTAATAGAGATCGAGGCTGGGCAGCGCGGCATAGGCGCCCCACAGCGACTTGTCGGGCGAGGTGCGGTCGTTGAAGTCGCCCTTGCGGGCCTGCACCGGCTTTACCGCCAGCAGGCTGACTTTGGCTGCGCCCAGCTTCACGTCGGCGCGCAGCCCGTCGAAGGCGAGCGGCACGTTGGGGCCGTAGCGGGTGCCGATCAGCCGCTCGGTGCCGAGCGAGAGCATCTGCCGTCCGCCGCGCAGGGTGATGGGGCCGAGGTCGGCCTCGGCGAAGCCTTGCAGCAGGTCGAGGCCGGTGCCGTCCACCGGGCTTGGGGAGGGCGCGACGCTGGCCGAGGTCGAGGCGATCGGCTGGACGAAGGCGCGCAGCTTGCCGACGTGGAGGTCGGCATAGGGCAGGGCTCTGAACCAGACGTAGCCGTCGTTCGGCGCCGGGGCGCTGCCCCAGAGATTGTTCTCCAGGTTCTCGTTGCGCACGCGCAGTTCGATGCCGGTGGAGAGCCAGACGTCGTCGCTGATGGGAATATGCTTGAACGGGCCGGTCCAGTGGTGATCGCGCTTTTCGGCATCGGCCAGGTCCGACCAGTCCTCGTCGTAGCGGGTGATCGAGAGGGTCGGCGCCTGCCAGGCTTCCCGGGTCTCGGCATGGGCGGCGGCAGGCAGAACGGCCGGGGCAGGCAGAACGGTCGCGGCAAGGACCGCAAGCGGAAGCAGCCTAGGCACGTTGCTGCGCCCGGTAAGCGAGGATCGCCACGAGAATGAACCCGCCTGTGAGGCCCATGTGCTCGAAGAAGGCATTGGTGGCGCCGAAGCGCTCGGGGCCGGCGGGCATGGCCCAGAAGGCATTGGCAAGCAGCGCGGCGAAGAAGGTGAACACGCCGAGCATGCCCGCGCCCAGCCAGACGAGGCGGCCGCTCAGGATCAGCAGCGGACCCACGAGTTCCACCGCGATGGTCAGCGCCGCCCAGAGCGCGGGCGGGGTCAGGCCGAAGTGGGCCTGCTCCGCCACCGCGCCCTGCCAGTCGGTGAGCTTGGTGAGCCCGCCGACGAGGTAGGCCCCCACCAGCAGGAGGCGGGCGAGGAAGCCCGTCGGCGCGAAGTCCAGCACCGATGCGACGAATTTGGGCGTACCGGTGCCGGACATCGCTCAGTTCGCCCCGTTCGCGTGGATCTCGGCGATGTAGCCGCCGGGGAAGCGGACGATGGCGGCCTGGCGCCCGCCTGACTTCAGGCCCGTCGAATAAGGCGCGACCAGCGTTTCCACGCCTACCGCCGATGCCTTGGCGAGCGTCGCAGCGAGATCGCTGACCGCATAGCCGGTCATGTCGCGGCCATAGGGCCAGGGCAGCTGGCCGTCCGAGACGTAGACCACCATCTTGCCGTAGCCGCTGGTGAGCGCGACGCGGCGGATGGTCTTGCCGGGTTCGCCGATCTCGGCGCCATCGGCGGCCTTGTCGTCGGCGGTGACTTTGGCGTGGGCGAAGCCGGTCCAGCCCTTGATGAAGGTGTCGGCGGCATCGACGGTCAGGTAGACGCGGTTCTCCGGCACCGTTTCAAGCGCGGTGTAGCTGGGCTTGGCGGTGTGCCAGTAGAGCTGCATGTTCACGCCGCCCGGCCACTGGATCACGGAGTCCCGGCCGATCGGATCGGGGAAGGTTTCCAGGCGGCGCACCGCGCCGTGGCCGACGGCCGACTTCACGGCGGCGTCGAGGTCGGTGACCAGATAGCCGGTGCGCTCATCGCCGAAGGGGTAGGGGATCGGCGTCTTGAAGCCGAACACCGAGACGGTGCCCACCGGCGTCAGCACGAGCTGCGACTTGGTGAGGCTCTTGGTCGGCGTCACCTGGAACTCGCCCTGCTTGCTGGTGGTGCCGCCGAACGTGGCGACGAAGCTGGCAACGAACGTGTCGAACTGGTCCTGCGGCACGTAGACGTGGGTGGTGTCGTACTGCGCGCCAACCGCGTAGTCGGCTGCTGCGGCAGCGGCGGCAGGCTTGGCGATGGCGGCGGGAACGGCGATCGGGCTGGCGGCGATCACGGCGGTGGCGAAGAGGAAGGCAAAGCGCTTCATCACAGGTCTCCTGGGAGAATTTGGGGGGCGAGTTTCATCGTCGTCTCGGATACGCCCACATCCGCAGCGAGGGGCGGGAGTGAACTTGCCGGGACGGTGTAGGGCGCGCGCGAACAGCTATCGATCCGAATAATATCGTTCGATATGTTCGAAGTTATGGAAAAGTCGATCTCGCGGCCCCTCCTCGCTCGGAGGGGCCGCATCGGATCAGACCGCCCAGCAGCCGCAGCCGAGCGATCCCCAGAAGGTCTGGACATCGGCGGCGGGCACGTTGGCGCCGAGCGCGGCGGCATGGTCGTGGCCGTGGACGCCGCAGGAGCTGGCGCAGCCGCAGGCCGAGGCGAGTTTCTGCTGGGCTTCCGGCGTCTGGTAATAGCCGCCGAAGGTGGCGACCGGCGACCAGTCGGGCATCGGGCGGGGCAGTTGCGGGGCGAGCGGGCGGTAGTCGCCTTCACCGTGTACCACTTTGCCGCCGAGCACGGTCAGCACCGAACGGATGTGGACGATGTCGTGCTCGGGCACCGCGAAGAAGTCGTCGGAGAGCAGCGCGAGGTCGGCCAGCTGGCCGGCCTTGATCTGGCCCTTCTTGCCCACTTCGTTCGAGAACCAGGTGTTCTCGTGCGTCCACATGGCCAGCGCCTTCTCGCGGCTGACGCGGTTGGCATTGGGGTAGAGGCGCAGGCCCCCCACGGTGCGGCCCGAGACCAGCCACGAGAGCGAGACCCACGGGTTGTAGCTGGCGACGCGGGTGGCGTCGGTGCCGGCGCCCACCGGAATGCCGGCGGAGATCATCTTGGCGATCGGCGGGGTGCGCTCGGCCGCCTTGGCGCCGTAGCGCTCGACGAAGTCTTCGCCCTGATAGGCCATGCGGTGCTGCACGGCGATGCCGCCGCCCAGCGCGGCGATACGGTCGATGTTGCGGTCGGAGATGGTCTCGGCATGGTCGAAGAACCAGTTGATGCCTTCGAGCGGAATGTCGCGGTTGACCTTCTCGTAGACGTCGAGCGCGCGGCCGATGGTCTCGTCATAGGTCGCGTGGAGGCGCCAGGGCCAGCGGTGCTCGGCGAGCAGGCGGATGACCGGTTCGAGGTCGCCTTCCATGCTCGGCGCCATGTCCGGGCGGGGCTGGCGGAAGTCCTCGAAGTCTGCGGCGGAATAGACCAGCATCTCGCCCGCGCCGTTGTGGCGATAGGTGTCGTCGCCCTGGCCCGGGGTGACCTGCTTCACCCAGCCGGCGAAGTCCGCGAGTTCCTCCTTCGGCTTCTGGGTGAAGAGGTTGTAGCTGATGCGCACGGTCAGCTGGTCTTCGGCGTGGAGCTTCTCGATGATCTCGTAGTCGTCGGGATAGTTCTGGAAGCCGCCGCCCGCGTCGATCACGCCGGTCACGCCCAGCGCGTTCACTTCGCGCATGAAGTGGCGCGTGGAGTTGACCTGGTACTCCTGCGGCAGCTTGGGGCCCTTGGCGAGGGTGGAATAGAGGATCGTCGCATTGGGCTGGGCGAGCAGCAGGCCGGTGGGGTTGCCGCTTGCATCGCGCACGATCTCACCGCCCGGCGGGTTCGGCGTGTCCTTGGTATAGCCCACCACGCGCAGCGCCGCGGCATTGAGCAGCGCGCGGTCGTAGAGATGCAGGATGAACACCGGGGTATCGGGGGCGACGGCGTTGAGTTCGGCGATGGTCGGCAGGCGCTTCTCGGCGAACTGGTGCTCGGTGAAGCCGCCGACGACGCGGACCCACTGCGGGGCGGGGGTGTTGTCGACCTGCTTCTTCAGCATCGCCATGGCATCGGCCAGGGTCGGCACGCCGTCCCAGCGCAGCTCCATGTTGAAGTTCAGACCGCCGCGGATGATGTGCATGTGGCTGTCGATCAGGCCGGGGATCAGGCGGCGGCCCTTGGCATCGATCACCTCGGCGCCGGGGGCGGCAGCCTCGCGCGCTTCCTGCTCGCTGCCCACGGTCAGGAACTTGCCGTCCCGGATGACCACGGCCTCGGCCTGCGGGTTCTCGCGGTCGAGCGTGGTCACCTTGGCGTTGATGATGATCGTGTCGGTCATGGGGGCTTCCTTGGATCGGGCCGTTTGGGAGAATAGCGAAGGCAGGAGCGACGTGGCAGCCGCTCCGGCAAGTGTCTGGCGGCGGGTAATCACGCCTCGCCCTTGTGGTCGGACGTGCGGCAGGGGAACTTGTCTCCCGACAGGCGTCCCAGAACGTGCTTGCGGCAGTCTGTCTGGACGAACTGGGCGACTTCCTCGTGCGCCCAGATCTTCTTGGCCAGCGGCACGATCTGCTCGCCGAGCAGGATCCCGAGCAGCCCGATCAGGGCAATCATCGGCGGCGCCGGCGAACGAACGCCGAGGAGACT
>NZ_DAISLT010000085.1:0-5246 GCF_036820275.1 Novosphingobium sp.
TTCGAACGGCAGCAGATTTTGAAAGCAGAAGGCGTCTAGAAAACTAGGGGCTACTCAGTCGGACAGCGATTAGTTTTCCATCAGGTCCTCAGTAAGCGCGCATTTCGTAGCACGCCGTTTCCGGAGGCAGTGCGTCCATCATAATTGACGCTGGACGGGACAGCCCACCGCAGCGACGTCGACGTGTCAGGCGTGTCTCTCGAAGTTGAATGGCAGCAGTCGTCGATATCGTCGTCGTGAGGTCGTTGGGGCGGTTCGGTGAGGACATGGCGTAGCCACGTGAGAGGATCGACGCTGCAGGCGCGGCAAGTCAGTATTAGGCTGTAGATGACGGCGCTGGCCCGTCCACCGTCTATGGTGTTGCAGAAAAGCCAGGTTTTTCGTCGTGTTACAAAGACCCTGGTGTCGCGTTCGAGAAGATTGTTGTCGATCAGCATCCTGGAAAGCTGACGGATCACACCTGAGAGCGTAGAATTGCCGGCTGAACGGCACAAAGGGGCCGGTTTCGCTTGAACCAACCGCTGGCTCCTGGGGCTTAGCGGCAGTTTCGTTTAGACATAGCGACTGACCGGTCCCGACAGGAGCCGACATTCGGCATTGCCAAAAAAGTTCAGGCTGGAACGCCAAGTAAACCGCAGCCGTCAACTCCAGGTCGCCGAGAAAGCTGGCGAAGCGAGGAAACTGGCCGGTTGCGGCGAGATAGGCGGCGGGTCGCACACGCCTTCCTCGATGTAGCGCATCGCGGCCATCAGCCCGTTGCGCGAGAAAGGCTTGGGGATGACCCCGTGCGCGCCAGCGAAATCCTCAGGAATTTTCGAGGGGTTGGCAGTCACGAAGACGATGAAGGTGCCGTGCCAGCGCTGCTGGATGAGTCTCGACACATCGAGGCCGCTGGTGCCGCGCGCGAGCTGGATATCGACGAAGGCGAGATCGAACCGGCAATCGTCGGGCAGATCGGCGACATCGTGTAGCGAGGCGGCTTCAGCGACGACGCGATGCCCGGCATCCTCGATCATGGTCTCGAGGTCCATAGCGAGCAGCGCTTCGTCCTCGACGATCAGGATGGAGAGCGGCGCGGAGGGACTGGTCATGCGCCCTCCGGATCGAACAGGATGTCGACCTGGGTGCCCCGGCCGCTGCTGGTCCAGGATACGGTCGCGCCTGCCTGTTTGGAGAGGCGGTTGATGAGCGTGGTGCCGAGACCGCCCCCGGGCGGCTTGTCACCGGCGAAGCCCGGCCCGTCATCTGCGATGGTCAGCCGCGCGGCCGTGCCGTCGCGGTGGGCCGCGACCCTCAGCGTGCCGCCGCGCCCATCAGAATAGGCGTGCTTGACCGCATTGGTCAGCACTTCGTTGAGCACGAGCCCCAACGCCGATGCCATGGCAGCCGGAACTTCGATCCGCTCGGCCGAGACATCGGTCTCGATGTCGCTGCGCCCACTCGAGCCGACGACGTCGGCAACAAGATTCTGGCAGAAGGCGCCGATGTCGAACTGCTGGACATCCTCGCTCTGGTAGAGCCGACGATGGACGGTCGCGAGTGCGTCGACGCGCTCGAGCATCGCCTCGAGTTTCGCGGTCACGGCGGGGTCGGCTATGGTGCGCGCCTGCAAACGCAGCAGCGAGCCGATCATGGTAAGATTGTTTTTCACGCGATGATCGACCTCGTGCAGCAGTAAGGTCTTCTCCTCGAGCGCGGCCGTCAGATCGGCTGTGCGCTTTTCGACCTCGCGCTCGACGATCGCCTTCTGCTCGGCGATCGCGCGCTGCGCCTCGATGCGGTCGGTCACATCGAGCTGCGAGGCGAAATAGAACTGGATGTCGCCGGCGGCGTTGCGGA
The DNA here is from genome assembly GCF_036820275.1 of Novosphingobium sp. Lineage (GTDB taxonomy): Bacteria > Pseudomonadota > Alphaproteobacteria > Sphingomonadales > Sphingomonadaceae > Novosphingobium. The sequence goes on from NZ_DAISLT010000085.1 coordinate 1,840, forward strand.
CCGGGCTCAGATAAAGCGCGTTCCAGAAGGTGCTGCCGTCCTTGCGATAGTTCAGAAGATCAACATCGATCGGCTTACCAGCCACGATGGCCTCATGGATGCGCCGCACCGCGTCGCGATCGGTGTCGGGCCCCTGGAGGAACCGGCAGTTGCGCCCAACGATCTCGTCACGGTCGTAGCCGGTGAGCTTCTGGAACGCCTCGTTGCAGAAGATGATCGGATTGTCGGGCTTGGCGGGGTCAGTGATGACCATCGGCATGCGCGTCGCGCGCACGGCGGCGGCAAAGGGATCGCCGGGTCCGCTCTCATGGGTCACATCGTCAGTCAGGTGCCAATTGTCGCGCTGGTCCACTTACCCTCCTGTGCGCAGGAGCGTAGGCCCTAGCGTCTCTACCATAACCACGGTCGGCAGGAGGCGTTCCCAATCTGCGGCGAGCCGCTCGCCTTCGGACCTGCCACTCGCTCAAGTGAGCTGCTCTTCCAGCCGGCCTGATGGTGAGCGCGATCGAACACTGCTCGCCAAGTGTTACCAGCGATCGCGCAGGTCGCTTTCCGCGCCCGAGGCGGTCACGCCCGCCGTGATCCAGGCCGAGGCCTCGCAGCATATCGACGCGTTCAAGTCCTGGCTCGGACGCTGATCGTCCGGGAGCAATCGGCGGGTGCCAGACACAACGATGCAAACCGGTCCGTCGGCACTTCTCCCGGCCTAGCTTTCACGGGGAACATAGTTGCGATCGATGCATTGTCTGAACGCTAACATTTGTTGGCGCCACGCGATGGGGCTCTCCCCCGATCCGGGGGACGATGAGCGCTTCGACGACATTGCTGGACCAGCTGAAGACTCTGGTGAACGCCGACCGGCGTTCCGGATTGCCAGGCTATGCCGTGGCGACGTTGTTTATCGCCGCGGTGGCCTTCACGCAGCTCTCGCTGTTCGGCTCCTCGGCGCCCTGGTTCCTCTACACGCCAGCCGTCGTCGTCATCGCATTGCTGCTCGGTGGCGGGGCCGGGGTCTGGGCGACGATCCTGTCCGCGCTCGGCGCCGGCTATGCAGCCTCGCGACCCGACCTGCCCTTGTTCCTCACGCCCGTCCACTGGGGTGCTTCGATCTTCTTCATCGCGACGACGTTGGCGCTGGTGGGTCTGGTGGTCGCGTTGCGTACTGCACTGCTCCAGACCGAGGTCCTGCGGCGTCAGCGCGAGGAGGATTTCGTGGCGTCGGTAGAGCGCGAAGCCTTTCTTGCCGGCGTCCTCGCAAGTTCGACCGACTGCATCAAGGTGCTCGATCTCGACGGATAGCTGACCTTCATGAGCGAAGGCGGCCAGCGCGTAATGGAGGTGAGTGACTTCAACGCCATCGCCGGCTGCCCCTGGCCCGACTTCTGGCAAGAACAGGGATACGTTGAGGCGCGCGCCGCGATCGAGGCGGCGAAACGAGGCGAAGCGCGCAGCTTTGTCGGCAAGGCCGACACCATGGCGGGCACGCCCAAATGGTGGCACGTCGCGGTAAGTCCAATTTTCGGAGCCGACCGCGAGCCCGACCGCATCCTCTCGGTTTCACGCGACATCAGCGAGCTGCGCGCAAGCGAAGAGGAGCGCGACAATTTCTTGCGTCTGGCCGAGAACAGCACCGACTTCATCGGCATGGCGGGCACCGACAGGCAGATTTTTTATCTGAACGCTGCAGCGCGGCGCATGGTCGGTCTGGAGCGCACCGATGCGGCCTCGCTCACGATCGGCGACTTTTTCGCGCCGGACCAGGCGCAGTTCGTCGAAGAGACCGTGCTGCCGGCGGTCGCCGGAGACGGATCGTGGAGCGGAGAGCTCAACTTCCGGCATTTCGCTACCGGTGAGGCAGTCCCGGTGCTGTATTCGGTGTTCCCGATCCGCGACGCAGCAGGTGGGCTGATCGGCTATGGCACCGTGACCCGCGATTTCCGCGACCGCAAGCGCGCGGAAGACGACATGCGCCTGATGAACGGAGAGCTCGCGCATCGGCTCAAGAATGTCCTCGCTGTGGTCCAGTCTGTCGCCCAGCAGACCCTGCGCAACGCAACCGACATCGAGATCGCGAGCCACGATCTGTCCGCCCGACTGGTGGCGCTGGCGGCGGCAACTGATGTGCTGACGCAGGCTTCATGGCGCTCGGCGGACCTGCGCACGCTCGCTGAGCAGGCGCTCGCGCCGCATGGCCGGATCGGCGACACTATCCGGATCGGCGGCCCGTCGATGACTCTGAAGCCGGAAATCGCGGTAGCGTTCGCGCTTGCGCTGCACGAACTCGCCACCAATGCGGTCAAATATGGCGCGCTGTCGGTGCCGGGTGGCACGGTCACGCTGTGCTGGACGATCAACCGCGGAGTAGAGGATGTGGGCTTCGATCTCGTCTGGGAGGAGAGAGGCGGACCGCCCGTCACGCCGCCCGAGCACAAGGGCTTCGGATCGAAGTTGATCGAACGGTCGCTGCGATCCTATTTTCGCGGCCGGAGCGAAACCGACTACCGACCGGAAGGTTTGATTTTCCAACTCCATGCGCGGTTGAAGGATGCCGCGATCAACACCGGGAACTAAAGCGTGGGCGAGAGCCATCCGATCGGCACCAAAACGATCCTCATCGTCGATGACGAGGCACTGCTTCGCTTCGATCTTGTTGACTTTTTCGAAGCCGCCGGCTGGCGCGTGTTCGATGCAGAAGATGCCGACCAAGCGATCATAATCCTCGAGGAGCGCAAGGAGATCCGGGTGGTCCTGACCGACGTGCAAATGCCCGGCTCGCTGGATGGGTTGAAGCTGGCGCACTACATCCGCGACCGCTTCCCGCCGACTATCCTCTATATCGCCTCGGGTCATGTTCCGCTGCGCGAGGACGAACTGCCCGCGCACGCGACCTTCCTACCCAAGCCGTTTGATCCTAACCGGCTCCTTTGCCAGTTAGAGATGGTGATCGAATAACCGGAAGAATGTCTATTACGCCGAAAGGCCGAAACTGCGGTGCTTTGTTGCTAGCGGCTTCGCGTCGGGCCAATGACTAGTTCTGTCGGAAATCGCCGTACAAAGTCGATAGGAGAGTGACACGATCTGGTCGTGAGTCGCCAAAAAGGCGGAAGGTCCGCACCTCGATCGCGAAATTCAGGCGCTGAGCGGCGACAAAGGCCCGAAATGCAGTTATGCATTTCGTGTGCTATCTCCAAATCTCAGTCATTCATCGCATGTACCCGGCAGTGATCGAGATAGCCTTTTTCATGCCGCCCTGTGAGGTCTACGACTGAACGCCAGAGCCATGACGGGGCATCCAGGTTTCTGGAGCGTCCCCTTTGCAAGGATTGCGCCCAACTGCGACGGATCTCCGGCGCCATCTGCCGGCCATGCGCTTTGCCCACCACGAAGGCGAGATAGCGCGCTGCCTT
>NZ_DAISLT010000086.1:0-4792 GCF_036820275.1 Novosphingobium sp.
GGGCATAGAGGAAGTCGAAACCGTAGGCGCTGTTGAGCCGGTGCTCGCCGGCGGTATAGGCGCGGCGGTCGGCCTGGGGATGGTCGCCGCCGATCTCGGCCACGGTATGGACTGCGCCGAATTCGTCGCAAAGAGCCCGCAGCCGCTCGACGAAACCCACCATGTCCGGATGCGATTGGCTGTAGGTCTTGAGCTGATAGTCGAACGGGCGGGTGCGGACGCGGCCGTCGGCGGGGGCAGGAGGATTGTCCCGCAGCAGCGGGTCATGCATCGCGTGGTTGAGCGCGTCGAGCCGGAAGCCGTCGACCCCGCGCTCCAGCCAGAACCGCGCCGCGCCCAGCACGGCGTCCTGCACCGCGGGATTGTGCAGGTTGAGCTGCGGCTGCTCCTTCAGGAACGTGTGCATGTAGTATTGGCGGCGGCGGGCGTCCCATGTCCAGGCAGGGCCGCCAAAGACCGACTGCCAGTTGCAGGGAGGCGTGCCGTCCTCCCTGGGGTCGTGCCAGACGTACCAATCCGCCTTGGAGTTGCCCCGGTCGGCGCGGCTTTCCGCGAACCAGGGATGAAGGTCCGAGGTATGGGCATAGACCTGGTCGATGATGACCTTGAGCCCCAGGGCATGGGCATGGGCGATCAGCGCGTCGAAATCCGCCATCGTCCCGAACACCGGATCGACCCCGCAGTAATCGGCCACGTCGTAGCCGAAATCGCGCATCGGCGAAGTGAAGAACGGGGAGATCCAGATCGCGTCCACCCCGAGCCGGGCGACGTGGTGGAGGCGGCGTGTGATTCCGGGAAGATCGCCCACACCGTCGCCGTTGCTGTCCTGGAAGCTGCGCGGATAGATCTGGTAGATCGCCGCGCCTTTCCACCAGGGCCTGTCCGGAGCGGCCTCGGCAGCGATCAGGGGAAGCGGGCTGTCTTCGGTTTCGGTCAGGCTCATGCGTACCTTCCGCGAATGGGATTGCCGCAGGTCATACCATCGCTGCCCCATCCTTGCCGAGGGCGCCGCGCGAATTTTTTGCGGCGCTGCACAATCGCCCTTGCCGCAAGGCAAGGCTGTGGTAGCCATGATGGAAAGCGAGGGAAACTGCGGAGCGCATGCCGCGTTATCCCGGCTCTAAACTACGCCGATTGCAGGACTTTTGCGAGAAAGGGATTGCGACGGCCAGACCAGGAGTGTGCCCGTGGCGACCGATCCTGTTTCCAGCAGCGAGACTGCATTCCCCTCGGAAATGGACAAGCATATCGTGCGGGTGCTGCGCCAGCGCGTCGGCAAGGACGAGCGCGCGGCCAAGCAGCATGACTGGTACACAGCCTCGATCCTCGCCCTGCGCGACGAGATCATCGAGAAGTGGATCGATTCCACCCGCCGCACGTACGATTCGGCCGGCAAGCGGGTCTATTACCTCTCGATGGAGTTCCTGATCGGTCGCCTGCTGCGCGATGCGCTCTCGAACATGGGCATGACCCGCGAGTTCGAGGCGGCGCTGCGCGCCCATGGCCTGGACCTTGCCGCGCTGGAGGAACTGGAACCCGACGCGGCGCTGGGCAACGGCGGCCTTGGGCGACTGGCGGCCTGCTTCATGGAAAGCCTCGCGACGCTGGACATCCCTGCCTATGGCTACGGCATCCGCTACGTGAACGGCATGTTCCGCCAGCGCATCGACGACGGCTGGCAGGTCGAACTGCCGGAAACCTGGCTTGCCCACGGCAATCCCTGGGAGTTCGAGCGGCTCGAAAGCACTTACCGTATCGGCTTCGGCGGCGAAGTCGTGGCCGAGGGCGACGGGGTGTTCTGGCACCCGGCCGAGCAGGTCGAGGCGACCGCGATCGATACGCCGGTGGTCGGCTGGCGCGGCAAGCGGGTGAACACCCTGCGCCTCTGGACGGCCAGCCCGCTCGACCCGATCCGGCTCGACGCTTTCAACGCAGGCGACCACTTCGGCGCCCTGGCCGAGCAGGTCCGGGCCGACAGTCTCGTGCGCGTGCTCTATCCCGCCGATTCCAGCCCGGCGGGTCAAGAACTGCGCCTGCGGCAGGAGTATTTCTTCACCGCCGCCTCGATCCAGGACATCGTGCGTCGCCACGTCCAGTACCTGGGCGATATCCGTACCCTGCCGGAAAAGGCGGCGATCCAGCTGAACGACACGCACCCTTCGGTAGCGGTGGCCGAGCTGATGCGCCTGCTCGTCGACGAGAACGGCCTGGAATTCAACGAGGCCTGGGACCTCTGCCGCCGGACGGTGTCCTACACCAACCACACGCTTCTGCCCGAGGCGCTGGAATCCTGGCCGCTGCCGCTGTTCGAGCGCCTGCTGCCGCGCCACATGCAGATCATCTACGCGATCAACAGCCGGGTCCTGCGCGAGGCGCGCAAGGCCGGGTGCAGCGATGCCGAGATCGCCGCGATCTCGCTGATCGACGAGGGCGGCGAGCGGCGCGTACGCATGGCCAACCTTGCCTTCGTCGGCGCCCATTCGGTGAATGGCGTGGCCGCGCTCCATACCGAGCTGATGAAGCAGACGGTCTTTGCGGACCTGCACAAGCTCTATCCCGACCGGATCAACAACAAGACCAACGGCGTCACCCCGCGCCGCTGGCTTCAGCAGTGCAATCCGGGCCTGACCCGCGTGATCCGCGAGGCCATCGGCGACGGTTTCCTCGACGATGCGGAAAAGCTGTCCGATCTCAACGCCTTCGCAGGCGATACGCAGTTCGGCGAGCGCGTGGCCGAGGTGAAGCGGGCCAACAAGGCGGCGCTTTCGGACTATATCAGGAAGACCATGGGCGTGCGTCTCGATCCCGATGCGCTGTTCGACGTGCAGATCAAGCGCATCCATGAATACAAGCGCCAGCTGCTGAACCTGATCGAGACCGTCGCGCTCTACGACCAGATCCGCAGCCACCCGGAGCGGGACTGGGTGCCGCGCGTGAAGATCTTCGCCGGGAAAGCCGCACCGAGCTATCACAACGCCAAGCTGGTCATCAAACTGGCCAACGACATCGCCCGCCGCGTCAACGCCGACCCTTCGGTGGGCGGTCTGCTCAAGGTCGTCTTCGTACCGAACTACAATGTCAGCCTGGGCGAGCGGATCTTCCCGGCGGCGGACCTTTCGGAACAGATTTCGACCGCGGGCATGGAGGCCTCGGGCACCGGCAACATGAAGTTCGCCCTCAACGGCGCACTGACCATCGGCACGCTCGACGGCGCCAATGTCGAGATCAAGGATCATGTCGGCGACGACAATATCGTGATCTTCGGCCTGACGGCGGAGGAAGTCGCGGCGAAGCGGGCAAGCGGCTACAACCCGCGCGAGGTGATCGACGGTTCGCGGGAACTGCGTCAGGCGCTCTCGGCGATTTCTTCCGGCGTGTTCTCGCCCGACGATCCGGATCGCTACAAGGACCTGATCGGCGGCATCCACGACCATGACTGGTTCATGTGCGCGGCCGATTTCGACAGCTATGCCGCCGCCCAGCGTTCCATCGACGCGCGCTGGGAAGACGTGGCGGGCTGGCGGGCCTCGGCCATCAGGAACATTGCCAATGTCGGTTGGTTCTCTTCGGATCGGACGATTTCCGAATATGCCAAAGACATCTGGAAGGTCCTGTGACGCCGCCGGAAAGCGCCCTCGAATCCCTGCTGCAAGGCACCCACGCCGACCCGTTCTCGCTTCTCGGCCTCCATCCCGGCCCAGGCGGCTCGCACGCCCGCGCGATCCTGCCGGGTGCGGAGACGGTGGAAGCCTTCAGCCTCGACGGCCGCAAGCTGGGCACGCTCGGCAAGGTCGATGACCGCTTCCTGTTCGAAGGCAAGCTGCTCGGCAAACCGCAGCCGATCCGTTACCGCTGCTCGGCGGATGGCGGCGACTGGCTGGTCACCGACCCTTACACTTTCGGCCCGGTGCTGGGGCCGGTGGACGACCTGCTGATCGCGCAAGGCACGCATTTCCGCCTCTTCGACAAGCTGGGTGCGCATATCATCCGGCACGAGGGCGCCAGCGGCGTCCACTTCGCGGTCTGGGCGCCCAATGCCCGGCTGGTCAGCGTGGTCGGCGATTTCAACGACTGGGACCCGCGCCGTCACGTCATGCGCGACCGCCGGGACATCGGCGTCTGGGAAATCTTCCTTCCCGACATCGCCGACTATCGCGCCTACAAGTACCACATCGTCGGTGCCGACGGCATGGTCCAGCCGCTGAAGGCCGATCCTTTCGCGTTCATGTCGGAAATCCGCCCGGCCACCGCCTCGATGACCGCGCACCCGGCCAAGCTCGACTGGGGAGACGAGGCTCACCGCGCGCATTGGGCCAAAGTCGATCCGCGCAAGGTGCCGGTCTCGATCTACGAGGTCCACGCCGGGTCCTGGCAGCGCGACCGCTTCAACTGGTTCCTGAACTGGGACGATCTGGCGGACCGGCTGATCCCCTATGTCGTCGAGATGGGCTTCACCCATATCGAATTCCTGCCGATCAGCGAGCATCCCTACGATCCCTCCTGGGGCTATCAGGCCACCGGTCTCTACGCCCCAAGCGCCCGCTTCGGCGAACCCGCCGGTTTCGCGCGTTTTGTGGACGGTGCCCACCGGGCGGGGATCGGCGTGATCCTGGACTGGGTGCCCGCCCACTTCCCGACCGACGAGCACGGCCTCGTCCGCTTCGACGGCACCGCGCTCTACGAGCATCAGGACCCGCGCCTCGGCTTCCAGCCGGACTGGAACACCCTGATCTACAATTTCGGCCGCCGGGAAGTGCAGAGCTTTCTCGTCAACAATGCGCTGTTCTGGGCC
>NZ_DAISLT010000087.1:0-4747 GCF_036820275.1 Novosphingobium sp.
CGGTCGGCAAGAACGCATCGGATATTGCTCTGGTCATAGACGCCATGGATTTGCTTCATAGCGGCCGCTTCGAGGCGTTCTGCCTAGTGTCTTCTGACAGCGACTTCACCCGGCTTGCCGCCCGCATCCGGGAACAGGGCATCGATGTCTACGGTTTCGGGGAGCAGAAGACACCCGAAAGCTTCCGCCAGGCCTGCAAGCGATTCATCTATACGGAAAACTTGCTTCCGGAAGCGCCGACTTCCGACGAACCGGAACGACCGGATCAGCGCCCTGCCTCGGCTGCCCGCTCGCCTACCATGGCGGTTCCGCTGATCCGGCGGGCGGTGAAACAGCTTGAAGACGACGACGGCTGGGTGTCGCTGGGCGGCGTTGGCCAGCGCCTTGCCGCGCTTGCCTCCGACTTCGACCCCCGCACTTTCGGCCATGCCAAGCTCGGCGACCTGGTGGAAAAGACCGGTGCCTTCGAAGTCAGGCGCACACCGGGGCGCGGCGTCCATATCCGATACAAGCAGCCCCCCAAACCGGGCAGCAACGGAAAGTCCAAACCATAGGTCACCGAGAGATCGCGCTGGGCGCTATCGGACCGCCATCAAACGATCTGCGCAGATGGCGTACCATAGTAGCTCGACACGCGATCGGCGTACGCCTGATTGAACTCAGGCGCATTGTTCGCCCAGCTAGGGCCACCTTCCAGCACGCGCCGATCGATAGTGACCACATAGTCATCCGCCGGTGCATCGTAAGCCAGCAAACTGAAGGGCACGGGATAGAAGCTTTTGTTGAAGCCCAGAAAACCACCAAGGCTCAATACGGCATAGGTCGATTGGCCAGAGCGCTTGTCGACCATGAACGATTTGATGTGACCGAGATTGTCGCCATCGCGAGACCGCACTTTCAGCCCGGAGGTATCCGCTTCAACGAGGGTCGGAGTTGCTGCGGCTGGATCCGCCATTGTTCATTCCTTTGCCGTTGCCGGTTGATCTTCACACCCTCCAACAGAAGGTTTGCTCCAATCAAACGTCCGGCGCTTGGCCGCGTTCCGCCTTGATGCCGTGCGAGAAAGGGAAGTTCACATCAAGCACCGGATTTCGCCTGCCTGCACAGCCAACAAACCGGGCGGTCCTTAATTTTGATGTTCACTCCAAGAGAGTGTTTCTTCCGGCTTCGCCTGGAACTCGGGAACCACGAATATTCTTGGTCGCTATGTCAGCGAGAGGAGAATTTCATGGCTTCGAATCCAGAGATGCCGCCGCCCGACACTATCAATCCGCAATCGCCGATTGAGATGCCGCCAGATATGCCACCTGCGGAGACTCCATTCCAGGAACCTCCGGAAATCGCGCCCGAGGTGCCAAATATCGATGAACCTGACGAGGCGCCATCCGAGGCGCCGGCCCCGGATCAGCGTAGCCGGTAAACAGCACAGAGCCGTCAATCGGACGTTGGTGGGCATTGAAGAGGTGAAGGTCGAAGTGCCGCAGCCGGCAGCGCAAAATCAACGGCTGACAGGCGGCAACGGGTCGTTTTCGATGATGAGGTTCGCCGGTAGCTTGACCAAAGTCACGAATCTGTCGGAAACGGCGGCCGCTGGTAAATCAGCCCAGGCACACGCGCGCCCGGCGTTCCCACTACCACGCGTGCGTAGATTGCTCCGGCAATTGCGCTCCGGCCCAGTGTCTCAGTCGCCAATTGCAACAGCAAGAGCGAAACCAAGCCAAGCCACCATGCCGGATGCACGCGGCCGTAGCGCAGCTTGTCCCGGACGATGCCGGCAACGGGAAAAGCGATCATCCCGATGAAGACGGCAGTCAGCATCGAGTACATGAGCAAGGGAGCGGGTAGCAGCCGCCCGAAAGATGGCCCCATGATCGCTGCCATGCCACATATTATCAGGCGTGGATGCCATTCGCGATCACGCCGCTTCGCCACTGCCCCAATCAAGAGCGCCGCGAACAGCATCACGCTTAACGGGTTCATCACTACAAATTGCGCGGGTAGGAAGAAGAACGGCACTGCAGCTTTCTGGGCGCTCCATATCGTCGTCATGGTGCCGACGATGACCATCGCCAAAGCCCAGCCTACCGCCAGCCAGCCCAACTTGCGGTGAAGGGCGAGCGATCCGGTGGCTCCAAGCGACACCTGAGACACGAACAGCAAGACCCACCCCATGAACAATATCGCGTGGATATGTACCGCAACGGGCGCGTGGAACGACGATATGCCCATGGCTGCAAAGAACGAAAAAGCGCCAACGTTTATCAGCGCCATGACAATCGCCGTAATTGCAAAGAACCGCGCGTCAGGCGCAAATACCGCCCTTTGCATAGTGGTCAACGCCATCTCAAGTGTCCTGAGCTTCGCTTGGCCGATCGCTTTCGATACAGCAGTAATCGCGGCCTTCATAGCTCACCAAAGGGGTGAGCAACGCATCGATATCAACGATGATGCAAGATCTGCGCAAACCTGCGTGCGAGATACTTCCATTGCCTCAATAATGTCCGGCGTAAGGCCCCGCTTGATGGTCCGGCAGTGGAATTCGCCTACAACCTGAGGGCAGTACGGGAACGGGCGTTGAGGGGAGCGGCCATGCCTGAGCATTCCCGCACTACGTCGGGCTCTAGGACTTCCCTGCGCCTAAATTTGACTATCTCAGTGCGAAACCTGCCTGATCGGACGCAGCCTATCCGGCTATTAAACGTGAAAGCGAGGCGATCAGGAGAAGGTTGCGGGACAAAGCATGGTCGCGGGTCAGCCCCGCGACGAGTCCCCCCGCTCCGCTCGCACCGCCCTTCATGGCAGCAGGTTCCGGATCATGCCCGCAACGTCCTTGCCGCGCCCGCCCAGCACCGCCTTGGCGGAATAGAGCGCCATCCCGGCGACTTGTCCTGCCTCAATCTTCGGCGGCATGACCAGTTCAAACCTGTCGGTGACGACGTCGAGCAATGCCGGCCCCGGGGCATCGAGCCACGCCTGCACCGCACCCTCCAGATCCTGCGCCTTTTCGACCCGGCGTCCCCACAGACCCATGGCTTCCGCGACGCGGCCGAAATCGGGATTGAGCAAATTGGTATAGGCATCGAGCAGCCCCTCGACCTTCTGCTCGATCTCCACGAAATCCAGCGCGCTGTTGTTGAACACCGCGACCTTGATCGGCAATTTCTCCTGCACGGCGGTGAGCAGGTCGCCCAGTATCATGGCCAGGCCGCCATCCCCCGAGAGCGAGATCACCGTCCGGTCGGGGAATGCCGCCTTGGCGCCCAGCGCCTGCGGCATTGCATTGGCCATCGTCCCGTGACTGAGGCTGATCACCGTACGGTTGCTCCCGGTCGCTGCGACGTGGCGCAGGCACCAGACCATCGGCGACCCTCCATCGGCCGTATAGATCGCATCGGCAGGCGCCGCGCGGGATATGACTTCGGCAAGGTACTGCGGACGGATCGCGCCGCCCTTGCCGACCGTCGCATGCCTGCCCTGCCTTTCCACCATCTTCTCGCGCTTCGACAGGCAATCGTCGAGGAAGGCTCGATCGGACCGCGCGTCCACCCGCCCGCGCAATGCCTTGAGAGTCTCCGCAACATCGCCCACCACACCGAAATCGACCGGATGGCGTCGCCCAAGATGCGTCCCGTCGAGATCGATCTGGATGATCGTTGCCTTCTGCGGATAGAACTGGCGCCACGCGAAATCGCAGCCTAGCAGAAGCAGTGTGTCGCATGACATAAGTGCGTGATACCCGGCCTCTCCACCGAAGATCCCCGTCATCCCGACATCGAATGGATTGCCGTACTCCAGAAAGTCCTTTGCACGCGAGGTGTGCGCCACGGGTGCTTGCAATTTGCGCGCGAGTGCAACCACCTCGTCATGCGCGTTCTCGCACCCCGATCCGCCATAAATCGCGATTTTCTTGCCCTGCTCCAGCAAGGACGCGATACGTTCCAATTCATGATCCGCGGGCACGACGACCGGACTTGCGCGATGGACGGCAAATGCAGGCTCGTCCGGTGCCTTGGCGCTGGAGATGTCCGCCGGCACGATCAGCACCGCAACGCCGCGCTTGGCCAGGGCCGCCTGAGCCGCCATCGCGGTCTTGCGCCGCGCCTGCTCCGGCGTGCGGATTTCCTCGCAGAAGACGCTGCAGCTCTCGTAAATGGCGCGAAAGTCGACTTCCTGCGGAAAATCGAAGCCAAGTTCGTCCCGCACGATCTGGCTGGCGATCAGGACGACCGGCGCACGATTGCGGTGGGATTCGAACAGTCCGTTGATGAAGTGAAGACTGCCCGGGCCGCACGACCCGGCACAAAGTGCAAGTTCGCCCGTCAGAAGAGATTCAGCGCCGGCCGCAAAGCCGCCCGCCTCCTCATGCCGGACATGAACCCATCGAATGTCGCTTGTCCGGATCGCGTCGGTCACATGATTGAGCGTGTCACCCGGCACACCGTAGCAGCGGCGCGCACCTGCGGCCTGGAGCGTCTCCACGATCACCTGCGCCACTGTCGTCATGTTTGTTTCCCATTTGTATATGTTTGGCAGGAGCAAAAATCCGCGAGGACATGGCCTGTTCCGATGGCTCGATGCCATTTTCACAACCTCGGCTGCATCTGGAACACTTGCATAGTGTTGCTCGTTTGTGTCGGCATGAAATTCGTCGTCCCGGCAGATCGCCTTGCAACCCTTCATGCTCGCCGAGACTTCAAAATGGCGCGTTCCGCCCACGCCTACGTTCGAGGCAACACGGAACTCTTCT
>NZ_DAISLT010000088.1:0-4028 GCF_036820275.1 Novosphingobium sp.
GTCTTCGGGAGGAAGCGCTGCGACAGTCCGTGGTAGAGCTTTTCCTTGCAGACGAATTGGGCGGCGAAGTCGCCGATCAGCGCAGAAGCCAGGAGAGGCATCATGAGTCCCCTGCTGGCGGTGGTCTCCGAGATGATGATAACCGCCGTGAGGGGCGCGCGCACCACGCCGGTAAAGTAGGCGACCATCCCCAGGAGCACGATGGCTCCGGAGGGATAGGCGGGAAATATCCCGCGCAGCAGATCACCGATACCGGCGCCGATCGAGAGCGACGGCGCGAAGATGCCGCCTGGAATGCCGGAAACCGCCGTTGCCAGTGTCGTCGCGAACTTGGCAGCGCCGAACCAGATCGGCACATCCTTGCCGGCAATGATGCCGTGGGCGGTATCGTACCCGGTTCCCCAGGTCAGCCCGGTCGAGACGCCGAGCACAGCCACGATCGCCCCGCAAAGCGTCGCAAACTGGATCGGATGGGCGCGAAGCCAGACCATCGGTCGTATCGCCGTGGTACCGGCCGAAAGCATGAGCCGCGAGAACGCCCCGCCTGCGATACCGCCGAGGATTCCGGCAACAGGCGTGGCCATGAGGGCCTGCTGGAAACCAAGGGTCTGCCGCATGGCGCCGAAATAGATGTAGTCGCCAGCGACCCCCAGGCTGACCATGCCGGCAATCAGCACGGCGGCCATGACCAGCAGGGTCATACGTTGCTCATACGCTGCCGCCAGTTCCTCGATGGCGAAGGCGACACCGGCAAGCGGCGTATTGAAGGCGGCTGCAACGCCGGCCGCGCCGCCTGCGATATAGACCGATGACCGCAGCTGGACGCGCAGCACGCGGTGCATGCGGCCCATGATGGCTGCGGCAATTTGAACCGTCGGTCCCTCACGCCCGACCGAAGCGCCGACGAGCAGACCGCCGATCGTCAGGAAGAACTTCGCGACTGCCGCGCGGGCCGACACCAATGTCGAAAGCGACCCCTCCGGGTTCTTGGTCGCGGCCATTACCTGGGGAATGCCGGATCCTTTCGCCAGAGGCGCAAAGCGCAAGGTAAGCCAGGCGATGACTGCAAAACCCGCAGGCGTCGCGACCAGCGGCGCCCACCACCAGCGACCTGCGAAGATGTGGAACAAGGCGTTTGCCCGGTCCGCCAACTCGGCGAACACCAGCGCCACGAGACCCACCAGAACGGCCCCGCCCACGATCGCCACCCGGCGCCGCCAGACCAGCGCTTCCGGACCGTGCCGGCGCAGCGCCACGCGGATACGTCGTGGCAACAGGCGGTTCGGAATTTTCACGGCGACGAGCCTCTCTATGGGCAGCGGCAGGGGTATTGGGAGCCAGGCCCTATTGCAGCGCCCCACGGGGCCTGTCCACCCGTTCGCGCCTCACGGTTCGGCAAGCCGCCGGCAGGACCCTCGAACCTGGAAAAATTTCAGCGCGGGGCGGTTACCTTGCCGGTCCGAGATGGTTATGCCTCTTCGTTATGCATCAGCAAGCCCTTGTCTTCGCGCTGATCGGTATTCTCGGTATCGGTGCTCAGTGGATCGCCTGGCGTACCGGCTGGCCAGCCATCGCCCTCATGCTCGCAGCCGGTGTCCTCGCCGGACCCGTCACCGGTCTCGTGGTCCCCGCACAGACCTTCGGAGACCTGCTGGAGCCGATGATCTCCGTGGCCGTTGCGCTCATCCTCTTCGAAGGAGGGCTCAGTCTCAACTTTCGTGAACTCAGGAAGACAGAAGGCGCGGTGACGCGCCTGATGCTCGTGGGGATTCCGGTAGGATGGGTGCTGGGCACGCTGGCCTGCTACTATATCGCCGGCCTCGTATGGCCGGTCGCCATCCTTTTCGCAGGAATCCTCGTCGTGACGGGCCCCACCGTCGTCATACCGCTCCTGCGCCAGAGCAACATCGCGCCTCGTCCGCGGGCGATCCTGAAGTGGGAAGCCATCGTCAACGATCCGTTCGGCGCCCTCTGCGCCGTCCTCACTTACGAATACCTGCGTCGCTCCGGCGAAGGCGGCACCCTGTTCTCGGTGGCCACGTCGCTCGTCGCCGCCGCGGTCGTGGCCGGTCTCATCGGTTACGGAGCGGCGCGTGCGATCGCCTGGGCCTTCCCCCGGGGCCATGTGCCCGAGTACCTCAAGGCCCCCGTCCTTCTCGTCGCCGTCATCAGCACGTTCGTGCTTTCAAACCTCATCCAGCAGGAAACCGGCCTTCTCGCCGTAACCGTGATGGGCGTCGCCATCGCCAACATGCGGCTCGATTCCCTGCGTGACATTCACCCCTTCAAGGAGAACGTCACGGTCCTCCTCATCTCCGGCGTCTTCGTTCTGCTTTCAGCCTCGCTCGATTTCGGCGTGCTGCGCCAGTTCGAGTGGCGCTTCATTGCCTATCTTCTTGCGTTGCTGTTCCTGGTGCGCCCGGCGACGGTGCTGCTCAGCTTATCCTTCAGCAAGATCCCCTGGAACGAGCGCCTGCTGGTTGCGTGGATCGCGCCGCGCGGCGTCGTGGCGGTGGCCATGTCGGGTCTGTTCGCCCTGAGGCTCGACCAGCTTGGCTATGGCGACGGCAGCATTCTCGTAACGCTGTCCTTCTCCGTCGTCGTCGCCACGATTGTCGCGCACGGGTTCAGCATCCGCTACGTGGCGCGCTGGCTCAAGGTCATGGGCGCCCGCAAGAAGGGCCTCCTGATCGTCGGCAGCACCTCGTGGAGCCTGTCCCTTGCCCATCAGCTGCGGCAACTGGATGTCCCGGTCATGATCGCCGACACCAGCTGGCAGCGCCTCTCGGTGGCGCGGCAGGCCGGGATCGCCACCTATCACGGCGAAATTCTGGCGGAGTCGACCGAGGAACGCCTCGATCTGGCGCAGTTCCAGGTCCTCGTCGCCACGACCGACAACGAGGCCTACAATGCGCTCGTCTGCAACGAGTTCGCGCCCGATATCGGCAGGGATGCGGTCTATCAGCTTGGCGGCATGGGCGATGACGAGGACCATCGCAGCCTGCCGGAGGCTCTTCGCGGACGCGCCATGTTCGCTTCGGGCATCGGCGTGGAGGAAATCGCCGAGCACGAAAGCGCCGGCTGGACCTTCCGCAAGACGCGCATCAGCGAACAGTTCGATTTTGCAGATGCACAGGCCGCGCTGCCGGATGAGGCGAATATGCTGTTCGTGTTGCGAAAGGAGGGCAGGATCCTGTTCTTCACCCACGCCTCCCGTCCCACGCCTCAGCCGGGCGACACGATCATTTCCTACGGCCCGCCGCGCCGTGCGGAGCCGGAACCCACTCGCAACATTCCCGAAACCAAGGAGGCGACAGCATGAACCGCGCGCCGATAACCGCATCCCTGCTTCTGCTGGCTACCCTCGGCGGTTGCCAGCAGCGAAGCGAGGGAGAAGCAAGCGATGCACCCGCAAGCGAGGCTGCGATACCTGACGCACTTGCCAGCGCGGCACCGGACGATCCGGCACAGGAGCCGAAGAAATCCATCATCCGGGAAGACGTCGATATCGGCCCGAGCGAGGCCCCCTCGCTGCAACCGGTTCACCTCGTAATTCCCTACCCGGCAAAAGGTGCAAAACCCGATGAAGCTGGGCGCGGGTTGCTCGATGGCCTGCTTGCCAATCCAACGCTCGAGGCCGGCGGGCCGATCACGATCTGGGGGCACAGCGATTCCCGCGGATCCGACGCGGAGAACCTTGCCGCCTCTCGCCGCCGGGCCGAGGCGGCGCGCGACTATCTCGCCGGCAAGGGCGTCGATGTGAAGCGCATGACCGTCATCGCTCTTGGCGAAGCGCGTCCGATTGTGCCCAACCGAAACCTCGATGGCAGCGACGATGCTGAGGGACGCGCGAAGAACCGCCGGGTAGAGATCGAAGTTGCCGCTCCGATCTCGGGCGCTGCGGATCCGGGGCCGGAACAAAAGGGGCGTTGAGCCTCTGGCCAGGCCACCCGGAACTACAAGCTGACCTGATCCCACATCCTTGCGATATCCGCTCGTCGTTGGTCGAGGTGTCGTGCCGCAGCGGG
>NZ_DAISLT010000089.1:0-3428 GCF_036820275.1 Novosphingobium sp.
ACTACGTCCAGGGCCGCAAGCTGGTGGAGGCAGGCGCAAAGCCCGATCTCGCCGCACTCGCGGACAAGGAGCGGCCGCTCAAGGAACTGGTCCAGTGATATCTTGTGGGATCAGACCGGATATCACCCGCTCGCAGCTGTTGCGCAGATTTGCAGGCTCAGCCGTCCTGTATCGCGTCTGGTGCAGCGCACACGAGTAAAAGCGGCAGCTGACATAGCCGTAGCACAGTCACGAATAGCTACTATCCATGTTGGCCGCCCAAAACCTGCCGGTCTGCACCTGAGGGTCTAAATCGGCGGCAGCGCGACAGGAATGGGTCGAACACAGAACCGATGTTGTACTGGCAAACCTTATTATATCCTCGATTGAACGAGGACTGCCGCCCTTGAATTGGACGCCTCCGAACGGAATGCCCGCCGGGAGACGTCACTTTTAGGCGTTTAGAACTGATAGCGCAGGGTCAGCGTCACGTTGCGCGGCTCGCCATAGGCCAGCTGGTTGTAGAACCCGATCTGCGAGTAGTACTTCTTGTCGAACAGGTTCTCGACGTTGAGCTGCGCGGAAAGGCCGTTCTGTAGTTGGTAGCGCGTCATCAGGTTGACCAGCGCATAGCTTTTGATCTCCAGCCGCTCGGCCGCGCCGGTCACCGCGTTGCTGGTGTCGGTGTAGCTCTTACCCTCCCAGTTGACGCCGCCGCCTACGGTCAGCCCGTCCAGCTGGCCGCCGAAGCTGTAGGTGCTGAACAGGCGCAGCAGCTTCTGCGGGTAGAGCGAGTTCACCCGCACCCCGTCGGCATCTTTGGCGCGGAACTGCGTGTAGTTGGTCGAGAGCGACCAGCCGGGCAGGATTTCTCCGTTGGCCTCGATCTCGAAGCCGGTGCTGCGCGCGCCCTTCGCGGCACGGTAGGCGAGGCCGAGCGTCGGATCATTGTTGATGTATTCGTTCGGGATTTGCTGGCCGAGGTTGTCCTGCTCGATGCGGAAGACCGAGATCGCGGTGTTCAGCTTGCCGTCGAAGAACGTGCTCTTGAGGCCCGCTTCGTAATTGGCGCCGGTGACCGGCGGCAGGTAGCTGGCATCAGCCGCCTGATAATTCTGCGGCTGGAAGATCTTGGTGTAGCTGGCATAGACCGTGTGGTTGGGCGCGATGTCGTAGAGCGCGCCCGCATAAGGCAGGAACCGGTTCTTCGCGCCGAAATCCGCCGACGCGCCATAGGACAGGCCGGTGCGCTCCCAAGAGGACAGGCGGCCGCCGACGATCACCTTCAACTGGTCGGTCAGCGACAGGCGGGTGGCTCCGAAGTAGCCCCACTGCTTGGTCCTGGTATCCACCACCTGGCTGCGCGTACCCCAGGTCGGTTCGGGGAAAGAGCCGTCCCACTCGAAGTAGTTGCCCACCGCCGCGGTATCGAGCGCGCTGCGGCTGTAGAACGCGAAGTCCTGCTGCGCGTAGCTGGTGCCGACGATCAGGTCGTGGTCGCGGCCGAACAGCTGGTACTTGCCGGTCAGGCGCACGCCCACGTCGTTCTGCGCGGCGCGGCCCTGATAGTTCGCGGCGAAGGCGCCCAGCCCCTCGCCGGTGGTCTTGTCGACCGTGCCCGAGAGATAGAGCAGCTTCATGTTGCTCTTGTTGAGCGTGCGATTGCCGTAGACGGTGACCTGCCAGTCGTTACCGAGGTCCTGCTCCAGCCGGGCGAACATCGTCTGGTTGGTGGACTTCCACGCGGTCCAGTCCGCACCGATGGTCTTGGAACGGGCCCAGTTAGTGCGGGTGCCGTCCGAGTACCACACTGGCAGGCCGCCCCACTGGGTGCCGCGTGGATCGTTGTCCTGATAGCTGATGCCGGCGCTGACATGCGTGTTCGGAGTCAGATCGGCATCGACGACGCCGTATAGCACCAGCTTCTTGTTGTGCAGCAGGTCGGTAAAGCTGTCGCCTTCCTCGTACTTGGCGACGCCGCGGACGCGGATCGTGCCGTCCGAGGTCACCGGCGTACCGATGTCGGCCATGATCGAGTAGTTGTTCCAGCGGCTGGCAGACGCGGTGACCGAGCCGGTCAGGTTCTGCGCATCGGCATGCTTGCGCACGAGATTGATTGAGGCAGAGGGAGTGCCCGCGCCGGTCAGCAGGCCGGTGGCGCCGCGCACGATCTCCACCCGCTCGTAAAGCGCGACGTCGAGCAGCGTCTCGCCCGCGCTATAGGCAGTGTCGTACTGCACGGGGATGCCATCGATCTGGTAATTGTCGATGTCGAAGCCGCGCGCGGAAAAGCCGTTGCGGGCATTGTCGAGCGCGCGCGAGGAGACACCGGCGGCGTTGTTGATGACGTCCGACAGGTTGCGGATCGCCTGATCTTCAAGGCGCTGCGCGGTCATCACAGTGACCGACTGCGGCGTCTCGCGGATGGTGAGGCCAAGACCGGTGGCCGAATCCAGCTGGTCATTGGTGGTGTAGGAGCCATTGACGATGATCTCGTCATTGCTGGTCTTGCCCTCGGCGGGTGCTGTTTGCGCGTAGGCCGCCGCAGAAAGACCGATCGTGCCGCCCGCAAGCGCAGCAGCGGACACGCCGCGCAGCAGCGACGGCAGCAAAGTCTTGGACTCGAAACGCATGTGAAGATCCCTCAAAAGCAGCATTTTTACTGCTATTGCGACGCACTCGCGTTGAGGCCGCTATCTGTGATAACAACATATGTCAATTATCCCATGGCCGGGAATTTGATGGCTCCTGATCGAAAATCGCAGGATGGTTCGAGATGCCGTGTCCAAGTGCAGGTCCGCACCCGAATGGCGCCGCTGATGGCAACGACGGAGATTTCGCCCAATCCTCTGCGACCGAATTTCCAGCGCCCGTTCGCCATGCGGCGTGACGACGCTTTGCGCGACGGGCCAGGCCGGCCAGGGCTGATCGGTGCGGGTGCCTTCGGGCACTTCGCCGTTCAGCGGCGCGCGGATGCCGTGGCGCATGACCGGCACCGGCCGCTCCGTCACCAGATTGCGCGGTGTAGTGGGCGCGGCGTGAACCGCCGCCGGGATCAGCAGCGCCAGCACGGCGAGGATGACGGGCACGTCATCTCAGGGTTTTACGGCGCAGGGTCCAGCCACGCGCACCGGACTGCAGCCCGCCATTGCGCCGTTCGGCAGGGTGACGGTGAAGTGCAGGCCCAGTGGGTCGGGTGCACCGGGATAGTAGTCGGTGCTGACCGCCTGCGCGCCGCTCTCTATCGCCGCGCGGGTCTTGGTGAAATCGTGGGCGCGCGCCTCGACGGTGTTGGCGTCGGTGCGGGTGCGCACGATCACGCCGGCCTTCACCCATTCGCGGATCTTCGCGCCATCGACGAGCGGGTCCTGCACAATCTGGATCGCGCTTTCCGGCTCGCCATCGGGATACCATCCGAACATCGCGCGCCCCCGCAGCGAGGGATGGCC
>NZ_DAISLT010000090.1:0-2461 GCF_036820275.1 Novosphingobium sp.
AAGTATAAATCTGTTGTCGGGTTACATCGTGGCGCTGCGCCACCTCTGTCAGTGTAGCGCCATTCACGCCAGCCGCACCAATGATCTCCAGCCTCTGCTGGTCCGTCCACCGGCGCCGTCGTTCCTGACCCAGTATCTCCGCCCTCATCGCAATCCCCGATCAAGAGACGTCGTTAGCGACGTCGCTATGACCGTCTCCTAAGAGATTATCGCGCCATCAGGCAGGCGGTCCCAGTCGGACTGGTTACCAATCACAGCCCGGCGTTCAAGGCGAAGGTGGCTTTGGCTGCCTTGAAGGGCGAGAAGACGCTGGCCGAACTGGCGCAGCAGTTTGATGTCCATGCCAACCAGATAACCACGTGGCGCGCCCAGTTGCTGGAAGGGGCAGCGGGCGTGTTTGGTGGCGAGAGTGCTGCAGAGAACGCCGAGCCCACTGTCGATGTCAAAACGCTGCATGCCAAGATCGGCGAACTGACGCTGGCGAATGATTTATATGCGGGGCCTTGTGTCAAGCGGCGCGCGCAGGACCTGCGGCAGACCTTGACTGGTTGCCTTTGTCATTCCGTCGGGATCGGCGGGGTCGATCGTCCTGGTGCAGGCGTGCGACTGGCGCATCAACTTATATCCGGCAGCTCCATGACGGCTTGCCACAATCCTGCACGCACGGCTCAGACGCTCAAGGGGACGGTTTCACACTTTTTGCCGGTGCATTCGCACCAATCATACTCTCGAAGCCCGTCACCCCGCTTTCAGGCCCTGGCCGGGGCCTGAACTTTCAAAGGCCGGGTCAGCCAGTCGCAGCGGCTTTGGTCGGCATTACCAGGCCTTCAGGAACGAGGCCGGTTTCGACATAGCGCCAGAGTGTGATCGCCAGCTTGCGGGCCATGGCCACCAGCATGATCCGACGCATGCGCGCAGATTGCCCCTGTGTTCTTACCCTGAACCACTTTGTCAGCGGGCTTGCGGGATGTTTGTGCTGCCAGATCCAGGCGATCTCGATGAGGATGCGCCGGGCCCAGCTGTTGCCGGCTTTTGAGATGCCCTGGCATTTCGTGGTAGTGCCGCTGTCGTAGGCACTTGGCGTCAGACCAAGATAGGATCCCAGGTGCGAACGGCTACTGAACTGCCGCGAGAAGATTTCCCGCGCCATGATCGCGGCAGTCGTTCCGCCAACCCCGGGCAGAAGACGAAGCATCTGACGCTTCTGCTCGATCGCAGGGTCTTGCGCATCCGCCACATCACGCTCCTTTTCGACGCAGCGGATCTGCTCCTCGACCAGAGCCAGCCGTGAATATTCACGTTCAAGTTCATGGAGCAGGCGTTCCGGAAGCGCTCTTCCTTCCGCGGTGACAAGGGAAGCAAAATCAATTCGCGTCGCGCGCAGTTTCGGTTCGATGCCCCTTATCCCCTGGCCAAAAAGCAGGCCTTTGATCCGATTGATATGTGCGGTACGCTCGTGGACCAGGCGTTGCCGTTCGCGGTGTGATCGACGCGCATCTTCCTCTTCGACATCGGGAACGCGCACAACAGCACATACATGATGGTCGCCGCGGTCTATCGCGATAACGGCCCGGAGCAGCATCAGGGCGTCGATACGAACCGTCTTCACCCTGCGCGCACGGCGGTTTACCTGCAGGCTGGCCGGATCCAGCACACGGCACTCGATCCCTGAACGGGTCAGACGCCGTGCCAACCAGAACCCATCATAGCCCGCCTCATAGCAGATCACGATTCTCGCGATTGATCCGGCAACCTTGCGAAGTCGCGCCACCAGCGCATCAAAATCACCACCTGGCAGGCGATAGATGCTCGGCTTGGGCTGGCCGGGGTGGGCCACCGATATGACCCAGTTCTTCTTGCTTAGTTCGATCGCCGCATAAACGGTCTCAGTGTTCGATGCTGGTGAAGCAAACTCCTGTTCCATCGTCATGGCCAATCTCCTGAATGACACTGCCGTCAGGATACCGGTTAATCCCGGCGACCTGCTTAGGATCTTTTTGGCAGGCGCGCTCGGCAAAGCGGGTCTGTTGCCGAGCGCAAAGCGATGATCGATCGGTCACACAGCCTGCCGGTGGCGCGTCAGGCTCGGGAGCTGGGGATCAGCCGGAGCAGCGTGTATTACCTGCCAGCGCCCGTGTCTGCCACCGACCTGGGCATCATGCGGCGTATGGATGAATTGCATCTGGAATACCCGTTTGCGGGCAGCCGGATGCTGCGCGACCTGCTGCGCCAAGAGGGCACCGCGATCGGCCGCTGCCACGTCGCCACCTTGATGAAGAGGAGGTCGATCGAGGCGATCTATCGCCGGCCCAACACATCCAAGCCCGCGCCTGGGCACAGGATCTATCCGTATTTGCTGCGGAAATTGCCGATCACGCGGCCCAATCAGGTGTGGGCAACTGACATTAGGGCGTGAACTCATAAATCGGGTTGAGTTGTCGGCCTTGGCGTGATTCAGGCG